>UCCA01000012.1:0-351082 GCA_900470805.1 Hyphomicrobiales bacterium | reverse complement strand
CCCTTTCAATGCACTTGGCAAGCTATCGTTCAGTTTAATTGGCGCCAGACGAGAGCAGAGCCGTTGTCGTAGCAGACGATGCGGCGCGTGCCGCCGAGGATGAGGTTCAGCGTCGAGCCCACGCCCAGGATGTTCAGCGTGCCGAGCAGCGTCGTCAGCGAGCCGCGGAACTCGCGTACCGCACCGGGCCACGCGTATGTCGTTCCCATCGTGACGTTGTAAGTCGTCAGCGCCGGGATGCTGCCAGTCAATTCGAGGATCGGGCAGGACGTCAGTGGCTGCAGCGTCACGTCTCCTGTCACAGGCATCTGTCCGACGTTCTGGGGCTGTGTGGTAGGCTCCCAATAGTAGATGCGGCCATTGTAGCCGCAGCGCATCACGCCGAAGACGTTGGCGCCCCAGAGATCCGTTACCTGGGCGTATTTCCCCTTGAAGCCAGAGCCGGCCGGATAGGTGGCCATCAGCTCGGCGAGCGTTACGGGCGCGTCCTTCGGGTGCACGAGCTGGAAGTTGCTCGGATCGGAGGGAGTTGACCAAGCGTACATGCGCGCCTCCTAAGTGAAGAACAGGCTCTGGAAGGTACTGCCGACAGCATTGCCGTTGGCAGCGGCTGTGCAGCCGAACGGCAGGATGGTCGAGCCCAGCGGAACGTTGATGGTCAGTGTGCCGCCACCGGACAGGGTAAGCGTGACAGTACCGGCCGTCGTCACGGTCGAAACCAGCAGAGCATCGCCAGGCGTTGCGCCGACAGCCGCAGCGCGCTTGAAGGTGCCGGCGAAGGCTGCCTTATCGCTGGCGCTGGCCGCCGTCGGAATCGGGTTCGAGCTATCGATCGGCACGCCTGTCGGATTCGACGGCCCGCCGGGAGTGTATAGGGCAACAGCCTGTGTCATAGGATTTCCTTTTCAGCGTGGTCCGGCGTACCGGGTTTGAACGTCTCGGTAGAACTGGGCGCAGCGGGCGTTGATCGCATCTTGGGTATCGGCGGCGAACTCCCAGCGCAGTTGCGTGTTGCGGGGTTTTTCGGTGCGCTTCGGATAAACGCGGCCCATCGTCTCACCACACCCGGCGGGATAAGGCGGCAGGTCTATTCGAGCCTGCACCTTTCCCTTGGCTTCAGCGGCTGCATTCAGGCGTTTTAGATCCGTTCCGGCACAGCCAGCCAAAATCGCCATCGCTCCAAGGAGGGCTATCAGTGTCTTTGTCGTCGGCAATGGCCTTCTCCAGCTTGGTTTGCGCTTCGGCGCTGGCCTTCACGGCAGCCTCAGTGCGCTTGCGGTACTCTTCGGTGATCTGCTCGGCTGCTTGCCGTTGGCGGCGCTCTTCGTTGAGCTGCGCCTCTAGGGCACCATGCTCGTAGGCGGAGACCATCTTGGCCGTGGCGAGGCGGACCTGCTCATTGGCATAGGAGTGGACCTTGCCGGTGGTGAGGTCACCGATCACGGGAACGTTCGACAGGAACGGGACGCGCCAAGCGCCGGGGATGCCCTCGTAATACGCAAGAAGGCCAAGCGCGATGCAGCCGCCGAATCCGAGATAGCGCGCAATGGCGTAGATGATCGGCATCAGGATGGAATCCCATTCAGGCAAAGAGCGCGCTCGGCGGTGCGCCGCTTGGTGAGGCCGGGAAGGCGAATGCCTGCGGCCTTGTCCCATTTGGGAAACTCATTGCAGGCACCAACGATATCGCCAGCGTTCATCTTACGGGCCATGGTGGACTTGCAGAACGCTCCGGTGCCGACGTTGTAGGTAAACGACAAGGTGGCGACATAGGCGCCGGCCGGGATGGCGTCTGGAGCCTTGAGGCATGCACGCATGCCCGTCTCGAACTCGACGAGCCGGTCCCCGAGCATGTCCTTGCACTGCGCGACGGTGTAGCTGTCACCCATTTTCACGCCTCGGGTCTCGCCGAAGCAGACAGTCGGAATGCCGATCGGGTCGAGGTAGGCCACCCTACGGAGGCCTTCGAACGTGCTTACACATGCGACGACGGCAGCAGCGATCGCGCTACCCTTCTTCAGGCGGCTTGCCATTCAGATCTCCTGAGACTTTCTGTTGAACGAAGATGCGGGAAATGATCGCCGCAATGGTGAGCAGGCCGGTCAGAGCCGACATGCCGAGCTGGATGTAGATGTTTCGCGAGACCCACGTCGCCGCCACGAAGGTGTAGATCGGCTCTGCAAGGATGAAGAGAAACGCCAGCGCCATGAACCGCACCGACCAGGCGCGGGCCAGCACTGCGCGCCAGTTATGGACGAGCATGGAAGGCTCCGAATTGTGAGAGATTTCAGAAAGGCTTGCTTTTCAGCTGATGGCGGCCGGCGATCGGGGTGTATTTCCACCCGAGCCAACGCGTCTTGTGGCGATAGCTAAAGATCCGGAAGCCGGAGTTCAGTTGGACAACCGTCCAGTAGGACACCGGCGGATAAGCGGCGCCGCTTTCATAGGTGATGAATGATCCTTCAGCCGAGAAGCCAAGAGGACCAGCAACGAAGCCGTAGGCGGGATTTCTACAGACCCAACTGACGCGCTGCCACCAGAGCTTGAAGCCCTTGGCGTTCGGGTCGTATCCGTCCTTGCTCTGCTCTATCCCGCCGTCGAGGCTGGCGTCATGGGTATAGAACCACCGGAGCCAAGGAACCTGATTGCTCCCGGTGATCATGGATATACTGGCGATGATCGGCGACAGCACATAGGCAAGCAGCGTCATCAACCAGGCGATAGGCACGAGGAAGGGGTAGACCGCGACCGATACGGGCGCGAGCCGGAAGATTATCCAGAACATGTCGGGTGATCCTTAGAGCTTTGACGCCGCCAGGAAGAACGCTTCTCGCTGTTCTTCTGCAAAGCCCAGTTCTTCGAACCCGGCTTGCATCATCGGTTCATTCTTTACGAAGGTGCCGCTGTACTCGTAGGCGACTTGAACAAGTTCATCTTGCGCGGCAATCCACCCGTCGACCTGGGCTTTGATACCGGCAATGACGAGTTGCATCTTGAACTGGCGCGCAGTTACTGAATCGGGGGCTTGTTCAACTTCTGGCGCCGGCGGCTCGTATGGACCGATGGTGGCTCCATCGGCGAGCGCCGCTTTCACCTCGTCCGAGTTCTTCGGGTAGAAGGTCACCGAGTTCTCATCGAAGTGCCAGACAACGTTGGTGTCCTCAGGGTAGCCGCCCGATGGCTTCGGGTCTGCGTAGGTCAGTCTCATGATTACCACCCTTGGATTGGGATTGAGGCTTGGACAGCGTAGTTAACGCCGGTGTTTGTGAGGTTGCTGCCATTGGCTGGTGTAAGCCCTGCAAAACCACTGCCTTGCAATCCGAACTTCATCGCGGTGTCTCCCCCCAGCGCCAACACGTAATAAGAAAAGGCGTTAGAGCTACCGGCAATGAATAGGCCCGCAGAGTTCACTGCGCTAAGCGCACTAGCTACAGCTAATCCGCCGTTTACGCCGTTAAAGCCCAGTGAAATAAGAGCAGTGACAGCCGTGGCTGTTCCGGAATTGAAAGAGCCTTGTATCTCCAGATTTGAGCCGACACGCCGCGACCGAAAGGCAATATTTGTTGGCGTGCCGAAGCCGGTAAAGGTCGGCGTATACGCCACCCAAGGCGTCACCACCGCCGGAGATGCAATAAGGCCAGGTGCCGAGTTGGTCGCCGAAGCGCGCGACAACACTCCCGCCAGCCGCTTCCGATCGTAGTTTGCCGGCATGGTGGGCGCGGTCGACGACAGGGAAAACAGAAAATCTACCCCGCCTGTGTCAGACCTTTGGATCTCCCAAAGGTAATACACGGCGTTCGTCACAGAACCAGTGTCCAAGCCACCAGCGTTATTACCAGCCGCCCAACCAGCATCAATCTGCTTGGTGATCGCCGTGCTCAACGTCATCAAGTAAAAAGGCGCAGTGTCTGATGCCGCTCCACCGGGAGATATAGTGATATCGTTTGCGACGTCGCCGGCGGCGTTGACCATGCCAAGACCGTAAGCGAAGCCCTGAAGCTGAGCACCAGAAAGCGGATTGCTAAAGACATCGGCGCTGAAGGACGTGCCGTTGCAAAGGATATCAGCCGTCTGCCCGTTCTTTACCACCAGCGTCGTCGCGCCATTGATAAGCTCGGCGCCGTTCGGATCGATCGTCACGTCGCCGTTCGCGGCAATAACGCGATGCTTCCAGCCAGCTGCAAGCGTGGCGGCAGCGGTCAGCGGCATGGTGACAGCCGCGACAAACTTCGTCTGCCCGCCGTTATCAGCCGCCACCGGCGTATAAGCCACGCCGCGCGGGATGCCGTCTATATATCGCGCAGTGAATGCCGCCCCATCGCAGGAGATCATCACGGCATAGCCGCTCGGGATGACAAGCGTGGTCAATCCGTCGATCGTCTCAACGCCAGCTGGATCGATGGTGACGATACCGACCTCTGAAATCACCGTGTGATGCCAGTTCGCGCCGAGCGTTCCCGCAGCTGTCAATCCAAGGGTCGCGGTCGCTGTGAAGCGAGACACGCCGTTGTTGTCCGTCTTCACCGCCGTATAGGCCGCGCTGCGGTTCGTGTAGACGATCTTTCCGTCAACACCGAGACCATCCTGCGCGGCCGCCTGAGTGGTGCCACCGGTCCCGCCGGCACTCACCGGCGTTGCCAAGTTGAAAAGCGCGTAGATGTCGTCAACGACGCTGTTGAACAGCGCGGAGAGAATGGAGGTGTTCGGCTGCGCCGTCGTGTTTGGCGGCTTCGTCGCTACCCCAGAGCCGTTTCTTGGCATCGGCGTTCCTTTTGGAAAAGGAAAAGGCCCCCGATTAGGAGCCCTTTCATTGAATTTCGATTTCGCTTAGGTTGCGGCCTTCTCACATCAGAGACCGTCTATGTTTCGTAGTTTCTTGCTGCTTGCAGTCGTTGCGCTCGTCGTCTTTGTCGGGGCGGCTGTCCTATTTGGTCAGTTCCAGCACGAAGCGAGCACCGGCTGCGATGCAAGCGCGATCGAGGCGCGCCTTACAGGGACGGACAAATCTCGCCACAAGAACCTGTGCATGGCGGCGGCGGGCTATAAACGGACGTTGTTCTGTGAGATAGCCGCCTGGTCAAACCAAGACGCCGAAATCTGTTTCGCGCCCTGGTGGAGTTTTTGGAATTCCAAGGCTATGCTCGCAGAATGAACCAGATCGACCACGACCCGAACGAGCCAAAGATCGACCGCACCAAAGGCCCATGGCTGATGATGTGGATCATCATCGCCGTTGCTTGGGCTGGCTATATCTATTCTTTCGCTTTCAACTGGCCATCGATCGCTTTGGGACTAATGACCGGCGCCGGCGTTGCCATGTGGGCCTGCGACGTCACCGGCAACAAGGTTCCGGATTCGTGGAAGTCACATTCTTCCAGCACCGGCGGTACCGGACCCGATAAGGGCCGCGGCAACTCCTGACCGCAGGCGATCGCCCTTCGACAGCTTCTCCGACCCTCGCGTCAGCATGGAAACGGCCAGCTCCGGGTTCGTCTCGATCAACGCCCTTGCTACCCTTTCACTGACCGATGGCGGCATGCCCCGCGCTGCTCCCAAAGCCTTGGCGAGACTGTTCGTCAGTGCACCGATATAATCGCCACGAACGAGCTTTGAGATAGCGCTGGGGTCGTA
Source organism: Hyphomicrobiales bacterium (assembly GCA_900470805.1). Classification (GTDB taxonomy): domain Bacteria; phylum Pseudomonadota; class Alphaproteobacteria; order Rhizobiales; family Rhizobiaceae; genus Rhizobium. The sequence goes on along the minus strand of UCCA01000012.1, from coordinate 345,451 downwards.
TTTCGCCATGTCGGCAGCGTCGGCCATGTTGTCGGCCGTCTTCGAACCGCCCAGCGCCGCCCTTGTCGTTTCGAACATGCGCTGTTCTCTACCGATACGGCGCGCGAGCTGCTGGCCTCGCTCCGGTTCGGTAAAGGCATTCAGTTCCGCATCGTACTTCGGCGTCTGGAAGACGCGGGCCTTGTTGGTCGTGGGGGATGACGACATTCCCTCGACCTTCGCAATCAGCGGATCCACATAGCCGGCCCTGAAATCGACTTGCTCTCCCGGTGAAAGGGCGTTGAACTCGGGAATGGTGTCCTGTGCCCTCCGCGAGATGCGTGTCGCACCTCGTCCCGTCTCAACCGCGTCGATACGGCGGGATGCTGCCGCGAATGAATCCCGAGCCTGCGCGTAAGACGGCGAAGACGCCGCCAAGGCGTCATCGATCTGACCTTGCACGCGGCTCAGATAGTGGGCTCGGTTTCCAGCGCCCTGCCCTTCCGCCCGCTGGATCATGTCGTCGATGTCCAGCTTTGCCCGAAACAGGGTATCGAAGTCCGTCACTTGAGACTGGCCGTCCGAAAGCATCGAGCGCACCCGCGAAAGAGCGCCCTCGATGGAATCGTTGGCGATGCGGTCACGCGGGTTCACCAGCTGATTAACGCCGGGATTGACCGTCCGGTCGATCTCTTCGAGAACCGGCGTCACGTTAACGGCGCCGGCATCACGGCGGGCCGCTGCATAGAGCCGATTGGCCTCTGCGCCTCGATCGGCCGTGCGCTGCGCCGTACGTGCGGCAGCCGTGTCGAAGGTATCGAAGCCTTCCGCCAGATGGTTGGCAAGGCGTTCTCCCTGTCCAGCCTGACGGAACTGGAGTGCTTCGGCAACCGCCTGGCGCTCGTTGTGTGGCGTGCGAGCAACCGTCGACATGAGCCGTTCGCCGGTGTAGCCCATGGCATCGCCGACGTTGAACATGCCCTGATCGTCGAGCGCGGCCGCGCGCATTGCGTCACCGACCTGTTCGGGCGTCTGCCCAGATCGACGACGAGCGGTTGCAATTGCATCGTCAGCGTAGGTTTCCGGCATGAATGGCGCGGCGATCGGCGCGACGGCGGATTTCAGAACTTTGGATGCACCGGCAACGGCTAGTGGCGTTATGCCGCCGATAGCTCCACCGGTAAGCAATCCGACAGTGCCTTGCCGCACTCTGTCCGACAGCCCTCGACCACTTCCGACGCCTTGAGCCCCGCCCAGCACAGCGCCATCGACGAGTGAACCCGCACCCACCCGCATAAGGCCGGCACCACGATTCGCGGCATTGGTGGCCGCCGATAGCCCGTTCTTCGCCAATCCGACGCCACCCGTGACGCCGCCGGCGATCTGGCCGGCGACACGGTAGCCGCTACGGTTTTCAGCGTCGGCGTCGTCGGTGGCGCGCTCTTCCGCCAGCGCCTTGTCATAGTCGGCGTTCTTCGTTTCCGAAGCGAACGGCGCGTTCAAGGCCTTGGCGATCGGGCCAAGCGGATTGAGATCACCCGCATAGATCCCGCGCTTGTAGTAATCGTCATCGGGCTTCTGAACGGTAAACGGGCCCGATTTCGCCTGTGCGGCGATTTCGTCCGCGAGGCCAAGGCTGAGCGTGTCGGCGGCGCCTCGAACGAAGGTATCGAGTTTGCCGGCAGCGTTGTCGCGTGGATCAGCAGCCTTCGGAACATTCGGCGCGGACGGCGCGGGAGCCTGGCTGCGCATGCGGGTGATTTCAGCAGCGAGAGCACGTGCGGCGTCGGCATCGCCCGCCTTGTCGGCATTGATCAGCGCCGTGGACAGATCATCGATTGTCGCCACTTACTGGCCTCCCCCGTACTTCTTCAGCAGATCGTCGATCGCAGGGCCCTGGACGGCCGGCGCGTCGGCTCCCCGGTTCGGCTTGTAGTAGGTCCCGCCGCGCAAATCAGACGCACGATCCCGATTGAAGGCCACGCGCTGTTGGACGGCAGCCTTTGCTCGCTTCAGGATGGATTCCCGCACTTCCTTAGGCTGAGATGAGGATCCCTGAATTTCGAGCAGGATCGCGCGCTCACCCTCTGTCGGAGCCCCGCCGAAGATCGCCTTGAGCTGCCCCAAGGCCTGTTCCTTGATGATGTTGTCGTATTCGATCGTGGCTTTCGAGCTATCAGGGCTCGAAACCCAGTCAGGGACGGCACCATCGGGAAGATATGCACCCGCACGCGCTCTTGTGCTGGCGGCAAAGCCCTCGTTTGCCTTTGGCGAAAGCTCCATTGCCTTATCGAGCAGTCCGAGTGTTGCGGCACCATTCATGACAATGTCGTCAGCTTCGCGGATGGCCTGACGATCGCCGGCAGTCAGGTTTTTCTCTGCCGTTGCTTTTGGCCCGGTGATAGGGATCAAGCCCGAACGCTGTTCCGGCGCTGTCTGTGGTGCTTGCTGCTGCGAAGGAGCGGCGGCGGCAGGCGGCTGAGTGACGGCAGGAGCCGGCGCGGGCGCTTGTGCTGCTGCTGGCTGGCCACCATTCCCGAACAGGTCGACATAGGGCTGTGGCTGCGGCTGCTGCTGTGTCTGCACCTGAGGCGGAACAAGCGGCTTTGCGGTCCCGGCCTGTCCGTTACCCGAAAACACGCCCTGCGGCGTCATGAAGATGATCTCACCGTTCGGGCCCGAGACGGTCTTGCCAGCGCCGAGCTGCTGCGCCTGATCTTCCGTCAGCGTGCCGCTATCGATCAGACCGTTCAACGACTGAGCTTCGACAGACGAGCCCTTGAAGCGGAACCCGCTCTGGCCTTCCGGCCGTGGCGCCATCTTGAATTCGCCGGTGCTCTCGTTGAACAAGCTGCCGTCGTCGAGCTTCGACCATTTGCCGGGTGCCTCATAGACCACCTTGCCGTCGGGACTGATTAGGCGGCCGCCAACTTCCGTTGGCTTGCCCTTTTCATAGTCGAACTTGCTCTTGTCGAGTTCGATGCGCGCCTGGTCACCGGGCGATAGCTTCGGATTCTGCAAGGCGTCAACCTCAAGCTGACCCTTCTTCAAATCGAGCTGATACTTCGGATCCGCGCGCTTGCGCGCTTCCTCCGCACGTGCGGCTCGATCGGAAAGCTGCTTCTCAATGACGGCGCGCACCGTCGCGGACTGAGCGGGCGTGATGTACGGATCGCTGAGGATGGTAAGCAGCTCCGGATTGAAGCCGATCGCATCCTCGCCTGCGGCAGGAGCGGCTTGCGCTACCTGCGTCCCCGTGAGGGCTTGCGCCACCGCCCGGTTCTTTGGTGCCGGAGCGGCATTGCCGGCAGGGAGACCCGCGAGCGCTGCCGTCACACCCGGCTTCGGCCCGACATTGACCACGCCGGGGTCCACGTAGGCCTTCGGCTGCGTTTCTGGCGCTGGCTGGGGCGATTGAGGCGCAACGGCCTGTATCGCGTCTGTGGCCGTCTGTGGGGCGATCGACGCGACTTCGACAGGCTGTCCGCCGCCTTGCCCCTGAAACTGCGGAAGGAAGCTGTTCGCAGCGCTCAACCGGCTTGCCGCTTCTGCGTTGCCGGGACGATTATAGCCCTTGAAAGCCCAAGCGTTATTCATCAGTTGCTGCGCCTCTTCGACGCTCTTCGCACTGTTCAGCGCCGTGATCAGGCCCGGATTTTCGTTCAGGAAGAATTTGGCCTGCCCCTTCGGCGACAGATCGCCTGTTGCGGCCAGCGCCTGATATCGAGGACCGCGCCAGGACATGATGCCACCGGCGGTACCGGGCTGGCCGCTTTCGCTCGGATCGCTCCACGTCCGGTTCACATTGCCGGGGGAATAGCCGCTCTCTGCCTTGCCGGTGGCCGCTACGGCTGCGAGGCCATAGGGATTCGTGACGCCAGTCTTTACCGTGTCGATGAAGTCGCTGAACACTTGATTTCCGGTCATATCGATAGGAGCGCCCGGGGTGGTGGCGGAGACTTCAGCACCCGCTCCCGACATTGGGACCGCACCTGAAGGCGCTGGCAATCCGGTACCACCGCCCAACGCGCCCTGAATGCGCTTATCCAAAGCAGACGCGCCTTCCGACTGCTGCTTCTGGAGGACGTTCAAGCCGAGGCGGCCAGACAGCGCCTGACCGATCGAGGCGATGCCCTCGCCGACCGACTGCGGCACACGATTGTTCGCGTTGGCGAGGAGCGCTTCGGCAACGGCCCGCTTACGAGCGAGCGATTCCGCTGTCTCGCCGGTTTTTCCACCAAACAGGAAACCCATTATGCAGCCATCCTTTCGCCCATCTGGAAGAGCTTGCCGTAATTGACGCGCTTCAGGCCATCAGAGCCGGTCGTGACCGCATCCGGCCGCTTGCGCTCGACTTCCTGCGCCATAACGCCAACCTGAGGCACATCGGTGCCCTTGTATTCGTAGGTATAGATATTGTGGCCCATAAGCCGCCCAGCGGGCTTGATGTTCTTCTTCGCCCGTTCGTCTGACAGAGCCGGATTGCCAAGGAAGGCGGAGCCGAGACCGAACAGACCGCCCAACACGTTACTGCGCTGCGCGTTGGCCGCGTTGGTGGCTGCCACCTGGTTCTGGTAGTTCGACTGGACCAAGCCGGCATAATCGACGGTCGGCAGCGTCGGCTGGTTGGTACTGGCGCCGAACTGCGGCGTGGAAACCTGCGTTCCGGACAGAAGTGAAGTGATCTCGTTCAGCGGCTGATTGCGCTGCGTCAGCGCCTCCTGAACCGCCTGCGAACGACCATTGAGCAGCAAGCTCGTGTAAGCGTCGTTGTTGCCCTGCCGCGCCGTGGCTATCTCACGGTCATAAGCATCGGAACCGGCCTTGATGCCCTGATTGGCGAGGCGCGAGCGCAGGTTTTCATCGTTCTGCGCAATCATCGGATCAAGGCGAGCGCGGCCGAGTTCCATCAACCTGGCTTCGGTCGCCTCGTTCGAGAGATCAACCGGCTTCGAAAGGTAGTCTTTCAGAAACGCAGTTTGATTGTTCCCAATTTCGGCAAGTCCAAGGCTCGCCTTGTCGTTCTGATCCTTGATCGCCTGTTGGGCCGGAGAGAGCGACGTCGTCTGCTCATACTGCGGGATGAAATACGTCTGGCCGCTGGAAGGGTCCGTGAAGTTGCGGCCGCCGTTCGTCGAATAGGTGACAGAGCCATCCGGCCCATACTGGTTCACGTTGCCGAGCTGGGCGTTTGCAAGCGCCGTCGTGACATTCGTGCCGGTCTGGGCCGCAGCGGTCGCTTTGGGATCTGGCGCGGCTGGCGCCTTTTGCTTACCCATTGGCCGTTTCCTTCTGATTGAACTTGTTTGCGCGCCAGGCGTCGTCAGTCAGGACGAAAACATTTTCAGCTTCATCCCGACCGCGCAGCCGCGGTATGCGATAGACTTCGAACCCATAGGCCTTGAGCATGCGATGCATCGGCTTGTCGCTGTCAGGGACGCGCAACACGACCGCTTGGCAGTTCCACTCCCGGAAAGGCACGCCGAACATCATGTCGAGCGTCTGACGTGTCAGCCACCGCTTTGACGTGGCGGCGGCCGATATCTCGATGACACCCGCCTCCGGCTCGTAGTTGTGCCAGATCGCGCCGGCGATGAGCTTGTCGTCTTCGTCATCGACGACGCCCATGCCTTGGCATTCACCAAAGCCGCGACTGCTACCCGGCCAGATCATGTTCGAAACCCACCTGGCCAGCTGCTGACGTTCGTCGCCCCGAGCGATGATAGCTGTGATCAAACCTGCCCTCCGCCACGCTGATACGTGATGTCGAACTGCACCAGATCGATTTTCGGGGTGATGTTGACCCCGAGCGTGATCTGTACTTGCGGTGACATCGCGAACCCGGATTTACCGATCGAGACCCATTTCGTGGTGACATCAATGACCGATCCCGCATCCCAAACAGCCACATCCCAGAGACCGACGTCCCAGAGGTCCATTGCGGAGTTTGCCGGCGAAGAGGGCGGCGTCGGGAGCTTGACCCGATAGTTCATCGAGGCCGAGACCTTCGGCTTGAATGGGATATTGGCGAGGAACGTCGCCCGGCCCGAGTAGATCGTCTTGTAGATGCCTGGTGTCTTGATCTGATCAGGCAAACCGACATAGGTGCAGGTATATGGCAAGCCGTCGTCACTGCCGGTGACGTCCATCTGGTGGATCGTACCCTTGCTGGTGCCAAAGAAGCCCGAGCCGCCGTAATGGGCCATGCAGCGGGTATCCCAGCCGGTGATGAAGCCCCACGCGCCCGTTTGCGTATTCGCGACAAAGCAAAGGGTCGGAATGCTGGCATCTGCTGCAGGGAGGGAAACCACCATGAGGTTCGCCGTTGGCCACTTCATCAGTTCCCAAGGCAGTGCAGACCGGAGCGGCACCTGTTTTTTCCATGCAGGCTCGATCGCACGAGTGACAGCAGACAGCGACAGCGCCGCCGCATCCTTGTTCACCGCTTCCGAGATCGGAACGATTCCGTCAGACGTCGAGATCAATAGATCACCGCCGGCTTGCATGGTGGCGTTCGGCCCCATCGGCTTGGTGATCTTGTACACGCCGACCTTCTGCCAGTCGGCTGCGCTGCCCGGGTTCGTCCCCTGAAAGATGGCGACTTCGCCCTCTGTCGAGACGAAGACGCATTTATCATCGAGGCCATCGCCAGCATCCAGCGACCACTTACCGCCGAAGAGCAGCGAGCCGCCCTCCTGAAACACCCCGGCAAGGCTGAAAGCCTGCGCAGCGCCGCCGATGCTATCAACTGGTAGATACCAGGCGTTCATCGAATCCTTTTGGACGAAGAACAGCCGGCTTGCGAACGACCAGACGAACGACAGGGCCGATGTGGCCACGCCGGTGAATGCTGGCACCGATGCGTTATTGATCGCCTTCCATGTCAGCCCGTCATAGAGCTGCGCGTCGTTGGCGCCGTTGACGGCATACAGGAAGTTCCCGCCCGCCGTACCGAACTGTGCCGTCGAATAGTAACCGTTCGACTGGCCAGTCACGGCAGCAGCCGGAGGCGTGACATTGTTGACGACCGTCGTGATATTGAAAATGTTCTGATCGTCGGAGGCGAAGAACTCTTCCACCTGCCCGCTTTTGAACGTCCACAGCCGACGAACCGGGTTCGCACCGATTGTGGCCGTCTTCAAACTGCCGCCACGCACACGGGCGCCGCCTGCGGTCGGAATCCAGTTCTCCAAGACGAGAGCCCCGCCGGGCTTCCCATTGGGCAGCGGCTCGTTCAAAATGACGCCTCGCACCGGAGGCATGAACGAATAGGGGCTCGCTAGCGCCCTTCTTTTCACGGATGGCAAGACAAGCATCAGGGCGTTCCGCCTATCGTTGTCGGCCATGCCGTCCGGACGTCCCGATTGGAAAGGCGACGATTGCCACTGACGACAGCCTGAGAGCCGCCGTCGCGCTTCACCTTCTTGCCGAGCAGATCGTCATATTCGGCCTTCTGAATTTCGAACGGCTGTTCCTTGTCCTTCTTCGATCGCCAGATGACACCCAATTCGAGCAACCGTTCATCAAGCCGAAAGACATCATCATCTGCGGTAAAGGCCTCTTTCAGCGCGCCGATGCGGTCTTTGACGATCTTATCGCTGACATAGAAAAACTTGGTAATCTCAGCGTTGGCCATCACTGGCAGGACATGGAACTGGCCGCCGTAGATGATCCAGTTTCCGAACATCCACGTGAACGGCGTTGTCTGCATCTGCAGCCACTGGTCGGTGCTGGCGATCTTGTCGAGCGACCAGCTCCACCGGCTAGACCACATCGACGAGGGCTGAACCATCCTGTCGTAGTCGTCAGGAAGATCGAACGCCTCGTCGGCCGCGTTGCCGGTGATCGTGAAAACCTTCTGAAGGAGCTGCCAGTCGTAATCCTCCGCAATCATGCGCGCCGTGTCGTTCACCAAGGCCGCGAGTTCAACGTACTCGCGATCGGTGTTCGAGAAGAGCGTATCGGGTTGATCCATGCCCAGTTTGAGGCATGCGTTGGAAACGACTGACAGCACCGTCATTAGGAAGCGCTTTCTTCGAGCAAGGCCTTCAGCGTTGCAGCGCCGGCAGCGTGATGGAACTTGACGCCCTTGGCCTTCAGCTCGGCGCGAAGAGCCTCGACGTCTCCATCACCGGCGGCCGGCGGCGCTGTTTTCTGATCAAGGAGAGCCATTGCAGCCTCAAGCCGCTCGTTCTGCTCCTTGAGGGCTTCCTGCAGCGCCGTGATCGTGTTGTCGCGCTCGACTTCACGCTCTGCCGATTCCGACGATCGGACGTTCTGAAGGAATGCCCGTGCCGAGAGGCGAAGCTCGCGCATGTTCGGAAGGCGGATCTTATCGAGGAGACCGTCACCCAGATCGCGGACCTCTTCCACCGTGCGGATGCTGTACTTTTTCAGCTCTTCAGCCATCGCGGCCGATACACCTGGCCAATGCGCCAGTGGAGTGCCATCGGTTGGCAGTTCGTGACCAGCTTTCCACGCTTCATAGGCCGGTTCGATTGCCGCCCAGCGCGCCATCATGAAAGCCGCTTTTTCGCCCTTATCGCTGTCGTCAATCAATTCCTGTGGCGGGCGCAAATGGCGGACACGTTCCGTTGTGCTGGTCGAAAGCGGCGAGTGCGCCGGAGCATAGGTCACCCAATCGACCTCGATGTTGTGAAGGACGCGCTTGCCCTTCTCATCGATCTTGAAGCCGCGTTCGTCGACGTCATCCCGAAGACGGTCGCCGCGGATAGGGACACGCTCGAATGTCTGATGAAAATTGAGCACGCGAACGAGCGGGCCTTGTTCCTGAGCCATGATGTTTCTCACTGTTTTGGAAGGTGGGGAGAACGAGAAAGGGCGCCCCGCGAAGGACGCCCTCTGTCTTCAGATGACCAAGCCTGATTAGTACGGGCAGGACAGCATGATGATCTTGGCCGAAGCGTCGATCGCGATGGCTCCACCCGCATCCGTCACTGCGCCGGCCACCTTGAGGGTGCCGTCAGTGGTGGTGGAAAGCGTCAGTGCGTTGCCGTCGGCGCCGGAGACCAGAGCCGGGGCGATGGTGGCAACACCACCGATCTGGATCCAGCAATAATCACCCGATGCCGGCGCGGCCTGAAGGATACCGGCGAGGTTCGCCGAGGTATCCGACACGTCGGACGTCACAACGTTGGTAGCACCGGCCGAAACGCCGCCGGGGCTATAGAAGCCGACCGCGTTACCCACGACGGCGGCGATGGCGCCTGCACCAGCGTTGTACTGGACAAAGCGATATCGCTTATTGTCGTGGGAGACGTAGATGTCGCCGATGCCGGGAGCCTTGCCGCTGTTGACACCGGTGAGGTCCGCTGCGGTGTAGCTCTGGTCGAGCTGCGCGCCTACAAATGCAGTCATGTGCGTTCTCCTTACGCTGCGTCGAGCAGGACACCCTGCAGCGAACGGTTGGAGCAGACCATGTTGCCCATCCAGTAGTACGGGATGACAACGGCGTCCTGGTTGATCGGCTTCTTTTCCTCGTCCTGCGACCACTGCGCATCCTTGTGCTGCGCGATGTACAGATAGTCGGTGTTGAGGAAGTAACCCTTCTCAGCCGTGGTGGTGAAGTTGGCGTTGTCGTCGAAGATGACGTTTGCCGACTTGTACTTGATGTTTGCGAAACCGGATTCCGCCAGGTCCGCATCCATGTAGCGCTGAAGCTGCTGCTCGCCGGCTTCGTAGACGCTGTAGAAGTCGTGGCTGAGGACCACGAGGTCGGGCTTGTCGGCGCCGCGGTTCAGCGGGAGCCACAGGCCGTTGAACTCCTGCTTCAGCGTGGCCGAAGTGTAGGCGTTCGAACCTGCGATTTCGCGGAACTTGTTGCGCCAGAACGCCCAGGTCGAAGACGGAATGCCGCCGACGGTGCCTTGGCCGTTCGTCTGGATGATCTGCGCCAGTCCGCCGATCTGATTGGCGAGCGAGCCGTCCGAATAGGCGTCGATCGAGAAGTTGTTCGCCGCCGTCTTGAGGGCGTTCGCCTTCTTCGTCTTCACCAAGTTGATCATCTGCGAGCGGCCGGAGTTCTTACGGATCTCCGCGCCGGACGAGACGACATGCAGCGCGATCTGCGCCCAGTCGTATTTCGCCGAGGTCGCGATGTCGGAGGCGTTGGTGTTCAGTGTGTCGAAGCCAGCGTAGCGGGTGTAGGTCCCGTTCTCAGCGTATTCGAGCGGGATCTGAATTTCCGTGCCGCCGTCGAGCGTGATGAGCTTGCCCTTCTTCTTCAGAATGTTGAGCAAGGCGTTGTGCTTGGAGACGTTGTCGGCCACGTCCTTCGCGGAGTTGCGAAGAGTGGTCGAGACCATTTCCGTGAAAATTGTAGATGGTCCTGCCATCGGTTATTTCCCTTGTAGCGAGTCGAACACGGCGCCCAGCTCTTCCTCTTGGGTAAGCTGCCTGGTTTTGCCGGTCGAAGTTGAACGGAGATTGGCTTGGTTCGCTCTCTTTGCCGCCGCGATTTGCTCAGGGTTCGAGGATGCGGCGGTTTTCAGCGCGGCAGCCTTTGCCCTCAAGTCGGGGTCTGCGTTGACAGCCATGTCGTAAGCGCGCTTCAGTACGGCCTCTTGGGAGGCGGAACCGCCAAGCTTCTGCTTCGCCATGTGGATGAAGCTCACCAGGTCCGGTTCTGGGATTTCCTCATAGAGCGGCATGTCTGGCGACAGGCGGCTCACAAGTTGATCCACTTCCCCGAATGCGCGGGCTTCGTCCAATTTCTGGGTAATGCGCTGGTCGATCTTCGATGGATCACCCATCGTGCGGATCGTGCCTTCCAACTGGCTGATCTTTGCCAGCAGCGCTGAATTCTCGGTTGCCTGACCGCTTTCGCCGCCGGCGCCGCCGAACATCTTCTGCAGATGAGGGCGGAGCTCGTACGTGTCGGCGATCTGCATCAACGTATCGATGGGATTGTCATCCATCTGGCGCTGAAGGCTGAACAGATACTCGACGGCCTCGTGTGGCTTGTAGTTGCCCCGATCGCCGCCGAAATAATCCTTGTAGTTCGTCAGTACATCGCTGATCGGCTTGTATGCCGATATTACCTGCCCTTGCTCGGAGAGGGTCTTGTGGAGCTGTTCCTGGTGCGCGCGGAGCGGCTCCTTCAAATCAGCGGGAACCTTGGCCCAAAGATCCTCTTTCCCCCGCCAGCTAGACGGGAGAGGAACATCGCCCGGCGGCGTCGAAATTTCACCGGCCTTCTGCTCCTCTCCCTCACCACCTTCCAGTGGTTCCTTGCCCGTCTCGGCAGCGTCTGGCGTGGTTCTGGAAAGGAACCGGCCATTGGCATCACGGGTGCTGACCTCTTCCTTGCTGACCGTGTCAAAGACCGCGCCAAGCGCATCGTCGTCGTTAACTTCAGTGTCAGTCGAGATGTTCGCCGGATCGGCGGTGATGACCGCGGAATCGATCTGCGGCGCATTGAGTGCTTCGACGCTCATGCGGTGAAATCCTTATTCGGTTTTGGAAGGTGGGTTAGCTGCCGAGCAGCAGGTAGACGTAGGCCAGGATGGCCAGCATGAAGGCTGCATAGGCGAGATAGATCGAAAGCGGGTATGCCTTCGGGTCCTGCCCAGTGAACTGAGACGCGCAGCCGAAGAAAGCAGCGGCAATGGCGATATTCCGGGCCGCAGTCTCACCAAACACGATGATGGCGACAAGAAAGACGGCAGCGAAGGCGGCCGAGGTAATGGCGTAGCAGATCTGCATTATACGCGTGCTCCGTTCACGACGGTTATCGATCTTCCCCGCAAACTGATGCAGTAAGACGTATCCTGTTCCGGTAGGCGATCAGTGACCCCTTTTTCGCGCTCCTCCCACGCATATGCCTCCTGCGCCTTGATGCCGACGGCATCTGCCAGCGCCACGTTCCCTGCGAGGCGGAGGTCCAAGGCTGTGATGGCCAGTGTGGTCGATCTACGTTCAGTCATCGAAATTCCTCACTCACTGTCAGGCCGCGCTTGGCAGCAAAGGCCTTGTTGCGGATCTTTCCCTTGGTCGGGGACATCGACGGTTCGTACTCGACGCAGCCGTTGCGCTTCAGGTCATCGCGCCGATCCGATCGAGAATTTACCACCCTGCCATCAACTGGGCTGCGATAGGCCTCGATGTCAGAAAGCACGTAAGGCACAGGGATCGGGCCTTTGCGCTGCGCTTCCGTCAGCATCGGAGCGCCGCTCGATGCATCTACCCATTGGCCATTGCGTTTCACGAACTTCGTCATGCGTTCACCGGTACGAGTTGCGGGGGAAATGATGGGGCAGGAACAGCCACAGGAACCGGCTGGGGCGCTGGCGTCAGTCCAAGGATACTTTCCAGCTGGGCGGCCAGAGAAGCGCTGTCCATGCCCATGGATGCCTGAATGCGCGCCGTCTCGATCTTCGTCAGAGCGTCGAGGATTGCGACCTTCCATTCGGTCTCGTTGTCCATCTTCGCCTTGGCGAGTTCGGTCTGGTTGCGTCGCTGGTCGGCCTGGTCCTTGGTCTGTGCTTCCGCCTGGGCCTTTGCCACTTCCGGGTTCGGCTGTGGTGGCTGCTCGGCGGCCTGCTGTGCCTTCGCTTTGGCCTGTTTGACCATGTTCTCAAGCGTATCTTCGACAGACCGGCCAAGGTTGAACATGCGGGCGTTGGCGATGAAGATTTCGAGCGCGCCGTCGGCGGGCAATGTTCCGCTCTGCACCAATGGGCCGACAGCCTGGAAGTATGCGCCGGCACCGGTCAGGAACTGCGAGACTTCCGCCTTCTGGCGCGTCAGGTCGGCGCGGATCGTGGAATCGCTCTCAACATCGACACGGTAGTAGCTGGCGATCGGACGTTTCATCAGGTTGATCACGTCCTGCTTCAGTTTTAGTTGCTCGGGCGTGTCTGTCTGTTCGGGAACAAGCGGAATGCTCGTCATGTCCTGCAGCGTCTGAAGCGAGAAGCGCGTCGGCAGGATCTCCGACATCATCACGAACAGGTCACGGGCGCAGCGCTCCATCATCCGCTGCATCTTCTGGATACGGAGCGAGCCCCACTGGCTCTTGATGTTCTGGGCCGTCGCCGTCTCCGAAGCCATCGATGCGCCGCGAACGATGTCGCTGATGCCGGTGATTTCATAGATGGCCTGTTTCGTCTGGGTTTGCGCCGCATACAGTTCACGAAGAACCAGAATGAACTTCTCGACAGGCCAGAACGCCATTGCCCCAGCGATGCCGCCGGCAGAAGCCGCATAGAGGTCACCATTGCTGATAGGCGCGAACTCGTTGTCTGCGAGGTTCAGGACCGCTTCCATGTCCTTCTGATCGCCGGAGTACCAGCCGCAAACCCTCATTGCCCTGCTAACGACATCGATGCGCTTGGTGATCGTGTCGAGCTGGTCGGCAAGCTTGCGATAGATCGCAAACGGGTTGACAGGGCGCAGACGGCCGGTGACCTCGATCGGCTGCATCGGCGTCGGGATCGGGAAGAAACCCTTCAGGCCAAGCGGATCATCGATCGTCTTGAGGATCACGCCGTCGTCGCTGACAAAGGTCACGCGGCGGCGCTTCTTCTCCCAGATTTCCCAGCCACAGATGTCGTCTGTGCTTCTCGACCAAGCGTTTGTCTCGTTCTCGTCGAACTGGCTGCGGATCAGATCGGCGTTGAATGAATCCTCCTCGTCATCCTTCGAAACAACGAAACGGAAGGCGTCCCACGGCCGTTCGTCCCAGCGCTTGGCTGGTCCGTGGCGGTAATCCTTCCAGCTTACTGCTTCAAAGCCGATCCGTTCATTCTCAAGGCGCTCTGGCGGTCCAGCTGGCGCGAGTAATTCAGGAGCAACTGTTCCAAGATCTGATCCGGCGTCAGGAGCGAGTATGTCTCCCTGATCTCCACCGGTGTCGCGTCCATCAACAAGTTCAACGCTTCCGCCGTCTTGGCCTTCGCCATCGAGATCTTCTTCGGCTGCATCGACAATGTCCTCTTTCGTGGGTTCTCCGCCGACGATGTCCGAGCGGAAGCGAATGCGAACGATGCCGCGGCCGGCAAGGAAAGCATCCTGAGCTGCGGCTTCGAGCTCCACCTGCAGGCGGCTGTCGTCGATCTGGACGATGATCCCCCGCTCGATCACGTCAGCGAGCGTCTTGGCGGCCGGATCAGCGTCGTTGAAGCGCCTGCGGATATCAGGCACCGGTGGCGAGTTAATCACAGCCGGGACGATAGTCTCGACGTTCGCAAATAGGATGTTGAAATCGTATGTGGTGCCGAGCGCCGAAGTGGTGTCAGCGGAATCCGTCTTCGCCTCGTTCGTATAGGCCTTCGTCGCGATTGAAGCGTCGTCAAGCCAATCCTTTTCCAGATTGCCAGCGGCCTCGACACGCTTGATCCACTTGGCGCCCTCCTCGCGGAGCTTAGTGTTCTGCTTGACGGGATTTTTCATGGGCGCCATTCACCGTTGATGCAGATCTGATGGCCACGACCACCATCACGGAAGCAGCGCCGATCAAAGGTTTCACCCGGAGCGAAAGCGCGCTCGCCTTCAGCAAACTGGTGAAAATCGGATGAGAACACGGTCAATCCCCTGCGCAGATCATTCTTCAAGTAGCAAATGACCTTGCCGTCTTCCGTCGTGACGGGCTCTCCGGCTTTGGCGAAAACTTCGGACATTGCTGCTCCAACGAAGAAAGGCCCGCCGTTAAGCGAGCCTTCTGAAAGGTGATGAGGGTGAGGAGTTAGGCGGCTTCGGGCTTCTGCGGATCGGGATTGAGCTTGGTGGACACCAGCGAACCAGCACCGCCCTTGCTTTCGTCCTTGCCCTTCTCGCCGGACTTGCCGGCAGCCTTGGCGCGAGCCTTGCGGCCAGGTTCAAGCACCTTGTCGACAGCGTCCTGCTGATCCTTGCCCTTCTCGCCGGACTGGTTGGATTCGCCAGTGGCTTCGTCACGGTTCTCAGGCTGGACAGCCAAGGGATCACCGCCCTGGTCGGACACCTTCTCAACGATCGTGCCGCTGGCCGGTGCCGAGATATACCGTTCAATGCCCGGGATCTTCTCGCGCAGTTCGTCAAAGAGCGACTGGTTCATCGTGGTGCTGGCACCGAATACGAGTTCGCTGGCCCGGGCGCCGGCCAGCTTATGCTCGCCGCCGTTCCACTGCTTCTCGATCGAGCGGAAGGCCTGTTCTTCGTTCTTCTTCATGATGAAGTCCTTTGTTTTTGGGACTTCGACGCTCCGATAGAACGTCATATCCCGAGTTGAGTTCCTACGATGCGCGCTTCTTGCGCCGGATCATCGCCTCGATCTGCTCTTTCACCGTCATGCTGCTCATGATCACGCCGCCAGCGGTGGCCGTGTAGACCGGCTTATCGGTCTTCGGTGGTGGCGCCTCGACGATTTGCTCGGCGCGCCAGGCAAGGCCCAGATATCGGAAGGATGAACCGATGTGTTCCGCCCAATCCTTGTAGGCGTTGGGTAGGAACGTTTTCCTCTCATCATCCCAGACACGGCGATAAGACTTCAGGCCGTCGGTGCCGTGTTCGACGCGCTTGGCGCGCTCATCGTCACCAGCGTGGAACGTTGCGACCTTGATGGCCTCGCGACCGGCCGTGATACCGTCTGCGACCGACGTCATGCCGACCATCTTCGGCTTCCGGCCTGCAGCCTTCAGGATGTCATAGCGCGTGTGCTTGGCACCCCAGACCGGGTGCATGATGTCGTGAGGCACGTAGTCGTTGCCGTTGTAGCCCTTCGCGTTGAGCCACTTGCACCACCCTTCCAGATCCTCCGCATCCGGCTTGTAGAAATCGACGATGCGCAGCCCTTGACCCGGTATCGTCTGGAAGCACCAGATCGGGTTGTTGGCCGCCTTGCCTAAGTCCCAAGCCGTGTGAACCGGATAACGATCATCGATCGGCAGCGGCTTGAACCGGCCATCCACATCAGCGGCCGCAATCTCCGCTCCCCAGTAAGAGCCAACCATCGCGCCGGCGAACGAGCAATAGAACTCCTGCTGGATGAGCAGGTCGGCGATCTCCTTGCCGTACAGAGCAGCATAGATGCCACGCTGGCGCTCGATACCTTCCGCACCGATCGCGCCCGTCTGGCCAGCCGTCAGGACCTGCGAAAACCATCCTTTCGGATTGAGCGTCGGGCTCCATGGATCGAGCTTTGCCGCATCCAGCATGCTCTTGGCGTGGTTGTTGCCGCGCGGCGTGGTGATGAACGATGCCCAGCCGCCGTTCTCTTCCAAGATCGGGGATAGGAACGCCCATGCGCTCGGGTTCGCCAGCGCCCATTCCGAGAACGTGATGCCGACCGGAGGCGAGCCGACCAGGCTGTTGAAGTTATCCGACCCGACCACCTGAAACGTCGACCCGGTGACGAACCGGATGAACATCTCGTTGTCGTTCATGTTGGCGATGATCTCGCCCGGGAACGCTTCGAGAATACGGCGCTTGCCTGAATGCGGGTTCACCGCGTTCCATATTGCTTTGCGGGCCTGCGAGGCTTCCGGAAGCATGTGCCAGTAGGTGCCGGGGCGCGTCATCGCGCTCACAGCGTGTTTCTGCAGGTCTATCTCGTCCTTACCTGCTCGACGATGCCAGAACAGGAGCTGGCGCTTGCATCCGCGCTCCCAGGCGTTCCACGCTTCCATCTGGTAATGGCGTGGAGCCCAGCCCAGCGCGGGGATGCGAATTCGAAGCGGCGCGTTCACTTGGCATCCGAGAACCGGACAACCTCGACCAGGACGTTGCCGGAGTGCTCGACCTGGTCCTTGAACATGCCAAGGTGCTTCCCGAGATCGATCAGCGCACCCTTCTTGTCGTGAAGCTTGACCTTCAAGCCGCCCTTGTCGGTCTGGCTGATCTCCGAAATGGCGGCGGCGGTGTCGTCGTCGATCTCGTGCGAGCCGATAAGCTGCACCTCGTTGGTGACGGCCATACGCTGTTCGCCGGTCTCTTCGTCCTCAATCATCGAGGTGACGTTCGAACGCCAGTTGATGATCTTGCGGATGTCAGAAAACCCGATCTTGACCAGCTCGGCGACGACACGCTCTTGCGTGAGTTCGAACTTGGCCGCGAGCTTTTTTTGCCGCTCTGCGAGGGCTGCCTGCACCATAGCATTCGATAACAGCCGGGAACCTTGCTCTTGCGCTGTCTTCGCGCTGTAGCCCGCCCTTGTGGCCGCCTGTGTCGCGTTCAGGTCGATCAGGTATTCGGCGACGAACCGCTCCTGCTTTGCGTTCAGTTTTGCCATAAGGTTTCGACGCCTTGTTGAATGTCCGGTTTGCCCACTTTACGCTGTTAACTACGGTGCGAGGCGGCACCGGGAGCGGCAGCGTTGCTTCATCCAGCGGTGAGTGTGGCCTTGTCCCTCGCACCGGTCGCCGAGGTCGGAGTCTCCGCTCCTTCCTGATTACGGGAGTTCACGCTCGATGCGGAGAAGCTGGTCCGCTGCTTCGCGGATAACATACAGCGTGCGCTCGGCGTCACTCTTCAATGCATCGAACGCAGCCTGAGGCAACGCACCTTTACCAGAGGCCTCCGCCGTGGCTGGGATAGGCCCGCAAAAGCGATCGACAACAACGCCGACCCGAAAGGCAAGCTCGCGCGCTTCTTCGAGGGCGCGGCCAGCAATGCTGATGGCGGGTGGCGGCACCTGTACAGCTGACAGCGTGGCGCGGGGACCGCTGTAAGCATCGACGGCTTCGGTGGCATAACCTTTTTCAGCGTAAGACATATGCAGTTCTCCGTTGGTTGAAAGCGATCCGTCGGGCCGGTTTTCCCAGCCGTCCGGTATTGGGCCCATCACGACACGCACGCTCATTTCCCACCCACCCAGCAGTACCTGCACACCTGAGGCGCCTGGCACCCAGACAGAAAGTGCGCAGCGATTACCGCGCCTATGGTGATGAGGGAGAGGATGAGGAGGGCGCGCGTCATGCGTCGAAGATGGCGCTGTACTCAGCGCGGCCGAGATCGAGCATGGCGTGATGGCTGTCGAACTGCCCGCTGCTGGTCTCGACGCTCGGCATAGAAGACTTGCCGACAGCGCTTATCGCTGCGCCACTAATCCCGACACCCATGTTCATGCCAACGCAGTCAAGACCCCAATAGGGACGCCACGGGGTCGGAACATACCGATCGACGAAGACAGTCTTTGTGATCGCCACGCCGTTGATCTCAGCCACGCGGGCCTTGATGCGCTCCCACTGCTTTTCGTTCGGCGTGCCCTCCATGATCTCGGAGAAGCCTTCGAACCATGCTTTGAATTCGCTGAGAGTCATCCCAGTTCTCCATGTATCTCGCCTATGGGCGGAGTGATGTGGATGTCTTCGCCCTCGGGTGAGGAAGCAGAGATCGACATCGGAGGGAGGCCGGTGTCGGCCTCGTCTCCTTGATCGTCAGGCGAAGATGCCGCCATAACTTCGGCTGTAGTGAACGCGCAGGCCGAGGATCGTAATCAGGAAAGCCTTGCCGTATTCGCGTTCTCGGTGGAACAGACGTGGTCGCAGACCAATGGCGAGCTTTGCCGAGTATCCGCCGCCAGGCTCTCCGGGCCGCCCTCGCTCCCACATCAGCCGGAACAGCCGCAAGTGGTTCTGGATCTCGTCAAACCGCAGCACGCTCTTCAACCGGAGCGATGGCGCCGACAGGATGAACAGCACAAGGGCTGCGCAGCCGATCGACAGCGCGATGGGCAAAGGGGCGATGAGGGGCGGTGCCACAGTCGCGGCGATGGCGAGAGCGGCACAGGCGAAGACCGCCAAGCCGCAGATGATCAGACTTCGAAGCATGCGCATGCTCTTTCCTTTCTGCTTGGTTGAACGAGAAAGCCCGCCGACCGTTAAACGGGCGACGGGCTGACGAGACGCTTTCCACGTCCCTCCGGGTATAGCGCTCCCGGTGCTGCTGGTCGGGAAGGAAATGTCGCGAGAGGTATCAATGTGGTGACGCGACCCTTATTCCCCTGTCTTCCCGATCTGGCTGAAACGGCAGGGATCGAACCTGCGACAAGGCGATTAACAGTCGCCTGCTCTACCGACTGAGCTACGCTTCAAAACTGGTTCAGGCTCCTCAATTCGAACGAGGGACATTCAGATCCGAAATCTGGCGCTCTACCGCTGAAATAATTGAGCTTTTCCCTAAAAGGAGGGAATTCGTCGCCTTTTCCCCGGTTCGTGACGACCAGGCATTAGCGCTTATTACCACTTACTAGCGGCTGGACGGCTTGGCATTTGCCTCAGAGGCAGGCTCCCGGCCGGACTTGAACCGACGACCCCTGGCTCTACCAACTGAGCTACGGGAACCTGTTTGCCCTCTGAGACTTGAACTGGAAGGCCGGCCATGTGCTGGATCAGCCTGCTGACGCTGTTTTTAGCCAAGCACGCCAGCTAGGTTACCTAGGATTTCGAGGATCACTACCTAGGCCGGCTTATACCTCGATACGATTGCCGCGTTTCCGCTGCCTTCCAGAACTCGTTTGAACACGGGGGACGGGACTTTCACCCGTTACGACCAAGGCCCTCAGTCCTCTCGCCGCCGCTATAAGCACACCCCGACTGGTTGCAGGCTTCGGAATTGAACCGAATGTTTCCGGATTATGAGACCGGCGGCTTACCGTTTGCCCTGCCTGCTGAACGAAAAAAGGCCGCCCGAAGGCGACCCGTTGATCGGTGATGTTTACCAGACGCGCAAATCACCAATCTTATCAGGAGGAATGGCAGATATTGCCAAGGTTGCCAAGCACATTTTAGTGGAATTCACCACCAATCCCAAAGACCTTGGCGAAAGCTACGTGTTGGCGGCGATCCAAGCGTCTGTGATTGCCGTTTCGAACCGCTTTCGCGCTGTCTCGTCGCTGCGGCCGATCTGCTTTCCGATCAGGCCGAACGACACATCGAAAGAACGCCACCACAGGATGCGCCAGGCCGCCCGATCGAGGTGCCGCACCCACGCAAGGGCGGTCAGGTAATCGGAGATATCCCGCGGCGACGGCTGGAATCGAGGCTGGATGTCGTCGTCCGGATCGTAGGCGTCGAGGTATTCGCGAACGTAGTCCGGCGACGAGGATTTCACGATGAAGAACCGGCGTTCGCGATCGGGAACGGCGCGCAGCGTCTTCATGCCACGCATCAGGCGTTCCTCGACTTCCGTCCGCGAGACTTTCACCTTCGACGAAGCCACACGCGGGGCTGGGCGGCGACCTGGTTCTGCACGAAGCGAGGCGCCGTTGTGGATACGAAGGTGGCTGTCTTCAGGCAGGACCATGCATCCTGGCAAGCGAGCCTTTGCTGTTGGGCTAGTCGCCCGCGCTTTACGAATTTTCGGCAACGGTTGCCTCCTTGATGATGATTGTCCGCTGCTGGCGAAGCGAATTCTTGAACTTCGAGCGGTGCCATATCTCGCGAACGGGGCGGATGGCGCACGCACCTGGGGCAAGCCGCCCCGCTGTGGTGTTGGCGCCTTCCATCGTTGGAAACACCATGTCCCCGAGCGCTTTCACCCGTCCGGTTCGCTTGTCAGGGATTATGATCGCCCAGCCATCGCGGTAGGAGCATCCTTCTTGGTCTGGGCTCTGCCGCCACGCCCAGCCATCGGCATCCGAGCGGCCAGAAAAATTAAACTCGTTCATCGTTGGCCCCTCATTTCGTTTGCTCGGTGGATGATGGCCTTGCGGCGCTCCGGGGTTATCCGGACATAGGACGGACGCCAGTTCATCGGTGTTGGCGTGCAGACGCGCCGCGGTGGTTCGAGCTGGTACCAGTCGCCGTTCGCATCGAGGAAGAACTGAAGCCCATTGGTTGCGAAGTCACCGACCATGTCGTTGAATAGCAAATCACAGATCAACCCGGTACCGCGTGGCGCGGTGGCGATCGGCCGCCACGGGTTTTCCCTGTCGTGGGCTTCGCGCTGCTGGCGTTCCTTGATGGTCATGCCTTGCGCTCGCGATTACCGAGATACAGCGGCGTCGTGTGCCATCTGCTCCGATGAATTTGGACCGTCCAGACCTTTCCTTCGTAGACTTCTGCCCAAGCCATAGGCCCGTGGCCCTGGCTCGGGCGCAGCTCCTTCAGGATTATTCCGCCCACGACGAATATCGCTCCGACGATCAAACCAACACCCACGCGAACTTCGCTGGCATTCACCGCCATGGAACTCATAGCCGCGATCATGCCGCCGATAATCATCCTCTGCTCGATCGGAAACTTCATGGCTTCACCTCCCCGATGCAGACGTCGACACAGACCGCAACGCACTCGTTGCAGATGAATGCCGCAGGGCCGGCAATCATCTTTTTCACATCGAACTGCGACTTGCCGCAAAACGAGCACCGAACCTTCTTCTCGGCTTCCTCAATGGCCCGAGCTGCCCGAGCCTCGGCTTTGTCCGCTCGGCGCTCGGCCTCTGCCTTGTCGTGCATCGCGTCAAGCAACTGCTGCTGAAGGCGATCGCGTTCCTTGCGGGTGAATATGATCATGCTGCCTCTCCTTCAAAAACGCGGAGATGCCCGCCGAAGTCGATGGCAACATCGTGCGCAACCTGTTTCGCCTCGTCGAGATTAAAACCACTCCACATGTCGATGCGGCGTCCATCCGACCCGAGAACATCCACGATGTAGATCCGCGTTCCGGCTCCGCACACTAGCGACCTAGGGCCAGTATCATCGATGACCGATGTGCTCTTGAAGATGCCGACATTGATCTCGACGTGAATGATGCCGGGGAAAGGGATAACCTTCGTCATGCTGCAAGCTCCATTTCACGCCAATCGGCGCCATCATTCGTTTCGAGCAGATGAGCCGGAACGTGGCTACCTGGTCGGCCGGGTGCTGGGCCCCAGTTGGGGGTATTCCAGCGTCCCAACCTTCTTCCGTATTTCAGGCGCTTGACCCAAACCTCATCGGTGGCCGGCTCGCTGATTTTGATCGTGGCCGTAAAGCCATCGAACCGCTTCTCGTTGATGAAGGTTGTCGCGTGCATCACCGGGTGAGCCGGCTTGGAAGCAAGGAAAGCTTTGTACGGCTGGACGGCCCGATAGCAGGCATCCCGCTCGTCGTCGGTAAGCCGCTTCCAACCTACGAGGGCTTTGGCTTTCGACATGTTTGGTGTTGTCGGATATGCCACCCAGAACTTTTCGAAGGCCTCTGGATAACCCTTGCTCTTTCCAGACTTAGGTTTCGCGTCCGAAGCCACTTCGGACAAAGAACCGTTAGGTTCTTCTTCCTTTCCCTTCCCTTCCTTTCCCTTCCTTTCCCCTGAGCACGCGTGATCGACGCGTGGCGCACGCGTGATCGACACGTCAACTTTCTCAATGTTTTCAGGCGGAGGAGGGAAATCGCTCGCCCTTTCCCGGTTGTTTATGACCTGGTGCCGGTGCCACGAAGGAATGAAGCCGAAATCGCGATTTTCTGTCATGTATTTCACGACAAATCCACGCGTGGACAACGCGTCAAGCACGCGTGAAAAGTCGAGTACATCGTAGGGCATGATCGCGACTTTCAACTGTCTTGGTCGCCAGTTGAACCGCCCTTCCCTATCGCATTGTGTCCATAGGCCCGCGAAGGCAAGGCGCAACGGCAGACCGCTTTCTTGCTCTGCTTCAAACAAATCCTCGTGGGTGAAAAACTCGGGTTTGATGGTTCGAATTCTCGACATCAGAACGACCTCGCTGCGTTACGTACAGCCGAGCAGGCAATATCGACGAACAGGTCGACGGTCTTCACCGCCCCGTTGCGCTGCTTGGCGATGATGAATTCGAGCTTGTTCTGGCATTGAGCAAGCTTCTCGGAGCGGTCGAACTCCGCTTCTTCGTCTTTGCCCTTGGACTTCTCAAGGTAGTAGGCCTCGCGATAGATGAACGCGACCGTGTCGGCATCCTGTTCGATCGAGCCGGAATCGCGGAGGTCGGATAGCATCGGCCGCTTGTCTTCTCGGCTTTCGACGCCACGCGACAACTGTGAAAGCGCTACCATGGCAAGATCGTTCTCGCGGGCGATCTGGCGTAGACCTGCAGATATCTCGCTAACCTCCGACACACGGTTTCCCGAGTAGCGCGACGAAGCGGCGATGAGCTGCAGGTAGTCGACGATCAGCACATCGATCTTGTGGCCGGCGCGCTCAGCAACCTCCTGCAAGCGCTCAACCTTGACCCGGAGGTCGGAGATCGTCATGCCAGACTGCTCTTCAATCCAGAGCGGAAGCTTATTCAGATCCTGCTTCGCTGCCACGATGGCTTCGAAATCCTTCTCGGACACGCGGCCGGTGATCAGATCCTGGTATGGAACGCGAAGGTTCCAGTCATAGGCGATATCGGTCATCGCCCGCATTGCGAGTTTGTTCGACGGCATCTCCAACGAGATGAAGCCGACGCCGGCACCAGTACGCGCCGCCTTGATCGCTATGCCCAGTGCGAGCGCTGTTTTGCCCATTGATGGCCGAGCGCCGAGGATGAGCATCTCGCTACGGTGGATGCCACCAGTGGCCGCGTTGATGTCTGCAAGGCCCCAGGTGATGCCGGTGATGCCGGTGCCGTGCTGCATGGCTTCCTGCACCTGGTCGATGGCAGTGTCCGCCGCCTCCGATATCGAGAACCGCGTCTTGCCCTTGATACCCCCGCGCAGCGCGGCCGCAACGTCGTCAAGCGACCTTGTCGTTGACCTGATCAATTCCCTTGGATCGACGGCGGGGTCAGCGGCCGCAAGCGCCACCCTGTCTGCTTCAGCGCCGACGGTGATACGAGCCCACTGCTGTATCAGGTTCGGAATGCTGTTCTTGAGGCCAGCGGCGCCGTAAACGGCCTGCGACACAAGATTGGCGAGATAGGCACTCAAAGGGATCTTGAGTTGTTCCGACCAGTGCTTATCCTCCTCTTTCGTGAACATCTTGAATACGAGGTCGAAACGAGCGCTTTTGTAGCGCTCGGCTGAAAGCTCGATCATCTCGAAAATGCGCTGGTGAAGCGGCTCGATGAAGTGCTCTGCTTTCACCTGACCGCTTACCGCGCTGTACATGCCAGACGACAGGACGGCGCCAAGCACCTCCTGCTCGATCTCGATGACGTGTCCGCACTTGGAAAGATCAATGCTGTTGACGCGCTGGTTCACGGATTCACCCCCAGCTCCTGACGGACGAACAAGTCGATGAAGTGGCCATAGGCCAGTGCTGCCGCCTTCCCGTCCTCAAACCGAAGCGTCCTGTCTGCTTTTGTTCGAGCCTCCGCATAAGCTACCCAAGCGGCGTTCTGCTCCTCCAGCGTTGGGGCGCGCTTTGCCACCGTCGTATGCGCGCGAAGGGAAATGACCTTGTTGTCATTGTCTGGCTTGAACGGGACGATGTTATCGTCGGCCATCAGAGAAGCCTCCTCGTGACTGCATCGTAAAGCTCGTCGAGCACGTCGGCCTCTGCCAGCGTTTCAAGACCCTTTGCGCGTTTGTATTTACGGGCTTCGTCTAGGTGTTCTGGGTTTGCCACGAGATAGCCCACGGGCATGTGCTGCTCCAGAGAGGGAACATAGTGGCTGGGCTTGCTCAGCTTCCTGACGATGCTTTCGAACTCGTCGGAGATGTCCGCGAAATCCTGCTGCGTCAGCGCCGGCCCGTTCGAGTGGCGCTTCAGGTAATTGCTGAGGAAGGACACGACGCCGTCGCGCAGCATCTTGTCGGCTCCCTCGCGTTCGGCGGCTTCTGACGTGTCGGGGAAGGCCGCCGCGATAACGCGATCGGCGATCCGCGGCGCACTGTTTCCCACCTCCAGCATGGCGAGGTGAACTTCCTGGTAGAACAGGTCAAGCTTGTCGTTCTGCATCTACTTGCACCACACCAAAATGTCGTTGAGAATCGTCGCCGCGCGGCGGATCGCGGCGATGTTGGCGGTCTGGTCGTCTGTGCGTTCAGCCTTGCCATCCAAAGCCAGCACCTTGTTGTCGTCCGTTGCCCATTCCGCGAGAGCGCGGCAGGTGCCGTAGAGGTGCGTCCACGCCGCCCCAGCCTGACTGGGTGGCACATACATCGGGTTGCGAACTGCGGCAGTAGATTTGCCCCCTCCTCCCCGTATGCCCTGCTTGGCGGCTTCTATCACCGCTTCACGCAGCGAAGCTCGGGTCGGTTCGAGCCCCTGCGCGAGACGAGCGTCGAGGGCTCGCTGCACAATGCCTGGCTCCGCCCGTTCAGCATCACGGATCTGGCGCGCTTCGTGGATTTCCTTTTTCGTGAGGCCTATGTCGGCAATAGTCGAAATCGGGTTCTCGTTTGGAACCCGTTTTGCCGCTCCACCATGCGGGCCTACCACCTCGCCGCGATCCTGCGCAGCGCTGTACTCCTCGGCGAGGCGCATCTTAGCGCGCGCCTCAATGGTAAGGGCGTGCGACTGAGCGAGATACACCTCCGACAGAACCGAGTCATGAGCGGTTTTTGCTCTTGCAAGACGACCTGCCGTTTTGGCAGCGTCATAGGCTACCTGGGCGATCTCCTTGGCCTCCAAGATATCGGCGCTCGTTTTCGCCGAGACGAGGGCAGATGCGGCTTTGTCTAGCAGCGATGAGAGCGATTGCTTGTGTTCAATAGGAAGGGTCATAGGGATACCCTCCCCTTGAATGCGTCGCCAACGATGTTGGCAATGTCTTTCAGCAGATCTGAAACCTGTTCCAGCGTCTCGAACTGGACATCCCAGGTCGACCCTTCGACTTCAATCTGGTGCTTGACTATAGCGATCGCGTTAGCCGCCACTCGCAGATGACTTGCCATTCTGATGGCCAGGTCAGTGTCAAAATCAGGATCCAACTTCGTCATTTGTGGGAGCCCTCCGCAAAGTTTAGGGCAGCGGCAACAGCTTTTTCGACCGAGGGCTTATCCAAGAAGGAGGCGGCTTCGGTGAGGCGCTGCGTTTCGCGCTGAGCGATACGGTTCAGACGATACACCTGGTCGAGTTCGTCGATGCGGGTGCCGTCCTGGCGGGCATATTCCATGTCACCAAGGACATTGCAGATCGTATCCAGCAAGCCACCAAGCTCCATGAGGTGATAATAGACATCGGAAGGGGTGACGTTGAGTTTCGGAACGTTAGCCATAGTCATGCCCCCTTCCGCACCGTTTGCTTCGCCGCGAATTCAGCCTCGGCAACCGCAAGATTTTGTTCGGCTGCAAGCTTCAGGAATAAGGGAACATCGTCGGCGCAGCTGGCTTCGAATTTGAAGAGTATCCATGCCTTGTGCTCAGCTGCTTCAACCGTGGTAGGATGCGCAGCCTTGGCGACTGAAACGATGGCGCTAATCACCTCGGAAAGGTGACTGTCTAAGTTGTCTACTAGGTCGCCAGCGGCGTTGAACATGTTCGACCTGCCGACAATGAACTTAGGCTGATTGAGCGCCGCGCAGAGCGTTTCCCCGATCAAATGATAGGCATCGTACAACGCCCCCAGCTCTTTCATCGTGAGCTGTTCCAAGTCGTCTTCGCTGATCTGATGGATGAGCGGCGCTTTGACATTTGTCGCGGATGTGGTATTCGTCATGGCGTTCATTTTGATATCCTTTCTGGGGATGTTCGAACCATGGCTCGGGACCGTTGGCGCGGTTGCCGAGCCTTTCCTTTTCTGGGTCATAGTCAGGCCGCCTCTTCCATGAAGAAGGCGATAAGCTTGCTACGTTCGATAACCCAGCGGCCGCCAACTTTCTTTGCCGGCAACTCGCCATTGTCGAGCATGTGAAACACCGCCCGACGCGAACGCCCGATGGCTTTCGCAATTTCTTCGGCACCCCAAATCAATTCGATCGGCGTGCTTGCAACGCTATTTTTCGTCACTTCCCTTAACCTCCTGATAATGAAATCACCGTAATGTATGTAAATTACCGTGATTTTATTGCGCGTCAAGCGAAAAGAAATTACTGTGATTTCATTATTGGGGATTAGGTAGGAATGAGTAAGAAACCAGGGCGTGGCTCCGACCAGTTTCCGCTGAGATTGCCGCCGGGGATGCGGGAACAGATAAAGTTGTCCGCGGAGACGAGCGGCAAATCTATGAACGAGGAAATCCTCGACGTTTTACGGGATTATTTCCCAGAACAGCCGGGCTTTGATGAAGTCGTGGAACAGCTCGACTATACAATAGCTCTGCTCGAAACCATTAAGGCCGAGCAGGTGTCGGATGGGCTCACGTCGACTGACCAAGTGCAGATTGTCTTAGGTAGACTTGACTCTGCCAACGAACATCTTCGCAAAATTGCGGGAACTAAAACTCCATCTGTAATCAAGCTTGAAAAAGAAGTTGCCGAAAGCTTCCAAAAGCTACTCGAAGAATGGGAACTCTCCTTCGAGGGAGCAGTGAATGGCCTAGCGAATGGACTCATCCAGATGAGCATCGACCGAGTTCAGAGGCGTGAGGAAAGTATCCGCGTTGCTATTGGCGAAGGGGAAGCTCGACGAATTGTCGAGCTGGTACCGCCATGGGCCGAAGCGCCCAGCGTCGACGCTCCAGAGGGCGATGATGTCAGTTCGTAAGCGCGAGTGGAAAACCCCAAAAGGCGTCGAGAAAACGGCCTGGGTCGTTGACTACGTCGACACCACCGGCAAGCGCCGACTGAAGACCTTTGCCAAGAAGAAGGAAGCCGACCAGTTCGCGGCGACTGCCACCGTCGAGGTGCGCGAAGGAACACACGTCGCCGATAGCGCAACGATCACGATTGAGGAAGCGGGCAAATTTTGGCTGAAGTCGGGAGATGCAGCTGGGCTTGAGCGCACGTCAATGGATCAGCGCAGGCAACATTTGAACCTGCACATTGTCCCGCTCGCCGGCGCGGTGAAGCTGACGAAGGTAACGGCACCGTGGGTGCGGTCGTTTCAGGATGATTTGCGCGAGAAGGGTCGATCGGCCGCAATGGTCAAGCGGGTGACCGTAAGCCTCGGCAGCATCCTTGCTGATGCCCAAGGGCGAGGCCTCGTCGTGCGCAACGCGGTCCACGAGCTATCGAAGGCGAGATCAGGCACGAAGGCGTCAGAGCGCCGCGCCAAGGCGAAGCTGCGCGTCGGCGTGGACATTCCAACCAACGGCGAGGTGAAGGCGATCCTTGACGCCGCCACGGGGCGCTACCGTCCTTTGCTGGTGACGATGACCTTTACCGGCATTCGGTCGAGCGAGGCGCGCGGGCTACGGTGGGAAGACGTCGACCTGAAGAAGGGGCTGCTACACATCCGGCAGCGCGCTGATCGCTACGGCGAAGTTGGCATGCCGAAGTCGGAAGCTGGGCAACGGACAGTGCCGCTCCCGCCCATGGTCATCAACACGCTGAAGGAATGGAAGCTGGCCTGCCCAGTCAGTGACGCCGGTCTCGTGTTCCCGAACCAGGCGGGCAACATCGAGTTTCACCAGAACATGCTTCATCGCGGACTGTGGGCCACCGAGATCGCGGCCGGCTTGTCGGTCGATACGGGGAAGAAGGACAAGGATGGGGAAGCGGTCATCGAACCGAAATACACCGGCTTCCACGCGCTGCGCCATTGGTATGCAAGTTGGTGCATCAACCGGAAGTCCGACGGCGGGCTCGAACTGACCGCCAAGGCGGTTCAAACGCGCATGGGGCACAGCTCAATTCAGGTGACGTTTGACACCTACGGACACCTGTTTCCAAGCGCCGATGAAGGGGCGGAAATGGCTGCTGCAGAGGCTGCACTTTTCTCCGTTTGAGGTGCTGATAAACATTTCGGGGATGTTGATCCGCAACATGGCTGCAACATGCCGCCCGGAAACCGAATGAAAACAACGTTCGCTAGAACACTCTGACTCCGTTAATCTTGGTTCGAGTCCAGGTTCCCCAGCCAATTCTCCCTAAATGCCCTTAATTCCTTGATTTTCCAGTCGTGCCGGATATCGTTTTGGCATCATTGGCGACCTGATGCCCAGAACTGTAGCCCACAGGTGATGCCCACGCGAAATATACGCGGCGGCAGCTCCGGTGGCAGGCAAGGGCAACTATCCCATGGCGGTCCGCCACGACGTCGAGAACCTTATTCGCCGCGGCCACATCTTCTACTGGCGCGCACGTATCCCCGCTTCTTTCGCGCGGTGCCAGCCGGGCAGCCGGCTTTCACTGAGCCTTCATTGTTCCGATCATAAAAAGGCCCAGGCAATCGGCAGAAAGCTCAACATGCTGATGGCCGAACTGAAGATGAAACCGAAAGAACCAATGTCGAAGGCCCAGCTTCAGAAGCTTTGCGAACACGAACGGGACGTCATGCTCATACATCTCGAAGACGTCTCGATCGTCGCAAGACGCTATGGCCGTCCGGCTGATATCGAGGAACTTGAGCTCGATCTGGAAAATGGTTGGGCATACAAGCTGCTCGCCATGTTTGGCATCCGCCGAAAGCTAACTCTGCAGGAAGGCTGCAGCGGATCCAGGTACCTCCTCGAAAACGGGGTCCCCACCTCACATATCTTCGCGATCAGATCGAACTATCTTGAACTGCGTCATGAGGCGAACAGCCCTGGCTTCCAGGATGGAATTCAAATGCTGATGCACCAGTTCGATATCAGCCCAAATGCCCTCAATCATGAAAAGGCAATGAAGGCCTATTTCAGCGGCCGGGCGGAAGCGCTGTTCGACGTCGCAGAAAGGCATCCTCTTGCGGACCGAGAACTCAGTGAACTCACTGGTGGCCCAAGGCCAAATCCGCAGCCTATTGCCTACGAAGAGGCGCCTGAGATCGCCACGCCACCGGCATCCCAAATCTCGAATTCGGTCGAAGATGCTCCGCCACCATACCCTCCCGAGCCCTTCCCGATCGCCGTGCTCGATCTTTCTCCATCACCGCGACGCGCTGCTATCGAAAGCGACGATGGTGTGAAAACGCAGCCGGTTATTCAGGTCGCGGATTTCGAGGCCGAATGCGAAAAGCTCGCCCAGAACATGAAAGACACCTGGGACGATGACACCGCGCGCGATGCGCGCGCCCTCGTTCGTATGTTTAAAGCGGTGCTTGAAGAACACGGTGTCGAACATACCGGACAGATCACACAGTACCACCTTGGCGAGCTGCGCCAGCACTTTAACGCCATTCCCGTACGATGGGGACAAAGTGCACGTACGAGAACAATGTCAGCACCTGAACTTCGCGCGGAAGGGCGGAAGCTGCAGGAGCAGGCCGAGAAGGACGGAAAAAAAGCGGCGGTCGGACTGAGCGCCGGAACCATTCGCAAGCATTTTGGAAACCTGAACCACTTCCTCAAGCATGTACGCGGCCACGGGTTTGAACTCAACGATTGGACTTTTGACGGCCTGAGGCCGAAAAAGCCCAAAGCCGACGCTATTCGCAAACAGCAGCACAAGCCGACGCCTGAAGAAATCCAACCGATTTTTGCATCGCCGGTCTTTACTGGATCGCGCGATGATCGGCGCGGCCGTGGCAAGCCGGGACCGGATGTCTTCCACGACGCGGCCTACTTCTTGCCAATCATGTTCTCCTACCTTGGTGCTCGCCGACGCGAGTTCGCGGGTCTCGCGCTAGACGACATCGCAGAAGACGACGGTGGCCTTGTGCTGATTCTGCGGACAAATAAGTTTCGCAGACTGAAGACTGAGCAATCAGAGCGGCTGTTGCCCCTCCCTGATGAGCTGGTTCGCTTGGGCTTCATGGAATACTGCAGCGCACTCCAGGACCTGGGATATGAGGCTGTTTTTCCGGACCTGTTTTCCCACAAGACCATCAATGATCCTGGCGACCGCTTCTACGACGTTTTCCTCCCGATCATGAAACAGTCCTTGGGAGAGAATATGTGGGATCGCGCTTTCCATGCACTTCGCCACGGCATGGCCTTGCTACGTTCCTTCTGTCTATGCTTTCCTGTACACCCACCCTATCGGTGCTCGCATTACCTTGATGAATGGATGTCAGGTTTGGGGAAACTATTATCTGACGCAGAGCGGCCGAGGGGCGCTTAATGGCCGCCTCACCGCAAACTTCAGGTTCGAAAGCGGAAATTATTGCCGCTAGTTAGCGCCGAAAAAGACTCGCTATTCCGGGTGTGCCGATAAGTGACGTATTAGACGCTGGGAGATCGGTGGCTTGTTCTGCAGCCAGTTTCCGCCCTTCCCACTCCTGTGGCGTCAGCGTCTTGATGTCGAACTGATCGCGCGTGCGGGCGTAGGTATGGCCGCCCATACGGCCGACAGCGTCCATCATCTGCTGGTCGATGTGCAGGTTCGATGCATTGACTGCGTCGCTGCGGACGAAGACGCCGACGACCTCGCCGAGGATGATCTCACGGGCGGGGCCCACTTGGAGGGTCGTGTGGCGGCGGCATTCCAATGCTGCCGGGGCAGCGAGAATCCGTGGACTGCGGACCATCTGTCCGGGCACGGTCGCGAGACCGGCCTCATCCATCTCATTCACCTCCGGGCCGAACTTGATGGCGCAGACTTCCATCTGATCGACGAGTGCATTGTCGCAGATATGGACGGTGAACTCGCCGGTCTCGCGGATGTTGCGGGCGGTGTCCTTGAAGCGCATGTCCGAATAGTTCTCGACGCCGATGGCGACGATGGCCGGATCGTGGGTGAGCACGTTGAAGAAGCTGAAGGGCCCCGCGTTCGGCTGGCCGTCCTTGCTGACGGTTGTCACCAGGGCGATCGGCCGTGGGATCACCGTGCCGATCAGGATCTTGTAGCGCTCGCGCTCGTTGAGGCCGGAGAAGTCGAAATGGGTGTGCTCGTACATATCAGGCCTCGGCAGCGATGCGGTGGGTTTCAAGCGGGGTGTGGCGGGAGAGGTTCTCAAACCCATCCTTGGTGACGACATACATGTCGCCGACATTGCATCCGGCCGACAGCGGTTCCAGCCATTGCGTATGAAGCACGAAGACCATGCCCTCTTCCATCCGGTCGTAATTGTGGGAGGAGATGTTGAAGCTATTCTGCCCGCCGGCCATGCCGACCGAGTGACCAAGATTGGGGTTATGCGGTCCGTGGGTCGCCGGGTAGACATGCATCAGTTTGCGGCCCTGCGCCTCCCAGTCGATGTTCTTCACATACTGGCGCGGGATGAGGCGGGCGCTGCCGTCGTCCATCGGCGCCCAGTTGTAGGGCATGGTGCGGGCCTCGGGTGAGGCCAGCATGCCACGCTCGATCATCGGCTCGAAGGCGGCATTGTTCACGTCGCGCATCAGGGCACCGGGGCGGATTAGCTTTTCGGCGCGCTTGACGCCTTCGGTGCAGGCTTCAAGCACCTCCTTCTGTCGCTTGGTAATCCCGCCGACGGCGATCATGCGCGCGGTCTGGGCCGTATAGCCGCGATAGGTGACGTTGGAGACATAGAGGTTGATCAGGTCGCCCGGCCGCACGACATGGCCGTAAGGCTTGCCGCAATGGGTGCCGAACTCGTTGATGCCGATCTGGTAGCCATCGCCAGTCTCGCCACCATAAGTGAGCTGCGCCTGGGTGAAGGCGGCGTAGATTTCATGGTCGGTCACGCCGGGCTTGGAGACATAATAGGCCGCCTGCGTGGCGATGCTGATGAGCTGGGCGGCGGCGCGGAACATGGTGATCTCGCGCGGCGAGCGAACCTTCTGCATCCGGTCGAGAATGGCATTGTCGGCGACGAACTTCGTCTTCGGCATGAATTCGTCGAGCGTCGCCCAGAAGGTCAGCGACGTCCGGTCGCCGATGCGGCCTATCTGGGCCTTGGCAAGCCCCATGCCGGCCAGGAGGTCGGCGCATTTCTCGGCCGTCTTGACGACGCTGTCGCCCGGACGGTCGGCATACTCGCGGCCAATCGGGCCGATCTGCCAGATATCCTCGACCAGCACAGGCTCGCCGCGCGGCGGAAGAAGGACGGATTGCGTGAAAAAGGACAGAAGCGTCAGCGGCTTGTCGCTGTCTGTGGGTATGATGAGGACACCTTCGCGCATCCAGTCGCAGATGTAGCGCAGATAGTGGTTGGAGGCATGGAACCAGCCGACGCTGCCGGTGTGGACGATCAGCGCATCATGCCCGGCTTCCACGGCCTGTCGACGGATGCGGCGCAGGCGATCCTCGAACTCCTCGACCGGCAGCGGCAGCGGCGCATCGAAATCGAAATCCGGCTGGAAATCGGCGAGCAGCGATCCGACGCGGTAGGAGCCTGACTTGGTTGCGCTCGGGGTCATGGGTGTTTCCTTCCAGATTGTTCTTAGAGTTTGATCAGGCCTGCCGCGGCGCGAGAACGTGCCTTGCGACGAGCATGACGATGAGGGTGAGGCCGATGAGGAGGCCGGAGATCGCGGCGACGCGAACGTCGAGCGACTCCTCGATCAGCGCGAACATGCGCAGCGGCAGGACCGTAGTCTCGGCATCCGCGAGGAAGAGCGAGATCGAGACATTGTCCAACGACTGGATGAACACGAGAAACGCGCCGGCGAGAATGCCCGGCATCAGGAGCGGCAGCGTCACCCGGCGAAGCGTCGTGAACCAGGACGCACCCATGACCGTCGATGCCTCGGCGAGCGAAGGATTGAGTCCTTGCGCGACGACGGACGCGGCGCGGTACATCAGCGGCCCGAAGACAACGACATGGCCGGCGACGGTCAGCCAGAGCGACGGCTGGAAGCCGATGAAATTGGCGAGGATCAACGCCGCCAGACCATAGACCAGGCTTGGCAGCACCAGCGGCGACAGAAGCAGCGGCTCGATCGCGCCGACGGTGCCCTTGCGCATCCGGCTCATGCCGATCGTAGCGGGGACGGCGAAGAGCAGCGACCCCAGAACCGCGAGGCCTGCAATCCTCAGCGAGTTGAAGGCAGCCGCATGTTCCGTCGCCGAGCGAACGGGATCGAGCAGCGCCTCGTACCATCGAAGGGAGAAGCCCTCGGGTGGGTATTTCAGGGTCTGGCCCGCGCTGAAGGACATGGTGAGCGCGATGACGATCGGCGCCACGAGATAGATCACGGCGAAGGTGCCGAAACCGAAGACGAAGAGCTTGTAGAGCAGACCGGGGATGGGGTTTTCGCGTCTGTTAGCCATGGCCGACAAGCCTCCTATGACGGGAAATCATGCTCATTGCGACGAGCAGACAACCGGTGGACAACAACAACACGACGGCGATCGCCGATGCCAGCGGCCAGTCGAACAGCGTGCCGACCTCCCGATAGATGAGCTGCGGAACGTAGACATTGCGCGCCCCGCCGATGACGGCCTGTGTGACGAATGAACTGCTGGTGCTGGCAAAGACCAGGATCCAGCCGGCCAGCAGACCCGGCAGCATCAGCGGGATGAGCACGGTCACCAAGATGCGCCAGGGACCGGCACCGGAGACCTGCGCCGCTTCCGTATACTGCACCGGCGTGCGCGACAGGATGGCGACGAGCGGCAGGATGATCAACGGCAGGTCGATCTGGCACATGGCCATGACAAGACCGAGTTCTGTAAACATCAGGCTGATCGGGCTGCCGGTCAGGCCGAGCCCCATAAGCGCCTCGCTGATCGGCCCTTGCCGCCCGAGGATGACGATCCAGGCGAAAGTGCGCACGACATTGCTGGTCAGCATCGGAATGAGCGTCAGGAAGATGATGACCTGACGCGCCGTCCTACCGCTGTGCCAGTAGAGAAGCGCGATCGGCACGCCGAGTAGCGTCGTGGCGGCAACGGTCAACAGACCGAGCCGTGCGGTGTTCAGCAGGACGCGGAAATTGAAAGCGTCCCCGAAGAACCTGATATAATTCGCCAGCGTCGCCCCGTCGGGGCCTGTGAAGCTGAAACCGACGAGAACGGCGAGCGGCGTCGCAAAGAATGCCACCGAGAGCAACAGCATTGGGATAACGTATGGAAAACCGCCCGCCTTCATCGTGCTCTCCTCAGCCTGCGACGAGGGCGTCGAACTGGCGAATCCAGTCGGCGCGACTCTTGTTGATGGCGACCCAGTCAGGATAGACCATATTGCCGAGCTGTTCGCGCGTCACATAGGCTTCGATCTCAGGGGTGAGCGCGACGTCCTTGTTGGTCGGGAACATCTCGGTCGGCGGTAGCTTCAGCTTGTCCTGGGCGGTCTTGGAGATGGCGGCGTCCATATAGGCATAGGCCGCATCAAGGTTCTTCGCGCCCTTGGTCAGGTGGATGTTGACCGGGGCTGCCGGCGCGCCGGTTTCCGGTGCGACATACTCAGCCTTGAGACCCATCGATTTCAGGCGGGCGACGTTGCCGGTCGAGCACATGAAGACCGCGATTTCGCCCTGCTGGAACAGCGTCATCTGGTGGTTGGTGCTGTCGACCACGCCCTTCAACTGTTCCGGATGCTCCTTGAACACCTTGAAGACCGCGTCCATGTCGTTGGGGCCGGAGCCAAAAATCTTTGCCATCTCCGTATAGGCCATGACTGCGGTGTTCGAGCCGAAACCGGTCCAGGAGACGAGGCCGCTATAGGCCTTGTTCTCGAACAGATCGCGATAGCCCTTCGGGCGCGGCACGAGGTCGGGATTGTAGGCGATGCCGTTGACCTCGATGGTCACCGTCGGACCGTATTCACCCTGGAAGGCCGGATCGAGCATGCCCCAGTTCTTCAGACGGCTCGGATCGATCTTCTGGATGATGTCATTCTCGATGGCGACAGCCATCTGGCCAGGCGACATCAGCAGCGTGTCGTAAGGCGGGTTGCCAGGGCTAGCCATGACCTTGGCGAGCTGGTCCTGCGCCATCGAGGGGGCGATGGTCAGGCCGTAGCCGGCGTCCTTGACGAGTGGGCTGAGAACGCTGCGATAGCCGTCTTCCCAGTTGCCAGGAAAGGTCGCGGCGATTGCGGTTTCGCCTGCCGCCGCGCGGGCAGCGAAGGGCATTGCGGAGGCTGCGGCAACGCCGGCAGCGAGAAGGCCGAAATGGCGGCGGGTCATTTTGAAGTCGTTCATGCTGTCACCTCTGTTGGTTGCTGTTGATGTCATTCCGTTGTTGGCATTCACTGGATGCTTTCCGGTTCGGCCGGAAATGCGTGACACCTGCGGGTGTCGATCTCTGCGAAAAGCTGGGCACCGATGTCGGGAATGGCCGTGCCGGGACCGCGAACCTCGGAGGCGCGCAGGCCTGTTCCGTCGCCAAGGACGAGGTCGTGGATCAGCGTCGGGCCGAGCGGCACGGAAACGGTGACGCCCGCGGCAAGCGCATTGACGCCCGGCTGCGTCATCAGGCGGACCTCTTCAGGCCGGAAGGTGATGGCGACGTCCGAGCCTGTGGTGAAGCTCAGGCGGCGCGGCAGGACGAGGCTTTCGCCGCTCCTCAGGGCGATGACCGTGCTGCCTTCCCGAAGCTCCGCAACCCTGCCATGGAGAACGTTGGTCTGGCCGATGAAGGTGTTGACGAACAGGGTCTTCGGCCGGTCGTAGACTGCCATCGGCGTGTCGATCTGCTCGACATTGCCCTTGTTCATCAGCACCAGACGGCTGGCGAGGCTCTGTGCCTCCTCCTGGTCATGGGTGACGATCAGCGTGGTGATGCCGAGCGTCTTCTGCAGATGGAGGAGCTCGACCTGCAGGTCGAAGCGCAGTGCCCTGTCGAGAGCACCGAAGGGTTCGTCGAGAAGCAGCAGCGACGGACGGCCCGCGATGGCGCGGGCGACGGCGACACGCTGCTGTTGTCCACCCGAGAGCTCGCGCGGCAGGCGGTTGCCATAGCCATCAAGCCGGACAAGTGAGAGCATCTCTTCGACCCGTGCGTTCCGCTCTGTGCGCGGCACCTTCTGGCAGGCGAGCGGATAGGCGATGTTTTCCGCGACAGTCAGATGCGGAAAGAGCGCATAGTTTTGAAAGACCATGCCGATGCCGCGTGCGCGGGCCGAGACGTCGGCAAGGTCGTCGTCGCCGAGCACGATCCGGCCCGCCTTGGGCTGGATGAGGCCGGCGATCGCCCTCAGCACCGTCGACTTACCGCAGCCGCTCGGCCCCAGAAGCGCGACGATCTCGCCGGCCTCGATATCGAAGGATATGTCGCTGACGGCATTCTGCCCGCCATAGCTATGGGTGACGCCCCGAACACTGAGCCGCTTGCGATCGGTAGTCTTTGCGATGTCCAGCATGTGGCTTCCCTGATCTTGCGTGGTTGCAACGATCGCTCCGACGCCGAAGCATGTTCATGAACAAGGGAATTGCAAGAGCTGTGCCAGATTCGACATCCGTCGATCGATATCAATTCAAGCCACTGATTAAAAACCACTTTTTATGAATTAAGAATTTTCGAAGATTGATTATAAAATATCTTCGACATTATATTCGGAGAATAATCTGTCTAAAGTTTCGTCATTAAGGCTTGCGTAGTGCAGGAATCTGCACATTTATCGGCCGGAAATCTTTAGCGTCTGGGCAGAAGCATGCAATCTCCCCAGCCACCGGCGTCGTGAGAAGAATCCGGATGAGGGAATAGGCGAGACTAGAGGCAGTTTTCGCCCAGAATATCGACACCGGGACGATTTTTTAATCATTATTATTTCGAACAATTGTGCGCAATAATATGCGAAAGTTTATTCGAAAAACTATATCTAGGAACATTTTTTCATACAATTCAATTGCTTGATACATCTAACACAAAACTGGCACGCCGATTGCTTGGTATCTCCTGAAAATTCACGCACAGCAAAAATCAAAAAGGGGATCCAATGAAAAACGTGCAGACAGCTCTGAAGACCGGCATAGCCACGGCACTCATCACACTCATGTCACTTTCCGCCCATGCAGCGGAGAGCGCGGCCGAAAAGATGGACGCGGCTGACGTCAGCAAGCTACCAGGCGTGGTGCTGTCCCAAAAGCTGGCGGATGGTCTTCCCTCGTCCATCAAGGCATCCGGTACGCTGAAGGTCGCGACGGATCTGACACCACCGATCAGCTTCCACGGTGACGACGGCAAGCTTGTCGGCATCGACGCCGATATCGCCGCGGCGCTCGGCGTGATCCTCGGCCTCAATGTCCAGATGACGGATGTCGGCGCCGGCGCCGCCATTGTTCCCGCAATCCTCTCCAAGCGCTTCGATATGACGATCTCAGGCATCAACGACGATGTCGAGTTGGAGAAGCAGGTCGATGTCATCGACTACATGTATGACGCCACCACGATCATGACGATCAAGGACAACCCGCTCGGTATCAAAAGCATGGAAGACCTCTGCGGCAAGAAGGTCGCCGTTCCCGTGGGCACCTTCCAGGGCAAGATGGTCGAGGCGGCCTCGGCGAAGTGCAAGACACCGATAGACATCATGGCGATCCCGAAGATGCCTGATGTGCTGCAGGCCGTGCGCACCGGTCGCGCAGATGCTACCGTCAACGGCTACGCGACCAGCGTCTACACGACCGAACACCAGACCGGCAACGGCAAGGGCTTGCAGGCGCTTCCCGATATCCGTCTCGCCGTAGGCTATCTCGGCATGCTGATATCGAAGGACAATCCGGAACTCCGCGACACCGTCGTCGCCGCCCTGCAGCAGATGGTCGACAGCGGCGCCTACGAGACGATCATGAAAAAGTGGAGCCTCGGCCCACTCGCCGTCAAGACCGTCAAGGTCAACGACGCCGCCAGCATGCCCGCGGAGTGAACCCCATGACACTGTTCACCACGCCGACAACGACAATGAGCCTGCCGCCACCGGCCATGCGGTCGATCAAGTGGGGACAGTTCGCAACCGGTGCCAGCGCGATCCTCGCGCTGGTGCTTCTCGCCGCCACCGTGGCACAGAGCCAAAGTGTGCAATGGACGGAGATTCCGCGCTATCTCGTCAACCCCTCTATCCTGCGCGGCGTCCTGCTGACGCTGGAACTGACGGCCGGCGCCATGGTCTTCGGCGTGGGCCTCGGCTGCCTTCTCGCCGTAATGGCAACATCGACGAACATCGTTCTGAAGGCTATTGCCGCAGGCTTCGTCTGGTGGTTTCGCGGCGTGCCGCTGATCGTCCAGATCTTTCTCTGGTTCAATATCGCGCTCTTCATTCCCCAGGTCGGGGTCGGGCACTACAGCATCTCGATCAACGACCTCGTCACGCCGGCACTGGCCGGCTTTCTGGCGCTGGGGCTGCACGAGGCCGCCAACATGTCGGAGATCATCCGCAGCGGCCTGCTTGCCATCGACCGCGGGCAGCGGGAGGCGGCGACGGCGCTCGGGCTGAAGCCCCGGCAGACATTCCGCACCGTCATCCTGCCACAGGCGGCGCGCCTCATCGTGCCCCCAACAGGCAACCAGGCGATCGGCATGCTGAAGGCGAGCGCCATCGTCTCCGTCATCGGCATGCAGGACTTGCTGACGCAGGCGCAGGTTATCTACGCCCGCAACTTCCTGGTGATCGAACTGCTATTCGTCGCCTCGATCTGGTACCTCGCGATCACCACGGTGGCGTCGATCGGCCAGCACTATCTCGAAAAGAGCCTACAGCCGAAATATCGCAACGGCGCCGACAAGTCCCGCACCGCGAAACGCGCCTGAGGATCAATAAGAAACGAAGGGCCTCGCCGGAGCAGCGAGGCCTGTCAGGAAACGACAAGGAGCACATCATGAAGCTTGGAATCGACAACATCAAACTGCCGGAATCGAAGAAGCGTGGCCCGCTCGGCAGCCTCGATCACGTCAAGGAACTCGGACTTTCCGGCATCTTCTTTTCAACGGCGCTGGACATGAGCCCGACGCTGGACATAGGCGAACTGCGCGACATCCGGGCGAAGGCTGACGAACTCGGCCTCTACCTGGAAAGCGGCGTCGGCAAGATCAATCCCTATTGCAGCGCCGAGGAGCCAGCCCTTCGCGCTGTCGGCGACGGCGACATCATTGCTGGCTTCACGCGTATGATCGAGGCGAGCGCCGCCATCGGCTGCTTCGAGCTCTGGGTCGCCCCCGGCAACTTCAAGTCCGAATATCGCGGCCGCCTTGCTAACGACCGCTTCCGCACCGACATCACCTGGGAGGACCAGTTGACCGGCATCGAGAAGGTGCTGCAGAAGCTTGCGCCCGTTGCCCGTGCGCATGGCGCACACCTGAATATCGAGACCCATGACGAGATCACCTCCTTCGAAATCTTGCGCCTGATCGAGAAGGTCGGCGCCGATTGCGCCGGCGCCGTCTTCGACACTGCCAATGGCCTGCAGCGCGCCGAGCATCCGGTCTTTGCGGCCAAGCGCCTCGCCCCCTTCGTCCGACAGACGCATATCAAGGACGCCTATGTCGGTCGCGCGCCCGGCGGCCTCGATTTCCAAACCCGCCCCGTCGGCGGCGGCATCGTCGATTTCGAAACGATCCTGCCCATCCTCGCCGAAGCAAACCCCGCGCTCAACCTCTCGCTGGAGGTCGCAGCCTCCGTCGCCGACAAGCCGCGCAAGGCCAACCCGCGCCAGTGCATCCAGATCGACGATCCGATCTGGCGCGCCGGCCATCCGGATCTCACAGCCGAGGAACTGGACGCCTATATGGCGCTGGTCGATGCCTATGAGACACGTGTCGCATCCGGCGATGTCCCGGACTGGAAGGCGTACGAAGCCAGCCAGTATGGCTACCCAAGCTACGAGCACCAATCCTACGGCTTCGACGAGGCAATCGCCTTCATCAGGCAGTCGGCGCGTCACGTCGAGACGATCTGCAAGGACAAGGGGATTGTCCTGAACACGGCGGCAGCGAACCGGAAGGCGGCCTGACGGCCGGGACGGCGTCGGCGGCTTCGGTCGCCAGCGCGACATCCCAGTTATGAGACACTACCGAGTTGCGCACGAACATTCTTATGGAAATAATTACAGCATACCGATATCGAGTCGATCGTTGCAGTTTGCGCAGGCCCGAACTCGTGGATGGGTCGGAGAGGAAACATGAAGAAGACGCGTCGCCAAAACCTGAAAGCTGTCCCTGTCGCGACGAATGGCACGACAGACACCGTCGACAATGACGACGTCTCCGAACGCATCCGCAACACGTTGGCGGCGGCTATCGGCGAAGGCGCGCTGAAGCCGGGCACCAAGATCCTTGAAGAAGCGATCGCCGAGCATTTTGGCGTCAGCCGCACAGTCGTTCGCGGCGCACTCGGCGTGCTTGAAAGCGACCATCTGCTGGAGCGCAAGAGGAACCGTGGCACGTTCGTCGCTGAACCGAGCATCGAACAGGCGAAGAACCTATTCGAGGCGCGCCGGAAGCTGGAACGGATGCTGCTCGAACTCGTCATCTTCCGCGCAACGACAGACCAGCTCGATGCGCTGCAGAAGCTGACGGACGAGGAGGAACACATCCATCATCACGGCGACGAGAAGTCGAAGACAGTTCTCTCGGGGAAATTCCATATCGTCCTTGCCGACCTCGCCGGCAACCCGGTGCTGACGGAGATGCTCTCCAAGGTCGTCGCGCGCCTCTCACTCGTCATGTCGCTTTACGAAGAAGACCGCACGGACGACTGTGGTGCCGACCACCACCGCATGATCGTTGCGGCACTAAAAGCGAAAGACCTTGGCAAGGCGCAGGACTTGATGGATCACCATCTCGCGGACATCGAAGGCCGGGTGCGGTTGACAGAGGGACAAGGCGATCGGCACACGTTTATGGCGGTTCTAGAGAACTTTTCCTGAGGTGCTCCAACGAGACCAGCAGCGGAAATAATTACCGCTGGGGCTCTGAGGTTGACTGAGGCCCAAAGCCAGGGCACAAAGGTGGCATCCACGGTCGCTCGCGGCGGGAAAACAAAGGGAATTTCAAGGTACTTCTTCTAAGTCATTGAAATCATGTGAAAATATAGGCTCCAAAGCCAATAAAATTGCGCGCTGGACAGTTTTCAATTTTCGTCGTTTCAGACCACAACGTACTGTCCGCCGCTTACTGAGACCATCAAAGCTGCACCCCGCGGGTCAGTGCGCCATCAACCACCAAGTTCGTGCCGTATATGAAACTTGCAGCTGGGCTCGCGAGAAAGACGACTGCGTTTGCGATTTCCTGCGGCGCCGCCATCCGCCCTGTCGGGTTCAACGCAAGCGATGCCGAAAACAACTCGGGATTGTTCTTCTCGATGTTTTCCCAGACACCGCCGGCGAAATAGGTGTTGCCCGGAGACACAGTGTTGGCGCGGATGTTTTTGGGGGCAAGCGAGAATGCCAGACCTTGGGTATAATGCGTCAGCGCCGCCTTGAAAGCGCCGTAGGGGCCGGCTGCGAAATCGATCTCCCTGCCGGACACCGAAGCAATCGTAACAATCGAACCAGACTTACTTTTCTCAAGATAGGGCATGGCCGCGTTGACGAGCCGGACGGTTCCCATCACGTCCACGTCGAACCCCTGCTGCCAACTCGCCTCATCATTTCCAACGGCCAGCGCGCTGACATTGGCAACGACAATATCGAGGCCGCCGAACGTAGCCGCGGCCTCATCGACCCACGCTGATACCGCAGCGCCATCTGCTACATCAAGACCTCTACCCAGGGTGGAAATCTCCGGACCGGCCAGAGCTGCCGCCACCGACTTTGCCTCTTGCTCATTCCGGCTGCAGATCGCGACACTCGCACCTTCTGCTGCCAGCGTCTCGGCAATCTTCAGACCAATGCCGCGCGTCCCACCTGTCACCACGGCCCGCAAGCCCTTCAGACCCAAATCCATCGTCATCTCCAAGTTTCGGCCGAGGTCCCGGCGCCTATACGCGCATAGGATCGGGCCCTCTATCACCGGGCGTCAAGAGCAGGTGGCAGATCGAAAAAAGTTGAACTGGGCCGCTTGACATCGGCGAAACAAAAGGCGAGCTTAATTTCGAGGCGGCGAGCAAAGATGCTCAAATAAGCGCCAATACCAGGGTATCATTCATTTCTGGCAACGTCGCCGCCGACAGCTTCCGCTGTCTGGTTTCAACTCGTGGCTGCCGGAACATGATCAAAGAATATCCAGTTGGAATATTGTTTTCCGCGACAGGGTCTTATGGAACCGTCGCCAGATCGATGCTGAACGGTGCAAGGCTCGCCTGCGAACAGATTAACGCGGATACGGGATTCGGCGTCCGACTCAACCCGGTTGAGCACGATCCCGGCGGCGACCTCAATGCCTATGCTCCCGCGGTCGAGACAATGATCGCGGACGGCGTAAAGCACGTGGTCGGCTGCTACACATCTTCGAGCCGCAAGGAAGTCATTCCAACATTCGAAAAGCGTGACGCGCTCCTGTGGTACCCCACCCATTACGAGGGCTTTGAAAGCTC
This sequence comes from Hyphomicrobiales bacterium, assembly GCA_900470805.1. Lineage (GTDB taxonomy): Bacteria > Pseudomonadota > Alphaproteobacteria > Rhizobiales > Rhizobiaceae > Rhizobium. Next base: position 302,376 of record UCCA01000012.1, on the reverse strand, counting down.
GGCCAACGTCATTTACACAGGGGCGGCACCTAACCACCACATGTTGCCGTTGGTCGACTATGTCACGCGCCATATCGGGCGTCGGGTTTTCTGCGTCGGGTCCAACTACATCTGGGCGTGGGAAAGCAACCGGGTCCTGCGAGAGGAACTTGCCTCGCGGCAAGGTTCCGTTGTCGGCGAACGCTACCTAGCCGTTGGTGAGACAGACGTCGACGGCATTGTGCAATCGATCTTTGACGCCAATCCGGACATGGTCTTCAATTCCTTGATCGGTGAGTCCGGGTATTCGTTCTTCCGAGCCTTCCGCGCAGCCTGCGAAGCTCGCGGCATCGATCAGGCAAAGCGCTATCCGATCGCAAGCTGCAATCTCTCGGAACCTGAACTTGACCGTATCGGTCCCCACGCCATTGATGGGCATTTGAGTTCCAGCGTCTACTTCGCATCGATCGATACGGCCGTAAATCGCAAGTTCGTGGAGGACTACGGCGCCGCGTTTCCAGAAGAGAAAGCTCCATCAGCGGAAGCCGAAGCGGCCTACGCGGCCACGATCCTGCTTGCTCAGTCCCTGCGCGATGCCGGGACCGATAATATGCGGGCAGTCAAAGGTTGCGCAGCCAACCAGCGCTTCAGCTCCCCACAGGGCGAAATCGCGATCGATCCCGATACATTCCATACGTGCCTGACACCAAGGATCGGGCTGTCGCGCCGCGACGGCCAGTTTGACGTCGTGTTCGACGCCGGCAGACCCGTTGCGCCTGACCCCTACCTGATCAACTCTACCGCCACTCGTGAGGCGCCGTCAGGTCGTCCAGCCCTGAGGATCGTGTCATGAGGTCGAACCGTTACATCCAGAATTTTCGTCAGCGTCGCGCGTTCGTGCTCAGCAACGACAGTCGCGCCGCCGAGACCATCGCCGCCATGGTGACGAGGCTTGGCATGTCGCTGGAGCAGCTTTCACCGGTAAGCGACGAATTCCGGCCTGTCCTCGAAACGGCGGAGGCACAGCGTGACGTGCTGTTCCTCGACGGCGACCTCAACCTGTTTCCAGAAATGGGACACGGCGGCGCGGAGGAACTCCGGCACCTTCCAGTGATCGGCTTGGTCGGCATCGAAGCGCCAAGCCGGCTTCGGACGTTGATGCAACTCGGCGCCACTGCGTTTCTTTCAAAACCTGTCCACAGCGGCTCAATCTTTTCCGCTCTTTATCTGGCGATCAACACCTTCGAACAGAAGGCGGCCCTACGATCGTCGATCCAGGAGCTTGAACATCGTCGCCGATATCGCCGACACGTCATCAAAGCGGTGACAATGGTGATGAAGTCCCATTCCCTCGACGATGAGGGAGCGTTCGCCCTGCTCCGCAAGGAAAGCATGCGCGTACGTCTCAGCCTGGAAGCCTACTGTGAAGGCGTCGTCCAACGAAGCACGACGCAAACCATCGGCGACAAGGAACCTGACAAGAAGCAGGCAGTCGCCGACTAGCCAACCCACCTCCATGGAGAACAGAATGATGAAGACGCTTAACGGCGCCATGACGGCGCTCGGCCTGATTTTGCTTTGCTCCAGTATCGCCAACGCACAGGAGCCGATCAAACTCGGCGTACTCGAAGACCAGTCTGGCGACTTTGCTGCCGCCACGATCGGCAAGGTTCACGGAATCCAGTTGGCTGCCGAAGAGATCAATGCGGCGGGCGGCATTGCCGGCCGGCCTCTGGAACTGGTGGTCTACGATACCCAGTCCGACAACACACGCTACCAGGAATTCATGCGCCGCGTGCTGCAACGCGACAAGGTCGACGCCGTTTTTGCCGGCTTCTCTTCCGCCTCGCGTGAGGCGTATCGGCCTATCGTCAACCAGTTCGATGGCTTTGCCTTCTATAACAACCAATATGAAGGCGGGGTCTGCGACGCCAACATGGTTGTTACCGGGGCCGTGCCGGAGCAGCAGTTTTCCACCCTGCTGCCTTACATGATGGAGACCTACGGCAAGAAGGTTTACACGATCGCAGCGGACTACAATTTTGGCCAGATCTCGGCCGAATGGGTTCGCAACATCGTCAAGGAAGGCGGCGGCGAAATGGTCGGCGAGGAATTCATCCCGCTCGGCGTCTCGCAGTTCTCGCAGACCATCCAGAACATCCAGGCAGCCAAGCCGGACTTCATTGTGACACTTCTGGTCGGCACCGCGCAGGCTTCCTACTACGAACAGGCCGCAGCGGCGAACGTCAACAAGCCGATGGCGTCGTCCGTCAACGTCGGCCAGGGCTATGAGCACAAGCGGTTCAAGCCACCGAGCCTTGCCAACATGTACGCCACCGTCAACTGGATCGAAGAAGTCGACAACCCACAGTCGAAGGCCTTCGTCGAAAAATGGCACAAGAAGTTCCCTGATGAGCCCTACATCAACCAGGAAGCAGAGAACTCCTACCTCGCCCTCTATCTCTATAAGCAGATGGTTGAGCGTGCCAGCGGGTCCACCAAGAAGGACGACCTGCGCAAGGTGATAGCCCAGGGCGACGTCTGCTACGACGCTCCCGAAGGCAAGGTCTGCCTTGACCCGAAGAGCCAGCATATGTCGCACACGATCTACCTGGCAAAGGTCAACGACGATCACTCGATCAGCTTCCCGAAGGTGTGGAACGACATCAAGCCCTATTGGCTGGGCAATTCGGGCTGCGACCTGACCAAGAACGATCCGAGCGCACAATACACGCCGTCCAACCCACCGCCTGCTGCCAACTGATGCCGAACCGGCCGGGGCGCACCCCCGGCCGCCCTTCCTCCAAGGCGAGCAGCAAGGAAGTCCTTCGCGATGACTGTCTTCTACACACTCTTCAGCTTTTTCTATCAGACAGGTGACGCTTTCGCCTTTCTCGTTCTTTCCGCCTGTGGCCTCGCCATCATCTTCGGCATGATGGGCGTCATCAATCTCGCTCATGGCGAATTCATCATGTGCGGCGCCTACGTTTGCTCGGCCAGCGCCCGCGCCGGGTTGCCGTTACCGCTTGCCGTTCTTGCTGGCGCGCTTGCAGCTGGCGCAGCCGGCATGTTGATCGAACGGATCGTCATACGCCCTCTCTACGATCGCCCACTCGACACGATCGTCGCGACATGGGGCGTGTCGATGATCGTGACGCAAAGCACGCTGATCCTGCTCGGCTCCACCATGCCCGGAACCGGTACCCCGTTCGGTAGCTTTGCCATCGGCCCCTATTCCTATTCGCTCTACCGCGTTGTCCTGATGGGAGCGGCGCTGGCAACTCTCGGCCTTCTGTGGCTCGGCTTCACCAAGACCCGGTTCGGGATACTGGCCCGCGCAACGATACAGGTGCCGCATATTGCCCAGGCTCTCGGCGTCAACACCGGCCTTGTCTACAGCCTGACATTCGGCCTTGGCGCTGCACTCGCCGGTCTTGCCGGCGGCCTCTATGCCCCGACCATGACCCTTGTTCCAACGATGGGCAGCGCCTTCGTCGTCGAGGCCTTCGTTACCGTCGTGGTTGGTGGCGCCGACATCTTCCTCGGAACCGCGCCTGCAGCCCTCATTCTCGGCGCGGTCAAGGCCGCCCTGACCTCATGGCAGGGACAGCTCGCGGGCCAGATCGGTCTTCTGGTCGCAGTCATCATCGTCATTCGCATCCTGCCGCGCGGTATTTCCGGCTGGATCCTTCGTGAGAGAGTTTGATCAAATGCGGAGAGAAAACTCCCTATCGAGGGCCCTTCGATTGCTGGAAGGCCCCCAGACATTGGGCCGCGGAAAGCCGTTCTGGGCCGTTTTCATGCTCATCGTAGCGCTTGCGTGCGCCTACCCGATGTTTGCTGACGGCTATGATGTCGGCAACAACGTCTATTTCTTCAACTGGGTGTTCATGGCACTCGGTCTCAGCCTAATCTGGGGCTATGGCGGAACACTGAGCTTCGGCCAGACCGCCTTCTTCGGCGTCGCGGGATATAGCTATGGCGTTATTTCCACCAACATCGGCGACGCCTACGGCCTGACATTGGTCGCGCTGATCGCATCCGTGGCCGCGGCAGCGTTGCTTTCCGCAATCCTCGGCTACTTCCTGTTCTTCGGCCGTATCAGCGGGGTTTTCCTGGGCATCGTGACGCTTTCCGTCACACTGGTGCTAGAACGCTTTATGGCCCAGACCGCCGGGCCCGAATGGCAAGTGGGCACAGTAAGGCTGAATGGCTATAACGGCATGGGCGGCATGCCCTCGCTCACCATCCCGTGGTTTGGCGGCGACATTGTCCTGTTTCCCGATATTCAGCTTTACTACTTCACGCTTGTGCTGCTGGTCGCCTGCTATCTTGGCCTGCGCGTGCTGGTGAACTCCCGCTTCGGCAATGTCCTCGTCGCCATCCGTGAAAACCCGCAACGGGCCGAGATGCTCGGTTATGACATCCGGGTCTACCAGCTCGTTACCTTCGTCATCGGCTCCGCTCTGGCTGGTCTTTCCGGTGTTCTCTACACCTCCTGGGGCAATTACATCACGCCTGCATCGATGGGGATGACGGCTGCAGCACTTCCGATCGTCTGGGTCGCTGTCGGTGGTCGTACAGACCTGACAACCACGCTTGTCGGCACGCTGATTGTTCTTGCCGGCTTCCAGGCACTGACGATCCATGGAAGCCAGTACGCACTCGTCGTCATGGGGTTTCTTCTGGTGCTCACCGTCCTGATTGCTCCACGCGGTCTTGTCTTCGGGCTCGCTGCACTGGTCGCAGGTTTTTTTCGCCGCAAGGCGTCGACCGGGGAAAAATGAACATGGCCATTCTTGAAACACGTGATCTCAACAAGTGGTTCGGCGGTCTGCACGTTACCGGCGGCGTCAATTTCGCTCTCGAAGAGGGTGAGATCCATTGCCTGATCGGTCCAAACGGAGCTGGAAAGAGCACGCTGTTCCGGCTCTTCCTTGGTGAACACCTGCCGACCAGCGGTCAGATCCTCTACGAAGGCAAGGACATCACCAAGGCAAAACCGTTCGAACGCATCCGCCGTGGCATCAGCGTGAAGTTCCAGGTTCCCGGTATTTTCAAGGCTCTGAGCGTGCGCCAGAACCTTCAGATCGCACTGCAACACCATCGGCTGCCAGAGAAGCTGTGCGAGGAAATCGACAAGCTGCTCGAATTCCTCAAACTGACTGAAGCGCGTTACCAGCTTGCCGGCAACCTCAGCCATGGACAGAAGCAATGGCTGGAAATTGGCATGGCGGTCGGCCTTAAGCCGCGCCTGCTGCTTCTGGACGAGCCGACAGCCGGCATGACACCGGACGAGACGGCAGCGACCGGCGAAATGGTCCAGGCGTTGAACCGCGAAGGCGTCACGGTCCTGGCTGTCGAGCACGACATGGCCTTCGTCCGCCAGATCGCCCACAAGGTGACGGTCCTGCACTTCGGCAAGATCTTCGCTCAAGGTACGATCGACGAAATCGTGGCCGATGAGCGCGTGGCCGCAATCTATCTGGGAGACGCCCATGCGTAGCGAGATCCTTCTCAACACGGTCGGCTTGTGGTCCGGGTATGGTGGCAAGCCGGTTCTTCAGGGCGTCGATATCCAGGTCCGAGAAGGCGAGATCGTTGCAGTCATCGGCCGTAACGGTGTCGGGAAATCCACGCTTATGAAGAGCCTGATCGGCCTCCTCCCCCGCGACAAGGGTTCCGTGATCTTCCGAGGTTCGGAGATCGATACCGTGCCGGCATACAAGCGGGCTCGGCTCGGCATCGGGTATGTACCGCAGGGACGCGATGTCTTCCCGCGGCTGAGCGTGATCGAAAATCTGCTGGTCGGTGAATCCATCAGCGGCAAGCGCGCTTCGGCAGAGCAGGTCGAGGCGGTCTTCAGCTACTTTCCTATTCTGAAAGAACGGCGCAACCAGCAGGCCGGCACGATGTCGGGCGGACAGCAGCAACAGCTAGCGATCGGCCGCGTGCTGATGGGCAAGCCGGCACTGATCCTGCTCGACGAACCTTCGGAAGGCATTCAACCGAATATCGTCCAGGACATCGCCAGGATCATGGTGGAGCTGAATAGAACCACCGGTGTCACCGTCGTCTTCGTCGAACAGAACATCGACATGATCCGGGCGATGGCTCAGCGCTGCTACGTCATAGACAAGGGCCGGATTACCAATGAGATCATGCCGGAAACGCTCGAGGACCGCGATGCTGTCCGTCGTTACCTGGCTGTCTGACACATCAAAACAGCAAACTGAGCAAACAAAGGAGCACCATATGACCTGGCTCGAAGAAACGATCATGGCCCGCAAGGGCGTTGCCAAGGGCAAGGCCGGCGAGACCTACGCCATCACCGAGGAGAGCCAAGGCAAGTATCACTATGTCTATGGCGCCTATGTCGACCCAGTCCTCAGAGTCGATCCGGGCTCTATTGTCTCGGCGGAGACCCATGATGCCTTCGAAGGAGCGATCAAGCACGAAACCGACAGCCCTTCCAAGATCCTCAACTTCCCCTTCCTCAATCCGCAAAACGGCCCGATCTATGTCAACGGGGCCGAGAAGGGCGATTGCCTCGCCGTTCACATCAAAAGCATCGTGCCACGCGGACCTCAGCCTCGCGGCACGACCGTCATAATGCCGGAGTTCGGCGGCCTGGTTCCAACCGCAGATACGGCAATGCTGACCGCCCCCCTCCCCGAGCGGGTGCGGAAGCTGCATGTGGATGCAGAGACCGGCGTGAAGTGGAGCGACAAGATCACGCTTCCCTATGAGCCCTTCATCGGCACGATCGGTACGGCACCGGAAATCGAAGCGATCTCCTCGCTCGTTCCCGACTACTACGGCGGCAACATGGACCTTCCAGACGTCTGCCCCGATACCGTGATCTACCTGCCAGTGAACACCAAGGGCGCCTATCTCTACCTCGGCGATTGCCACGCCGCGCAGGGCGACGGCGAACTTTGTGGCGTGGCACTCGAGCATCCGACGGTGACCACCGTTCAGATCGACCTGATCAAGGGCTGGACCATCAAGACGCCACGCCTCGAGAACGACCGCTTCTACATGACCATCGGCTCGGCACGCCCGATGGAGGATGCAGCACGCAGCGCATACCGCGAGCTCATCCGCTGGATGGCTGCCGACTTCGGCTTCGACGAGATCGACGCATACATGCTGTTGACCCAATGCGGTCGTGTGCGACTCGGCAATATGGTCGACCCAAAATACACGGTTGGCGCCTCGGTGCTGAAATCGATCGTCGGCATTGCTGCCTGACCGACACGTCTTGCGGACCGCTCGATATCCGGGCGGTCCATTCCACCCCAATGGAGATATCGATGACCGCCCCGTTCAAGGCAGCAGCCGTGCAATTCGAGCCGCATTTCGGTGAGAAAAAACGAAACGTGGACGCGCTTCTGGCGCTGGTGGAGGATGCAGCCAAGGCCGGCGCCAAACTCATCACGACACCTGAGATGGCGACCACGGGCTACTGCTGGTATGACCGGGCAGAGGTCGCCGACTTCGTCGAGACGATTCCGGGGCCGAGCACCGACCGCTTTGTGGAGCTGGCCCGCAGTCACGATTGCCACATCGTCGTCGGCCTTCCCGAAGTCGACAGGCAGACCAACCTCTACTACAATTCGGCGGCGCTGATCGGGCCGGAGGGCATCGTCGGGGTGCATCGCAAGACTCACCCCTATATTTCCGAGCCGAAATGGGCGGCGTCAGGTGACCTTGGCCATCAGGTCTTCGAGACGAAGATCGGGCGGATCGCGATGCTGATCTGCATGGACATTCACTTCATCGAGACAGCACGCCTTGTCGCAATCGACGGAGCCGACGTGATCTGCCACATTTCCAACTGGCTGGCCGAACGGACCCCTGCGCCATACTGGATCAGTCGGGCGTACGAGAACGGCTGCTACCTGATGGAGAGCAACCGCTGGGGCCTGGAGCGCGGCGTCCAATTTTCTGGTGGTAGCTGCATCATCGGGCCGGAGGCTGAGATTCTCGACGTTGTCGACGACGGCGACGGTATTGCCTACGGCCTGATCGATCCCGCGCGATCGCGCAAGAGACAGGTCGCGGGCGAGCCGGTCATGCAGCAGCGTCGGCCAGAGCTTTACATGGAGCTGATGACCAATACATTCACCTGGAATCCAAGGGAATTCTTCCGCCTCTATGGGCACCAATCTATCGAAGACGGGCGTGTCGGTCGCATTGCCGTCGGCGAGTTCACGCCATCATCGGATATAGACGCCAACCTGACAACGATGGCGGGCCTGACTGAAGATGCGAAGGCACAGCGCGCAGAACTCATCGTCTTCCCCGCTTTTGCGTTGACCGGCCTCGCAACGCCGGGAGAAACGGCAACGTCGAGTTCACATCCGGCGGTACAGGCGATCGGCAATCTATCCGAGCGGCTGGATATCTGCATCATCGCCGGCTTTGCGGAGGTAAGCGATGGGCAACGGTACTGCAGCGCTATCATCGCCAGACCGAACACGCCCACCGCCACCTATCGCCAGATTCACCTGACTGAGAACGAGCATGCCTGGGCAACGCCGGGTGACGAATTTTGCGTCTTCGATCTTCCCCTCGGACGGGTGGGTGTCCTGATAGGCCACGATGCAGCCTTCCCGGAGGCTGGCCGCATCCTGGCACTCAGGGGCTGCGACCTGATCTGCTGCCCCTCGAGCATCAGTGACGGCTTCCATTTTGGTCACGCAGGGAGCGCGGTCAGGCAGCCTGAACCGATACCCTTTGGCGCAGACCCTTTGCACTGGCACCACTACCGGGTTCGTGCAGGCGAAAACAACTGCTACTTCGCATTCTCCAATACCAAGACCGCGGGAAACAAATCGGCTGGCCTCAGCGGCATCTTCGGGCCGGATACCTTCGCCTTCCCGAGGAAGGAAGCAATCGTGCTCGATGGAGATCTTGCGGTCGTCGATATCGACCTGTCGAGCACAAACCCGACCTATCCGACCAACGTGGCGCGCCGGAAGGACCTGGTGATTATGCGTCAGCCACATTACTATCTGCCGCTGGTGATGCCCGATGGAAAGCCTGATCTTCAATAGCCATTGTGCCTCGTGGCATGGTCGCGTCAGAGCATTCTCAGGTGCGTGGCCAGTGCCATCCCCTACTCGATAAGACTGACTCCGCAAAACGCCCGTTTTTGAGTGGCTGTCCGTTGTCGCTTCCGAACGGCATGAACCTGAACCGGTTTCGGAAATTATTTCCCTCCACGAGCCTCGTTGACCGAGGCCCAAAGCCAGGGCACAAAGGTGGCATCCACGGTCGCTCGCGATGGGAAAAGAGAGGGGATTTCAGGATTTTTCTCTAAGTCATTGAAATCATGTGAGAATCCAAGGTCCCCAGGCAATTCATTTTTGACCGATCTTTCGATCTAAATTTGCGACCATCTTCCCCTCGGAAAAGTGGCGTCTCCTCAATAGCTTGGGAGATCTTGGCCGCAGGTTCCTTGAGCCATCCGCCGTGTTCGAGCGGGTCTCGCAATATTGGCTGGGGACCCGCTACAACACGTTCTATCACCGTAGCCAATATCTCCTCTTAGCGCGAGGCGGAAGGCCGCATTCGGCCCAAAGCGGACGTTGAGAAGCGTTCGACTTGGAGGATTTCGGACATCCGGGCTCCTCCAAATCACTAGCTTAATCGCCGCCACCTGCTCCGCGCAGCGACGCTTCAATCTTGCTTAGATTGAATGAGCCGGGGGATTGGCTCGGAGGATAGTCCTTCATCGTCTGCAGGAACTGCGCCGCCAGTCCTTGGATCGGCACGATTACAAAAGCGCGATCAAGAAACCAGTCATTGTAGGTGTTGGCATTGTGCTGTGCCTTTTCGAAAGGGTCCCGACGAAGGTGAAACAGCAACGGCAAGCGCAATTCGGTAAAGGGCTCCCGCCATACGCCGAGAGCCTCGCCGCGATTTTCCAAGAAGACCACCTTCCAATCATCGTAGCGTGCGGCAACGACCTGGCCGTCATCGTTTACGTACCAGAATTCGTGGCGAGGTGACTCCGCAACCTTGCCGGAGAAGTAATCCAGTTGATTGTAGCCGTCGATATAATTCCTGTAGGTTCGCCCGTTCAGCTCAATGCTGTTTGCCAGCTTTGACTTGATATCCGGCTCTCCGGCAATCGCTGCCAGCGTCGGCAACCAATCTTCGTGCGAAACGATGCCGTTCAGCGTCTTTCCGGCTGGAAAGTGTCCTGGCCAGCGCGCGAAAGTTGGGGAGCGGTAAGCGCCTTCCCAATTGGAGTTCTTCTCACTTCGAAAGGGTGTCGTGCCAGCATCTGGCCATGTGTTGTAGTGCGGCCCGTTGTCTGTCGAATACATGACAACAGTGTCCTTGGTCAGGCCGAGGTCATCCAGTAGCTTCAGCAGTTCGCCGACGTCCATATCGTGCTCGACCATGCCATCATGATATTCGTCGCCGCTCGGCCCGGATATTCCGGTGTGCTCTTCCTTGACGTGGGTACGGAAATGCATTCGGGTCGCGTTCCACCAAACAAAAAACGGCTTGCCGGCCTGGTTCTGGCGGGTGATGAAATCTTTTGCCGCGGCGAGCGTTTCATCGTCGATCGTTTCCATTCTCTTCTTCGTCAGCGGCCCCGTGTTCTCAATTTTCTGGGTACCGTCAGCGTTCGCCCATGTATGAAGCACGCCACGCGGGCCGAACTGTTGAACGAAGGTTTTGCCGCTGGGCATCACGCGATCCTTTGGGTAGTCGCGGTTTTCCGGCTCTTCCTCTGCATTCAGGTGGTAGAGATTGCCAAGGAACTCATCAAAGCCGTGCATCGTAGGGAGATGCTCGTCCCTGTCACCCTGGTGGTTCTTGCCGAACTGGCCAGTGGCGTATCCCTGACTTTTCAGGACCGTTGCCATCGTAACATCGTTTTTCTGCCATCCCTGAGGTGCGCCGGGTAGCCCGACCTTCGTCATACCGGTGCGCACAGGCACATTGCCGCCAATGAAGGCAGCTCGGCCCGCAGTACAACTCTGTTGGGAATAGTAGTCGGTGAAGGAAAGACCTTCACTGGCTATGCGATCGATGTTCGGTGTCATGTAACCCATCATGCCGCGATTGTTATGGCTGATGTTCCATGTACCGATGTCATCACCCCAGATAACCAGAATATTCGGTTTTCCGCTTGAAGGCGTAGCCGTCTGGGCATAGGCGGCGGCCGAGCCGACGATATTTGTCGCCGTAGCAGCGCCTGCTGCAAGTGCCGTTGATCCAATAAGTAGATTGCGTCGTGTCACACCCTCTGTCGTTGACACATCTTGTGGCCTATCGACTGACATGCGCATTCCTCCTGATTTAGAGTTTGCGCCGAGATGTGATCAGGAAGCCCGCGAGATTTGAAGTACGTTACGGTTAATTCGGGCGCAGGAAAGGCGCCGCTTTGTCCTATGGCAATTCTAACCTAGCTGTTTCGGTGGGCGGGAAGAACGACGTGAAATCTGAGTGGATACACCGGGCTGATGACCGCTGTTGGCGCAAAGCGGACCGGAGTGTACCGCCTAGTGACCGAATGGAAAAGACGGCTCGAATGCCGCCGCTTGGCCCGTTGTGCGTACCGAACCCATTTTGTAGGCGGTGGAACAATGCAGGGGTCCAAGGCCTTTGCGTACAGAAAAAGCCATGTGTTTCTGGATGTGGTGCCACGCCTCTACGGCGTACCACTCTCTCTGAAAGCGTTGTGTAATCTCGACGTGCGGGTCTGCGCCGCCGCACGGCATTTCATGCCGCGCACAATCCGGTCTCCTCTCAACTTTTGGCTACCGACACACCGTGTCGGCCTGTGTTATAGTCGCTCTGTCGGTTGCAGGATTTAGCAGACACGCAAGGGGCGGTGATGGCGAGCGAAAGTCCTACCAACTCACCGGAGCACCCACGAAAATCGCCGGGCGGGAGCGCGCGGCCGGTGGAGCATGGCAGCGAGCGGCGCCTCATCACGGCGCTCTGCTACGATCTTGTCGGATCGACAAATCTTTTCCATCAACTCGATATCGAGGACTTCCAGGAGCTGATTTCCGCCTTTCAGCAGGCGGTGCGGTCGGCGATCGTCGCGCGTTCCGGTGTGATGCGGGTCGAGGCCGGTGACGGCGGTGTTGCCCTTTTCCCGACGGAACTTGGCTCGCGCGATGCCGCGTCGCTGGCGATTCGCGCTGGCTTCGACGTTATCGAGGCCTGCCGGCGCATCGGCCGCGAGGCGCGGCGCAGCGACATGCATGTCCGCGTCGGCATCGCCACCTCGATTGCGCTGGTCCAGGAACCGCGCGAGGGAGTCCCTTCGCAGGAGCCGGTGACGGCGGCGGCGCTCGCCATGGCGACGCGACTGGAAGCGCTCGCGGCCCCCGACAGCATTCTCGTCTCGGAGGAAACGAAGACCCTTGCTGGACGCGCCTACGCCTTCATCTTCGAGGGCAGCCAGTCGCTAAAGGGATTTGCCGAGCCCGAAAGGGTTTGGCGCGCGCTCGAACGTCGTACCGAAGTCACCCGCTTCTACGCCTTCGGACGGCTTGGCGGTTCCTTCATCGGCCGTGCCGCCGAGGTTGAGACAATTGGCCGTTGCTGGCGAGAGGTCTTGGCCGGGAAAGGCCAGATCCTGGCAATCGAAGGCGACGCCGGCATCGGCAAATCACGGCTTTTGCGGGAGATCCGCAAGCTTACCCGCAAAGCGCGATCGAGGGCCCTCCTGTTTCAGTGCGCGCCCGGCGGCGCGCGCTCCACGCTTCACCCGCTCATGCATGGCTTTACCGGCACGGCCTCCAAGGCGGCTGCCCCCCCACGCCTGACGGCGACAACCGTCGCCGCCGCGTTCGCGCACCACGGTATAGAAGAGCCAGACGTCGCCGAACTGTTTTCGTATCTGCTCGGCGCTGCGGGTCGAAACGAGTCCCTCTCTGGCGGCGATCCCAAGGCAATCCGCGACAGGGCGCGGCGGGCGACCATCCATGCGCTGGAGACCGTCGGCGCCCGCGGTCCGCTGATCATGGCGGTCGAGGATATTCACTGGATCGATCCAACGTCGCAGGACCTCCTTGGGGAAATAGCCCGCACAGTTTCACGGCTTCCCATCCTTCTCGTCGTCACCTTGCGCCCCGGCGCCACGATGGATTGGGCCGACGGTGCCGACGTGGTGCACCTGTCGTTGAAGCCGCTCAATCGCGACGAGACGAAGCAGGCGATCGAAGCGAGTTGGCCGGCACACAAGCGCACGGCACTTCCGGAACTTCTGGAGGCGACGGAGCGGATTTCCGGCGGCGTTCCGCTGTTCATCGAGGAGATCTGCCAGTGGATCACGGAGATCGCGCCTGCGGATGCGGCGAATATTCCTGAGGCAATCGCGCATGACGGCGAGGCCAAGGTCTCTCACACGCACGCGCTTGCCTTCGAAGGGATTATCGACGAACGGCTCGCGCGCCTCGGACCGGCGCGGGACGTGGCGCGAGCCGCGGCGATCGCCGGCGGCCGTACGACGCTACCGCTGCTTCACGCGCTTTTGCCGGATCTCGCCAGTCGGTTGCTGGTGAATGCGGCGGATGTGCTGTGCGAAACCGGCTTTCTGACGCGTGGCCGAACCGGCGGAACCGTGATCTACCGCTTCCGACACGCCCTTATCCAGGAAACGATCTACAAGGCACTACTGCGCAAGCAACGACAGGTTCTGCACCGGCGGCTGTTCAACGCCGTCAGCGACGACCGTGGGCTGGCGGAATGGATCGACACCGGCGGGCTCGCCGACCAGGCGGAACGCGCCCGGCTCACGGAGGAGGCAATTCGGCTGTTCATCGCCGCCGGCTCCGAGAGTGCCGGCCGCTCGGCGATGATCGAGGCGCGCCACCATCTGGAGCACGCGCTGGCCCTTTGCGCCGAGATGGACGAAAGCGAGGCAGTCGACGCCTTGCGGCTTTCCGCCTTCACCAGGCTCGGCCCGATCCTCACTGGCCTCGTCGGCGCCAATTCTCCGCCCGCCCGCAAGCTGTACGAAGACGGCGTCGCCATCGCCCGCCGCCAGCCGAAGGAAGACCAGCCAAAGTGGTTTCCGATCTATTGGGGCTGGTGGCTGACCGGGCCCGACTTTCTCGTCATGCACGACCGCGCACTCGAAGTGCAGATGATGATGCTTGGCACCGAAGATCGCGAAATCGCCCTGCAGGTCAAGCATTGCATCTGGGCGATCGACTTCAATCTAGGCCGGCACAAAGAGACGCAGGAGGCGATCACGGTGGGGCTTGCGCTCTACGACGAGCGATCGGCCGAAACCGCGCGAACGCTCTATGGCGGCCACGACGCCAAAGTCTGCGGCCTCGGACAACTCGCTCTGTCGCTCTGGCTGACGGGACAGGGCTCGGCCTCGGACACTGCACTTGCGGACATGGTTGGCCTGGTCGAGCGCATCGGCCATGTTCCGAGTACCGCCCATTCGCTCGACACTGAGGCGGTCTCGGCCTTCTACCGCGACGATTTCGAGCGGCTGGCGGATGTTTCGAGCCGGATGCAGCTCTTTGCCCAGCAACATGAGATGCAGTCGCTCGCTGGCATGTCGCTGCTTTTCGGCGGCTGGGCCAAAGCCCACAGCGACGACCTCCTCGCCGGCCATGAGATGTTCGGCGCGGGATTGGCGCTGCTCAAGGATCTCGGCGCCGTCGCCGACCTGCCGATCTATCTTCACATGCACGCGACCCTGCTCGGCCTTGCCGGCAAGTATGAGCAGGCCATCGACGTCGTCACCGACGCCATCCGGCAGGCCAAGGAAACTGGCCATGCCTACTGGCTCGCCGAACTCTACCGCTGCCGGGCCGTGCTGCGCGCTCGGGGAAACGTGAACACTAATCTTGTCGCCGCCGAACTGCTGACCGCCGTGACCGTCGCCGAAAGCCAGGGGGCGATGGCTCTGCTGCAAAGGGCGAGCCGCTCAATCCGGGAGCTGGGCGTTGTTATCGGACGCTGACACGGCCGAAGGCCTGGCCCCTGCCCCGCCGGCGATCGACGGACGGATTGTCGAATTTCGCGACGAGCTTGCCGCCAGCTTGAGGCAACCGCTCGACACGCCGGCCGACCCCGGCACCGCCGAGGCATGTTTTCGCAGGCTACTCCCTTTCAGCCGCCGGGCCGGCATCACCCGTCTCGCTGACCTGACCGGGCTCGACCGTCTCGGTCTGCCGGTGGCGCAAGCCATCCAGCCGGCCGCGCTCTCCGAGGTGACCTCGCTTGGCCGCGGCCTCACCCTGATGGAGGCGGCGGTCGGGGCGATCATGGAGGGTCTCGAGCGTTTCTTCGCCGAGCGCATTCCCTGCTCGGACTGCTTTCTTGCGACAGCCGAAGAGCTTCGGATCGACGCGGCCCTGCTCGAAAACCTGCTGCTTCCCCACGCCGGCACCGCATGGCGATCGCGGTCAATTCCCTGGACCTTGGCTGTCGATGTCGCGAGCGGAGCGCCGCAGCCGGTGCCGCTCGAACTTGTTCACACCTGCTATACCGATCCCGAGCCACAGGGCGACGGATTGTTCATCCGCACCACCACCGGCCTTGCCTGCCACAGCACGGCGTGCGATGCCTTCGCGCATGGACTGTTCGAATGCATCGAGCGCGACGCCATCGCGCGGGCCTTCACCACCCATGGCTTTTTCGATCGTCGCCGCATAGCGACATCGCACATCGGGCCGAAGGTCGAGCATATTCTTTCGGTCGCCCGGACGCAGGGCATCGCTTTCGCGCTTTGGCATGCCCCCTCGCCCACCGGCCTACCGGTGATCTGGTGCCAGGCGATCGAGGCCGGCGCGGCCGAGCCGACCCTGGCGTTGCCGACGGAGGGCCATTCGGCGGGCTTTACCGTCGAGACCGCCGCGGCGAGCGCGATGCTGGAGGCATTGTCGGCGCGCGCCGGGGCGATTTCCGGCGCGCGCGACGACCAGACGCGCGACCACTATCGCAAGAGCACCGATCCGCTCGTCGCGAACGCCCGCCGCCTGATCCTCGAAGCCACGGCTGCGAGCACGGCAGCGTCGCCCTTCGCCCCAGCATGCCTGCGCGACGTCGTCGACCGGGTTGCCGCCTGCGGGCTTGGACCTGTTCTCGCCGTACCGGTCGGAGCGGACGCCGAAGCAGGCGTGGCCTGCGTGCGAACCATTCTTGCGGGTGCACGGCCGTTTTCAATTTTGCGTTGAGGGGTTGCCGATGGCGAATGCGGGCAAAGAAGGTCCAATTCTGGTATTTCTCGGCCCCACACTGCGTCTCGACGAGGCGCAGGCGGTGCTCGACGCGATCTATCTTCAACCTGTATCCCAGGGAGACGTCATACTCGCCGCTCATGCCTTTCGCCCACGTGCGATGGTGCTGATCGACGGACAGTTCGAGGACCGCCCCGCCGTCCGCCACAAGGAAATTCTCTGGGCGATGGCACAAGGCATCGTCATGATCGGCGCGGCTAGCATGGGAGCCCTGCGGGCGGCCGAGCTTGCGCCCTATGGCATGATCGGCGTCGGCCTGATCTATAGATGGTACCGGCGCTGGCCGTTGACGGCGGAGGATGCGGTCGCCGTGCAGTCAGGGCCCGCCGAACTCGGCTTTCTGCCGCTCACGGACGCACTGGTCGACCTTCAACGGACGTTCTCGACGCTTGCCCGCCGAAATATGATGACATCCGATGAGCACGACCAGCTCATCGCATTGCCGCGCGGGATGAACTTTCGCGATCGCTCGCTCGCAGCCCTATTGCGGGCTGGGGGATTTTCCAGTGAGCGTATTTCGGCATTGCGGAAAGAAATGACCGGGCAAAAGCGCCAGGACGCCCTCCTCACATTACGTAAGGCGCCTTCTCTAACAGCAGAGCGGCAGGGCCGCGACGTTGATCGCGCCTGGGTCGCGACCAATACCTTCATGAGAGATTTGGAAGCCTCGCATATTGACATCAAGTTGATACGAAATTACTAATTAAACGTGTGATTGCTCAATCCTTCTTCTTCGAAAGCGATTGTGCCATGGAACCGTATCCGAACAATGTGACGGAACGCGTGAACCCACGCATCGGAACACGATTCTGGATTTTCCCCCAGCCTCCCTTCATCCCCGGCTACGAAGAGCCCGATCGCGTCTGGCTCTCGATCCTGCCCGACGAGATCCGTGACGGACCGAGCGACCAGTGGGTGTACGTGGTCGATCCGTTGATCGAAAAACAGCCCTATGGTCCTGACGATCTGCCCCCGTTCGAAGGCGAGCGGCGACCGGCGGCACGATCTGGCCCGGATCGCAACTTCGACGATATGGACCCGAAATCGCGGGCTTACCTGGGCGTCCACGTCTATGCCTGCGTACATTTCGTGCTCGACATCTGGCACAGCTATCTCGGTCATCGCATCCGCTGGTTCTTCGACCCGGCCTTTCGCCGCCTGGAAATCATTCCCCTGGTCGACTGGGACAACGCCCATGCCGGCTACGGCTATCTGGAGCTGGGAGCCTCCGATGTCGGCGGCGTGCTGCGGCCCTATGCGCTGAACTTCGACACAATCGCTCACGAGGTCGGCCATTTCATCAGCCTGTCGGAACTCGGCATACCGATGATCACGTCGCGCGAGGCCGATTTCTTCCCGTTTTCCGAAGCCTTTTCCGACTGCGTGTCGCTGATTTCGCTGCTGCATTTCGATTCTGCCGTCGACCGGCTGCTGCGTCGGACGCAAGGCAATCTTCTGCTCTCCAACGAGCTCAACCGTTTCGCCGAGACCAGTCCCGAGACGCAAATCCGGCTGGCTACCAATTTCCGCCGCATGTCGGAAACCACCCGCGAGCCGCACGACCGCTCGCTCCCCTTCCTCGGCGCGATCTTCGACAGCATCGTGGAGATCTATCATCGGCAATTGGTCAGAGACGGCTTTGCCGACAGGCGCCTTTTGAACGTCGATCTGCGTGACTTGACGCTGAGCGAGTTCGACGAGTTCCGCTTGCTGACCGAACGGTCGTTTCGCGATCGGCCGCTCTATTTCAAGCTGGCGCTCGAGACCGCGCGTGACCAGGTCGGCAGTGCACTCGCCGCATCGCTGCGTACACTTGATCCCAACACCATGACTCTCGAGCAAGTAGCACGGGCCGTCATCAAAGCTGCCAGCCGCGGCGGCGCCGATGCGCTCGAAGCGAATTTTGTGTGGCGTGAAATCATCGGTCCAAGATGAACTCTAGGAGGACAAAAAATGAGCGACTGTTGCGGTCCCTATCCGGGCGTGGGGGAGGAGCCGAAAGGCCTACAGGTTCCCGACTACAGTACCTACAACCCAGGAGAAGTGAAACTGTATGGCCGACCTGCCACTCTTCTATCCGCAATCAACGACGACATGCTAAAGGAGAAAATTGATGCCGCGATGAAATCGAACGAAAAAATAAACAACCTGAATCCGGAAGCAAAAAATGAAGTCGGTGGAATAATCGACGATCTAATAAAAGAGATTGAGAGAAAAACCGGTGAGGACGTCATCCTTTCCCTCTTGAACGGAAGAATAACATTCACCGCGCTTGGTGACGGCGGAATTTATGCGCTGCCAATTACCATTGGTGGTCAGACGCTCCACAAGCAAGTCCGGCAATGCATGAAAAGCATAGGCGTCATCTACGGATACGCCTATGAAGGCCATTGCTACCGATTGCCAAAGCCGCAAATCATGTTCTTGCCGGAAGAGGCTCGCACCATCGTGCACGGCGATTGCGGATGCGACTGCGGATACGAGCCCAAGCTCGGATATGCCGTGTGGCAAATCGACAAGCTCGATGTCGTCGTGGCGCTCGATATCCGTGCCGACGACGTCAAGACGCTCGTCCTCGACGCCAATCTTCCGGGCAACCGTTCGCCGCTTGCCTATGCGCAGACACAGGCGCTGGCTCCGCAACGTGGGCCAATGGGCTGATAGGCCGGGGAAACGAACGCCAAATCGGGTGGCTGCAACCGCCAGCCGCCCCCCAACTAGTTGAACACACCTCAATTCATCTCGGTTGAAAGCCAGGCCATCAGCTCTGCGGCGGTCCTGATCCCGGTGGAGCGCATCACTCTCGCGCTGTGCGCCTCCACCGTGCGCCGGGACAGCTTGAGTTCCTCGGCGATCTCGCCGCTCGTCTTGCCCTGCGCCATCATCGTCAAGATCTGCCGCTGCCGACCGGTCAGCGGATTTTCCGCGTCTGCCAGCGGCCGGTTTCGTGCGTCGAAACAGTGGAGCGCTTCGGCGAAAGGGCGGGAGAGGAATATTTCAGGCTGCCGCCAGTATTGTCTCCGTGCTGGCATCTGTCTGCCGGTGTTCTTCGTCGTTAGCACAGTAAGCCATGAGGCCATCTCGCCCCAGATCAGACTCGCCGACATGTCCTTTGGGAACTAGACTTTTTCGGATTGCAGCATAGCGCCACTACAATGTAGTGCCGAGCCCTCTTCACTGACATGGCGAGTTGACAGCTTATGGCTCCGCTGCAACCGGGTGCTTTCACCACGTAATGTCCGCTTTGCGGCGACGTCGACCGGTGGCTCGATGACCACTATGGAGGCGCAAAACAGCCGTGATCCTTTTGGCCGCCTCTCCGTAAACATGAGGCCCAAAAGCGGAAATTATTGCCGTTAGACAGTCCAGTTGACTGATGCCCAAAGCCAGGGCACAAAGGCGGCATCCACGGTCGCTCGCGATTGGAAAACAGAGGGAATTTCAAGGCTTACCAACTAAGCCATTGAAATCATGTGAGAATCCAGGTTCCCCAGCCAATTCTCCGGATAGGTTTCTCCCCTCGATTTCCCCATTCTACACACATCGGTTTTCGCGTGCGGCAGCATGCGCTGCCTTGCACTTTCTACTGATCCACCAGCCCGCAGCCTAAGCCTATATCGGAGGCTGGAAATCCCGTTGCATTTCTGACAAGCTTTCAATGGCTCGGCAGGGTGACGCTCAACATGGGAAAGAGACGGTCTTCGCTTCCATCCATCAGCAGTCCCCTGATGAATGTCTCGGTTCTGACCGGCCTGCTTGTCGGATGTTTCATCGTCTTTGTGCACCGACCCGGTGACAGCCTTGCGATCGCCGCGCTTGAAATTATCTTTTGCCTTGCATTTCCGTGCGCCCTCATCGAGGTGATGGTCAACCGCAGCCCGCAGAACGCCGGGATAGACTTTTCCCGGCGTGAGTTCTCCCTCAGCCGGCTGGTGAGAAAGGTCATTGCTCTTTGGACAATCCTAGCAGTGCTGGGATTCTTCTATCATGCCTTCCCGATCTATCGCAGCCCGTTCTATGCTCCCTTCGGCTGGCTTTGGCGCATCAGCATCGTGCCTATGCTGATGCTTTCGCTTGTCTATCTCGCGGCTGTGGACATGATGCAGGATGAGCCCAAGGACGCTCTCTGGCAGCTGGGAAACCGGTTCTTTTCCCGCCCCCAGCAGCTTTCCGCGGCGGAGGGGAACTATCTGCTGGGCTGGCTGGTCAAGGGTTTCTTCTTCCCTTTGATGTTCTGCTATCTGTGCGGGCAGATCTCCGATCTTCGGCAGTTCGAGATTTCGGCGTTCTACGCCTTGTCTTCGTTGAGGCAGTTCGCGGGCATAAGCTACGATCTGCTCTACACCGCCTTCTTCTTCATCGATCTGATCATCTCCGCGACCGGCTACATCATGACGTTCCGATTGCTCGGAACGCAGATCAGGAGCGTCGAGCCCACCGTCGGCGGCTGGCTGGTGGCCGTTGCCTGCTATCAGCCGTTCTACGCCGCCCTCTACACCAGCTACCTCGCCTACGATCACGACCGGCCATGGGGCGTGCTGCTGTCCGACCAGCCGGTCTTCTACACCGCATGGGGATTGATGATCATCCTGTGCCTCAGCATCTATGTCTGGGCGGCGATATGCTTCGGCATCCGCTTTTCGAACCTGACGCACCGGGGCATCATCACGACAGGCCCATATCGCTGGACGAAGCATCCGGCCTACATCTCAAAGAACCTCTCATGGTGGCTCGTCAGCATCCCCTTTCTTCCCCCCGACGCAAGCCCCTGGACGGCGATCCGGCTTTGCACCGGCCTTCTTTTGATCAACGGGCTCTATTTCCTGCGCGCCAAGACCGAGGAGCGGCATCTGCTACGCGACCCGGTCTATCGCGAATATGCACAACGCGTGCGCGACCACGGCGTCTTCCGGCGATTGCGATTCGGCCCGCGGTGAGGTCAAGCTGAAAGCGGTAAGCGCGACGCTCACGAACGGCGTTGCCAATTCCGCAATCGCCAGCAACAATTCGTTGCAAATTTGCCGCATTGCCGTCACGGCCGCATATGATAAACCGCCGTCCTTCTTCATGCCCCCTCACGAAGAAGCGATCAAAGGCTGATCCGGGCATCGCCAGGTTCAGCCTTCCATGGAGCCCGGATGAGCTGCAAAATCGTAACGGTCGTCATCGCGCTTTGCGTTTTGACCGCATATCTCTCCTGGACCGAAGCACCGTCCGCTTCGGCGCCGTGGCCGGAGATTCATACCGACAAGACAAGTCGTCTTGGGCGCTAAGCCCGGTGCCGACCCGATCCCGCGCCTTGCGGGTCAGTTCGCCGGCAGCCGGATGTCGGCTGCGATCGAATCGAGAATGATGCGGGATGCGGGTTCGGCGCAGGGCAGCAGGACTTTCAGGAATTTCTGTCGCTCTTCCTCCAGCGGCCAGCTCTTGCCGGCCTTGAAGTCCAGCGTGGCCTTCTTCATCTCGTCGAAAGTCATCACCGTGTAGGAGGCGTCCTCGGCCATGCGACCGAGCGTGTTGAAGGGCGGGTGATTGCCGGAATCGAAATAGATTAGCGGTTTTTCGAACAGCTGGTATTCGCTGAGGAACGAAACGCCATCGGTGAGCATCAGGTCGGATGCGTCGAACAGTTCGCCGTAGGTGCCTTCTGAGACGGCGCAGTTGGGCAGCGCCGACCAGGTATCGATGAACCTGCGGTAGCCGCCATTGGCGAACGCGCCGTTTTGCGTGACATTGAACTCCAGCGACGGATGCGGCTTCAGCACGAACTGGATGCCGCGGTCGGAGCGCGCCCATTCCAGCATCTTGTCGTAGATGCGATGGAAGACACCGAAGCCGGCGTCGCCCTCCACGGCCAGGGCGTAATGCGGCGCCCAGATGACCCGGAAGCTGCGGCCGTCTGGCTCGGCGATCGGCCATACGCCGTTGCCCCTCGAAGCCAGCAGCCTGTCGAGCTTGGGATAGCCGCTGAGCACGAACTTGTCGGGATCGGAATGGGCGAAGTGGCTGTAATAGGAGATCGTCAACTCGGTCTCGCAGAACACCTTCCATGCCAGGCGGTGATAGTGCTGATCGTAGTTGTTGTCGTAGGCCTCGTCGGACGCGTCCTTCATCTCGGGATTGCCGAGCGTGCCGACGCCATAGGGCACGACGCAGATACGGGCGAAGGAAATCTCCTGGGTCCGCATGCCGGCGGGGAGCGGCGATTCCCACTGCTGCTGGCGGAAAACCACGTCCGGCATCAGGTTTCTGAGGATGTCGAGGCCATCATAGGGCGACACGTCAAGACGAAGGTGCGGAATGTTCAGCGCCGTCAGGCCCATGTGCACATCCGCCTCGCCGGTGAGTTCGCCCACGCCGAGTTCGCTCTTGTTGATCGAGACGACGATCGGGTGGAACCGCTCATCCTCGACCATCGCCTGGTAGACCTCGGCGAGCGAATCCCACATCGGGATCGACTGCACGATGAAGACGCAGCGGATCTTTTCCGTCGCCGGCCCCAGCCGGCGCAGTGTCATGTGGCCAACCTGCTTGATGATGTGGGCGTTGACGGCCAGCTGGCCCAGACGGTTGTCGAGCTTGCCCAGCACCTCGCGGGTCAGCGGAACCTTCTCGCGGTTGTTCTGCTCGATCGCGGTCTTGACGATCTCGCCTACCTGATTGGGCAAGGCTTCCAGCTGGGCGTGAAACGTCTGCAGCAGCTTGGCGATCTCGAACTGGACGGCGCCTTGGACGTCGATCCGCTGGCCGAGCTGTTCGACCTGCGCCTTCAGCGATGCCAGCTCGGCCAGCGTTTCCGTCGCGTTCGTGGTTGCATCCGTCTGTGGCATTGAATTCGCTCTGGCTTAGGCAACGGATATGCGGGCAGGCAACCGATTGCAGGTGGGTTCCTCGGGGCGGCAACCTATGGCTGGAAGCTTTCCCGAGACTGGCGGCGGGTGCGGTCGGTTGCCACGCAGGCGCGCCGGCATTTATAAGATTTTTATATTGACGCGGCTCCCCTCGTCTCGAATCTTGATGCGCTTCGGCCGCATATTGATGGCCGGGAAGGCAAGCTTCGCATGGTCGCGATGAGAGATCTTATGGCTCGATGAAAGGCCGGCGCTCGGCTTTCTCAGCGAGCCTGTGGTCAATCTTCCCACGTTGAACCAGAGGCTTGATGCTTCTATGAGTGAGTGACACAGGAAGCGGGGCATCACCTTCAACGCCCTCATTCCTGTGCTCGTCACAGGAATCCAGCCAGCCCAAGTCCTTGGGCTGAAAAGAGTCTATCGCGCCACAGACGCGGCGCTGCTGGATCCCTGTGACAAGCACAGGGATGAGGGAGCTAGGAAGTGATGCCAGCCCCAAAACAGGCATCGTCAGAAAGATCCCGCCCGCATGCCAGACGACACCCGCGACCAGGCCCAGAGGCCATCGCCCGATGCGCTGCTTGAGAAAGCGCGGGCGGAAACGCGTGGGCGGCTGAAGATCTTTCTCGGTGCCGCGCCGGGCGTCGGCAAGACCTACGAGATGCTGGCATCGGGCCATGCGAAGATCGCCGACGGCGTCGATGTCGTGGTCGGCGTGGTCGAGACGCATGGACGCAAGGAGACGCAGGCGATGCTTGCTGGCTTCGAGATCGTGCCGCGCGTCGCGGTCGAATACCGGGGCCGGCGGCTGGAGGAGATGGATATCGATGCCATTCTCGCCCGCAAGCCGGATCTGGTGCTGGTCGACGAGCTCGCCCACACCAATGCCGAGGGCAGCCGCCATCCGAAGCGCTATCTCGACGTCAAGGAACTGCTCGACCGCGGCATCGACGTCTACTCCACGCTCAACATCCAGCATGTCGAAAGCCTGAACGACGTCGTCTCGCAGATCACCCGCATCCGGGTGCGCGAGACCGTGCCGGACAAGGTGATCGACATGGCCGACGACGTCGAGATCATCGACCTCACCCCCGACGACCTGATCAAGCGGCTGCACGACGGCAAGGTCTATGTGGCGAATACCGCCGAGCGGGCGCTGACCAACTATTTCACCCCTGGCAACCTGACGGCGTTGCGCGAGCTGGCGCTCAGGCGCACGGCGCAACGGGTGGACGACCAGCTTTTGACGCATATGCAGGCGCATGCGATCTCCGGCCCGTGGGCGGCGAGCGAGCGGGTGCTTGTTTCGGTCGACCAGCATCCGGCGTCGGCCTCGCTGGTGCGCTACGCCGCGCGCATGGCCTCGCGGCTGCGGGCGCCGTGGGCAGCCGTCTACGTCGAGACCAACCGCGCCATCAATCTTTCCGAGGCTGAGCTCGACACCGTGGCCGCCAATCTGCGGCTCGCCGAACAGCTGGGTGGCGAGGCGATCACCGTGCCGGGCCGGGAGACCTCGGAGGAGCTGATCCGCTATGCGGCCTCCAACAACGTCACCCATATCGTCATCGGCGCGCCGAAGCAGGCGGCGTGGCGGGAGTGGCTGACGCCGTCGGCCGCCAGCCAGCTGATCCGCCGAGCCGGCGATATCAGCGTGCACGTGATCTCAGGCGACGAGAGCCGGGCCACCACGCAGCGCGGCGTCAAGGCGGCTCCTGCATCGCCCACCTTCGATATCCGCGCCTATCTGCTGGCGGTGGTCTACGTGGCGATCGCGCTGGTAGCCGGCATCGTGCTCGACCAGGTGCTCGACGTGCGCAATCTGGCGCTGGTGTTCCTGATGGCGGTGCTGACATCGGCGGTGCTGCACGGGCTGCGGCCGGCGCTGTTTTCCTGCCTGCTCGGCGCATTCTCGTTCAACTTCTTTTTCCTGCCGCCGCGCTACACGCTGACGATCAGCGATCCCGAGAGCGTCTTGGCGCTGTTCTTCTTCCTCGGCGTCGCCATCGTCGCCAGCAATCTCACGGCAACCGTGCAGCGACAGGCCGCAGCGGCGCGGCAGCGGGCGCGGACGACCGAGGATCTCTACCTTTTCTCCAAGAAGCTCGCCGGCACCGGCACGCTCGACGACGTGCTGTGGGCGACGGCCTTCCAGCTGGCCTCGATGCTGCGGGTCCGCGTTGTGCTGCTTCTGCCGGAGAACGGCACGATCGCGGTGCGCGCCGGCTATCCGCCCGACGACACGCTCGACGACGCCGACATCGCCGCCGCCCGCTGGGCTTGGGAGCACAACCATGCCGCCGGGCGCGGCGCCGACACGTTGCCGGGCGCCAAGAGGCTTTACGTGCCATTGCGCACCGGACGCGCCGCCGTGGGAGTCATCGGGCTCGACAGCGACCGTCGCGACGGACCGCTGCTGACGCCGGAGCAACAAAGATTGCTCGATGCGCTGGCCGACCAGGCGGCGCTGGCGATCGAGCGCATCCAGCTGGTAGCCGACGTCGACCAGGCGAAGCTCGCGGCCGAGGCCGACCGGCTGCGCTCGGCGCTGTTAACCTCGATTTCGCACGACCTGAAGACGCCGCTGGCCGCCGTGCTCGGCGCCTCGACGACACTGCGCGACTACTTCGCCTCGATGAGCGAGGAGGATCGCAAGGATCTTCTCTCGACCGTCGTCGACGAATCCGAGCGGCTGAACCGCTTCATCGCCAACCTGCTCGACATGACGCGGATCGAATCCGGGGCGATGGAGCCGAATTACGCGCTGCACGATGTCGGCGATATCGTCGGCAGCGCCCTGCGGCGGGCGGCGAAGATCCTGGCGCATCACGGCGTGCATGTGACGATTCCGGCCGACCTGCCGGCGGTGCGGGTCGATCCCGTGCTGTTCGAGCAGGTGCTGTTCAACCTGCTCGACAATGCCGCGAAATATGCGCCCGAGGGATCGACCGTCGACATCAAGGGTTGGAGCGGTACAGGCGATATCATGGTGCAGGTCTCGGACAGCGGCCCCGGCATTCCGGCCGGCGATCTCGACCGGGTGTTCGACACCTTCTACCGGGTGCGCAAGGGCGATCAGGTGCGGGCCGGCACCGGGCTCGGCCTCTCCATCTGCCGCGGCTTCGTCGAGGCGATGGGCGGCACGATATCAGCCGGCAACCGCCCCGACCGACCAGGCGCCGTGTTCACCATAAGGCTGCCCAGACCCACCGACATCACGAAGCTGGAAGACATGAAATGACCGGTTCGCCCGTAAAAATCCTCGTCGTCGACGACGAGCCCCCCATCCGCAAGCTTCTGCGCGTCGGCCTGACGGCGCAGGGATACGAGGTGCATGAGGCGCCTGATGCGGCCACCGCCCGCGAGGTCGCCACGCAGGCTGCGCCCGACCTGATCGTGCTCGATCTCGGCCTGCCCGACATGCCGGGCTACGATCTTTTGCGCGAATGGCGCGAACAGGGGCTGGCGACGCCTGTCGTCATTTTATCCAGCCGCACCGACGAGGCCGGCATCGTCAAGGCGCTGGAAACGGGGGCCGACGACTATGTGACCAAGCCGTTCGGCATGAACGAGCTCGGCGCCCGCATCCGCGTGGCACTGCGCCACCGGCTACAGCAGCAGGGCGAAAAGGCGGTGTTTCGCACCGGCGGGCTGTCGATCGATCTGGTGAAGCGGATCGTCAAGGTCGATGATCGCGAGATCAAGCTGTCGCCGAAGGAATACGATATCCTGCGCGTGCTGGCGCAATATTCCGGCAAGGTGCTGACGCACCAGTTCATGCTGAAGCAGATCTGGGGACCGGCGGCCGACGTGCAGTATCTGCGCGTCTATGTGCGGCAGCTGAGGCAGAAGATCGAGGCGGCGCCAGACCAGCCGCAATACATCACCACCGAGACCGGCGTCGGCTACCGGCTGCGCGAAGCCGACCTGCCGGGCGAGGAAAATGCTTCACCACGGGCGGGATGAGGGCTCTTTGTCTTGCCGCATGTCGTTATCGCAAAACCGCTTCACAGTTTTGCGCGACATGCTCTATTCAAGTCCAATCGAATTTCACGAGATGGATTGCCTCATGACCGATACCGTTACCGATCGCTTCCTCCGCTATGTCGTCATCGACACGCAGTCGGACCCGCAATCGCCGAGCCAGCCCTCTACCGAGAAGCAGAAAGATCTTGGACGGCTGCTGGTCGAGGAATTGCTGGCGATCGGGCTTGCGGATGCGCATCTCGACGAACACGGCTATATCTACGCGACCATTCCGGCCAACACCGACAAGCCGGTGCCGGTCATCTGCTTCTGCTCGCATATGGACACGGCGCCGGATTTTAGCGGCACCGGCGTCAAGCCGCAGATGGTGCGTGACTACCAGGGCGGCGATATCAGACTGGTCGGTGATCCCAGCCAAGTGATACGGGTGAGCGAGCATCCGGAGCTGAAAAACCAGATCGGCAACGACATCATCACCACTGACGGTACGACGCTGCTCGGCGCCGACGACAAGGCCGGCATCGCCGAGATCATGACGGCGGCGCAGTTCCTCGTCGCCAATCCCGAGATCCGGCACGGGACGATCAAAATCCTGTTCACGCCGGACGAGGAAATCGGCCGTGGGGTGAACAAGGTGGATCTGAAAAAGCTCGGCGCCGACTTCGCCTACACGATGGACGGCTCGACGGCGGGGCATATCGAGGACGAGACGTTTTCGGCCGACGGCGTCGAGATCACCATCCAGGGCGTCGCCATCCATCCCGGTTTCGCCAAGGGTAAGATGGAGAACGCGATCAAGATCGCCGCCGCGATCATCGACCGGCTGCCAAGGGATCAAGGCCCGGAGACGACGTCTGGGCGGCAGGGGTTCATTCATCCCACCGGCGTCACCGGATCGATGGAGAAGGCGGAGATCGAACTGATTGTCCGCGATTTCGACAATGCCGGGCTGGCGTCCAAGGAAGAGATGCTGGAGGCGATCGTGAAGGACGTGATGGCGGGCTATCCTGGCTCCAGCTACGGCTTCAAGGTCACCGAGCAGTACCGCAACATGAAAGAGGTGGTCGACCGCCACCCCGAGATCGTCGACAACGCCGTCGAAGGCATCCGCCGGGCCGGCATGGAGCCGAAGCGCGGCTCGATCCGCGGCGGCACCGACGGCTCCCGCCTCTCCTTCATGGGCCTCCCCTGCCCCAACATCTTCGCCGGCGGCCACGCGTTTCATTCACCGCTGGAATGGGTGAGCCGGCAGGATATGGAGCGGGCGGCGAAGACGATCGTGGAGATTGCAAGGGTTTGGGAGGAGCGGGCGTAGGGGCCACGTCGCCTTATTCTTTGCGCCAATGTTTCTCCCCCGTCTCTCGACGGGATGGGCCGCCCCACTCCTCCCTCATTCCTGTGCTTGTCACAGGAATCCAGCCACGGCGCGTCCGCGCCGTGAAAAGAGTCTATTGCGATCAAGGACTTGATCGCACTGGATTCCTGTGACAAGCACAGGAATGAGGGATGTTGTGGGAGCGGCAGCGGCAAAAATACCCCCCCTTGCGCACCGGCAACATCGGCATCATTCTTCAACCATGAAGGGTTATGTCTACATTCTCGCGTCACGGCGAAACGGCACGCTCTACACCGGCGTGACGCGCGATCTGGCGAGCCGGCTCTACGACCACCAGAACGAACTCACACCCGGCTTCACCTCCCGATATGGCGTCAAGACGCTGGTCTGGTTCGAGGAACACGACCTGCTTGTCCAGGCGATCACGCGCGAGAAGACCATCAAGAAATGGCCGCGGCAATGGAAGCTCAACCTGATCGAGGCGATGAACCCGAACTGGGAGGATATTTCGAGCTATCTGCATGGGTTGTAAGCGGGAGATTTGGCGGTGCGTTGTTCGCGGCGTGGAGGGATTCGGCGCTTTTTGAAGCGAAGCGCCGCTCCCCTCTCATCCCTCATTCCTGTGCTTGTCCCAGGAATCTAGCCACGGCGCGTCTGCGCAGTGAAAAGACTCTTCGCGCCCAAAGACTTGGGCTTGCTGGATTCCTGTGACAAGCACAGGAATGAGGGTGTTCTGGGGGACGGTCTGCGCCAGAAATTGACCGGAGGCGGCGGGGTATATGCACCACCGCCCGCCACCTCGTTAGCTCCGCAGCCCCGGCGCTTCCTGCCCCGTACGCTCGACGTACTCGGTATAGCCGCCGCCATATTGGTGGATGCCCTCGGGCGTCAGTTCCAGCACGCGGTTCGACAGCGCCGCCAGGAAGTGGCGGTCGTGGCTGACGAAGAGCATGGTGCCCTCATACTGCGACAGCGCCTTGATCAGCATTTCCTTGGTGTCGAGATCCAAATGGTTGGTCGGCTCGTCGAGGACGAGCAGGTTGGGCGGGTCGAACAGCATCTTGGCCATGACCAGACGCGCCTTCTCGCCGCCCGACAGCACCCGGCACTTCTTCTCGACGTCGTCGCCCGAGAAGCCGAAGCAGCCGGCGAGCGCGCGCAGCGGCGCCTGGCCGGCGAGCGGGAAACTGTCCTCCAGCCACTCGAGAACCGTGCGCTCGCCATCGAGCAGGTCCATAGCGTGCTGGGCGAAATAGCCGAGCTTGACGCTGGCGCCGAGCGCCACGCTGCCCTGATCCGGATCGGTGGAGCCAGTCACCAGCTTCAAGAGCGTCGACTTGCCGGCGCCGTTGATGCCCATGATGCACCAGCGTTCCTTGCGGCGGACCATGAAGTCGAGGCCTTCATAGATGGTGCGGCTGCCGTATTTCTTATGGACGTTCTTCAGGTTGATGACGTCTTCGCCGGAACGCGGCGCCGGCAGGAAGTCGAAGGCCACCGTCTGGCGGCGCTTCGGCGGCTCGACGCGGTCGATCTTCTCCAGCTTCTTGACGCGGCTCTGCACCTGCGAGGCATGGCTGGCGCGGGCCTTGAAGCGCTCGATGAACTTGATTTCCTTGGCGAGCATCGCCTGCTGGCGCTCGAACTGCGCCTGCTGCTGCTTCTCGTTCTGGGCGCGCTGCTGCTCGTAGAAGCCGTAGTCGCCGGAATAGGAGGTGAGCTGGCCGCCGTCGATCTCGATGATCTTGCCGACGGTGCGGTTCATGAATTCGCGGTCGTGCGAGGTCATCAGCAACGCGCCGTCGTAGTTCTTCAGGAACTCCTCCAGCCAGATCAGGCTTTCAAGATCCAGATGGTTGCTCGGTTCGTCGAGCAGCATGACGTCGGGGCGCATCAGAAGAATGCGCGCGAGTGCCACGCGCATCTTCCAGCCGCCCGACAGAGCGCCGACATCGCCGTCCATCATCTCCTGGGTGAAGCTCAGGCCATCCAGCACCTCGCGGGCGCGGCCCTCCAGCGCGTAGCCGTCGAGCTCCTCGTAGCGCGCCTGCACCTCGCCGTAGCGCTCGATGATGCGGTCCATCTCGTCGAGCTTGTCGGGATCGACCATCTCGGCTTCCAGGTCGCGCAGCTCGGCCGCGACGACGCTGACCGGGCCGGCGCCATCCATGACCTCGGCCACGGCGCTGCGGCCGGACATCTCGCCGACATCCTGGTTGAAGTAGCCGATGGTGACGCCCTTCTCACCCTGGACATTGCCCTCGTCGGGCTGTTCCTCGCCCGTGATCATGCGGAAGAGCGTCGTCTTGCCGGCGCCGTTGGGGCCGACGAGGCCGATCTTCTCGCCCTTGTTGAGCGCCGCCGAAGCCTCGATGAAGAGGATGCGGTGGCTGTTCTGCTTGCTGATATTTTCGATGCGGATCATGGAGGAGACAGGTCCAAAACTTGAATTCGGCGCCCTTATGCCATGCAACACCCGAGATGTCGCCCGTTTTCCGCAGTGCACCAAATGTTCGACGAGCGCCGTTTCCCTGTGGTGACAGCGTTGGGAGACTTCCAAACATCAGACAGCGCTGATACGTTCCATCTTTGTTCTGAGTCGCGATCACCACGCGGCGCGCATGCTAGAGGCTGAAGAATAGATGCAGGCGGCAGCCTATCTCGATAAACTGAACGAGCAGCAACGGCTGGCCGTCGAGCACGGCGTTGGCGGGGGACCCAATACGACGGGCGGGCCGCTTCTGATCATCGCCGGGGCCGGATCGGGAAAGACCAACACGCTGGCGCACCGGGTGGCGCATCTTATCGTCAACGGCGCCGATCCGCGCCGCATCCTCTTGATGACATTCTCCCGCCGGGCGGCATCGGAGATGGCGCGGCGGGTGGAGCGGATCTGCCGGCAGGTGCTCGGCGCCAACTCGGCCGTCATGACCGACGCGCTGACCTGGGCCGGCACGTTTCACGGCATCGGCGCGCGGCTGCTCCGGATCTATGCCGAGCAGATCGGTCTCAACGTCGACTTCACCATCCATGATCGCGAGGACAGCGCCGACCTGATGAATCTCATCCGGCACGAGCTCGGCTTCTCGAAGACCGAAACGCGGTTTCCGACCAAGGGCACCTGTCTTGCGATCTACTCACGAACGGTGAATTCCGAGACGCCGCTCACCGAGGTGCTGAAGACCTGGTATCCCTGGGTCGCGACCTGGGAGCCACAGTTGCGCGAGCTGTTCGGCGGTTACGTCGAGGCCAAGCAGGCGCAGAACGTGCTCGATTACGACGACCTCTTGCTCTACTGGGCGCAGATGGTCAGCGATCCCGAACTCGCCGCCGATATCGGCGGGCGGTTCGACCATGTGATGGTGGACGAATACCAGGATACCAACCGGCTGCAATCCTCGGTGCTGATGGCGCTGAAACCCGGCGGGCGCGGGCTGACCGTGGTCGGCGACGACGCGCAGTCGATCTATTCGTTCCGGGCAGCGACGATCCGCAACATTCTCGACTTCCCGAAGACGTTCGAGCCGCCGGCCGACATCATCACGCTCGACCGCAACTACCGCTCGACGACGACGATTCTCGCCGCCGCCAACGGCGTTATCGACCTGGCGCGCGAGCGTTTTACCAAGAACCTGTGGACCGACCGCAAATCCGAGGAGCGGCCGAAGCTGCTGACGGTCAAGGACGAGGCCGAGCAGGCGAACTATATCGTCGAGCAGGTGCTCGCCAACCGCGAGGTGGGGATGACGCTGAAGCAGCAGGCGGTGCTGTTTCGCACCTCCAGCCACAGCGGCCCGCTCGAAGTCGAGCTGACGCGGCGCAACATTCCGTTCGTCAAGTTCGGTGGGCTGAAGTTCCTCGATTCCGCGCATATCAAGGACATGCTGGCGATCCTGCGCTTCGCGCAGAACCCGCGTGACCGGGTCTCGGGCTTCCGGCTGCTGAAGATGCTGCCGGGGATCGGGCCGCAGACGGCGGGCAAGATTCTCGAGACGATCGCCGCCGATCCCGAGCCGCTGATGGCGCTGGCCGAAATTCCACCGCCGGCCAAGACCGGCGAGAGCTGGCCGGCGCTGGTGCAACTGCTCGAAGGCCTGCGCAAGAACTGCGCACAGTGGCCGGCCGATATCGCCCAGGCGCGCGAATGGTACGAGCCGCATCTCGACCGCATCCACGAGGACGCAGACACCCGCAAGGCGGATCTGCTGCAGCTGGAGCAGATCGCGTCCGGCTATGCCAGCCGCGAGCGCTTCCTGACCGAGCTGACGCTCGACCCGCCCGACGCCACCAGCGATCAGGCCGGCGTGCCGCTGCTCGACGAGGACTATCTCATTCTCTCGACCATCCACTCCGCCAAGGGGCAGGAATGGCGGGCGGTGTTCATGCTCAACGTCGTGGATGGCTGCATCCCCTCCGATCTCGCCGTCGGGACGACGCACGAGATCGAGGAGGAACGGCGGCTGCTCTATGTCGGCATGACGCGGGCCAAGGACAGCCTGACGCTGATCACCCCGCAGCGCTTCTTCACCAGCGGCCAGCATGGCCAGGGCGACCGGCATGTCTATGCCTCGCGCACACGGTTCATTCCGGTGACGCTGCTGCAGTATTTCGAGACGGCGGCGTGGCCCCTGGTCAGCGCCTCGGCTTCGGAGCGGAGCACAAAGCAGATCCGCGTGGATGTCGGGGCGCGGATGCGGACGATGTGGCGGTAAAGGTGTGTGGCGGCGAGATTACCGGGCGGCTGGTATTTGTAATTGATATGTGACGCTTTGCCGTGTGGTACCCCCCTCTGCCCTGCCGGGCATCTCCCCCACAAGGAGGGAGATCGACTCGTTGCGGCGGTATCCCCAAACAACGAGAGTGGAGCGAGCGGCCGCACCTAGCCAATCTCCCCACCTGAGGGGGAGATGCCCGGCAGGGCAGAGGGGGGCACCACACGGCATACCGCCAAATACTCTCACACCGCCAGACGCGCCCTCGCAGCCGCCGCCAGCGCCTGCATCCGGTCCACCGGCGCATGGCCGATCAGCATGAAGGCGTGGGCGGTGGTTGCCCAGTAGACGACGTTCATGCCCTTGCGGCCTTCGACCCGCGGCGGCGCGGCGCCGTCGTCGGAGCGGACGATGCAGAGCGCCAGTGGGCCGGTCTCGGGGTCGAGATAGGCGATCTGGGCGAGCGGCTGGTCGTCATACTGCAATAGCAGGGCGCGCTTGAAATCGACATCAGGCAAGGCGATGGCCTCGGGCGGGAGCGGCAGGCCGAGCTTCGTTTCGAGCACGGCCAGTTGCGCGGCCTGCGCCGCATCTGACGGAACCGGGCCGGCCAGCGTGTCGGGGGTATAGAGCGCGATGTATTCGGCGACGACGGCGCGCCATTCGCTGCCCTCGTCGCCCTTTGCCAGCTGCCGCTTGACCCCTATGAAGGCGCGATCGGCGATGACGCCGACCACCAGGCAAGCAGCGAGCGCGCCGAGGAAGCGACGACGACCGTCGACGGCAGGTGCCGGTTCGGATTTCGCAGATGCAGGGAGCGGTATCGCCGACAACATCGCCTCGAGTTCCGCTTTCGGCGCCTGCGACAACAGCGGCTCGAACGCCGCGCCGAAGGCTAGGCTGGCGCGCGACAGGCGCTCGAAACGCTCCGCCACGAGGGCGTCTGTCTGCAGCAGCGCCTCGATGCGGGCGGCCTCATCGGCTGCCAGTTCGCCGTCGATGAAGGCAGTCAGCTGTTCGTCGGAGGGGAATTGCGTGCTCTCGCTCATCGTCCGCCCTCCCCGGCCAGATTGCCGGTGACGCTACCGGAGAGCGTGGCGCGGGCGGCGGCCAGCCGGCTCATCACGGTTCCGATCGGGATATCCAGCACGCCGGCCACCTCCTTGTAGGACAGTCCCTCGACATAGGCCAGAAACACGGCGGCGCGCTGCGCTTCGGGAAGCGCATTGACGAGCCGCAGCACCTGGTTTGCCATCACATGTGTCTCCGTCAGACCGGCGCCGTCGATGACAAGCACCTCCTCGGCATCGACGAACCCCTGGCCCTGGCGGACGCGCCGGGAACGGATTTCGTTCAACCAGATCGAATTCAGGATCGAGAACAGCCAGCGATCCAGCCGCGTTCCCGATTGAAATTGTGGCGCCCGCTCCAGCGCACGGACACAGGTCTGCTGCACCAGGTCATCGGCCACGTCGCGGCGACGCGACAGGACCAGACCATAGCGCCAGAGCCGCGACAGATGGTCCGTCAGCCCGCTCCTGATCTCTGCTTCACTTGCGATGGCCGCCTCCGCCACGGGTTTTGCCTCGGAACCCGCCGGACCGGCCGGCAGGCTCCGTTTCGGACGACTATAGGCAGGAAACGGGGTGTGGGCGACAATCATCGACAAATCCCTGCTCGGCACGCCTCCTGCCCTGCCGTCAGATCTTCGACGGATCGAGGATCGCTTCGTTGAGATCGCGATATTCCTCGCAGGTGGTGCCGCACAGCGTCTTGATGGTGCTGAGCTGGTCCTTGGCAAGATCGACGCGGCCTTTGACCACATAGGCTTCGCCGAGATATTCGCGGACCTTGGCGTATTGCGGATCGAGCTTCACCGACTTCAGGTAATAGGAAATGCCCTCGTCGGTGCGGCCGAGCTTGCGGGTGGCGTAGCCGCGATAATTCAGCGCTTCGGCGGTGTTGCCGTCCTTCAGCGTATCCAGCATGGCCAGCGCCTCGTCGTAGCGGCCGGCCTTGGCCAGCGAATAGGCGTAGTCGGTGCGATTGTCGTCGGTGATGTTGGCGCCGGATTGCTTGACGCATTTCTGGGTCTTCTTGTCGTAGACCTCGCCCTTCTTGCAGGTGGGCATGGTGGCCTCGCCATTGTCATCGCCGCCGGCGGCATAAACAGGTGCAGTGAAGGCAAAGGCGGCGATGGCGCCGCCGAGCAGGATGGATGCGATCCGAACGGTTGCTGACGTCATGAGATATCTCCTTTTTGAGTGATCGCGTTTGGACGATCGGGAAAACCGGGTTGCGGCGGATGAACACCGGGGCGGCGCGTTTTATTCGATGGGGCGGCCGTTTTTTTTCGATCACTGATTTGTGAGAAGCGGCCGGCGAATAAAGCCGGCGGAGGGGTGTTTGTCCTGCGCGTCGGGGGGCGAAGAGGACCATTGTCGTGAACCATACCGTCAAACTGCTGAGCCTCGCCTGTGCGGCGCCGGACCATATCATCACCCAGGCGGACGCCGCCGAAACGTCCACGCGGCTGTTTTCCAGCCGGCTCAAGGATTTCGCCCATCTTGCACCGGTGTTCGAGAATGCCGGCATCCGCACGCGCCATGCCGCGCGGCCGCTTTCTTGGTTTACCGAGCCGCATGGATGGCAGGACCGGATGCAGGCCTATGGCGAAGAGGCCCGCAACCTTTTCCAGAAAACGGCGAGCCAAGCGCTGGCGCAGGCCGGGCTGAAGGGTTCCGATATCGATTGCATCGTCACCGTATCCTCCACCGGCATCGCCACGCCGAGTCTCGATGCGCAGCTGGCCGGCGCCATGGGCTTTCGCGCCGATGTCGAGCGCGTGCCGGTGTTCGGGCTCGGCTGTGCCGCCGGCGTCTCCGGCCTCGCGGTCGCGGCGCGGCTGGCGCGGGCGCGGCCGGGCGCTACGGTGCTGTTCGTCTCGATCGAGCTTTGCACGCTGGCCTTTCGGCTGGACGAGCTGACGCGGGCGAATATCATCGCGACCGCGCTGTTCGGCGACGGCGCCGCCGCCTGCGTGCTCCGGGCCGGGCCGGAAGGGATTGCCGAAGTGGAATCGACCGGCGAACACTTGTTTCCGGATACGCTCGGCATCATGGGCTGGAAGATCGACGACAGCGGCTTCGGCATCGTGCTGGCGCAATCGCTGCCGCCCTTCGCCGAGAAGGAGCTGGGGCCGGCGGTGGATGGCATTCTTGCCCGCAAC
Organism: Hyphomicrobiales bacterium; assembly: GCA_900470805.1. Lineage (GTDB taxonomy): Bacteria > Pseudomonadota > Alphaproteobacteria > Rhizobiales > Rhizobiaceae > Rhizobium. The sequence goes on along the minus strand of UCCA01000012.1, from coordinate 266,041 downwards.
GGGCTCGCCCGCGGCGATATCGACCGCTTCATTTGCCATCCCGGCGGAGCGCGGGTGCTGGCGGCGCTGCAGACGGCGCTTGCCATCGATCCGGCCTCGCTCGACCATGAGCGCGCGGTGCTTTCGCAATACGGCAACATGTCGTCGCCGACGGTTCTCTTCGTGCTCCAACGGGTGTTGCGCGACGGGCTACCGAACCGGGCGGCGATGATCGCCATGGGTCCGGGCTTTGCCGCCAGCTGCGTGACGCTCAGGAGGGTCGGCTGATGGAAGCGTCGATCGCCCTGTTGAGTTTCGTGACGCTGCAGCGGCTGACCGAACTCGTCATCGCCCGCCGCAACACCCGCGCGCTTCTGGCGCGCGGGGCAAGCGAGATCGGCGCCGCGCATTATCCATACATGGTGGCGCTGCATGCTGCATGGATCGCCGGGCTCTGGCTGCTCGGGCCCGGCCGACCGGTGGTGCTCCCCTGGGTGGCGGTGTTCGCGCTGCTGCAGCTCGGACGGCTGTGGGTGCTGGCGACGCTGAAGGGGCGGTGGACGACGCGGATCATCGTGCTGCCGGGGGCGCCGCTGGTGCGCGGCGGCCCCTACCGGTTCCTGTCGCATCCCAATTATGCCGTCGTCATCGCCGAGATCGCGGTGCTGCCGCTGGCGTTTGGGATGCCGGTTTTCGCGGTGGTGTTCTCGGTGTTGAACGCGGCGATGCTGGCTCTTCGCATCACCGTCGAGAACCGTGCGCTGAAAGCTGCAATGTTTCTGAAATGAATGCGATTTTTCATTTGCGCGCGGCGCGGCGGAGAGGCATTTTCGATCGCAGAATGAGTTTGGATTTCTCAGGAATATGACGAAAAACGTAATCGTGCTTGGCGCCGGCATCGTCGGCGTATCGACGGCCATCCATTTGCAGCGGCGCGGGCGACAGGTGACGCTTGTCGACCGCAAGGCGCCCGGCAACGGCACCTCCTTTGGCAATGCCGGGCTGATCCAGCGCGAGGGCGTCGTGCCCTACGGCTTTCCGCAGCAGCTCGGCGTGCTGATGCGCTATGCGCTCAACAATCGCATCGACGCGCATTATCATCTCAAGGCGCTGCCGGGGCAGCTGTCGTTTCTGGCGCGCTACTGGTGGCACTCCAACGCCAAGCGCCACCAGATGATCTCGAAAGCCTACGCGCCGCTGATCGAGCACTCGGTCTCCGAACACCACGACCTGGTCGAGGCATCCGGCGCCCAGCACCTGATCCGCAAGAACGGCTGGCTGGAAGTGTTCCGCACGGCCGAAAAGCGCGACGCGGAATTCACTGAAGCCGAGCGGCTGCAAACGGAGTTCGGCGTCGGCTTCGAGCGTCTCGACAGCACCGATCTGGCGCGGCTGGAGCCGGACCTGAACCTCGGCTTCGTCGGCGGGCTGAAGTGGCGCGATCCGTGGTCGGTCACCGATCCGCAGGCGCTGACGGCCGCCTATCTCCGCTATTTCGAGAGCATCGGCGGCCGCTTCGTGACAGGCGACGCCAATTCCTTCGGCAAGTTCGGCGCCGGCTGGAAGATCGCCACCGACGAGGGCCCCGTCGAGGCCGACGAGGCGGTGATGGCGCTGGGGCCATGGGCGGCGGTCGCCACCCGGCGGCTCGGCTACGCCTTCCCGCTCGGCGTCAAGCGCGGCTACCACATGCATTACTCGGCCAAGGGCAATGCGGTGCTGAACAACACCGTGGCCGACACCGAACTCGGCTACCTCATCGCGCCGATGGCCGGCGGCATCCGGCTGACCACGGGCGCCGAATTCGCGGCAATCGACGCGCCGAAAACGCCGGTGCAGCTCGACCGCGCCGAAGCCGTGGCGCGCGGGGTGTTTCCGCTCGGCGAACGGCTGGGTCCGGAACCCTGGATGGGCGCCCGTCCCTGCACGCCCGACATGATGCCGATCATCGGCAAGGCGCCACGCCACGAGGGCCTGTGGTTCGCTTTCGGCCATGCCCATCACGGATTGACGCTCGGGCCGGTGACCGGACGGGCGCTGGCGGAACAGATGACCGGCGAGACGCCGTTCGTGGATATTTCCGCCTACTCGCCGAAGCGATTCAATCCGTAAGAATTGACGGTCAGGACACGCCAAGTTTTGCGAGATCGCGGAGCGCAGTTTTCGCGATCTCGTCGATCGTCCAGTCGATATCGACAGTGACCACGCCGGGTTCGCCGGTTGGAATCTCCAATGTTGCCAGCTGGTTCTCGAGCAGAGACAGCGGCATGAAATGGCCCTTGCGGGCGCCCATGCGGGATGTCAGCAGCTCCTTCGAGCCGTGGAGATAAACGAAATAGAGATTGCCATCGACGGCGGCGCGCAGGCGGTCGCGGTAGCTCTTCTTCAACGCCGAGCAGGAGACGACGATGCCGTCATTGTGGTCGAGCGCTGCCTTCATGGTGCGGCCGATCACGTCGAGCCAGGGCATGCGGTCTTCGTCGGCGAGCGGAATGCCCTTCGACATCTTCTCGACGTTGGATGCAGGATGCAGCGCGTCGCCCTCGGCGAACTCGACGGAAAGTGCCTTGGCGACAGCCTCGCCGACCGACGACTTGCCGCAGCCGCTGACCCCCATGACGATGATGGCATGGGGGCGCGTGTTATGTGCTGACATTGGTATGCTTTCTCCTCACTCCGGCATGGTCCGCCGTGCCAGGAGACCCAAGGCTACGACGCGATGGCCGCATTCTTGCGGGCGAGACGGGCCCGGATGGTTTCGACATCGGCGCGCGGCGTCGCCGCGAACAATGTCTTGGTATAGCTGTGCTGCGGGTCGTTGAAAACCTGGTCTCGCGATCCGTATTCCACGGCCTCGCCGTAGTACATGACCATGACGTCGTCGGCCATGTAGCGGACGACAGAGAGGTCGTGGCTGATGAAGACGTAGGTCAGGTTCAGCTCGTCCTGCAGGTCGGCGAGCAGGTTCAAGACCTGTGCCTGTACCGACAGGTCGAGCGCTGAGACCGGCTCGTCGAGCACCAGAAGCCGCGGATTGAGCATCAGCGCGCGGGCGATGGCGATGCGCTGGCGCTGGCCGCCGGAGAACATGTGCGGATAGCGGTTGAAGTGGACCTCCTGCAGACCGACCTTCTTCAGCATCGACATCGCCAGCGAGCGGCGCTCGGCCGCCGGCGTGTCTGTGTTGATGATCAGCGGCTCCATCAGGATGTCGCCGATCTTCTTGCGCGGGTTCAGCGAGCCATAGGGGTTCTGGAAGACGATCTGCACCTTGCGGCGCATCTCCGGTGTCAGGTCGCCGGCCGCGATATCCACCTTCTTGCCGTCGATGAACAGCTCGCCGTCGCTGGCCGGATCGATCATGGTGATGATGCGCGCCAGCGTGGACTTGCCGCAGCCGCTTTCGCCGACGATCGCCAGCGTCTTGCCCTGCTCGACCTTGAAGTTCACGCCCTTGACGGCGTGAACGGTCTTTTCCTTCTTGAACAGGCCGCCCGGCAGAAAATAGTTGCGGACGATGTTCTTGCCTTCGAGGACTGGCGTCATTGGGCCGCTCCCTCACTCGTCTGTTTGAAGATTTCGCCGATGGTCGGCAGGCGGTCGCCGGTGGCGTTGTCGGGCAGAGCCGCGAGCAGCGCGCGGGTGTAATCGCTTTTCGGCGATTCGAAGAGCGACAGCACGTCAGCCTCCTCCATCTTGCGGCCTTTGTACTGGACGACGACGCGATCGGCGGTTTCGGCGACCACGCCCATGTTGTGGGTGATCATGATCAGGCCCATGCCATGCTCGACCTGCAGGCGCATCAGGAGATCGAGGATCTGCTTCTGGATGGTGACGTCGAGCGCGGTGGTCGGCTCGTCGGCGATCAGCAGCTTCGGATTGCAGGCAATGGCGATGGCGATCATCACGCGCTGGCACTGGCCGCCCGACATCTGGTGCGGAAAGTGGCCAAGACGCTCGGCGGGATTGGGGATGCCGACGGCCTCGAACAGTTCGATGGCACGCTTGCGGCGCTCGGCCTTGTTCATGCCGAGATGGATGCGCAACACCTCCTCGATCTGGAAGCCGACGGTGAAGCACGGGTTGAGGCTGGCGATGGGCTCCTGGAAGATCATCGACATGTCCTTGCCGATGATATCGCGCCGCTGGCTGCCGGACATGCCGAGCAGGTTGCGGCCGTCGAAGATCAGCTTGTCGGCGGTGACCTTGGCCGTCCAGGGCAGAAGGCCCATGGCGGCCAGCATGGAGACGGACTTGCCGGAGCCGGATTCGCCGACGATCGCCAGCACTTCGCCGGCATCGACCTTCATCGACACGCCATCGACGGCGCGGAAGGTGCCGGTCGAGGTCTGGAACTCGACGACGAGATTTTCGATTTCGAGAAGTGCCATATCAGGACCTCTTCAGTTTGGGATCGAGCGCATCACGCAGACCGTCGCCCATCAAGTTGATGGCGAGAACGGTGATGAGGATGCACAGGCCCGGGAAAGTGACGAGCGACGGCGAGCTCTGGAAGAACTCGCGGGCGTCGGCGAGCATCGTGCCCCATTCGGCTGTCGGCGGCTGGGCGCCCATGCCGAGGAAGCCGAGGGCGGCCGCGTCGAGGATCGCCGCCGAGAAGGCCAGCGTCGCCTGAACGATCAGCGGCGCCAGGCAGTTCGGCAGGATGGTCTTGAACATCAGGCGCAGCGTGCCGGCGCCGGCGACGCGGGAGGCGACGACATATTCCTTCTCGCGCTCGCTGATGACGGCGGCGCGGGTCAGGCGGACGAAGTGCGGCTGGTTGACGATCGAGATGGCGATCATGGCGTTCAGCAGGCCGGGGCCGAGGACGGCGACGAGCACGAGGGCCAGCAGCAGCGACGGGAAGGCCAGGATGATGTCCATGACGCGCATGATGATCGTGTCGGTGCGGCCGCGGAAATAACCGGCGATCAGGCCGAGCAACACGCCGGCGACAGCCGACAGCGAGGCGACGACGAGGCCGATGAACAGCGAGAAGCGGGTGCCGTAGATCAGGCGCGAGAGCATGTCGCGGCCGACGGCATCGGTGCCGAGCAGATAGGCGCTGTTGCCCGCTTCCGACCATGACGGCGGCAGGCGCTGGATGCCGGACGGGATGTTCGGATCATAGGGCGCAACGATCGGCGCAAAGATCGCCAAAAGCAGAACGAAAACGAAGACAACGAGGCCGATGACCGCGCCCTTGTTTCGCGAGAAGTAGTACCAGAACTCCGACAGGCCGGAGGGCTGGGCAGACGTTGTATTTGTCGTGCTCATGGGGCCGCTCCTAGTGTCTGATGCGTGGGTTGATGAGACCGTACATGAGATCGACGATCAGGTTGACGAGCATGATGATGGCCGCGATCAAGAGCAGGCCGCCCTGCACCACGGTATAGTCACGCTTGAACACTGCATCGACCATCCACTTGCCGATACCCGGCCAGGAGAAGATCGTTTCCGTCAGGATCGCCCCGCCGAGCAGCACGCCGACCTGCAGGCCGATCGAGGTGACAACGGGGATCATCGCGTTGCGCAGCGCATGGACGCCGACGACGCGCAAGGGCGCGAGACCCTTGGAGCGGGCGGTGCGGACGTAATCCTCGCCCAGCACTTCCAGCATCGCCGAGCGCGTCTGGCGCGCAATGACGGCGAGCGGGATGGTGCCGAGGACGATGGTCGGCAGGATCAGCGACTGGAAGGCCGACTTGAAGGCGCCGGCCTGGCCGGAGATGAGACTGTCGATCAGCATGAAGCCGGTGACCGGCTTGAAGAAGTACATCAGCGAGATACGGCCGGACACGGGTGTCCAGTGCAGCGTATTCGAGAAGAGAACGATGAGGAGCAGGCCCCACCAGAAGATCGGCATGGAATAGCCGACAAGGGCGACACCCATCACCCCCTGGTCGAACCAGGTCCCCCTCTTCACGGCGGCGAAGATGCCGGCCGGGATGCCCAGGATGACGGCGAACAGCATGGCACAGATCGACAGTTCCAGCGTCGCCGGGAACAGCGAGGCGAACTCCTGCAGCACCGGGCGCTTGGTGACGATCGACGAGCCGAGGTCGCCCTGGACGAGATTGCCGAGGTAATCGAGATACTGCACGTAGACCGGCCGGTCGAGGCCGAGGTCGTGCATGATTTCGGCATGGCGTTCCGGCGCCATGACGCGCTCGCCCGACATCAGCATGACCGGATCACCGGGCAGCAGGCGGATGAAGGCGAAGGCGATGATGGAAACACCGAGGAAGGTGGGGATCAGGACCGCGAGGCGCCCGATGAAAAATCGAAACATATCATATGTCCATATTAGTCCGGCGGTCAGGTATCACTCCTGACCGCCGGCCACGCCCGGTCTTGCCGGGCATCTTTGCATAGATTTCGTTATTCGGCGATATCAACGCCATCGAAGCGGTGAACGCCGACCGGATCCTGCACGTAGCCGGAAACCTTGGCGCTCATCGGAACGAATTCCGTCGAGTGGTCGATGGTGGCCCAAGGCGCTTCCTTCTTGAAGACGACCTGCGCTTCTTCATAGAGCTTGGTGCGCTCTGCGACGTCAGCGGTCTTCTTGGCCTTCTTCACGAGGGCGTCGAATTCCTTGTTGCACCACTGTGCACGGTTGTTGCCGCCAACGGCTTCGCAGCCGAGCAGCGTGTCGAGGAAGTTATCCGGATCGCCATTGTCACCCGTCCAGCCCAGGATCGCAGCGCCGTCGCGCTTAACGTCCTTGGAGAGCTTCAGGTATTCGGCCCATTCGTGGGTGACGATCTCGACCTTGACGCCAACCTTGGCAAGGTCAGCCTGCATCAGCTCGGCGGCGCGACGTGCGTTGAGCATATAAGGACGGGAAACCGGCATTGCCCAGATCTTCATCGAGAGATCCTTGACGCCAGCGGCTTCAAGCATCTTCTTGGCTTCGTCGGGGCTATAGGCATCGTCCTTGACGGCGTCGTTGTAGGACCACATCGTCGGCGGGATCGGGTTCTTGGCAACCTGGCCGGCGCCCTGGAACACGGCGTCGACGATCGCCTGCTTGTTGATCGCCATGTTGAGCGCCTTGCGCACTTCAGGCTTGTCGAACGGCGCCTGCTGGGTGTTGTAGGCGAGGTAGGACACGTTCAGGCCCGGCTGTTCGAGAACCTTGAGGCTCGAGTCAGCCTTCAGATCCTTGACGTCGGCTGCGTTCGGGTAAGGCATGATGTGGCATTCGCCGGCCTTGAGCTTCTGGGCGCGAACTGATGCGTCAGGGGTGATCGCGAAGACGAGATCGTCGATCTTTTCCTTGCCCTTGAAGTAGCTCTCGTTGGCCTTGTAGCGGATGACGGCATCCGGCTGGTAGGCAACGAAGGTGAACGGACCGGTGCCGAGCGGCATCTGGTTCATCTGCTCCATCTTGCCATCGGCCTGCAGCTTGTCGGCATATTCCTTGGAAACGACCGAGGCGAAGTCCATCGCGAGGTCGGCGAGGAACGGTGCTTCCGGATGGTTGAGCGTGAACTTGACCGTCAGATCATCGACCTTCTCGACCGACTTGATCAGATCAGGGAAGCCCATGCCGGCAGCGTATTCGTAGGAAACGCCGGCGACATACTTGGCCCAGGGGCTGTCAGCCTTCAGCTGGCGGTCGAACGAGAAGACGACGTCGTCGGCGTTCAGATCGCGGGTCGGCGTGAAGAAGTCAGTGGTCTGGAACTTGACGCCCGGATGCAGCTTGAACGTATAGGTCAGGCCATCGTCGGAAACGGTCCAGCTGTCGGCGAGGCCGGCTTCGACTTCGGTCTTGCCATGCTTGAACTCGACCAGGCGGCTGTAGACGGTGCGCGACGAAGCGTCGAACGTGGTGCCTGCCGTGTAGATTGCGGGATCGAAGCCTTCCGGCGATCCTTCCGAGCAATATACCAGCGTCTTCGACCAGGCGGTGGACGCCATGGCAGAAGCCAAAACAGTCGCTGCCAAAAGGACAGAGATCTTTTTCATGTTTTCGTTTCCCAGGTTTGTTCTTTTATAAGTTTTCTGATCCCAGAGCGCTCCTCCGGATCGAGCGCCGATGGAACGATATTTGTTTGCTGAAATCAACGACTGGGCCGGAAAATTTTTCCAGCCGGACAACTTTAGTAATTTTACGTCGAAAAGACGCCATATTTAGAAATATTCGCGCTGGATAACCCTTTTTTTGGTCATATTTAATGTGTTTCAGCGGTCGAGATGGAACAGATACCCTGCCCGCGAGGAGTTTCGAGACCCCTTTCCAGAAACGAAACAACCGCAGCCACCATGGGTGACTGCGGTTGCGAATAAACAGGCACTGCTACTTTAGGCGGCCGGAGCGACGGCCCGCGGCTTGCCATGCTGGTGATCGCCGGTAATGCCGAGCAGGAAGTTGATCTGCGGGCGGGCCTTGACCAGATCGTCGATCGAATACTGCGACAGCACATCGAAGAAAGCATTGAGCGCCTTGCGGAGCGCCGAGTTCAGACCGCAGCTGTCGACAAGCGGGCAATCGACTTCGCCGTCATCCTCGAAGCATTCGGCCATGGCGAAGCTGTCTTCGGTGACGCGCACGACATCGAACAGGCTGATCTTCTCGGCAGGCTTGCCGAGGCGGACGCCGCCGTTGCGGCCACGCACCGTTTCAACCAAACCGGCCTTGTTCAGAGGCTGCAGGATCTTGAACAGGAAAAGTTCGGAAACGCCATAAGCCCTGGCAATTTCCGGGATCCGGCTGAGGCTGCCGTCATTGGCAGCGCAGTACATCAACATGCGAACCGCATAGTTGGTCTGTTTCGTCAAACGCATGCCGATCTCCAGAATCGTTCTCGTTAGGGAGCTTATATAGAGGCATTAGTAGTTTTGAACAATTCCAAAATAGCGAAATATGAAAATTTGGATCACCTTTTTGTCGCAGCCTTTATAGAACGAAAACGGGCTCCGTGTGGAGCCCGCTTCCCATCGATATGTCTATGACAGACTACTTCATCGTCGGCATAACAAACTCGGCGCCGTCCTTGATGCCGGACGGCCAACGGGCGGTGATGGTCTTGGTCTTGGTCCAGAACTTGATCGAGTCCGTGCCGTGCTGGTTGAGGTCGCCGAAGCTCGATGCCTTCCAGCCGCCGAAAGAATGATAAGCCAGCGGAACCGGGATCGGCACGTTGATACCGATCATGCCGATGTTGATGCGCGAGGCGAAATCGCGGGCGGCATCGCCATCCCGGGTGTAGATCGCGACGCCGTTGCCGTATTCGTGCTTCATCGGCAGGTCGAGAGCTTCCTCGTAGTTCTTGGCGCGAACCACCGAGAGAACAGGTCCGAAGATTTCGGTCTTGTAGATGTCCATGTCAGGGGTGACGTTGTCGAACAGGCAGCCACCGACAAAATAGCCGTCCTCATAGCCCTGCAGCTTGAAGCCGCGGCCATCGACGACCAGCTTGGCGCCCTCTTCGACACCACGATCGATCAGGCCGGTGATGCGGGCCTGCGCTTCTTTGGTGACGACGGGGCCGAGATCGGCCTTGTCATCCGTATAAGGGCCGATGCGCAGCGACTCGATCTTCGGCGTCAGCTTCTCGATCAGGCGGTTGGCGGTTTCCTCGCCAACAGGGACGGCAACGGAGATCGCCATGCAGCGCTCGCCGGCCGAGCCGTAGCCGGCGCCCATCAGGGCATTGACGGCCTGGTCGAGATCGGCGTCCGGCATGATGATCATGTGGTTCTTGGCACCGCCGAAGCACTGGGCGCGCTTGCCGTTCATCGCCGCCGTGCCATAGACATAGCGCGCGATCGGGGTGGAGCCGACGAAGGAGACGGCGCCGATATCGGGATCGGTGAGGATGGCATCGACGGCGGTCTTGTCACCGTTGACGACATTGAGGATGCCGGCGGGAAGGCCCGCTTCGATCATCAGTTCGGCAAGGCGCATCGGCACGGACGGATCGCGCTCCGACGGCTTGAGGATAAAGGCGTTGCCGCAGGCGATGGCCGGCGCGAACATCCACATCGGGATCATCGCCGGGAAATTGAACGGGGTGATGCCGGCGCCGACGCCGACAGCCTGGCGCATCGAGTACATGTCGATCGCGGGACCGGCGCCTTCGGTGAACTCGCCCTTCTGCAGGTGCGGAATGCCGCAGACGAATTCGCAGACTTCGAGGCCGCGAATGATGTCGCCCTTGGAATCCTCGATCGTCTTGCCATGCTCCTTGGAGAGCAGCTCGGCCAGCTCATCCATGTGCTTGTTGAGGAGTTCGACGAACTTGAAGAAAACGCGGGCGCGGCGCTGCGGGTTGGTGGCGGCCCACTTCGGCTGCGCTGCCTTGGCGTTTTCGACGGCGGCGCGCATTTCCTCGTTGCTGGCGAGTGCCACGGTTGCCTGGACTTCACCCGTTGCCGGATTGAAGACGTTGCTCGAGCGACCGCTGGAGCCGACGACGTGCCTGCCGCCGATGAAATGACCAATCTCGTGCATGGGTGTTTCTCCTCTGGTTTTCTTGTCTGTGGTTGATGGCGCACAATCGCACTTCAATTTACACAAATCAATGAACAGGTATAAGCAACCGTTGTGCAAAAATTGAAGTCGGAGGCCGATTTGGACTGGGATGATGTGCGTATGTTCTTGGCCGTGGCGCGGACCGGACAGATTCTTGCAGCCTCCAAACGGCTTGGCGTCAACCACGCGACGCTGAGCCGGCGGGTGACGACGCTGGAGGAGCAACTGAAGACCCGGCTGCTCGTGCGGCGCACCAATGGCTGCGAACTGACCGAGGACGGCGAGATCTTTCTCAATGCGGCGGAGCGCATGGAAACCGAGATGCTGCGGGCGCAGGCGAGCCTCGGCCATCTCGACAGCACGATTGCCGGCACGGTCAGGATCGGCGCGCCGGATGGTTTTGGCGTGTCGTTCCTCGCACCGCGGCTCGGCCGGCTGATCCAGCGGCATCCGGAGCTGAAGATCCAGCTGGTGCCGGTGCCGCGCTCCTTCTCGCTGTCGCAGCGCGAGGCCGACATCGCCATTACGCTGGAGCGGCCGGAACAGGGCCGGCTGGTTTCTTCAAAGCTGACGGACTATACGCTCGGGCTCTACGCCTCGCAGGACTATCTGCGAGCGCATGGCGCGCCAGCCGATATCGAGGCGCTCAAGGCGCATCCGAGGATCGGCTACGTCGAGGATCTGATCTTCACCGCGTCGCTGAACTTCTCATCGTCGGTGATGCGCAGCTGGGATGCCTCCTTCGAGATCTCGACGGCGACCGGACAAACGGAAGCGGTGCGCTCCGGCGCCGGCATCGGCATCCTGCACGATTACATCGCCCGGCAGTATCCCGAGCTGATCCGTATCCTGCCCGACGTCTCGATCCAGCGCGCCTACTGGACGACATATCACGAAAGCACCCGCGACCTGGTGCGCGTGCGGACCGTGGTGGATTTTCTGCAGGAGCTTGTCGCCACCGACAGGCGGATGTTTCTCTGATCCGTCCAGCGGTGAAAAGGATGAGCCGCCGTTCAGGCGTGCTTGGCGGGCTCGTCGTTTTCGTCAGGATTGGGGTTCGGCGCTTCGTCCGGCAGGATGTCGGGCTCCGGTTCCTGGATCGGCGGCTGCGGCGCCCAGTCAGGGGCCGGCACCGGTGTTGCGGGCATGGGCTCGTTTGGCACGGACATGATCCGCTCCTTTCGTCTGTTTGGTGATTGATATCGGGTCAGCGCCCTGCGGCAGACTTTTCCGCCGCGCGCATCGGCATGGCATCGATGATGGCGAAGAGTTCGCCGTTGCTGATCGGCTCATGGGTGGCGAGTTTCACCGTGCCATCCTTGCCGACGAGAAAGGTTGAGAACTCGCCCGTCTGTGGGCGATGGTGGCCATTGGCGGTATCCCGCATCAGTGCATCGACATCAAGATCGGCGCCGGCGCCCAAGAGCGCGCGTATGCTTCCACCGACCACTTCGAGCACGACGATGTCGCGTTGTTCCAGGCCTGACCGATCGCCGAGCAGCAGGTTTTCCTGGCGGGCCGCCTGGGCGTTGTCCCGGTCGGGAAAGATCAAGACGACGCGGTTTTTCCATTGGAACTGCGCCAGACTCTGCACCGGCATCGAGGCGCCGTCCGTCTCGGTATCTTTGGCTGTATTTCGTGGATCGATATCCGACATGCTTGCTCTCCCGTCAGGAAAGCAAACGTGTGCGGCTCGCCGGTGTTCCATCCTTGGTCGGATAGCGGCAGCTCGAGCCTCATGGCGCCCCTAATGCCGCCATGACTTGTTCAGCTGCCAGAGGCCGCCGGCGAGCAGCAGGAGCAGCGGCAGGCTTCCATAGGAGAGATGGATGCTGGTGACGGCGACGGTGGCGTCGGAGAGCTGGTCATCGGATGGGATGGCGTTCTGGACGATCAGGTAGATGGCGCGGGAAATGGCGACGATGGTAACGACCACGCCGGCGAGATCGATGAAGCGCATGTGGTGCCGCATCGCATGGGCAAACATGCCGAAGAGCCCTGCCGCATAGGCGAGCGACAGCAGATAGGCGGCGCCGCCGATCAGCTGGAAGTCGTAAAGAAAGACGTCGTCGGTGGCGCCCGACGTACTGATATTGAGGATCGGCAGCGCAAACGAACACATCGACAAGATGGCCAAGGCGCCACGCTCGAAGAGTTCGCCGCGATTGACCTGTCGGTCGCCAATCCGAAATTCCCGCTGTTCCATGCTGTCCCCCTGGAAACAGGCCTCTGTCCGCGCAACCTGGCGCGGTTTTTCGAGGGCAACATTCGCGCCCAGGCTGCTAACGCATCATATAAAGAGGGAAGGTAAAACTACCTCAGCCGTGCGGCTGCCCATCGGGTTTAATGGGTATGGTGAATGAAGGGTTAAGCGAAGGCGGGAAAGCGGCGGGACCGGCCGGGCAACAGACGGTCCCGCAGGCAGGACTGGATCAGTCCAGGCCGAGCGACGCCAAAGGCAGCTGCAGGGCGGCAGCGATGCGCTTGAGCTTGGCTGGATCAACGTCTTCGCCGCTCTCGACGTCCTGGATTTCCGCGACCAGCAGACCGCAGGTGACGGCAAGATCGTCGATGCTGTAGCCGATGGCTTCGCGTGCCGTCCTGACAACAGCGGCAACGTTGACCGAGGGGATCGGCTGGGCGTTGGTTTTATCCAGATTGCTGAGCGAAATGGACATATACGTCTCCTTCTAAAATCACTCTGAATTAACCCCCGGCGGGAAAATGGCATTCTCGATCACATTTTGCAACGCAATATAAATGCCAAGGCGGTTCACGATGTGATGGTGTTGATTAGCAAGATCTTTTGCACGTCGGGCTGTAACGCGAAACGCGGGAAATGGTTGCTGACCGTTGAATAGCACGATTGAATTACCTTTACCAACCGAGTCGTTCGGCTGAAGCGCGGGGGATTTCGCCACGCTCCGGAGGACGCGGTTGCGGTTGTCACCTGCCCGATAGAGGCGTAAAATTGCGCCGTGCACGCCGGCCCGGGATTGGGCGAGCGGCCACAGCGGCAATGCCAGCGCATTGCGGAAAAGGTCCGAGATGTTCAACCAGGATCCGAGACCAGACGACTACCCGCAACCGACAGAGAATCCGCTCCACAAGCTGCACGCCGGAGCCGACGTCCTCGCCCTGCTGGCCGATCCCGCGACGGCGCCACTGTGCCTCGACATGGCCGAGGACGCGGCCCGGGCGGTGCGTGGCTGCATGGCGGCGGCGCATATCGGCTCGGAGCCGCTGAGCATGATCCTGTCTGCCGACGAGATCGATATGATACAGCTGCGCGACCACGCCCAGGGACTGTCGCGACAGCGCTTCGATCAGGTCAACCAGGCGTTTTCCCGCTGGCGCCGGGGGCATCTCGACCGGCGCGCGGTGTTTCTGGACGATTGCCGCGGCGATATCGAACGCTGCGTGGCGGCGGAATGCGTCGAAAGCCAGCTGGTCGTCGCCACGCGCCATGGCAGCATCGACGCGCGGGACGCCTTCCGCAGCGTGATCTTCAACGAGCACAAGCTGGTGCTGGCCCCGCCAGCGCGCGGCTATCGCGGCGATCTTCTGCGGCACGTTGTGATCGGCTGGAAACCGCATGGTCACACCCGCAGCGCCGTGATCGCCGCCCGCCGCTGGCTCGACGCTGCCGATCGCGTCACCATGCTGTGCGTCAACGACACGCCGGAGCGCACCTACCAGCGCAGTGCCGCCGAGCTGCTGACGCGGCTGGAGCTGAAGGCCGACATCACCGCGATCCACTCCTCGACGCGATCGATCGGCGAAGCGATCGTCGATTTCGCCCGTGCGGAAGACGCGACCTGCCTGCTAATCGGCGCCTTCAAATACGGCTACCTGCTCGAACTCCTGCTCGGCCGCATCACGCCCTACGTGCTGTCGCACGCGCCGATGCCGGTGATGATGCGGCATTGAGAGATGCGGATTCGGCGAGCTCGTGAAGAGCCCGACATGTCGTCAAAACATTGAAAAGTGGAAGAATGGTACGGTTGGGGGGTCTCGAACCTCCGACCTCAGGTGCCACAAACCTGCGCTCTAACCAACTGAGCTACAACCGCACAAACGTCGCTTGGCGCGACGGGGCTCACATACGGGGACTTGAAAATTAATTCAAGCCCTATCTCCCCTTTATATACAAAAAGGCCGGGCATCGCGTCCAGCCTTTTTGGTTTTCGTTCGTGGAGGATCAGGCGGCCTTGAAGGAGGCCATGACCTTTTCGGCGGCGTCCCTGGATGGCTTGGCCAGCTTTTCGGCAACCAGCTTGGAGGTTTCCTGCATGGCCTTTGCCTGCTCGATGGTCAGCTCCGTCTGCCTGCGAAGGAAGGAGGACTGCAGCTCGAAGAATTCGGCAACCGACTTGACCGACAGCAGCGCATCCATGTGGCTCAGCGAGTTCTCGGCGTTGGTGCGCAGCGCGCCGATCGCCTGATGGCCGATTTCAGCGGCGCCCGCCTGAGCGGTCTGTACGGTCGATTCGAGCGTCTTGCCGGCTTCCTCGCCGGCGGCCTTCATCTTGGCATAGGCTTCGCGCGACTGCATCGAGCCCTTCTCCGCGAAATCGCGGAAGGAGTCAGCGAATTTCGAAGGATCAAAAGAGGAGATAGAAAATACGTCTTCCATTTTCGCCATTTGTATAGGCTCCTTTTGTCTCGGCATCGTGATAGCCTCGTTCGTTAGACATGCATTATATAGCCGAAATTATTGTGCACTGCAACATCATTGTGCACCGCACGCGGCGTTAACCTTTTCGGCCAAAAGCCGGCGCCTGCGCTGGACCGGTTTGCGGCCAGTCGTTATTAATAGACCGTTAATTAGACAATGACCGAAGACCAAAGGTCCGATCATGCCCGCAATACAGTACCCATTCATCGACATCGCCGTGCATCCCCGGGTTCGAGAGCGTTTCTCGCAGGGCGAGGCGTTGGTACTGTTTTCGACCGACCTGTCCGGCGCGCTGTGGGCGAACGGGGCCGGAGCGGAGCTTTTCGGGCATTCGACGGTCTATGACCTGATCGATCAGGGCGTCAATCGCGCCGACATCACCTTTCGCCAGCTGGCGGCGACGGCGCAGCAGCTGGCCATCATCGGCGATAGCAGAAGCTTCATCATCCGCATCCCGCAGGGTTTTCAGCGCGTTGCCGTGCAGGCTTCGGTCGAGCTGATCAGCGTGTCGCCGGGCGAACAAGCGATTCTTGTGTCGCTGCCGGCGCCAACGCGGGCGCTTTCGGCCGAGCAATCGGCGGCGCAGATGCTGAAGGGGCTCGACGATCCCGATACGCACATGGCGGTCATCGGCGCCGACGGCGAGATCATCGCCGCCTCGCCGGGCTTTGCCTCGCTCGGCGTCACGCAGCCGACCGCCCGCTCGCTGGGGACGATGGCGGCTGCGCATCCGCATGGCTTGGTCAAGCGCCCTGTCGCAACCGGCAAGGGCTACCTGCCTGCCGCCATCGGCCGAATCAGCAGCGATCCGGCGCTTTATCTGCTGTTCGCCGTCGAGACCGTGCTTGGCCGCCTCGACCCGACGGATGCGCCCGACTTATCCACAAGCGCCGTTAACCATAGTGTCGCCGCACCCGCCCAATTCGCCGACGCGATCGACGCGGTGGCCGGGATCGAAGACATCGACGAGGCGCCGGAAGAGACGGTGGCCGCCGACCTCGACGTCGCCGAAGACGGTGTCGCCGCGGAGCAGGCCACCGACGCCGAACCGGTGCTGGAGGCGGCCGAAGAGGCACCGGTGACGGAGACGACCTACGCCGAGGATGTGAGCAATATTGGCGAAGTCGTCGCGGCTTTTCTGCCTGATGACACGACGATCGAGGACGCGCCTGCAACGGTGATGGCCAGCGATGCCGATCTCCCGGAGGCAACCGTCGTTGCCGAGGACGAGGTCGCGGCGGAACCTCATGGCGATGAAGCTGTGGCCGATGAGCCGGACGAGGCATTTCATCCCGAAGCACTGCCCGACGAGGATGACATCGCGGCCTTCGAGCCGAGCGAGATCAGCGATGAGACCGTGGCGGAGACGGAGAATTCAGAGAATCGGCAGCAGGAGACGGATGTGGTCGATACCGTGGCGACTGACGCTGCCGATATCGTCGAGACAACTAAAACGCCCGAAGCGGAGCCTGTCGCGGCGAGCCCGTCGGCTGCCGTCGAGGGCTTGATGGCAGCGCCCGCATCGGCCGAGACGGCCGGATTCGTGTTCCGGCCGAACAGCCGGGCGACGCGGTTCGTCTGGAAGATCGATGCGCAGGGGCAGTTCAGCGAAGTCTCCGGCGAGTTCGCCGAGGCCGTCGGCCCGCATGCCGCCAACATCATCGGCGTTGCCTTCAGCGATATCGCGGCGCTGTTCAATCTCGATCCGGAAGGCAGGATTTCCGAGGCGCTGGAGCGGCGCGACACATGGTCGGGCAAGACCATCCACTGGCCGATCGAAGGCACCAGCCTTGCCGTGCCGGTCGATCTGGCGGCGCTGCCGACCTATACGAGAAGCCGGGAATTCGACGGTTTCCGCGGGTTCGGCGTGGTGCGCCTGTCGGATGCGGCGGAAGATCCGCTGGCGCTTGGGCTGACGTTTGGCCAGCGGCCGGACGCCGAGGCTACGGCGATTGACGACGTCGCGGATGATCAGGCGGCCGAGGATGTTTCGGCGGTTGCCGTGGAAGACGATGCTATCGATCTTGAGCCCGTGGCCGATGAGCCGGTCACGGAAGAGCTGTCTGATGCCGTCGAGACGGTGGCGGACGACGGTACCGACATCGTAGATGAAGCCGTTGCAAGCGAAGAGCCTGGCGTAGACACGGCCGATGCGCCGACAGAGACGACAGAAGAAGAAGTGACGCCCGCGACCGCGGCACCCTCCCCGCGGGCCGAACCGCCGGCTTTGCGGATCGTCGAAACGCCGAACCGCCGCCTGACCGACAAGATCGTGCAACTGCATGGCGTCGGTCCCGGGCTGACAACGGCCGAGCAGGCGAATTTCCGCGAGATTGCCAAGCGGCTGGAGGCCTTCGGGGTCACCGGGTCGGAGGCTGACGGCGACAAGGCGGCCTCCCCGGAGGAGAGCGGCAACGAGGCCGTTGAAGCGGTAACGCCGACAGCGGCGGCTGATGAGCGGCCTCTGGAAGTTGTGACCGAATTGCAGGCCGATGAGACTTCCACGCCGGAGGCTGATGCAGGCGAGGGAGCATCGTCTGTTGACGCGGAGCCGGCGGGGACCGAGCTGCCCGCCCCTGTCGATCTCGCCCCTGCAGATAATGACAACGAGGACGTCACCGAAGGCCTCGAGGAGACCGTCAGCCAGATGGATATCCTGGCGAGCTTCGTGCCGCCGCGGGTGAAGATGACCGATGGCTTCTCGGCCGGGATGATCGACCAGTTGCCGGTGGCGGTGCTGATCCATGCCGGCGATCAGCTGATGCATGCCAACCCGGAATTCATGCGGCTGACCGGCTACCGGTCGCTGCAGGATCTGGCCGATGTCGGCGGCATCGACGCGCTGCTGCAGCGCGGCGATCTCGAAGGCAATGACGGCCGCCACGACGGCATGATGCTTGTCACCATGGACGACGATCTCGTGCCGGTTTCGGCGCGGCTGCAGTCGATCCGCTGGGAAGACACGACGGCGCTGATGCTGGCGCTGATGCCTGTGGCCAACGAGCGCCCGGCCGCCGTGCCTGAGGTGGTGCCGGCAGGCGATACGCGCGCCGCCGACCGGATGGTCGAGAAGGTTGCCAAGCTGCAGGTCGAGGTCGAGGAACTGCGCTCGATCCTGGAGACGGCGACCGACGGCGTGGTGGTGATCGGCGCCGATGGCGATATCCGCTCGATGAACCGCTCGGCCAGCGCCCTGTTCAACTACGACGACGAGGATACGCGCGGCAAACCATTCGTGATGCTGTTCGCGCATGAGAGCCAGAAGGCGGTGCTCGATTATCTGAGCGGCATTTCCGGCCACGGCGTCGCCAGCGTGCTCAATGACGGGCGCGAGGTGATCGGCCGCGAGGCGGCGGGCGGTTTCGTGCCGCTGTTCATGACGCTCGGCCACCTGACCTCCTCCAGCGGCTATTGCGCGGTGATCCGCGACATCACCCAGTGGAAGCGCACCGAAGACGAATTGCGCGGCGCCAAGAGCGCTGCCGAAACGGCCAATGCGCACAAGACCGACTTCCTGGCCCGCGTCAGCCACGAGATCCGCACGCCGCTCAACGCCATCATCGGCTTTTCCGACATGATGGCCGGCGAGCGCTTCGGGCCGATCGGCCATCCGCGCTATGTCGAATATGCCAACGACATCGGCCGCTCCGGCCGGCATGTGCTCGACATCGTCAACGACCTGCTCGACATTTCCAAGATCGAAGCCGGCGAGATGGAGCTCGATTTCGACGCGATCAGCCTCAACGAGGCGATTTCGGAGGCCGTGGCGCTGCTGCAGCCGCAGGCCAACAGCCAGCGGGTGATCATCCGCACGGCGCTGTCGCATGCGGTGCCCGAGGTGGTGGCCGACCTACGCTCGATCAAGCAGATCGCGTTGAACATCCTGTCGAACGCCATCCGCTTCACGCCGTCGGGCGGGCAGATCGTGGTGTCGACCTCGTACGAGACCAACGGCAGCGTGGTGCTGCGCATTCGCGACACCGGCGTCGGCATGACCCGCAGCGAACTCGACCAGGCGATGAAGCCGTTCCGGCAGGTGTCGACGCAATCGCGCCACCGCGGCGAAGGCACCGGCCTCGGGTTGCCGCTGACCAAGGCAATGGTCGATGCCAACCGGGCGATCTTCGCGATCAGCTCGACGCCGAACGAAGGGACGCTGGTGGAGATCGCCTTCCCGTCGCAGCGGGTGCTGGCGGGCTGAGATCGTTCTTTGCTCTGCTATCAATGCTGAAACGAAAAGAGGCAGCCCGAGGGCTGCCTTTCAAGTTTGGGTGCTGTTCAACAAGGGCTTAGTCGTCAAACATCATGTTGCGGGAGCATGAGCTCCAAGCTGCCTCGTTCATATGCAGCCCCAAGTTACGTCAACCTTTGACAAACCTTTATTAACGAGAGGTTTCCAGACCACAGAATCTATCGACCACCAAATATTGTTGTTTCACTATAAGTTTAACGATCTAGACCCGCAGCTCCTCAATTCCCCTAAAGAATTCAAGCGCTTCCGGATTGGCCAAGGCCTCCCTGTTCTTGACCGGCCGGCCGTGCACGATTTCGCGAACGGCCAGCTCGACGATCTTTCCGGACTTGGTGCGGGGGATGTCGGAAACGGCGATGATCTTGGCCGGCACGTGGCGCGGCGAGGCGCCGGCGCGGATGCGGGTGCGGATCGATTTGGTGAGGTCGTCGGTCAGATCGATGCCGGCGGCGAGACGCACGAACAGCACGACGCGCACGTCGTCCTCCCAATCCTGGCCGATGCACAGCGCTTCGGCGACCTCGGGCATCTGCTCCACCTGATTGTAGATCTCGGCGGTGCCGATCCTGACGCCGCCCGGGTTGAGCGTCGCGTCGGAGCGGCCATGGATGACGATGCCGTCATGCGTGGTCCATTCGGCGAAGTCGCCATGGCACCAGACATTGTCGAAGCGATCGAAATAGGCGGCCCGGTATTTCACGCCGTCGGGGTCGTTCCAGAACATCACAGGCATCGACGGGAAGGCGCTGGTGCAGACCAGCTCGCCCTTTTCGCCGCGCACCGGCCGGCCCTCGTCGTCCCAGACATCCATGGCAAGGCCGAGCCCCGGCCCCTGGATCTCGCCGCGCCAGACCGGCTGCAGCGGATTGCCGAGCACGAAGCAGGAGACGATATCGGTGCCGCCGGAGATCGAGGCAAGCTGCACGTCCTCCTTGATGCCCTCGTAGACGAAGGTGAAACCCTCAGGTGACAGCGGCGAGCCGGTAGAGGTCATCAGCCGCAGGCTTGAGAGATCGTGCGAGGTGCGCGGCGTCAGCCCGCTCTTGCGCACGGCGTCGATGTATTTGGCGGAGGTGCCGAACACAGCGAAGCGCTCGGCTTCGGCATAGTCGAACAGCACGTTGCCATCCGGCGCGAAGGGCGAGCCGTCGAACAGGCACAGCGTGGCACCGACGGCCAGCCCCGAGACCAGCCAGTTCCACATCATCCAGCCGCAGGTGGTGAAATAGAACAGCTTATCGCCGGGCTGCAGGCCGCAGTGAAGGCGGTGCTCCTTCAGATGCTGTAGCAGGGTGCCGCCGGCGGAATGGACGATGCATTTCGGCACGCCCGTGGTACCGGAAGAAAAGAGGATGTAGAGCGGGTGCGAAAATGGCAGCGGCAGGAATTCCAGCGGGCGGGCCGGATGGGCTGCGATGAAATCGTCCAGCGTAGCGGCGCCGGATGTGGTCTTCGCGACAGCGGCGGCATCGCCGGCATAGTGCACGATGACGGAGGGGACGCCGAGACGGGCGGCCACGGCGGCGACCTTGGCCCCGACATCCTGCACCTTGCCGCCGTACCAGTAGGCATCGCAGGCAATGAACAGCTTGGGCT
Organism: Hyphomicrobiales bacterium; assembly: GCA_900470805.1. Taxonomy (GTDB): domain Bacteria; phylum Pseudomonadota; class Alphaproteobacteria; order Rhizobiales; family Rhizobiaceae; genus Rhizobium. Next base: position 245,047 of record UCCA01000012.1, on the reverse strand, counting down.
CGATCTGGCCGAAGCGATCGAGCACGCCCTGCTCGCCGAAATCTGGAGAACAGGACGACCAGATCGCGCCAATCGAGGAGGCGGCAAGCATGAAAGCGACGGTCTCGGGCACATTCGGCATCATCGCCGCGACGCGGTCTCCGGGGCCGATACCGGCGGCGCGCATCGCCTGCTGGAGCCTTGAGACCAGCGTGCGGAGCCTGTCCCAGCTCCAGCGGTCCTCGACCCTGTCCTCGCCGCGAAAGACGATCGCGTCGCCGGCGCCCTCGCCCGACAGCAGGTTTTCGGCGAAGTTCAGCATCGCGTCCGGAAAGAAGCGGGCGTCGAGCATGACATCGCCATCGACCAATGCACGCTGGCCGCGATCGCCCCTGACGCCGCAAACCTCCCAGACGGCTGTCCAGAAGGCCGGCCGGTCGGCAACCGACCATGCATGCAGATCGCCGTAACTCGCCATCGGCAGGCCATGATCGCGGTTGCATGTCTGCATGAAGGCGTACATCGGACTGGCCTCGACCGAGGCCCGCGAAGGCGTCCAGAGTGGCTTATCGTCACGCATGCACAACTCCTCTTGTTGCGTCCCTATATAACATGCCACGAAGGCGGATAAAGATGGGTCGGCACCTGCATCCGGCTATCGATTTGCCACCGTCCGGCATTTGATATATCCGGATTTTCAGTAGATTAACGGGCGAACGTCGAAAGACTTGCGAAACTCATGAGTACGTCTCGACAACCACGGCGGCGGATCAAGATCAGGCCGATTTCGCGCTGGCTGCCCGGCGTTGCCCGCCTGGCAACGTTCGCGCTGCTTGTGGTGCTTGTGGTGTTCGTGTCGCTGCGCGTCGCCGGCCCTTACGTGGTCTCGACCGGACTTGTGCGCGGCGGCATCGAGGATTCATTGTCGCGATGGACCGGCTACAACGCCGAGATCACTGGCCGGCCGCAGATCGAATTCTGGCCGACGCCTCGCATCACGCTGAACAAGATCGCGGTTCGCCAGAAGAGCGCCGACAACAAGCTGCTCGGAACGATTGAAAGCATCTCGGCGGAATTCAGCCTGATCGATGCCTTCAGGGGCAAGGCGAGTTTCCACGAGTTCCATATCCTGCGTCCCAACCTGTTGCTGACGCGCGAGCGCGACGGCACGATCGACTGGACCAATGACGGGCAGCTGGCCAAGGCGATCGCCGGCGCGAAGGAGGCGAACGGCGAAGAGACGCTGGCCGCGCCACTCGATGCCGATATCGGCGCAATCACCGTCGAGGACGGCACGCTCAATGTCACCGATGTCGCCAGCAGCAAGACCTACCGCTTCGACGGGGTGACCGCCGACATCGGCTGGCCGCGGCTGTCGAGCCCGATCGGCGCGGTTCTGATCGCCAGAACGAACGGCCTCGATATCAAGCTCGACTTCTCCTCGCGGAGCCCGCTGCTGATCTTCGGCGGGAAGAACGCGCCGGTGAAGACGGCGCTGACCTCGACGCTCGTCAACGCCAAGTTCGACGGCGTGGCGAACATCGCCCATCTGTTCAGCCTGTCCGGCAACATGGCCGTCAACATTCCCAACCTTCCGGCGCTGCTGACATGGGCGGGGCGTTCGCTGCCGGATGTGGCGACGCTGCAGGCATTCTCGATCGAGAGCGACGTCGTATCGGCGGCGAACGGCTTCCGCTTCGACAATGTCAGCCTCGGCATGAACGGCGCCAGCGCCAGCGGCGCGATGGACATTGCATTCTCCTCGGGCAGAAGACCTAAGCTTGGCGGCACGCTTGCCTTCGACCAGATCAACTTCAAATCGCTTTTCGATGCCTTCGTGGTGCGCCTTGCCGCCGGCGAAGACAACGGGCCGGCCGATGGCGGGGCGCTCCAGGCCCTCGATCTCGATCTCCGGCTTTCGGCGCGACAAGCCGACCTGACGCCGTTCAAGCTCTCGAACGTCGGCGCCAGCATTATCGTTTCCAGCAATGAGGCGCGGTTCGATATCGGCGACAGTCAGTTCGAAGGCGGTGCGCTGACGGCGCATCTGGAGGCGACGCGGGGCGATTTCGATGGCGGCGGCAAGCTGCAGCTGTCGATCCGCGGCGCCGACTTTTCAGGACTTGTCGAGAGGCTGCAACTGAAGGGGCCGTTGCCACTGGCAACCGGTTCGCTCGATCTCGCGGTCAGGACCGGCCTGCCATTGTGGAAGGCGGGTCCCGCCGACGTGACCGGCAACCTGCATTTCCGCGCGCAATCCGGCTCGCTGCCCGGTTTCGATACGGAGGCCGTTCGCGCCGAAGCGGCCAAGGCGGATTTCTTTGCGCTCAGCGCCGTCTCGCATCGCGCCTTCGCCTTCGACAGCTTCGACCTGTCGGCGGATCTCGCCGATGGCGCCGCGCAGATCCGCAGCGGCCGCATCGAGGGACCGGAGGAGACGATCACGCTCTCCGGCGTCATCCCCTACAAGTCGAGAGGACTGGCGCTCTCCGGCCAGATCGGCGCGACGAAGCCGGAGACTGACGCGCTGTTTCCGGCTCTGCCGTTCTTCGTCGGCGGCTCCTGGCCGGAGCCGGTGCTGTCAGCGCTGCCCGGCAACCGCCCGAGCGCTTCCAAGTAGTATCTTGATGGCAAGCAACACCGTCACGGGGCGTTGGCGGCAGCGCGTTCGTCACGCTCGCGCTGGATTTCCCGGCGCTTGGTGATAACAGATGTACAGACGACGCCGACGGCGACGATGGCGATGAGGATGGTGCAGACAGCATTGATCTCGGGTGTGACGCCGAGACGGACCTGGCTGTAGATCTTCATCGGCAGCGTGGTGGCGCCGGGGCCTGAGGTGAAGCTGGCGATAACCAGATCGTCGAGCGACAGCGTGAAGGCGAGGATCCAGCCGGAGGCCACGGCCGGTGCGATGATCGGCAGGGTGATCTCGAAGAAGGTGCGGACCGGCGGCGAGCCGAGATCGAGCGCTGCTTCCTCGATCGAGCGATCGAAGGTCAGTAGCCGCGACTGCACGACGACGGCGACGAAGCACATGGTCAGCGTCGTGTGCGCCAGCGTGATGGTCCAGAAACCACGGTCGAGGCCGATCGCCACGAAGAGCAGCAGCAGCGACAGGCCGGTGATGACCTCGGGCATGACGAGCGGCGCATAGACCATGCCCGAAAACAGCATGCGGCCGCGGAAGCGGGTGTAGCGCACCAGCGTGATGGCAGCGAGGGTGCCGAGGATGGTGGCCGCCGTTGCCGAGATGACGCCGACGCGCACCGTGACCCAGGCGGCATCGAGCAGCGCCTGGTTATGGAAGAGCGACGTGTACCATTTCGTCGAGAAGCCGCCCCAGACGGTGACGAGCTTGGACTCGTTGAAAGAAAAGATGACGAGCAGCACGATCGGCAAATAGAGGAAGGCGAAGCCGAGCGCGACGGAGGCGACGTTGAAGCGGGTCCATTTCATCATGGCTTATCTCCCCTGCTCGTCGGCTTTGGCCTGCACATTCTGGAAGAACACGATCGGGATCACCAGGATGAGTAAGAGGATGGTTGCCACCGCCGAAGAGACCGGCCAGTCGCGGTTGGAGTTGAACTCGTTCCACAGCGTCTTGCCGATCATCAGCGTCTGCGATCCACCGAGCAGGTCGGGGATGACGAACTCGCCGACGGCGGGGATGAAGACCAGCATGCAGCCGGCGACGACGCCCGGCAGCGACAGCGGGAAGGTCACCCGCCAGAAGGCCGTGATCGGCGGGCAGCCGAGATCCTGCGCCGCCTCGATCAGCGTGCCGTCCATCTTCTCCAGCGAGGAGTAGAGCGGCAGCACCATGAACGGCAGGTAGGAATAGACGATGCCGATGTAGACCGCGATGTTGGTGTTGAGGATGATCAGCGGGCTGTCGATGATATTCAGCGACAGCAGCAGCTGGTTGAGCAAGCCTTCGGGCTTCAGGATGGCGATCCAGGCGTAGACGCGGATCAGGAAGCTGGTCCAGAACGGCAGAATGACCAGCATCAGCAGCGTCGGGCGGATACTGCGGGGGGCATTCGCCATGCCGTAAGCGATCGGATAGGCGATCAGCAGGGTCAGCAGTGTCGAGACACCGGCGATGATGACGCTCGATAGATAAGCGTTGAAATAGAGCGGGTCGTCGATCAGGTAGTGATAATTGTCGAAGGAGAAGCTGGCGATCTTGTCCCAGACATCGGCCCAGCTGTCGGCGAAGGAGAAAGCCGGATCGTAGGGCGGCATGGCGATTGCCGTCGTCGACAGCGAGATGCGGAAGACGATGAAGAACGGCGCCAGGAAGAACAGCAGCAGCCAGACATAGGGGATGATGATGACGAGGCGGTTGTAGACGGAGGATCCAATCTTGCCCATGGCGTCAATCCTTCAGCACGACGCCGGCGTCCTCGGCGAAGGTGACCCAGACTTCTTGATCGTAGACGAAGGGGTCCTCGACGGAGCGCTGGGCGTTCAGCGACGACGCCTTGACCACCTTACCGCTCTTCAGCTTGACGTGGAAAACGGTCATGTCGCCGAGATAGGCGATGTCCCAGAGTTCGCCGGATGCGGCGTTGATGCCGGGATTGGCCGGTGGGGTGCGGGTGACCTTCAGCTTCTCCGGGCGGATGGCGAAGCCGGCGGCGGTGCCGACCGGCGGTGCCTCGGCGCCGGTGACCCGGATCGTCAGGCTTTCATCCACCGAGATCTCGACCTTGTCGCCGAGCGATGCCGTGACCTTGCCGTCGAAGATATTCACATCGCCGATGAAGTCAGCGACGAAGCGCGAGTTCGGCGCCTCGTAGATTTCCGCCGGCGTCGCGACCTGGACGACTTTGCCGTGGCTCATTACCGCGATGCGGTCGGCCATGGTCATCGCCTCTTCCTGGTCGTGGGTGACGACGACGAAGGTGAGACCGAGGTTTTGTTGCAGGTCCATCAGCTCGAACTGGGTTTCCTCGCGCAATTTCTTGTCGAGCGCGCCGAGCGGCTCGTCGAGCAGCAGCACCTTGGGGCGCTTGGCGAGAGAGCGGGCGAGCGCCACGCGCTGGCGCTGGCCGCCGGAGAGCTGGTTGGGCTTGCGGGCGGCGAACTTCTCGAGCTTCACCATCTTCAGCATCTGCAGCACGCGTTCGCCGATCTCGTCCTTGCTCATGCCATCCTGGCGCAGGCCGAAGGCGATGTTCTTCTCCACCGTCATGTGCGGGAAGAGCGCGTAGGACTGGAACATCATGTTGACGGGGCGCTTGTAGGGCGGGGTACCGGCCAGATCCGTTCCGTCGAGGACGATCTCGCCCGCGGTCGGCTGCTCGAAACCGGCCAGCATGCGCAGCAGCGTGGACTTGCCGCAGCCGGACGCGCCGAGCAGGGCGAAGAACTCGCGGTGGTAGATGTTCAGGGAGAGGTCATCGACGGCGGTGAAATCGCCGAAGCGCTTGGTGACGTTCTTGACCGCGATGAACGGCTTGGCGGCCGGATCGGTCCAAGGCGCAAAGGAACGGCGAATATTGCCGAGTGACTTCATGATGTTTCCCCGAATGAGCTGAACGGACCCGATGCGCCATCAAAAGAAATGCCCGAACCTTTGGGGTTCGGGCAGATCAGTGCGTTTTACTGACCGGTGACCACCGTGGTCCACAGTCGCGTCACCACGCGCTGCGCTTTGGCGTCAAGCGGCGGAACGGTGAACAGTTTGGCCATGACTTCAGGCGTCGGATAGATCGCCGTGTCGTCGATCACTTCCTTGTCGAGCAGCGGCTGCGAGGCCTTGTTGCCGTTGGCGTAGAACACGTAGTTCGATGCCTTGGCGGCCACTTCGGGCTTCATCATGTAGTTGATGAACTCATGGGCTTCGGCCACATGCGGCGCGTCGGCCGGGATGCCGAACACGTCGAAGAAGATCTGCGCGCCCTGCGAGGGAACGGAGTAATCGACCTTGACGCCGGCATTGGCTTCGGTGGCGCGGTCGCGGGCCTGGAAGACATCGCCGGAGAAGCCGAGCGCGATGCAGATGTCGCCGTTGGCGAGTGCGCTGATGTATTCCGACGAGTGGAACTTGCGCACGAAAGGACGAACGGCCATCAGCACGTCCTGCGCCTTCTTCAGGTCGTCGGCCTTGGTGCTGTTCGGGTCGAGGCCGAGGTAAGCGAGGACCGACGGAATGACGTCGGTTGGCGAATCCAGCATGTAGATGCCGCAATCCTTGAGCTTGGCGGCCTTGGCCGGGTCGAACAGGGCATCCCAGTTGGGCTTCTCGTCGGTGCCGAGCGCTGCCTTCACCTTGTCGACGTTGTAGCCGATGCCTGTCGTGCCCCACATGTAGTCGACGGCATACTCGTTGCCCGGATCGAAGGAGGCGACGCCCTTGGTGACCACGTCCCACATGTTGGAGAGGTTCGGCAGCTTCGACTTGTCGAGCTTCTGGTAGACGCCGGCAGCGATCTGGCGCTGCATGAAGGAGACGGTCGGGACGACGACGTCATAGCCGGTACCGCCGGCCAGAAGCTTGGCTTCCAGCGTCTCGTTGCTGTCGAAGGTGTCGTAGACGACCTTGATGCCGGTTTCCTTGGTGAAATCCTCGAGGATGGAACTGTCGATGTAATCGGACCAGTTGTAGACGTTGACGACACGATCCTCGGCCATGGACGGCGAAGCGGAAAGCCCAGCCACGAGCGCCGTGGCTGCAAGCCTTGCGAGAGTTGACCTCATGCTATCTCCTGTTTTTGTTCGGGCATCGTTTTCCGCGGACGCCCTCCCTCTGGTTTTGGTTGCAGACTAGAAAGGATTTCCGGAGCCGACAAGCGCAAAATCCTGCACTCTCAATGATTTCACGGGATTGAGATTTTGCCGCGAGGGAGAGGTGACAAGTGCCTGATGGCGCGATCCCGCTCACCGACGGCGGCCTTGGGATGACACCGTCAGCTTCGGCTGGGGCGCTTTCCGGCGAAGAGATCGCCGTAGCTCTTCAACAGCCGCGTCATGCGATCGGCAACCGTGCGGATTTCCGTGCGGTGGCGATCCTCGTTGTTCATCACGATCCACTGGCGGTGGCGCAGCTCCGGCATGTCAGGCCCCAGGCGCTGCAGGTCCGGATCGAGATCGCCGACGAAACAGGGAAGCACCGCCTTGCCGGCGCCGGCGCGCACGAGATCGGGCAGAGAGCGCGGGCGGTTGACGGTGACGACGATCGCGCCCGGCGCGTTTACGTGCGGCCATCGGAGATAGCTGGAGATCGCGTCCGCCTCACTGACGGCAATCCAGCGCTCCTCCTGCTCGCCGGCATTGCGCCTGACATAGACCGCGTAGGCCACCTCCCCCAGCAGGCGCGCCGCCAGATTGGTTTCCTCGGGCTCGAAGGCCCGGATGCCGATGTCGATCTCGCGGTAGTTCAGGTTGGCACGGGCCTCGCCGACGGTCAGCGAGATTGCAAAATTGTCGCCAGGCATGCGCAGCGCGCCGAAATTCTCCGCCATCAGCCACGCACCCCAAGTGCCGGCGGCAATCCGCACCGTGGCAGCGGTGCTGCCATCCCGGCGCCAGGTATCGACCTTTCGGGCGGTCGCTTCCATCTCCTTGACGTGATCGAGCAGCGCCTGGCCATCCGACGTCAGCCGATAACCGGTCTGGCTGCGGGTAAACAGAGACCGGCCGATCTCCTGCTCGAGATCGAGCATCCGCCGACCGATCGTTGCCGGGCTCAAACCGCAGGCAGCGCTGGCTCCTGTCAGGCCACCGAGCCGTGCAACCTGGAGGAAGAGCTGGAAGGAATCCCATTGCGTGTTTTTCATGGATGAAAAACATAGCGCGTTTCCTCGCGTTTATGAAGCCTATCCTGAATGATATAAATACGGTGTCTCAATTGCTCAGGAGGACATCGTCATGATCGAGCTGATCGCCTTTGCCTATCTTGCGGAACTCAAGCACAACGAGCGAAACCCTCGATCGGCCGCGAGCGAGGACGCGTTCTACCGCGATTTCAGACCCTCGCCGCTGTGGTTGCTTGCGGAGAGCCTGCGCTCGCTGCTGCAACGCTCCAAAACGGAAAAGGGCCGCGACGTACGCGACCCTCCGATCTTCAACCTGCTCAAAAGTCCGATCAGGCAGCGTTGCGCAGCCGTCCCTGACTTGCCACAGGGGACGCATCGATGCGGAACTGCTGGATCAGCGTCATGAGCGCATCGGCTTCGCTGGCGAGCTGACGGCTCTGCTCGGTGGTCTCCTCGACCATCGCGGCGTTCTTCTGGGTCATCTGATCCATGGCGTTGACGGAGCCGTTCACCTCCTGGAGTGCTGCCGACTGGTCGGCGCTGGCGGTGGCGATGGTCTGCACGTGCTTGCTGATGGCAATGATCTCATTGCTGATCGAGGCAAGCACCGATCCGGTCTTCTGGACGAGGCCGGAACCGGCGGCGACTTCCCTGGTGGACTTTTCGATCAGACCCTTGATCTCGCGCGCGGCGTCGGCCGAGCGCTGGGCCAGCTCGCGCACTTCCATGGCGACGACGGCAAAGCCCTTGCCGGCCTCGCCAGCGCGCGCCGCCTCGATGCCGGCGTTGAGCGCGAGGAGATTGGTCTGGAAGGCGATGTCGTCGATCACCTCGATGATCTGCTCGATCTGCTTGGAGGCTTCCTCGATCCGGTCCATGGCGGCGACGGTGTCACCGACCACCACGCCGGAGCTGTCGGCTGTCTTCTTGGTGACGATGACGGCGCTGTTGGCCTCGCGTGCGCGCTCGGCGGAAGAGCGCACGGTGACGGTGATCTCCTCGACGGCAGCGGCGGTCTCCTCGAGGCTTGCGGCCTGCGCCTCGGTGCGCTTGGACAGCTCGCCGGCGGATGCCAGCATCGAACCGGAATTGTGGTGGATCGCGGCGGCATTGTCGCGGATGCGCGACAGCGTGTCCTGGAGGCGCTCCAGCGAGGCGTTGAAATCGACGCGGAGCTGCTCGAGCCGGCCGACGAACGGCGTGTCGATCATCTGCGAGACATCACCCTGCGACAGACGGCCGAGGCCGGCGGCGAGCTGGTTGACGGCGAAATCGATCTGGCCGTCGAGCGTACGCTTGTCGGCGTCGTTGCGGCTGCGCTCGGCATCGCTCAGCGCGCGCTGTTCGGCTGCCTGGGTCTCGAGGCTGAGGCGGGCGCGGGCACCGTCCTGGAACAGCGCCAAGGCGCGGCCGATGGCGCCGAACTCGTTCTGCTTGTCGACGCAGGGGACCGGCGCATCAAGATTGCCAGACGAGATGATATTGATGGCCGAGGTCAGCGCTTCCAGCGGACGGACCGTGGCGCGGATGGCAAAATAGGCGATGACGGCAACGATCATCAGGACCGCGAGACCGGCGCCGACGACCAGCGTCAACAGCTGCTGCAGGCTGCTGTAGTAGACTTCCATCGGGATGCCGATGAACATGACGCCGACCATCGAGCCCGTGGCACTCTTGATCGGGAAATAACCGGTCATGAACTTCTTGCCGAAGAGATCGGCCTGACCGTAATAGGCATTGCCCTTCGACAACGCCGCCTGCGCCGGGTGATCGGCGGCAAGCTTGGTGCCGACGGCGCGGTCGCCGTTTTCCTTCTTCACATTGGTCGAGACGCGCACGTAATCGCTACCCTGGCGCTCGAATATCGTTGCGTAGCCGGCAATGGAGGCGGCGGTGCGATCGACAAGAGCATGATCGCCAAGGGCCGGCAGCTTGTCCTCGGTGATCGCAATCAGCTCGTTGTTCCGGAAATCCACCTTCGCGGCTTGGTCGCCGGCGGCGTAGAGCACGGCCATGGCGCGGCTGGCATCCCTGGCGTCGGCAACGGCGCTGGTCATCACGTACGCGCTGAGATTGTGATATGTCACAGAAACAATCGCAGCTGTACTGAAGACCAGCAATGCAAGTGTGATCGCGACAATCTGCCGGACAATAGATGCGGAGAAGAAACGAAGCATAGACGAACCCCTGGGAACAATTGGGGCAAAATAGGGAAAATGGTTTAAGAAAAATCCAATCGAAATTGACAGAAATCAGGTTTCCCCAAGCGAAAATGCACGGGTGATTTTCTGCATATCCACCCAATGCCAATATGCAGATGGCTCCCATCGGGAGCCATCAATCGCTTTTGTTTAATGCCGCTCAGGCAGCGCGGTGAAGCCTGCCCTGCGTATCGCTCTCGATCTTGAACTGCCGGATCAGCGCCAGAAGAGCATCCGCTTCGGTGGCGAGTTCGCGGCTGGCGGCCGTTGTTTCCTCGACCATGGCGGCGTTCTGCTGGGTCATCTGGTCCATCTGGTTGACGGTGGCGTTGACCTCCTGCAGCGCACCCGACTGGTCATGGCTGGCACGGGCGATGACTTCGACATGCTCGCTGATAGCAACGATCTGGGTGCTGATCTTGGCGAGAACCGAACCTGTCTGCTGCACGAACGAGGACCCGGAGCTGACTTCCGTGGTCGACTTGTTGATCAGGCCCTTGATCTCCTGCGCGGCGGCGGCGGAGCGCTGTGCCAGTTCGCGGACTTCCATGGCGACGACCGCGAAACCCTTGCCGGCTTCGCCCGCACGCGCCGCCTCGATGCCTGCGTTGAGCGCAAGAAGGTTGGTCTGGAAGGCGATCTCGTCGATGACGCCGATGATCTGCTCGATCTGGCGCGAGGCATCCTCGATGCGGGCCATTGCGTCGATGGCGTTGTTGACGACGGTGGCGGAATCATCGGCGCTGCGCTTGGCCTGGCGAACGACCTGATCGGCTTCCTTGGCACGCTCGGCCGAGGAGCGAACCGTGACGGTGATCTGGTCAACGGCGGCGGCGGTCTCTTCCAGCGAGGCGGCCTGATGCTCGGTGCGCTTGGCGAGATCCTCGGCCGACTGGGCCATCTGGTTGCCGTTGCCCTGGATCATCTCGACGTTGTCGCGGATCTGGCTCATCGTCGCCTGCAGGTTCACCATCGAACCGTTGAAGTCCTGGCGCAGCTGCTCGAGGCGACCGATGAACGGGGTGTCGATCGTCGTCGAGATATCGCCGCGCGACATGCGCTCTAGGCCGGATGCAAGCGAATTGACGGCGAACTCGATCTGGCGATCCATCTCGCGCTTTTCGGCGTCGTTGCGTTGGCGCTCGTGTTCGGCAGCGGCACGCTCCTCGTCGCTCTGCTCCTCGATGCGGATCTTGGAGATGGCGTTCTCCTTAAAGATGCCGAGCGCGCGGGCCATGTCGCCGATCTCGTCGTAACGCTGCTCGCCCGAGATGCTGGTGTCGAGCGCGCCATCGGCAATGCGGCGCATGGCCGATGTGATCTGGCCGATCGGGCGCTGCAGCGTCAGCACCAGCGCTATGCCGCCGACGACGGAGAGCAGGATGCCGAAACCGGTCGTGAAGACCGAGATGCCATTGGCCTGGGTGCGCTCGACGCCGGCCGTCTGCTTCTGCAGTTCGGCGAAGGCGGTGAGCTGGCCCCAGACGGCGTTGAGTTGCTGGCGGGCTTCGGCATAGTCGGTGACGCGCTGCTCGATCGTCGCGACGAGGCTCTGGGCATCCTTGTCCATCGAAGCCAGCGCCGGCGCCATGGCGGCGACGATGTCTTCGGCGAAGTTCATGCCCTTGGCGCTGGCGAGCAGTGTGTTCAGGTTGGTGCCGAGCGTGGCGATTTCCTGGTGCAGGCGGACGCGGTTGTCCTTCTCCGGCTTGGCGGCAAACTCGCCGAGAACGAGCTGCAGCGAATAGATGGCGCTTTCGAGCCGGCGGGTGTCTTCCAGAACGGAGTTGGTCTGGGCGATACGGCTGTCGAGCTCGACGAACGTGGTCGTCGCCGAGCGCATCATCTGGGTGGCCGTCAGCTGGGTGTAGGTCGACATCTGACGGAAGCGAGAAACCAGGCGGCCGAGATTGGCGATCGCCTCGTCGGTGCCGGCGTCAGGTGCGGTGGCCTGTGTCTTCAGGTCGCCGATCGTCTGGCCCAGCGACTGCATCATGCTTTTCTGGTTCTGCGGAACGGAGATCTCGATCAGGCGCTGCGCCTTGATGATTCCCGGCATTGCGTCGGTGACGACCTTGAGCTTGTCGGCCGGCGCCTGCGCCTTGCCGAAATCGGCCATCACGGCCGCCAGCGCATCGCCGCCCTTGAGCAGTCGGTCCGCGGCGCGCAGCATCGCGGTGGCGTTGCCTTCGTCGTTGCGGATGTTTTCCTGCAGTTGCTGGGCGTCGTAATTGACGTTGAAGCGGCTGGAGATCATCACCTTCTGGGCTTCGTCGATCGACTTGCGCAGCGCGACTTCCTGCTCGTGCAGGGTCCACAGCTTGCCGACCGTATCGGAGATACCCGTCGTGCCATCGGTCGCGGATTGCAGGTTGGCGCGGCCGGCATTGTCGCCGATCTGCTTCAGCGTGCTGTTCAGCGTGGCCTGCTGGGTGGCGACGTCGGCGTAGAGTTTGTCGCGCGCTTCCTCGTTGGTGGTGCGCAGGAAGTCGTCCATCGAGCCGAAGAGATCCTTGAACCCGCTTAGCGACTGAAGGACGCTATTGGAGATCTCCATACGACCCTGCAGCAGACCGGATGCGTAAAGGCCGGTAAAGCCAACCGCGGAAATGCTGAGAACAAAGGGCAAAACAAAGATCAAGACCTTGGTCTTGATTCTGAAACGGGAAAGAATCCTGTCAATAAACATGGGGGTTCCGGCCTTCCATACACCACTCCTCCCACCGGCGGCGACATCGCGCGTCGGCTGAGTGCATCGAACATTTTGGAACAATGGGGAATCGCGAGCGCATGCCCGGACGGCAATCATTGCCTAGCACCCCGCAAACGCGAGGCGCCCATAAGTCATACTAAAGCTTTGCCGAAGATGCGTTAATTTTTGGATAAGCGCATATAGCGCGATCTGGCTGGAAACCCGGCATTTTCGCAGGTTCAGCCTTCAAGCGCCATGGGCGCCTGAAGCAGGCTCGTCGAAACGGAGAAGAGAAATCTCAGAACAGTCGCGGAAGGAGAAGCGCCAGAACGGCTGCGGCGGCGCTGGCGGCCAGTACGACATGTCTGATGGCAACGGTCCGGGCATCCGGCTTGGCCTGAGCGATGGCAATGGCGCGGGCGCGTCGTGTGTTCTTGTTCATCTGCAGAACCTCACTTCTCTCTGACACAACAATCCAACAAAAAATTCGGCTGGTAAAGCCTTATTTAGGAAGCTCTTTCGAGCACGTCACCGAGACAGGATGGCGCACCCTGCTTAAGAACTCTTGAATCCCCGAACTGGTTTCATCTCCAAAAAAATTCAGTTGGTTAAGTTGGTTAAAGAGATTCGCCGGCGGCAAAACCCGACGCCCAAGCCCACTGGAAATTATAGCCGCCAAGCCAGCCCGTGACGTCGACGCACTCGCCGATGAAATAGAGGCCCGGAACCGATTTCGCCTGCATGCTGCGCGAATCGAGCGCAGACGTGTCGATGCCGCCGAGCGTGACCTCGGCGGTGCGATAGCCTTCGGAGCCCGACGGCTTGACCTTCCAGTTCTGCGCGGCATCGACCAGCCTGGTCAGCACCTTGTCCGACATGTCGGCCATGTTGCCGGTGACGCCGGCGCGTTCCGTCAGATACTGCGCCAGACGCCTCGGCAGCACCTCGCCCAGCGCCGTCTGCGGCGACTGCCGGCCGTTGGCCTGCTTGGCGGCTTTCAGGTGGGCCAGCAGGTCGATGTCGGGCTCGATGTCGACGGTGATCTCGTCGCCCTCGCGCCAAAAGGAGGAGATCTGCAGGATGGCCGGGCCGCTGAGGCCGCGGTGGGTGAAGAGCAGCGCTTCACGGAAAGCGGTCTTGCCATGGCGGAGTTCGGCGGGTGCCGCGATGCCCGACAGAGGTGCGACACTTTCGAGCAGCGCCGGGTCGAGCGTCAGCGGCACGAGACCGGGGCGGGTTTCGACCATGGGCAGGCCGAACTGTTCGGCAATGCGATAAGCGAAACCGGTGGCACCCATCTTCGGGATCGACTTGCCGCCGGTGGCGATCACCAGCGAGGTGCACTGGTACTCGCCTTCGGAGGTCGCAACGCGGTAGCCGTCGCCGCTTTTCTCAACGGCTGTGATTTCGGTGCGCAGATGCAGCTTTGCGCCCGCCGCTTCCATCTCGTCGAGGAGCATGCGGATGATGTCCTTGGCGCTGTCGTCGCAAAACAGCTGGCCGAGGGTCTTTTCGTGCCAGGCGATCCTGTGGCGATCAACCATGGCGACGAAGTCGGCAGGCGTGAAGCGGGCGAGCGCCGACTTCGCGAAATGCGGATTAGCGGAGAGGAAATTCTTCGGCCCGGCATGGATGTTGGTGAAGTTGCAGCGGCCGCCGCCAGAGATGCGGATCTTGTCGCCGGGGGTCTTGGCATGATCGAGGACGATCACCGACCGACCGCGTTGGCCGGCACGGATCGCGCACATCATGCCGGCCGCGCCGGCGCCTATGACGATCACATCGCTTTTTCGCTGCACAGCCGTATCCTTCACCGAAAGGCGCCTTCTTTTTCCATCAATAGGCGAAAGTCAACGTGCCTCCCCCTCGCCAATTGCCAAACTCCGGCTATTATGGATGCAAGATCAACGTAAGACGGTGTGTCATGTCCCCAAAAAAGACGACGCTGAAGCCTGCCAAGAACGTTCCCGCCTCGAAGAAATCTCCCCCTGACCCGGGATCTCTGCGCGGCGTGGCCTCCTGGAAGGAAGCAGCGCAGTTCTTGCGGGCACGCGGCATCGAGGACATCGAATGCATCACGCCTGATCTTGCCGGCGTGCCGCGCGGCAAGATGATGCCGAGCTCGAAGTTCACCTCCAACACATCGCTGGCGCTGCCATCGGCAATCTATCGGCACACGATATCCGGCGAATACCCCGAAGAGACCGAGAGCTTCCGCTACGAGCCGCGCGACAGCGACCTGAAGCTGGTGCCCGATCTCTCGACGCTCTCCGTGGTGCCATGGGAGACCGATCCGACGGCGCAGGTGATCTGCGATATCGTCAGCGCTGACGGCGAAGAAGTGTCCTATACGCCGCGCAACGTGCTGAAGCGCGTGATGAAGCTCTATCACGACCGCGGCTGGAAGCCGATCGTGGCGCCGGAGATCGAGTTCTATCTGGTCGCCAAGAACGACGACCCGGATTATCCGCTGCATCCGCCGAAGGGTCGCTCGGGCCGCGCCATTCTCGGCGGTCAGGGCTATTCGATCGCCGGCATCAACGAATTCGACGAACTGATCGACGACATCTATCACTTCTCGGAAAAGCAGGGTCTGGAGATCGACACGCTGATCCACGAAGAGGGCCCGGCACAGCTTGAAATCAACCTGCGCCACGGCAATCCGATCGAGCTTGCCGACCAGGTGTTCCTGTTCAAGCGGACGATCCGCGAGGCGGCGATGAAGCATGGCATTTACGCCACCTTCATGGCCAAGCCGATGCAGGGCCAGGCCGGATCGGCGATGCACATCCACCAGTCGGTGATCCACGAGGACACCGGCAAGAACGTGTTTTCCAATCCCGACGGTTCGCCTTCGAAGGAGTTCTTCCACTTCATCGGCGGCATGCAGAAATACGTGCCGAGCGCGCTGTGCATGCTGGCGCCCTACGTCAATTCCTACCGCCGCCTGACGCCCGACATGTCGTGCCCTGTGAACAATGCCTGGGGCTACGACAACCGCACGACGGCGTTCCGCGTGCCGGTTTCGGACCCTCAGGCGCGTCGTGTCGAGAACCGGCTGCCGAGTTCGGATGCCAACCCGTATCTGGCGCTGGCGGCCTCGCTTGCCTGCGGCCTGCTCGGGATCATGAAGGAGATCGAGCCGACGGCACCGACCGAGGATTCGGCGAACGAAGGGTCGATCGAACTGCCGCGCGGACTGCTGGAAGCCGTTTCGCTGATGGAGGACGAGCCGGCCTTCGAAGAAATTTTCGGGCGCGAGTTCATCGGGCTTTATGCCGGCGTCAAGCGCGGCGAGTTCGAGACCTTCATGCAGGTGATCAGCCCGTGGGAGCGCGAATTCCTGCTCCTCAACGTGTGAGGTGCTTGCCATGACATCGCAAGAAACGTGGCAGAGCCCGATCGCGCCCGGGATTTCCTGGTATCAGGCAACGGCGGGCGAACGGCCCGTCTATCCCGCGCTCGACGGATCGAGAACATGCGACGTCGCCATCATCGGCGGTGGCTATACCGGGCTGCAGGCAGCCTACAACCTCGCCAAGGCGGGTGTCTCGGTGGTGCTGATCGAGGCCTGCCGCTTCGGCGACGGCGCCTCCGGGCGCAATGGCGGCCAACTCGGCACCGGGCAGCGCTCGTGGCCGGAGGAGCTGGAAGAGCAGATCGGCTACGAGCGATCGAAAGCGCTGTTCGATCTGGCGGAAGGCGCCAAGAGGCATCTGCTTGATTTCGCGACCGAGCACCAGATCGACATCGACTTCATGCCGGGCCAGATGAACGTCGCGCACAAGGCGAGCTACGAGCGCGCCTATCGCGACAATGCCGAGATTGCCGCCACGCGCTACGACTATCCGCATGCACAGTTCATGGACAAGGCGGAGACGCAGGAGCGGCTGGGGTCGAGACGCTATTTCTGCGGCGTTCGCGATACCGGCACCGGGCACATTCATCCGCTGAAGCTTTTGATCGGGCTTGCCCGCGTCGCCTCCAATGCCGGCGCCGAGGTCTATGAGATGACCAAGGCGACGTCCATTCGCCAGGGCGGCGGCAAGGTGACGATCGATACGCCGCGCGGGCAGATCGTTGCGGACAAGGCGCTGATTGCCTGCAATGGCTATATCGAGAACCTGGAGCCGGTGACGGCAAGCCATGTGATGCCGATCCGCTCCTTCATCGGCGCGACGGCACCGCTAAGCGACCATCCCGGTGTGATTTCGGGTGGCGAGGCCGTCGCCGATTCGCGCTTCGTGGTACGCTATTTCCGGAAATCCAAAGACGGTCGGCTGCTGTTTGGCGGTCGCGAGGCCTACACGTCGGACAATCCGCGCGACATTTCGCAGCACATCCGGCGGCAGATCGCCGAGATCTATCCGGAACTCGACAATGTCGAGATCACCCATGCCTGGGGCGGTTCCGTCGGCATCACCATGCCGCGGCAGCCGTTCGTGCGCGAGGTGATGCCTGGCGTGACCTCGATCGGCGGCTATTCCGGCCACGGCGTCATGCTTTCCAACTATTGCGGAAGGCTCTATGCCGAAACTGTGATCGGGCGGTCGGGCGATCTTGACCTCTTCAAGTCGCTGAAGGTGCCGCCGTTTCCGGGCGGATCGGCGGCCCGGGCGCCTCTGCTTTTCCTGGCGCTTTCCTGGTTTGCGCTGCGCGACAAGTTTTAGTCAGATTGCGCATTTCCTAAGGGGCCAATTCGATCTAAAACCAGTGCCGAACAAATTCGTTGCAGCGCACGCTGGCTTTTTTAAATCGATTAGATTAAAGAGGCCATGAACCAGTCTGATTGAGAGATAGCCTCATGAGCAGCCAAATCATTCCCGTTGAACCTTTCGATTACGTCGTTTTCGGCGGCAGTGGCGACCTTGCCGAGCGCAAGTTGCTGCCCGCACTTTACCATCGCCAGATCGAAGGCCAGTTCACCGAGCCGACCCGCATCATCGGCGCTTCCAGAAGCGCGCTGACCCACGAAGAATATCGCAAGTTCGCGATGGATGCTCTCAAGGAGCATCTGAAGAAGGGCGAGTATGACGAGGCCGAAGTCGCCAAGTTCTGCCAGCGCCTGTTCTACGTGCCGGTCGATGCCCGCTCCGACGCCGGCTGGGACCAGCTGAAGAAGCTGCTCGACGAGGGCAAGGATCGCGTCCGCGCCTTCTACCTCGCCGTTGCTCCGGGTATTTTCGGAGACATCTCGCAGAAGATCCACGACCACAAGCTGATCACCAAGACGACCCGCATCGTCGTTGAAAAGCCGATCGGCCGCGACCTGGCGTCGGCGCTGTCGCTCAACGACACGATCGGCAAGGTGTTCAAGGAAGAGCAGATCTTCCGCATCGACCACTATCTCGGCAAGGAAACCGTGCAGAACCTGATGGCTCTGCGCTTTGCCAACGCGCTCTATGAGCCACTGTGGAATGCCAACTACATCGACCACGTGCAGATCACCGTTGCCGAATCCGTCGGCCTCGAAGGTCGCGCGGGTTACTATGACACCGCGGGTGCACTGCGCGACATGGTGCAGAACCACATCATGCAGCTCGTCTGCCTGGTGGCGATGGAAGTGCCGTCGTCGATGGATTCCGAAGCCGTTCGCGACGAGAAGCTGAAGGTGCTGCGCGCGCTGAAGCCTATCGACGCCTCGAATGTCGAGCAGGCCACGGTGCGCGGCCAGTATCGCGCCGGCGCTTCGGCGGGCGGCCCGGTCAAGGGCTACCTCGAAGAGCTCGAAGGCGGCGTGTCCAACACCGAAACCTTCGTCGCCATCAAGGCCGAGATCAACAACTGGCGCTGGGCCGGCGTTCCCTTCTACATCCGTACCGGCAAGCGTCTTGCCGGCCGCATGTCGGAGATCGTCATCACCTTCAAGTCGATCCCGCATTCGGTGTTCGACCATTCGGCCGGTCGCATCAACCAGAACCAGCTGATCATCCGCCTGCAGCCTGACGAAGGCGTCAAGCAGTCGCTGATGATCAAGGATCCGGGCCCGGGCGGCATGCGCCTGCGCAACGTCTCGCTCGACATGAGCTTCGCCGATTCGTTCCAGGTCCGTAACCCTGATGCCTATGAGCGCTTGCTGATGGACGTCATCCGTTCGAACCAGACGCTGTTCATGCGCCGCGACGAAGTGGAAGCGGCATGGCAGTGGGTCGATCCGATCCTCAAGGGCTGGGAATCGACGGGCCAGAAGGTTCAGGGCTACACGGCCGGAACCTGGGGCCCGAGCCAGTCGATCGCGCTGATCGAGCGCGACGGCCGCACCTGGCACGACAACATCTAAGGGTGAGAGCGATGGCAGCGACTGTACACAATTTCGCCAATGCCGCCGAACTGGCGCGCAACCTCGCGGACAAGGTCGCCGCGTCGCTTTCGGCCGCCATCACGACCAAGGGGACGGCAGTGATTGCCGTTTCCGGCGGCTCGACACCAAAGGCCTTCTTCCAGGAACTGTCGACGCGCGACATCGACTGGTCGAAGGTGACGATCACGCTGGTGGACGAGCGCTTCGTGCCTGCGGACAATCCACGCTCCAACCACCTGCTGGTGGCGAGCAACTTGCTGCAGAACAAGGCCAAGGCGGCGGCGTTTCAGCCGCTCTACCAGGCTGCCGCCTCCGTCGAGGACGCCGCAAAGCTCTCGACATCCGCCACGGCGTCGATCGGCAATCCGTTCGACGTTGTCATTCTCGGCATGGGCGGCGACGGCCACACGGCCTCGTTCTTCCCCGGCGGCAGCAACCTTGCCGTCGCGCTGGATCCCAAGACGCCGCGCGGCGTCATCACCATGGATGCGGAAGGGGCCGGCGAACCGCGCCTGACCTTCACATTCTCCAGCCTGCAAGACGCGGCACTGCTCGTCCTTCACATCGAGGGGAAGAGCAAGAAAGATGTTCTGGCGAAGGCCGAAAGTGCAGGCGACGAGGCAGAGATGCCCATTCGCGCCATTTTGCGCCGTGCCGCCTCGCCAGTCGATATCTACTGGGCTCCGTAAGCCACTAGGCACGGAACCGACGAACAGACAATCGTAGACCAGGAAAAGACAAGGATCTCCCATGTCCGCTCACTCGCGCGTTGCCGCCATCACAGCCCGTATCGTCGAACGGTCAAAACCGACGCGGGGGCTTTATCTCGAGCGATTACGGGACGCGGCGGGGAAGAGCGTGAACCGCTCCTCGCTCGGATGCGCGAACCTGGCACACGGCTTCGCAGTCTGTTCCCCCGCCGAGAAGGAAGCACTGGCCGGCGACCGTGTTTCCAATCTCGGCATCATCACTTCCTACAATGACATGCTCTCGGCGCATCAGCCGTTCGAGACCTATCCGGCGATCATCCGTGAAGCGGCGGCGCAGGCAGGCGGTATCGCGCAGGTGGCGGGTGCCGTTCCCGCCATGTGCGATGGCGTGACACAGGGGCAGCCCGGCATGGAGCTGTCGCTGTTTTCCCGCGACCTGATCGCCATGGCGGCCGGCGTCGGCCTGTCGCACAACATGTTCGACGCGGCGCTCTATCTCGGCGTCTGCGACAAGATCGTTCCGGGCCTCGTCATCGCCGCCCTCTCCTTCGGCCACCTGCCGGCAATCTTCGTTCCGGCCGGGCCGATGACGACGGGCCTGCCGAACGACGAGAAGTCGCGCGTCCGCCAGCTTTATGCAGAAGGCAAGGTCGGCCGTGCCGAGCTGCTGGAGGCCGAGTCCAAGTCCTATCACGGGCCTGGCACCTGTACCTTCTACGGCACCGCCAACTCCAACCAGATGCTGATGGAGATCATGGGCTTCCATATGCCCGGCTCGTCCTTCATCAATCCGAACACGCCGCTGCGCGAAGCCTTCACCCGCGAGGCGACCAAGCGGGCGCTTGCGATCACCGCGCAGGGCAACGAGTTCACACCCGCCGGCGAGATGATCGACGAGCGCTCGATCGTCAACGGCGTCGTCGGGCTGCACGCCACCGGTGGGTCGACCAACCACACGCTGCATATCGTCGCCATGGCGCGCGCCGCCGGCATCCAGCTGACGTGGCAGGACATCGCCGAACTGTCGGAAGTGGTGCCGCTGCTCGCCCGCGTCTACCCGAACGGGCTTGCCGACGTGAACCATTTCCACGCGGCCGGCGGCATGGGCTTCCTGATCAAGGAACTGTTGAAGCACGGTCTGGTGCATGAGGATGTCCGCACCGTGTTCGGCCACGGGCTGCAGGCCTACACGATCGATCCGCGGCTCGGCGAGGACGGCGGCATCGTGCGCGAGCCGGCGCCCGAAAAGAGCGTCGATCCGAAGGTTCTCGCCAGCATCGAAACGCCGTTCCAGGCGAATGGCGGGCTGAAGATGCTGCGTGGCAATCTCGGCAAGGCTGTCATCAAGATCTCCGCCGTCAAGGCAGACCGCCATGTAATCGAAGCGCCGGCGATGATCTTCCATAGCCAGCAGGAGCTGCAGGACGCTTTCAAGGACGGCAAGCTGAACCGCGACTTCATCGCCGTGGTCCGCTTCCAGGGACCGAAGGCCAACGGCATGCCCGAGCTGCACAAGCTGACGCCGCCGCTCGGCGTGCTGCAGGACCGCGGTTTTCGCGTGGCGCTCCTGACCGACGGGCGCATGTCTGGCGCGTCGGGCAAGGTGCCGGCGGCGATCCACGTGACGCCGGAGGCCGTCGATGGCGGGCCGATCGCGCGGATCCGCGAAGGTGACATGATCCGGCTCGACGCCATTGCCGGCACGCTTGAAGTGCTGGTCGATGCCGCCGACATGGCCGAGCGCGAACCTGTCAGCGCCGATCTCTCCGACAACGAGTTCGGCATGGGCCGCGAGCTGTTCGCGCCCTTCCGCCGCGCCGTCGGCGCATCCGACCGGGGCGCGAGCGTGCTGTTCAGTTAAGCCGCGCCTTTTCCGAATAAACGTCAAAGCCCACGGGACGATCTCGCGGGCTTTGACGTTCAGGTCGATTGACGGCGATCAGCCGCGGATGTCTAGGACGCGGTCGCGATGGGAGGGGTGCGTGCTGTAGACGAAGATCTTGTTCAGTTCCTTGTCGGTCAGCATGCGCAGGAAGCGCACTTCGACGGTGTTGTTGGCGTTTACCCGGGTCAGCATGCAGCCGATCTTGGTGATGCGCGCGTCGGGTAGATCGAGATAGAACTGCCGCGGCAGATTGAACTGGGTGAGGATCGCGAGAACCGCGCTGCTCTTGGAAATGCGGATGATGTCGCAACGGCGGGACGCCATGTTCATGACGCCGTTCTCGGTATATTCGAGACGCGCGGCGTTCATCGTATCCTCCATCTTGAACCGCACTTCGCGGTCGTACATGAAGGATTCCTCCTTGTTCAAAAAATGTCTTGGTGACTGTGGGGTGGGTGTCGCCACGGTAATATTCCTCTGGATAGGCAATGAGGAAAGTCTACCAAGCGATATTTAACAGAAAGTGAGAGCAAGAGTGCCTTGGGCCGATTTATGACATCAGCCCAAAGATAATCCGCAGCTTACTTTCGGTAGGTCCGGCCATCGGCATCGAACAGATGCAGCTTTGAGCGTTCGGCCGAGAAATGCATCTTCTGGCCGCGCGTCACATCATGGGTGCCCGGCAGCTTGACGATGATCGGCTCATTCGGCACCAGCCCCTCGATATAGAGCAGCGTGACCTCGCCGAGCGATTCCACGATCGCCACTTCACCCTCGAACAGATAGTCGTCGGTGGCACCGGCAATACGCAGGTCTTCCGGGCGAACGCCGAAGCTGGCGGTCTTTCCCTTCTCCGACACTGGCGTCGGGATATCCAGCGTCACGGATTTTCCGCCGGTCAGCGTGACCGTGGTGCTGGTACCGGCATCGGTGATCTTGGCCGGGATGACGTTCATGGCCGGCGAGCCGATGAACTTGGCGACGAAGAGGTTGGCCGGGCGCTCGTAAAGTTCCAGCGGCGCGCCGACCTGCTCGATGTTGCCGGCCGAGAGAACCACGATGCGGTCGGCGAGCGTCATCGCCTCGACTTGGTCGTGGGTGACGTAGATCATCGTCGTATCGGCCATCTGCTCGTTGAGGCGGGCGATCTCGATGCGGGTGGCGACGCGAAGTGCTGCGTCGAGGTTCGACAGCGGCTCGTCGAACAGGAAGACCTTCGGATTGCGGCAGATGGCACGACCGATGGCGACGCGCTGGCGCTGGCCGCCGGAAAGCGCTTTGGGCAGGCGGTCGAGATACTTGGTGAGCTGCAGGCTTTCGGCCGCCGCGCGGACGCGGCGATCGATTTCCTGCTTGTTCTCACCGGCGATCTTCATGCCGAAGGCCATGTTGTCGTAGACGGTCATATGCGGGTAGAGCGCATAGGACTGGAAAACCATGGCGATGCCGCGCTTGGACGGCGGCACGTCGTTGACCAGCTGGCCGTCGATATACATGTCGCCGCCGGTGATGTTCTCCAGCCCGGCAATCATGCGCAGCAGCGTGGACTTTCCGCAGCCCGACGGACCGACGAACACAACGAATTCGCCCTCCTTGATCTCCAGATCGATCCCGTGGAGCACGTCCACGGAACCGTAGGATTTTCTGATATCCTTGAGCGTCAGTCCAGTCATCGAATTCTCCTCCTCCAGAAGTCCCTTACGCGAGCCGTGCGAAATACGCGCCCCAGGCCGGGATATCGATCTTGTCGCCATAGTTATTGCTGACGAAGCCATGGCCCGTCAACGCTTGCCAGTCGCCGGTTGGTAGAACCGCGTTAGCTTCGGTCGCGCTCATGTTGAATACGCACAGAAGCTTCTCGTTGCCGTATTTGCGCTGGAAGATCAGCATGTCGCCCTGCGGCTCCATGAAGCTGATCTCACCCTTGGCGAAAGCGGGGTACTGCTTGCGGAAGGCGATGAAGCGGCGGTAGTGCTCGAGCACCGAGTTCTCGTCGCCCTGCTGAACGCTGACCGATCGCAGGATGTGTTCGACCGGAACCGGCAGCCACGGCTTGACGGTCGAGAAGCCGCCCTGCGCGACCTGGCTGTCCCAGACCATCGGCGTGCGGCAACCATCGCGGCCCTTGAACTCCGGCCAGAACTGGATGCCGTAGGGGTCCTGCAGGTCCTCGTAGGCGAGATCGGCTTCGGTCAGGCCGAGCTCTTCGCCCTGATAAAGGCAGACGGAGCCACGCATGGTCATCAGCATCGAGGCGTAGAGCTTGGCGAAGGCCTCGCGGTCGGCCACCAGCGCACCCCAGCGGCTGACATGGCGCATCACGTCATGGTTGGAGAGCGCCCAGCAGGCCCAGCCATCGGGGGCGGCGGCGGCGAAGTCGTTCATCACGTCCTCGATGCGCTCCGGCGACAGCGGATCCGGTGCCAGGAACTCGAAGGCGTAGCACATGTGCATCTTGTCATCGCCGGACGTGTATTCGCCGACGATTTCAAGACCGCGCTGGCTGTCGCCGACTTCACCGACGGCGGCAATGGCCGGGAACTCTTCCAGCACGGCGCGGAAGCGCTTCAGGAAGGCGATATTCTCCGGGCGGTTCTTGTCGTAGATGTGTTCCTGGAAATTGTAGGGATTGACGGCCGGTGCGGTAGACGCGTTGCGGCGCTCGGGCGCCAGCGCCGGGTTGTCGCGCAATTCCTTGTCGTGGAAGTAGAAATTGATGGTGTCGAGCCTGAAGCCATCGACGCCGCGCTTCAGCCAGAAGCGGACGACTTCGAGCAGGCGATCCTGAACTTCGGGATTGTGCAGGTTGAGGTCCGGCTGCGAGGTCAGGAAGTTGTGCATGTAATACTGCATGCGCGTCGGATCCCACGCCCAGGCCGAGCCGCCGAAGATCGACAGCCAGTTGTTGGGTGGCGTGCCGTCCGGCCTCGAGTCGCTCCAGACATACCAGTCTGCCTTGGCATTGGTCTTGCTTGAGCGGCTCTCGACGAACCAGGGGTGCTGGTCGGACGAGTGCGAGATGACCAGGTCGATCATCACGCGAATGCCGAGGCGGTGGGCTTCCGCGATCAGGGAATCGAAATCGACGAGCGTGCCGAAAATGCCGTCGACATTCTCGTAGTCGGAGACGTCATAGCCGAAGTCGCGCATCGGCGAGGTGAAGAAGGGCGAGATCCAGATGGCGTCGGCGCCCAGGGCTGCGACATGCGGCAGACGAGCGGTGATGCCCTTGAGGTCGCCGATGCCGTCGCCGTTGGAATCCTGGTAGGAGCGCGGGTAGATCTGATAGATCACCGCGCCGCGCCACCAGTCTTTGTCGACAGTCAGGTTGGATGGAGATGCAATGCTCATATGTGGTCCTGTTTGGTATCGTCTTGGGAAGTCGGGCTCGGGGAAATCACTAGCCGCCCTTGACCGAACCCGAGAGCAGACCGCGTACGAGATAGCGCTGCAGTGCGAAGAAAACGAGCAGCGGTACTATGATCGTGATGAAGGCGGATGCCGTCAGGATTTCCCAGTTGCCGCCTCGCGATCCCAACAGCGCGTTCAGCGCGCCGGTCAGAACCAGGTGATCCCTGTCAGTGCCGAGGAAGACCATCGCGACAAGCAGGTCGTTCCACACCCAGAGGAACTGGAAGATCGAGAAGGAGGCGAGTGCCGGGAAAGACAGGGGCAGAACAATGCGGGTGAAGATATCAAACTCGCTGGCGCCATCGACGCGGGCGGATTCGATGATCTCCTTGGGAAGGCCGGCGATGTAGGAGCGCAGGAGATAGATGGCGAGCGGCATGCCGAAGGCGGTGTGCGCCAGCCAGATGCCGGGATAGGTCTTCGACGGCGTGTCGAGTATCATGCCGATCCCGTTGTAGAGCCTCAGAAGCGGGATCAGCGACATCTGCAAGGGCACGACGATGAGGCCGACGACGAGTGCAATCAGCAGCCCACGGCCGGGGAATTCCATCCAGCTCAGCGCATAGGCGGCGAAGGCGGCGATCAGGATCGGGATGATCGTGGCGGGAATGGTGACCGTCAGCGAGTTGATGAAGGATTGGCCGATGCCCTCCCCGGTCAGAACCGTCCTGTAGTTCTGCAGTGTGAATTCGGGCGGGGTGGCGACGGAGACGTAGACGCGACGACCGCCGTCATCCGGGCCGAAGGCGGCGTTCTTCATGTAGCGGTAGCTGCCGTCGGCATTGACGAGCAGCGAGACGCCGTCGCCGAGATCGGCGGTTTCGCCGGCCTTGTAGGCGGACGGCTGTGCGACCTTGGTGCCGAAGGCGTTGATCGAACGGCCTTCCTGGCCTTCCAGCACATTGCCCGAGATGACGTAGACCGGGCCGTCCTGTTTCTGCTGATCGACGGCGCCGAGGCGACTGGCCACGGTGCGCGACGAGCCGGAGAAGGCGGTCCACCAGCCGGAGACGACGATCTGGTCCTTGTCGCGCAGGGCGCTGACGAAGATGCCGAGCGTCGGGATCAGCCAGATGATGACGATCAGAAGGACGGCGGCGTGGACGAAGAGACGGGCGGGACCGATCTTGAAGAAGCTTCCTGACAAGGTCATGTCACTTGCCTCCCAGTTCGCGATTGGCGCGGCGGACGTTCCAGACCATGATCGGCGTGACGGCCAGCATGATGATCAGCGCGATGACGGCACTTCGGCCGCTGTCGCCGCCACCTCGGAACATCCAGTTGAACATGAGATTGGCGAGAACCATCGTGTCCCATTGGCCGTTGGTCATGGTCAGCACGATATCGAAGACCTTGAGGACGAGGATGGTGATTGTCGTCCAGACGACGGCGATCGTGCCCCAGACCTGCGGCACCATGATGCGCCAGAAGATCTGCCAGCCATTGGCGCCGTCGATGACGGCGGCCTCGATGGTTTCCTCGGGAATACCGCGCAACGCCGCCGAGAGAATGACCATGGCGAAGCCGGTCTGGATCCAGATCAGGATGACCATCAGGAAGAAGCTGTTCCAGAAGGGCACCGAGATCCACACCTGCGGCGTGCCGCCGAACAGCTGGACGATGGCGTTCAACAGGCCGATCTGCGTGCCGGAGCCACGATATTCGTAGATGAACTTCCAGATGACCGAAGCGCCGACGAAGGAGATCGCCATCGGCATGAAGACGATGCTTTTCGCGATATTGCCCCACCAGATGCGGTCGGTCATGACGGCGATGACGAGGCCGAAGAAGGTGCAGGCAGCGGGAACGACGGCGAGCCAGAGGATGTTGTTGAAGATCGACTGGCGGAATTCGCGGTCGCCGAAGGCCCATTTGTAATTGTTGAAGCCGACGAACTCGACGCCGGAGCGATCGTAGAACGAGAGGATCACCGTGGCGATCACGGGATAGACGAGATAGACGACCAGCAGGAAGAGCGCCGGAAACAGGAACAGCCACGGCCGGATGACGGCGCGGCGATTGAGGTTCTGCGAGGCGGCGCGGATGTCGCCATCCCTCACCGGCAGCGCCAGATCGAGCAGCTTGTTGGAGAAATAGAAATAGGCCGCGCATGCGAACACCGCGACGACCACGACCCCCAAAGCGGAAACCAGTTGCGAAAGCATTCGTCCCTCCCCTGATGCGCCTTCCCTGACGCGCATGTCTTTTCAGATCCGCTGCCAAGGGGCCGAGCCTATCAGCTTCAGGCGCAAGAGGCGGCGATGGCCGGCGCGTATCAAGGCGTCCGGCCAGGCATTGCGGCCATGCCGCCCGGTGGGGCGGCATGGTTGTCAGGCGATGTTACTTGATGCCGTCCCAGGCGCTCTGGATTTCCTTTGCGGTATCCTGAGCGGACTTGCCGCCGACGAAATCGACCATGCCGGTCCAGAAGGCGCCGGCGCCGATCTTGCCGGGCATCAGGTCGGAACCGTCAAACCGGAAGGTGGTTGCCGTCGTCAGGATTTCGCCTTCGCGCTTCAGCTGGTCGTTGGCGTAAGTCTCCACGTTGACACCCTTGTACGGAGTCAGGAAGCTCGACTGCGCCATCCAGACTTCATGAGCGATCGGGGTCTTCAGGAATTCCACGAAGGCGCGCGCCGGCTTGGAATCCTTGGCGATGGTGACCAGCGTACCGGCGCCCAGAACCGGCTTGCCGAGTTCAGGCTTGGAAGCGAAGGTCGGCATGTAGAAGAAGTCGGCGTCCTGGCCGAGCTTCGTTCCCTCCGGGAAGAAGGACGGGATGAAGGATGCCTGGTGGTGCATGTAGCACTTCGGCGGAACAGCGAAGAGACCCTTCGGGCTGTCGCGGAAGTCGGTCGAGGCCACGGCCTTGACGCCACCATCGACGTACTTCTCGTTCTTGGCGAACTTACCGAACTCATCGATGACCGAGACGACGGCCGGATCATCGAACTTCAGTTCGTTGGTGGTCCACTTGTCGTAGGCCTCAGGCGGCTGCATGCGCAGCATCAGGTCTTCAATCCAGTCGGTTGCCGGCCAGCCGGTGGCGCCGCCGGAGCCGAGACCGATGCACCAGGGAACGCCGCCGTCCTTGACGATCTGATCCGTCAGGGCCTGCAACTCTTCCATCGTGGTCGGGACCTTGTAGCCCGCTTCCTTGAAGTTTTCGGGCACGTACCAGACCAGCGACTTCACGTCGGCCTTGTAAGGGAACGCGAAGAAGGCATCCTTGCCGTCCTTGCCCTTGTAGGTGCCGTAGCCGACCCAGCTGTCGCCGGCGCCGTAATTGTCCTTCACCCACTTGGAGTTTTCATCGCCGAGCGGCGCAAGGAAGCCCTTGCTGGCGAGATCGGCCAGAAGGCCGGGCTGCGGCAGGATCGCGATGTTCGGCGGCGAACCGGCCTGCGTATCGATGACGATCTGCTGCTCGTAGTTTTCCGAGGACGAATATTTGGCATCGATGCCGGTCGCTTCGGTGAAATAGGCCAGAATGCTGCGGAAGAAGGTTTCGTCCTCGCCACGCCACGGTCCGAAGATCGTCAGCTCCTGGCCCTTCAGGTCGGCATTCGCCGCCTTGAAATCATCGTAGCTCTTCCAGTTGAATTTGGCGTCCTCGCCTGGTGCAAACTTCAAATCGGCGGCAGACGCACCCCCTGCCAAAAGCGCCGCCACGGCAACGCCCATCAAAAATGACTTTTTCATGTGATCTACCTCCCATCACAATCGCAATCACGCCCTGCAATCAAAATTCCAAAGCGCTTTGACAACAGACTCATTTCACTTTCGGCACAAAAGAGTCAAGGCAATTCGCAACGGGCCCAAAAGGACCTTCGGATATCGCAGCGCAGCATGCCTGATCGGAAATATGGAGCGATTTTTCTTGAGTCAAGCGGCGCAGCTGCTACATTATTAAAAGCGCTTTGGATGCCATTTGGGAGAAGTGACCTCCAGGGCGTGTGGAGGAAGTTTAGCACGTGAATCTCAAACAGCTATCGGAAATGCTGGGGCTGTCTCAGACAACGGTCAGCCGTGCCCTGAACGGTTATCCCGAGGTCAACGAAGCCACGCGCGAGCGTGTTCTGCAGGCTGTGCAGGAAACCGGCTATCGTCCGAACAAGGCGGCGCAACGGCTGGCGACCGGCAAGGCCGGTTCGATCGGACTGGTGATGCCGACGGCGCCCGGGCACTATTCCGACGTCCATTTCGGCGAATTCCTGACCGGGCTCGGCGAAGAGGCGGTGCGGCACGATTTCCATTTCGTCATCATGCCGTCCGACCCGGACGATGAAGTCGCCGCCCTTCGGCGCCTGGCGATCAGCGGCAATGTCGATGCGCTGTTCGTCGCCTACATGCGCGGTCACGATCCGCGGCTGCCGCTGCTGAAATCGCTGTCGATGCCGTTTCTGGTGCACGGGCGTTCGTTCGGCACGGAGCCCGACTATCCCTATCTCGACATCGACAATGAGGGCGCCTTCTACGATGCAACGCGGCTGTTGCTGCAGCTGGGACATACGCGGTTCGGGCTCCTGAACGGGCCGGAGCATCTCGACTTCGCCATCCGGCGCAGGAACGGCGTGGTTTCGGCGCTGGGTGAGCGCGGGCTGACACTGCCGGACGACTGCATCAGCCACATGTCGATGACCGACGAGCACGGCCAGTTCGCGATGGAGCGCTTCCTGCAGCTGCCGGAGCGACCGACGGCCATTCTCTGTTCGAGCACGGTGCTGGCGCTCGGCGCTATCAGGGCGGTGACACAGGCGGGCTTGAAGCTCGGCGAGGATATTTCGCTGATCGCGCACGACGACGTGCTGCCGCATCTGAAGCCGGAGAATTTCTCCGTGCCGCTGACGACGACGCGCTCATCGCTGCGCGCTGCCGGTGTCAGGATCGCCCAGCGGCTGATCGGGACCGTCAAGCAGGACGGCCCTTTCCCCGAGCAGGAATTGTGGAAGACGGAGCTGATCGTGCGGGCGTCGACGGGTGCGGCGCCGCGCTAATCGTTGCGGCTCCGGGATCAGAACTTCGGCGGCGTCTGGCCGGCGGCGCGGTGGGCGGCGATCACCGAATTGGCCATCAGCATAGCGATGGTCATCGGGCCGACACCGCCGGGAACCGGGGTGATGACGCTGGCAACGTCAGACGCTTCCGCAAAGGCGACATCGCCGACGAGGCGGGTCTTGCCTTCACCCTTTTCGGGGGCTGCGATGCGGTTGATGCCGACGTCGATAACCGTGGCGCCCGGCTTGACCCAATCGGCCTTGACCATCTCGGGACGACCGACAGCGGCGACCAGAATATCGGCGTTGCGGCAGACGGCGGCCAGATCCTTTGTCCGCGAGTGCGCGATGGTGACCGTCGCATTGGCGTTGAGCAACAGCTGCGCCATCGGCTTGCCGAACAGGTTGGAGCGGCCGATGACGACGGCGTTGAGGCCGGAGAGGTCCTCGCCATGGGTGCGGCGGACGAAGACCATGGCGCCGGCGGGCGTGCAGGATACGAGGCCGGTTTCGAGATCGCCGATCGCCAGCTTGCCGGCGTTGACGACGTGGAGGCCGTCGACGTCCTTTTCCGGCAGGATCGACTGGATGATCGCTTCCGAGTTCAGGTGCTTGGGCAGAGGAAGCTGCACGAGGATGCCGTGGATCGTGTCATCGGCGTTGAGCGAGGCGACGAGGGCGGCCAGCTCTTCCTGGCTCGTCTCCAGCGGCAGGGTGTGCTGGATGGACTTGAAGCCGCATTCCTTGGCCATCTTGCTCTTGGAACCGACATAGGCATGGCTTGCCGGATCATCACCGACGATGATCACGGCGAGACCCGTCTGGACGCCGCTCTGCTTTTCAAGCGCCGCAGTCGCGGCCTTCACCGTGTCGATGACCGAAGCTGCAACCTGTTTGCCGTCGATTACTGTCGCCATCGCTCAGCCCATGCGCTCGGAAGCGTAGCTGCCGGGGCTGGCCGGGAAGACCACGGTGCGGTTGCCGTTCTGAAACACCCGGTGATGGATATGGGCGTGGATGGCGCGGGCCAGCACCTGGCTCTCGACGTCGCGGCCGATGGAGACATAGTCGTCGGCGGACTGCGCATGGGTGATACGGGCGGTGTCCTGCTCGATGATCGGGCCTTCGTCGAGATCGGCGGTGACGTAATGCGCCGTGGCGCCGATCAGCTTGACGCCGCGCTCATAGGCTTGCTTGTAGGGGTTGGCACCCTTGAACGACGGCAGGAAGGAGTGGTGGATGTTGATGATCTTGCCGGACATTTTCTGGCACATCGCATCCGACAGCACCTGCATGTAGCGGGCAAGCACGATCAACTCGGTGCCGGAGCTTTCGACCAGCTGCATGATCTGCGCTTCGGCCTGCGGCTTGTTCTCCTTCGTCACCTTGATGTGGTGGAAGGGAATGTCGTGGTTGACCACCACTTTTTGATAGTCGAAATGGTTGGAAACGACGCCGACGATGTCGATCGGAAGCGCGCCGATCTTCCAGCGGTAGAGCAGGTCGTTGAGGCAGTGGCCGAAGCGCGAGACCATCAGCAGCACCTTCATGCGCTGGTCGCCATCGTGGATCTCGGCGGTCATCGCGAATTTTTCGGAGATCGGCTGGAAGCCTTCGCGGATCGCCGACAAGGTCACGCCTTCTTCGGAGATGAAGCTGACGCGGGTGAAGAACATGCCTGTGGTCAGGTCATCGAACTGCGAGCTGTCGACGATGTTGCAGCCCTGGTCGGCGAGATAGGTCGAAATCGCCGCCACGATGCCGCGCGTCGACTTGCAGGCGACTATCAGTACATAGGTGGACATTGGTGTGTCAGCCTCGAATATGGAGTTTGCCAGAATGTGTGAAGTCTAGGCCGGAGTTTCGCCCGACCTGGCGAGATCGTTTTCGAGGTAGTCCAGAAAGGCCTGCAACTCCTTGTCTTCGACCGATACGAGGTGGCGTCTTCCGGGATAGGCGTTCGAGCGCACATCGGTTGCGAATTCCGTAAAGGCTGCGATCCGTTCGCTTTGAAGTCGATCGTATTCGGCGGCAAAATTGCGGTAGACCTTGGCATGGCGTGGATAGTGATCGCGGTTAGCGCCGAGGATGTCATCGGCAAATAGATACTGCGCGTCGCAGCCTCGGCCGGCACCCATCGAGATCATCAGCATCGACGTGTTGCGGCTGATGGCGGCGGCCACGTCATCTGGCACAACTTCGATCTCAACGGCAAAAGCGCCGGCCTCTTCAAGCGCCTTGGTTTGCCGCCAGATCTCGATAGCGCTCAGCGCCGTCTTGCCAACCGCCCGAAAGCCGCCGGTCCAGGTCGCCTTGGAAGGGATGAGGCCGACGTGGCCGCAGACGGGAATGCCCTCTTCGCGCATGCGGCGAATAATCCGAGGGCTGGCCGCGCAATAGACGGCGTCACCACCGGATTTGAGAGCAGAAAATGCTTCGCGCATATATTCCTCGGCCGAGACATAGTCGCCATATTCGAGCCCCGGCACGGCGAAAGGGTTTGGTGCCGCCTCGCGAAAGGCGGGACCGAGCAGCGAGGGCGGAACGGAGACGATATCGATGGCGGCTTTCTGCGCCGCCTCGGCCTCTTCCAGGGTCGTTACCCGCAGCATGGTAAGTTGGCGCTTACTTTTGAGACCGAGCAGATCGGCGACGGTCGGTCGGCCGTGTTTTATCATCGGATTGTCCTTTCAATATGGGATGCCGCTCAGGCGGCAAGAAGGGATTTCAGCTTGATGCCTGGAGAAGCCAAGGCATCCGGGTCAGGGCGGGCACCCGCAGCGATCAGCATTTCGGCGAGCCGGATATCGCGCGCCACGGCGTTGCCCGGGCCAATACCACTTGCCGCCAGAAGACGACCATCGGCATCAAGGTGAAAAATGATAAAGGCGTTGTTGCCGAGATCGCGGCGCAGGTGATGTACGGCGCCGTCCGAAAGCCCGGCGATCTGCAGGCACATGTCGTACTGGTCGGACCAGAACCACGGCACGGCAGCGATTGTCTGGTCGCCGCCCAGCATATTGGCCGCAGCGAGGCCGCCTTGTTCCTGCGCATTGCGCCAGGATTCCAGCCTCACGCGCCGGCCACCATAGAGATGCAGCGGAAACGAGCAGCAGTCTCCGGCGGCGTAGACGTCGGGCGCGGATGTACGCAGCCGTTGATCGACGGCAATGCCGTTTTCAATCCGAAGCCCCGCGCGCTCGGCCAGCTGGGTATTGGGCACCGCGCCTATGCCCACAAGCGCCAGATCGACCCCGAGAACGTCACCATCGGCGAGGCGGACTGTCGCCTTGCCCGCGTCATCTGTCAGGGATTCAATTGCGACCCCGCATCTGACGTCCACGCCCTCAAGGCGATGTTTTGCCGCGACCGCATCGGCGATCTCCTGAGGGACGCCGCGCTTCAGCACCCTCTCCAGCCCCTCGACAACAGTGACGTGAACACCGAGCATGCGCGCAGTCGCTGCCAGCTCCAGCCCGATGAACCCGCCGCCGATAATGGCGATATGCTTGCCGGGCAGCATTGCGGCACGAAGTGCCAGCGCATCGGCATGGGTGCGCAGCATGCGGATGGACTGACTGTCCATCGGAACACCCGGAAACGCGCGCGCTCTCGCCCCGGTCGCCAGTAGCAGCTTGTCATAGGCAAGCACGCTGCCATCGGAAAGCGACAACTGTTTCGTCGCGACATCGAGCGCATCGACGCTCACGCCCGTCATGAGGTCGATGCGCTCCTCCGCATATCGATTCCTCTCTGCGACGAATTTCGGCTCGAGGGCCTCGCCAATCGCCGCTTTCGACAGCGGCGGTCGCTCGTAGGGCGGCAGCGCTTCCTCGCCGATCAGCGTGATGGCGCCGTCAAACCCCTTTTCGCGTAGTGCCCAGGCTGCCCGCGCGCCGCATTCGCCGGCGCCGACAATGACAAAGTGAGACATCGGGCGGTCCTTAGATGGAAATGAAGACGGAGCCGTCTTCGACCTTGACCGGGTAGGTCTTCAGGTCGACGCAGACGGGCGCGCCTTTGGCTTCGCCGGTCTTGTAGCTGAAGCGGCCGTTGTGTTTCGGACACTCGATGATGTCATCCATCACCAGACCGTCGGCGAGATGGATCTTCTCGTGCGTGCACAGGCCATCCGTCGCGAAGAAGGCGTCGTCCGGGCTGCGGTAGACCGCGAACGTACGTCCGGCGTGATCGAAGCGGATGACGTCCTCTTCGTCGATGTCGTCCTTGGCGCAGACTTCTACCCAATTGTCGCTCATGTCGTCCTCCCTCTCATGTCATTCTATTGCGCGGCCGGAGCCAGCTCGGCGTGAAACTCTTCGCGATACGGCCGCGCCGTCGGTGGCAGCTCGCGCTTCAGGAAATAGTCCTCGTTGCGAAGCTGTCGGAGAAACGCTGGAACCATCTCGCGAAACCCCGACCAGATGGATGGATTGGGCGTGGGCAGGTCGTGCTTGATCATCGCGTGTAGCCGCGGAAGAGCGTGGTAGGGCACCATCGGGAACATGTGATGCTCCACGTGATAGTTCATGTTCCAGTAAATGAACCGGCTGATCGGGTTCATGTAGACGGTACGGCTGTTGAGCCGGTGGTCGATGACGTTGTCCGCAAGGCCGCCGTGCTGCAGCAGGCCGCTCATGACGTGGTGCCATGCGCCGTAGAGCCGGGGAAGGCCGATCAGGACCAGAGGCAGCCAGGAACCCAATGTGATGGCGGTGGCAATCGTCGCGAGATAGATGACCAGCCAGATCCGGGCGATGCGGATGGCGCGTGGCTGCTCGCTGTCGGGAACGAATGTCTTCTCTTCCGCGCTGATGATGCCGACGGCGTTGCGCACCATATCGATCATCGCGTGATAGGCGTCGAGCAGGCCGAAGAAATTGAGGACGAGACGCAGCAGGTCCGGCGGACGCATCACCGCGATCTCGGGATCGCGCCCGACAATGACGGTATCCGTGTGGTGGCGCGTATGGCTCCACCGCCAGGTCACCGGATTGCGCATGATCATGAAGCAGGCGATCTGATACACCGCATCGTTCATCCAGCGCGTCTTGAAGGCAGTCCCATGGCCGCATTCGTGCCAGCGGCTGTCGGATGCCGAGCCGTAGAGTACGCCATAGGCCAGGAAGAACGGGATACAGATCCACGAGCCCCAGAAATACGTTCCAAGTGCCGCGAGCACCAGCATGCTGCCGAGCCAGATTGCCGTGTCCCGGATCGCCGGCGTGTCGGAGCGCTGCATCAGAGCCTTCATCTCCTTGCGCGGAACATCCGTGTGATACCATTCCGCCGCGGCCAGTCCGGTCTCCACGGCCGTGCGGCCGCTTTCGCCCAGCAGACTGTAATCGCGCTTCGACGCCTGTGTCGTCATTCCTGCCTCCCAACCCGGCCTCCATACCCGCCGGCTGCCAGCAAGATATGTTGACATCAGGAAGTGCTCAATGCAGTCTTGCAATAATCTATCAAAACACATCATCATATACAGTCATTTGTTGATGTGAAATGTCAGGAGCGATCGATGCGACGTCCAACCATTGCCGATCTTGCCCGCGTCTCCGGCGTCAGTGCCGCGACCGTGGATCGCGTGTTGAATGGGCGCCACAAGGTTCGTGAGGAGACGGCCAGACGGGTCTACGACGCTGCGCAGTCGATCGGCTATCACGCGGTCGGGCTGATCCGGCAGCGGGTCTTTGAAGATCTCCCGCAGTACAAGCTTGCCTTCCTGCTGCAGAAGCCGATGCAAGCTTTCTATCAAAGCTTTGCGAAAGAGATCGAGGCTGCGGCGCGGTCTGTCACGACCGCGCGCATCCAGCCACAGATCGAGTTCGCACCGGCAAGCACTCCGGCGGCGATCAGCGAAAAACTCAAGGCCTTGGCGGTGCGCAACCAGGCCGTTGCCCTGGTTGGTCCCGACTATCCCGCCGTCACCACCGTCGTCGAGGAACTTAAGGAGAAAGGCATCCCCGTTTTCTCGCTTCTATCCGATTTCGCGGCCGGCGTGCGGGAGGGCTATGTCGGCCTCAACAATCGCAAGGTCGGGCGCACGGCTGCCTGGACGATTGCGAAGACGGCGCCCCGACCGGGCAAGATCGCCCTTTTTGTCGGCAGTCATCGGTTTCATGGTCACGAGTTGCGCGAGATCGGCTTCCGGTCCTACCTGCGCGAGAATGCGCCTGAGTTCGAGGTGCTCGACACGCTGATCAATCTCGACGCGGAAGAAATTACCCATGAGGCGACGATCAATATCCTCCACAAGCATCCCGATCTCATCGGCCTTTATGTCTGCGGTGGCGGCATGGAGGGCGCGATCTCCGCTGTTCGGGAGGAGGGTTTTGGCGGAAAGATCGTTCTTGTCGTCAACGAGTTGACCCCAGAGAGCAAGGCCGGTCTCGCCGACAATACGGTGACGATGGCGCTCGGGACGCCACTTCCTGCCTTGTGCAAGGAGTTGATGACACTCATGACGTCTGCGATCGAAAACGGCGAAGCGGCTGTACCAGGGCAATTCTTCCTGCCGTTCGACATCCATATTGCAGAGAACATCTAAGCTAAAAATGATGTAATCGCATCATATCGCCTACGGAATACATCACGAATGATGAGCTTGCCTCTGCGTTCCGCCTGCGTTGCCTCTGAAATTGCTGTAATAGCTGGAGCGTATGGCAGTGTCCGCTTTTGCGGATGAGGAGGAGTTTCAATGTCCAGCATCCAGTTCGCGCTCAATCATATGAGCGCTCCCAAGCTTTCGATTCCCGATTTCTTTGCCTTGGCCAAGTCGCTCGGCTGTGAAGCGGTCGAGATCCGCAACGATCTGGCTGGCAACGCCATCATCGATGGCACACCGCCGGAGACGATCAAGGCCGAAGCCGCGCGGCACGGCCTGCGGATCATTTCCATCAACGCCCTCCAGCGCTTCAACGAATGGAACGATGCGCGTGCCGAGGAAGCCAGGCAGCTTATCGATTACGCTAAGCGCTCCGGCGCGGAAGCATTGGTGTTGGTGCCGACCAATGATGGGACGGGTTTGGACAGGCAGGAGCGAGCCCAGAACTTGCGTCGCTCGCTTTCGGCACTGCGTCCGATGCTGGAAGAGGCGGGCGTGATAGGTCTTGTCGAGCCGCTCGGCTTCGAAAGCTGTGCGCTGCGCTCCAAGACGGAAGCGGTCGAGGCCATCAAGGATCTTTCCGCCGAGCGTTCCTTCAAGCTCGTTCACGACACCTTTCACCATCATCTCGCCGGCGAAGAGAAGCTGTATCCCGATATGACCGGGCTGGTTCACATCTCGGGCGTCGAGGATCCGGCGATCGGCGTCCCCGATATGCGCGATTCGCACCGTGTGCTTGTCGGCGCAGCCGACCGCATCGCCAATGTAGAGCAGATCCGCGCTCTGCGGGACCTCGGCTTCAAAGGGCGTTGTTCCTTCGAGCCGTTTGCCGCCGAGGTTCATGACGCTACTAACCCGGCAAAGACGATCGGGGACAGCATAGCTTTCATCCGGCACAGCGCCGGCTGACGTCCCGTCGCGCGTTCGGTCGTCCAGAGAACGGTGCGCCGCTCATTTAAGGCGCACCACATAAACGTCTTGACCTCGTGAAAATTAAATGGAATGAATATTCCATTGAATTGATTGGACGGTTTATTTGTTTCATTAACTAAGCAGTGCGTGTTTGACTTTCCGGCGGGTGCCGGGGAGTTCCGGCGTGAGGAGGGTGCAGCCGGACACCATCTTGAGGAGGAGAATAAAATGAAGAAGCTTATCCTGGGAGCGACAATGATGCTCGCTCTGTCGACGGCTGCACATGCCGAGACGGTCGGCGTATCGATCGCCAAGTTCGACGACAACTTTCTGACCGTCCTGCGCAACGGCATGAGCGATTATGCCAAGACGCTGAACGGTGTTTCCCTGCAGATCGAAGACGCTCAGAATGACGTCTCCAAGCAGCAGAGCCAGATCCAGAACTTCATCGCATCGAAGGTCGATGCGATAGTCGTCAATCCTGTCGACACCGACGCAACGGCTGCCATGTCGAAGCTTGCGGCCGATGCCGGCATTCCGCTGGTCTACGTCAACCGCCAGCCTGTGAATGTCGACACGCTTCCGGAAAAGCAGGCCTTCGTCGCTTCGAACGAGCAGGAATCCGGTACGCTCCAGACCAAGGAAGTCTGCCGTCTGCTGGGTGGCAAGGGCAAGGCCGTGGTGATCATGGGTGAACTGTCCAACCAGGCAGCCCGCATGCGCACGCAGGACATCCACGACGTCATCAAGACGGATGAATGCAAGGGCATCCAGATCGTCGAAGAGCAGACCGGCAACTGGGACCGCACACAGGGCTCCGACCTGATGGCCAACTGGCTGTCCAGCGGTGTCGAGTTCGACGCCGTGATCTCCAACAACGACGAGATGGCAATCGGCGCCATCCAGGCGCTGAAGGCCGCCGGCAAGGACATGAAGTCGGTCGTCGTCGGCGGCATCGACGCCACCCAGGACGCGCTTGCGGCGATGCAGGCGGGCGACCTCGACGTGACGGTGTTCCAGGACGCCGCCGGCCAGGGCAAGGGCTCGATCGACGCGGCTCTGAAGCTCGCAAAGGGCGAGAAGATCGAAAAGAAGGTCTACATCCCCTTCCAGCTGGTCACGCCTGAAAACGTCAAGGACTTCGCTTCCAAGAACTGACGCTGTCATCTGTGTGCGGGGATAGTCCCCGCACACATCGACTGCAAGTGGATCAGGGAGGATGAGCTATGGTGGTCAGTCCATCGACGATGGCAGCCGTGCGCGCCAGTGGTGCAGTGCCGAATGCCGAGTTTCTTTTAAGCGCAGAAGGTGTCCGCAAGGAATTTCCGGGTGTTGTCGCTCTTGACGACGTGCAGTTTCGCCTGAAGCGCGGCTCCGTGCATGCGCTTATGGGTGAGAACGGCGCGGGCAAGTCGACCCTGATGAAGGTGCTTGCCGGCATCTATACGCCTGACAAGGGCGAGGTCTGTCTCAAGGGCGTTGAGATCCAGCTGAAATCGCCGCTGGACGCATTGGAAAACGGCATTGCGATGATCCATCAGGAACTGAACCTGATGCCGTTCATGACGGTTGCCGAGAACATCTGGATCCGCCGCGAGCCAAAGAACCGCTTCGGTTTCGTCGATCACGGCGCCATGCGCCGGATGACGGAAGAGCTGCTTCGGCGGCTGAACATCTCAATCGATCCTGAGATCGAGGTCCGCGAGCTGTCGGTGGCGAACCGGCAGATGGTCGAGATCGCCAAGGCGGTTTCCTATAAGTCCGACGTCCTGATCATGGACGAGCCGACATCGGCGTTGACCGAGCGCGAGGTTGCCCATCTTTTCCAGATCATCCGGGACCTGAAGGCCCAGGGCATCGGCATCGTCTACATCACCCATAAGATGAACGAGTTGTTCGAGATCGCCGACGAGTTCTCCGTGTTCCGCGACGGCAAGTATATCGGCACGCACGCATCGACTGACGTCACCCGCGACGACATCATCCGCATGATGGTGGGCCGCGAGATCACCCAGATGTTTCCGAAGGAAGAGGTTCCGATCGGCGATGTCGTGCTGTCGGTCAAGGGGCTGAGCGATGGACGCTTCTTCCGCGATGTCTCGTTCGAGGTTCGCGCAGGCGAAATCCTCGGTGTCGCCGGCCTCGTCGGCTCCGGTCGCTCGAACGTGGCCGAGACAGTGTTCGGCGTGACGCCGGCGAAGGCCGGAACGATCGAGCTCTTCGGCAAGCAGGTGGACATCAAGTCGCCGACGGTCGCGATCCAGCACGGTCTGGCGTTTCTCACCGAAGATCGCAAGGACACGGGCTGTCTTCTGGTCCTGAACATCCTCGAGAACATGCAGATCGCGGTGCTGCAGGACAAGTTCGTCAAGGCCGGCTTTGTGCAGGAGAGCGCCATAGAGGACGCCTGCGAGGCGATGGCGAAGCAGCTTCGCGTCAAGACGCCCAACCTCTACGAGCGCATCGAGAACCTGTCGGGTGGCAACCAGCAGAAAGCGCTTATCGGCCGCTGGATGCTGACCAACCCAAAGATCCTCATTCTCGACGAACCGACGCGCGGCATTGATGTCGGCGCCAAGGCGGAAATCCATCGCCTCGTCACCGAAATGGCGCGCAGGGGCGTCGCCGTCGTGATGATCTCGTCCGAGATGCCCGAGGTCCTCGGCATGAGCGACCGCATCATGGTCATGCATGAAGGACGGGTCACCGGTTTCCTCAATCGCGACGAAGCAACACAGATCAAGGTGATGGAGCTCGCCGCGCAGTAGCTGCGTGCGGGTTTCGATTGTCCAAGGGAGGTTTCAATGACAACCAAGACAGCAGAGGCGGCCGGCCCGCTCTTGAAAAGCACGAGACGTCGCCGGGTTCCGCCAGAACTCAGCATCTTTCTCGTCCTCATCGGCATTGCGCTCGTCTACGAGATCCTCGGCTGGATCTTCGTCGGCCAGAGCTTCCTGTTCAATTCGCAGCGTCTGACGATCATGATCCTGCAGGTCTCCGTCATCGGCATCATCGCCGTCGGCGTGACGCAGGTGATCATCACCGGCGGTATCGACCTGTCATCCGGCTCCGTGGTCGGCATGACGGCGATGATCGCGGCGAGTTTCGCCCAGGCCTCCACATGGCCCCGCGCGCTCTATCCGGAATTAACCGATCTGCCGTTCTTCATCCCGATCGGCGTCGGATTGCTGATCGGTCTCGCGGCCGGCTATATCAACGGTCAGCTTATCGCCAGAACCAAGATCCCGCCTTTCATCGCCACGCTCGGCATGATGGTGTCGGCGCGCGGTATCTCCAAGTGGTACACCAAGGGTCAGCCGGTCTCCGGCCTCACCGACCAGTTCAATTTCATCGGCACCGGCATCTGGCCCGTCATCGTCTTCCTTGTTGTCGCGCTGATCTTCCACATCGCCCTGCGCTACACCCGCTACGGCAAGTTCACCTATGCCATCGGCGCCAACGTGCAGGCAGCGCGGGTCTCGGGTATCAACATCGAGGCCCACCTGATCAAGGTCTACGCGATCGCGGGCCTGCTGGCCGGTCTTGCGGGCGTCGTTACCGCCGCTCGTGCGCAGACCGCGCAAGCCGGCATGGGCGTGATGTACGAACTGGATGCGATCGCCGCGACAGTCATCGGTGGCACCTCGCTCACCGGCGGCGTAGGCCGCATCACGGGTACCGTCATCGGCACCATCATCCTCGGCGTCATGACGTCAGGCTTCACCTTCCTGCGTGTCGACGCCTACTACCAGGAGATCGTCAAGGGCGGCATCATCGTCGCGGCCGTGGTGATCGACGTCTACCGCCAGAAGAAGCGGACGAAACATTAAACGAGCGTCCGGCGCTGATCCGGACAACCAAAGGGCCGGTCCGTTCTGTCATTTCCGTGGCTGCGGGTCGGCTTTTGTTTTGCAAGCATGCGCGATCAAGGTTCGCAGAAGGAAGACCATATGAAAGAGCGATCAGGAGCGAGAGAGTTGAAGCGTTTGGGCGTTGGACTGATCGGCACGGGCTATATGGGCAAGTGCCATGCACTGGCCTGGAATGCGGTGAAGACGGTGTTCGGCGATGTCGAGCGTCCGCGTCTGGTGCATCTGGCCGAAGCCAATGCCGATCTCGCGGCGGCTCGGGCGTCGGAATTCGGATTCGAGAAGGCGACGGACGATTGGAAGACGCTGATCGCCGATCCCGAGGTCGATGTCGTCTCCGTCACCACGCCAAACCAGTTTCACCCGGAAATGGCGATCGCGGCGCTTGAGGCCGGCAAGCATGTCTGGTGCGAAAAGCCGATGGCGCCTGCCTACGCCGATGCCGAGCGTATGCTGGCGGCGGCGAGAACGTCGGGCAAGGTTGCTGTGCTCGGCTACAACTACATCCAGAACCCGGTGATGCGGCATATCAAGACGCTGATCTCGGAGGGCGCGATCGGCACAGTTAGCCATATCCGCGTCGAGATGGACGAGGATTTCATGGCGGATCCTGACGCTCTGTTCTACTGGAAGAGCGAGCTGGCCTCGGGCTACGGCGCGCTCGACGATTTCGCCGTCCACCCCCTGTCGTTGCTATGGTACTTGTTCGGCCATGTCGAGGCTGTCATCACGGATATGGTCAAGCCCTACGCAGACCGCCCGGTGAAGGACGGCGGCCGCCGCGCCGTCGAGAACCACGATGCGGCCAACGTGCTGATGCGGCTTGGCGGCGGCATTTCCGCCGTGCTGATGGCCAACCGTGCCGCCTGGGGCCGTAAGGGCCGGATCGCCCTGCAGATCTTCGGTTCGAAAGGATCGATCGCCTTCGACCAGGAGCGCATGAACGAGTTCGAGCTCTACCAGGCCGAAGGCCGTGGCACCGAACAGGGCTTCCGCAAGGTGCTGGCGGCACCGGCGCACCAGCCATACGACCGCTTCATTCCCGCCCCCGGTCACGGCCTCGGCTTCAACGACCTGAAGATCATCGAGTGCCGTGAACTCATCCGCGCGATCTCAGGTGAACCGTCGTCCATCGTGACATTCGAGGACGGTCTGCGGATCGAAAAATCCGTTCACGCCATGGCCGAATCCCATCGGGATCGCCGCTGGGTCAACGTTTAACCGCACCCAACGGAAATCTTTGATCTGAATGCCCGCGACGACTGCCCGTCGCGGGCATTCGCGTTTGGGGAAACCGTGCCGCCGCGCCCCGCTTGAGGCCGATAAAAATTCCGCGGCGATGATGGTTTTTGATCATCGAAGCTTTCGCAACCCGCGGACAGCGCTGCTATTTTTGTCGTCGGGAGGAGAGACTGCAGTGCTGGGGTGTTCCCCCGGATATTTGAGCAACCTCTCCGCATACTTCACGAGAGAGGGCAGGCCGGCTCGGTCTGCCGGGAGGAATGATCATGGACGATCAAAAGTTCGGGACGCGCAACAAGCGTGGCGATTGGGCGCCGAGCAAGCCCGTCGAATACGCGCCGCTATTCCAGTTTCCCACGCGGATCATCCCGATCCTGAGGTGGCTGCCGCACTATTTCTTTCCGTGGAACGTCATATTCGCGGCATCCGCCGTGGCCTACTGGGCATGGGTCATTCCGTCAGTGGAGACGATGCAGACCCTGAGCGTCGGCTGGATCGCCTGGCTGTATCTGGTCAACGCTGTCTGCGTCTTTCTGTTCTACGGCGCCTTCGAGGTTCATCTCTATGTCCTCAAGCGGCAGGCGAACCGGTTCAAGTACAACGGAAAATTCCCGTCCGAGCAGAAGAGCAAGGCGTTCTGGTTCGAAAGCCAGAATGCCGACAACATCCTGCGGACATTCCTCTCCGGCGTCACGATCTGGACCGCGATCGAAGTCGGCATGCTCTGGGCCTATGCCAACGGCTATGCGCCGTGGCTGAGCTTCACGGAAAACCCATGGACTCTGGCGTTCGTCGCTCTGCTCGTGCCTGTTATCCACG
Organism: Hyphomicrobiales bacterium; assembly: GCA_900470805.1. Lineage (GTDB taxonomy): Bacteria > Pseudomonadota > Alphaproteobacteria > Rhizobiales > Rhizobiaceae > Rhizobium. The sequence continues at coordinate 201,659 of UCCA01000012.1, read as the reverse complement.
AGTTCCATTTCTTCTGCGTTCACCGGCTCATTCACACACCGCTTCTCTACAAGTGGGTCCACTCGGTCCACCACAACTCGGTCAATCCCTCGCCGTGGTCCTCGCTGTCCATGCACCCGATCGAGCATCTCCTGTATTTCGGCACCGCATTCTACCATCTGATCCTGCCGTCCAACCCGATCATCATGCTCTACCAGCTGCACTATGCAGGTTTCGGCGCGATCCCGGGCCATGTGGGCTTCGACAAGGTCGAGGTCGGCTCCGAGACGCTGGTAGATAGCCATGCCTACGCGCATTACCTGCACCACAAGTACTTCGAGGTGAACTACGGCGACGCCCTGATCCCGCTCGATCGGTGGTTCGGCACCTGGCACGATGGATCGGCCGAGGGCGAGGCCCGGATGCAGGAACGGTATCGCAAGCGGAAGGAAAAGCTCGCCGCTAAAAAGGCGCGCGCGACGGTAGGGGAGGCAACGGAATGAACTGGGTCTCTGTTTGCAAGCTCGATGCGATCGAGCAGGAAGGCGCCATCCGCTTCGATCACGAAGGTCGCACCTACGCGATCTACCGGGCACCTGACGACAGCGTGTATTGCACGGCGGGCCTCTGCACGCACGAGGCGGTGCACCTTGCCGACGGTCTGGTCATGGATTTCGAGGTCGAATGTCCCAAGCACTCCGGCACCTTCGATTACCGGACCGGCGAGGCCATCAGACTTCCCGCCTGCGAGAACCTCCGGACCTATCCCGTGGAAATCATCGGTGACGAGGTGCGCGTCGCATTCGCGTAATCGTCTCGGCAATGCTTCAGGCCGGGAGGGCCTCCGGAGTGTAACCAGGTGGTCCGGCACCTTTGGGAGGATGGAATGAAGATAACTTATGTGGCCGCCGTCGTGGCCGCGCTCATGGCGAGTTCGGCGTCTGCCGAGACGATCGGCGCCTCGATGCAGAGCTTCGACAACAACTTTCAGACGTTGCTGCGCGAGGGGCTCCAGGCGAGGGCGGGCGAGGTGAAATCGGGCATCCAGGTCGAGGATGCACAGACAGACATCTCCAAGCAGATCAATCAGGTCAACAACTTCATTGCAGTAGGCGTCGACGCGATCGTGCTGACCCTGGCGGATCCCTCGGCGGCAAAAGGCCTTAGCGAGGCCGCCAGCAAGGCTAATATCCCGCTTGTCTACCTCAATCTCGAGCCGGGAAATCTAGCGCAGCTGCCGGAGAAGCAGGCCTATGTCGGTTCCAAGGAAACGGATTCCGGACGGCTCGCTGCCGGCGCCGCTTGCGACCTCCTGAAGGAGAAGAACAAGGAAGCGAGCGCCCGCGTCTATGTTCTCATGGGCGATCTTGCCCACCAGGCCTCGCGCGACCGCACCTCGTCCTTCAAGGACGCTCTGCTCGCCGGCGACTGTAAGGGCGTCACCTTCGCCGACGAACAGTCGGCTGCATGGCAACGCACCAATGCCATGGACCTGACGACGAACTGGATCACTGCGGGCGACCCGATCGACGTGCTCTTCGCCAACAATGACGAGATGGCACTCGGCGCAATCCAGGCGCTCAAGGCATCGGGTGTATCGATGGACGACGTTATCGTTATCGGCATCGATGCGACCCAGGATGCGCTCGCGGCCATGGCCGCAGGTGACTTGGATGCGACGGTATTTCAGAACGCCAAGGCGCAGTCGGCAGCCGCGGTCGATGCCGCCGTGGCACTCGTTCAGGGCAAACCCGTCGAAAAGCAGGTGATGGTGCCGTTCGAACTGGTCACGCCCAAGAACATGAACGAGTACGCGAAACGCAACTGAAACAATCGGAGACCGGCGCGGCTTCGGGCGTGCCGGTTATCTCGGGAGGGAGACATCATGGACGGGATCGTGATCATTGGCGCCGGAGAGTGCGGAACGCGGGCAGCGTTCGCATTGCGCGAAGAGGGCTACGGCGGTGCCATATCGCTGATCGGCAACGAACCTCATCTTCCCTACGAACGACCACCTCTTTCGAAGCCGGCGGACACCGGCGTGCACCTCAAGGCAATCACCACGGCCGAGGCGATGGAAGCGGTCGCAATAAACTACTGCCAAGGTATATCGGTGATGGAGGTAGATACCTTGTCACGGTCCGTCTCACTGAGTGACGGTTGCACCGTCCGCTACAACAAGCTTCTGCTGGCAACCGGAGCCCGCCCACGGCAACTGACCTGCACCGGCGCGTCGCGCGCTCTCGACTTCCGCACCCATTCGCATGCGGCCGAGATATTTCGGCGTGCGGCAAATGCCCGTCGGGTCGCCATCATCGGCGGTGGATTGATCGGGATGGAGCTTGCTGCAGTGCTGCGCTCGAAAGGATTGGAGGTCGGCATTATTGAAGCCGCTGCAAAGCCCCTCGGCCGCGCGGTTCCGCCACGGTTCGCGGAACATCTGCATCGGGTTCACGTCGAACGTGGTGTTCAGTTTTTCCTGGGGCGCGGCATTGCCGGGATTGAGGACGGGTTCGTTCGTCTCGATGATGGAGCGCAAGTTCCCTCCGATCTCACGATAGCAGCAATCGGTGTCGTTCCTGATACAGAGCTCGCATCGAAAGCCGGCATCGCGACCGGAAATGGCATTCTTACCAACGCATATCTGCGCACGAGCGATCCGAACGTTTTCGCCGCCGGCGATTGCGCGGCGGTATCGTTGAACGGAGCCGCTCACGTGCGATACGAAAGCTGGCGCAATGCCCGCAGGCAAGCAGAGACGGCGGCCCGCAACATGGTGGGAGCGAGCGAGCCGTTGGTCTCGACCCCGTGGTTCTGGTCGGATCAATACGATCTGACCCTGCAAGTTGCGGGTTTGCCGGCCGCCGGGCAGGAGACTGTCGTGCGCACGTGTCCGAACGGCGAGATCGAGTTCTACCTTCTGGACGATCGGCTGGTTGGCGCTGCCGGCCTCGGCATTGGAAATGCTGTTGCGCGCGACATAAAGCTGGCCGAAATGTTGATCGACGCCGGTGTGATGCTCGACGTCTCGTCCCTAGGCGACACGAACGTCAGTCTCAAGGATTTGTTGAAGGCGAACCGCTCGGCTGCGGCGTAGGCTCATTTTGAAAAATGGAGCGGGTCATTTCGGATCTGGCCATACCGGAACCTGTTTCTTTGCTAACATGCCAATCAACCTCAATCTCGAGAGTTGTGAATGCCGAAGACAACCATCAAGGACGTCGCCCTGCAGACCGGATTGAGCACGGCGACTGTGGAACGCGTGATCAATGGTCGTGGGGGCGTGACGCAGGAGACTGTCCATAAAGTTCTGGCTGTCGCGGAGCGCCTTCAATACGGCATCCGCCAGAACCAGACGAACAGGCGGACAATCCGCATCGAGGTCATCTTGGTGCGCCCCGAGACCAGTTTCTTCACGCGCGTCAACCAGGCATTCGAACGTATCGCGGCATCGCTCGATCGTTCGGTGATCATCCATCGCACCTTCGTTGCCGAAGGCGATCCGCTCGGCATGGCGCACCATATCGATAACCCGAGCTTTCGGCGCTCCGGCCTGATCATCTGCGCCCAGGATCACCCGCGCGTCGCCGCGAGCCTGCGTCGCGTGCGCGCCAGCGGCGTCGAGGTCGTGCAGATCGTCACGCGCTGCGACGATCAGGATGTTCCTTATGTCGGCATCGACAACTACGCCGCGGGTCGCAGTGCCGCTTTCTACATGTCGGGCATGCTCGCGGGCAGGTCAGGGAATCTCGTCGCCCTGTGCCATAGCGGCATCTACATGAACCACCGCGAGCGCGTTCACGGGTTTTCGGATTACATCGCCGAAAAAGGAGCTGCTTCGGGCCATGTGGTTGCTGAGGTGATCATGGGACACGACGACGACCTGAGATCGGCGGATCTTCTCGCGCAAACGCTGCGCCGAGATACCGATGTCATCGGCGTGTACTCGGCCGGCGGCGGCGATGAGGGTGTCGCAAGCGTTCTGCGGAAATCGGCGCAACAGGGGCGCGATATCTTCTGGGTCGGCCATGAGCTGACCGAGCGAAAGAAGGGCTACTTCAAGTCCGGGCTGCTGGACATCTGTCTGGACGAAGCGCCGGAAGTGCAGGCGCGGCGATCGATCGATCTTATCCTGCGCAAACTCGGCGCGATAGAAACGGCCGTCGATACAAGCCAGGTGCGGTTCGTGACGGTTAACGCGCAGAATGTCTGATTGGCGCAGGCCAGCTTCGAACCGTGCCGAGGCGGGGGACGGGCGTAGTGCCGGGGAGGGGAAATCCGTGCAAACCTTGAAGGTCTTCCAGTCCCTGTGGGCGATGGAACTCAGAAGCGCGCGGTGGCCTGAACGCGAGGTCGGTGAAAATGTCAGGTTGATCGCGGAGGCTGGCTTCGACGGCGTCAGCGCCCATTGGTATGACCGCGCCTACGTGAAGCAACTGAATGGTCTGATGAAGGATCATGGTCTGGAGGCCGAGGGGCAGTGCTTTCCGAAGACGGTCGACGATCTCAAACCGACGCTCGACAATGCCGTCGAGTTCGGCGTTCATCATCTGTGCCTGCAGCCGGACGTCCGGCTCCGCCGCATCGAGGATTGTCTTCCGCTGCTTGAGGGATGGCAGCGTCTTGGTGAGGAGGCGGGTGTTCAGGTCCTGATCGAGACGCACCGCGACCGAATGACCACCGACCTCTTCTTCACGCTCGATCTTCTGGAGCGCATGCCTCAGCTGAAGCTCCTTGGCGATCTCTCTCATTTCCTAGTCGGCCGTGAGTTTGCCTGGCCGGTCTCAGAGGAAAATCACGCGCTGATGCATCGTATTCTCGAAAGTTCCTGGGCTTTCCATGGCCGTGTCGCGTCTCGTGAGCAGGTGCAGATCGAACTGTCATTTCCGCACCATCAACAATGGCTCGATCTGTTCCTCGGTTGGTGGGGCTATGGCTTCCGCAACTGGCGACGCCGCGCTGCGGCGGATGCTTCGCTGGCATTCGTCTGCGAACTGGGCCCGAAACCCTATGCCATAACCGACCGCCACGGCGAGGACACCACCGATCGCTGGGCCGAGGCGTTGCTCTTGAAGGAGCGCATCAAGACCGTCTGGGCGCAATCGGCCAATTCATAGGCACGTTAGTGCCGGCAAGCAGCCCGCATCTGCCGACTACCTCAGTGACCTTTCGCGATTGCACCTGACAATGACATTCACGGCTGACCCACAGCTCGGCAAGCTCATCGGCGCTGGAGCCTCATCGGAAGTTGTCGAGTATCGGACGTCATGATCTGAGATGGTTGGCAACGGATAGGATGCGACGCCCATGACCTGTCCGTCCACCGAACCAAGGTACGGAGAGGACATGGACGGCAGATGTTGCTTCACACGAATTGTCAGCGGTCTGCCAAACCGCCGATCCAAAATCTCACGAGCAGATATTCTCTAGACCTCGAGCCGTTGCTGGCTGGCCTTGTCAAAGAAATGAACGTTCGGTGACATGAACGACAGATGGACGATCTGTCCGGGCATGAGTTCGGCGCGCTCGCGCATGACCCAGGTTACCTCCTTACCCTCAACGGTAAGTGCCACATGTGTTTCAGAACCTGTTGGCTCAACGACATTTACGGTTGCGGGAACGCCGCCCTCGGTCGCGAAGGACAGATCTTCCGGACGAATGCCGATGATGACATCCCTGCCTTCGGAGTTGACCGCCGAGGCTGCGAGTTTGATGGACGTTCCTGAAGCCAGCGTCACAGTCGGCTGATCGCTGCCCGTCAGCTTGCCTTCGAGGAAATTCATCGCTGGCGAGCCCATGAAGCCCGCAACGAAAACGTTCTGCGGTCGATCGTAGAGTTCCAGCGGCGTGCCGACCTGTTCGACCTTGCCACCCTGCAACACGACGATCTTGTCTGCCATTGTCATGGCCTCGATCTGGTCGTGCGTGACATAGACGATGGTGGTTTTCAAACGCTGGTGCAATGCCTTGATTTCAGCGCGCATTTTCACGCGCAGCTTCGCGTCGAGGTTCGACAGTGGCTCGTCGAATAGGAACACCTTCGGATCGCGAACGATGGCGCGACCCATGGCAACGCGTTGACGCTGGCCGCCGGACAACTGCGCGGGCTTGCGTCCGAGCAGCGGTTGCAGGCCAAGAATTTCCGCCGCCTCTGCCACTTTGCGGTCTATCTCCGGGCGTTTGACGCCTGCGAGCTCAAGCGCAAAGCCCATGTTCTGAGCGACCGTCATTTGCGGATAGAGCGCGTAGTTCTGGAAAACCATCGCGATATCGCGATCCTTGGGCTGCAGGTTGTTCACCACGCGCCCGCCGATCGAGATCTCGCCGCCTGTAATCTCTTCCAGTCCCGCGATCATCCGCAGCAGGGTCGACTTTCCGCATCCGGACGGGCCAACGAGGATGACGAATTCGCCATCGGCGATATCGACGTCCACGCCGTGAATGATGTTGACCGCGCCGTACGACTTCTTGACATTTCTAATGGCCAATCCGGACATAGAATTCCTCCCTGTGAGACGTTGCTCAGCGCTTGCTGCGAACCCGAAGCGCCATGTACGGCTTGCCCGGCAACTCGACGCCGAAGGCCGCATCCGGCTTGCCGCCGCGCACGACGGCACCATGGCGGGTCGGATGTGGAACCGGTGCCTCGACCTTTTTCGCCGGCGTGATCGTCATGTTCCATGTATCGATCAGGTCGACCTCATAGTCGTCGCTGTCCATGGGGAAACCGGATGACCAGACGACCGGCTGGTGTTCGCCGAGATAGATGTAGCGAAGCGCGCTGTCGCCATCGCGAACGCCGGATACCCGCGTCCACGGCCATGCGCCGATAGGGCCAATGGGGTCCAAGCCGTGCTCGACATCCTGCTCGAGGAGATCGCGGAGGAAACCGATGCGCTTCCACGCCTCGCCGCGCAACTCGCCACCCTTGGCCCACCAGATCAGATCGTCAGGGTGCGAGAACGTCTCGCCGTGGCCGGCATAGCCGCCGCGCGTCACGGTGATCCAGAAGCGATGCACCAGTTCCTGCGGCGTGAGGTTTCCCCAGCATTGCACGATGTTGCCCTCATACTCCGGCTCGTCGTTGACGACCGGCTTGCCGTAAGCCTCGCGCCATTGCTGGGTGAGCTTGACATCGGGGTTCTGGATGCAGGTGTGTGTTACCCACGGCTTGCGGTGGTCGAAATTCATCGACACTTCGCCGTTGTGGATCGACTTCAGGTGCTGGTAGGGGTCGTTTTCCTCCAGGATATGGAAGTAGCGATCCCACTGCTCGACCGGCTTGGTATCAAGCAGGAAGTCGTATTCATTGGCGAGCGCCCACCAGACGTTGCGGTATGCCGCCAATCGTGCCGCGAGGTAGGCGACGTAGCGGAAGTCCTGGTCGGCCGACATGTCGGCATAGCCCCAGCGGTCGTAAGGGTGAAACATGATGATGTCGGCTTCGATGCCGAGCGCGCAAAGAGCCGCGACCTGCTGTTCGAAATGCCGGAACATGGCAGGGTTCGGCCGGTCGAAGTCTTCCTTGCCGTCGGTGCCCTTCTCGAACGATGCGTAGAGCGGTTCGTTGGTGTTATAAGGATAGTCTTTCGGGAACAGGCCCATACGGATCTTGTTGAACCGCGCATTCTTCAGCGTTTCCAGCGTCTGAGCCTGCATGTCGAGTGGCTGGTGCGTCCAGGCGTAGCACGTCGTACCGAACGACAGGAACGGCTTGCCGTCGGCATAGGCGAAGTGGAACTTGTTGCGCACGCGCACCGGGCCATGGTTGCCATCGGATGGCGCGGTTGCGGTGAGTGAGCCGGTCTGGCCGTCGAGCTCAGTGGTCTTCGAGCGGGTCGTGAAAGACCATTCGCCTTCGATGTCGGGCATGAAGCGGACTCGATAGACACCGTCGCCGTCATAAAAGCCCGGCACACGGATTTCGCGGCTCTTGTGGCTGAAGACGGCGTCGAAGGCGACGTCGAGATAAGGATTGCCGCTGGAGGGACCCTGGAAGGAAGCCTCGAAGACGCCCCATTTTTCAACCGTTGCAATGGACATGAATTTCTCCTCAAAATTTTGGTTTGGTACTCAGCCCTTGACGGCGCCGGAGGTGAGGCCGGAAACGAAGTACCGCTGGAAAATCAGATAGACGAGTGTTGCCGGCAGCACCGTCATGACGATGGCGGCGTTCAACTGGCCGTAATCGCTGGAAAACTGCCCCTGGAACGACATCAGCCCGAGCGGAAGCGTCCACATGTGCTGGTCCTGCAGCAGCACCAAGGCCATGGCGAATTCATTCCAAGTGGAAACGAAATCGAGGATCAGTAGGGCCGCCAGAACCGGAAGGCAGACCGGCAGGAAGATGCGCCTGAAGATAGTGAAATGCGTCGCGCCATCGATCAGCGCCGCTTCGGAGAGTTCCTTTGGGAGCCCCTTGAAGAAGCCGTGCAGGATGAAGACCTGGTAGGGCACGCCGAAGGCGATATAGGGTAGGATGACGCCGGGATAGGTGTCGATCAGCCCGAACGAATTGACCAGCGTGAACAGCGGCGCCAGCATCACCTGGAACGGGATCATCGTGCCGAAGACGACCGCAAGCAGAAGGTACTTTCCTGCTTTCATCGGGATCTTGGCGAGCGCGTAGGCGGCCATGGCTGACATGGCGAGCCCGAGCGGCACCTTGATGACAGTGATGATGACGCTGTTGAAGAACGACTGGGCGAAATTGCCCCGGCTCCACGCCGCGCTGTAGTTCTCGAAGGCGAACTCGACAGGCGGCATGAAGGCGCCTGTGCCGGTGACGGCTGCCTTGGTCTTCAGCGACGTAAAGACGATGAAGACGAACGGCGCGAACCATATCAAGGCTACGGCGATGAGGGCAATCCATAGGCCGATGAGCACGGGGTCTCGGCTTGGTTTGTTGGCGACGAAGGTATCTTCCTGTGCCGCCAGCGATGCGGATGAAGTCATCGTCATTGTTCGGCCTCCTCATGCTTTTGCGTCCAGCGCAGATAGGGCACCACGATCACGATGGTGATCAGCAACAGCACGACGGAGATGGCCGCGCCGCGTCCGAAATCGAAGATCTGCATGGCTTGGGTGAAGGCCCAGAGCGCCAGCATCTGCGTCGATTGCGCCGGTCCGCCACCGGTAAGGCCGTAGACGATATCGAAGGCTTTCAGCGACGAGATGATCGAGAGCACGAGCACGATGGTCATGGTCGTGCGCAGCGCCGGGAAGGTCACATGCTTGAAGATCGCCCAGCGGCCAGCGCCGTCGATGCGGGCGGCCTCGACAAGCGTCTGCGAAACGCCCTGCAAGCCCGCCAGAAACAGAACCATCGAGAAACCGACGGACTGCCAAAGATACGCGACGAATACGGAATAGAGCGCAATGTTGCGGTCGCCCAGCCAATCCTTGATCCACATCTGCAGACCCATATTGGTCATCAGCTGACTGAACAGGCCGAAGAAGGGGTCGTACATCCACTTCCACATCGTCGCGACCGCGATCGGCGCGATGATGACGGGGAGGTAGAAGATGGCGCGAAACGTATTGCGGCCGAAGATTTTTTGATTGAGCGTCAGGGCCAACAGCAGGCCGACCATTGGCGGAAAGACCACCGACATGACGGTCCATATGACGGTGTTCTTGAACGCAACCCAGAAGACCGGATCGCGGGTCAGGATGTACTGGTAGTTCGCCAGCCCGACGAACGGGCGCTGCGGGTCGAGGCCGTTCCATTTCTGGAAGCTGAGGACGACGACGTTCAGCATCGGATAAAGCGCAAACACGGCGTAGATCGCCATTGCCGGCGCGAGCAGCAAAAACGCCTGGACGCGAGGGTCGTGTGTTCGGTTCTTGAATGACATGGATATCTGCTCCGCGCGACATGTGTCTGGCGAGTGGGTATATCGGTCGGGCGGACCGGCCCCGATCATTATCGGGACCGGCCAGCGTCCTGGGAGGACTTAGGTGCGACCGGCGATGAAGGTCTGCAGCTGCTTGGCTGCATCGGCCGGTGCGGTGTTTCCGGAGGCGACATCGTTGATGACCCGGAAATACTCCGTCGTGACGTCAAGCGGGAAAGCCTGGTCGCCGTTCATGTAGACCTTGCTGTAGGTCTTGAAGATGTCGAGCCATTCGGCTTCGAGCGGCTTCTGGTTGCTGTACTGGACGTTCTTGTTGACGGACGTCGAGCTGATCTGGCCGACCAGATCCTGCTGCACCTTCGTCGACAGGAAATAGTCGAGGAACTTGGCTGCGAGATCCGGATGCGGGCTTTTCGTGCTCACGTAGTTGTATTCGGCGAAGCCATAGAGACGATTGGTGTTGGTCGGGAACGGGAAGATCCCGTAATCGTCGAGATTGGCACCGCTGGAGTCCAGCTGGCTGACCAGCCAGTCGCCTTCGAGCATCATCGCCGCGCGACCGGCGGTGAACAGGCTGTAGGACTGCTTGTTGTCGATGCCCATGAACGGCTGCAGCGTGTAGTCCTTTGTCCATTTGGCAAACTCGGTGAATGCTTCCGTGGCGCAAGGCTCGGCCGTCCAGTCAGTCTTCATCGCCTTCAGCGCATCGTGCTTGTCGGCGCCGCATTTGGTCTCGAGGATGACGTCCATCAAGCGCATGACGTGCCAGTTGACCGATCCGCCGAATGTGAAAGCCGGAATGCCAGCTGCCTTCAGCTTGTCGGCGTCGGCGAGAAACTCTTCATAGGTCTTTGGCTCTTCAGTGATGCCGGCCTGCTGGAAAAGCTTCTTGTTGTAGTAGACAGCTTCGCCCTTGAAGGTGAACGGAACGCCGTGCTTGCCGCCCGGATAGAGGTCGGCGAATGCGGCGGCTGCGGGAAGCAGTTCGTCGTTCCACTTGTATTCGGTGTAGTATTTGTCGAGCGGCGCGGAAAGGCCGGCCTTCACATATTCGCCACCGAGGCCGAGGCCGGCCCAGCTGAAGTAGATGTCCGGACCCTTGTTCGAGCCGGCCGCGACACGCAGCGCCGTCTTGTGCTCGTCGATGGCGCGCTGAACAATCTGTACCGTCGTGCCGGGGTTGGCGGCTTCGAAGTCGGTGGCGACCTTCTTGAGCGCGATGTTGGCGGCGTTGTTGTCGAAATTAAGCGTCCAAAGCGTCAGATCTTCGGCCTTGAGGCTCGTTGCGGCCATACTAGCCGCAGTGATTGCCGCGATGCTCACAGACTTCAATGTTGTTGAAAGGTTCATTATTTTCCTCCTCACGATAGACATTTACCTTTGACATCGAGCGCCCAGATCAATCTCCAATCGGTGTGTCACGCCGGCGGTGCTACGCCGCGATGGCCAAAATATTCGTGTTGCAGTGCCGGGAATGGCGACGCAGCCACGCTACGATTGCAAGCCAGGTGATTTGATTTTCAACGCAGCGACGGCTGCAACATCCCCTCCTCACGACATCCATCCTCTCGCTGCAGAAAATCGCGAAACATAGGCGTTGTGTCAATACTTTTTTCATGTACGAATAAAATATCCCACATAACCGCGAATATTCATCGAATTGCCCGTTATGCGCCGCAACATAATTCGAGCAAGAAAAATATTGCGACGCGATCGTGGCAGGGGTTATCAACGTCAGGGAGGAAAAAGCATGCATGAATTCAAGGAGATTTTTGCCGATCGCGAAGCACCTGCCGGAAGGGTGGTCAGAGCGATCGCAGCAATCGGCTCCGTAAGTGCAACCCAATTGGTGAAGTCGACCGGGCTGGCACGCTCGACGGTTTCGACTGTGCTGACAGATCTCAAGGATCGCGGCATTGTTCTGGAAGGCGAAACCAGAAGCGCCGGATTTGGGCGCCCTACGCAATTGCTTTCTCTCAATCCGACGCAGGGGTTTTGCGCAGGTATCCTTTTTGGCCTTGGGGAAGTCCGCGTTGCGATCTGCGATCTCGCTCACACCGTGGTGTCCGATTTCTGGTTTGAGATGCCTCAAGATTACACCCCGAGCGACGCAGCGGTTCGCGTGCGCCTGCAACTCGAAGAGGAATGCGACAAACTCGGCATTGCGACATCCGAACTCCTTGGCGTCGGGCTCGCCGTTTCTGCACCCGTCTCGTACGAGGGGCAGGTTCTAAACGGATCGATACTGCCGACGTGGTGCGGGATCGATATCGCACAGGTTTTTTCCCGAGAAATCGACTGTCCGATTTTCGCCGAGAACGAGAGCCATTGTGGCGCGCTTGCCGAGATGACCTGGGGGGCCGCAGTGGGCGAGCCCAATTTCGTCCTGTTCAAGTTCGATCTGGGTGTCGGTGGGGCGGTCGTCATCAACGGAATAGTACAGCGTGGAGCGTTCGGAAACGCTGCGGAGTTTGGCCATATTTCGCTTAATCCGCATGGACCTCTTTGCCGATGCGGCAATCGGGGTTGCCTGGAAACGTATGCAGGTGGTTTCAATCTTATCCGGCTGGCAGAGCAGGCAACCGGCGAAAGAATTTCGATCGAAACGTTTATCGAACGCGTCAAGGCCGGCAATGCTTCCTACCGACGGCTCGTGGAGGATGCTGCCGAAATGGCCGGTTGGGGCATGGGTATCACATCGACGATTCTCAGTCCGCCGCTGTTCGTCATCGCTGGGAAGTTGGCGTCACTCGGCGAGATTTTCATAACGGCTCTGGAGAAGCACTTCGCCCGGCATTCTGTTCAACCACCGCCGCATGCGCGCCACATCCGTAACCCTAAGATCATGGTCGGCAAGTTTCTGGCAAATGACGATACCGTTCTGGGAGCGGTAGCACTCGTTCTCCACCAACATGGTCGCGTCACCGCGTAGGGAGGCCGTTACCAAGCCGTCGGATGTTGGCGGACAAATCAGCGGCTAGTCTCAGGGATGCCGCTGTAGCAGCTATCATCAGGGGCAGAATCATCCACTCCAATGTCCACGCAGCGCCGGATCTGTCCTGTTCATGCACCATGGACTGGTGGAGGCCAGAGATCTGAGTGGCGTTGAATCGTGCGAGCGCCACCAGCGTTTCGGGCACAATCGGATTCCGCTTGTGCGGCATGGCCGACGAGGCGCCACCGCCTTCGAGCTCAATTTCCGATCCCTGAAACGCCAGCAATGCTACATCTTGGCCGATCTTCCCGATGCTTCCGGCGATCAGCGAGAGTAGGTTTGCGAAATCGACAATCCAGGCTCTTTGAGTCTGCCATTGTGGCTCATCCATGAGGCCGAGTTCTTGCGCAAGGCTCGCACGCACATCCGCTGCCTGCGTGCCCAGTTTGTCCAGCGTTCCCGCAGCACCACCGAACTGGATCGGGAAGGTGAGTTCCGTCAGCCGAGTCCAGTATCCTTCGAGAGGTCTCCGCCAAGATTGCAGCCGATCGGCAACAGTGATCGGAATCGCGCCCTGCATCCGCGTATGCGCCATGAAGGCATCCGGACCAAATGTGTCTTCCAGGACCTTCAGCGAGCCAGTTATGTTCACTAGCCTTCCCGAGAGCAAAGAGGCAACGGGCTGCAGGCGGATCATCAGGCTTGTATCGATGACGTCCTGACTGGTGGCCCCAAAGTGAACGAACGCGGCGGCATCCCCGCCGATTGCCTCGCGAAGCTGCTTCACCAAACCAGGAACAACGACGCCATCGATCTTCGTCGTCGATCGAAGGCTCTCCATGTCGGGATCAAAAACACCGCAGACCTGTGCAATCCGCAACGCGGCCTCCTGCGGCACTACACCATGCGCCGCCTCGGCCTTCGCAAGGGCTGCCTCGAAAGAGAGCATGGCGCGGATATCGGCTTCCGCCGTGAAGTAGCGGCCAATCTCTTCATCGCCGAGCAAGCCCGAAAGGAACGGATGATCGAAAGGTGATGCGGTCATGGTCCGGTCTGTCCAGTTGGTTGAATTGATCCAGCCTGTTCCGCGTCGTCATGCCTGGCCATTCTTCAGATATCCAGAAAGACGGTTTCTCTCGGCCCTTGCAGGTGAATATCAAAACTGTAGGCCGCGCTATCCCTGGTCGCAATCATTGTCGCAACACGGTCGCGATGTTCGATGCGCAAAAGCAGGGGATCGGCCGCGTTGGCATCTGTTTCTTCCGGGAAGTACATACGCGTGTGCAAACCGATGTTTATGCCGCGAGCGACGATCCAGAATGTGATATGCGGGGCCATCTCGCGGCCGTCTTTGAACGGCACGCGTCCGGGCTTGATTGTCTCGAAGGTATAGACGCCGTCCTCCGTCCGTGTCGGACAACGGCCCCACCCGGAAAAATTCGGATCGGCATCGCCGCGCATTTCCGATGGGCTGTTATAGATGCCGACGGCGTCTGCCTGCCATATCTCGATAACAGCGTCCCGCACCAGTGCACCCGCGCCGTCGAAAACGTGGCCAGTGACGATGATGCGCTCACCAAGCGTCTTGGCGTTGACCATCGCGTTGCCGAGGTCATGCTGGTAGACACCGGCAATATCGCAGAAATTGGGTGTCAACCCGATGTGTACATAAGGGCCTGCGGTTTGTGATGGCGTTTCCTTTAGCAAGTCTTGCACCATCATCAGTTCCCTTCCATTCGGTTCTCGAACATCGTCGACCGCCGACCGCGCAGCACGATATCGAATTTATAGGCGCGGGCATCCATCGGGATCGTGTTGCCCCAATCAAGCGAGGCTATCAGCTGCTCGATTCCCCGCTTGTCCGGGATGGTTCCGACGATGGGACATTTCCAGATCATCGGGTCGCCCTCGAAATACATCTGGGTAATCAAGCGTTGCGCAAAGCCGTGGCCAAAAATCGAAAAATGAATATGGGCCGGCCGCCAGTCGTTGACGCCGTTCGGCCAGGGATAGGCACCAGGGCGGACGGTCCGAAAGAAGTAATGGCCGTCCTCGTCCGTAACGGCTCTTCCGCAGCCACCGAAATTCGGGTCGATGGCGGCAAGATAACTCTCTTTCTTATGTCGATATCGTCCACCCGCATTGGCCTGCCAGAATTCCACCAACGCGCCGACGACCGGTTTCGCCCGCTCGTCCAGTACGCGTCCATGCACGATAATGCGCTCTCCGATCGCGCTCTCTCCTGGTTTCGCGAAGTTGTGGATCAGGTCGTTGTCCAGTTCGCCAATGATCGAATGGCCGAAAACCGGCCCAGTCGTTTCAGAAATAGTACCGTCAAGCGACAGGAGCGCACGCTGCGGCGAGCGCAGCACAGACGTCTTGTAGCCGGGCGTCAACGCTGGTGAATGCCAGGCGCGGTCTCGCCCGAAGAAGGCACCGGTCTCGGGCCTATGGTTAGGTGTGTCTGCCATCGTCCACCTCTCACACCGCCTTGTCGGCGTCCATTTGTTCGAATGCCTGCTTTGCAATCTTGATGGCATGGTTTGCCGCCGGCACTCCGGCGTAAATCGCCACGTGCAACAGCGCTTCGTATACATCCTCGCGCGTCGCACCAGTATTGGCCGTCGCTCGCACATGCATGGCTACTTCGCCATCATGGCCAAGCGCCGCGAGCAGTGCGATCGTAACGAGCGACCGCTCGCGATAAGTGAGGGTCGGACGCGACCATACGTGACCCCATGCGGCTTCGGTTATCAACTCCTGAAATGGCCTGTCGTCGTCCGTCGCCGCTGCCAGCGCCTGATCGACATGTGGATCGCCGAGCACCTTGCGGCGCGTTGCCATGCCCTTGTTGTAGCGCTCGGAGTGCATCTGGTCATCGTTCATGGGGTGGATCTTTCGCCGAAAGGGAAGCGATAAAGTCACGGATCAGAGCGACCAGCGTCTCGGGTTGCTCCACGCATGGGATATGGCCGGCATTGGCGATAATCGCGAAGCGCGCGCCAGGGATGAGATCAGCCATCGATCTCACGAGGTCCGGCGGCGTGGCGCCATCCTGGTCACCGACCACGCAAAGGGTCGGCACCGCGATTTTGCTAGCCGCGTTGGTCAGGTCGGCATCGCGGATCGCCGCGCATGCGGCGACGTACCCTTCCTTCGGTTGGCGGACCAGCATGTTGGCGTAGCCAGCAACCGCAGTTCTTTCGAGATCACGAAAGGCGGGTGTGAACCAGCGCTCCATGACGGCATCAGCCATACTGACAAGCCCGTTTGCCTCGATGTCGGCAATACGTCCATTCCAGATGATGTCCGAGCCGATTTTAGGGGCGGTATCGCAAAGAATAAGAGCGTCAATCAAATCGGGGCGCAGCCGATACATGGATTGGGCAATCAGTCCACCGACCGAAAGACCACAGATGACCGCCCGTCTGATCGACAGCAGATCCAGGAGCCCAGCCAAGTCGCTGGCGTGGCGTTCGATGGAGTAAGGCGCCTCGACCAGATCCGAAAGGCCGTGCCCCCGTTTGTCGTAGACAAGAATTGTAAAAGCGTCCGCCAACCGAACGATCACATCGCGCCAGATGCGAAAATCGGTACCGAGCGAATTGGCGAACGCAATCACCGGCTTGTCGCCGGGAGTTCCGATCAATTCGTAGTGGATCGAAGCGTCATTAACGCGCGCGAACTGCAATGGATTCTCCTCTTGCAACCGAGGATAATGTGATGTTTGGTTCGGTAAAATGACATTTTGTGCATTTTCGATAACCTTGAGGTTATGATTCAATGTTGGATAGCCGGATAAAACTGCGCCATCTGCAAACGTTTGCCGAGGTTGCGCGGCAGGAAAGCGTGATCAAGGCAGCCGAGATGTTGCACGTCAGCCAACCTGCGGTGACCAAAACCATAAGGGAATTGGAGGAACTTCTGGGCGTGGCGCTTTTCGAGCGCGTCGGTCGCGGGATAGGGATCACGCGTTACGGCGATGTATTCTTGAAGCATACCGGCGCGGCACTGGCGGCGCTGCGTCAGGGGGTGGATTCCATGACGCAGGAACGCTTCGGGGAGGCGCCAATGATCCGGATCGGCGCACTTCCGACTGTCTCCGCCCGCATCATGCCACGGGCCATGCACCGGTTCGCGGAGGAGGGGACGTGGAGCCGGATCAAGATCGTGACCGGTGAAAATGCCGTCTTGCTCGAGCAGTTACGCGTGGGCGAACTCGACCTAGTCGTCGGGCGGTTGGCAGCTCCCGAGAAGATGGCCGGCTTCTCGTTCGAACATCTCTATTCGGAGCAGGTGCTTTTCGCCGTGAGAGCCGGCCATCCGGCGCTTGAAGTCAAGCAACTGGGCTTCACATGTCTTGCGGACTACACCGTACTGATGCCGACACGAACGTCGATCATTCGCCCGTTCGTGGAAAGGCTGTTGATCGCCAACGGGGTCTCCCGCCTGGAAAATCAGATAGAGACGGTGTCCGATTCCTTTGGTCGCGCTTTCGTGCGATCCAGCGATGCGATCTGGATCATTTCCGCTGGTGTCGTGGCGGTCGACATCGATGACGGGCTTCTGGCAGCCTTGCCTCTCGATACCAGCGAAACAAAAGGCCCCGTCGGGCTGACGATGCGGGCGGACGCGATAGCGACATTTCCGTTATCCCTCGCCATACAGGCCATTCGCCGGACGGCTGCGGAAATCACGTAGCCTCTGAGTGTCGGTTGGGTCTCAAGCGATTGAGCGCCTGCATCAGGAGACGACCCGCGCGAGCTCCGCACTAACCTTCAGGAGTGGATCGAGGTATCGATCGATGAGTGCGGACATCGTTTCGGGTGAAACGGGCAGACCCGTATTCAAAGCCGCCACGACTTTGCCTCTCGAGTTCCTGAGCGGCACGGCGACTGATCGCAGGCCCACTTCGACTTCCTGATCGACTGCCGCGAACCCTTGCTGTCGCACCCGCTCCAGCTCTTCCATCACCGCGTCCGGCTTCGTCAGCGTGAAAGGCGTTCGCGCGGTCATCGGAAACGAGCGCAGGATTTCCCTCGCACGATCCTCTTGCTGCGCAGCAAGCAACACCCTGCCCATGGACGTACAGTAGGCAGGCAGGCGTGATCCGGGCATCAGGGCGATCGACATGACCTTGCGTTGCGCGGCGCGGGCCACGTAGACGATTTCGCCCTCGTCGAGAATGGCGACCGAGGTGCTCTGCCCGATCGTCTCGGAGAGTTCGTCCAGCCAAGGCTGGACGATCCGTGGCAGGGGCATGGACGCGAGGCAGCCCGTACCTAAACGAAGAACGCGCGGCGTGACGGTGAAGAACTTTCCATCATATGCGCAATAGCCATGCTCGGCCAACGTCAGAAGGCAGCGCCTTGTCGTTGCACGGTCAAGTCCGGCGATCGATGCCGCCTCGGATATGCTGAGGCGCGGCGTATCGGCAGTAAAGGCTTCAATCACGCGCAAGCCCTTTGCCAAGCCGCCCATCATGTCACTTTGCTTTGTTTCCAAGCCCACCTACCTAGATCAAAATGTGCGATAATTGAACAAAGAAACTATATCGCACAAATGAGTTGCCGTCGAGTTGGCCCGCGAGTAGAAATTCGAAATAAGAAGGCCGCTGCGGAACCAAGTACGGGAGGATTTCAGTGGACAAAACCATCGCCAGCCTCACCGATGCCGTGAATGCGATCGGTGACGGAGCGACTGTCATGATCGGCGGGTTTGGCGGATCGGGTGCGCCGATAGAGCTTATCCATGCGCTGATAGATAAACGACCCACCGGGCTGACTGTCATCAACAACAATGCGGGCAATGGCCGCATCGGCATCGCTGCAATGATCGACGCCGGGATGGTCAGCAAGATGATCTGCTCCTTCCCCCGCTCTTCGGATCCCCGCGCGTTTACAGACCGCTATCTGGCCGGCGAGGTCGCTTTGGAGTTGGTGCCGCAGGGCACGCTGGCCGAACGGATCCGGGCCGGCGGAGCCGGAATTCCCGCATTTTATACGCCGACCGGTTATGGGACCGAGTTGGCCGAAGGCAAGCCGACCGCTGAATTCGACGGCCGACACTATGTCCAGGAACGTTGGCTTAAGGCCGATTTCGCCATTGTGAAGGCCCATATCGGTGATGCGCATGGGAACCTCACCTACAACAAGGCTGCTCGCAACTTCAATCCTTTGATGTGCATGGCTGCGACCACGACGATCGCCCAGGTCTCCAGGATCGTCGCGGCGGGTGGCATCGATCCGGAGCACGTCGTCACACCGGGTATATTCGTAGATGGCCTCGTGGAGGTAGGAACTCCCCAGCAGGAAGAGGAGCTCATCAGAGCCGGAGTGGCCTACGCATGAGTACCGGCACGCGGGACGATATCAAACTGTCCAATGCTCAGATCGCCTGGCGGGCGGCGCAGGACATCGCGGACGGCGCTTATGTCAACCTCGGCATCGGCTTTCCCGAAATGGTGGCTCGCTACCAGCCCCCCGGCAGGCAGGCGATCTTCCATACCGAGAACGGCATCCTGGATTTCGGCGAGCCGCCTGAGCCGGGCCAGGAGGACTGGGATCTGATCAATGCCGGCAAAAAAGCGGTAACGCTGAAGCCGGGCTCCGCGTTCTTCCACCACGCCGACAGTTTCGCGATGGTTCGGGGCGGGCATCTCGATGTCGCTATCCTCGGTGCCTATCAGATCGCCGAAAACGGAGATCTCGCCAACTGGAGGGTCGGCAGCAAGGGTGTACCTGCCGTCGGCGGAGCCATGGACCTAGTCCATGGTGCCAAGCGGGTGTTCGTGGTGACCGAGCACTTGACCAAGGACGGCAAGCCAAAGCTGGTCGATCGATGCACGTTCCCGCTCACCGGCGTTGGCTGCATCACCCGCGTCTATACGAGCCACGCAGTGATCGACATAACGCGCCAGGGCTTCGTGGTCCGCGAGAAGCTCGCCAACATGAGCATGAATGATTTGCAAGCGATCACGGGAGCCGCCCTTCATGTCGATGGCGAAGTAACGAGCCTTGTCGTTCCGGAATTGTGAATAGGGACAGCCATGAGCGAAGCATTTATCTGCGATTACATCAGAACACCGATCGGCCGCTTCGGCGGAGCGCTTGCGAGTGTTCGAGCAGACGATCTTGGGGCCGTACCGCTGAAGGCGCTCATGGAGCGCAACACGCAGGTCGACTGGAGCTTCGTCGATGATGTGATCTTCGGCTGTGCCAACCAGGCAGGCGAGGACAACCGCAATGTCGCTCGCATGTCGTCGCTGCTGGCCGGCCTGCCTTCAAGCGTTTCTGGAACGACGATCAACCGTCTTTGCGGTTCCGGAATGGATGCAGTCGTCACCGCCGCTCGTGCCATCCGCTCCGGTGAGGCGGAACTCATGATTGCCGGTGGGGTCGAAAGCATGTCTCGCGCGCCCTTCGTGATGCCGAAGGCGGAAACGGCGTTTTCCCGGAATGCCGAGATCCATGACACCACGATTGGCTGGCGTTTCATCAATCCCCTGATGAAGAAACTATATGGCGTGGATTCCATGCCGGAGACCGGCGAGAACGTGGCAGAGGACTATGACATCAGCCGCGAAGACCAGGATGCATTCGCCTTTAGCAGCCAACAAAAAGCCGCGGCGGCGCAGAAGAATGGCCGCCTTGGCAGCGAGATCACCCCAGTGACCGTCGTGCAGCGCAAGGGCGAACCGCTCACCGTCGACAGGGACGAACACCCTCGCGCGACAACGATCGAAAGTCTTGCAAAACTCGGTACGCCGTTCAAGCCGCATGGCGGTACCGTCACCGCCGGCAACGCTTCCGGCGTCAACGACGGCGCGGCGGCAATGATCATCGCTTCCGAGGCCGCTGCCAAAAGATACGGATTGACCCCGATTGCGCGTGTCCTTGGCGGCGCTAGCGCGGGCGTTGCACCGAGGGTGATGGGTATTGGGCCAGTCCCGGCGTCACGCAAGCTGTTGGCGCGCCTTGGGATGACCCAGCAGCAGTTCGACGTGATCGAGTTGAATGAAGCTTTTGCTTCTCAGAGCCTTGCAGTATTGCGTGAATTCGGCATCGCGGATAACGACGCACGTGTAAACCGCAATGGGGGCGCCATCGCGCTCGGCCATCCGCTGGGCATGTCCGGCGCTCGGATTGTCGGAACGGCAGCATTGGAGCTTGCCGCAATCGTGGGGCGCTATTCGCTGTCCACTATGTGTGTCGGTGTGGGACAAGGAACCGCGATCGCGCTTGAGCGGGCCTGATGCCGTATTCACTCCGCGCCGTCCGAAGCTAAACCAGCTTTGCTATCGTCCGAAGATTTTCGGCCGTTGTCGATGGAAAGTCGAAAAACTCGAGATAAGCCGGGATCTGTTCGAACAGCATGTCTGTCCCAACTTGGAAGCTGCAGCCACGGGCTCGTGCGGCCTCTAGAAGCGGGGTCATCTGCTTCGACATCACCACCTCACCGACGAATGTCGCAGGGGAAATACGATCGACGTCAAAGGGCAGGGGGTCGTCGCGTCGCATTCCGAGCGGCGTGGCGTTAACGACGATATCGAACCCGGCAGGGTCGGCCGAGCCGACCGTGACGTGCAGGTCGGGATAATGTCCCTTTATTCTATCCAGCAGAGCAAGCGAAACCGATGGATCTGAATCGAAAATCGCCAGATGCTTGACCTTAGCCTGCGCTAGCGAGGCCGCGATAGCCGATCCCACGCCGCCGGCGCCGACGACAAGCGCGGCGGTACCGGCGATCTTTCTGCCTTTTCGCAAGACGCCGCGAACAAATCCCTCACCATCGAACATGTCGCCGATGATCGTGCCGGCGTGCCCTCGTCGCACAGCATTGCACGAACCCGCAATTTTTGCCGCAGTGGAGACCTCGTCGAGAAGTCCCATTGTCGAGACCTTGTGAGGCATGGTGATGAGTGCACCATGGAAATTAGACAGGCGGGAAAGAAGCTTCAGAAATGCCGGATAGTCCTCCGGCATGCAACCCATCGGCACCACTACCGCGTCAATCCCGTTTTTCTCGAAATACGGATTGTAGATCAGCGGAGCCTTGAACGACTCCGTGGGATATCCCAGGTGCGCGATGAGTTTGGTCTTGCCGGTGATCATGATGTTCGTTTCTTTTAGTCAACGATTGAGAACGCCAAAACGGGCGCTCATCGAGGATTGCAATTGTCGGCGGCGCGATCGTCTGCGTCGCGGGTTGTCCCCTCAATTCCGCAGGATCTCACCGAGGAATTTCCTGGTTCTTTCGTGTCGCGGGTTTGTGAAGAATTCGGCGGGCGTTGCTTCCTCGACGATCGCGCCGCTTGCCATGAAGATCACGCGGTCGGCCACCTGGCGTGCAAATCCCATCTCGTGAGTCACGCAAATCATCGTCATGCCTTCGTCCGCCAGACCGATCATCGTATCCAAGACCTCCTTGACCATCTCTGGATCAAGAGCTGACGTCGGTTCGTCGAACAGCATCACTTTCGGGCGCATGCAGAGCGCGCGGGCAATGGCAACGCGCTGCTGCTGTCCTCCCGATAGTTGCGCCGGATATTTATCCGCCTGCTCGGCGATCTTGACGCGCTCAAGAAGTGTGCGGGCTCTTTGCTCGGCGTCCGCCTTGCTGATCCCCGTCACTCTGATAGGCGCCAGCATGCAATTCTGCAGCACCGTCAGGTGCGGAAAGAGATTGAACTGTTGAAAGACCATCCCAACTTCGCGCCGAATTGCGTCGATGGCTTTGGCCTGGTTTCCCAAGAGAATGCCGCCGACGCGAATTTCGCCCTTCTGGTATGTCTCCAGATGATTGATGCATCGGATGAGGGTTGATTTGCCGCTGCCTGATGGACCACACAGCACAATTCGTTCGCCGCTACGCACGGTAAGGGTGATGTCTTGGAGAGCCTGGAAGCTGCCGTACCACTTCTCTACCCGTTCCATGCTGATCATCGTCTCACCGGTCTGGGCAGGATTTGAATCGGTCATCGTCAAACTCCGTCGATAGTGGCAGAATTGCTTGTGGCAGAGCCCGATCAGCGAGCAGAGGCCGCGAAACGTCGCTCCAATCGTGCGCCGAGCATCGTGAGTGGCAGGCACATCAGAAAATACAGCGCGCCGACAATCCCGAAGACGGTCAATGGCTGGAATATCTGATTGGAAATGATGTTGCCGGCCCGGGTTAGCTCGGTGAAGCCGACGATCGACGCAAGCGAGGTACCCTTGATCAGTTGCACCAGAAAGCCGATCGTTGCAGGCAGGGAGATGCGCAACGCTTGCGGCAGGACGACGTCGCGCATGCGCGACAGGTACTTCAGGCTGAGAGCCTTCGCCGCTTCGGTCTGACCTTGCGGCACGGCCTCGATCGATCCGCGCCAGATCTCGCCGAGATAGGCGCTGGCGTGCAGCGTCAGGCCGATTGCTACGGCCACCCACGAGTCGAGCTTCAGGCCGATCAGCGCCAAACCGTAGTATACCACGAAAAGCTGCATCAGCAGCGGCGTGCCCTGGAAGACCGCGATGTAACCGGCGGTCACGCGCTCCAGCAACGAAAGCCCCGACGTCCTCGCGAGCGCAACGCAGAGGCCGGCCGCACAACCGAATGCGAAGCCCACCGCGGATAGCACCACTGTCCATTTCAGGCCGATCAGAAGGAAGACGAATTCTTCGTGACCCATGAAATCCTCCTACTTGACCGGATATTTGAAGTAGTGGGTCGAAAACAACGCGAACAGGCGCATCATCAGCCAGGACATCACGAGATATAAAGCTGTCACCGTGAAATAGACCTCGAAGCTACGGAAACTTTCGGACTCTATGCGCTGGGAGACGGACGTCAGCTCGTATGCCGAGATCGCCGAGGCGATGCTGGTGGACAGTGTCAACAGGACGAATTGACTGGTCAGCGACGGGTATATCGCTCTCAGCGCAGGTTTAAGGATGATGAACCGGAAGACCTGAGCCTTATGAAGACCAAGGGCCAAGCCGGCTTCCATCTGTCCCTTCGGGATCGACTGGACGCCCCCGCGGATAATCTCGATCGCATAGGCGCCACCATTGATGCCCAGCGCGATGATTGCGGTTGGCGTCGGGTCCAGCCTGACGCCGATCAACGGCAGAGCGAAGTAGACAAAGAATATCTGGACCAGAAACGGTGTGTTGCGGATGATCTCGACGAAGGAGATGATCAGCCACCGGACGGGCTTTAGCGGCGAATCCCGCAAGACGACGCCGCCGATGCCGATCACGATAGCGAGGAGCATCCCGCAGATCGCCAGCAGCAGCGTGCCCAGACAACCGAGCAGAAGGCTTGGCAGGCCATCTATCACCGGCGTGAAATCCAATTGGTAGTTCATGGCGATGCTTCCGGTCCGGGGTTTCCGACGTTCACTGCGGCTTGACCATTCCTGCCATCGCCTGGATGGCCAACTCGTATCCATCGGCACCAAAGCCGATCATGACCGCCGTGGCGACACGGGAGATCAAGGAGTTATGGTAGATACTCTCGCGCGCATGCACATTCGAGATATGCAGCTCGATCTTAGGCGGTTCGAAGGTCTTCAAAGCATCGAGAAGCGCGATCGACGTGAACGTATAAGCCGCCGGATTTATGATGATGCCACAGGCATCGATGCGGGCCTGATGCACGCTCTCTACCAATTCGCCCTCGAAATTGGTCTGCCTGAATTCGATCTCAAAGCCCAAGATCTTGGCTTTCTCGATGCATCGCAGACGGATATCCGCGAGCGACGTCGTGCCGTATATGCTAGGCTCACGTTGTCCGAGAAGATTGAGATTTGGTCCATTGAGGACAAAAATCGGTTTGTTCATGAGCGCGATTCCGGACACGGATCGAAGCCGGTCTTTTAACAAGGCAATGGAGCTGACGGGCATCGTTGGCGATACCCGTCTTTGCTGGGGTCCTCAACGCAAGGCTCTTACTTCGCGACGAACGGGATACCTTCAAGGCTGGCAGGAAACTCCGGAACCGGCACCTTCATCCACTTGTCGTAAACCGTCTTGAGCTCGCCGTTGGCCTTGATCTTGTCGACGAAGGCGTTCAGCGCAGCATTGATTTCCTTTTCGCCGAGGCGGGTGCAGGCGCCGTTGTAAAGCTTCTGGAATTCCAGCTTGTTTTCGAACTCGCCGGGACGAGCCTTCTCCACGCGGTCCATATAGAAGATATTTCCGCCCAACGTTTCGACCTGCCCGGACACCAGGGCCTGCACGCTTGCGGCATCGCCGTCATAACGGCGGATCGTGGTTCCTTCAGGCGCATTCTTGGTCACCTGCGTGTCCTGGGCTGCGCCTTTCGCCACTCCGACGGTGAACTTCGCCATATCGGCATTTGTCTTGATCTCGGCTGATTTCGGCCCGATCAGGACGATTGCGTTAGCGACATAGGGCTTGCTGAACTGCACAGCCTTGGCGCGGTCGGGCAGCATGGCCATGGTGGCAAACAGAAGATCGACGCGGCCCGCTGTCAGCGCCGGAATACGGTTGTTGACCTCAAGTGGCACGAACTCGACCTCGACCCCAAGTTCCTTGGCGAACAGCGTCGCAATGTCGGCATCGAGGCCGTCCTGCTTGCCGCCGCTGGTAACGAACCCCCACGGCGGGTTATCGCCCTGAATCCCAACGATGAGTTTGCCGCGAGCCTTGATTTCTTCGGGCGTTACCGCCGCGGCTGGCTGTGCAAGTACAAAAGATGTCGCCACGGCTGCGGCCGCGAGCAAAGCGTTTCGGCGTGTGAGCATAGATTTGAACATGTCATTCCTCCTCCTCTTTTACGGTCGTTCGACCGGGCAGCCATCCTCGCCTCTGACTGTGGGTGACATGATTGCCAGAGAGAGGGGAACAGATCAACAGAGTTTTTTGAAAACATCAGATAATTTATGATATGCCATGCTAATTGAAAATAGATCAGCATTCGTGATAATAGTGGTGATCGCTTTCTGCCGGCATTTGTCTCGTGTGCGTGGCGCGTGGATTTCATCCCGTTCCACGCGGAAAGGCTTTGGAATGAAAACCTCGATTGCGACAGTGACGATTAGCGGCGAACTTCCCGAGAAACTCGAGGCAATAGCGCGAGCCGGATTTGAAGGCGTCGAGATTTTCGAGAACGACTTTCTTGCGTTTGACGGCAGCCCTGCGGATGTCGGGCGATTGGCGCGGGATCATGGTCTTGAGATCACGCTTTTTCAGCCCTTCCGCGACTTCGAGGGCATGCCTGAGCCGCATAGAAGCCGGACCTTCGATCGAGCGGAACGCAAGTTCGACCTGATGCAGGAACTAGGCACTGATCTGGTGCTCGTTTGCTCGAACGTCTCACCAGCGGCGCAGGGCGGCATTGATCGCGCCGCCGCGGATTTTCGCGAGCTTGGCGAGCGCGCCGCCAAGCGTGGATTGCGGGTGGGTTACGAAGCGCTGGCCTGGGGGCGCCACATTAACGACCATCGCGATGCATGGGAAATCGTGAGGCGAGCCGATCATCCGAATATAGGGCTCATCCTCGACAGTTTTCACACACTGTCGCGCAAGATCGATGTCAATTCGATACGGTCGATTCCCAGGGAGAAAATCTTCATCGTGCAGTTGGCCGATGCTCCGTTGATCGACATGGATCTGCTTTACTGGAGCCGACACTTCCGCAACATGCCCGGCGAGGGCGACCTTCCGGTTACAGCTTTCACGGAGGCGGTCGCCGCGACAGGCTATGATGGATATTTCTCGCTCGAAATATTCAACGACCAGTTCCGGGGTGGTTCATCTCGAGCCATTGCGGCCGATGGTCACCGATCGCTGATTTATCTTGGCGATCAGGTGCGCCGCAATCTGGGTGCCGATTATCTCGCGGGTGCGGCGATGCCGGAACGTGCGGACGTCAGCGGGGTAGCGTTCGTGGAATTTGCCACGGATCTGGACGAATCCACTGAACTGATGGCTCTCCTCCGGGCGCTCGGCTTCCGCAAAACGGCCGTTCATCGCACCAAGAGCGTGGTTCTCTTCGAGCAGGGCGGGATCAAGATTCTGGTCAATATCGATCAGGCCGGCTTCGCGGGCGCGGCATATGCCGTGCATGGCACCTTCGCGTACGCGATTGCGCTGCTTGTCGACGATGCCAGCAAGGCGCAAGAAAGAGCTATTGCGCTGGATGCCGAGCCTTTCGCCCAACCTGTGCAGGACGGCGAATTGCAACTCCCCGCCATCAGAGGCGTTGGCGGTGGAGTGATCTATCTCATTGACGAGAAGACACCCCTGGGGCGCTTCTCTGAAATCGATTTTCGGCCAGAAGCGGACGAAGGCGATTTGACATCGGTTGGCCTAATGCGCATCGACCATGTCGCGCAGACCGTTTCCTACGACGAAATGTTGACGTGGCTGCTATTCTACACCTCGATTTTCGACGCACATAAAACCCCAATGGTCGACATTATCGATCCGGCGGGCGTGGTGCGCAGCCAAGTCGTCGAGAACAACACCGGTACGCTGCGGATCACCATGAACGGTGCCGAGAACCGCCGAACGCTGGCGGGACATTTTATCGCCGAGAAGTTCGGATCCGGCATCCAGCATATTGCGTTCGAGACGAAAGACATATTCGAGACCGCAGCGAGCCTGTCGCGCTGCGGGTTCAAATCGCTGCACATATCTTCAAATTACTATGACGACGTCGAGGCTCGGTTCGGCCTTGACCCGGAGTTGACCGAGAGAATGAAGGCCAGGAACATCCTGTACGATCGCGACGACCACGGCGAGTATTTCCAGCTCTATAGCGGCACTTATGGGGAGGGATTCTTTTTCGAGGTTGTCGAACGCCGCGGTTACCGCGGCTACGGTGCTGCGAATGCCATTTTCCGAATTGCCGCGCTCAAAAAGCAGATGCGTCCCGAAGGACTCCCGAAGGACGCGCTCTAAGCGAAATCAGGGTATCTTTCCACTTTTCAACACATGTTCGACGCCGCTTAGAACATGTCTCCTGACGACGGCGATCGCGCCGGCTACATCGCGTTTGAGCGAAAGATCAAAGAGGAGCTTGTGGTCTTCAACCACGGGTCTGCCACGAAAACTTTCGGCTAGCATGTGGTATCGAAGAAAACGGTCGAAGACCGACGATAGCGTCGCCATTAATGTCGATGAATTGCAGGCCGAGACGATCGCCTGGTGAAATTCCCAATCACAACGGACCCAATCGACAGTTCGCGACATATCGCCTTCGAGTAGCTTTCGTTCGGCGGCCGCGACGCGATGGTGCGCGGCAACCACACGCCCTTCCCATTCAAGGTTGCCCGCTACGAAGGAAAGCTCGATCGCATGCGTCTCCAAGACAATCCTGAGGTCGGCCAGTTCCAGAAGTTCCTGCCGTGAGGCGGGGCTGACTTCGAAGCCCCTTTGCCCCTCGGCAACGACCAGATTCTCCGTGGCCAGCCGGCTGAGGATTTCGCGCAGCGATGATATTCCGATGGAGTAGCGTTCCTTGGCCTGCTCCAGCTTTATCTTCGCGCCTGGCGGCAGCGTGCCGGAGATGATGTCCTGGCGAAGCTGCCGGAATACCACGTCGCTGATCGTCTCGGCTGTGCCCGCGAACTTGTTCAACATCTCTACGTCAGCTTTCCTCTTGCCAGAGCATGCTCTACGCCACCTTGTATATGTTGCTTGAGAATACCTTTGGCGACTTCAGCGTCTCGCCGCAGGGCGGCATCCAATAGCTGCTGATGCTCAGTCGCTGCAACATCGCCTCGATAAGACAAGGCGATCATCTGGTACCGTAGATATCGATCGAAAATTACGGAGTGCGTTTCCATCAGCAACGTAGAGCCGCAAGCTGCGATCAGGGCTTGGTGGAATTCCCAGTCGTAGCGCTTCCAATCTTCCGTTCCGCTGGTGTCTCCAGATGCCATCACCTGTTCCATCCGCGCCAGCTTGTGGTGGGCCGCGACAAGCGTTGCTTCCCAGTCTACATCACCATCGACGAATGACTGGTCGAGAGCATGCGTCTCCAGAAGAAGTCTGAGCTCGGCTGTTTCTTTTAGATCGGCGACTGATACAGGCGAGACTTTGAATCCCTTTTGCTCTTCGGCCACGACAAGCCCCTCGGCCGCCAAGCCATTCAGCACCTCGCGTAGGGTGCTGATGCTGGTGTCGTAGCCGATTTTCAGCTTGTCGAGTTTGAGTTTTTGTCCCGGGACAAGGCGACCGAATATGATATCCGCTCGAATTCGCCGATAGCTTTTCTCTGCTATTGTTTCGTCGATATGAACTTGCGGCATAGTGATGATCTGATGTTTTCTCTTTTGTCGGATATACTCAAAATTCCCCGACAAATCAAGGAGGTGACTTTCCCGCAAGGCCTTTCGTTGGGCATCGCATGCTTGTGACTAGCATCGGACAAAGCCGCGTTGCCGCGCTACCGGCCGCCGGTAGTTCAACTGTCCCTTCCGGAAGGCTGCTTGCCACCTCCGAGAAAAAACTGGTCTCGATTAGGGCATCGCAACGTCCTGGGATTCGCGCCAGTGGCGCAAGCGAATTGGCACCGGATCAGTGTTAACGCGATCTGATGTCCATAAAGAGTTCGGGAAGTGTGTGGAGTATCGCGCAAGACAGCCGGTCTGCGGTCAAGATAGTCAGCGGCCTGGCCACGGCCCGCAGATTTCGGTCGACGAGGCGGTTTCAGGATAATTCACGCCGTCTAAAAATTATCGCGACAGTGCAGCCCTTCGTCCCGCGTATGCCGCGCCAACAACCAATAGAAGATCTCAAGCGATATCCCGCTTTTTGAACCGCTCCTCCCTCTTTGAATTTTTGCCCCGGACATCGTGGTCGGCTCTTTTCGTGTAACGACGCTCTGTTTGGGCAAATGCAACGATTTGACCATTGCATTGTCGCTATCGGTAGCGACTTTTCTCCTTCTCCCGCGTGAAAGAGAACACCCTTCCTTATAAATCATTTTGTCTACTGATTTTATAGACTAATGATGTGGAGGGTATCGCCTGCTATGACTTACGTACTAAGCCTCCTGGACAAAAGTCCGGTCGAGTCCGGCCAAACAGCCGGCCAAGGCCTGCAAGCGACAGCAAAGTTGGCCGTGAGGGCGGAGCAACTCGGTTATCACCGATTTTGGGTGGCAGAGCATCATAACATTGATGGTCTCGCCAGCTCGGCTCCTGAGGTACTGATCGCCTATCTTCTTGCTAAAACGTCTAAAATCCGTATCGGCTCAGGCGGCGTCATGCTGCAGCATTACAGCGCCTACAAGGTGGCAGAAACCTTTAACTTGCTTGCTTCGCTTGCCCCCGGCCGCGTCGATCTCGGTGTTGGCAAGGCGCCGGGCGGTTTTCCCGTTGCCACCCGGGCATTGCAGTCGTCGGTGGATCCGTCCCGCAGGCGTGATTTCGCCGATCAGCTTGCCGACATCAATGCTTACCTAGCGGCAGAACCCGATCCCGATCGGGCAAGGGCCACACCGGTCCCATCCGTGGCGCCAGAACGCTTCCTGCTCGGCGCATCGGTCGACAGCGCCGAACTGGCGGCTCGACAGGGCTGGACGCTGGTGTTTGCCGGCCATCTGAACGGCGACCGCGACAATCTTCGCAGGACGTTCGAGGCCTACGGACGCGCAACGAATGGAAAAGTGCCGATACTGGCGCTGGCAGCGTTCGCCGCCGATAGCGCGGACCATGCGCGCGAGCGCGTCGGCGACCTCAGGATCGTCAAGGTATTTCTGCCCGACGGCCAGAGCGTCAATGTCGGCACCCAGGAGCAGGCCGCTGAATTCGCCCGGCAATCCGGCTTCGCGGACTTCCACACAGAGGAAAAGGTACCGACCGTTCTGCACGGTACCGCAAGGCAAATTCGCGAGGAGCTCGATGAACTCCACGCCCTTTTCGGAGTGAGCGAATTCATTCTCGACACGCCGGCGCTGACTGCATCCGAACGCCTGAACTCCATCGAGTTGCTTGCCAAGGAGCGGCTGTCGCTCGTCGCCTGACATTACA
This sequence comes from Hyphomicrobiales bacterium, assembly GCA_900470805.1. Taxonomy (GTDB): domain Bacteria; phylum Pseudomonadota; class Alphaproteobacteria; order Rhizobiales; family Rhizobiaceae; genus Rhizobium. The sequence continues at coordinate 170,902 of UCCA01000012.1, read as the reverse complement.
CCAGGAGGATTGATCCCATGGCTCAGAAAAACATTACATTCGGCATCATGCTGCAGGGGCCCGGCGGCCACATGAATGCCTGGAAGCATCCAAGCGGCCCGGCCGACGCCAGCACCAATTTCGACTTCTTCGTCAAGACGGCGAGCAAGGCGGAAGAGGCGGGCATCGCCTTCGCCTTCGTAGCGGATGGGCTCTATATCAACGAGCAATCGATCCCGCATTTTCTCAATCGCTTCGAGCCGATCTCCATCCTGTCCGCGCTTGCGGCTTCCACCTCGAAGATCGGTCTCGTCGGAACGGTATCGACGTCCTACAGCGATCCGTTCACCGTCGCTCGCCAGTTCGCGTCGGTTGATCTCATCAGCGGCGGCCGCGCCGGCTGGAACGCTGTGACCTCGCCACTCGAAGGCTCCGGACGGAACTACAGTCGGGAGCATCCGGAGCATGAACTGCGCTACGAGATCGCCGAGGAATACATCGACGCGGTCAAGGGTCTATGGGATTCCTGGGACGACGATGCCTTTGTCCGCGACCGCGAGACCGGGGTCTATGCGGACAAGAGCAAGCTTCACCGGCTCAACCACAAGGGTCGCTTCTTCCGCATTGAGGGGCCGCTGAACATCGGTCGCTCAAAGCAGGGGCAGCCTGTGGTGTTTCAGGCAGGCGCGTCGGATTCAGGTATCAGGCTTGCCGGCAAGCACGCCGACGCCGTCTTCACCAATGGCGGCCCGATCGCCGAAGCGCAGGTGTTCTACAAGCAGGTCAAGCAGAGTGCGATCGCACAGGGGCGACTGGCGGCGGAGATCGGAATCTATCCTGGCATCGGGCCAATCGTCGGCGCCACCGCGGAGGAGGCCGAGGCCAAGTATCAGGCAATCCGAAGCCTCGTCACGATCGAGGAAGCACTGCTTTATCTCGGTCGGTTCTTCGATCACCACGATTTCGGTATCTACGACCTAGACGCGCCATTCCCTGAGCTCGGCGACATCGGCAAGAACAGCTTCCGCGCTACCACGGACCGGATCAAGAACACGGCCCGCGACAAGAGCCTGACATTGCGCCAGATTGCCCTCGACGTCGCCACCCCGCGGACTGATTTCATCGGCACGGCGGACCATATTGCCGGTGAGATCATCCGCTGGGTGGACGGTGGGGCAGCCGATGGCTTCATTCTCGGCTTCCCTGTCCTCGCCGAGGGCTTCGATGATTTCGCCGCTCACGTGCTGCCTATCCTGGCGCGGCGCGGCTATTTCGATCCTGTGCTGAGAGGCGCGACGCTGCGTGATCATCTCGGTCTGGCCTATCGCGAAAGCCGTTACGCTGCACCCTTGGACACCGTCGAACCTGCAAAGGCCGTCGGCGCCTGAGGCGCTGCGTGACAATTCATGAACGCCATCCCCAAGACCCTCAAGGCTCAGGATCAGGTCGAGGCAGCCATCGCCGGCTACATCGACGAGTTCGTCGCATTACGCCGCGACTTTCACCAGTATCCGGAGCTTGCTTTCCAAGAGCGCCGTACAAGTAAGATCATCGCATCGAAGCTCTCCTCCTGGGGCTATGAGGTGGCGACGGGCATTGCCACAACCGGCATCGTCGCTACCCTCACGCGTGGAGAGGGACAAAAGCGGATTGGCATCCGCGCCGATATGGACGCGCTGCCGATCGAGGAAGCAACCGGGCTTTCCTATGAGAGCAACAATCCAGGCGTCATGCATGCCTGCGGCCATGACGGGCACACGACGATCCTCCTCGCCGCCGCCAGATATCTGGCGGAGCAGGGCCAGTTCAGCGGTACGGTGCGGTTGATCTTTCAGCCGGCCGAGGAAATCGGCGCCGGGGCGCGCAAGATGATTTCGGAGGGGCTTTTCGATCGCTTTCCTGTTGATGCTGTGTTCGGCCTTCACAATTGGCCGGGCGTGACCGAAGGCCAGTTCGGTTTTGTGACGGGACCCGCCATGGCGTCTGTTGATCAGGCGGTTATCAGGATTATCGGCAAGGGCGGACATGGTGCGGAACCACATCGCGCCGTCGATCCGGTCCTCGCCACCGCATCCTTCATCACTGCCTTGCAAAGCGTGGTCTCTCGTAACGTTGATCCGCAGGAAATGGCGGTGGTGACGGTCGGCTCCATCCATGCCGGGACTGCATCCAACGTCATTCCTGACAGCGTCGAGCTGAAGCTCACCATGCGGTCCTTCAGCGACAGTGTACGCCAGCAACTGCAGCAGCGCATTCCGGCGTTGGCGCGGGCGCAGGCGGAGAGTTTTGGCGCGAGTGCGGATGTGGATTATCGGCTCGGGTTTCCGGCATTGATCAACCATGCGGACGAAACGGGCTTTGCCCGGCAGGTGGCGCTCGACGCGCTAGGTTCCAATGTCGTCGAGACCGGTTTTCGGCCGCGTACGGCAAGTGAAGATTTTGCCTTCATGCTGCAGGCGCAGCCCGGCAGCTATCTTTTCGTCGGCAACGGCGACAGCGCGCCCCTACACAATCCTCGATACGACTTCAACGACGCAATCATCGCGCCGGCGGCCCGCTACTGGGTGCGTCTGGCCGAGACATTTCTTCAATAGACGGGAGTGGCGACGATATGAGTGACAGTTTTCTCTATACGACACCACTCGATCCGCGCGCAAAGCCGCTGATCGATGAACTGATCCGCGAATACGACGGCCGCTATGGCAACTACTTCAACGAAGAGGGCGCAAAGGCGGAGCTGAACCGTTATCCGCCTGAGGCGTTCGCGGAGCCGCACGGCAATTTCATCCTGCTGTTGCGGGATGGAGAGACGATCGGCGGGGGTGCCTTCATGCGCCATGACGACCAGACCGCCGAGTTCAAGCGGATCTGGACGCGCTCGGATCTACGACGCCAGGGACTTGCCCGGGCATTGCTGGTCGAGCTTGAGGCCCAGGCGGCACGCCAGGGCTATTCCAGGATCTACCTGACCACGGGCTTCCGCCAGCCAGAAGCCGTGGGCCTCTACCTGAACTACGGCTACACCGCGCTCTTCGATCAAAGCGTTGATCCCGAAATCTACAAGTCCCTGCCGTTCGAAAAGGACATTCGCCATCTGGCGGTCTCCGAAACGTTTCAGCGCGATGTGCGTGTGGCCCAGCGCGCGTAGCGCCGGCCGATCAAACAAGGGGCAGCGCAATGGCATTGACCACGGAATTCCCGAGCACCGATCTCCATCTGAAGGCGGCAAGCCATGGGCATGACTACGCACGTTACAAAATCGTTCCGGCCCGTCACCCCGGGCGGCTCGCTGGCACTGTGTTCTCGGCTGCTATTATCGCGGCGGTCCTCTACTCGACGTTCACCAACCCTCGTTGGGGTTGGGATGTCTTCGCGCAATGGTTTTTCGCCGAGCCGATCCTCGTCGGTCTCAGCCGGACGCTACTTCTGACAGCACTTGCCGCGATCTCGGGATCCGTGCTTGGAACGCTATTAGCCTTGGCACGTGTGTCGAAGTCGCCGCTACTGTCGGGGCTCTCATGGGGCTATATCTGGCTGCTGCGTTCCATACCGATGATCGTGTTGCTGCTGGTTCTCAACAATCTCGGCTATCTCTACGAGACGATCACCATCGGCATACCTTTCACGGATACGGTTTTCCTCAACTACCCCACTGTCCAGCTGCTGACGCCATTCGCCGCTGCCTTTCTCGGGCTGACGCTGAACCAGTCGGCCTTCTTCGCGGAGATTGTCCGCGGCGGGATCCTGTCCGTCGATCAGGGGCAGCACGAAGCCGCCGCGGCCCTTGGGCTTCCAAGACGTCGGCAGGCGCTGCGGATCGTGCTGCCGCAGGCTATGCGCTCGATACTGCCGACGGGGTTCAACGAGATCATCGGTCTCGCCAAGGGAACCTCGATGGTCTACGTCCTGGCGCTTCCGGAGCTGTTCTACACCGTTCAAGTCATCTATCGCCGCAATCTTGAGGTCATACCGCTGCTGATGGTGGCGACGGCCTGGTACCTGATCATCATGACGGTGCTGTCGATCGCCCAGCACTATATCGAGCGCCATTTCGCCAAGGGTGCGGTGCGCAATCCGCTTCCGCTACCGTTCAAGGCCTTACGTGATCGCTTCCGGTCCGCCCGCCCGGAACGTCCGGTCGTTTCGTCGCGGATCGTCCGACCCGGTTTCCGCGATGCGCCGACGCTCCGGCGTGGCGGCACGGTCAACATTCACGGCATCTCCAAGAGCTTCGGATCGTTCAAGGTGCTGGACGATGTCGAGCTTGCCATACCGGCCGGGAGCGTCACGGTCATTCTCGGCCCTTCCGGCTCCGGCAAGTCCACGCTGCTGCGGTCGATCAACCACCTCGAGCGTGTCGATGACGGGTTCATCTCGATCGATGGCGAGCTGGTCGGTTACCGCCAGCAGGGCGACACGCTCTATGAGCTGAAGGAGAAGGATATCCTGGCGCGACGGGCTGATATCGCCATGGTGTTCCAGAACTTCAATCTCTTTCCTCACATGACCGTTCTGGAAAACCTGATCGAAGCGCCGATACAGGTGCGCGGCATGGAGCGCGAGGCTGCCATTCTGCTGGCGGAGGAACTGTTGGCCCGGGTCGGTCTGTCCGAGAAGATCGATTCCTACCCACGTCAGCTGTCGGGTGGCCAGCAGCAGCGGGTGGCGATTGCCCGTGCGCTCGCGCTTCGTCCCAAGGTTCTGCTGTTCGACGAGCCGACCTCGGCGCTCGATCCCGAACTGGTTGGCGAAGTGCTCGACGTCATCAAGGAACTGGCACGAACTGGGACGACGTTGATCATCGTCACGCACGAAATTGGCTTTGCCCGCGAAGTCGCCGACACCGTTGTCTTCATGGATGCCGGCAAGGTGATCGAGATCGGCCCCCCGGCGCGCATCTTCACGGCCGCGGATCACCAGCGCACCCGCGAGTTCCTCGCCAAGGTCCTCTGATCGATAAGACTTCCAAGATGCGGTGTTGCAGACGATCGCGGCACCGAGACTGCAAGTGCAATTTAGGGATGAAACAAGGAGACGGGAAATGAACTTTATCGGGAAGACAAGGCTTTTTGTGGTGGGCGCCCTGACGGCAACGGCGCTGGCCGCTGCTCCAGTCCTGGCGGCCGATGGCTTCGATCTCAGCCCTGAGCAGGCAAATCGCCTGAGGGTCGAGAAGAACGACAAGCGCATCGCCGAAGTGCCCAAGACCTTCAAGTTCGTAGAGGATGGAGTGCTGACGATCGGCATCAGCACGAGTGGAAGCCTGCCGCTGCATGACTACGCATCCGATTCCAAAACGGTCATCGGCTATGATGTCGATCTGGCTCAGGTGATCGCAGACAGCCTCGGACGCAAGCTGCAACTGGTGGAAGTCGCTTGGGCGGATTGGCCACTGGGGCTGGTATCCGGCAAGTTCGATGCCGTCATCTCGAATGTCACTGTCACGGAAGAGCGCAAGGCGAAGTTCGACTTCTCGACCTATCGCAAGGATGAACTCGGTTTCTACGTCAAGGCGGACAGCAAGATTGCCGCGCTCAAGGAGCCGAAGGATATTGCCGGGCTGAAGATTATCACCGACGCCGGGACCAACCAGGAGAAGATTCTGCTGGAGTGGGACAGACAGAACGTCGCCGCCGGTCTGAAGCCGATCGACGTCCAGTATTACGATGACAATGCAGTCAAGGACCTCGCCGTCCAGTCGGGCCGCGCCGACGCGGTGTTCAGCGTCAACGCCACCCAGGCTTATGCGGCCGCGATCAATGGCAAGACGAAACTGGTCGGCACGGTCAGCGGCGGTTGGCCGATCACCGCGGAGATTGCGGTCACAACACGCAAGGGCAGCGGTCTCGCGGAACCACTGACGGATGTTCTTAACGACCTGATTGCCAGCGGCGCTTATCAAAAGGTGCTTGAGACCTGGAAGCTCAGCCCTGAGGCGATCACCAAGGCGCAGACCAATCCTCCGGGCCTGCCGAAAAGCGGTTCCTGATTACAGGCAACCTGCCGGCGCTGCAATATCGTGCCGGCTCCCTCCTTTCGATCCGGAGATGATCATATGACGCGCTGGACTTTCCGAATTCTGCTAGCCGCCCTTTCCGCAATCACGCTTGCCGGTGCCCAATCGGCCTACTCGGAAGATTTCGATCTCAGCCCGCAACAGGCTGGGAGAATCAGGGCGGAGAAAAACGAGACCGCCATTGCCGCAATTCCGGGCGATTTCAAGTTCGTTACGCCGGGCACATTCACGGTCGCTGTTAGCCCCGGCGGTCCGCCTCTGGCGACCTATGCAACGGACGCGCAGACCGTGGTCGGCGCCGATCCGGACTATGCCATCGCGGTCGCCGATACGCTGGGGCTGAAGATCGAACTGGTCCCGGTCGCCTGGATCGACTGGCCGCTCGGATTGTCGTCTGGCAAATACGATGCGGTCATCTCCAATGTCGGCGTGACCGAGCAGCGCAAGGAAAAGTTCGATTTTTCCACTTATCGTCAAGGACTGCACGGGTTCTTCGTCAAAGCTGATAGTCCGGTTCAATCGATCAAGGAGCCAAAGGACGCTGCGGGGTTGCGGATCATCGTCGGAGCGGGAACCAACCAGGAGCGCATTCTTCTGAAATGGAACGAAAAGAATATCGCGGCAGGCCTGAAACCCCTTGAGCTGCAATATTACGACGACGAGGCAGCCAGCCTTCTTGCGCTTTCCTCGGGACGCGCCGATGTCATTGTCCAGCCCAACGCCCAACTCGTTTATATCGCCAGCCGTGACAAGAATATCAAGCGTGTCGGAACGCTAAGCGCCGGCTGGCCGGAGCGTTCCGATGTGGCCATCACGACGCGCAAGGGCAGTGGTTTGGCGGATGCCCTGACGCTTGCCACGAATAGGTTGATCGCCAGTGGCGACTACGCGAAAATCCTGGCGCGTTGGCAATTGAGCGAGGAAGCCTTGCCGAAATCGGAGACCAACCCGCCTGGCCTGCCGAAATCGTGAGGGGTTGCAGATGACACGCACGCGTCCCGCTATCAAGCACATCGGCTTTCTGACGCCTGGAAACTACTCTGATGGCAACCCAGTCCAGGGACTTGAGCAGACCCTACAGCTCTTTGGCTATGGCGAAGCGCTTGGCTTCGACAGCGCCTGGGTCCGGCAGCGGCATCTTGAGCCGGGTATTTCATCGGCCAGCGCGTTTCTGGCGGCGGCAACACAGCGGACAAGCAGTATCCAGCTTGGAACCGCGGTCATCCCGATCGGCTATGAGAGCCCGTATCGCCTGGCCGAGGACCTTTCGATGGTGGATGTCTTGTCTCGAGGACGGCTCAATGTCGGCCTCAGTGCCGGGCGGCCGCTCCACGCCGAGTTGATCGCCCCGCTGGTGTTCGACGGTGAATGGGAGAGTCTCGATTTCACCCATGATCGCGTGCTGCGCTTCACGAGCAATCTGCGGGGCGAACATCTCGGCGACGAGAGCACGACCATCAAGACGCCCTTCGGGCCACAGCGCCCGCGGCTGCAGCCCTATGCGCGGGGATTGATCGATCGTGTCTGGTACGGCGGCGGATCCCTGCGATCCGCGACCTGGGCGGGCGCGAACGGCTTCAATCTCCTGATCGGTAACGTCACATCAGGCGAAGATACGGACGACTTCTTCATCGCCCAGGCGCGCCAGCTGCAAGCTTATCGGAAGGTAGCAAAGCCGAGGGGGCGGGTGGCGCTCGGTCGTGTCATCGTGCCGCTCGATGGCGCCGGGTCCGCCACGCGCCGTCGCTATCTCGACTACGCCGCCGGGCGCAACGAACGAACCCGCAGCCCACAAGGTGAGCGACGGACGCTATTCGCGCCGGATGTCGTCGGAATGGCGGACGAGATCGTGGAGCGTCTCCTAGCCGACCCCATCCTTGCCGAGGTCGACGAATTCAGGCTCGAACTGCCCTACGAGTTCGAGGATGAGGAATACCGTCAGATCCTCGATGATTTCGTCACCCTGATTGCGCCACGGCTGGGGTGGCAAAGTGCGGCATCGAAGACAATTAGCCAGACAGCGGTCCATGGACAGGAAAGCCATGCCCGGTCCGCTCAACGAACGCAGAACCGAAAGTATCATGACAGACAACGGCAGAAAAACGACGGGCCTCGGTCAGGACACGCAGCTGGTGAAGACGGGCCATGATCCGCTGGACTACCACGGCTTCATTAATCCTCCCGTGGTGCGCGCCTCCACGGTGCTCTTCCCCGATGCGGCTTCAATGGAGACTCCACGGCAGAAATACACGTACGGCACCCGCGGTACGCCGACGACTGACGCGTTGTGTTCGGCGGTCAATGAGCTTGAAGGCGCCGCCGGAACGATCATCGTGCCTTCCGGTCTGGCGGCGGTTACCTTGCCGTTTCTGGCCTATCTCTCGCCCGGCGATCACGCGCTGATCGTCGATTCCGTTTACGGGAATGTCCGCCATTTCTGCGACACGATGCTTGCCCGCTTCGGAGTAGAGATAGAATACTATCACCCTTCGATCGGCGCCGACATCGAGACGCTTTTCAAGCCAAATACCAAGCTCGTTCATCTCGAGGCGCCGGGATCGAATACTTTCGACATTCAGGATGTTCCTGCCATCTCCGCTGTCGCACATCGTCACGATGCGGTTGTTACCATGGACAACACATGGGCAACGCCTTTCTATTTTCGGCCGCTCGATTTCGGCGTTGATGTATCGATACAGGCATCGACCAAGTATCCGGCCGGCCACGGCGACATCCTGCTTGGGACGGTGTCGGCCAATGCGCGCAGCTGGAAAAAACTGAGGCAAGCCAACGGTGCGCTTGGCATATGCGGGGCTGCCGACGATGCCTATCAGGTGTTGCGTGGACTACGCACCATGGGCGTGCGGCTAGAGCGGCACCAATCCAGTGCGTTGGCAGTCGCGCAATGGCTGGAAGCTCGCGACGATGTCGCGCGTGTGCTTCACCCGGCGCTGCCGAGTTTTCCAGATCACGCGATATGGAAACGTGATTTCAAGGGGTCGAGCGGGGTGTTCTCTTTCGTGCTCGCCGTCGGTAGGCATGATGACTTCAAAGCAAAGGCACACGCCTTCCTCGACGCTCTCGAAATCTTTGGGCTCGGTTACTCGTGGGGAGGATTTGCCAGCCTCGCGCTTCATGTCGATCTCAATGAACGGCAGATACTGCAACCGCCCGCAGAAGGACCCGTTTTGCGACTTCATGTCGGATTGGAGGATGTCGATGACCTCAAGGAGGATTTGAAGCGCGGTTTCGCGGCCGTGCTTTGAGGCTGATACGGTCTAGAGGCACGCTGAAAGCGAGATCGTCGGAATTTGCCGATGAAGCGCTAAAGGAGTTCGAGATCCGCGCGTGTGAGAGTGCGCCGGATTTTCCCTTTGCCCATTTCCACGGCTCGGTCGCACATGTGAGCGACCACTCCCGGGTCGTGGCTGACGAGCAGCAGCGTCATGCCGTGATCACGCTTCAAGTCGCTCAAAAGATTGAGGATGCCGGCTTGCACGGAAACGTCGAGTGCCGACGTCGGCTCGTCAAGCAGCAGAAGTCGCGGCTTCAGCAGCAGGGCGCGAGCGATGGCGACACGCTGTCGTTGGCCACCTGACAGCTGATGTGGATAACGGCCGGCAATGTCGGCACTGAGCCCGACGCGATCCAGCGCGCTGCCTAACTCTTCTTCCACGTTGACACTACCAGCAAGCGCCAGCGGCTCGCCAAGGATGCGGCGGATACGGTGGCGCGGGTGCAGCGAGGAATAGGGGTCCTGGAAGACCATCTGGATATCGCGGCGTAGCGAACCTGTTATCTTCCGGCCGGGTTGCAGCGACGCACCGAAAGCTGCGATCGCACCGCTCCAACCAAGGTTCAAACCGGCGACGGCACGCAGGGCCGTCGTCTTGCCGCAGCCGGATGGCCCGATCAGGCCAAATGTTTCCCCCTCTGCGACATCGAAGCTGATGTCATCGACAGCTGCGAAGCCTCCAGCCTTGCCGTTGAAGACGATGGAGAGGTTCTCGACGGAGAGCGCGCTCATGGCGTGCCGCCTGCGGCGTCTGGTGTAGGAAGCCGTGTTCCGTAGGTTGCTGCCGAAGGTCGCGCCGACCAGAGGCCCCTGGTGTAAGACGACTGCGCGTCGGAAAGGCCGGCGGCGGCTAGACGGTCGACGATCTGGCCCTGACGCATGACCAGAACGCGATCGGCATAGCGGGCAACCTGCTGCAGATCATGGCTGATCAGCAGCAGCGACATGCCGAATTCCTCCGTCAGCGATCGTAGGAGCGTCAAGATCTGGTCCTGAAGGTCCCGGTCGAGCGCGGAGGTCGGCTCGTCGGCGATGATCAGCTTCGGCCGGTTTACCAGCATGGCGGCGATCATCACCCGCTGCCCCATGCCACCCGAAAGGGCTGCCGGATAGCTGGCGTAAACGCGGACGGGATCGGGTAGTCCGACTTTCTCCAGCATATCAAGCGCGCGATCACGGCGCTCTGCCGCCGACAGCCTAGTATGGAGCAGCAACGTCTCCTCGACTTGGCGACCGACGCGGTGAGCCGGATTGAGGGAGAATTTCGGATCCTGCAGGATCAGGGCCAAGTCGCTGCCGCGCAGGCCGTTCCATGCGCCGGCGGTCAATCCAGTCAAATCCCGGCCCTCGAAAGACAGGGTCCTTGCCGTCACCTTCGCCCGACTTGGCAGCAGTCCCATAATGGCGCGACCGGTCATCGATTTGCCGGATCCCGACTCTCCGACCAACGCCACGATTTCCCGGCCGATCGTGAAGGACGTCGATTTGACCACCTCAATCGGACCGGCATCCGACGGGAAAGCGATCCTCAGGTCATCGACGGCAAGCAGGGGCTCAGTCATGGCGAGGGTCCAGTATGTCGCGCAGCCCGTCGGCGACGAGATTGAAGCCGAGCGACGTGATGAGGATGGCAAAGCCCGGTACGGCGGCGATCCACCACTGATCGAAAATGACCTGCGTGCCTTCGGCCACCATCGATCCCCACTCCGCAGTTGGCGGCCGGACGCCCAACCCCAGAAATCCGAGGCCGGCGGCGGCAAGGATGATGCCAGACAGATCGAGCGCCAGCCGGATGATGGCAGAAGGAAGAACCAGCGGCAGGACATGTTCCCACAGCAATCGGATACCTCTGATACCCACCATTTCGGCGGCGGCAAGATAATCGCTGCGTTTCAGCGCCGTCGTCTCGACCCTGGCTTGCCGGGCGTAAGCTGGCCAGCTTGTCAGGGAGAGCGCCAACGCGCCGTTCAGCAGACCGGGCCCCATGATCGCAACGAAGGCAAAGGCCAGCAGCAGCCGCGGAAAGGACATGACGATATCGGTGATGCGCATCAGAACGCGCTCGGCGATACCGCCGAAATAGCCCGCCAGAATACCGACGACAATGCCGATCGGTGCCATCAGCACGATGACGAAGAGCACCAGCAAGAGGGTTGGCCGGGCGCCATAAAGGATCCTCGACAGGAGATCGCGTCCGAACGCGTCGGTGCCGAGGAGGTGGCTGGCGCTTGGAGCGGCGAGGCGGTTCGCGGTTTCCTGCAGGTTGGGATCATAAGGCGCGATCAAAGGCGCCAACAGCGCCGCGGCGAGCACCACGAAGATGATCAGTGCGCCGGTAGCTGACGATGGCGACCGCAGAATGCGGCGGGCGACGGATGTCGGGCGAACGAGTGATACGACTGCAAGGCTCATCGCACCCGATCCTTTCCGATGTTGCTGACGGTAAGATCGGTCAAGGCGTTTAGCAGCACGAAGGAACTGCCGACGACAAGCGTCGCGCCGAGGATCGCCGGCATGTCACCGGAAAACATCGCGGTCGTAAGATAGCGGCCGATCCCAGGCCACGCGAAGACCGTTTCGGTCAGCACGGCGCCCTCAAGCAGGCTGGCATAGGCCAGCGCGACGACTGTGATCAGGGTGCCGGAAATATTGGGAAGGACATGCACGAAGACGACGCGGCCAAGGCTGGCACCCTTGGCGCGCGCGGTCGTCACATATTCCTGGCCAAGCTCTGTGAGCACGGCGGCACGCGTCAGCCTGGAGATGCCGGCTAGAGCATGCAGTGCAAGAACAGTCGCCGGGAGCGCCAGATGTGCGAAGACGTCTCGAACGGCACCGGCCTTGCCGGAAAGCCAGGCATCGATGACGGCAAAGCCGGTGACCGGCTTCACCGTATACTGGAACACGACGTCAAGCCTGCCGGGGCCTGGCGCCCAGTGAAGGCGGGCGTAGAAGAGGAGGAGCATCAGCAGCCCGAGCCAGAAGATCGGAACCGAATAGCCAAACAGCGAGACCACACGTGCCATTGCGTCGATCCACGTTCCAGGCTTCATGCCGGCCGCTATGCCGAGCGCCAGCCCGACGACGGAGCCAAGGATGATTGCTGCCGTCGCCAGCTCGATGGTTGCGGGAAACGTGCGGGCGATATCTAGCGCGACGGGTTGGCCGGTGGAGATCGACTGGCCGAGATTGCCGGAGATCGCGGCCTGGAGATACCGCAGGAACTGCACAGGAAGAGGCTGATCGAGACCGAGCGCCAGACGCGCCGCGTCATAGCTCGACTGGCTGGCATGATCGCCGACCAGCTGCAGGGCAGGGTCGATCGGCGCAAGCCGTGTCATGCAGAAGGTGACGATCGCAAGTCCGAGCAGCGTCAGCGCACAGGACCACAGCCAGCGCGAGAGACCCCACAACAAAGAGAACCCCCGCCGGCCGATTGGCCGACGGGAGTTTTCAGTGTCGGATTGCGTGCGGATATCCGCAGCTTGCACTTATTTTTCCACCTTGTCGTAATAGACCTGGTCAGCATTCAGGCCCTGAACGTAGTTCTTGATCTTGTCGCTTAGCACGACCTGATCGCTGCCCTGAAGCATGAAAACGAAGGGCGAGCTCTTCTGCACCTTCTTTTGCAGATCCTCGTAGAGCGAGACACGCTTGGCGGCGTCCTGCTCCTTGACGGCTGCCAGCGTCTCGTCGGTCAGCTCGGGGATGACCCAGCCGGCATATTTTGCCGCGGTGTTGGTGGAGTTGTCGCGGTTGATGGCGAAGGCGCTCGCGTTGGAATGAGGGTCGAAATAATCCGGAATCCAGTAACGCAGCGTCATCTCGTATTTGCCGGAGCGCCCCTTTGCGTAGATCTCGCTGGCGACACCCGGCTGGATATCGAGTTCGATGCCCGCCTTGGCGAAGCTCGACTGAAGCGACTGGGCGATCGACAGGAAGGGCTGGTCGTTGAAGACGATGAACTGAACCTTCACCGGCGTCTTGATGCCTGCGTCCGCGAGAACCTTCTTGGCCTTGTCGACATCGAGCTTGAACGGCGTATCGGTGACGGCGCCCGGGAAGCCGACCGGCAGGAAGGCCTGGTGGACCTGGCTCTGGCCACGCAGCAGATCCTTGGCAATGCCGTTGTAGTCGACGAGGTAGCGGGCCGCCTCCCAGAAGGCGGGATTGCCGAGCGTCGGATTGGCCTTGGAGTTGATGAGGATATAATCGGTGCGCGCCGAGGGAACCGCCAGCACCTTGAGGCCCTGTTTCGTTTTCAGTGCGTCGATCTGGTCGGCGGAAAGGCCGCGGGCAATGTCGGCATCGCCCTGTTCAACCAGCAGGCGGCGGGCGCCGACGTCTGGAACGTTGCGCAGGATCACGGTTTCCAGCTTTGGCTTGTCCGTCGAGGTCGGGTTGGCCTGCAGGACCAGCGCTTCATGCGGCGTGTAGTTGGCGATTGCAAAAGCGCCGCTGCCGGCGGAGTTGGTCTTCAGCCATGCGTTGCCGAAATCGCCGTCCTTGACCTGTGCTTCAACGGTCTTCGCATCGACGATCGAGGCGATTGGAGCCGTCAGCAACGATAGGGCAAAAGACGGCCCAACCTCGGCGGTCCAGGTCAGCTTGACGGTTGTGTCGTCGACCTTCTCGATGGCCTTGTCGACGGTCTCGGCCTTCCAGCCAAGTTCGTTTAGAATGAAGGCCGGGGACTTGTTGAGCTTCACTGCGCGCGACAACGAGAAGATCACGTCCTCGGGGCGCAGCGGGTTGCCAGATGCGAATTTCGCGGCGGGATCGAGCTTGAAAGTCAGGCTCTTGCCATCTGTGCCTGCTGTCCAGGAACTCGCAAGCGCGGGGACGATCTTGGTCGCGTCGGTTCGGTCGGACTGAATGAGGCGCTGGTAGATATTGTTGAAGGATTGAACGGTCGTGAGCTCGAAGCCTTCGGCGGGGTCGAAGCTGACGGCATCGTCGATCGACTGTGCGACCACCAGTGCATTGTCGGGCGTCGCAGCCACAGCGTTGCTCATGAACGTGGTCGACAGCAATGCCGCGATAATTGCCGCGCCGCATAGTTTGAGGCGGCCGTTTGCGTATGACATTATGGAATCCCTCTCCTGTAAAATGTTGGAAGACTTATAGTGGTTTGCCACCGGGGCGGCAGCCTCGCGGCGTGCGTCGATAGCGCCATTCGTCGAAAATTTTTCTAATTACGGGTGTCGAAAAGGCGTTGTCTGTCTCTCCCCAAAGCATGCTCGATCATCTGTGGTCAAGCCGCCTGACCAAACGATCTCCGAACCACTGGATACCGCAAACAAGGACGATGAGAACGGCGACGACAGCGACCATGACCGCGGTCTCAAACCGCTGATATCCATAGCGTATGGCAAGATCGCCAAGCCCGCCCGCACCGATCGCGCCGGCCATTGCCGATGCACCGATCAAGGTCACCAACGTCACGGTGAAGCCGGAGACAATGCCCGGCAGTGCTTCCGGCACAAGCACCTCGCGGATGACAGTCCATCGGTTTCCACCCATGGCCCGGACGGCGTCGATCAGTCCGCGATCAACCTCACGAAGCGACACTTCGGCGATGCGGGCATAATAGGGTGTCGCGGCAATGGCCAGCGGGACGATCGCAGCCCATGTGCCGAGCGCCGTGCCGACAATCAGGCGAGTGAGTGGAATGAGCGCGACCAGCAGGATGATAAACGGCACCGCGCGGAACCCGTTGACGATGGCGCCAAGAACGCTGTTGACCCAACTCTGCTCCGCCAAGCCGCCTTTACTGGTCACCACTAGCGCCAAGCCAAGCGGCAAGCCAAAGATCAGCGAGATCAGGCCGGATGCGCCGGTCATGACAATCGTTTCCCAAAGCGAGCGCATCAGAAGATCAAACATGATCGGTGTCATAGCCAAGTACCTCCACGCGTGCTGCACGCGCCTCCAGAAATTGCTGAACCTTGCCCTTCAGTGCGGCGTCCTGCATCGGAACGGAAATGAAGAGCCGCGCCACCGGCTGGTCCTGGATGTGATCGATGCCGCCATGAATCAGCCGAAACGAATGCGGCAACTCTGCGGATAGGTCGGCGAACAGACTGCCCTTTGCTTCCGGGCCTGCCAGATCAATGCTGAGGATCGCTGCCGCGCCTGTCGTCGGAGACAGACGAGCAGCTATCTGTTCAGGCAGTTGCGGACGGATGCCGGACAACAGGCTGCGGGTAATGGTCGCTTCCGGATTGGCGAAGACAGACCAAACCTTGCCTTCTTCGACAATGCGACCGGCGTCGATGACCGCCACACGATCGGCGATGCTTCGCACCACTTCCATCTCGTGCGTGATGAGCACGATAGTCAGACCAAGCTTGCGGTTGATGTCTTTCAGTAGTGCGAGAATGGACCGCGTCGTTTCCGGATCGAGCGCCGAAGTCGCCTCGTCTGAGAGCAACAGGGCAGGCCGCGCCGCGAGGGCGCGGGCAATGCCGACACGCTGTTTTTGTCCGCCTGACAAAGACGACGGATAGGATTTTGCCTTTTCGGCGAGGCCGACCAGATCGAGCAGTTCATGCGCGCGCTTCAGTCGCTCGGCTCTGCCGACGCCTGAGATTTTCAGCGGCAGCGCCACATTCTCCTCGACGGTCTTCGCCGACAGCAGATTGAAATGCTGGAAAATCATGCCGACGCGACGGCGCAGCGGCTGCAAAGCCTTCTCGCTAAGCCCGCCGATGCTGTGGCCTTCGATGAGAATCTCACCGCTGTCCGGGCGTTCGAGGCCGTTGAGGCAACGGATCAGGGTCGACTTGCCAGCCCCGCTGCGGCCGATAATCCCGAGGATTTCTCCCTTGGGGACCGTCAGCGATATGCCGTCAAGCGCCGCCGTGGTGCCGAACTGTCGTCGCACATCGACGAGGCGGACCACCTCTTGGGCGTCTTGTCCCGTTGATACCGTCACCGCGGGCGCGGAAACAAATGAGTTCATTGTCTTTCCCTTCGGGAACGCTGAAAGCGGCCCAGGCATGGAAGCCCGGACCGCTTTGTTCTGGACGCCTGTTGATTGGCGCGGGTCGTTGCTTAGTAGGCGCTGAGACCAGTTCCCTTGTAAACCTTGTCGAATTCCGCCTTGACGGCATCGTTCTGATAAGCCGAGACAAGGTTCTTCACCCAAGGCTCATCCTTGGTGTCGGCCTTGACGGCGATGAAGTTGCGATAGGGATTGTCCGCTATCGGCTCCTGCGCGATGCGGTCAGATGCCGACAGTCCGCTCTTCAAGGCCCAATCGGTGTTGACGACCGCAGCGTCCAGATCGTCGATGGCGCGACCGACGACGCCAGCATCAAGTTCCTTGATCTGAACCTTCTTCGGATTGTCAGTCACGTCGGCGACGGTTGCGAGGATGCCGGTTCCTTCCTTCAGCTTGATCACGCCCTCATTCTGCAGCACGCGCAGCGCGCGGCCTTCGTTCGACGGGTCATTCGGCACGCCGATCGCGGCACCTTCAGGAATGTCGGCAATGGATTTGATCTTCTTGCTATAAAGCCCGATCGGCCAGACGCCGGTATAGCCGACGTTGACGATGTGGTAGCCGTTCTGCTTGATCTGGTTGTCAAGGTATGGCTGGTGCTGGAAGGCGTTGGCCTGGATCTCGCCGCGCTCAAGCGCTTCGTTCGGCTGCGTGTAGTCGTTGAATACGACCGTTTCAATCTTCAGGCCGGTCTTCGCGGCCTGTTCGACGACAACGCGCCAGACGTCTTCGTCTTCGCCGCTGATGATGCCGACCTTGATCGACTTGTCTTCGGCGAAGGACGGCAGCGGTGCTGCAAAGATCGCGATCGCGGCGGCGGACACAGCAATTGCGCCAAGACTTGCGCGGCGTGTGAGGTTCAGTTTCGGTGACGTGTTCTTGTTCATTGTGGTGTTTCCCGTCGTGCTGGATGAGGCGAACCTCGGACAGCCACATCCTTTCAAATGGCCAAAATGAAAGCCAAGTACGGCGATCCACATTCGCTGCGACGAATGAAAAAGCCTTCGGCGCCAGTACGAATGGCCAGCATAAAATTCTACTCTTTTTATAGGGAATGTCCGCAGCCGTCGCGGATTGAGGCTCGGTGGGACCGGATGCCAGAAATGCCCATGCGCGGACCACTTTGCGTGTCTCAGGTTAAAACTGGCGTCTAAACCGGTTAGGGAAGGATATTCTCAAATCTTGTAATTTTTCAGGTGTGATACCCACGCAATCCAGCCGACCGGACAATATGCTGAACGAAATACGCTGAGCTCCAGCATCGGTATGCGGGAAGAGGTGGCGTGGCATCTGTCTCTCGCCGCCGTTGAAGGCGAGGCCGCCAGCTCCAGGGTTTCGGCAAGCTTGTAGCGGCGCAAAGACCACCCCAGAAACAGGATAATTCCGTGAGTGCAACGACCGAGAAAACCATCGTTATTCTAATGTTTCTGGGCCTGATCGCATCAGGGCTTTGGGCGTTCTCCTGATCGTGCCTTTACCATTACGGCGGATGCGGCACGGTTTTTTAGCCGATGTGACGACTTTGCTTCGGCGCGCCATCAGTGGCGGATTTTCCAGCTTTGCGCTGCGCGCGCCAGTTCTACCTCAGCAGACCGCAGGTGTACGATCAGATCATGTATTCTGGCTCCGTGACGATCTGGTCCATCGTGACACCCGGCAAATTCGAGTGACGGACACCGACCGCCTTGGCGGGAACGCCCGCAACGGAGGTGAAAGATGGTACCGATTTCACCACAACACTCCCTGCGCCGATTTTCGCGCCAACTCCAATGTCGATGTTTCCGAGAATTTTGGCTCCCGCTCCGATCAATGCGCCGCGCCGTATTTTGGGATGCCGGTCGCCACGTTCCTTTCCGGTTCCACCGAGTGTGACATTCTGCAAGATCGAAACGTCATCTTCGACGACCGCCGTCTCGCCGATCACAAGGCCGCTTCCATGATCCAACATGATCCGCTGGCCCATTCGTGCCGCCGGATGAATGTCTACCCCAAATACTTCCGAAAGCCGGCTCTGAATGTGGCGGGCGAGATGCAGCCTATCATGGTGCCAAAGCCAGTGAGCGACGCGATGCCCCTGCAAAGCAACGAATCCCTTGAAGTAGAGGAATGGCGTCAGCACTTCGGTGTTGGACGGGTCTCTCTCGGTGATTGCGGTAAGATCGGCAGCCGCATATGAGACGATCTCAGCATTGTTCACGAAGGCCGTCGCAACGACCGACAGGATTTCCTCCTGATCAAGATCGTGGTTCGCCAGTTTCAGCGCAATCCGCTGAGCGAGCGCCTGGGCAAAGCTTCCGTGGTACAACACGGCCGAGTTCATCGCGCGCGTCAGCGAGGTATCCTTTGCGGAAGCGTTGACGGCCTCGGCGCAGAGGGTACTCCAGAGATTAGAGAGCTGCGTCGATTTCTCTGGCTGCGAGGATAGGTCACTCAATCGCGCAAAATATCCTGGCAATCCGCTCTCCCATGGTTCTTCCTGCTGCCAATGCCGATAATTACAAGGTTGCTGCGACCAAGCCGATATGTGTTCGAACCAAATTAGGCCAGTCGCGGGAAAAATCATTTCCGTCGGCGAGTCGGCATTTTTTCGTCTTTTGAAGCGGTAGTGGTTGCTTGATCTTGGCAAGGCGCACCTGTCGTCCGCGCGCGCAAGGTAGATATTCCGTTATGATGGAGGAATATCTTATATCCCGGAAGATTTGAGCGGCTGTGCCGATCTTGCTCCATTCTATTGGAGGAAAGATTCGTGGAACGTTCTTTTGTATTGTCCGCTTTGTGTAGTTCTTTTATCTGCAAAATAAGAATTTGGCGAAACAAAATCTTGAAAGTGGAGAGAGAAATGAACCCTGCGATGAATATGATGCCAATGATGAACAACATGATGCCCGGCTTGATGAATCCGATGATGGGCACAATGATGCCAATGATGGGCGGCGGGATGATGCCAATGATGGGTTCCATGCCAATGGGTGGCATGCCCATGATGATGCCAATGATGATGGGCTCGATGAAGTGCACCATGACTGCAAACGGCATGACTTGCGAGATGATGCCAATGGAAGGCATGGACAAGGACATGTTCATGGAATGCTGCAAGCGCATGATGTCCATGATGTCCGGCGGCATGCCAATGATGATGATGTGCAACGGCATGATGATGTGCTGCATGCCTGCTGCCTGACGCAGCTTATGATTTGAAATCGCTGGAAAAGCCTCCGGAGACGGAGGCTTTTCTGCTAGATGCGGACATCTTCGAGATAAGTGGTGACGAGATACAGAATTGCCTCCGTACCCGTCATGTTGCGGTAGACGTGTTGAACGTCTGCATCGAACACGACGGCATCGCCCTCGCCAAGGATGGAGGGTGGCTGCCTGCCTGCGATGATTTCGACGGTGCCTTGTGCGACAACGAGGTTCTCCATTGTCCCATGCTTGTGGGCCTCGGCAATCTCGGTGTGATGTGGCGAAATTCTGATCTCGTAGAATTCCACCTTGCGTTCTCCCTCGAAAGGAAAGAGCGCGCGCGTCTGGAACCCACCTTCCGATGATGACAGGACTTTTGACTTAGCGCGGGGCACGGCGATAATCGGAGCTTCGTCTCGCTCGGCAATCAGGCCCGCGCACGGAATATCGAGAGCTGCGGCAATCTTGGACAGGATGCTCAACGTTGGACTGCTTTTGCCTGTCTCGATCTGTCCAAGCATAGCACGGCTTACGCCCGCGATCTTCGCCAGCCGTTCCAACGAGTAACCGCGGCGAGTGCGGATGCGTCTAAGGTTGCGACCTGTGCGTATCGTCACCTCATCGGCTGGGTCGCGGAAATCGCCTTCCGATACGAACGCCGGATCAGCCGCCATTTCCTGAAATGCCCATTGCCATGAAGGGGACGAAGCCCCAGTAAGGTACCCACATGAGCATTGGCTGCATTGGAAGCGAAACCGCTACGGATGGACGTTCGGCCTGCTCGCGCGATTGCCGGTAGGCCTGAAGATCGATGACTTTCGCTGTCTGCAATGGCATCTGTAGCTCCTGCTGAATGTGGAAAATTTAGCGTTTCTTGCCGTGAAATAGCAGGTCCAGCTATCCGGCCACCGGTGCGATCCGGAAATTTTTTGCCAATGTTGGGACAGGTCGAGGCATAGCAATCTTCGTGCCTATAATGTCTGCGCGATGCTCGATGGCACCATCAACGTCGATGACATTCGCACTTCGAAACGCGTCGTGAACGTATTTTTCCTCCGTTCTTTCACGAGGAGAGTTTCATTCCTTTTGTCCATAATAATTATAGACAATATTTGGCGTGTCGGTCCTTCGCTCGTTCGTTTGACCGAACATAGCCTGAAAGGAGGCGAAGATGACGAACGCATCGTCCGGCTCGGAAGAGTTCTGGAATGTCTATGATTTTTCGCGACGGTATCGTCTCGATTCGAAAGAGCAGAACCGTTTGCTCATGCTTTACGGGCCGCTGGCACCCGCGCGGAGCCTTCTTGCAAATGCGCGCCGGGACTCGTTTGCGCCCGATGGGCCGCATGAATTCCACTCGCAGCCACGGGAGGCCGTTCATGGTTGAAACGATCAGTCGCTTTGCGTCAAATCTCGCTCGGTTCTTTTCCGGCGGCGAGCGTGTCCAGAATGCTGGTGATGCCCTCGCCGAACGAACACCTCAGGATTACGAACTCTACTATTGGGGATGGGCGCCCGGTCCGTGGTATTGAAGCGCGTCGGATTTCACGGGCTCTGTCATGAGCAAATTGAGCCCACAGTTTGAATTCTGGCGAGAGCAGCGCGAATGGCCGACATCATCAACAAAGAACCCCACCGCCAATTCGATAGATCGTCGGCGGACCTGCGGCAACGTCGACGCGAGGTCGTCAGTCGAATTGTCACAAGCTTGGGAGGGGTTCTTGAGATTGCGGCACGTCGTATCCCCGAGGAACCTCCTCAGCCGATTTTTGGTCTGATTGCCGAAATCCAGGCTCTCATCGCGAAGCTTGCTGATGCGGAGGATACGACATTTATCGATATCGTTAGGGAGGCAACATCTCTCCTTCAGTTGTTGGAAAACTGCAGGCGCGACCTAGCGGGAGAAGATGCTGTCCGATCGCCCGATGAGTTCAGCTCAAGCAACATGACAATTCGCAGCGGCAGTTGAACGAGCATTGCTCACAGGCAACCAGACACCTTCGCTATCGGTCGCAAAATGCGGCCTCAACAGCGATGCGGCAAAGAGGCCCTAAAAATTCGCCACGACGCTCATCTCCGCAGCATTGGAATGAAGGCCCTTGCCGAATTCGCCGGAATAGCTCAGCGTCACGCGGACCGATTTTGAAAGCTTTGCCGACACACCAAGCCTCGCGACCAGCGAGTCTCTGGGCATTTCAGCACCTTCAACAACAAATGGTACGCCGCCCGTGAATGCCAGGCTGGAGTACGGCGTCACGTCACCTGCGAGATGCCGCCAGCCAAGCATACCGGAAAGAGCGATAGGCAGGTCGTTTTCCGGCCACTCCCTAGACCAGCGCACGCCGATTATGGAGGTGGCGATAGCATTGTCATTGCTGCCCGTTGTCGACAAGGCTGCGTCGCCGCCTGTTTCACGAAAGCCATTTGTGTCGAGATTGACATAGGCGAGATTGGCGAAAGGCTGGAGCGTGACGGGATCCATGTCATACGTCCAGGAGAGATCGCCAAAGACCTGGCTGGTGGCGCTCGCATAGGCGGCCGTAAGGCGATCCGCAAACGTACCAAACATGGCGCTGCGCCGCGTCGAGGCTTCGTTGTGGGAATAGATGGCGCCGCCGACGATGTTGACCGGGCCGAGATCTCCGAGGGCATATAGGCCGGCGTGGTATGAATCCGCGTTCGCTTGCTGGAACGTGTCATGGCTATAGCCCACGACGCCGCCGACACGCCACTGATCGGAAATCGGTCCATCTGCTCCGAACAGCCCGCCAGCCGTATGGCTGTCGATGCTGGCTGCATTTCCGTTCCCTGACCAGATGTTGGAGGCCTGAAAGCCCGCGGTCCAGAATGCCAAGTCTTCGGTGCGACCCTCCGGATCCGCTGTGACCTCATCGAGGATTGCTTGGCGCGTGAACCGACTATTCCACAGCATGGCGCTTTTGAGCGAGGAATGAACCTCACCACTCAACTGGGAGAAGGCGCTGTTTGCCGTGACGGAATCCAGCGACAAAACTGTATCGTAGATAGAGCGCCCCGATCCCAGCGCCTGGACGGCGGCGGCGGCTGCGCGGCCGTTTGCTGTTTTGGCGACATCCGCGAATTGAACACCGTTGCGGTCAAGCTGCACGTCGATTCCGGTGGTGCCGTAGCTGAGCGTCGGCGACAGAAAGGCAAAATCGCTCGAAACGCTGTCGAAGCCGCCGGTAATGCTGCCTGCACTCAGTATCGTGTAGCTTGTAGCCGGCAGGTAATTGCCGCCTGCCGCCAGAATATCCAGCGTACCGCCTTGGATGGATACCGCACCGGTTGCATTCACCGTATCGGAACGGCCGCTCGCGTCTATGTCGAGCTGGTAGGTTGAACCCGCACGAAACGTGAGGTCCCCATCGACGGTGACCGTTCCTATCCCTGTACCTGGCGCAAGCACTCCGCCTGAGTTGACGAACAACTCGCCGACACTTCCGTTGCCGGACAAAAGCCCTCCGTCGCCGATATCGACGGCCCCGGCGATCCCATCGTTGACCAGCGAGCCGCCCGTCACCGTTGCCGTGCCATTTATTCTGCCGGTGTTGGAAAATATGCCGTTGCTGTTTGCCAAGGCTGCGATCGTTCCGTCGTTTGCGGAGATGCCGGCATTTGTCACCGTGCCGGCGAAGGCGCCACTATTGTTCACGAAAATGCCGGCCGTTCCGATATCGACGTCGGCCAAAGTTGCGTTGTTGACGACGTTGCCTCCGTTGACCGTCGTGGTGCCCGCAACATCGCCGCCTGCGTTGTTCGTGAAGGTGCCACCATCGTTACGAAGCGAGGCGATCGAGCCCGCATTGATGACTGTGCCGGAATTCCTCACCGCGCCGGCGGTGGCATGGCTGTTGTTGACGAACGTCGCGACCGCGGCCACATCGGCATCGGTGATCACGAAGTTATTGGTTACCGTTCCGCCATCGATAGTCGAAGTTCCGGTAATCGTGCCGCCTGTGTTGTTGGTAAAGGTGCCGGCGGTGTTGGTGAGCGAGTTGAGCGAACCGGCATTCGACGTGTTCCCCGCGTTGGTGACGTCGCCTGCGGTTGCGCCGCTGGCATTGGTGAATGTGCCGCCTGCACCGACATTGACGTTGTTGACATCAGCGTTGTTGGTGACGCTGCCACCAGTAATATTGGTGCTGCCGGCGACCACGCCGCCGAAATTGTTGGTGAAGGAACCAGCCTCGTTCTCGAGCGAGGCGATTGTTCCGGCGTTGGTGACGCTACCGGAATTCCGGACGGCGCCGGCGGTTGCGCCGCTGTTGTTGACGAAAGCGGCCGCCGCTGCGACATCGGCATCGGTGATGACAAAGTTGTTGGTGACGGTTCCGCCCAGGATCGTCGTCTTTCCAGTTACGGTCCCGCCGTTGTTGTTGGTAAAGTTGCCCGCCGTATTGGTGAAATTGCCGATCGTTCCCGCGTTGGATGTGGTGCCGGCATTGGTTACAGCTGCTGCCGTCGCTCCGCTGTTGTTGACGAACGTACCACCTGCCAAGACGTCGACGCCATTGACGGCGCCGTTGTTGGATAAGGCGGTGCCAGTGCCAATTGCTGCGCTACCGAGCGCGCCGTTCACTGTTACATTGCCGTTGTTAAGTGTCAGCTTGCCGTTAAGGGCGCCGTCGATGGAGAGACTGCCGCCGTCGAGCCTCACATCCGAGTTCACAACGCCGCCTGCGTTGACGCTGACACTGCCTGAACTGATCGAGGTGCCATCCGTCGCTGTCAACGCGCCTGTGTTGGTGATGGTGACATTTCCGCCGCCCACGTCCAGATGCCCGATGGCAACGTTGCTTGTAACCTGAGGAGAACCGCTACCGACCGTCGCCACATCACCCACCTCAGGTGCGGAAGGCGTCCAGTTCGACGGGTTGCTGAACTCGTTGTCGGCAGTGCCGGACCATGCCGATTGGGCGAAGCTGTGCGTTGGCGAGGCTGCCGACGCCAAGGCCGTCAACAGGCATAGATGGAATGCCGGGAGCACTGGTTTCATCTGGATCGGCCGACGCTAGCGAGCACCCGCAACACATCCACGGGCCAGTTAACGATTCCTATCCGAGCATGATTAACGAATCCTTACCGAATTTGGGCGCGCTTTTCAGCAGCATTGCAACATCAGTCCGTCAGGCAAAAAATCGTCGAATGGTCGATATGATCAGGGCTGCCGATGCAGCGCCCGGGTCTACGTGACCGATGGATCGTTCGCCCAGCCGCGCTGAACGGCCTTTGCTGGCCACCATTGCTTTGGTGGCTTCGCGCCCTGCTTCGGCTGCCTTCAATGCCTCGGCAAGGCAAACCTGCAAAGTCTTGCCCTGTGTGCGCGCGTTTTCACAGGCGGCTGCCGCCGGTGCCCATGCATCGACCATGGTCTTCTCACCGACTTCCGCCTTTCCGCGGTCCTGAATGCCTTTGGCAAGCGCGACAAATGCGTCGAGCATGTCGCTCTCGCTCAACGAGGCCTTGCCCTTCACGGTCGCGCCCGCCCGCATGAACGCCGTCGCATATAGCGGCCCCGAGGATGCTCCGACAGCGTTCAGGAAAGACTTCGCTGCCGAGTTGAAGACAGCGGCGGGATCGGTGGCAATGGGATCCAGTGCGCCCACGGCCTTCGCGGCGGCGGTAAAGCCTAGTTCCATCGCGATTCCGTGATCTGCGTCGCCGATCACACCGTCGAGCTGGCACAGATTGTCCCGTTCCGCGGTCATCACCTCGGCAATGTCCTGGAAAAGCCGCTGCAGATCTTCAACCGTGATCTCGTTCATCGGCTGGCCTTTCCGTTGCGGAACATCGCGCAGTCGCAGGGGTGATCGATCAGCGCCTGCAGTTCGTCGTCGAGATGCATGAGCGTCACCGATGCGCCGGCCATCTCCAGCGAGGTGCAGTAGTTGCCGACCAGTGCGGTGTGTATCAGGATACCCGCCGCGTCCAGCCGCGCTTTGACACGGCGCATGATGATATAGAGCTCCATCAGCGGCGTGGAGCCGAGCGAATTGATCAGCACCGCAACGCGTCCACCAGATGCGATGTTTGCATCCGCCAGAATCTGGTCCACCAGTTCGTCAGTAACTTGATCGGCGGGTCGCAGCGTGCTGCGGGCAATGCCGGGTTCGCCATGGATGCCCATGCCGACCTCCATCTCGTCCTCGCCGATCTCGAAATTCGGCCGCAGGGTTTGCGGCAGCGAGCATGGCGCCAAGGCCACCCCCATCGTGAAGGTGTTTTCGTTGGCCTTGCGTGCGATGCGCTCCACCTCGTCGAGTGAGTACATCAGATCGCAGGCGGCACCCGCAGCCTTGAAGATGAAGACATTCCCGGCAACCCCGCGACGCTTTTCGCGGTGATCGCGTGGTGCCGATGCCACGTCGTCGGTCGTGACGACGGTCCGGACCTCGATGTCGTCCATCGCGAGCATCTCCGCCGCCATGTCGAAGTTCATCACATCGCCGGCATAGTTGCCATACATGAACAGCACGCCGGCACCGTGGTCGGCGGCCTTGGCGCATTCGATAATCGGATCCGGCGGTGGCGACGCAAAGACGTTGCCGATAGCGGCGGCATCGGCCAAGCCCTGTCCGACGAAACCGAGAAAGCTGGGCTCGTGGCCGGAGCCACCGCCGATCACCAGGCCGACCTTACCGTCGCGCGGTCCGTTCTTCGCAACGATGGAGCGGGGCGATCCGGAGATGGCGTAGAGGTGATCCGGATGGGCAACAAGAATCCCCTCCAGCATTTCGTCCACGGCTGCGCCGCCCTCGTTGATGAGCTTCTTGGTCTTCACGCAATGCCTCCCGATTGTCGCGTATCAGAAAGCTATAGCTACGCTTTCGGCATCCAAAATCAATCTGCAAGCGCTACCGACAGCACCTCGTAGGGCGACAAGGCCAGCACGCCGCCCATCAGTTTGTCGCTGCGCCGGAAGGAGCCAATATCGACTTGTTTCTCGGTACTGGTGATGTTGACGACGTGGAGCACGGGGCCTTCCTTTGCCTTGGCGACGAACGCCAGAACCTGCGACGCGTTGGAGGAATCGCACTCCAACCATTCGCAACCGGCAAGCGCGGCGAGCGCCCTGACGGCCTTGAACAGCGGCCGGCGGCCACCTTGTGAAACGGGTTCGTCTTGACCCGCGAACAGGCCGAATGGGCCGGTCAGCGCCGAGAGCGTCAAGCATTCCAAGCCGGCATCCAGCACCTTGATGACGTAGCCAATCGCGAAGGCTTCGGCAAAAATGCCGTTGTGCCGCGGATCGCTGTTGGCCATCGGGATGCGGGCGCCATGCGGATTGTCCATGGTCCGGCTGCCATACGGGTTCTGCCGCATCGGAATGGTCGAGGGACCGATGCGGTACGGCTTGTCGCCGTAGATCGAACGGACAGAGCGGGTTATGAACGGCAGGGCTTCGAGCGTCTGCATGACGCTCAGATCGTCGGCGGTGTGCACGATCGGGTTGGTACAATGGCTGATGAAGGCAAGCGGCGCCGACGGTACACGCTTGCGGTTCAGCTCGGTAAAATAGCTCAGCATGCCGCCACCGAGGCGAATGTCCGGAAAAGCCGCCTTGGCTGCTGCGTAAACGTCCTCGAGAGGAGGGCATTCCGGCCATTTGCTCCCTGGCGGTGTCGATTGGCGGTCGACGGACGGCGAGATGATGATCGCGTCCGGCTTGAAACCTGCGTCTCTCATCCAAATCGCAATTTCGAGAGTCTCGGCGTCGAGCGATCGCTTGCAAGGCAACGCGATTTCGAGAGTCGATCTGCCGGCATGTAGTCTCGCCACTTCGGCAAAGCGTTTGAAAGTATCGGCGCCGTGACCCGCAGCCGGATCGAAATGGAACAGCAGTTCCTGCGGACCGATATCGGACAGCGTCGCCTTCGCCTCCAGAACGGCGTCCGCTTCCTCCGGCGTCACGAGGAGGCCGATCGCCGGCATGCCGCCACGCCGCTCGCCCGGCGTCAGCAGGATAGGCCGCGGCTCGAGGTCGGCAGGCACCGACGGCGGCTTGGCGCGAGTGTCCTCGATGTCGAGAATGATACGCTGGGTCACCGTCTCATCGGCGGGTATCTGATAGGGCCAAGGCAAAGCGAGTGGGCGAACGTAGGTTTTGTAGGAGGCATCCGACCAGTTGCGCTGGTCCTCCATCTCGAAGACATCGCCCTCCATACCGCATCGCGCCACGACGCCAGGCATGACCGTGTGGGTGATAGCGCGCATGTTCTGGAACGGCTGCCACGGCTCGATCAGATCCGGAAACCATGTATCGAGGCGCTTGCCGTCGGCATGTTCCACAGTGACAGGCGCTCCGGCGACGCCGACGATCGGGTGAAGAATGCAGAATCCGCAGCGGTTGGTCTCGAAACCGCTGGTGGAGATCGCCTGAGCCTCGAATGTCAGGGGCGCACTGGCGCCGGCCGAAATACGAACGGCGATTGCCAATTCGGTGGCCTGTGGTCCGTGGCAATGCGCGGTATAGCTGACCGAAAAAGCATCGTCGGTCTGATCGATTACGAGATCGGCAATCCGAGGGGCATATGTGCCCCAATCGCGGTCGCGCACCAGATAGGAAACGGCGCGCAGCACCTCGACGCCATCATAGGTGATGGTGCGCAGGTTGCCCTCGCTCAGGTCCGCCGTCAGCTTGCCAGCCTTCAGGCGGATAGGCGGTTCCTCAACCTCTCTGGTGCCAAAGAGCATGAAAGCGTCGGCGGTAGAGCTCATCGCAGCATCGCCTCGACATCCACGGTCTGGCCGCTGGCAGCGCTGTCGTAGGCGGCTTCGACGAGGGCGAACGTCTTGAGGTTGTCAGCGCCTGACGTCGATGTCTCCCCACCGGATGAAAGCCGCTCGGCCCAGTGCTGCTGAATGGCGTAGACGCTTTCCTGGATGTTGTGCCACGGGCGCGATGCCCAGGAGAGCAGGGTGGGCGAGACGTCGGAGACCTCGGTGCCGTTCTTGCCGGTCACTTCGAGCCTATAGCCCTGCGACAGACGAATGCTGCCCTCGGTGCCGTCGAGTTCGATCAGCGTCTCGGGGAAGGGCTCGGTCGAGAGCTTTGAGGCATAGCTGACATCGACGATCGAGGTGGCGCCGCTCTCGTGGTCGAGCAGGATCGTCGCGACGTCCTCGCCCTTGATGTCAGGGTTCACCCGCTTCGTGCGGGCGCTGAGCTTGCTGACATCGCCGAGAATGTAGCGGGCGATATCGAGCGTATGAATGCCGAGATCCTCGATGATGAAGCGCTCGCCCTCTGCCAGATAAGGCTGGCCGGAGAAGACGTCGTAGCCGGAGCGGAACGAGAAGCGGCCCCAGAAAGGTTGGCCGATGGCGCCAGCTTCGAGCACCTTCTTCACCGCCTGTATCGGCGTCTGCCAACGGAAGTTCTCATGCACCATCAGCGGCAAGCCGGCATCGGCGCAGACCTTCACCATGGCCTTGGCGTCATCGAGCGTCTTGGCGAATGGCTTTTGGCAGATCGCCGGAACGCCATGCGCCGCAGCCATCTCCACCAGCGCGCGGTGGCTCTGCACCGTGGTGGCGATATCGACGAAGTCGAAGCCGCCGTCGGCGAACATCTGGGCGGCGTCGCTATAGCGGCGTTCGATGCCGAACTGATCGCCGACGATCTTCAGCCGCTGCGGGTCGCGATCGCAGATCGCCACGATCGAGGCGCCCGCCACATCCTGCCACGCATGCATCTGATTGACCGCGAAAAAGCCGCAGCCGATGAGTGCGCCATTCAGTTCCGTCATTGCTTATCCTGCCTTTGCCATTTGCATGAGTGTCACGCGCTGTTGCAGACGGCGTTGCGCCTGGTCCACGACGACCGCGATGATGATCACCAAGCCCTTGATGACCATCTGCCAGAAGGATGACACGCCCATCATCACGAGGCCATCCGAGAGAATGCCGATGACGAAGGCGCCGATGATCGTGCCGCCGATCGTGCCGCGTCCACCCGACATCGACGTGCCGCCGAGCACGGCCGCGGCGATGGCGTTCAGCTCGAAGCTCTCGCCCGTGGCCGGATGCGAGGCCATCAGCTCCGAGGATATGATCAGGCCAACGATCGCCGCGCACAGGCCGGAGAACATGTAGACGAAGATCTTCACCACATCGACACGGATACCGGACATCCGAGCCGCACGCTCGTTTCCGCCGACGGCAAAGATATGCCGGCCGATCGGCGTCGAACGTGCGACGTAGCCGGCAATTAGGGCGAGCACGATCAGAATCCAGATCGAAACCGGCAGGCCGAGCATGCGCCCGGCGCCGAAGACGTCGAAGCCCGTGGTCATGTATTCCGGCTTGCCGACGAGGTTGGGGAAGGTCTGGCCGTCGGACGAGAGCAGCGCAAGGCCGCGCGCGATATAGAGCGTGCCGAGCGTCGCGATGAACGGCGCGACGTTGAGCTTGGTAATCAGCAACCCGTTGATCAGACCAATCGCAAGACCGACGGCGAGCGTGATCAGCACGATCTCATAGATGTTGAAGAAGATCGTGTAGCCGATCGGCAGTTCGACACCGTTGAGGATCAACGCGCCCGCCACCATGCCGCATAGACCGACGATCGAGCCGACCGAAAGGTCGATACCGCCGGTGATGATGACGAAGGTCATGCCCATGGCCAGAAAGGCATTGAGCGCGACGTGCTTCGACATCAGGATCATGTTCGCGGTCGATGTGAAGTTCGGCGCGAAGATCGCGAAGAAGATGATCACGGCGAAGAGCGCGATGAAGGTTCTGAGCTTCATCAGCGTCAGGAGAATGGAGCCGCTTGACTGCTTGGCCCCGAAAGTTGAAGAGGTGTTCGCCGTCATGACGCGAGCTTTCCTTGCTGTCCGTGACCCTTGGCCGATGCCGCGATGATGGCTTCTTCCGTTGCTTCGCTTCTGTCGAAGACGGCGACCAGCTTACCGTTGCTCAAGACGGCGATGCGGTCGGAGAGAGCCATGACCTCTTCAAGGTCGGATGTTGAAAACAAAATTGCGAGGCCCTGGGCGGCCAGTCTGCGCATGGTGCGGAACACATCCGCCTTGGCGCCGACATCGATGCCGCGGCTGGGCTCGTCCATCAGCAGAACCTTCGGATTGGTCATCAGCGCCTTGCCGATGACGACCTTCTGCTGATTGCCGCCGGACATCGAGGTGACCTCGAAATCCGGATTCGGCGCCTTGATTGACAGGTCGCGGATCATGTCCTTGATGCCCTGCTTCTCGTCGCCGGCCTTGATGTGAAAGATCCGGGTGAAGCGCTCGAGGCTTGCCAGCGTCAGATTGCTGGCGATCGACAGCACCTGCACCAGGCCTTCGCGCTGCCGGTCCTCGGGAATGAGGGCAAGCCCCTTCTTGATCCGGCCGGTGGTGTCGTGCGCACGCACTTCCTGGCCGTCGATGAAGATCTTGCCCGTGGAATGCCGGTGGCGGCCGATGACGCATTCGAAGAACTCGCTGCGTCCGGCGCCCATGAGGCCGTAGATGCCGAGGATCTCGCCTGAGCGAACCGACAGCGAGACATGATCGACGGCAAGGCCGCCGGTCCTGCGCGGCAGGCTGATCTCCTCGGCGCGGAAGGCCTCTGGACCGAGCTCATGATCGGCGGCCTTGGCGAAGTCCTTGGCATCCGAGCCGATCATCGAGCGGACGATCCACTTCGTATCGATGTCGCGCACCATCGCATGGCCGGTGATCTGGCCGTCTCGCAGAACGGTGATGTAATCGCCGATCCGCATCAGCTCTTCCAGCCGG
Organism: Hyphomicrobiales bacterium; assembly: GCA_900470805.1. GTDB lineage: Bacteria > Pseudomonadota > Alphaproteobacteria > Rhizobiales > Rhizobiaceae > Rhizobium. Next base: position 139,658 of record UCCA01000012.1, on the reverse strand, counting down.
TGCGAGATATAGACGATGGCGACACCCTGCGCCTTCAGCTCGGCGATGACCTTGAACAGGATCTCGACCTCGGCAGCTGAAAGCGCCGATGTCGGCTCGTCCATGATCAGGATGCGGGCATTGAGCGACATTGCCTTGGCGATCTCCACCAGCTGCTGCTGGCCGATCGGCAAGTCCTCGACCATGGTCTCGGCGCTGATCCCGGCATCCAGCCGATCGAGGAAGGCGTTGGCCTTTTCGACCTGCGCCTTGTGGTCGATGCCCAGGATACCGCGCTTGATTTCACGGGTGGCGAAGATGTTTTCCGCCACCGACATGTTGGAGAATAGATTGAGTTCCTGAAAGATCATCCCGATGCCGTGCGCCTGCGCGTCCGCCGGGCTGTCGAAGGAGACGGTCTCGCCATCGAGAACGATGCGTCCGAGCGTCGGACGCTCGACGCCGGCGATAATCTTCATCAGCGTCGATTTGCCGGCGCCGTTCTCGCCGACCAGCACGTTGACCGCGCCGCGTCGTAGCTCGAGATCGGCGCGCTTGACGGCGACGATGCCGGAGTAGGCTTTCGATACCTCTTCGAGGCGCAGGATGACGTCGTGTTCGATCTGCTCGGCCATGACTACGGCCCCACCGTGATTTCGGCCGGCGTCACCAGCGGCAACTGCCCGGCGGCCGGCAGCGGGAAGGCGCCCGTCACGGTCACCGTCTTGCCGGTCAGGCCATCATGTGGCAACGGTGCCAGCAGGCTGGTATTGATCTTCTCGTTGAACGCCTTGCCGAATTGCGCCCACTCGATCTGGTTCTTGAACTCGTTGAAATTGACGAATTCCAGCGTGTCGCGCAGCGCCGTACCGCGCACGGCGGGGCCGATCTGCACCTTGGCGTCAGCCTTGCCGTCGCCATCGGCATCGACGTCGATCGTGGCGGCGCGCGAGCCGGTGTCGGCCGCGACGATCTTGCCGGTCAGCTTGACGGCATAGGTCCAGGGCGCGCTGGCCTGCTTGCGCGTGTTGCCATACTTGGCGCCTGCCTCGCCGGGGCTCGATGTGGCGAGCGCCACGACGTCCTTCAGCTCACCGGCGCGCTTCTGCAGATAGGGGATCGCCTGCGACTGCCAGATGGCCTCGACCTTTGCAGCGGGGTCGAAGGCGCTCTTGGCGGTTTCGGCAGCCTTTTCTTCCGCTGTCGGCGTCTTGATGATTTTGCAGCCCGGCAATGCCATCGCAAGCAATGCGACTAAAACCGCGCTTCTGACTTTCGCCATCCACGAAACTCCGATTCCATGAAACAGAATATGAAGCGAAGAGCGCGTGATATCGCGCTCTTCGCCATCGGTCTTCGGCGGCCGTTACTTGCTGATCGCGAAGGTTTCGAGCTTGCCGGCGTTGTCAGCGTTGATGAGAATGCAATCCATCAGCTGCTTCTCTTCCTTGGGAAGAGTCTTGTTCTTGATGTAGGCGTCGGCCTGCTCGACCGCCATCTGGGCCTGCGCATAGGCGGGCTGCAGCACGGTCGCCTTGATGCCGCCCGACTTGATCGAGTCGCGCACGTCGTTGGAGCCGTCGAAGCCGACGACGATGACGTCCTTGCGGCCGGCAGCCTGAAGCGCTGCGATCGCGCCCATGGCCATCGTGTCGTTGCCGGAGATCACGCCCTGGATGTCGGGATTGGCCTGCAGGATGGTTTCCATCTTGGCGTAGGCTTCCGTCTGGCTCCAGTTGGCCGACTGCTTGGCAACCGACTTCAGGTCCGGATAATCGTCGATGACGTCATGATAGCCCTGCGAGCGGATGCCGGCATTGGTGTCGGATTCCTTGCCGACGAGCTCGACATAGTTGCCCTTCTCGCCCATCAGCTTGACGAATTCCTGGGCGCCGAGCTGGGCGCCCTGGTAGTTGTTGGAAACGATCTGTGCGGCTGCGACGCCGGTGGCGTTGATTTCGCGGTCGATGAGGAAGGACGGAATACCTGCGTCCTTGGCCTTCTTGACGGCTGCGACGGTCGCATCCGCTCCGGCGTTGTCGAGGATGATGGCCTTGGCGCCGCGGCCGATCGCGGTATCGATCATCTGCGACTGCTTGTTGGCGTCGTCGTCATGCGTCATGACGAGCGCTTCGTAGCCCAGTTCCTTGGCCTTGGCTTCGGCGCCGACGGCCTCGGCCTTGAAGAATGGATTGTCGTGTGCCGGCGTGATGATGGCGATCAGGTCCGCCGCGAAGGCGGGCATAGCAACGCCCATTGCAAGCGCGCTGGCGAAAGCAGCGACGGTCAGTCTGCGTGTCAGTTTCATGGTTTCCTCCCAAAAGAAGCCCTGTTCCCAGCAGGGCGGTGAAAGGGGAGGGGTTGCCCCCTCCCGGGATCGGTATCAGGTGATACGCTTGATGCTGTCAGCGATCTCCTGCGGTTCGAATACGCGCTTCCAATCATCCTTCATCAGGGCGGGAATGCCGAATTCGATAGCCTTGTTGCATGCGTCCGAGAACACGCCCTGGACTTCGCCGAAGATGACGGCGCCGAGAACGTTGAGGTGGCCGAGCAGGAAGTCGCGGGCAGCTTCCTCAGGAACGCCGCGAGCGACGCATTCGTCCATCGCCTGCTTCATGACGACGAGCAACGAAGCGGCAACGGTCTCGGAGAGGCCCGGCTCAAGCATCGCCATCTGCTCGACGGTAACGCGGTGCGAGCGCATGACCGGCGCCCAGATCGTCTTGGCGATTTCTTCGCCAACGGCATAGGCGTCTTCAGGACCCTGCATCAGGGCCGAAACGATGTGCTGCTTGGCAAACAGACCGCCGAAGTGGTCCTTCTTGGCCTGCATGTCGGTTTCGTCGTTGAAGATCGGCGGATGGCACGGATGCGTGACGAAGTAGGTCAGATCAGGGCGTTCCGGGAAGTGGCCGGCGAAGGGGGCTGCGGCATCGAGAGCGATGACCATGGTGCCGGCCTTCAGCTTGTCGTTGATGCCGGCGGCAACCTTACCGATGTGCGTATCCGGAACGGCCAGGATGACGACGTCAACGCCGTCGAGGGCGACGTCCACGTCAACGGTGGAGAGGCCGAGGTCGTCCTTCAGACGCGCCTTGCCGATATCGCTGATCTCAACGTGGCGAACGTCATAGCGCGAACCCTTGAGGTTCTTTGCAAGCCGGTAGCCCATTTTGCCGCCGGCGCCGAACAGAGCAATGGAAGTCATGTTTCCTCACTTCGTGTTTTGCTGGAATTGTTAACGTTGCTGGTATGATGAGTCAATCACCACCCCAGAATAAGTATTACTTAACCGCGTCGAGCCTGTTGATGGCATCGACATTGCCTGCCGAAGCGCCCTTCGGGTCGAATTCCGACGCCAGCCAGGTGTCGACGATCGACTTGGCAAGCTCTGGACCGATCACTCGTGCGCCCATGGTGATGATCTGCGCATTGTTGGATTTCGCGGCGCGTTCGGCCGAGTAGGTGTCATGCGTCAGCGCGGCGCGGATACCGGGAACCTTGTTGGCCGAAATCGAAACGCCGATGCCGGTGCCGCAAATCAGGATGCCGCGCTCATGCTGGCCATCGACGATGGTCTGGGCGAGGTTCTGCGACAGGTCTGCGTAGAAGCCGGCCTGGCTGAGATCGTGAACTTCCAGGCCCGCCTTGGTGGCGAGATGGGCGGCGATCACGTCAAGCAAGGGCTTGCCGGCGCTATCCGCTCCGATGGCGACTTTCATGGTCCATGTCCTTTCAATCATTCGGGGGCTGGATGAGTGGATTGGGTCGCTGCGATCAGATGACCGCGGCGACACGCTTCAGAATGTCGAGATAGCCTTCGACGGCCCAGGCCGAGCGGCCGATGAACAGCCCGTCGATGTGCTTCTGCATAATCAGTTCCTCGCAGTTTTGAGGATTGACGCTGCCGCCGTAGAGCACCGGCACGCTGCGACCGAGCGCCCTGGCGGCCACGTCGGCGATGCGGGCGTGACGCTCGTCAGCGTAGTCGGCGGTGGCCGGGATGCCGTTGACGCCAATAGCCCAAACGGGCTCGTAGGCGAGGAGGATTTCAGCGTCCTTGCCGGACTGGGTGACGCGGGCAAGCGCGCCTTCCACCTGGCGCTTCAGCACCGCGTCGGCATCGCCGGCGTTGCGCTCGGCCAGCGTCTCGCCGATGCAGATCAGCGGGATAAGCCCGTGCTTCACGGCGCTTTCGACCTTGAGACCGACGGTCTCGTCGGTTTCGCCGAAATGCTCGCGGCGCTCGGAGTGACCGAGTTCGACGATGTCGAGGTTACAGTCCTTCAGCATCGGCGCGGAGACTTCGCCCGTCCAGGCGCCGGCCGAATCCCAATGCATATTCTGCGCGCCAACCTTCACGGAGCTGGATGCCAGCGCCTGCTTGACTTCGCGCACGGCGGTAAAGGACGGAATGACGAAACGCTGGATATCCGCGTGGCGGTCGCCATCGGCGGCCGCGAGTTGTTCGGCAAAGGACAGAGCTTCGCCTAGGGTCTTGTTCATCTTGAAGCTGGTGCCGACCCAGTAGCGCATCGTTAGCTCCTCCGTCCGTCGCGGATTTGTGCGAAGTAAGTGTCGGTGCCGACCTGGCCGCCCTTGAGCGCGATCTGCAGACCGTTGGTCGGCGCGTAGCTGCCGTGTGCCGTGCAGAGCGGAGAACCGGGCGTCTGCGGCAGCGGCAACAGCGTCGTCAGCGCATCGACGCGCAGTTGCTGCAGCGCGTGGCTCGACGTATCGCCACCGGCGATGACCGCGCGGGTCAGATTCTCTTCTTCGACGAGACGACGCAGGATCGTTCCGAGAGCGGAGCCGAGGCGATGGCGGGAGCCCGGAATGCGATCGATGTCGGTGCCCTTGTCCGCCGAGGGGCCGAGTGCGGTATGCAGAAGGACGCTGCGGCCGGCCTTCAGGCGCGAGACACCATCAGCGACGGCAGCATCGATCACGCGGTCACCGCTTTCGCCGACAAGTTCCAGCGGATCGACGGCGATGCCGTCAAAGCCGTTTTCCGTTGCATTGCGAATCTGCCGTTCCGTGGTCGGAGAGACACTTCCCGAGACGACCGCGAGTCGATCCACCTTGCCGGGTTCTGCGAAGGTTGTCGGTTCGCCAAGGATGCCTTCCGCCTTCCACGCCTGAAGCAGCGCGTACTCGACGCCGGACGAGCCGGCCGTGAACAAGCCGCCCTCGCGTCGCGCGCGCCACATCTGGCGTCCGGCGAGCGCCTGCGACTGCGCGCTATCGACGTCGATCAGCAGGATGCCGTCGAGATTGCTCACGGCGCTGTCGACGCGCTGGTCGGCATCGGCGGCCGAGATGGTCACGAGATCGGCCAGCGCCACCGGAAGCGACGTCTGCTTTGCGAGATGCAGAGTCAGGTCGGCTTCCGCCATCGGCGTTACCGGATGGCGGCACATGACCGGATGACGGTCGATACGGTAGAAGCGATCCTGATAGGCCGCGAACAGATTGCCGAAGGCTGTGAAGCGCTTCAGCTGCGGCGCGCCGACGATGACAGGCACGACCGGCTGGCCATAGAGCGCCTTGCCGATCTCGATCGCCTTGCCGATATTGCCGACCGTGGGTGCGGAATCGAAGGTCGAGCAGACCTTGTAATGGCAGATCTCGGCGCCGCGCGCTTTCAGCCATTCAAAAATCGCAGGCAGATGCTCATCCATCCATTCCGGCGTCTCGCTGCGACTGGTGCCAGCGATGCCGAAGGCACGATACTCAGCGAAGCGTTCGGCCGTTTCAGCGCTGGGAATGCCGAGAAATAGCACGGTCGGCACGCCGTTGGAGGCGAGCGCCTCCATGACGTCGGTTGAGCCGGTGAAGTCGTCACCGTAATAGGTAAGCAGTGGTTTGGTCATGATCTCACGCTGCCTTGCCGTCACCGAACTTTGCGATCGACGCGGCGAGTTCCGGGTGGTCCTTGGCGTATTCGTCGAGCGGGATGTCGGCGACAGCCGCCTGCCAGGCCTGCTGCACGGCACGTACGCCGGCGGCCGGGCCGCCCGGATGGCTCACGATGCCGCCGCCGCATAGATAGAGGAGATCCTGCGTGCGGCCGGTACGATTGTAGGTGTCCGGCGCCTGGCCGCCCCATTGTCCGGAACCGGCGACCGGCAGCGGGCAATCGGCCTTGCTGAACAGCGGCGTGCTGACGGCCTTGAAGGATTCGACGAAGCTGTCGTCGGGCTCCCAATACTTGATGCGGATGCCGTTGATCTGGAACTGGTCGACGCCGAGCAGGCGCCAGAACTGCTGATAGACCTTGAAATCGAGGCCTGCACCCGGGTCGCGGGTGAGGATATCCCAGCCGTTGCGATGGGCATGCAGCACAAGGCCGGAGCGCTTGCGCAGGAAGCTCATCCCGCCAAAGCCGATCGAATTGATGTTGACGACGGCGCAGTTGCCGCCGGCTTCAAGCACCATGTCGTGATTCCACATCATCTCGTCGGGATCGGCATGCGAAATGCCGAAGGCATACATGACCTTCTTTCCGGTCTTCTGCTCGTGATCGAGGATGCGCGGCATGATGGCGGCGATGCGGTCCTTGAGCGGCGAATAGGCCGGGCTCATCAGCTTCTCGTCGTCCTTGATGAAGTCGACGCCGGACTCGATGAGTTCGCCCACCAGTTCGGCGGTCTCATGTGGGCGCAGGCCAAGCGCCGGCTTGACGATGGTGCCGATGATCGGCCGCTCTGCGACACCCGTCAGGCGTCGGGTGCCGGGGAGACCGAACTGCGGTCCGGGATGCGCCGATGCGAACGCCTCCGGCAGCTTCATGTCGACGATGCGGATGCCGGTCATGCCCTTGATCGAGAACACCCCGCCGATCGCGATCGTCATCAACGCAGAGAGATCGGTGCCGATGGCATCCAGCGGAAAGGCTATCTCGGCCTCGGCGCGGCGGATCGGACCGTGTCCGGCGGCCGCTTCCGGCCAAGTCGGACGATCGGCATCCGAGAGGTGGCGGATGGCAAGAACGCGGGCGGCGACGCGCGCTTTCAGCTCTTCGGTTTCGCCGGGAACGGGAACGAACGTACCGGTGGACTGATCGCTGGCGATCTTCTCGGCCATGGCCTCGACGCTGCCGGTCGTTTCGATGCGATAGGTGACTGTGATCATCATGAGGTCTCGTTGCTCCTCCTGCCGCGACTAAACTTTGCCATGGCATCAACTCGTGAACTGGTATAATGAGTATTCCAATTTCTGCAACGAAAATTTTTCTTGGGTGACCGACAATTCGATATGACGGCCTTTCTTGCCGGGGCGCGAAGATGCATAAATGGGGGAAACCGTGAGTCAGCGAGAAAATATGAATCAGCCAGTCGAACAGATCGTCCGTCGCAAGTTGTCCGATGAAGTTTTCGATCGACTGGAAAGAATGATCACGTCAGGCGAGCTTCGCCCGGGCGACGAGATGCCCTCTGAGCGGGTGCTGATGGAACGGTTCGGCGTCGGGCGACCGGCCATTCGCGAGGCGATGCAATCGCTGGCCAGCATGGGCCTAGTCAACATCTCTCATGGCGAGCGCGCAAAGGTCCTGCGGCTGACCGCCAAATCGTTGTTTCGCCAGGTGGATTTGACCGCCAAGATCATGCTGTCGCAGTCCGCGGATTCACTTGATCATCTGAAGAGCACGCGTATCTTCTTCGAACGCGGTATGGCGCGCGAGGCGGCCTTGAAGGCAACCAGCGACGATATCGCCGACCTGCGTGAGATCATCGAACATCAAAGGCACTCTCTCGGCAATGCCGAAGAGTTCATCTCGGCCGACATGCAGTTTCACACCCGCATCGCTCAGATCTCGGGCAACCCGATTTTTGTTGCCGTGAGCGAGGCCATGCTTGCCTGGCTTAAGGCTTATCATACGGACATGCTGATCTGGACAGGCAAGGAGAAGTTCACGCTCGTCGAGCACGAACATATCCTCGACTGTCTGGCCGCCAACGACGCCGACGGCGCCGAGGCGGGCATACTCAAGCATCTGGAACGGTCGAGCGCACTCTACACCAATCGGGATTGAAGGAGGCGACCACGCGTCAATGGAGCGTAAGAGTCTCCGGACGGTGTGGATCGCGAAAGCGGAACTGCTCGATGAGCGTCATGGCCTGCTGTAGAAGAATCTCGGCCGCCTTCAGATCATTGTTCGAAAGGCCATTGACACTGCCTCGGATGGTCAGCGCAAGGTTTTCGGAATTGGCCGCGAACCCGGCATTGCCTTCGATCAAGGCCTCCTTGGCGCTCGTTTCCAGGGCATCGGCCACGGCGGCCAGAATGTCCTGCCGCTCGCGCACGCTCATCTGTGTGATCGTCTTGGACCCCTTCATGATGATTTTCTTTCCCAACTCTGCGCGGCGGAAGTGCCCGATACTTTGAATGTAGGCGCAATCGGCGGTTCATCAATGAGAGGAGACATGTTCATGTCGACGCACCTCTTTGCTCCATGGAGAGCAAGTCGTCGGCTTGTTTGCTGACCCGCAAGGCGAACTACTCAAGATTTGGAGGAGGCGCGAAAGGACGCGGTATTCATGAATTTCCAGCATAGGTTCATGCTGAATGCATGAGCTAACCTGCGGGCCGCTCTTGCCATATCCTGAGCTGACAAGCGTGAAGACGCTGATCAATGGCTAGGAGACTGACAATGCAGAAACGGACACTTGGAAAGAGCGGACTGGAGGTCTCGGCACTCGGCTTCGGTTGCATGGGATTGAACTTCAGCTATTCCCACGCACTGAGCACGCAGGAAAGCGTGGCGCTGATACGCCAGGCAGTCGAGCGCGGCGTGACGTTCTTCGACACGGCTGAAGTTTATGGCCCTTACACCAATGAAGAAGTCGTCGGGGAGGCGCTGGAGCCCCTGCGCGATCAGGTGGTGATAGCGACGAAATTCGGCTTCAACATCGTCGATGGCAAGATGGCCGGCGTGAACAGCCGCCCCGAGCAGATCCGCAAGGCAGCCGAGGGCTCATTGAAGCGCCTCGGTGTCGAGGTGATCGACCTGCTCTATCAGCATCGCGTCGATCCCAACGTGCCGATCGAGGACGTCGCCGGGGTCGTCAAGGATCTGATTGCCGAAGGCAAGGTCAAGCACTTCGGGCTATCGGAACCCGGCGCGCAGACCGTCCGGCGTGCTCATGCGGTACAGCCGGTGACGGCTCTGCAGAACGAATACTCGCTTTGGACGCGCGGCCCTGAAACCAACGGCATTCTGCAGGCCTGCGAGGAGCTGGGCATCGGTCTGGTCGCCTACAGCCCGCTCGGCAAGGGCTTTCTCACGGGAGCGATGAGCAAAGACACCAAGATCGGTGACAACGACTTCCGCAAGATTTTGCCGCGCTTCACCCCTGAAGCGATGGAGACAAATCAGGCGCTGATTGATCTGTTGAAGCGGATTGGAGAGGACAAGCAGGCGACGCCGGCGCAGATCGCGCTTGCCTGGCTTCTTGCGCGAAAGCCATGGATCGTGCCCATTCCCGGCACGACGAAGCTGCACCGTCTCGAGGAAAATCTCGGCGCGGCCGACATCGCTTTGAGCGCGGAAGATCTTGCCAGAATCGAGACCGCGGCTGCGGCTATCCAGGTCGAAGGCGAACGCTATCCAGAGCAGTTGATGAGAACGACCGGCCTATAAAGCGGTCACAGACATCGCGATGGTGCCGCTATAGAGTAGCACCATCGTGTCTCGCCGCGCTCAGATTTTCTCGACGAGAAAATCGATCAATGCGCGGATTCGGCTCGCCAGATGCGGATGCCCGGGGTAGACAGCATGGATCTGCTCAATGTCCCCGGCATTGAACGGCTCGAGGACCGGTAACAGTAAGCCGGCATCGATGTCGGGCTGAACATGAAAGACGCCGATTCGCGCAAGCCCGACGCCCGCCAGGCAGAGATCGCGCACGGTCGGTCCATTGTTTGCCTCAACGTTGCCATCGACGGCTTTCGAGAACGCCTGCCCGGTGGCTAAGTCACGAAACGGCCATTCCTCCCATGTCCGTCGGAAGTTGAAAGTCATGCAGTTGTGCCGGTCGAGATCGGCAGGGCTCTGCGGCGTTCCCATGTGTGCGAGACAGCTGGGTGAGGCGACGATGATGCGCCGGGAGTCCATCAGCCTACGCGCTTTCAACGCCGTATCGCGAAGGTCGCCAGAGCGTATGGCGACATCCGCCCGTTCCTCGACGATATCAATGATCCCATCATTCAGCGACAGGTCGAGCGTGACATTGGGGTAGCGGGCCAGAAATTCCGGTACCAGCGGCACGATATAGCGGACACCGAAGGCGACCGACACACTCACGCGCAGGCGCCCACGCGGCGTCGCTTCGCCACCGGTGGAAACGACCTGTTCGGTTTCCCTGATATCCTCAAGAATCCGCTGCGCCCGCTCAAGATAGATCTCGCCTTCCGGCGTCAGCTGCAGGCTGCGGGTGGTTCTGACAACAAGCCGTGTTTTCAGCCGTTCCTCGAGCCGCGTCACCAGTTTGCTCACTGCGGATGGAGATATTCGTAACACCCGCCCGGCTGCTGAAAAGCTTTGAAGTCGCGCCGCGTTTACGAAGACCTCCATCTCTCCGACGGTGTTGTCCATGCAATTTATCCTGTGAATTAAATTCATATCTGTTGGTGAAATATACCTCCTTATCGCGCGAATGCCAGCAAGCCATATTCCGGCCATCCCAAATCGCCGGATGATCGGCATATGAACTGGATATCGCCATGCCTCTTGCTTTGTTTGCGCTCACGGTCGCCGCCTACGCGATCGGCACCACTGAGTTCGTCATCGTCGGGCTCTTGCCGACAGTTGCGAACGACCTTCATATCGACTTGCCGCTGGCCGGTCTCATAGTCAGCGTCTATGCGCTCGGCGTCACCTTCGGTGCGCCAATCTTGACCGCGCTGACCGGCCGCATCGATCGAAAACACCTGCTGCTCGGCCTGATGGCGCTGTTCATCGTCGGCAACACCATGGCTGCGCTAAGCCCGGGCTACGTGCCGCTGCTGGTGGCGCGGGTGCTGTCCGCCTTTGCGCATGGTGTCTTTTTCTCGGTCGGCTCGACCATTGCCGCAGATCTCGTTCCTGAGGACAAGCGGGCCTCAGCGATCGCCATGATGTTCATGGGGTTGACGGTGGCCATCGTCACCGGCGTTCCGCTTGGGACGCTGATCGGCCAGACATTCGGCTGGCGCGCCACGTTCGCTGCGGTCGCGGCACTTGGTGTCATCGCGTTCGTCGGGCTGTGGGTGCTGCTCCCCTCGACGCTGAAGAAGGCGCCAGCAGCAACGATCGGCGATCAGGTCAGGGTGCTCGGCAGTGGTCGCCTGCTGATCGTGTTCGCGATGACGGCTTTGGGTTACGGCGGCACCTTCGTTGCCTTTACCTTCCTGGCATCGATCCTGGAACAGGTGACAGGCTTCCATGCCTCGTCGGTCAGCCTGATCCTGGTGCTCTACGGCATTGCGATTGCGATCGGCAACGTCGCCGGCGGCCGCCTCGCAAACCGTGATCCGGTGCGGGCGCTGGTCTGGCTGTTCGCCGCCCAGGCACTCGTGCTTGTCGTCTTCGGGTTCACCGCAGTTTCGCCATGGCTGACGATCCCTACTCTCGCCGCCCTGGGCTTCTTGTCCTTCGCCAACGTGCCGGGCCTGCAGATTTACGTCGTCCAGCTTGCCGGTATTGTCAGGCCCGCTGCCGTCGATGTTGCGTCGGCGCTGAACATCGCCGCCTTCAATCTCGGCATCGCCGCCGGTGCCTGGGTCGGTGGACTGGTGGTTGCCTCGTCGCTCGGCCTCGGCGCCACGCCCTGGATCGGTGCCATCTTCGTGGTCGCCGCACTCATCCTCACGCTGTGGAGCGGTGCCCTCGACCGCCGCTCTCCGCTTCATCCGCCAACGGCTGCATCCGCAGCCTGATCTCTTCGAAAGGAACGATCATGACACTCGTCAACGCAAACGGCGCATCCATTCCCACGCTCGGATTCGGCACCTTCCGCATGGAAGCTGCGGACACCGAACGGATGGTCTCCCATGTTCTCAAGCAGGGTTACCGCCACATCGACACGGCGAAGATCTACGGCAACGAAGCTGCCGTGGGGCAGGGGTTCAAGGCTTCCGCCATCCCGCGCCCCGATGTCTTCCTGACCACAAAGGTCTGGGTCGCGAACTATGGTCGCGATGCCTTCCTTGCGTCGGTCGATGAAAGCCTGAAGAAACTTGAGACAGACTATGTCGATCTGCTGTTGCTGCACTGGCCGAACACGGCTGTCAGTCTCGAAGAACAGATCGCGGCTCTGAACGACGTTGCCAAGGCCGGCAAGGCCCGTCATATCGGCGTGTCCAATTTCAACACCACACTAATGAAAGAGGCCGCCCGCCTTAGCCGGATGCCGCTCGCCAACAATCAGATCGAGTATCATCCCTATCTCGATCAGCAGCCGGTGATCGCCACCGCCAGCGAGTTGGGGATGTCCATCACGGCCTACTATGCGATGGCTGACGGCAAGGTGATTGCGGACCGAATGCTCCAGGAGATCGCTGCCGTGCACAAGCGCTCGGTGGCCCAGGTCGTCCTCCGGTGGATCGTGCAACAGGGCTGCGTAGTGTTGTCCAAGACGGTATCGGAGACACGGGCGGCAGAGAACGCAGCGATCTTCGACTTCGAACTCAGTGCTGACGATATGGGCACGATCGCTAAGCTCGCTCGCCCCGATGGTCGTATCGTCAGCCCGGACGGCTTGGCGCCGGAGTGGGACGTGGCGGGCTGATTTCCGAAATGATCGGCAGGGTTGCTCACGCGAAACGTCGCTGGGCATAGGCGCCTCTTCGGCATGCACACTGTCCTCGCCGTGGTCTCAGACGGCGGGGACCTAGGGGCACGATGCTGCGATTGTGATGTTCCTTGCGATATTGCGAGGGCAGCCATGCCCAGAAAGCTATTGCACCGCAACATGAGACGACCTAGCTCACCCATGTAAGAAAACAGCATGAATGGAGACACAGATGTCTTGGCACGCCCCTAAGTTTATCGAAGTCAGCTGCGGTATGGAAGTCAACCGTTACGCACCCGCCGATGGCAACGAACCAATCCTTTTCTAGGACTGCTTTCGTCTAATTCTTTGAATTAAAATGTTTGAGGTCCGCGTGACAGATTCATCTGGCTTTCGCGGTCTGGTTCTTGGGGCCGCCGCGGGCGGCGGCCTTCCGCAATGGAATTGCGGTTGCCAGAATTGCCGCCTTGCGCGCGATCCGGCATCCGGTGTCAGGCCACAATCGCAGTCATCGCTCGCCGTCAGCATCGACGGCGACAACTGGGCGATCTTGAATGCGTCCCCCGATATTCGCCAGCAGATGATCGACAACAGCGTCCTGCACCCAAGGACACTGCGCGACAGCCCGGTCAAAAGCGTGCTGATCACCAATGGCGATATCGATCATCTCGCCGGCTTGCTCATCCTGCGCGAAAAGCAGCCGCTCGATATCTTCGTCACCGCTGCCATCGGCGAGATAATTGACGACAATCCGGTCTTTCGGGCGCTCGATCCGGCTTTTGTCCGCAGGCACGCAATCGTGCTCGAGCAGCCGTTCGCACTGCTGCCAGGGCTTGAAGCGCGGTTGTTTGCCGTGCCCGGAAAAGTCCCGTTGTTCATGGAAGACGGCGAGCCCGAGTTGCAGCTGGAGGGCGAGCAGACGGTCGGCGTGGAACTGAAAGTTCGCGGCAAGCGAGTCTACTATATTCCGGGCTGCGCCTATGTCGGCGACGCCCTCAAGGCGCGCATCGATGGCGCCGACGCATTGTTGTTCGACGGTACAGTGTTCACCGACGACGAGATGATCGCGACAGGCGTGGGGCAGAAGACCGGGCAGCGGATGGGCCACATGGCGATCAGTGGACCTGAGGGCAGCCTCGCGGCACTCTCTGAGCTCGATATCGCCGAGAAGATTTACGTCCACATCAACAATACCAACCCGATCTGGCGCGCCGGACCCGAGCGCGCTGCGCTAGAGGAAAGCGGCTTCCAAATCGGCTATGACGGCATGGAGATCGACTTTGACACAAACACCTGACCGGCAGGCCTTCGAAGCACGCCTGATGGCGATCGGCGCGGATCGATATCACGACAAGCATCCGTTCCACAAAATGCTGCATGGCGGACAGTGCAGTATGACGCAGGTGCGCGCCTGGGTGATCAACCGATACTGCTACCAGAGCCACATCCCGATGAAAGACGCTGCCTTCATGTCGCGTCTTCAGGACGCCGACATGCGTCGTGCCTGGCGCTCCCGCATCGAGGATCACGACGGCGGCCTCACCGAGGGCGGCGGCATTCGCCGTTGGCTGAAGCTTGCCGAAGCGGTGGGTCTCGATCCCGACTACGTCGCCTCCGGTCGTGGCATCCTGCCGGCCACGCGTTTTGCCGTCGAAGCCTACGTGCACTTCGTGCGCGAAAAGCCGTTGCTCGAAGCTGTCGCGTCTTCGTTGACCGAGCTCTTTGCACCGAAGATCCACGCTGATCGCATTGCCGGACTTTTGCAGCACTACGCCTTCGCCGACGATCAGGCTCTCTCCTATTTTCGCCAGCGTCTCAACGAGGCACCAGTCGATGTCGCCTTTGGCCTTGCCTACGTGCTCGACCACGCGAATACGCTGGAAAAGCAGGATGCCGCCGCTGCGGCGCTGACCTTCAAGACCGAAGTCCTGTGGGCACAGCTCGACGCGCTGCACTTCGCCTATGTCACTCCGGGCCTCGTGCCGCCGGGCGGCTGGGATGGGCGCGAAGGCGTGATCGGCGATCTCGAAGAGGCGGCGCAATGACCGAGGAAACCGTTGCCATTTCAGGCGCGATGACTGTCAAGCTGGCGCGTGGCGTACGGCTACGCCGCGACGACATCCGCGGGCAGACTGTCCTGCTCGCTCCCGAACTGGCGATGGCACTCGATGACATCGCCATCAAGATCGTTGAAGCACTCGATGGCAAGCGGGATCTCGACACGATCGTCGACGATTTCGCGACCGAATTTGGCGCGCCGCGCGAGCAGATCGCAACAGACGTGCTGGCGTTCATCCGCGAGCTCGCCAACCGACGCCTGCTGCAGGTGTTGTGATGGGGATCGAGGGAAGCGCAGTCAAGCAATCGATCGCCAAGCTCTCGTCTCTGGCGCCGCCGCCAATGGCGTTGCTCGCCGAACTAACGCATCGCTGTCCGCTTGCCTGCCCCTATTGCTCCAACCCGCTTGAGCTGACGGGTATCAAGGAAGAACTGTCGACCGAAGAGTGGATCCGCGTCTTCCAGGAAGCGGCGGCCATGGGCGTGCTCCACCTGCATCTGTCGGGCGGAGAGCCTGCGTCGCGGCGCGATCTCGTGGAATTGACCGCGGCCGGCAGTGCTGCGGGGCTCTACACAAACCTGATCACGTCAGGTGTCGGCCTCACGGAGAAGCGGCTGATGGAGCTGGCCGATGCAGGCCTTGATCATGTCCAGCTGTCGCTTCAGGGCACCAACCCTGCCAGCGCCGATCGCGTCGGCGGATACAAGGGCGGATACGAGCGCAAGATGGCGGTCGCCGCCTGGGTCAAGGCAAGCGGCGTGCCGCTGACAGTCAACGCCGTCTGCCACAAGCAGAACATGGACCAGCTTGACGACATGCTCGATCTGGCCGTCAAGCTCGGCGCCAGACGCATCGAGATCGCCACCGTTCAGTTTCATGGATGGGCCGAGAAGAACCGCGGCGCGCTGATGCCGACCCGCGAGCAGGTGCTGAAGGCCAACGACACGGTGCTCGCAGCGCGAAAGCGGCTGGAAGGCATTCTGGTCATTGACTACGTTCCCGCCGACCATCACTCGTCCTATCCAAAGGCCTGCATGGGTGGATGGGGCCGGATCGGTCTCAACGTCACGCCATCCGGCAAGGTCTTGCCCTGCCATGCGGCCGAGACCATTCCGTCGCTGGTCTTCGACAACATCCGCGACAAGTCGCTTTCCGATATCTGGTACAACGGCTTGGCCTTCAACGCCTATCGCGGCGAAGACTGGATGCCCGAGCTCTGCCGCAGCTGCGATCGCAAGGCGATCGACTTCGGCGGTTGCCGCTGTCAGGCCATGGCGCTCGCAGGCGACGCCAACGCCACCGATCCTGTCTGCATCCGCTCGCCTCTGCGCGATGCGCTGACATTGCAGGCAGACAAGGATGGGGCGGCCATTCCGGGCGAGTTCGTCTACCGCGGGCGGTAGGCATTCAACGCGCATTGGGCTGCGCCAAGCTCCGTCCTTGATGCGTTAAATCTCCATCGGCCGTATCGCGAGATGCGGCCGACTTCAGTATGGGCACAACCCAATGATGGCGGGCACAACCGTTTAGCAATTGTGTCACGAAAGTGTCATTTCGGATGACTATAAGCGGCTAAATTCTTTCCGTTGATTGTCCATGACCTCCACATTTTCTTCCCACTCAGCCGCCGTGCAAGCGTCAGGCCTCAGTCTGCATTACGGTGCCACAGCTGTCCTTCAGGACATTGATCTCGCGCTTGAAAAAGGCAAGGTTCTAGCCCTGTTGGGTCCATCTGGCTGCGGCAAGACCACGCTTCTGCGTCTGGTCGCCGGTCTTCTGGGGCCGACAAGCGGCCAGGTGCGGATCGATGGAAAGATCGTGGCGGATGCGGCGGGCGGGTTGTTCGTGCCGCCTGAAAAGCGTGGTTTGGGCATGGTGTTTCAGGACTATGCGCTCTGGCCGCACATGAGTGTTTCCAGGAATATCGCCTTCCCGCTGGAGATGCGTGGCGTCGGTGGCAAGGAATGCGAACGTCGCGTCTCCGCCGCGCTCGATCGCGTCGGCCTCGGCGGGTTCGGCGGTCGCCGGATCAGCGATATGTCGGGCGGGCAGCAGCAGCGCGTGGCGATCGCCCGGGCCATCGTCGCAGAACCTGCCATCGTGTTGTTCGATGAACCGATGTCGAACCTCGACCGCGAGCTTCGGGAGACCATGGTGCGCGAGATCGGCGAACTGATGTCGGATCTCGGCCTCACCGCGATCTACGTCACGCACGATCAGAGCGAAGCGTTTTCGCTGGCAGATCAGGTGGCCGTGATGCGCAAGGGCTCAATCGAGCAGATGGCCGCCCCCGAGACGCTGGTTAATGAGCCGGCCACGCCCGAGGTTGCCGAGTTCCTCCGCCTTGGCTGTGTCGTGCCTGTCATCCGGAGAGACGGCGGCGCCCGCCTCGATGGGACGGATATCCTGCTGCCGACAGCGGCTGTTCCGGCCGGTGCCACCCACGCCTTGCTGCCATCGCAGGCGGTGCAGGTGGTCGACGCAGGCAATAACGCCTTCACCGCCCAGGTGCTGCATTCGCAGTTCCGCGGCGATGGATACCTCACCACCGTTCGCCTAGGCGCGATGCCTAAGGCAAACGAACTCACATTCCTGGCGCGTCACCGTGTCGTCGCAGGCGAGGTCATCAACCTCTTCATCGACATCGCAGACATGCGCTGGTTCACGCGTCAATGAAGCATATCAACCAGTTACGGAGGCAATAATGTCCAGATCATTTTTCGGCGCGGGCCTAGCCCTCATCGCCGGCGTACTTGCAGCCGGTGTCGCACATGCCGACATCACCGTTTATTCCGCCGGTCCAGGCAGCCTGATCGAAAAGCTGGCAGCCGGCTTCACGAAGCAGACCGGCCACAAGGTCGAGGTCTTCCAGGCCACCACAGGCAAGATCATGGCCCGCATCGAGGCCGAGGCCGCCAATCCAGTGGTTGACGTCCTGATTTCGGCATCCTGGGATACGGCTACCGACTTCACCAAGCGCGGCTGGCTTGTTCCCTACACCAGCCCGAATGCCGCCAAGGTTCCCGACTTCCTGAAGTCCGATACGGCTGTGGCGCAAGGCGTCTCCGCGCTCGGTATCGCCTGGAACCCGGCAAGCGGCACGACGAAGCCGACGGAATGGGCCGATCTGGCAAAGCCTGAATACAAGGATCTTGTCAACCTTCCGGATCCGGCACAGTCGGGCGCCAGCTTTGAACTCGTCGCCGCGCTCAGCGCCAGCGAAGGCTGGGATTTGTTCTCCAAACTGCATGCAAACGGTGCCGTCGTTGCCGGCGCCAATGCCGAGGCGTTGAACCCGGTTCTCCAGGGTGCCAAGGCCGCCGTGTTTGGCGCTGTCGACTACATCTCGCTGGCCGGCAAGGCCAAGGGTGAATCGATCGACGTCATCTTCCCGGCCTCGGGCACCGTCGTTGCGCCGCGTCCGGCAATGATCCTCAACTGGTCGAAGCAGCAGGACGAGGCCAAGCAGTTCATCGACTACATGCTCTCCGACGAGGGCCAGAAGATGGTTGCCGATACCTACCTGATGCCTGCACGCAGCGACATTCCGGCCAACCGGCCGCTGGTTGCCGATCTCAAGGTTCTGACGATCGATGCTCCTGCCGTCTATGGCAAGCGCAAGGAAACGCTGGGCGAGTTCGGCAAGATCTTCGCGGCCGGCAACTGAGACTGACAGGCATGAAAACGAACGGCGCAAGCGGCACCGGACCGATAGTATGGGTGGCGGCATCTGGACTGATCGTCGTCGTGGCCGTGCCGTTCGTCTTCATCATCCTGCAGGCGATTTTCCCTGATCTGGGGCGGAGTTCGTTCGCCGCCCCATTTCTGCACCTACCGCAAATGCTCTCCGATCCCAAGCTTCTGCGGATGGGCGGCAATTCCGTCATCCTCGGCATCTGCGTCATGGCAGTGTCGGCGTTGCTGGCGTTACCGCTTGCTGTCTGTCGGGCGCTGTTCAAGGTTCCCTTTGCCGTCTTCTGGGACATTGCGCTGCTCGTTCCCTTCATGATTCCGCCTTACATCGCCACGCTCGGATGGATCATGACGCTTCAGCCGCGCGGCTATCTTCAGCAGCTGACCGGGCTGCATATGGCGCCCTTCCTGTTCTCGCTGGCGGGCATGACCACGGTGATGGCGCTCAACGTGTTCCCACTGGTCTATTTCGCCGTGTCGCGAACGATCGAAGCCGTCGGTGCGCGTTATGCGGATGTCGGACGGGTTTTCGGGGCCTCGTCCTGGCGGGCCTTCTTGCGGATCACTCTTCCGCTATCGACACCCGGCCTCGCGGCAAGCCTGCTGCTTGTCTTCGCCGCATCGATCGAGGAATACGGCACGCCGGCCGCACTGGGACGTCGCTCCGGTTTCGATGTTCTCGTGACCGAGATCGATCTGCGCATTTCCGACTGGCCCATTGATCTCGCCGGCGCTGCGGTGTTCTCGCTGGTGCTGGTCATCCTGTCGCTGGCCGCCTTCATGACGCAGCGCTGGATTCTGGCGCGACGCTCCTACGTCACCACCGCCGGCAAGCCGCAGGCGAAGGACAAGCGATCGCTCGGCGTGATGACCGTGCCCGTGCTTCTCCTGTTTGCCCTCGTCACCACGCTTGCAACGGTCGTGCCGCTTCTGGCCATCCTGGCGACGGCGCTATCGAACACCATCTCCGGCGGTCTTGCGATCAGTAACCTGAGCTTCGCCAACTTTGCCGAGATCGCCGACAACAGTGCGGGCGCGATGCGGGCGTTGTTTAACAGCTTCGCGCTGGGCATTTCCACCGCGCTGCTCACCGGCATACTCGGTGCCGTCTCTGCCTATGCCGTGGCCAAGACCCGCTTCCGCGGCCGTCTGTTACTGGACGTGCTCACTGCTTTGCCGAATGCATTGCCGGGCGTCGTCGTGGCGGTGGGTCTCATTCTCGCGTGGAACCAGCCGGTGCTGCCGGTCACCCCATACAATACGCCGCTTATTCTTCTGCTCGCTTATTGCTGCATCCTGCTGCCCCAGCCGATGCGCTACACGACCGCAGCCCTCCATCAGATCGGTGACAATCTGGAGGCCGCCGCGCGCGTTTGCGGTGCAAGCGCTTTCACGGCCTTCAGGCGCATCCTGTTGCCGCTGATCGCGCCGAGTCTGATTACGGCAATGCTACTGGTCTTCGCCGTTGCGACCCGCGAGCTGGTGGCGTCGATTCTTGTCGCTCCCGTTGGCATGCAGACCATTTCCGTGTTCATCTGGCGGCAGTTCGAACAGGGGTCGGTCGGCCTCGGGATGGCTATGGCGTTCGTCACGGTCGTGCTGACGACGCTTATTCCGCTCGTGTTACTGATGCTTCTACGGCGGAGCGGTCTTGTCGCTGAATAGCGAATGCATTTCGAGCACTCCTATTCCCACGAAGCGAAGCAGGCGCTTTTCCACAGCTGAAACACCTCTTGCGGCGCTGAAGCAGCCGCCCCACGCTATCGCGCTTGCCGAAGGCCGCAATTCTCCCATTGTTTTTGAGTGGTCTGGTTAAGCGATTCGCGCAATGACGCGGGAAATTCGTCTCGGACGATCGTGGCGGATCATTCCGATCGGCAGTCAGACACAAGAAGCGCAGAGAAAAGTGGAAATGGCAGAGCAGTTCGACATGTTTTCCAGTGGGGTCGCCAATGCCGTGGCCCCTTCCAGCCGCGGGGCATTGGCGAGACGGCAAGCGCCTCGCGAGATCAGCGAACAGGGCATGGTCGACAGCTTGCTTGAAACAGGCCGCTACCGCATTCTCAAGAAGCTTGAGGCCCGTCCAGTCGCAACGAAGATCCGTCCGGGCTTTCCGTTGCGCGGCGTGGTCCTCGATACAGAGACGACTGGTCTTAGCCACCGCAAGGACGAAATCATCGAGGTCGGCGCGATCGCCTTCACCTTCGATGCCGACGGCAACATCGGCGATGTGACTGCCGTCTATAGCGGCTTGCAGCAGCCGACGGTGGCAATCCCCTCCGATATCACC
The DNA here is from genome assembly GCA_900470805.1 of Hyphomicrobiales bacterium. Lineage (GTDB taxonomy): Bacteria > Pseudomonadota > Alphaproteobacteria > Rhizobiales > Rhizobiaceae > Rhizobium. The sequence goes on along the minus strand of UCCA01000012.1, from coordinate 118,861 downwards.
AGATTGACGGGTATCACCGATGCGATGGTCTCCGGGCAGTCGATCGACATGTCGGCGTTGGCTGCGCTAATCGAACCGGCCGATCTGATCATCGCCCACAATGCCGGTTTCGATCGTCCGTTCTGCGAGGCCTTCTCTCCGATCTTCGCGGGCAAGGCGTGGGCCTGCTCGAACGCCGAAGTCGACTGGTCGGCGCGCGGCTTCGAGGGAACCAAGCTTGGCTACCTCGTGGGGCAGGCGGGATATTTTCACGACGGCCACCGCGCCGTCGATGACTGCTTCGCGCTGTTGGAGGTACTTGAGCAGCGGCCGACGGCTGGTTCCGCGACAGCATTCGCCGAGCTTTATGCCCGGAGCCAGCTTGCACGCGTCCGCGTTTATGCCGAGAACAGCCCTTTCGACATGAAGGATCACCTGAAATCCCGCGGCTACCGCTGGTCTGATGGCAGTGACGGGCGTCCGAAATCCTGGTGGGTCGAAGTGGCTGAAGAGGCGTTAGACGACGAACTCGGTTATCTCCGCGCCGAAATCTATCGCTGGCCCGACGCCGATCCGCCGGTGAGGCGGTTGACCGCATTCGACCGGTTTCGGGCCTGAGTTCAGGTGCGCCTCTTCCAAAGCGCTGACCTCTGCATTTCGCGCATGGGTGGCGTGAGGCATTGTCTCTGTTATAGGCAGATAGGTGCGCCTATATTAGCGACATCAAACGACGCCGGAGCCAATCAGGGCTGCTGACGTCATCGAACCTCAGGAAAGGGGATCATTATGAACGTAGCACGCACCCTGAACAACTGGCGCAAGTATCGTCAGACCGTCGCCGAACTCGGCCGTATGAGCAACCGCGAATTGAGCGATCTCGGTATCGGCCGCAGTGATATCCGCACTGTCGCTCGGGCATCCATCGCGCTTTGATCGCCTAGCCAAGAATTCTGACAGTTCAAACGCCCGCTGCACCGCGGGCGTTTTTGCGTTTAAAACCATGAAAAATACCCTCATATTCCGCTCCGACTCGCAGTCATGTAAAAAACGCATATCTGCACTGCGCAATAATGCCTAGAATTTGACCAATTATCGGGTATGTTGTTTTCAACGAAGCGATGCACCTCCTCCCGCAAAGCTTCGTGTTTCAGGCGCTTCACTCCTCCTCCCAGAGGCGCCCGAAGGAATAGCAGCACTCCTCCTCCCAGCTGCTATTCGGTTCTTTTCGAAAGCCTGCCGCACCTCCTCCCGCGGCAGGCTTTTTCGATTCTGGGCACCCGGTTCGTTTCACCAGTTTTTCGCTGCGCGGAGACACGGCATCCAGGCATCCTCGAAGCATATCTCTCGAACGCATCGACGACCGCTTTCCCCGGCGCTGCCTGACCCTTCCGTTCGCTAATCGCGTCTCGATCGACCCACGGCACAGCCAAAGCGGCGAGATGCGTTGGTGATTGATATATTTCTGGCATGTTGGTGTCGGCGCATGTTGACGTGATCATCGAGACAGGGCTTTCTCTTTGCGACTACATGGTTCCGGTGCCTGTGGTGACCGGCACGGGAGGCTGCGTCACCGCTTGAGAAGGCAAGGATCTGATATCGCGTTTCAAGGGAGGAGTGCTCGCTCCGGTGGCAGCCGAACATCATCGGCAGGCGCTGGAAACTCTTAATCGCTAGGACTCCCGCATGGCATACAGCACGACGATCGAGCGAACCCTGTTTCGCTTCCGGGACCTCAAGGACCTTCTCGCCAAGGCCACGCCGGAACGATCGGGTGACCAACTTGCCGGAATCGCGGCTGCCGGACCGGTCGAGCGGCTGGCGGCGCAGATGGCGTTGGCCGATCTTCCGCTGAAGGCCTTCCTCAGCGAAGAGCTAATCTCGTCGGACCATGATGAAGTCTCGGCGCTGATCGCCAGGCAGTTTGACGCAGGTGCCTTCGCGCCTATCAGTTCGCTGACCATCGGGGAGTTTCGCGAATGGCTGCTGAGGCCGGAGACGGGGCAGCGGCAGCTGGAGGCGATCACCTATGGCATCACGCCGGAGATGCTGGCAGCGGTGTCGAAGATCATGCGGCTGCAGGACCTGATCGCGGTTGCTGCCAAGCGCCAGGTCGTTACGCGCTTCCGCAATACGATCGGTCTTGCGGGGCGGCTATCGACCCGCAATCAGCCGAATCACCCGACCGACGATAGCCGCGGCATCGCCGCCTCGGCGATCGACGGGCTACTGATGGGCTCGGGCGACGCGGTGATCGGCGTCAATCCTGCGACCGAGAGCGTCGAAGACTATATCCGTATCGTGTCGCTGCTCGACGAAATCCGCGATCGCCTGTCGATCCCGACGCAGACCTGTTGCCTCGGCCATGTGACGACGGCGATCCAGGCCGCCGGGACCGGCGCGCCGATCGATCTGATGTTCCAGTCCGTCGCCGGGTCGCAGAAGGCCAATGAGGGCTTCGGCATCAATCTTGCGCTTCTCAAGGAGGCGCAGGATGCCGCCCGTTCGCTGAAGCGCGGCATGCCGGGCACCAACCTGATGTATTTCGAGACAGGGCAGGGGGCGGCATTGTCGGCCGATGCGCATTTCGGCGTCGATCAGCAGACGATGGAAACCCGGGCCTACGCGGTCGCCCGTGAATTCGATCCGTTGCTGGTCAACACGGTGGTCGGCTTCATCGGCCCGGAATATCTCTTTAACGGCAAGCAGATCATCCGCGCCGGGCTGGAGGATCATTTCTGCGGAAAGTTGCTCGGCCTGCCGATGGGTGTCGACGTCTGCTACACAAACCACGCGGACGCCGACCAGGAGGACATGGATACGCTCCTGACGCTGCTATGCGCGGCCAACGTCAATTTCGTCATCACCGTTCCCGGCGCCGACGATATCATGCTGAACTACCAGTCGCTGTCCCACCACGATGCCATCTATTGCCGCGAGACACTCGGCCGCCCGCCGGCGCCGGAGTTCGAGGCCTGGTTGCGCGACATCGGCCTGACCGATGATGCCGGTGCGCTTTCCGGCGCGCCCGCCATGCTCACTCATTATTTCTCGGAGGCTGCGCTTGCCTAAATTCAAAGCCGATGAACTGCAGAAACAATACCGCTCGAAGCCCGTTGCTCTGGCAGAGATGACCGATGCCCGTGTGTCGCTCGGGCGGTTCGGCTCGGGAGCGCCGACCAAGGCACTGCTGGCCTTTCAGCTGGATCATGCGCGTGCCCGCGAGGCCGTCTGGTCGACCGTCGACGAAGACAGGCTGAAGAGCGAGGTCGAGGGCTTGGGGCTTGAGGTCATAGCAGTCGAGAGCATGGCACAGGACCGCGGTAGCTACCTTCGTCGGCCTGACCTCGGCCGCAAGCTGTCGGCTGCCTCTGCCGAACGCCTGGCGGCAATGCCGGACGCGTCCAAAGGCTGCGATGTTGTAATCACGATTGCCGATGGACTTTCCTCGAGTGCCATCGACATCAACGCTGCGGCGCTCATTAGGGAACTCACGGCTCTGTTGTGCGAACGGGGTTTGACGCTTGGACCGTTGACGGTGGCACGGCAGGCACGCGTAGCGCTCTCGGACGAAGTCGGCGAAATTCTTGGCGCGAAGATGACGATCGCACTGATCGGTGAGCGTCCCGGCTTATCTGCCGCCGACAGCCTCGGCGCCTACATCACCTTTGCCCCCAAAGTCGGCACGGCGGATTCCAGGCGCAACTGCGTATCGAACATGCGGGAGGGCGGCTTGTCGATGAAGCAGGCCGCCACAACGATTGCCGGGCTTGTCTTCAGCATGATCAGCACCGGCACGAGCGGTGTTGGGCTCAAGGAAGCCATGGTCAGGCTGGCCGCTGTGCCGGCAGATCGTACATCCTGATCTCGGAAGACCGGATGATGCGCCGTCTCGTTTGAAGCGGCTCGAGTTCTACCAGGGTCGTGTCATGGCGTTGTCAGGAAGCACGCCTGCTATGGGCGATGAACGCCCTGACAGCAGGCGAGGATTCCGTCTTGCGATAGGCGACGATGATATCCGATGTCGTGCGCGACCTCGGCAATGCAACGTACCGAATGCCCGGTAGCCGGACGCTTTCGAGCGATTTCGGCAGGATCGAGACGCCGGCGCCGATGGCAACCATGCTAGCGATTCCGGTGACATCAAGCGCAGCGGAATTGATCGTCGGTTCGAAGCCGGCTTCCGCGCAGGCTGCGTGGGTGGTGCCGTGAAAGCCAACGTCGCGCGGCTGCTGTGGCGTCAGGAACACTTCGTGCGACAGCGCGGCAAGATCGGCGCCCCCGCCTTCAAGTTTCGTGGGATGATCGTCTGGGATCATGACAATGACCGGCTCGCGTCTGATGATATGCGTTGCGAGGCCGTCGGGTATCGGAGCAGGGCCGCGGATAAAGGCGAAGTCAAGCAGCCCTTCGACGATGCGCGCAAGCTGCTTGCGCAATTCCATCTCCACGAGATCGATTTCGACGCCCGGGTGCTCGACCCGATAGGCTTTGATCGACTGCACCACGGCGCCCGAATAGGCGGCGGATGCAACGTATCCGATGGACACGCGGCCTGTCTCCCCACGGCTGGCGCGATTGACCGCGATCATCGCGGTCTCCGCCTGCGCCAGGATCTTGGTGGCCTCATCGTAAAGGACCTGGCCGGCCTGCGTCAGCTTCACCGAGCGGCGCGTCCGGTCGAGAAGGGACGTTCCGACTATCCCCTCGAGACTCATGATCTGTTGGCTGAGACCGGGCTGGGCAATGCCGAGCCGGGCTGCGGCGCGCTCGAAATTGCGCTCGTCTACCAGTGCGACAAAGTATTTCAGGTGTCGCAGTTCGAATGCCGGATTTTGGGCAGATCTGCGGGGCTTAGCGGCGGTCATCATCCATCTCATTTTGATTAGAAGAATTACAAACTATGGCACTCGATCAATATCATAGCCGATACTTATGAAAAAACCCCCTGCTATTTATTGGAAGAAATACGATAAGATGAATAAAAAAGTCCAGTTTTCGGATGGCAGCGAGATTGGACGGCAGCGTGGCAAGACATACGAGATTTATGGACGGTTTGGCTGCGACAGCTCTTGCCGGCGTATTGGTGGCCGCACCAAACCTATCGCTTGCACAGGAAGCGGACAGTGCGACGGCGTTGGCGCCGATCACCGTGCAGAGCAACGGAACGGAAAATCCCAAGGCAGCGGTGCAGGGTTTTGTCGCCAAGTCCAGCTCAACCGCCACCAAGACCGGGACCTCGCTGCTCGAAACGCAGCAATCGATTTCGGTCATTACCAACGATCAGATGCGAGCACAGGACGCACAGACGGTGGGGCAGGCGTTGGAGTATTCCGCTGGCGTGTCCGGCGTGCCTTTCGGCTCTGATCCACGCTTCGATTCTCCGAGGATTCGCGGTTTCGATGGCCGTCAAGCGCAGTTTCTCAACGGCCTGAGGATGATGCGAACGGCGGGTGCGCCTCCGATCGATCCCTATCAGCTGGAACGTATCGAGCTTTTGCGCGGACCGGCTTCCGTCATGTACGGGCAGGGAAATCCGGGCGGCCTGATCAACCTGATAAGCAAGCGCCCGACATTCGACCGGTTCGGAGAAGTTGGGCTGCAGGCAGGGAGCTACGATACCTATGGCTCCTTCTTCGACGTCGGAGGCCCCGTTGCCGACGGGTCCGACTTCGCCTACCGGCTGACCGGCCTCGTGCGCGCCGCCGGCGCCCAGACGGACAATCTCGACAACGACCGATATTTCATCGCGCCGGCACTGACTTGGCAGCCGGACGAGGACACCAAGCTCACGATCCTGACCAGCGTCCAGCACGACAATCCCAGTACGCCGTCGAGCCTGCCTGCACAGCTGACCTTGAATGCTACCGGCAACCGTCTATCGCGCGACTTCTTTGTCGGCGATAAAAGTTTCGACCACTCCGACCGAACGCTGACCAACATCGGCTACGAGTTCGAACACCGCTTCAACGACGTCTGGACCTTCCGGCAAAACGTCCGCTGCTCCAACCTCGATTGGAAATATCAGGCTCTTGGAATGTCCACCGCCGGCCTTGCGGCGGACGGGCGCACGATCAACAGGAATGCGACATTCCAGGACGAGCAGCTCAACACTTTCAATATCGACAACAGTCTCCTGGCCGAATTCGATACTGGAGATATCGACCACAAGCTGCTGATGGGTTTGGACTATCGCTATTTCGCCAATGACGTCAGCACGCAGTTCTGGCGTGCGACACCGCTTGATGCGTTCAATCCCGTATATGGCGGTCCGATCTCGCTTTTATCGAAGACAACCGACACACATGTCGATTCCGATCTCAAGCAAGTCGGCATCTACATCCAGGACGAAATGGCCTACAACAACTGGCGTGCCACCCTTGGGTTGCGACAGGACTGGGCGAGTACCAGCGGTACGTCCTTCAGCGGACTGACCAATCGGAGCCGACCGCTGAACAAGGACGACCAGAAGCTGACCGGGCGCGCGGGTCTCGGCTATGTATTCGACAATGGCATAGCGCCTTATTTAAGCTATGCCACGTCGTTCGAGCCGGTGCCGGTGGCGACAAGCGGGCAACTTCTTGAGCCCACGACCGGCAAGCAGATCGAACTCGGTGTGAAATACCAACCGGACGGCTGGAACGGCTTCTTTACGGCCGCTATCTACGACCTGCGCCAAAGCAATGTCTCGAATACAGTGGCATTGCCCAGTGGCGGAACCACGATCGAGCAGATCGGCAAAGTTCATGCCCGAGGCATAGAACTTGAGGGTGTGACGAGCCTTGCCGAGGGTCTGGACCTTCATGCCGCCTACACGTATATGGACACGGAAATAGAGGGTAGGACGGACAACGGCAAACGGTTGGACAATGTTCCGGCGAACGCGGCAAGCCTTTGGCTCGACTACACCTTCCAGGAAGGGACTGCGCTGGATGGTTTCGGAATCGGTGGAGGCGTCAGGTATGTCGGGCAGCGGTATGGCGACACCGCCAACACATTCGATCTGGCTGGCGTCGCGCTTTTTGACGCCGCGATCCGCTACAAGAAAGAAGGCGTCACGGCGTCTCTCAATATCAAGAATATTGCAGACAAGAATTACGTCTCAAGCTGCTCATCGTTCGGGTGCACCTATGGCGACGGTCGGACGGTGATGGCAAGGTTGAGTTTCGCTTGGTAGGCGGCAGATCACAGTGGGCATATGACGGCGGACAATACTGACAGGTTACCTCTCATAAGGCGGCGGCAGGCACTTGGCCTGCTCGCCGCCTCTGCCGTTGCATGGGGCGCCCGAGCGAACGAAGCGAAACGGATCGCCGCCATCGACTGGGCCATGCTTGAGACCATGATGGCGCTCGGTGTGACGCCGATCGCTGCGACCGAGCTTATTCAGTTCCGTAGTGGTGCGGTCGAGCCCGAGATCCCGTCATCGGTAAGCGATCTCGGCCTGCGTGGTTCGCCGAATTTCGAGCTTCTGCATCTGCTGAAGCCTGAGCTGATCCTGATCTCACCCTTCTACGTCAGGCACCAGCCGGCGCTCGAAGCGATAGCGCCTGTCTTCTCCCTGCCGTTCTACGTCACGGGAGAGCCGCCATACGCTAAGGCACTGAATGCCGTTACGAGCTTGGGCAATCGGCTCGACAGGGCCGGCGAGGCTGCCGAGGTTCTCTCGGCACAGGCGGCGTTGCTCGAACGCTTCCGCCAGTCTGTCGCCACGTTTGCCGCACGCCCTACCTACGTGATCAACGTCGGCGACGCCCGCCATTTCCGCGCCTTCGGCGCCGACAGCATGTTCGGTGATATCCTGCAGCGATTGGGGATGCCGAACGCATGGACCGACCAGTCGCGCTTCACATTCGCCGCGCCGGTGCCGATGGAAAATCTTGCAGCCAATCCCGATGCCCGCATCGTCATCGTTTCGGATATCCCCGTCGAGGCGAGAAGCGGCCTGCGCGACAGCATGATCTGGAAATCGCTTAAGCCCGTCCGGGAGGGGCGCGTCGTCAATATCGGCAACGTCAACCCCTATGGCGGCATCACCGCCGGCCTTCGCTTCGCGCGATTGCTGAGCGAAGCGCTGGTGCAGAGCGGAGAGACGTTTTGATTGCTTATCGATACTCTCTTGCTGGGCTGGTCGGCGTAGCGCTCGCGGTCACACTGTTTCTTCAACACGCCATTGCTTTTCTGCCCTTCGCCGCGTGGCCGTCCTTGCCGTTCGTGCCGGACGACATGACGACGCAACAGATCATTCTGGCTTACGGCGTCTTGCCGAGAGGCGCGGTGGCCATCCTCGCCGGCGCGTGCCTTGGCCTTGCCGGGGCTCTGCTGCAGCGGCTGCTCAGAAATCCGATCGCCGATCCCTCGACGCTCGGCGTTTCGGCGGGCGCGCAGTTGGCCATTGTGGCGGCAACGCTCTTTTATCCGGCGATCCTGGATGGATATCGAGCGCTGGTGGCGCTAGCCGGTGCCGCCATCGCAACCGCTCTGGTGTTCCTGCTCGGCTGGCGCCGCAGTTTCGATCCGGTGACTATGGTCGTCTCGGGTCTTCTGGTCGGCATCACTTGCGGCGCGCTGTCCGCGGCGATGACGCTTTCGCAAGGCGAATACCTGATGTCGCTGGTGACCTGGAACGGAGGTTCGCTCAGCCAGCAGGATTGGTCCGTCGCCGCCACGCTTGCGGTCGAGCTGGCCGTCGGCATGCTGGCCGCAGTCGTCCTGATGCGGCCGCTGACGTTGGTGGGGCTTGGAGACAGCGGCGCGAAATCGCTCGGCGTTGGACTTGCCGGCATACGGATCGCGGTCGCGGTCATTGCCGTCGGCCTGACGGCGGGCGTTGCTGCCAGCGTCGGCCTCGTCAGTTTCGTCGGCCTCGCAGGTCCGGCTCTCGTGCGCGGGCTCGGCATTCGAAGACCACATGCCATTCTCCTTGCGTCGCCAGTCGCCGGCGGCCTGCTTCTGTGGCTTTGCGATGGTCTCGTCCAGCTACTGGGATCGACAGCGAGCGAGACGTTTCCAACCGGCGCCATGACGGCCCTCATCGGCGGCCCGCTGCTGCTCTGGTTGCTGCCGAAGGTCAAGCCTGTCGAGTTGCATGAGCAGCGTGGCCACGCTGCCGAGGCGAGGGCGCCTCGGGCGCGGCTGGTTGTGCTCTTCGGTCTGCTGCCTTTGATCGCCTTGGCGGTGCTGCTGTTCGCGCGGACACCAACCGGCTTCACGCTGCTTTCCGCGCAGGATTTCGCCGATCTCCTGCCGATGCGCTGGCCGCGGCTGCTGGCGTCGGCTGCCGCCGGTAGCCTGCTTGCCGTATCGGGTGCGATCCTGCAACGCCTGACTGGCAACCCGCTTGCCAGTCCCGAGGTTCTCGGCGTCAGTGGTGGTGCAGGCGTCGGCTTTGCCGCTGCGATTACCATCGTGCCCGCAGCCGGCGCGGCGGAGCTTTTTGCCGGCGCCGGCATCGGATCGTTGGTGGTGATGGTCATCGTGATCGCCTTTGCCAGTCAGCGACACCTTTCGCCGGAGAGGCTGCTGCTGGCCGGGATCGCGGTTAGTTCGCTCGCCTCCGCCGTCCTTTCCGCCCTGCTCGCCATCGGCGATCAACGCTCGTGGCAGATCCTGGCATGGCTAGGCGGCTCCTCAAGCACCGCGACGCCGTCGTCTTCCGTTGCTCTTGCTGCGCTGGCGGTGATCTGCACCGGGACCGTGCTGTTGTTTACGCGGTGGCTGACACTGCTGCCGTTGGGACAGGCAGTCCCTGTCGCGCTCGGGGTGCCGGTGCGCTCGGCGCGGATATCGATGATCGTCGTTGCGGGCTTGGCGACGGGCGCGGCATCGCTGCTCGTCGGGCCGTTGAGCTTTGTCGGTCTGATGGGCCCGCATATCGCAGAGCGGGCCGGGTTCGTGCGACCGGCGCAGCAATTGCTCGCGTCGGCAGCGCTTGGTGCGCTTCTGATGATCATTGCCGACTTCGGTGCCCGCACCGCGACGTTCCCCTACGAACTGCCGCTTGGCCTCTTCGCCGCCCTGGCCGGCGCGCCCTACCTTGTCTGGCTGATCGCCCGGCGGCGTTGAGTGTGGTTACAGTTGTTCCGGCATGGCGACGCCAAGGCGCTCCGCCGGTGGTCGTAGCGAATCAATGATGCCGGCGAATAGCTGAACACCGTCAGCAAGCGCCGCGCGCTTGCGCGCCAAGCCGTTCTCCCCGGGCAGGCGCACGCGATTGACGCCCGGGCGTGGTGGATTGTCGTGGCAGGCATCCGCCAGCCAACCGGTCTGGCGCAGGAAATCATCCCGTCCGCCGAAGGCCTGAGGATCGAAAACCTGAACCGTGACGGCAGCGTTCGTTCCTTTCGGCGCATCGGCGCGGCCATAGCCGGCAAGGCCCTGCGTGAACGCCTCGACGTGCAGTGCCATGCCGTAGCCCTTCTGGCCGTGATCCAGCCCGCCAGTCGGCAGCAGTGTCCCGCCACTCTCAAGCACACGCGGGTCGCGGCTCGGATTTCCTTCCGCGTCCATCAACCAGTCGTGCTCGTATTGCCGTCCGTCCCGGATCAGCCGTTGCGCCATGTTGACCGTGGTGATGGAGGCGCTGATGTCGATGAGAATGGGGTCGCCGGGTGTCGGGATGCCGTGTGCGACCGGGTTCGGCGTATAGACGCCCTTTCGCCCGCCGAACGGAGCCACCTGCGCGCCCGATGGGCTCGAGCTGGCGATGCTAACCATGTAGCCACGTTGGGTCGCGATCGGGAGGTAAGCGGCGAGGCAGCCGATGTGGTGGCTGTCGGCGATGGTGATTGTCGCCGTCCCGAAACGCTCGGCGCGTTCGCAGGCGAGCTTGACCGCCTCCGATGTCAGCCAGGACCCGGGCAGGCGCTGTCCGCGCCACGCGACCGCAGGTCCGCGGTCCGAAATGATCTCTGGCATCCCGTCGCATTTCATGACGCCATCGATCACGCTCTGCAGATACCACGCCGCCAGTGCGAGCCCGTGCGTAGAGTGGCCCATGAGATCGGCCTCCACGAGATAGTAGGCAATGGCCGCGGCCTTGGCTTCTTCAACGCCGGCGGCAACAAACAATGCCCTGGCAAGATCGCGCAGCGCCTGCGGCGCGTAGCGGATATCGGCGGTGTCAGTCATCATCTCTCTTTCGGCTGTTGTCGCGCCGGTTCAGTGCGCGAGAAAGCGTGGGGCAAGCGTCTTGCCGTCGAGCACGGCAAGCACGTTTTCCGCCGCCATCACCGATACGGCCCGCTTGGCATCGATCGTGACGCCGGCCACGTGCGGCGTGACGATCGTGTTGGACAGCTGGAACAGCTGATTGTCGATGCCCGGCGGCTCGCAGGCGAAGCTGTCGAGACCGGCGCCACCAAGGCGACCCTCCTCCAGCGCCAGCACGAGCGCTGGTTCATCGATCACTTCGCCGCGCGCCGTGTTGATCAACAGCGCGCCCGGCTTCATCAACGCGATACGACGTGCATCAATCAGGGCGTGCGTCTCCGGCGTCAACGGACAGTGCAGGCTGACGATGTCGGAGTTGGATAGCAGCGTGTCGAGGTCGGTTTCCCGGTGGACAGCTGATGAGAATGCGCTGTCCGGCGTATGCGGATCAAAGGCGGTAATGACCATGCCGATAGCACCGGCCATTCTGGCCAGTGTCTGGCCGATGAAGCCGAAGCCGACGATGCCGAGCGTCTGGCCACGCAGCTCCCTGCCGTGATACTGGTTCTTGTCCCAGATCCCGTCGCGGATCAGCGCGTCCTGGCGCGGCAGGTCCTTGATCAGGGCCATGATCAGCGCAAGGGCATGCTCGGCTACCGAATGCCCGTTGCTGCCTGTCGTCATCGAAACGGAAATGCCAAGCTCCGTCGCCGCCTTGATGTCGATATCGTTGGTGCCAACGCCATGCTTGGCGATGTGGCGCAGCCGACCGCCGGCCTTCATTTCCTCCGCACCCAGGGTGTCTGTAAGCAGCCTGACAATGACGGCATCCGGCTTGTGCGCCTTCATGATGTCGACGATCTCGGCCCTGGAGATATAAGGCGCCGTCGTGACCACCGTCGCACCGGCTTCCACCAAAATGGTGAGACCCTCGGGCGCAAGTTCTCCGCCAAGGATGACGATTGTCTTGTCCATCGCTCATCTCCTCCTGAGAGAATGGAGCGCCACACGCAAAGATGCGTCTGGCAGTTCATGTCCGATTGTGACGCTCAGGCAGCCTGACGACGCGGTGAACGCGCCATCAGTCGCGCATATGCGATGGCCGAGAGCATGTTGACGTGATTTGCCTTGCCGGTTCCTGCAATATCGAAGGCAGTTCCATGATCGACCGAGACGCGATCGATCGGCAGGCCGAGCGAGACGTTGACCGCCGTTTCGAAGGCGACGAGCTTGATCGGGATGTGACCCTGGTCATGATATTGGGCGATAATCAGATCGAAGGCCCCGTTATAGGCGCGCGCGAAAACGGTATCCGCGGAGATCGGGCCGACGACGTCGATGCCCTTGGCCTGCGCCAGTTCGACAGCCGGGGCCAGGAACTCCACGTCCTCGGTGCCGAACAGGCCGTTTTCGCCGCAATGCGGATTGAGGCCGGCAACCGCGATGCGGGCCTTCTTGCCAAGGCGCATGAAGTGATTGTGCCCGGCCTCGATCGTTGCCAGCACGCGGTCGGTCTTGGCCCGCTCGATGGCGCCTTTCAGCGAGATATGGGTGGAAACGTGAATTGTGTTGAGGCGTTCGGAGGCGAGCAGCATGAAGGAGCTCTTCGAACCCGTCAGGTGCGCCAGCAGCCCGGTATGGCCATCGAAGTGATGGCCAGCAAGGTTCATGGCCTCCTTGTTGATCGGCGCCGTCACGATTACATCGGCTTCGCCCGACATGGCTAAATCGACAGCGCGTGTGATGTAGCGGACAGACGCATCGCCCGCGACAGGGCTGACCTTGCCGATCTCGGGCAGCGCTGCGCCGAGATCGACTTCGTCAACGGCAATCTTGCCGGCGCCCGCAACACCCGATGGAGCGAATGTGAGATCGGTTCCGGCGGAGCGATTTGCCCGTTCGAGCGCTTCGGTGTTGCCGACGATGACGAAGTCACGACGCTCCAGTTCGGGCATTGCCGCCAGCGCCTTCACGATCACCTCAGGGCCGACGCCTGCCGGATCGCCCAGCGTCACCGCGACCTTCGCATTCCTGTCCATCAGTCAGTTTCCTTTTTGAACGGCAAACACCTAGAAGGCGGCCTCGTAGATCGAGCGGATATCGGCGCGCGACAAATCACGCGGGTTGTTGTCGAGCAGGCGGCGGATGGCAAACGCATCATCGGCCATCGCATCCAGATCGCTATCCGGTACGCCAAGCGCCGAAAGCTTCATCTCGATGCCGAGATCGGCGCAGAAGCCGTAGGCCGCCTCGAAGACCGACTGCACATCATCAGACGCCTTGCGCCCGAGCGCATCCATCACCGCCTGTGTCTTGTCGGGAGCCGATGGTGTGTTGAAGGCCAGCACATGCGGGAAGATCAGCGCATTGGCCGCGCCATGGGCGACGTGCCAGCGGGTGCCGAGCGGATAGGCCAGCGCATGGCCGCCGGCGGTGTTGACCGGGCCGAGACAGAAGCCGCCGTAGAGCGAGGCAAGCGACAGGCCGGCGCGGGCCTCCGCATCGGATCCATCCTCGACGGCGCGTGCGAGATATTTGCCGACCAGCCGGGTTCCCTCGATCGCATACAGGTCGATCATCGGATGGGCCTTGCGGTTGGTATAGGCCTCGACGCAATGCGCCATGGCATCGACGCCGGTGGCGGCAGTCGTTCGCGCGGGGACGGTGAATGTCAGAGACGGATCGATGACCGCGATGTCGGCCAGCATGTGCATGCTCTCGACGGCGAGTTTGGCCATCGTGTTCGGGTCCGTGACCAACGCCCGGATGCCGGCTTCACTGCCCGTTCCTGCCGTCGTCGGCACCTGTGCGAGCGCGACGCGCCGCGGACCGTGAACCTTGTTCGGTCCGACGACCTCGTGCAAAGTCTGCGACGAACCGGTCAGCACCGCGGCGAGCTTTGCCAGGTCCATGGCGCTCCCGCCGCCGAAGCCGACAATAAGCTGCGCGTCGGCGGCATTTGCTGCCTCAAGGACCTTGTCAAGATTGGCGGCGTCGGGTTCAGGGGTCACGTCCGCGAACACGGTGACGTCGCCCTTGAGCCCAAGCGCGTCGACCCGCTTTGCATTGAAGGCGTCGGAGATCACCAGGATGCGGCTATAGCCCTTGTCGTTTGCCCATTTGCCGATGCGCTCGGCGATGCCGACACCAAACTCGATCAGGTGCGGCCGGATGATTGTGATAGGCGAATCCAAGCTGACCACTGGACCACTCCTCCCTGCGGTACTGCGGTCTGACAACCGCCAAGATGTAAAATTGTTATATCAGCTGACTGATCTTGGCAAGCTTTACGATCTGTCTTGCCAGAAAATTGTACTGAAGGCCGATTGTTACGCAAGACAAAGAGCCTTCTGTTGATCGCTATCGACATGATAAACATCGCATTTATCGATTTAATGATAGGGATCAGCGCTGGCTTACGTCACGGGCTGGCTCGCCGGACATCACGTCTTGACTTGTCAATTTTTGCGGTCGGTACGGCCTCGACTGGCGCGGTGACGCGCCATGTAAGGCCGTGTTTCAAGCGGAGAGCGACCGATGTTTCAGCCGATCGCTTCAGCAGACAGGCGCACATATTTGATGGCGCGGCGGTAGTAAGTGTAGGCGATATGCACCGCGCCATCAGGCCCCTGCGTGATCGAGGGGTAGGAGAATTCGCGGTTCACCGAATCCTTCGAATTGTTGCTCAGGCAGTATCCGTCGCCAGTGTCGAGGTCGATGTGGCGAGGAAAGCTTCGCCCACCATCCATCGAAAAGGTGAGGCTGAGCGGCGCGCGCGGCACGCCCCAGATGGCCTTCCGCCGTTCGCTCGATGTTGCCGTCGCTTCGACGGTCTCCTCGTCGCCCTCGATCTCGTCGTAAAGCGACAGCCGCCGTGCGTCCGACATCGAAGCATTGAAATGATTGTAAACCATTGCAATTGCGTCATCTTTCAGCCTTGTAGCCTGGATCGAAGAATTGTTGTTCGGCAGATCGATGGGCTCCGGCGCACTCCAGCTTTCGCCCCCGTCGCTTGAGCGGCTGGCGAGAACGGACTCCGAGAAGCGGTTGCGGTAGAAGGCAACGAGGTTTTCGCCGTCCAGCGGCACGATGTTCATATGGACGGCGCCAAGGCTTTCTGGAACCGCCGTCATTGTCCAGCTCTCGCCTGCGTCGCGTGATACCAGCACACCTGCCGTATCGGCATCGCCCGTCCAGCGTTCGCCGGGAAGCCCGACACAACGGAACACCGGCAGGAGCCATATTCCGCGGCTGTTGACGATGATCGGTTGGCGGACAAATGTGCCGGGAAGGTCGCAGAGGACACTGACGTCACCGAATGTCTTGCCTCCGTCCCGGGAGATCCGACATTTGACAACCGAGCCATCCTGGTTTCCTGACGTCTGCGAGGTGTAAAGCAACCAGACATTTCCGTCCGGCGCATTGAAAACAAGGGGGTTTTGCTCCGATTTTGACGGGTCGTCCGACATTTTTTCCGGAGCAGACCAGCGCTCTGCGCCTGGCCGCAATCGCGACATGTAAATCGAGATGTCACCCATGCCTTCCATGGTGCCGCCAAACCAGACGCAACTCAGCGTTCCATCCGGAAGAAAGGCCAGATTGGCCGCATGATTTTGAATGCAGGGCGAGGGGAGGTAGGCGTCTGCCCTTCCCGCTTGCGCGGGATTGGCAATGATTTCCCCGGTCATCAGCTCCGGGATGGCATCCGCCGGCAATCCTGTGAAGCTCATGATCGGCCTCCTCAAGGCAGCTTGGCATAGGCATCGGACAGGGCGGCGTAATCGGCATCGCTGATCGGCATCAGTGGCGCGCGGGTGCGCTTCCAGGCTGCGTTTCCTGTCTTCAAGCCAACCATGGCCTTGATTGTCGGGATTTGCACATAGGAATTGGACAACGTGCGATAGGCGTTGATCCGCGCCTGTGCGGTCTCGACGGCAGCTTCCTCGGCGGCGTCGTGAACCTTGTCGTAAACTGTGCGCAGGGAATCTGCCACCAGATTGGAGGTCGCGGTGATGCAGCCTGCGCCGCCTGCCTTGAGCAGTGGCAACAGCAAAGGATCCGCGCCCGCCAGCACCGAAAATCCCGGATAAGCGGCAATAATCGCCTGCATGTTGTTGAAATCGCCTGCGGATTCCTTGATGCCGACGACGGCGTCCGGGAAGGCTTCGATCAGTCGGCCGATCAATGGCACCGATAGCGGGATGCCTGAGACCTGCGGAATGTGGTAGAGAATGACCTGTAGTCTATCGTCGCCGACGCCTTCCAGAATTTGCGAGTAGGCAGCCAGCAGTCCGTCGTCGGAAACTCCCTTGTAATAGAAGGGCGGCAACATGACGACTCTGGTAACGCCCAGTGAAAGGGCGTGCTTGGTCAGTTCCACCGTTTCGGCGATAGCGACGACGCCGGTGCCGGGCAGCAGCTTGTCGGCGGGAACGCCGGCCTTCAGTGCGGCCTCGAGAATTGCCCGTCGTTCTCCTGACGAAAAGGAGTTTGCCTCGCCCGTGGTGCCGAGCAGGGCAACGCCGTGGCAGCCTTCCTCAAGCAGGCGCTTGCAATGTTCGGTGAAAAGCCCGAGATCCGGGCTGCCGTCGGCATTCAGCGGGGTAGCTGCAGCACTGAATACGCCTGTGATCTTGTGGTTGTTCATGTCGTCCTCCTCGGATGAACGCCGCCGTGCTGGCGGCAGAGGCCCGTATCCGGCCTGCAAGATGCGGTTTTCTTCATCCTGTCGCGCCATGTTGTCAATATGATAATCGAAATGGATCAGCCTGCGATTTTTTAAGGCATTGAAAAACATGATTTAAATATTTTGATAGCCAAGCGCGGACGGGATGGAATTAATTCTGATTGACATATTTACATTATGGAGCGAGTGTTCCGCCATGTCGTGACGCACTTTCGGGAAAGAGTGGAAGGTGAGCGTCATTAAACTTGCCATGGGAGGGCAACATGACTGATCGGAATGAAGGGAAGACTGCGTCAAATGCGCAGATGTCGCGCCGCGATGCGCTGAAGCTTGGTCTTGCGGCCGGCGTCGGCCTCACCGTGTTCGGCCTCAATGCCAGGATCGTGCTTGCCGATGATGGCCAAGTGCTGAAGGTCGCCAATCCGGCGTTCAATCAGGACTGGTCGCCTTTGCGCGGTGGCGGCGTTCCCTTCCGCTGGAATTCGATCTGGTGGGCCTCGCCGATGTATTTCGACAGCGAAGGCAAGATCAAGCCTTATGTCTTCACCAGCTGGGAATCGCCCGACAACAAGGTCTGGACCTTCAAGATCGACCCGAAGGCCACGTTCTCCGACGGTAGCAAGATCACCTCGGCCGACGTCAAGGGTTCCTGGGAAGTCGCCTCCATGCCCAACACCAAGAGCCAGCGCGCCGATCAGGTGCTGAGCAAGGTTGCCGGCTACAAGGAAATCGGCGCCGGTTCCGGCAACGAGCTGACCGGCGTCGCGACGCCCGACGAAGGCACCGTCGTCGTCACGCTGACGGAAGCCGATCTGATCTTCTTTATGCGCCTTGCCAACCACATTGCGCCGATCACCAAGGCATCGCAGTCGCGCGGCAGCGATGGCGAGGAAGTGGCGGATTGGTACAAGCCCGACAGCAGCGCCGTCTATTCCGGCCCGTTCAAGCTCACCAGCATCGATATCGACGCCGGCAAGCTGGTGTTTGAACCGAACGAGAACTTCTTCGGTCCGAAGCCGAAGCTGGCGCGCATCGAGATCACCTCGATCGAGGATAACGTCACCGCGACGTCGCTGATCAAGTCGGGCGAGTTCAATGCCCATACCGAGCTGGTGACCTCGACGATCATCCAGGATCTCGGTCCCGAGTTCTCGGCAGGCCCGCTGATCCCGACCAGCCAGCACTTCTGGTTCAACGTGACCCGCGCACCGATGGACGATCCGAAGGTCCGTCAGGCGTTGATCATGGCGATCGATCGCGACGGCCTGTTCAAGGCGTCGTATCCCGATGGTCCGCACAAGAAGGCCGACCAGATCCTGAACTCGGTGCCCGGCGCCGACAATTCCGGCTTCGAGCCCTTCCCGTATGATCCGGCGGCGGCCAAGAAGCTGTTGGCTGAATCCAGCTACGGCGGTCCCGAGCGCCTGCCGAAGATCCTCTTCGTCGGCATCTCCGCCCCGGCCATCCAGGCCGCTGCGCAGTACATTGCCGAGCAGTGGCGCCAAAACCTCGGCATCACCGCCGTCGATATGAAGCCGCAGCAGGATAGCTACGCCGGTCCGGACCAGAACGCGGTGCAGATCTTCCGCGACGACGTCGGCACCCGCGTGCCGGACGCTGTTTCCTATCTTGCCGGCTGCATCGCCTCGACCTCGTCAAACGCCCAGAACAAGCTCGGCGGCTACAAGAACGACAAGGTGGACGCCGCACTTGCCGAGGCGGCGACCAAGGCTGCCGATGATCCCGAGCGCATCAAGCTCGCCCAGGATGCCCAGAAGGCATTCCGCGAGGATTGGGCCTTCATTCCATGGTATTCTCAGGCAATGTCGCGCTGGGCCACCAAGGAGGTCAAGGGCATGGAGAAGAACCTCGACTGGCAGGTCGTGGCGCCTTGGGACATCTCGATCGGCTGAGCCGATAGACAGAGCCAAACGTAGCCCGTGAGGCACTTAGCAACCGCGCGAAGACCGTGAGGCCTTCGCGCATATTCCAAGAAGAAACGGCATGTTCTGCGGGCTAAGTCCGTGTGAGCGATCGTGCCGACCAACAGGTGGGAGGTGACCTTGTTACGCTACGTGCTGACCCGGTTTGCCATCTGGATTCCGTCCGTTCTGATCGTGATGCTGGCCGTCTATGCGCTGGCCTTCTACGGCGCCGGCGATCCGATCAAGCTTATCTTTCTGCGTGCGCCCGGCGATGTCGCCTATAATCCCCAACGCATCGAGGCCATTCGCGAGAGCGCCGGCCTGAACAAGCCCTTCCTCATGCAGTTCGGTACCTATATCTGGAACCTCCTGCACGGCCAGTTCGGCAATTCGCTGACCTCCGGTCGCTCGGTCTGGGCCATGGTCTCGGCTGCCGCACCCGTCTCCTTCAAGCTGGCGCTCTGTTCCATCATCCTGACGACGGTCATTGCCATTCCGCTCGGCATGATCGCCGCCATGAACCAGAACAGCCGTCTCGACTATGCGATCCTCGGTTCGGCCCTGTTCCTCTGGGCAATCCCCGCCTATGTCGCCGGTCCGCTGCTGATGGTCGGCCTCATCGTCCTCCTTCCTGGCGCCAGCGTGCCTTATGGCTGGGGTGGCATCTTCGACGTCCGCATCCTCTTGCCGCTGGTCGTGCTGTCCTTCCAGCCGATCGCGCTGATCGTGCGCCAGACCCGTGCGGCGGTCATCGAGGTTCTGTCGGAGGATTTCGTCCGCACCGCCCGGGCCAAGGGCGTGCCTGAGATGGTCGTGGCGCTGCGCCATATCCTGCGCCCGGTGCTGACACCCGTCGTCACCCAGCTCGGCCTGATCATGATCACCATCGTCAACGGCGCGATCTTCGTCGAGCTCGTGTTCGGTCTGCCGGGTCTCGGTCGCCTGACTGTGCAGGCGCTGACCAATTCCGACTACCCCGTCATTCTGGCGATCACCCTGATCGGATCGTTTCTGGTGATGATGTCGAACCTTCTGGTCGACGTGCTCTACCCGATGCTCGATCCGCGTGCCAACGATTCAAGAAGGAGCCGCTGACCATGTCCGCCGTCCCTCTCTCTCCCGTCGCAATCCAGGACGAAGCACCCGTCAGCCTGTGGCGCGACGCGTGGTATCGCTTGAAGCGCAACAAGCTTGCGGTCTTCGGCCTGATCGTGGTGTTGATTCTCGCTTTCGCGGCGATCTTCGGACCATATCTGACGCCTTTCGACTATCTCAGTCAGGATCTGCAGGCTCGCAACGCCGCACCCTCGCTGCAGCACCTCTTCGGCACCGACGACCTCGGCCGCGATGTGTTCAGCCGCGTCGTCTTCGGCACGCGAACGGCCTTCCTGGTTGCCGTCATCGTCACCGTGATCGCAGTCTTTATAGGTACCGTACTTGGCGCCATCGCCGGTTTCTTCGGCAATCCGTTCGACCGCATCATCATGTGGGTGACAGACATGACCATGTCCGTGCCGAACCTGCTGCTCGTCGTTGTCATCAATGCATCGTTGAAGTCGCCGATCACCAAGTGGATGGAGGCGCAGTATCTGGCGACCCTCAATCCGTTCTATCGGCAGACGATCTGGGTCGATTTCATGCTGGTCTTCGGCTCGATGGCGCTGATCTCGTGGCCGCCCTATGCGCGGCTCGTGCGCGCCCAGGTTCTGTCGATCCGCAGTCGGCCCTATATCACTGCCGCGCAGGCGCTCGGTCTCTCCAACTGGATCATCATGAAGCGCTATGTGATCCCGAATGCACTCGGGCCCCTGATCGTCTCCGTCAGCGCCGGTCTCGGCACGGCGATGGTGCTGGAAAGCGCCTTCAGCTTCCTCGGTGTCGGGGTCAATCCGCCGACGCCAAGCTGGGGCAACATGATCTCCGACGGCCTGCGCGTCTGGCAGCACTATCCGCACCTGCTTGCTGCCCCTGCCGCTGTCCTCGGCCTTGCCTCCGTCGCGTTCAGCTTCCTCGGCGATGGCCTCAACGACGCACTCAATCCGCGGGGAGCCAAGTGATGACCCAGGTGATGAACACCACGCGATCCAACGATAAACTGCTTGATGTCCGTGGCCTCACGGTCGAGATCGACGGCAGAAATGGCCCCGCCGTGGTGGTCGACGGCATCGATCTCTACGTCAACAAGGGTGAAACGCTCGGCGTCGTCGGCGAATCCGGCTGCGGCAAAAGCCTGACCATGCTGAGCCTGATGCGGCTGCTGCCGAACAAGATCAAGGTGACCAAGGGTTCCGCAAGCTTCGACGGCCACGACCTGCAGAAGATGTCGAACAAGGAACTGCGCAAGGTGCGTGGCGGTGATATCGGCTTCGTCTTCCAAGATCCGATGACCTCGCTCAATCCGGTCATGCGCATCGGCGACCAGATCTGCGAGCCGCTCATCTATCACCGCGGCATCAAGAAAGCCGAGGCTCGCGTCCGCGCCGTCGAATTGCTCCGCCTCGTCGGCATTCCCGGCCCCGAAGAACGGCTGCAGGCCTATCCCCATGAGCTCTCCGGCGGCATGCGCCAGCGCGTGATGATCGCCATCGGCCTAGCGTGCAACCCCAAGCTCCTGATCGCCGACGAGCCGACGACAGCGCTCGACGTCACCATTCAGGCCCAGATCGTCGATCTGGTGAAGGACTTGCGCGCCAAGCTCGGCATGTCGGTCGTCTGGATCACCCACGATCTGGCGCTGATCGCCGGTCTCGTCGATCGCGTCGCCGTGCTCTATGCCGGAACCGTGGTCGAGGACGCGCCTGTCGATGAGCTCTACGCCCGTCCGAGCCACCCCTATACGCGCGGTCTCCTGGCCTCGATCCCCAAGCTGTCGGATGCGCCGGCAAGCCGGCTGAGTTCGATCGGAGGTACGCCGCCGGAACCCGGCCGTCGCCCAAAAGGATGTCCGTTCGCGCCGCGCTGTCCGCTGGCAGAAGCGATCTGTCACGAACGCGTACCGAAGCTCGAGCCAATCGCCGGTGCTGGAAACCACCGGACCGCCTGCTTCGTCGTCCAGAAAATGCAGGAGGCCGCGTGATGGGTGCCCAACCGCTTCTGAAGATCGAAAATCTCGTCAAGCATTTCCACGTCCGGCTCGGTGCCTTCGGCGAGCGGTCAGCGACGGTCTATGCCCTCGACAACGTCAATCTCGACATCATGGAGGGCGAGACGCTGTCGCTCGTCGGCGAATCCGGCTGTGGCAAGTCGACGACGGGTTTCACAATCCTCAATCTCTACAAGGCGACATCGGGCAAGGTCGTCTACAAGGGCCAGGATCTGGCGACGCTCGACGAAAAGCAGATGCGGCCTTTCCGTCGCGACCTGCAGATCGTCTTCCAGGATCCCTATTCGACCCTCAATCCGCGCATGACGATCGGCGAAGCCGTCGGCGAACCGATCCTGTTCCACAAGCTCTGCACCAAGGCCGAACTGAAGGACAGGATCGCGTCGCTGCTGACCGACGTCGGCCTTCCCACTCGCTTCGCGCAGCGCTACCCGCACGAATTGTCAGGCGGCCAGCGCCAGCGTGTGGTCATCGCCAGGGCATTGGCCTGCCAGCCGAAGTTCATCGTTTGTGATGAGGCGATCTCGGCGCTCGACGTGTCGATCCAGGCGCAGATCATCAACCTGCTGCTCGACCTGCAGGAAAAATACCGCCTGACCTACCTCTTCATCGCCCACGATCTCGCCGTGGTGCGCCATATCAGCACCCGCGTCGGCGTCATGTATCTTGGCCGTCTGGCGGAGCTTGCAACGCGCGAAGAGCTGTTCGACAACCCGCTCCATCCCTACACGAAAGCGCTGCTTTCGGCAGTGCCGGAAACGGATCCGGAGCTCGAACGCACCCGCAACCGACAGATTTTGCAGGGCGACGTGCCAAGCCCGCTCAGCCCACCGAGCGGCTGCCGGTTTCACACGCGCTGCCCCGTTGCCATGGATGTGTGCAGCAAGGTGGTGCCGGATTGGAGAGAAGCGAAGCCCGGACATCTAGTGGCATGTCACGCCGTCAATACGGGACAAGCAAACGCGGGATTGAATGGATGACGATCAAGGTCGCGATCATCGCTGACGATCTCACCGGCGCGCTCGATACGGGGACACCCTTCGTCGAAGCCGGGCTTTCCGTCGCCGTCGCGATCGAGATCGAAGGCATCGCGCAAGCCATCGCCACAGGTTGCGAGGTCGTCGTCGTCAACACGGCCTCAAGAGCCCTCCCGGAGGAGGAAGCGGCAAGAAGGGTCGGCCGCGCGGCCAATGCCTTTCTTGCTGTCTTGCCGAACATCGTTCTGAAAAAGATCGACTCGCGCCTCAAGGGCAACGTCGCAGCTGAAAGCGCCGCTCTGGCCGCGGTGTTCGGCCACACGTCGATTGTCATCGCGCCGGCGATCCCTGATCAGGAGCGGTTCACCCGGGACGGACACGTCGTCGGCCGGGGGGTTGACCAGCCACTTCCGGTCGCGGCCATGTTTGCAGGGCGCGATGAGGCGGTGCTCGTTGCCGATGCCGATTGTGACGCCGATCTCGATCGCCTCGTCGCCGCACACGATTGGACGACGACGCTTGCCGTCGGAGCACGCGGGATAGGCAGTGCGTTTGCCCGCAGCGCGGCACGGCGGAGACAGGAAAGGCCACATTTTCAACCGATGCCCAGGACGCTCTTTGCGTTCGGCTCGCGCGATCCGATAACGGTCGAGCAGATGGCGAGACTGGAAGCGAGCGGCGGCCTTCGAGCCGTCGTCGATGCGCCGGCGGGGCTGATCCGGCGGACCGAGAAGCTCACCCTGCCGGCCTTGCTTCGGTGCAGCGGCCATATCGTCGGCAGTCCAGAAGCCGTGGCGGACCGGTTCGCGGATGGCGTCAAGTCCGCGATGGAGGAGACAGATCCCGAAATGCTGATGGTTGGTGGTGGTGACACGGCGCTGGCCGTGTTCCGGGCGCTCGGCGTCAGCGTGTTGTTGCCGAAGGGCGAGGTCGAACCGGGGGTTCCGTGGTTCGACGTCACGGCCGAAGACGGCCGCCATTTCCGATGCGCGGTCAAGTCGGGGGGCTTCGGGAATTCTGATAGTTTGCTAAGACTGGTTCCGCAGAATCAGGCGGCGTGAGACAAAGCCGGCGGGGAGAATGAAGGTGGATGACGTAAACGGTGCGCCGACCAGTGCGCAGGTGGCCCCGGCAGCAAAGCCCGAGCGCGCCAAGCCTTCGAAGTTGGTCGATCGCGTGTTCGATCAGTTGCAGGAGCGCATTCGCGCCGGAAACTACCCCCCGGACTCGCGTCTTCCGGGCGAGCACGAGCTTGCCTCGATGCTTGGCGTCTCGCGGCCGATCGTTCGTGACGCGCTGGCCAAGTTGCGTGACCAGGGCATGGTCTACGCACGGCAGGGCGCGGGCACCTTCGTCACCGCCAACACATCGCCAACGACGCATTTGTCCTATTCTCCGGTCAAGACCATCGCCGACATCCAGCGCTGCTACGAGTTCCGCCTGACGATCGAGCCGGCCGCCGCCTACTTCGCCGCGAAGCGCCGCGACGAGGCGGCCATCCAGAAGATCGCGTCGGCGCTGGCCGATCTCAGGGAAGCGACGAGCCATCAGTTGCACCGCACCGATGCGGATTTCAACTTCCATCGCGCCGTCACCGAAGCTGCCAACAATCATTATTACACCGCCTCGCTCGATGCATTGAAGGCGCATATCGCTGTCGGCATGCATCTTCACGGTCTGTCGTTGCTTGGTCCAAGGCCTGGACTGGAGCAGGTCTTTCAGGAGCACAACACGATCTACAAGGCGATCGCCGAAGGCAGGGCCGAGGAAGCACGCGATCTGATGCGGACGCATCTTGAGGGGTCTCGGGATCGTCTGTTTGAAGGCAGAGCGCTCGATCTTTCCTTTTGATCATCGGATAGCTAACTTCGTTCGAACCCGACGTCGTCGGAGTGGCAACGGCCGATCAAATCTCTGTCGGTCCTCTCGCGGCGATCGGGCATTTATCTTTCGGCATGGAGCCTTCATCGTGGCATTTCCCCTGTTCGACCTCACCGGTAAGCGAGCTCTGATTACAGGATCATCGCAAGGCATAGGTCTGACGCTGGCTCGTGGCCTCGCGGAGCATGGTGCGGCGATCGTGCTGAATGGTCGCGACGCTGGAAAGCTTGATGCCGCGGCGAAGGCGCTACGCGATGCAGGCCATGAGGTTGCGGTGTCCGTCTTCGACGTGGCCGCTGCCGATGTGGTTCAGACTGCCGTTGATGCGATCGAGCGAGACGTTGGACCGATCGACATCCTCGTCAACAATGCCGGAGTGCAATTCCGCGCGCCGCTTGACGATTTCCCGGCCGAGAAATGGGAACTGCTGCTGCGCACGAACATCTCCAGCGTATTCTACGTGAGCCAAGCCGTTGCGCGCCACATGATTGGGCGCGGCAGCGGCAAGATAATCAACATCGCGTCCGTGCAGAGCGAGCTGGCGCGGCCGGGAATTGCACCCTACACTGCCACCAAAGGCGCCGTCAGAAACCTGACGCGTGGCATGTCCGCCGATTGGGCAAAACACGGCCTGCAGGCAAACGCGATAGCGCCAGGCTATTTCGACACGCCGCTCAACAAGGCGCTGGTCGACAGCGCCGAGTTCACGACATGGCTCGAAAACCGGACGCCCGCTCGGCGTTGGGGCAACGTCGACGAACTGATCGGCGCGGCCGTCTTTCTCGCCGCGCCTGCCTCGTCTTTCGTCAACGGGCACACGCTTTATGTCGATGGTGGGATCACCACTTCGCTATAAGCAATGAGGCTCGTTGCCTGCGTTTCTAGCTGGGCGGCGCGCCGAGTGCATGCAGGATGCCGCGCAGTTCCGCCAATCCTCTGAGGCGGCCGATGGCTGGGTATCCCGGTGTCGTGTTCTTGGTCAGGTCGTCGAGCATGCGATGGCCGTGGTCGGAGCGGAATACGATGGTATCGTCCGCCTTTCTGTTGCGATCTTCGGCGACGAGTTCTTTCAGGACGGCCACCATATCGACATCGCCCTCCAGATGCGCGCTTTCATGAAAGCTGCGGCCGTCACCCTCGCGCTTGGTTGCGCGCAGATGCGCGAAATGGATGCGCGAGGCGAAACGGCGGGCGATGGCGGGCAGGCCATTTTCGGCGCGCACACCGAGGCTTCCCGTGCAGTAACACATGCCGTTGGCGCTTGAGGGCACCGCGTCGAACAACGCGGCATAGTCTTCGGCGGTCGAGGCGATCCGTGGCAGACCGAACAACGAACGGGGTGGATCGTCTGGATGCAGCGTCAGCTTGACGCCGCGCGCCTCGGCGACCGGGGCGACGGCCTCCAGAAACTCGACGAGATGCCGGCGCAGTCGTGCGGCGTCGATGCCGGCATAGGCGGCAAGCCTGTCGCGAAACTCCGGGATAGTGAGGGGCTCGGTCGTCGATCCAGGGAGTGCCGAAGTGATGTTGCGGATGATGTCGGCGATCTCGTTCTCCGACATCGCCTCGAAGACGGCGCGGGCCCGCGCCTTGTCGTCCGTCGAATAGGCCTGTTGCGCGCCGTCCCGCTCAAGAATGAAGAGATCGAATGCGGCGAACTTCTCATGATCGAAGCGCATGGCCGTGGCGCCGGTGTCGATGACATGATCCAGGTCGGTGCGTGTCCAGTCGACCACGGGCATGAAGTTGTAGCAGACGATGGGAATGTCGCAGGCAGCCACCGCTTCGAGGCTGGCGATCCAAGCTTCGATCTCGCTCTTGGCCTGCCCACCCTTGCGCTTGACCGCATCGGGAATGGGAATGCTTTCGACCACCGACCAAGTGAGGCTCGATCGCCCCGGCGGTGTCGTCTCGATCATCGACTGACGTTCGCGGACTTCAGCTTCGGTCCAGGCGCGCCCGATCGGCACCTGATGCAGCGACGACACGATGTTGGTCGCGCCGGTCTGCCTGACTTCGTCGAGCGCCACCGGCGCGTCCGGCCCGAACCATCTCCAACCCTGTCGCATCTGTTTCCTCCTCGGTACATTGCAGTGTCGTCTGCTCAGCAAAAATAATCGGGAAAGCGGGTGCGAAGCTCGGCGACATCGGGGATGACGGCGCTCAGATGGTGCGTCATTGCCGCTCGCGCTGCCTGCGCATCATGGGCCGCGATTGCGTCACGGATGACGGCATGCTCGCGCACCACATTTTCCATACGTCCCAGCACCGGAAGCGTCAGCCGCCGGGCGCGGTCGATCTGCACCTTCACGGATTTCAAGATCGCCCATATGCCGGGATAGCCTGCGATCTGCGCGATCGCCTCGTGGAAGGCCTCGTCCTCTTCGTGAAAACCTGACGTATCGCCCAGAATAGCGAGCGCGCGCTGGCGGGTGATGATGGCGTCGAGGCGGGCCATGTCGCCTGCCGATGCGATTTCAGCCGCTTGTTCGACCGTGGTGCCTTCCAGCGCCTTGCGGACGACGACGGCTTCCGGGATGGCTGATACCGGCACGCGTGAAACGACTGTGCCCGCCTGCGGATAGATATCAACAAGCCCGCCCTCCGAAAGTCGAAGCAATGCCTCGCGCACCGGCGTGCGACTGACACCGAAATCCTCGGCGATGCGCTTCTCCTGAAGCGCCATGCCGGGCGGCATACGAAGCGACAGGATGTCCTGATAGAGCCGGTCGAAGATCGCGTCAGCCGTCGTCACACGCCTGATTTTCGCCGGCCTCTCGGCGAGCGCCGGAAAGTCGGTGAATGCGGGGTCGGCGGCTGACTGCATGGTTGGTCCTGAAGATTGACTTGAATGTGGATACTAGTATATCAATTTACAGCGACTGCCAAGCTGCACCGAGGAGGAACGGTGCGTTTGGCAGATATTTCAGGAGGTTCCGACCAGTCAGCCAGGCAGTAATCCGATTGCACCAGCAGATCGGTAAATGCTGATCTACAGGCAGGCCGAGCTTGCCTGACGCCGTCACCAGAGGAGGAGAGACAGCATGAAAATTACCCGCAGAACATTTGTCGGGACGGCCGCGAGCGCGGCGGTCGCAAGCATGCTCCCGGTCAAGGTGTGGGCACAGGCCAAGAAGCCTGCGAGCCCCGTGACTATCACCATCGCCGATGTTGCCGGCAATCTGGCGCTCACACAGGGCATGTTCGAAGCCTACGCATCGGAAAAGGCCGACTGGGTGTCGAGCTTTGCCTTTACCAAGGCTCCGGCACCGGAACTTCCGGGAAAGATCAAGGCGCAGCAGGCCGCGGGCAAGGTCGATATCGACCTGGTGCTGACCGGCACTGACGCGCTTTCCGCCGGCCTCGACCAGGGGCTTTGGCTCGATCTCGCGTCCCACAAGGCGGAGCTACCCAATCTCGAAAGCATCCTGCAGCCGCAAGCCTTCAAGATGCAGGCGCTGGCGAAGGATCAGGGTGTGGTCATCACCTATTACCCGTCCGGCCCACTGATCGAGTACATGCCGGACAAGGTTCCAACGCCGCCAAAGTCGGCCGCCGAGCTGCTCGAATGGGCGAAAGCCAACAAAAACAAGTTCATCTATGCGCGCCCTGCCAACTCCGGTCCGGGCCGAACCTTCCTGATGGGGTTGCCCTATCTGCTCGGCGATAGCGATCCGCGCGATCCGGTCAAGGGTTGGGCAAAGACCTGGGACTATCTCGCAGCGCTCGGCGAGCATGTCGAGTACTATCCGACCGGCACTGGCCAGGTGATGAAAGAACTGGGCGAAGGCACCCGCGACATCGTCGTCTCAACGACCGGCTGGGACATCAACCCGCGTGCGCTTGGTATCGTTCCGGCCGAGGCCAAGGTGCAAAAGCTCGAAGGATTCCATTGGGTCACCGACGCGCACTACGCGGTCATCCCCAAGGGCGTGTCCGACGAAAAGATCGGCGTACTGATCGACGTGCTGAACTACATCCTGCAGCCCAAGCAGCAGGCGATCGCCTACGACGCCGGCTATTTCTATCCGGGCCCTGCCGTGAAGGACGTGACGATCGAGATGGCGCCGCAGGAAAGCCAGGATACGATCAAGGAATTCGGCCGGCCGGAATATGCCGACTGGATCGCCAACAATCCGCTGGAAGTGCCACTCGAACCGAAGCTGCTGGTTCAGGCATTCCGGATCTGGGACGAAAAGATCGGCGCCAAGAAGGGCTGATCGCGATCATCGCCGGTGCCGGTCTCAACGATCGGTGCCGGCCATTTCCCTGATGAGATGGAGAGTGGCTTGAATTCGGTTGCGAATCCGGTGGCATCGACGCGCAGCAATGCGCGCCTTGAACTCGACGGGCTGAGCCGGTCCTTCGGTGCCTACAATGCGCTCGATGGCATCGATCTTGCGGTCGAGCCGGGCGAGTTCGTGGCGCTGCTCGGGCCGTCCGGCTGCGGGAAGTCGACGGCGCTGAATTGTATCGCCGGCCTTCTGGCATTGTCGGGCGGAGAAATCCGTTTGGGTGGCAATCGCATCGATCAACTGGAACCTGAGAAGCGCGGCTTCGGCATGGTGTTCCAGAGTTATGCCCTGTTTCCGCACATGAGCGTGCGCAAGAATGTCGGCTTCGGTCTTGCGATGCAGGGGATCAAGGGCGCTGAAGCCGACAGGCGTGTCAATGAGGCGCTGGCACTGGTGCGGTTGGAAAGTCAGGCGGAAAAGCTGCCGGGGCAATTGTCCGGTGGCCAGCAGCAGCGCGTCGCCATCGCTCGCGCCATCGTCATCCGCCCGCCCGTGGTACTGATGGACGAGCCGCTCTCCAATCTCGACGCCAAGCTGCGGTTGGAAATGCGCGCCGAAATCCGCGGCATTCACGATCAGATCGGCTCGACCACGATCTATGTCACCCACGACCAGGACGAAGCGCTGTCGCTGGCCGACCGGATCGTGGTGATGAGCCAGGGGCATATCGCGCAGATCGGCTCGCCTCAGGATCTCTACCAGCGCCCGATTAACGTCGATGTCGCCGATTTCATGGGGTTTCGGACGCGCGTGCCGGGCCGTATTGTTGCGGTCTCCGGCGACGAGGCGGAAATCGATGTTGCCGGCGCCCGTATTGCCGGCACGATGCGAACGCCGCTCAAGGCGGGTGATGCCGCCATCCTCTCCGTGAGGCCGGAGGACTTGATTGCAGCAGAGGAGGGGATCTCCGCCACCGTTGCAAGCATGGAATATCGCGGCCGCGCCTTCTTCGGTCTGGCGCGGACGGCGGATGGATCCGAACTCTATTTCCGCGCCGACGAAGCCTTTCCGAGAGGGGCTTCGACACGCCTGAAGCCGCTGGCGGGAAGAGCATTGCTGTTCAAGGACGCGACGCGATGAGTGGGCCGTCGCTGCGGACCCGACTTGCCGCGCGCGGACTTGATGGCACGACGATGCTGATCCTGCCGGGGCTGATCTTCATGGTCGCATTGTTCGTCTATCCTTTCTTCTACGGTCTGGTGGACTCGCTGACGCCGAAGGAGGGTGGCTGGTACGCGAATTATGCTAAGTTCTTCAGCGATCCCTTCCTCTACGATACCATCGGTGCAACGCTTTGGCTTGCGCTGCCCGTCACGATCATCAACCTTGCCTTCGCCGTACCGGTCGCGTTTCGTGTTCGGCTGATGAATCGTCAGCGGTTGCTGACGACCATTCTCGTCTTGCCAATCACGCTTGGCACCGTGTTCGTGGCCGATGGCCTGTTGACCTTTCTGGGACCGCGCGGTTGGTTCAACCACACGCTACTGGCGATCGGCATTCTTGATAGTCCGATCAAGCTCACCAACAACTACTGGGGTGTCTTCGCATCGTTGCTGATCACCGGCTTCCCGTTCGCGTTCCTGCTGACACTCTCCTACATCTCCGGCATCGACCCTGCGATCGAGCAGGCGGCCGCCACGCTTGGCGCCGGACCGCGGCAGCGGTTTTCACGCGTGTTCCTGCCGCTGCTGGTGCCGGGACTTGCGGTGACATTCTGCCTCGCCTTCGTACAGGCTTTCGCCGTTTTCCCCTCGGCAGTGTTGCTCGGCGCGCCGGCCGGGCCGACGCGGGTTATATCCATTGCAGCCTATCAGGCGGCTTTCGAGCAATATGACCATTCGCTGGGGTCGGCCATTGCGCTGATCATGGGCGGCGTTGAATTGGTTGTGGTTCTGGCGGTGCTCGGCGGACGATCCTTCTTCTATCGCGGCCCCGCCGGCGGCACGAAAGGTTGACCATGATCCGCGACCAGGGGCTCATATCGAAGATCTGGCGGTTCGCCATCTGGGCGCTCGCCACGCTTTTCGTTCTCAATCTTCTTGCCGTTATCGCTGCCGTGGTCGTCAACTCGTTCGCGACCCGCTGGCTCGGCACCTGGCTGCCGGCCGGCTGGACGACGAAATGGTATTTCAGCGCCTGGAAGGAGTTCCAACTTTCCAGCGTGGTGCTGGTAACATTCGAAATTGTCTTCACTGTTGTCAGCATTTCGGGAATTCTCGGCGTGACGACTGCCTATGCATTGGCGCGCCGTGATTTCGTCGGCAAGCGGCTCGTCGTGCTGCTGTTCCTTCTGCCGTTGCTGATCCCGCCACTGACCTACGGTATCCCACTCGCGACGGTACTTTATCAATTGGGGCTTGGTGGCACCTTCTGGGGGGTGGTGCTGATCAACGTCGTGCCGTCGCTGCCCTTTGTCGTGCTTGTGATGATCCCGTTCATTGAGCAGATCGATCCCCGCATCGAGGCCGCTGCCCGCGTCTTCGGGGCCGGCACCACCAGCCTGTTCCTGCGCATCCTTCTACCGCTGCTGCTACCGGGGATGCTGGCGGCACTTCTGCTGGTGCTGGTCCGAACCATCGCCATGTTCGAACTCACCTTCCTGATCGCCGGGCCAACGACGCAGACGCTCGTGGTCTCGCTCTATTACGCGGTCTTCGCGTCGGGCGTTCGAGCAGGCCAGTCGATCGATGCGATGGCCGTCGTCTATATGGTGACGACGCTGTTTTGGCTGATCATCGCGCTGCAGTTCGTCAATCCAACGCAGATCGTGGCGCGAGCGAAGCAGCCGTCGGCGCACTAGGCAGGTCCGACACCCAGTGGTGGGACACGAAACTTTTCAGTGCGTGATCGCGTAGCTTGAAATGGCGACGTGGTCCGGTCGTGCGAAAGCATTGACCGACAAGACTGTTACTGTTGCGTACTTCCGGGGCCGTGCCGAACCGCTAAACTCCCTGCACCACAGGGCGAAAACGAGGTCTGGATGGCGCAATGGCCAGGAGCTACGATAGTCAAAGGTCTTTCAAGGGGACTGCCCACAAAGGTCTCCTGCGGCTGATGATGAAGCTTCCGAGCCTGCGCGAGCGATTGCAGCTTCTGGCCCCGCGTTCGCGGACCCTGGAAAACTACTGCGACGCCTATGGAGAGGCCACGGCGATGCTTGAGCGGCTTGAGAATGGCCAAGAGAGTGCGGGAGAAGACCTCGTCGAGGAGTATCGGGCAATCTGTTCCGAAATCGAGAACGACGTGATCCGGTACTGCCGGACGCAAACCTGAGTAAGTTTTGCCTGGCAGAGGTACACGTTTAACGTGATCAAATTACGGTTTTGTTAGCTTTTTAAATTGCAACCTGTTGTCATATGGGCGATAATTGCGTTTGTTCTACTTTAGTATGATCGATTGCAGGGCGGGCAGCGATGAGAGTTGGGGAACAGGGCGCGTTATACCATGACGTCAGCGAGGCCGAAGCCCGTAGAGAGTTGGATCGCCTGCTTGCCGATCCACGGTTCCATGGAACCGACCGCGCCAAGAATATCCTTAAATATGTGGCAGAGAAGGGCTTTGAGGGCGAGACCGAGGGGGTGAAAGCCTACGCCATTGCGCTCGATGTCCTCAACCGGACAAGCCGGTTTGACGCCAACGCGGACCCGATCGTCCGAATTGAAGTTAGCCGTCTCCGAGGTGCCCTGACCAACTACTACGAAGCGTTCGGCGCGGAACTGGACATTTCCGTCCACCTGCCGATCGGGCGATATGTGGCCGTGTTCTCGCGATGCCCGGGTCACCTGGTCTCGGCGGCTCATGCCGTCGCCGATGACCGCCGTCGTGGCCACCTCGCCGGGGATGGCGCACAGTTGGCCGGGATATCATCACGTCATCAATGGAACCGCCTTCATGTCGCCACTGCAGGAACCGCGGCGCTGCTTGTGCTGGCCGCAGGGGCCGCCGGCGTGGTGTTTTTCACGAATGCGCCGGAAGTGACCGTGCGACCTGCTATCGCCGTTGCGATGTCTTCGGCCGATGAAACGCGATCTGCCGAGGCGACCATGACCAGGGACTATCTTGTCACCGCTATATCGCGCTTCAGGACGTTGAGCATATCTTCGCAGACGGCGGTTCAAACGGGATCTCTCTCGCAGAGCCTGCGTCCGGCGCCGGGGAGTGCTTATGTCATCGACATGAAATACTACGCCGACACGGACGATCGCACCGTCTGGTGGCAGATCGTCGAAGCACACGGCGGCGGCGTGTTGAAGTCTGGCATCGAAAAAGTTCCGGTCGATGGGCGTAGTGAAGCCGCCGTGCGCGACGAGATGGTGTCCGTGCTTGCCAAGCGCTTCGCCAGTACGCGCGGTGTCATCAACAATCTTGAAATCCATGATGATGCGAGCGGGAATGCGCTCGGCAATAGTTGCGTGCTGAAGGCCGAGTACGAACTGGACGAGGGCGGGCGCACGGGTATTCAAGCGGCTGCGAATTGCCTTGAGCAAACGGTTGCATTGCTTCCCAACAATTCCGATGCGCTGGCCCTGCTTTCCCGTGTGCTTGTCGCTGCCAAAGGAGCAGATCCGGAGACGACGCCTTTCGATCGAGCGCTGTCGCTTGCCAACCATGCCGTTTCGCTTGACCCGTCATCCGACCGAGCCCATGTCGCGCTGATGATGGCCCAATTCTATCGGGGCAGCACCGATGCAGCGATTGCGGCAGGCAATCGGGCGCTGTCGCTCAATCCGAACAATCCGGAGGTGCTGTCGAAGTTGGCGGGCGTGCTCTATAGCTCGGGATACCAAGGCGCAGCTGTCTCCCTGGCCGAGGATGCTGCGAGAAACGTCGACAGCGTGCCGAGAGACGCGCGCATCGTTCTGGCGCTCGACGCCTACGATCGCGGCGACTATTCCAATGCCTCGCTGCTTGCCGAGCAAGTCAATTGCAGCGACTTTGTCGTCCGCGCAATCCGTGCCGCATCGCTCGGTGAGCTGTCATCGCCTGATGCTCCGGGCAGGCTTGCCTACCTCAGGACGATGCTACCGGACTACGAGACATCGTTGCGGATCTGGATGGAGCGGCGTCGCTACCCCACTTCGATCATAGCATCGATCGAGCGAGGATTGACAAAAGCTGCGCGCATCGTGGCGCCGGACAAGGTTGCGGAGGTGGAAAATTCCACGGTCCATTGAGTTGCATCACGCACGAAAAGCGTTGCATTGTTACCGTTGCGTACTTGTAAGCTTTGTACCGCCTGCCAACTCATGTGGCAGGGGCTGCGATCGGGTCGGGGGACCTGCGATTGGAGCCGGAGACTATCGCCGACGGTAGCGAGTATCTGCCGGCCGGCGTCGGACTGACACCAGAGGGGAGACGGGATATGGGACGGCATATGACTCGGGCGGGGATTGCATTGCTTGCCGGCGGGGCGGCACTTGTTCCAAGTTTGGCATTCGCTGCCGAGGGCGGGGCGGGTTTTTATCTCTTGGGATCAAAAACGGCGACTGCGGGTATCACGCCTCCGCCCGGCGTCTTCTTCTCGAATGACCTTTATATGTATCGCGGCGATCTCGGTGGAGATCGAGGCTTGCCGACAGGCGGACGGCTGGCCGTCGGCGTCGATGGCGCCGCTGTCATTTCCATTCCAACGGTCATCTGGGTGTTGCCCGAAGACATTGCCGGCGGCCATCTAGGCCTGTCGGCGACCGTGCCGGTCGGTTGGAAAAACACCAAGGCGGATCTGACGGTGGCAGGCCCGCTTGGCGGTACCGCCACGGGATCGACTTCGGACAACGTGTTCACGATCGGTGATCCCGTTCTGGGCGCATTGCTCGGCTGGGAGGCCGGAAACTTCCATTATCAGGTCGGCACGCTGATCAACGTGCCAATTGGGGACTATCAGGATGGCGAAATCTCCAACATCGCTTTCCATCACTGGGGGGCGGACGTGAACGCCGCCGTGACATGGCTCGATCCGACGATCGGGCTCGACCTCTCGGCTGCGATCGGCATGACCTTCAACGCCGAAAATCCGGCAACCGACTACCGCACCGGCAACGAATTTCACTTCGAATGGGCGGCCGTTCAGCACTTCAACGAGCAGTTCGATGTCGGCCTTGTCGGCTATTATTACGACCAGGTCACCGGCGACAGTGGTGATGGGGCTCGCAGCGATTTCAAGGGCAGGGTCGCGGCCATCGGCGCGACCATCGGATGGAACTTCAAGGTCGGCGAGCTTCCTGTCTCAACCCGCATCAAGTACTTCCATGAGTTCGCCGCGGAGAACCGGGCAGAAGGCGATGCCGTCTATCTCAGCATTTCGGTCCCGCTGTCGATCACCAAGCCTGTCAACGCGGCGGCTCAATGACAGCGAAAGCCGAGGCGAGAGCTGAAGTCGGTGGCGGTCTCACTGCCTAGCGCTTCAGACCGCCCGGATCATCCCACCGTCAACGCGGATGGACGAGCCTGTCACATAGCTGGCCTGCGAACTTGCCAGGAATACGGCGACGGCCGCGAATTCTTCCGGCTTGCCGTAGCGGCCAACCGGAATCTCGTTGCGGGATGCCTCCTGGACAGACTCGATGCTTGCGCCCGTTTTCTCCGCCTTCAAGCCGTCCAGTTCGCGTACGCGATCGGTAGCGATACGGCCTGGCAGGATCATGTTGACGGTGATGCCGTGGCGGGCGACTTCCGACGCCAGCGTCTTCGACCAACCGGCAACGGCGGCACGCACGCCGTTCGAGAGTGCCAGATTGGCGATCGGCTGAACCACGCCGGAAGATCCGACGGTGATCACGCGGCCCCATTTTCGGGCCACCATGCCCTCAAGCATGGCATCGGTGATCGAAAAGATCGAGGTGGCCATCGACTGGAAGGCGGCAAGCCAGCTTTCGCTTGACTGGCCGAGCGCCGGCCCGGCCTTCGGCCCGCCCGAATTGTTAACGACGATATCGACGCCACCCCGTTCCTTTAGCATCGCGATCAATGCTGCGACCGATGCGTCGTCGGAAAGATCGACCGATACCGGGACCACGGCGTCCGTTTCGCTAATGCTGTCAATGTTGCGGGCAGCGGCAAACACCTTGACCCCCTCTGCGGCGAGTGCCGCTGCGATAGCCGCGCCGAGTCCGCGGCTGGCACCGAGAACAAGGGCCTTCTTGCCTGAAATCTGCATATCCATATTGGTTCATGCTCCAATGCGCATTGCTGGGGGTCGGCTAAGTCGGCATGCCGACAAGCTTGCAGGCTGTTGTTACCAAGGCAGGTTGCCACCGTTGACATCGCGCAATGTAACGGGACTTTCTTGGCTTCCGATTGCAGCGATCGCTTTTGGCAACAGGCCGGTTTCATCGCGATCCCGCGGATCGGCGAGCGCGACAATGCCGCACCGAATGCCTTTGTCACGCCACTCGATAGACAGGCAACGCCAGAGCGCATGCGCGGCGGCCCGAAACGGTCGCTCGCTGAAGCGTCCGGCGTCGTTTGGGCGTTCCATCATTGCATTGGCTCTGGAGAGCAGGACAAGTTTGCCGTTGCCCTCCGTAAGCGCCGGCTCCAATAGGCTCGCAAGTCGGAAAGGCATGTAGGCAAGCCGCTCGAGGGCCGCCTTCATATTCGTCCTCTGTATTGCGGCGGCATCGTCGTCGTCACCGCTATAGTCATCGCAGAACACCAGAAGGCTAATGGGTTTGCCGCGCGATGGCGTTACCAACGAATCAAGATCGGCCCCGGACTGCAACGGCAGGCTGACGACCTCGTGGCCGATGTCGGAATAAAGCGCGGCGAGGCGCTTGCCCAACTGGCCTTCGGTTCCGACGATGACGATCGCTCCGGGAAATTGCTGCTCGCTCACCACGCTACATCCTTGCCGTCATAGCCGATAACCCGTCCGCTATCGCTCAACCCCAACGTCTCAATGACGGAAATCATCCCGGAGACGCTTGTCTCGACGTCCATGCCCTGATTGTTGGTCATGTCGGTTTTCACGAAGCCTGGGCGCAGCAGGACGCAAGATATGCCATCAGGCCGCCACTCCTCGGACAGCGACCGCCAGCTTGCGTTCAGCGCCGTCTTGGAGGCGCGATAGCATTGCTGGGTTCCCCAATCGTTGCTTGATATCGAGCTCATCAGGCTGGACATGCCGAGTGCCAGCCGCCTTTCGCCAGCCATCAGGTTGGACTTTAGCGCAGCGAGCAGTCGTAGAGGGCCGAAGGTATTGGTGTTGAAAACTCGAAACATCTCGTCGAATCCGATCGCGTCGATCGGTAGCGTGACGTCGCCGCTGATGCCGGCATTGGCAAACACTGCGTCGAAAGGCACGCCTCTCAGCTCGGAGGCCAGTGCGGAAATGCTTTCATCATTGGTAATATCTAGCCGGTGGACGCCTGCGCAGACATCGCGCAGTTCCTCCAGGCCTTTATCGTCACGTGCCGTCCCGTGGACGGTCCAGCCGGCCGAGCCGAGTTGACGAACGAACTCCCTGCCTATGCCGCGGTTGGCACCTGCAATCAGCATGGTCTTCATCGGCCTCTCGCTCCTAGAATGTAGTCGATGATGGCGCCCTTAACGTTGTCGAGATGCTGCGCCATCAAGCGTCGTGACAGATCCGGATCGCTTCCGGAGACAGCGTTGAGAAGCTCCAGATGCTCCGATGCACCCGGCAGCAGCCGGTGCGGAATGCGCGCCGTATTGAAGATGTGCGTGCGGCGCCGCAGATCGCGGATGGTCGAACTCATCATCGGGTTGCCGGCCGCTTCTGCGATGCTGCCGTGGACCATTTCATCGACAGCCCAATGATGCGAGGGCGTGATGACCGGTTGCTTCAACAGATCGTTGATGGCTTCGACGATCGCTGTCGTGTGTTCTGTCGTGATTTTCCCGGTAGCGCGGCCCGCCACCTCTATCTCCAGCGTTCGGCGCAGATCGAGAAGGTGGATATACGTGTCGATTGCCGTATCGCTGACATGAACGCGGCCATGCAGCCGCGTTACCAGTGATTCCGCCTCTAGACGCGTCAATGCCTCCCGGATCGGTGTCCTTGATACCGCCAGCGTCTGCCCAAGATGGCGCTCCTGCAACACTTCGCCAGCGGGCAGGGCACCAGAAAGCATCATCTCGACAATGCGCCCGTAAGCGTATTCTCCAAGACTGACGTCTATCGCGGCAGAATTTTGTACTGACGGATCCAAGCCGGCGTTCACCTTCGTCAAAAGCGCTTCAACCAATAATCGAAATCATCGGTACACCAGTGACATACCAATGGTCAACCCGGCTGTTATAGCCCCGATATTTCGGATCCAGCCGTACCTTGACCTCTTAGAATCTCAATGGTATGCCATTGGTGCACAAACGTGAAATCATCTTTCCTGGAGACGAATATGGCCATCAAACCCTGGCGCGCGACCTGTATCCAGATGTCCAGCAATGCCGCAAGCAATGCCACCAGCCATGCGGAAGCCTGGGACATCATCAATGGCAACATAGACCGGGCTATCGCTGCGATCGAGAGTGCCTGTTCGGGCCCGGACAAGCCGGCGATGGTGGTGTTGCCTGAATTCGCATTCCAGGGGCCGCCGCGCGCGACGCCTGCATCGGCATGGATCGAGCGTGCATGCGCGACCATTCCCGGCGCGATCACCGACCGCTTCGCGGCTCTTGCCAAGACGCTCGGCATCTACATCGCAGGCAATCACTTCGAGGTCGATCCACGCTGGCCGGACCGCTTCTTCAATTCCTGTTTCCTGCTCGACCCAAAAGGCGAGATTATCCTGCGCTATCGCCGGATCAACACGGCGGCATGGACATCGCCGCACGACATTCTCGACGATTATCGCGAGGCCTACGGAGAAGAGGGCTTGTTTCCGGTTGTCGACACCGAGCTTGGCCGCCTTGCCATTCTTCCTTGCGGCGAGATCACCGTGCCCGAACTCTCGCGTGTCTTCATGATGCGCGGCGCGGAAGTGCTGATCCACCCATCGAACGAGCCGATCAGCGCCCGTTCGGAGGCAGCCAAGATCTCGAGGGCGGCGGAAAACATGGTCTATGTCATCAGCACGAATGTGGCGGGGTCGATCGGCTTCTCGGCGAGTGGCGAGGAAATGGGCGGGCAGTCGCAGATCGTCGATTTCACCGGCAATATCATCGCCTTCGAAAGGGAGCCGATCGAAAGTGTCGCGGTGACAGCGGAGATTGACATCGAGGCGCTGCGCGCTGCGCGCCGTGACAAGGGTATGTCCAACGTGCTGCTGCGCTCGCGCTGGCACATGTACAAATCCTATTTCGAGACTGCGGAATTCTATCCCGCCAACGGGCTTGTGGACCAGCCGCTGGAAACCGGTGTCGAAGTCGCGCCGGTCGTGGCTCGGGCGTTGGATAATTTGCTCGCAGCTGGTGTCATTGTGCCGGAAGAGGCGCTCGCTGAGCCGCAAAGAGCTGCGGGATGACCAAGATCGACCGCATTTGACGCGCACGCAGTGATACTCCTATTGGACCCTGCTGCGCTCGCGGCCCTGACGGGTTTTGCCTGACGGCTAAGGTCGCTACATCGCGATGCCAATGCACCCGGTTCAGCAATGCTGAGCCGGGTTTGACCTGTTGGCCACATCATCCGAAGGTCACATGCGACCCTCACGTCGCCCATGCCAGTCCGCGCCATTTTGAACACCCTGAGCGTGACCATATTTTGGTATAAATGCTCCAAAAATAAGCAACGTAATACGCTGCGTAAATATTCTGCAAATCGCGTTGACATCAATATTCCCGTGGCATACCGTTTGAATGCCAGATCGGATTGGCCAATATTTGGGGAACTGAGATGAAGCGGATTTTGAGGAAATTTGTGATGCCCGCTGTGGGGCTGGCTGCGCTCTGTACGCTGATGAGCGCGACCGGTTCAGCCGCGGATCTGGAAAAGGTGACATTGCGCCTGGCATACATAGCCGGTGGCATCGACGCGCCGATCTTCGTGGCAGCAGGCAAGGGCTATTTTGCAGAAGAAGGGCTTGATGTCGATATTGTCGATGGAAACGGCAGCACCGGCACGATCCAGGCGATCGGCAATGGCAGCTTCAATATCGGCATCGCAGGACTCGGCGCGCTCGCGCAGGCGTCGGCAACGTCAGGCATGGACACGGTGACGGCGGTCGCCGGTTTGGTTCAGAAGGATCCGTCCTCGATCATAGCCCTGAAGGGGTCAGGCATTACCAAGCCGCAGGATATCGCGGGCAAACGTCTTGCGACCGACGCTGGCAACCTGTCCGACGGCATGATCAAGGCTTTTGCCGAGGCCAATGGTGTCGATATGGACTCCATTAAGCTCATCATCACCAACTCCGACCAGACGGCATTGCTGAAGGGTGATGCCGACTTCGTCAACGGCTGGGCAAACCCGGACGGCGACCACATCAAGCAGTTTTCGGAGATTGAGCCGCCAATCCTCTTTGCCGACTACGGCGTGAACATTCTCGGCAGCAGCGTTATCACGCGCAAGGACTACCTCGTAGCACACGAGAAGGAAGTGCGCGGCTTCCTCAAGGCACTTGTCAAAGCGCATGAAGACGTTCTGGCAAAGCCTGACGACGCGCTCGCCGTCTTCATGAAGTATCGCCCGGACGCCGACCCCAAAGCCATCGCCGAGGAGATCAAGGTGATGGAGAAGTATCGCCACACCGCCCGAAGCGAAGGCAAGCCATTCGGCTATGTCGATGCCGACGACCTGAAGCAGACCATTAGTCTTCTTGAGAAATATAGCGGCATGCCGGTCGGCGTCGTCAAGCCGGAGAGCGTCTACACCGACGCCTATCTGCCAGCCAAATGATCATTGGCCTCACGGCGTTCGTTCAGACGAGGCCGGGGAGGGCGACCAAAAAAGTTTGGCCATACGACGGCGCTGCCGAGCGTATGGCGTGCATCTTGCTTTGCAGAGGATGGTGGTTCGTTTCCGCCTCCGGCACGGGCGGCGGAAAGCATCAGGATCGCATATCGGTCTCGATCATGCTCCCGCCTCCGCGCAACTCCGGAAAACCCACAGGACAAGGCTTTGCCCACGGGCAGGCCGAGGAAATCGGCTTCCGGCCGAAGATGAGGATGAATGAGATGGACATGATACGTCCGGTCGAAACTCCAGCAGCGCCCCACGTCACCATATCAGGAGTTTCCAAGACCTTCCGTACCCGCAAGGGCGAGGTCAAGGCACTCAGCGATATCGATCTGACGATCCGCCGCGGCGAGTTTATTTCAGTGCTGGGTCCAAGTGGCTGTGGAAAAAGCACGCTGCTGATGCTGCTGTCGGGGCTAGTTCCTTCGTCGCGCGGCAGCATTCGGGTCGATGAGAAGGCCATTTCCGGGCCCAATTCGGACATCGGCATCGTGTTCCAGCAGGATGTACTGCTGGAATGGCGCAGCGCGCTGCAGAACGTACTGATCCAGGCGGAAATCCGCAAATCCGATCTCGGGTCGGCGCGCGAGAGGGCGCAGCAGTTGCTGAAAATGGTCTCGCTCCAGGATTTTGAAAACGCTTATCCCAATGAGCTGTCGGGCGGCATGCGCCAGCGTGTGTCGATCTGTCGTGCGCTGCTCCATAGGCCACCGCTGCTTCTGATGGACGAACCGTTCGGCGCTCTCGATGCCATGACCCGCGACCAATTGCAGTTGGATCTGCTGCGGCTCTGCAAGGACAACGACATGACGGTGTTCTTCATAACCCATTCGATCCAGGAGGCGATCTTCCTCAGCGATCGGGTCGTGGTGATGTCGCCGCGCCCAGGTCGCGTCGAGCGCATCATCGATATCGATCTTCCCCGCCCACGGCGTCTGGCCATGCGCGAGGATCCCAAGTTCAGCCAATACACCCATGAGATTACCGATATCTTCAAAGGTCTCGGTGTCTTCCGCGAGGAGGTTTGAGTCATGGCCACCATTACCGAGAACGAACCGACGATCCCGCGCACCGTGTCGCCCCTGCGATTGCTGTCATTCATCTCCCCCGCTCTCTGGACATTGTTCGGCATCCTCGTTTTCTGGGAAATTGCCGTCAGAACGATGAATGTTCCTGTCTACATCCTGCCGAGCCCGACGCGGATTGCCGAGGTGTTCGCCTCCTACTGGCCCCGCCTTCTGGTCAATTCCGGCTACACGATGATCGAAGTCCTCAGCGGCTTCGTGCTTTCGATCGCCATCGGCGTGCCGTTGGCGGTTCTGGTCACCTATTCCAGGTTTGCCGAGCGGGCTATCTATCCGCTGATCGTCGCCACGCAGTCGATTCCCAAGGTCGCCGTCGCGCCGCTCTTGCTGGCGTGGTTCGGCTACGGCATGACGCCGAAGATCGTCATCGTCATGCTGCTGTCGTTCTTCCCGATCGTCATCAATTCCGTGGTCGGCATGAAGGCGGCATCCGCGGAGATGATCTATCTCGCGCAATCCATGGGCGCATCGCCCTGGCAGGCCTTCTGGAAGTTCCGACTGCCGCAGGCGCTGCCGAATATCTTCGCCGGCCTGAAGCTGGCAACGGTGCTGTCGGTGATCGGCGCCATGGTGGGTGAATTCATCGGCGCGGACAAGGGACTGGGTTACGTGATCCTGGTCGCCGGGTCGAACTTCGACATCGCCCGGCAGTTTGCCGCGATCATCATGATTTCGGCCATCGGCATGATCTTCTTTGCGGTCATAGAACGCATCGAGCGGTTAGCGCTGCCCTGGCGTGCCCCACGCAACCTCGCCGACGAGGCGTGACGAGATGGCGGGGACGACCCGCCTTCCCCTTGAATTTCTGGAGTTTGAACATGCCGCATTTGTTGAACGAGACCGCGGATGGGGTCTACGTTATCGCTGCCACGCCTTTCACCGACAATGGTGCCGTCGACGAGGCGAGCATCGACCGCCTGACCGATTTCTACCTTGATAAGGGTGTTTCCGGCATCACCATCCTGGGCATGATGGGAGAATCCCACAAGCTCACGTCAAGCGAGAGCCGCCAGGTCATGGCGCGCTATCTCAGCCGTGTCGGTGGGCGTGTTCCCGTCGTGGTAGGCGTGTCCGCGCCCGGAACGGATCCGTTGCTGCAATTCGCCGAGGAGGCGACGGACATGGGCGCCGCCGGCGTGATGATCGCCCCCGTAAACACGGTGCGCACCGAAGAACAGATCTACGGCTACTTCGCTGGCGTTCTGGATCGGCTGGCCTGCCCGGTGGTGGTCCAAGACTTCCCATTGACGACCGGTGTCAATATATCGGTCGCAACCTTGCGGCGCCTGTTCGACGACTACGAACAGATCGTCATGCTCAAGCACGAGGACTGCCCAGGACACGCGAAGTTGACGCGGATCCTCCGCTCCGAAGGGCGCGCCGTCAGTATCCTTGTCGGCAATGGCGGGCTCTATCTGCCGCAGGAACTGCGTCGCGGCGCCAACGGCGCGATGACCGGTTTTGCCTATCCCGAAATGCTGGTTCAGGTCTGCGCATCGTTCAAGGACGGCCAGCCGGATACTGGCGAAGATCTCTTCGACATCTATTTGCCGCTTCTTCGCCACGAGGCCCAGCCCGGCATCGGCATCGCTTTGCGCAAGG
The DNA here is from genome assembly GCA_900470805.1 of Hyphomicrobiales bacterium. Taxonomy (GTDB): domain Bacteria; phylum Pseudomonadota; class Alphaproteobacteria; order Rhizobiales; family Rhizobiaceae; genus Rhizobium. The sequence continues at coordinate 75,323 of UCCA01000012.1, read as the reverse complement.
AACTGCTGCGCCGGCGTGGTGCGATCGGTTCTGCGCATGTGCGGACGCCGGGACCAAAGCTAACCCGGGATGACCATCTGGAACTGGATAGCCTGGTGGAACGACTGGAGCGCAGGCTGGCGGACGACGGCGTACCGCTGCAAGCAATCGCGTGACCCCATGTCCATCTTTTCGGAAGGGTCTGCGCCGCTATCATGCTCTCTTCCGGATTACAGCTGCCCGGTCCGCCCTATGCGGCCGGAGCCTATCGGGTGGCCACCGTTGGTTTGACCATGGCAATCGAAGGGGCACGCCAATCTGCGCGCGATGTTGGCCTGTCGATGCTCGCGGTGCTTCACGAGGTTGTACGGGTGGTGAAAGTGGCCGGCATGGTCAACGCAGTGCCTGATTTCAAGGGGTATCTCGCGTTGTCGACGGATGCCCGCAGATCTTGGTCGAGGCGCTGGGAAGCCGGGGCGGACATGCGCGTGCCACCTGTGGCGCCGGCTCTCTGCTTTTAGGCGCGCTTGTTTCCATCGGGTGTATTTGCCACATTAAGGTTTGAGCCGTCGGCTTGCTCATCGCAATCGATCGACCGCGCCGGAGACGTCGATTGTTCAGATATCCAGAACCAGCCGGTCAGATTTGGCGCCCGAGCAGCAGGTCAGGATCAGACTGTTGGAGTCGCGTTCACGCTGCGACAACACGTTATCCTTGTGATCCGGCACACCTTCAAGCACGCGCGTCTCGCAGGTGCCGCAGACGCCCTCGCGGCACGAATGCGCAACGGCAACCCCATTGTCCATCAGCACTTGCATGATGCTTTCGCCGGCCGGCACGTGAAATTCCTTGCCCTGCCGTTTCAGCACAACCGTGAACGCGGTCGTCGGGCGCGCATTGGTGCCTGCGAAGTGTTCGACATGCACGTTGTCCTGTGGTCTCCAGCCGCACGACGCCTTGAACACCTGGATCATCTTGGCCGGTCCGCAGCAATAGAGATGTGCCAGCTTCGGCACGGTCGCCGCCAGCTTCAGGAGCGGCATGACCCGGCCGGCCTCCTCGTCGAAATGGAAGTGCACCCGGCCCGGCGATTGGGCTTCTAGCGCTTCCAACTCGCTGACGAAGGCGGCGCTGGCGCGGTTGCGCGCGGCGTAGAAAAGTTTCCACGATTTCCCAAGCTGTTCCAGTCGTCGGATCATTGCAAGGATTGGTGTGATGCCGATGCCGCCGGCAAAGAAGGCGGAGAGTTCTGCTTCCTCGACAAGAGGAAACGTATTGTGCGGTGGATCCACGACCAGCACGTCACCGACCTTGAGCTTTTCGGCGATGTATGCCGAGCCGCCACGGCTCGCGGCGTCGCGATTGACCGCGATCGTGAAACGATCCTGTGTCGTCGGTCCATTGGTCAATGAATACGACCGGTTGAGGTCGCCCGGCAGCTTGAGATTGATGTGCGCGCCCGCCGTAAAGCTCGGCAACGGCGCGCTATCGGGCGAGACCAGTTCGACCATGCGGATCGTTTGCGCGACCATGTCGATCGCCGAAACCCGCAATGACAAAGGTCGAGCCGTGGCCGCAGCGGCGTGAGACACGCTGGATACTTCAATCGCGTCGCACGGTTCCGGATCCGGCGACGTGGCGTCGGATCCCATGGTGAAGGCCTCGCTCATTCGGCCGCGCTGAGCTTGGGCTTGTGGCCCTTGATCTCAGCCATCCGCTCTTCGTAGCCCTCGAGCCAGTCGGTGCCGTAGGGGACAACGATATCGCCACCGCGTGCATCTCTCGCCAGTTCCGGCTGGTCGACCACAGCGGGGAGCTTGCCGGTCGCGGCGTATTCCTTGGCGGCGTCGAGCATGACACGGCGCGTGAGAATGACCATGCGGTCGGAGGCCGCGAGATGCTCCATCTCGCGATCGACGATGTGGCCCATCGATTCCTGGATCATCTGGTCCTGCAAGGGAACGCCGACGACGCCGGTGTAGCTGTCGCCATTGCGCTGCCATTCGCGGTCAATACCATAGTCGTTGGTCCGGTCCTTGACGGGACGCCAACGGCCCTTCCAGTCGGTGGTGGTCGGGAGATACTCGAGCGGGCGCGCCAGGCCACCGACGGGCGTGCCGTCGTTGTACTTCAATCCCTTCTTGCCGCCACCGCTTGCGCGGCGCAGGTCGATGTTGAAGATCATCGTCGAGTCGTCGTCGATCGGCACCCAGGCATTGGCCGTCACGCTGTCATCGAGTTCGCCGCCGGGGTAGGTGACCCAGAACGGAAAGATGTAGCTCGCAAACCGGTGATGCTCCGTACCCTCATACGCGTTTCGCTGCGCCGAATACATCGTGCCGAATGGCATGACGGAAACGTTGATCTTCGGAGCCTTCTCGGTAACCGTGAAGACTTCGGGATCGGACAAATCGAGTTTTTCGCCATCGATGCCGCCGACATGCAGGAAGCCGAGGTGCGATGTATCGACATCGCCTTCGAGTGCCTGCATGTAATTGCAGTCGCGATGGGTCAGGGCAATGTTGCGATCGTCAGGATCGCCGTGAATTGCTTCGATCTCGGGCAGTTCCGGCGGGTTTTCCTGGCGCTCCCCCATATAGGCGAAGACCATGCCGCCCGATTCCTTGACGCGGTATGCGATCGCAGGCGTGCCGGCCGGATACTTGGATTTGTCTTCGAGGTTCGGCTGATCGAGGCATTTGCCGGTCACGTCGAATTTCCAGCCGTGATAGGCGCAGCGGATGCCGCCCAATTCGTTGCGACCGAAGAAAAAAGAGGCGCAACGGTGTGGACAGCGGTGGTCGAACACGCCGACCCTGCCTTCCGTGTCACGGAAGGCGACGAGCTTTTCGCCGAGGATCATCAGGCGGACGGGATCACCATCGGCCTTGAGTTCGGAGGAAAGGCAGACCGGCAGCCAGAACTGACGGAAGAAATTTCCCATCAACGTGCCTTTGCCGACGCGGCTGAGTTCCTGATTTTCTTCTGCGGTGATCATATCGGTTCTCCTAATGCGTGGAAGCGGCGACGGGCTCGGAGGCGCCGGCCGGAAGCGGATCGAGAATGCCGGCTTGTTCCATGTTGGCGCGCGCCAAGGCGATGGCGGCCTTCGTCTCCGAGGTGTCGGTCATCGGCGCTTTGAGAAAATGGTTCGGCGGGTAAAAGCGGGCGGCGGAGTAATAGGGAACGTACATTTCGTAGCGGGCTCGCAGCAGCGGATTGCTAAGCCCGGTATCGGTGCGGCGGTCGCGGCGCAGTGCCTCGATGTCGATCATCGCCGACACTGCGATGCTCTCCGCGGGATCGTCCTGGTAGGCCAGCGTGGTGCCGTGGTGATCGAGGATTTGCGAGCGCCCCCCAAGAATTGAGTTGTCGGGAGAAAAGCCGATGGGTCCGGCGACATTGGCGCTGACGAGATAGACCATGTTCTCCGCCACGCGGGTAAGTTTGGCGGCCTCCTGCGCTTCCGTGCGCTTGGAATTGGTGGGATGCAGAATGACCTCAGCGCCCAGCATCATCATCACCCGCGCCACCTCGGGCACGCTGATTTCGCCGCACGGGATTATCGCGATGCGGCCCAGTTCGGTATCGACGACAGGAAACACCTGATCGGGCGGCGTGACTTCGAGATAGTCGCTCATGAAGTCATGCACGGACGGGAAGGCCGCTGTGTTGACCCGCCGGTAATTCAGGATGATCTCGCCCTTACGGTCGATCAGAAACGAGCTGTTGAAATAGCGGCCGGGCCATTCCGGAGGTGCCTCGAACAGGTTGCCGGCAATGAAGATGCCAAGCTCCGCCGCGAGGCTCTGCAGCGGCTCGGTGAGGGGGCCTGGTATGCTGGAACAGGCACGCTTTATCCAGTCGGAAACACCCATTCCGAGCGGTGGCCCCTGCATTGCGAACTCGGGGAAGACGACGAGATCCGGCTTGTCCGGGCCATTGCAGGCCGCACGGATGTGATCGACGAGGCGCTTGACATTACGCTCAAGCAAAATCTTGGCATCGGCGTCGCTGCCAGCCTGCGTCGCTCGTTCGCTTAGCATCTGTATGCAGGTTGCACGCCAGGGGGCGATTGGCATTGTTGGCTCCGTTCCCATATGATTGCACGCCATTGGTATACCACCTACTCTGTCCGCTCTTTCCGGCAAAAGCAAGAGCCTCACCTTCAATTTTTCTGAGAAAATGATGTCGCTGCCTGCCGAAATTCAGAGAGCGAAGAAGCCGCTTTCAAATCAGGTCTTCCAAGTGTATGCCGCCGCGTATAAGGAAGACTTTGACGAATTTGGGGGACATATTTTGGTAGACGTTTCTGCAGAGATGGCGCGGGAAAACGACTCGGCGAAGGACCAGCAGGACCGCCCGAATTTGACGGGGCAGGTTTATGAGCAGCTGATCGATCTTTTGATCCGTGGGGAACTCCGTCCCGGCGATGTGATTACCGAGCGCCGCATGGCCGAACGGCTGAACGCGTCGCGTACACCTGTTCGCGAGGCGCTTGCCCGTCTCGAATCCGAGGGCTTGATCTACAAACAGCCCAACCGTGGCGTGACCGTCAGCCCATTTTCGACAGAAGCTTTTGTCGAGGTTCTTAACGTCCGCATCCTGCTTGAAGCGGATGCCGCCCGCCTGGCGGCCGGTCGGCTTTCGCTGGAAAAGATCGAACGTATTCGGCAGGCGCTAGACGGGCTTGCGGCGAAGCCATCGCCAACACTCAGCGAGATCTGGGACGTGGACGATTTCCTGCATGGCGAGATTGCCGATGCAGCCGGCAATGCGCTCATGGCCTCACTGATCCGAGACCTGAGGCGGCGCACGCATGTTTACAACAGCTATCGCCAGAACATCACGCCCAGCTTCGGCGTTCAGGAAAACACACTGCTGCTTGACGCCATTGCAAGCGGCGACAAGGAGCGCGCCCGCGAGGCGATGGTCCACCATATCGAGACCGTCAAGACGGCCATCATCGAACGGCTTTCGGGCACAATCCGCTAACGGAGCGCCCTCTTGCGCCGTACGTTCTAGCTCGTCCTCGCCACGAAGCGACCATGGCCATCGGGTGCGATGACGCTGTCGCCATCCCAGGTGAGTCGACCGCGAACATAGGTGGCGACGGGGCGAGCCGCGAAAGTTTCGCCGTCGTAGGCGCTCCAACCCGGGCCATCGTCAACGATCCGCGAATCATAGTTGAAATCGCCGGGCGCAAGTACCGTGATATCGCCATCCATGCCCGGCGCCAGCGCGCCTTTTCGGTCGAGCCCGAAGAATTGCGCGACCTTGTTGCTCATTAGATCGGCAGCCATCAGCGCGGCTTCGTCCGCGCCGTAGCGCGTCGCGGCATCGGTGAAGAACACGGGCAAAAGCGTGTCGAGGCCGGGCATCCCCGCCGCATCGTCGAAGATCGTCGGTCCCTTTTTTCGGTCGAGTGGCCATGCACTGTGGTCCGAGGAAATGAAGGCGCAGCGATCCTCCTCAATCACCTTCCACAATTCCTCCCGACGACCGGCGCGGATGGGCGGATTTACCTTCAGCTTGCCGCCGAGCCGCGGCATGTCGGTCGACGCGTCGAAGTGCAGGTAGTGCACGCACATCTCTCCGGTCGCAGCGACGCCGCGCGCCCGGTAGTCCTCGACGAGATCGAAGCCGGTTGGCGTCGAGATATGGACGATGTGCACGCGTGAGCCCGCGGCGGCGCCGAGCTCGAGAAAGTTCGCGGTCGCCGTCAGTTCGGCCACCTCCGGCCGACTGGGGCTGTGGAACTCCGGTGAATGCTTCCCCTCGGCACGCAATCTTGCCGTTGTGCTCCGGACAATCTCCTGATCCTCGTTGTGCAAACCGAGAGGCAGGTTCTGACTTGAGAGGATTTCGAGCAGCGTCAGCGTTGCGTCGTTCGATATTCGCGGAAATCGTGAGGGATGAGCTTCGAAAGAGGATATCTTGAAGGCGCAGACGCCACCGGCGATCAGGCCGTCGATGTCCTCTCGATCTGGTTGGGTCGGTACTGTTCCGTATAGCGCCACGTCGCATACGGCGTAGCGGCTGACGGCCGCGATCTTTTCTTCGAGAAGCGCTGACGTGGTGATCGGCAAGGGTTCGTCATAGGGCATGTCGACGATCGTCGTGACGCCGCCCCTGACCGCCATTCTGGTGGTAGCGCGAAGACCGGGGAAGCCAATTTGGCTGCCTGCGTGCGTCTGCCCGTCGATGATCCCGGGTAGAACGTAGCTCCGGCCATAGTCGCTGACGCTTGCCGCCTCCGGGCGCGGGCCGCTGCCGATGGCTGCTATCGTTCCATCGCGCACCGCGATCCATCCGTCTTCCACAATGCCTCGAGGGGTAACCAGGCGGCCGGCAATCACGCTGTCATAGGTCATTCTCAAACTCCGTTTGCGCTTTGGCACCAATCATCATGGACGCAATCTCGATCGCTGCCGGCGCATCCGAAAATTTCGACTGTACTTGGCATGCATTTGGTGTACCAACTGTGTGCGGATTTGCAAAGCCTTGAAACGTTAGATCAGGATGAAAGATGCTTTACGACCTCACGACCCTTTCGCTGCTTCCCAACACGCTCGGCGCGGTTTTACCGCTGTTGCCCAAGACCTATGAGAACTTTGCGAAGAGCGGGACAACAATCGGCTGTTTTTCCTGCGAATTCGGCGTGCTGAACCGCTTCACTTTTCTCACGCAGTACGACGACGCGGACAAGCTTGCCGCTGAACGTACACGGCTGATGCAGACGGAAAATCCCTATGGAATCGGCGACTATCTCGGCGGCGTCACCAGCACGGCCTTCAAGCCACTGTCCTTTGCGCAGCCGGTCGTTCCCGGCGAGTATGGTCCTTTCTATGAGATTCGTACCTACACGATCGCGCCGGGCGGACTGCCCGAGACGGAAGAAGCCTGGAGCAAGGTTATCCCGCGCCGCAACGAAATGTCGATGCTGCTGACGATCATGGGATCGGTCGAGGGCGGGCCGCAGAAAATGGTCCATATCTGGCCTTACAGGACCATCGAGGATCGCGTGAAGGCACGCGGTCAGGCAAGCAAGGAAGGCATCTGGCCGCCACCCGGCGGATCGGCGAAGCTCACCTCGCTGCAGTCCGAGCTTTTCGTGGCAACGCCGTTCTCCGGCTTGAAGTAAGCCGACGATATCGTCGCGTTCCCCCGGAAACCCGACGCACATTTTCGAGCGCTGCTGGCAGACGCTGCGGCGCTCAATTGTTTCAGATCAGGTAGCTGACGGGTTCATGGCTGACGGGGTGAGGAAATACACCCATCTCGACGCCGAACACGGATTTCAGCACGTCCGACTGGACAATGTCCGCAGGCGTGCCGCGCGCGGAAATCCGGCCATCGTTCAAGGCGACGATCTCGTCGCAGTAGCGCGCGGCGAGATTGATATCGTGCAACACCACGACGATCGTCAGTCCGCGCTCGTGGCTAAGCTCACGCAGCAACGACAACACGCCGGCCTGATGCGCGAGGTCCAGCGCGGAGGTCGGTTCATCCAGCAGCAGGCAGCTGGCGTTCTGCGCCAGCATCATGGCGATCCAAGCCCGCTGGCGCTCACCGCCCGACATGTTGGCAACGAGACTGTCTGAAAATTTGATCAGATCGGTGCGGCTGATGGCGTCCTCGACCAGATCGCGATCCTTCTGGGTGAAACGACCGAGCGTTCCGTGCCAGGGAAATCTGCCGAGCGCCACCAGTTCCCGCACGGTCATTCCGTCGGTCGCCGGGGTGAATTGCGGCATGTAGGCGATCTCTCGCGCGAAGGCGCGTCCGCCCCAGTCGGCGACCGCGCGTCCCTGAAGCGTGATCGCTCCGGAGGTCGGCTCCACCTGCCGGGCAATGATCTTCAGCAGCGTACTCTTTCCCGAGCCGTTCTGGCCGACAAGCCCGTAGACGCGCCCGGCGTTCAGCGACAGGTCGACGCCGTGAAGAATATGCTTCTTTCCCGCCGAATACTGGATGTTTGCAAGGGACAGAAACTGGGCAGACATATAGGCATCTCCGGCGTGCACGCATACCCCGTTTCACAAAAGAGGGGCCGTCGATGCTGCGTGCAAAACTTCACCGCCAATGTCAAGTTTATATGCGTGCTTTAAACGCACCATGATCGATATGCAGACGGCTGCGGGTGACAAAAGCACAATGGAACGGTGGGGCGCGAGCATCATATCTTCAGCCGAGGATAGGCAAGGTTCTGGCGACGAACGGCATATCGTTAGGCATGTCGAAGTAACGCTGCTCTTCTCTCTCAATGAGGGCAGCGACTTCATTGACAAATACCGACCTCAGACCAAGTATTGAATGCACCGCGGTCATCCAATGGGTTTTTGTCATGGCAAATTACAAAGAGACCAGACGCTTTCATTGCGAGAACGATGTTGGCATGCACTATGTTGTCATCGAGCAAATTCTGACAGCTCGGCTAGAACTCGATGTCAGCACAACCCCACGAACGGATTATGTGACAGAAGCCGGCGAAGTCGCCGAGCGCCTCGACGATCACACGTTTCTTCTCTTGCTGTCGGACGAGGTTCTGCATATCGCCTAGGCCGCTCCAGTCGCCGGTTGTCAGCAGGCCTATTCCCAAAGGTGGCTATTTCCGCCGAGTGTCCTTAACTGTTTGCGTTGTTATACGCTCCTGACGATTCTGCGAGCGAAGTGGGACGCCATGGCAGAAGACGACGTGCAATCCGATATCCCGACCAGCCGCATGCAAAGCTGGGCCAGGAATTCGACGATCTACCGGCTCGGGCGGCAGATGTTGACGGAAAAACAGCTGTTCGATGCGATATCACGCAAGGCCAGGCAGAAGTTCGAAGACATATCGGAGACTCAGGTCAAAGCGCTAGCGGATCTCGCGGTCAGGTTCGCCTACGACCAGGGCGCCTTGAACGACGTGACCTATGCGGCGGCCAGTGCCCGCGCAGGCCAGCGCAATGGTCGCTCGAAGCGAATGATTGCCCAGAAATTGTCCATCAAGGGCGTCGATCGGGAAACCGTGACCGCAGCGCTCGAAGAGAGTGATGATCTCGTGGCAGCCATCATTTTTGCCCGCAAGCGTGCCTTCGGTCCGTTCCGTCGCGATGAGCCGGACGAGAAGCGTTACGCGAAGGAAATGTCGGCCTTTGCGCGCAATGGCTTCGGTTTCGAAATCGGCAGGACCGTGCTCGGCCTCACTCGAGACGAGGCCGAGACTTTGCTGGACGAACGCCGGGCTTAGTTCGGCCCCGCAGCTACCGTCCGTAGCGCGCGATGGACAGGTCCGCCGCGTCTATATCGCCCTTGCGACCACCGACGATATCCGTCAGCACCCGTGCCGAACCGGTGCTCATCGTCCATCCCAACGTGCCGTGGCCGGTATTCAGAAAGAGGTTGCGGATGTTTGTCGCACCAATCACCGGCGTGCCGTCCGGCGTCATCGGCCGCAGGCCCGACCAGTAATTGGCGGCCTTGACGTCGCCGCCGGGGAACAGGTCGGTTACCGAATGCTCCAGCGTGCGGCGGCGGGCAGGGCCGAGATCGTTGGTATAGCCGGAGATTTCGGCCATGCCGCCGACACGGATGCGGTCGCCCAAGCGGGTGATGGCGATCTTGTAGGTTTCATCCATCACCGTCGATTCTGGCGCGCGCGCCGCGTCCACGATGGGAATGGTCAGCGAATATCCCTTGACGGGATAGACCGGCAGGCGGATGCCGAGCGGCTTCAGGAGCAGCGGCGAGTAGCTGCCGAGCGCGACAACGATTGCGTCGGAGAACATGGTGCCGCGATCAGTGGCCACCGCTTTGGCCTGTCCGGCCTCCACCTCTACTCCCTTGATGGTGCGGCCATAGTCGAAGGTTACGCCCATTGCGACGCAGGCGACCGCGAGGGCGTTGGTAAACTTGAAGCAGTCGCCGGTTTCGTCCTTCGGTGTCAGCAGGCCGCCAACGATCTTGTCGCTGACATGACGCAACGCCGGCTCGACGCGGATGCAGCCTTCGCGATCGAGTACCTCGTAGGGGATTCCATCGGCGGCCAGCGCCTTGACGTCCTTCGCAGACGCATCGAGCTGGGACTCGCTGCGGAATAGCTGCAATGTGCCCTGCATGCGCTCGTCATAAGCTATACTGGTCTCGGTCCGCAGCTCGGCCAGCGAAAGGCGGCTGTAGTCGGCAAGCCGCAGCATGCGGGACTTGTTGATGGCGTAGCGTTCCGAGGTGCAATTGGCGAGCATCCTGACCATCCAGGCCAACATCGCATAGTCCACCTTCGGTCGCAGAATCAGCGGCGCGTGTTCCATGAAAAGCCATTTCAGCGCCTTCCGCGGAATGCCCGGCGCCGCCCACGGTGAGCAGTAACCAAAAGAAACCTCCCCGGCATTGGCAAAGCTGGTCTCAAGAGCCGGTCCCGTCTGACGGTCGATAACGGTGACCTCATGGCCAGCCTTGGCCAGATAGTAGGCACTGGTAACGCCAATGACGCCGGCGCCGAGAACTGTTACTTTCATGGTTGCCCCGATATGAATGCTTTTGTCAGATGTATTGGCGATGATAGCGCTGGCCGAGTCCAGTGAGTATTTCATAGGAGATCGTTCCCGCATCTCGGGCGATATCCTCGAGCGTCTGATCTGGGCCGACAAGTTCCACCAGACTGCCAAGCCCGAGTGCGGCATCTGGAAGGGCTGAGACGTCGATCGTCATGCTGTCCATCGAGACCCGACCGACGATCGGCAGGCGCTTGCCGAGCGCGTAGGCGGCGCCGCGATCGCTGAGGCTGCGCGGCAGACCATCGGCATATCCCGCCGCCAAGGTCGCCAGCCGCATCTCGGACTGCGTGCGGTGGCTGCCGCCGTAACCCACCAGTGTTCCCGCAGATACGGTATGCGTCTGGATCACCCGAACGCTCAGGCGGACGACAGACTTCATCGGGGTGGCAATGCTGTCCGTGGGTGAGCCGCCGTAGAGCGCAATCCCGGGCCGAACCAGCGCGCCGTGAAACGCCGCACCAAGAAAGATGCCGCCTGAATTGGCAAAACAAAGCTCAGCATCCGGGAATTGCGCGGCAATGGCCTGCATCGTCGCTAGTTGATCGGAGTTTTGTGGGTTGAGATGCTCGTCGGCGCTGGCAAGGTGGCTCATGATGAATTGGACTTCGATACGGCGCAGCAGTTCGCTGTTTTCCGCAAGCACCGATACATCAGCGGTGTTGAGACCGAGGCGCGACATTCCGGTGTCGAATTGCAACACTGCGGGCAGGCGAGCGCCATGGTGTTCGGCGGCGGCAGACCATTGACTGAGCTGAGCAAGCGAATTGATCACCGGAATGATCCCATTTGCGGCCGCATAGGCTTCGCCACCCGGCATCAGTCCATTCAGGACGTAAAGCTTCGCATCCCGCGGCAGATGCCGCTTCAGACGCTTGGCCTCGACAAGGTGTGCCACGAAGAAATGCCGGCAACCGGCCGCCGCGAGCGCGGGACCGACGCGATCGGCACCCAGTCCATAGGCGTCTGCCTTGACGACCGCGGCGCAGGCCGAAGGCGCGACGCGACTGGCGAGTATTCGATAATTGGACTGCAGAGCCTGCAGGTCGATTGAGAGAACGCCCGAGAGGGCTTCTTCGCCAATGTCATTCGCCGCGCTTGCGTCCATCGTCTTTCCTGGATGCTGTTTGAAATCAGGATAACGAAATAATCAGGCAATTTCCGGCCGATCAGCTGTTGATAATTGTGCCCCGGCTACAAATGTGCAATTTTTCAGCGCCAGAAAAGGAAATGTTGTGCATGGCATTGGACGCAATCGATCGCAGTATAGTCCGGCATTTGAGGCTCAACGCAAGGATCGCCAACACCGCTCTCGCGGCCGAGGTTGGGCTGTCGCCATCGGCCTGCCTGAGGCGCATCGCGCGACTGGAACAGACCGGCCATATCCGGGGCTATACGGCGCTGATCGGAACATCGGACAGCGATGACGCTCTGGCCGTGATCGTCAATATCACGCTTGATCGCCAGACCGAGGAGCATCTGAACAGGTTCGAGGCGGCAATCCGTAAGCACCCTGAGATTCAGGAATGCTTTCTGATGACCGGCGGATCGGATTACATCCTGAAGGTCGAGGTGGAAAGTGCGCGCGATTTCGAGCGAATTCATAAGGATATCCTCTCGACGCCGCCCGGCGTGGCGAGGATCCATTCGAGCTTTTCTATCCGGGACGTGCTGAAGCGGGGCGCTAGGAGGAGTTGAGGACCCAAGCGTCATCAGCGTTCTCCAATGAATTTGTGATGGTTAAGCACATTGCCTGTGTCGGTCTATGTTGCAGTTGCTTCCCATAGCTATTAATTGCTCACCGAACGAGGTGCTTGCGCCTGCTGATCGGTAGAATCCGGGCGCCCTTGGCGGCTCGACCGTATTGCCCAAGGAGACGACGGTGCGAGAGCCGCAGCAAGGCGACAGTGATAACCCAGCCAATATCGATGCAGTAAGCTCCGATGACGCTCGGCCGACCGCCGACAAGGGGATCTTCGCATACGTCATCAATCTCGACCGCTCCATCGACCGCTGGAAGCACGTTGACGATCAGGCTCGGCGATTCGGTCTCGATGTGCGGCGTGTCGCAGGCGTGGAAATCGGCAAAACCACCCGTGAAGACGATTGGCCAAATTACGATCGCAAGGCGTTTGTTCGCGCCAACGGCCGTCCGATGCTCGCCGCGGAATATGGTTGCTATCTCGCTCACCTCGGGGCGATAAACACCTTCTTGACGACCGGCGCCGAATGCGCCGTCATAATGGAGGATGACGTGGATTTGGATGCCAGCCTGCTGCGCCGCGCGCTGGCCATCCACCGGACAGTTTCATCCGCGGACGTCGTCAAGCTGCTGAACCACCGCACGGTTCTGTTCCATTCGACCGCCAGATCGGCAGATGGGGACCAGATAGGCAAATGTCTCTTCGGTCCACAGGGCTCAGCCGCTTGCTATCTGATCACGAGGGCGGGCGCAGTGAAACTCGTGGCCGCTTTGCGGCGCATCGCTTTTCCATTCGACATTGCGCTTGAAAGAGGTTGGGCCACAGGTGCGAAGGTCTATACGGTGAAAGACAACCTGATCGAATTGTCGGTTCGGTCGAAAGAGAGCCAGATAGCGGATCGTGCCCGATACCGCTCCATCAAGCTACGTGGCCGCCGCAAAATTCCAACTCATATCTTTCGAATGGTCGAGCTTTTCCGTCGGATAAGGTACGCGCTGACATGAGCCTCAAGCACTGGCTACGATTTTTCTCGAAGTGTCCTCAAACGTGTACACGCCATAGCGTCGCTTCAGTTGATGCGCCTTGTACGTCGCATTTTATCATGTCATTACAGCAATCAGGGTTGCGTTCGGCATGGTCATGCGTAATCGCGGTTTTATTCGGCGAAGCAACTTTTGCTGGCACAGATATATTGAGCGACGCCCATGTTTGACAAATGCATTCAGCAGGTTCTCGCTTTGCCGCGGCCGGCCAAACGGGTGATCGCGCTGCTGTTCGATGCCTGTCTCTGTATTCTGACTGTGTGGATCGCCTTCTGTTTCAGATTCAACGAGTGGTATCTACTCTCGGGCGTCCAGTTCCTGACCATCCCGATTTCGCTTGTGATCGCGTTGCCACTCTTCATCACCTTCGGGCTCTATCGCGCGATATTCCGCTTCATGGGCTGGGCCGCGTTTTCAACCATCATCAAGTGCATCCTGATCTATGGCCTGGTCTACATGGTCATCTTCACGGTGATCAGCGTGCCGACCATCCCGCGGACGGTAGGCATCCTGCAGCCGATGTTGCTCCTGCTCGCAGTCGGGCTCTCGCGGTACGTCGCGCGCTATTTTCTCTATGATGCATACAGCGAAATCCTTGGAAAGGCGGCGCCGATCCGGACGCTTGTCTACGGTGCCGGGTCACAAGGCCGCCAGCTTGTCAGCGCGCTGGGGCATTCGGCCGAGTTCAAGGTCGTCGGATTTCTTGACGACGACAGAAGTCTTAAGGGCATGTCGCTCAACGGCGTGAAGATCTACAGCCCGGAGAAGATCGAGCAGGTCTGCGACGATCTCGAAGTTCGAACGGTGCTTCTCGCCCTTCCGCAGATCGACCGAGCCCGTCGCCACCAGATCATCGAGCGCCTGCGTTCGGCGAAGGTGGCCGTCCGCACAGTCCCCGATATCTCGGCTTTGGCAACCGGGCAGGCACAGCTGACGGATTTGCAGGATCTGGATGTCGAGGATCTTCTCGGCCGTATTGCCGTTCTGCCGAATACGACGTTGTTGGAACGCAACGTTCGCGACCGGGTGGTTCTCGTGACCGGGGCCGCAGGCTCGATCGGCAGCCAGCTGTGCCGGGAGATCGCCAAGCTGCATCCCAAAGCGCTGTTGCTGTTGGATCAGAATGAATTCGGAATCTATTCGCTGGAAAGCGAACTGGCGAGTGATGGGGAAGAACCCCCGTTCCAGATCGTGCCGTTTCTTGCCGATGTTTGCGACGAGCATCGCATCAACACAATCATGAAAGCCTGGCGGCCCGCCACTGTGTACCATGCTGCGGCGTATAAACACGTACCGCTGGTGGAGCAAAACCCCGCTGAAGGCGTAAAGACCAATGTGCTCGGTACCCTGACGGTTGCGAGGGCCGCCCTCGCGGCCGACGTCGACCGGATGATCCTAGTCAGTACCGACAAGGCCGTGAGACCGACGAACGTTATGGGCGCCACCAAACGGTTGGCCGAAATGATTTTGCAGGCTCTTGCCGAAGGGCAGCACAGCACGACGTTTTCCATGGTGCGCTTCGGCAACGTCCTGGGCTCATCGGGATCAGTTGTTCCATTGTTTCGCCAGCAGATCAGCCGCGGCGGTCCGATCACCCTGACGCACGAAGAGATCACCCGGTTCTTCATGACCGTACCGGAGGCAGCCCAGCTGGTTATTCAGGCTGGTGCGATGGCGGCGGGTGGCGATGTCTATCTTCTCGACATGGGCGAGCCCGTGAAGATCATCGATCTGGCGCGCCGGATGGTAGAGTTGTCGGGTATGACCGTGCAGGATGATCAAAATCCTCACGGCGACATCAGAATCGTTACGACCGGACTGAGGCCTGGGGAAAAGCTCTACGAGGAGCTTTTGATCAACGACAACCCAGAAATGACTGACCATCCCAAGATCCGGCGGGCGCGCGAACAGTTCCTGGTCTGGGCACAGCTGTCGACAAAGCTTGAAGCGCTATCGAATTTTGCCAACGAGGGCGACGCAAGACAGCTCAAGGCCATGCTCGGCGAACTGGTGCCGGGCTACAGCCCACTGGAGCGGGTTGTCGATCTCGTCTCCCTTCGACAGGAAGCGTCGTGATGAAGCAATCAGGTCTCGGCGATGCGGTTGTTGCGGGAGCTGCCGTATGCTTCTTGTGACAGGCGCGACAGGTTTCGTGGGAAGAGGCCTGCGGGATACCCTGCGCCAGCGCGGGCTGCCGTTCAGAGCGGCGAGCCGGCATGCTGGCGAACAGCTTTTCCCGATTGGAAAGATCGACGCCGACACGGATTGGTCGGCAGCGCTTGCCGGCATCGACGCCGTCATTCATCTCGCGTCGGTCAATCAAAACGTCGTCGAGGATAGCCCAGCTGTTATCAAGGCCTATCGATCCGTCAATGTGGATGGAACGATCAATCTGGCAAAGCAGGCCGCCGCAGCCGGTGTGAGACGCTTCGTATTCGTAAGTACGATCAAGGTGAACGGCGAATACACCGCGAACGGAAAGCCATTCACAGCAGCCGACGCTCCAAATCCGCAGACGGACTATGCCGCCACAAAACTCGAGGCTGAACAACAGCTGCATTCAATCGGGAAGCAGACCGGTATGCAGGTAGTCGCGATCCGTCCGCCTCTCGTTTATGGGCGCGGAATGCGCGGCAGCTTCGATGCCCTCGCGCGTCTCGTGCAGCGTCGCTTGCCGCTGCCCTTGGGATCGATTTCGAACAGTCGGTCGATGATCTATCTGGGCAATTTGACGGATCTGATCGTGGTCGCTGCTCATCTTCCGGACGCGGCCGGCGGCACGTTTCTGGCTGGCGACGGACAAAGCCCATCCACTCCCGAACTGTTCAGGATGATCGCTGGGGCAACGGGATCGCCGACGCGATTGATCCCGTTCCCTGCCAGTCTGTTGGAAATTGCGGCGCGGGCTATCGGAAAGCAGGAGCTCGTCTATCGGCTGACGCGTTCGCTTGAAGTCGATATCTCGGAAACCAGGCGACGGCTTGGCTGGACGCCGCCATACCGAATGAACGATGCTCTGGCGGAGACCTTTGGGGCCACACCGTCCTCTGGAAAATGAAATGACAGAAAAATGAATCAAGCGATCAAACGGCTCTTCGATTTTTGCGCAGCGCTCGGCGGCCTGATCGTGCTGTCACCGATACTGCTCGTGCTCGTCGTCCTCATCAGGCGCTCGTCGCCGGGCGGCGCGCTCTTTCTGCAGAAGAGGGTGGGCAGGCACGAAAAGCCTTTCACCTGCATCAAGTTCAGGACCATGGCAGCCGGTACGCCCAGTGTTGGTTCCCACGATGCGGCCGAGGCCTGGATCACACCGATCGGCAGGACGCTCCGTGCCTATAAGCTGGATGAGCTTCCGCAGCTGTTCAACGTTCTTGTCGGTGACATGAGTTTGGTGGGGCCCCGACCGTGTCTTCTTACGCAGCCGGACGTGATTGCCGCACGCCGGGCCAAAGGCGTTTTCGCGATACGTCCCGGCATAACAGGTTTGGCGCAGTTGTCGGGGATCGACATGTCGACTCCGGTGCAACTCGCAAATGCCGACGCCGATTACGTCAAGAAAGCCAGCCTCTGGCGCGATCTGCAGCTTATTTTCGGATCGGTACTCGGAAAAGGCAAAGGGGATGCGGCTCTGAAGTAGGCTGCTATCCCTGCAGGGGCGCCCGAGTTTCGCAGTGACCGAGCGCCAAGCGCGAACTTAGGCGATAGCGTCAGCTGGCGCTGACACCTTCTTGTTTCGCGCTGCGGCTGTTTCGCGCAAACGAAGATTGCACCAACACGCAAAAGCCGAGCTGACCAGCGATAGACTTTCCCCGATTGCCAGCCGGTTGTTGGAATTGCTCAGCAGTGTCAGCGCGAAGAAGAAAATGCAGACGAGATAGGCGTGCATCGCAGCGCGCGGAATGATGTTGGCACGATACGCCTTGCATACGGAGACGATCAGGCTTGCCAGAATGATCGCCATGACGGTCGCCCCGAAAAGCCCGAATCGGACAAGAATTTCGAGATATCCGTTGTGCAGCAGGGTGTAGGTTACCTTGGTGTAGTGCGCCAAGTGCCAGCGCTCAAGCCATGCGTTGCCCCAACCAAACACTGGAGCCGCCGAAAACACTTCCCAGCCGTTTGCCCAAAGCTGAAGCCGTTCGTCCATCCCACCGGGGGTCGCTTCGGATCCGATGGTATTGCTGACGGTGCTTCCGATCTCCTGGCCGCCGACAATGCCTTCGACCATGGAAACGGCAGCATAAAGAGTTGGCCCAGCTGTTCTGTCGAGGCTGTGTCGAACCGCGTAAACTCCGGCCAGTAGGAGGATGCCAACACAAGTGATGGCCAAAGCGCCTGCGATCTTCAGTTTCATGTATCGTATCGCGATGATTGCGAGAATTGGCAGAGTGATGCCCAATCCCAGCCATACACCTTTCGATTTTGAGCCGTAGATCGCGATAAGGCAGAGAATGAGAATGAGCGGCGAGCAAATGTAAGCGAGGCGCGCGAAACGGCGATCACTCTCAGGCGAGGTCATGTAGTGCAAAAGCCAGAATGTCGTCGAAACGAAGATCAGGCCGCAGGCTACCGCACCATGGATCTGGTTTTTCATGATGAGCGGGCGAACCGGGATGCCGCTGACGATCCCGTCGGCACCAAGAACAACGGTTACCGCAAGCACGACAAGCGTGACGACGAAGAAGGCCGCGATGATCTTCTCCATCTCGCTTTCATAGAGCGCAAAGGCGATGCCAAGAATGGGAAAGAACAACGGAAAGGCAAACAGCCAATCGGATGCGCCAAGCTCATGCTCTGGCGTAACCGCGTAGATATAGGCGAAGCGCAGCAGAACGTAGGCCGCCCATCCCATGCACAGCCAGCCGAGCCAGTTCGTTCTCGGGCGGTTAGCTTCTTTGAGATAATAGACGAGGGCAATTATTGCGAGCACGGCAGACGCGTAACGGTATGTGTCGCTTTCGATCAGCAACGGCGACGCCGCAAGCATCCACAAAATACCGCCCAGCACCTTCAGAAAAGGGCTCATTCTGGCTGCCGAGAGTTTGAACGAATTCTGCAAGACTGCTGCTTCTGCGCGCGCGTTTTAGAATGTCACCGCCGACTGCCGCTATCGCCGGAATCATGACCTGCGCGGCAGTCCTCATTTGGGGGACGCCGCTTTTATTTAGCAGACCATATTTATGAAAACAGCTTGATCGGCAAGATGATGGAGACGGATGATGCACATAAAGATGGAGAACTTGCTGCGCGCCAGCATATGGCCATCAACACGAGCGCGACAAAGCACAACGTTCAAAGGCTCCACTCAAACCAACTTACGGGAAGCCGTTCAGTGGGTAGCGCGGTGTTTGTTGGCGATGGTCAAAATGTAATCATCAGCAATGTCGGCGATTGCCATGGCAATTTCGGCCGGCGAGAACTCGACCTGCTTGTCGCCAAAAATCATCTGGTGCACCGCTTCCTCAATCTGCTTTCGGCATAAAGACAGTCGGTCCGCATGGCTGATTTCTATAGCAGGCAGTTGCATGATGCTTTATCCTTCAATGCGCGACCGGGGCGGGTCAATATTTTCAGCCCGCAGCGGTCATACCCGCCTTCACGGTTAGTGGCCGGAAGCATCCCTAATTCTCGCATTGCAGTATAGCCACTTGATTCCTCTGTTTGCGTGAAATCGGCGTGACACTATTTAAAGTAGTTTGCTGGTTGCTGTACTCCTAATGGGATGGTTGCGGTTTTCCCCTTGGTTCACTGAACTATCCGCCATTTTTGCAACGTCGAGGGCCACAGGAAAAGTTTTTTGTCAGGCTGTGTACTTTTGGTTGCATTTTCTGGGAGGAGCCGCATTATGTATTTCGCATTCCTACTCTTGCCGCGAGGGAAGCCATGAAGGCGAAGTCCACGAACGCGATAGACAGTCATGTTGGAGAGCGAGTACGGCTTCGACGAAAGCTGCTCGGCATGAGCCAAGCCAGTCTCGCGGAAGCGCTGGGCATCACGTTTCAGCAAATCCAGAAATACGAAAAAGGCATCAATCGCATCGGCGCTAGCCGCCTTCTTCGGATGGCAGAAATTTTTGGCGTGCCGGTCGGCTTCTTCTTCGAAAACGGTGCGGGAGGCTCAGGAGAGGACGGCGCGCGATCGGAGACCGATCCCGTCGCTCTGTTTATGGCGTCCAAGGAAGGGCTGGCGCTTGGCAAGGCTTTTATCGCGATCGAGGACCCCAACGTTCGCCAGAAGCTTTTGGCGCTGGCCCGCAGTCTTGGCTCAACGGGTATGATCGCCCATGAGCAGGATGACGCTGGTCGTGTTGAGATAGACGGAGTCTAGGCCGGTGTATCGTTTGCAGACATTCGGCGAGCTTGCGTTGACGGACGCGACCGGCAGGGCCGTTCGCTATCCCGCCAAGGGCCTCCAGATGATGGCGTATCTCTATACGCGCAAGGATCGCGTGCTGAGCCGTCCCGAGCTGGCAGGTTTTCTTTGGGCCGACGCGGATGCGGAGTTGGCCGGGCTGAACCTGCGCAAGCTGATCTCGCGAATTCGGGGCATAGATGGCGATACTGTGGGGGTGCCGCTGGAAATCACTCCAAGCTCCATACGGCTGCTCTCGACGGCAGTCGAAGCTGATCTCCAGGCAATGGAATCCACAGGATCACCTTTGGCAAAGCTTGAGGCCATCAGTTCGCTGCTCCAGCGTGGCTTTCTCGCGAGCTTGCGCCCGGCGACCAGATCGATCGAGGAATGGATTGCGCGTGAGAGTGCGACGCATCGGCTGATTCTGCGTCAGGCGCTGTTCGAAGCGCTGCCTGATGCGGAAAGCGCGAACGATTTCCGTATCTTGTCTGGTGCCGGTCTCTATCTCTTGGAACGCGACCCGGCGGATGAGCCAGTCAGGGCGATGCTTCGGCAGTTTCCGGGCAGCGCTGGCCTCCACGAACTGAATGAAAGAACCGTCTCCGGTAAACTGTATCCGGAGCCCATCGCGCTGCTCCCCGCGAATGTTGCGCTCGAAATGCCTGCCGAGCGGCGGGCATCCGCTCCGCCTCGGCTCGTGCTGTTGCCTCCGGTGGCGGAAGGACATGCGCCGGCGTTGCCGCTCGCAAGTGCGCTGATCGAGGATGTGACGATCGAACTGTGTGCTTTGCGCAATATCTCGATCGTCGCGCCGCATACAGCCGAACAAATTCGGCGAGACTCAGACAAATCGACGGTCGTTGCCCGTCATTCTATTGCCTATTTGCTCGATACCAAGCTCTCGGGCGAAGGGCTCTATGCCCAGCTTGTCTATTTTCCGACCGACGAGATCCTTTGGGCCAGCCGTTTTCCGATGACGCCAGAGACGCTGCCGATGCAGCGGCGGTTGATTGCGCAGCGATTGACGTCATCTGTCGCACAGGAACTCGCGCGCAACGAAAGCGCCCGGCTGAGGCTCGAAGCGAACGCGCAAGCCTACCATTCCTACCTGATCGGCTCGAGCCTGATGGGGAAGCTTACCTTACCGCATATCCGCAGGGCAAGAAGTGCATTCAAGGAAGCGCTGCGTCATAATCAGGATTTTGCGCCGGCATTCACGGGGTTGTCGCGTACCTATACCAGCGAATGGCTGGTGACGGCACAGGGCGATCCGGAATTGTTGCGCCTGGCGGAAAATAACGCGTTGAAGGCAATAGAGCGCGACGAATGGTCTGCTGGCGGCCATCGGGAGCTGGGGGTTACCAAGCTGTACCTTGGCGACGTTGATGAGAGCGTTGCAGCGTTGAGCCTTGCGGAAGAGCTCAGTCCGCACTTTGCCGACGTCATCTACAGTCATGCCGACACGTTGGTGCATGCTAGTCGTCCGCGAGATGCCCTCTCGAAGATCGAGAGAGCGATGTCCCTCAACCCGATTTCGCCGGATGCCTATCTCTGGTGCGCTGCCGGGGCGAGTTATTTCATCGAGCAATACGAACAGACCATCGCCTATGTCGAGGCGATGAAAGACAAGGCTCCAGCCCACCGTATAGCGGCAGCGGCCTGTGCCATGATGGGAGATCGAAAACGTGCGCAGATTTATCGGCAGCGCGCCAACGCTCTGAACCCGGTGTTCGAACTGGAGAAATGGCTGGCCGTCGTTCCGTTCAAGGAGCAGTGGCAGAAGGATCTTTACCGTGAAGGCCTGTTGAGGGCCGGCTTTTAACAACGAAGCGAGGGAATTCCAATGGCAGAAGTCATCGTATTTGGAGTCGCTGGAGAAACAGGCCTCTGGTTGGCGGATATCAAGGCAGGTACGGTCCAGCGTCTCGACGCGGTCACGGGCGATCTTGCAAAGGCTGCCGATCTGCGAAAATTTGGTGGGGCCTTTGTAAAAGGTGTGGATTTTGCCATAGCGGTGTCGTCTGCGAAGGACGTCTTTGCAGGCCATGTCGACAGCTGAGGCGGATCGCTGACAGTTTCTGGAAATCACCGGTGCTATTCGGATCGATGCATGTCGGCATCCGAGACCCTGTCGCGCGTGATGCCGCTGCTGAGCGAATTTGGGATCACGCGCGTGGCCCGTCAAACCGGCCTTGATCGCGTTGGAATTCCTGTTTGGTGTGCTTATGCGCCGAACGCCCGTTCCATCGTTGTCGCTCAGGGCAAGGGTCTGAACGACGACGACGCAAAGATCTCTGCCGTCATGGAGGCATTGGAGCGTGCGGTTGCAAGCCGCCCTGTTGTGGAAACGGTCCATGGCACTGCGCGTGCTTTGCGCTCGCGGCACAATGTGGCGACGCTTGATAGCCTAATTGGCATTGGCAAGGCGGATGTCGGCCCTGATGAGCAGATCGAATGGGCCTGCGCCAGGGAGCTGCTCTCTGACGCCCCGATCTACGTGCCAGTCGAAGCCGCAATGCTGGATCGGACAAAAGATTGCCGCTTCTGGATGTCTTCGGATGGGTTGGCGTCAGGCAACAGTTTGGAGGAGGCAACGCTGCATGGCTTGCTTGAACGCATCGAGCGTGATGCCCATGTGCTGTGGAAGATAGGCAGTGGCAATGCCCGATACAGGCGATGCGTCGACCCCAGAGTTTTCAACGATGATGCGGTCGATGGCCTCGTTGGGAAAATAAAGGCCGCGGGTCTGGAGCTTCGGCTGTTCGATATGACCAGCGATATAGATGTTCCTTGTTTCACAGCTTTGCTCGGTCCTGCGGCGGTCCTGTCGGATGCATTGGTTCGCTTCGTGGAAGTGACGGGCGGCAGCGGTGCCCATCCGGCTCCGGTACGCGCCGCGATACGCGCCATAACCGAGGCTGTACAATCGCGTTTGACCTATATCAGCGGTGCGAGAGATGATGTCTCCAACGAGACCTTCACCAAGCCATTGCCGCAACAGACCCGGCAGGCATTTCTTGCCACAGGCAATTTGGCGAGCATCCCGGCTCCATCCAGTCCGCTTTCCGTTTCGCAACATCTCGAAGGAACCTTGAATGCATTGCGGCTTGCGGGTGTCGATACCGTCGTGGCGCTCCCTCTCAGTGACAGAACGCTTCCCTTCAGCGTGGTCAAAATATTCGTTCCGGCTCTTGAGAGCCCGGAGGGCCTGAGATCGCGCCGCTTCGGCAACAGGGCGCTGTCCAAGGCACTGATGTCATGAAGATCGTGTTCGTTGGCCCAAGCCTGCCGGAGGTAGAGGTGCTGACGAGGGATGATGATATCGTCGTTGCCGGCCCCGCTCTTCAAGGAGACATTTTGGCGGCCGTTAACCGCGGTGCCCGTGTCATAGGCATCGTTGACGGTGGCTTCGAATACACGGCGCCCGTACGACACAAGGAAATTCTCTACGCGCTGTCGCGGGGTGTTCTCGTTTTCGGCGCGGCAAGCATGGGCGCTTTGCGAGCGGCCGAGTGCAACGCCTTCGGAATGGTTGGTGTCGGTCGGATATTTCGCGACTATGAAAGCGGTGCCAATATCGATGATGCGGATGTTGCACTGGTACATGCGCCAGCCGAACTTGGATACAGGTCCTTAAGTGTCGCCCTTGTCAATGTTCGTGCAACGCTTGATGCCTTGGAACGACAGGGCAGGCTCAGTGGGAATGCCCGGGCTCATATCCAGGAGGTGGCTGCCGCCATCTTCTTCAAGGAGCGCACGTGGCGAGCGATTGTCGAGCAGTGCGGCGCCGCCGATGGCCTGAAGCAGCCGGAACTCCTTAAAATATTGGTGTCCAATGCCGTCGATCAAAAGCGAGCCGATTCGATCGAGTTGCTTGCGGCACTTCGCGCGGTCGTTGGGCAGCCACAACAGAGCGAGCGGCCATGGAAATTCAACGAGACGTTTCCAATGTAAAATCAAAATCGCGTCCAGTGCGCCTCAGGGTTGTTTCACGCGTTATTCACGAGCATCACACGCGTCGTACTCCTATTGTGTTAGCAACCGGGCGGAGAGGTACGATGAGCGAGAAGTTTGAACCGACAACAGATGATAAGGGCACTAACCTCCGATCGCAGGACGATTTGAAGGAACTGGCAGCTCTTGCCCGTCTTATCAGCTATGCCAAGTATGCGGCTGAAGATGTCGAGCTCGTCAGCGCCATGCATTGGCTTGAGCTGGCGATGCAGGCTGTCAATCGGGAGTTGCTCGACACCTCAAACGCCGAAGCGTTTACATCGCACCCAGACGCGGCGGTGATAAGCCGAAACACACACTGACGGGGAAGCCCTACCGCAATCAGGTCCCTTGCGCCGTTGCCGCCAGGCGTTTGGTATAGACACCCAGCGTTGTGGATTGCTGATATCCATTGGCACCATAATATTGCGCGACGCCCCCACTCAGCCTCGACACAAGCCATATGTGCCGGTAGCCGAGCTTTGAAGCTTCTCTTTCCAACGCGGACAATAAGGTCGAACCGATGCCCTGCCGCTGATAAGACGGCAGAATGGCTATTTCCGCGATATGGAGCCCCGGACCGATCGCAGCCGTATGTGGCAAGCCAAAGACAAATCCGATCAGTCTTTCGCCTGCAAAGGCTGCAAGCCCGAGGTTGCCGGGTGTGGTCGTCAGCTCATGCAGTCGTGCGGTCGCATCCTCAGTGGTCCAGCGTTCCTCCCAAGGCGGCTCGGCGTAGGCTGCAACAATGATACCTCCGTTGCGAACTGCTTCCGTATGACCAATTCGTCTGACGCTGACCGGCATACCAACCTGCTACTCGATCGAAACCTTGCATCTAGTCCACATTGATATCTAAACACAGCCACACCCATAAGCGTCGTGACTTCGACGTGACACGCGTTTTGCGCGAATTTTACAATTGCGGTACTGCCGTCACCTGAAGGCGAGGATACGGTGATATCGCTGATCTGGCGTCAATCGACCCGCGTAGCAATGACCTGCGCGGCTTGCGCCGAGACCATTTTCTCACCTAGCCCGCTACCAGTGACACTAACCACTCGAGCCAAGATGGGCGAGAGCGCCTTTGGTCAGGATCCGGCCATGGACCGAAGCATTTCATAATTCGCGGCGGACAACGGAATACCTTCTCGGGCAGCTTCTGCTCGAATGGTATGGCGCCGGTCGCCGGGCAGGCGCTCCTGTCCCGCTTCCAGCACGAGATCGCAGATTTCGGCGACGCGGTGCGCGAAGACATTATTGCCGCCGCGCTCGGGATCGATAACAACGAAGAACTGCCCGGTAAACGGTGTCTGTGCGCCCTTATGGCCGCTCCAGTCAAACTCGCCCGAGAAATAGCCACCAGTCAGCGCGGCGCTGAGAATTTCGACCATCAGGGCAATCGAATTGCCCTTGTGCCCGCCGAACGGCAGGAGCGCGCCGCCGTCCAGAATGGCTTTCGGATCGGTGGTCGGCTGACCGTCTCGATCGACACCCATGCCGGTCTTCAAATCATGACCGCCGCGCGCGGCGATCTGCACATCGCCATGGGCGATTGCGCTCGATGCCTGATCGAAGACAAAAGGAGCAGAACCTTCCCTCGGGGAGGCAAACGCGATCGGATTGGTACCAAATACCGCCTTCTTGCCTCCATGCGGCACCACACAGGCCATGCTGTTGACGGCGGTGAACGCGACCAGGCCTTCGTCGGCAAATGGTTCAACATCTGGCCATAGCGCGCTGAAATGATGAGATCGACGAATGGCCAGAACCGCAACGCCATTCTGCTTTACCTTCTCGATCAGCAGTGGCCGGGCGGCAAAGAAAGCCGGTTGGGTGAAGCCGCCCCTGGCATCGACGCGTACGAATGACGGGCCGACATCCTCGACCTCTGGAACCGCCTTGCCATCGACCCAGCCGCTGTTCAGCGACGAGACATAGCCGGGCATGCGAAATACGCCGTGGCTGAGTGAACCGTCACGCTCACAGCCGGCGCAGTTCTCCGCAAGGATGGATGCGTTACTTTCGGAGACGCCATTGTCAACGAAAATGCGCCACAGCAAGCTGACAAGATCCTCGTAAGGGAGATGAGTGTCTGTGGCGTCCGTCATGTCACTCTCCATCTGATCCGTTGGGCGTTTGCTTCCTACGGATCACCGAAGATATCTGGCGGCGAGCGGCTTTCAACCGCGCTTTGACGATAAATCGCCACTACACCACAATTAAAAAAGGCGGCTCAGGCCTCCTGCCTGAACCGCCTCATGCTCACATGATAACCAGTCTCAGATCTCTTTCAGCAATGCATCGGCGATCCGAACGCTGAGGGCCGCGCCGGTCAGTGTCGGGTTCATGCACGAGGCTGATGGCATGACGCTGGTGCCGGCGATGAACATGTTCGGATGGTCATGCGTGCGACAATGGCGGTCGACAACCGAATCCTTCGGGTCGTCACCCATGCGGGTCGTGCCCATCACGTGCTGGCGGTTCTGCCATTTCACGTCGGTAGATAGAACTTCCGCGTCCAGCAGCTCAGCAATCTTGTTCAGATCTTGCAGGCCACGGTCGCGACCGGCGTTCCAGTAATCGGTGACGCTGTAGTACAGGACCGGAACCGGGATACCGAGTGCGTCGAATTTGGTCTTCGACGGCGTGACGCGGTTTTCGGCCAGCGGCAACGGTTCGAAATCGATCGCCCAGTTGAGCGAGCGGGCCGAATACTTGCGGATCTGTTCGTCGAGCTTGGATCCGAGAATACCCTTCTTGATGAAGCCTTCGGTCATCTGGGCGGTTGGCACGGTGTTGCGGACCTTGATCTTGTAGCTCGGATAGTCCTTGCGGAATTCACCGTCGCGCTGGTTCAGATAGACCAGCAGTTCCGTCGGGCCTTCGCCTGGCCACATGTCTTCCTTGGTCAGCATGTTCATGCTGATGCCGGTGTGGTCCATCAGGTTGCGACCCACCTGATCCGACGAATTGGCAATGCCGTTCGGATATTTGTTGGAGGTCGAGATCAGCAGAAGCTTGGCGGATTCGATGCCGTAAGCGGCAAGCACGAAATACTTCGCCGTCAGCTTGTGCTCGGAATTATCAGGCTTCTTGTACCAGATGGCTGTGATCTTGCCGTCGTCGCCAGCCTCGATCTTGTATACAGGTGAATTATCCAGCAGCTTGGCGCCATGGCGTTCGGCTTCGTCGATGTGCATCGAGCCGTCATACTTGGCGCCGATCGGACAGACCGGGTTGCAGTTGTTGTTGCCGGCGCACACCGGTCTGTTGCCGTAGGGACGCGAGGCGCGACCGTGCGGCTCGAGGACCGGGTTGAAGCCGCTGACCGAGAGCTTTTCCGCCAGCGTATCGAACATATAGCTGGATTTCAGCTGCTTCATCGGGAACGGCATCGTGCGGGGCGGCATTGGGCCACCGCCCTGACCGCTTTCGTCCTGCCCGTCCATGCCGGTGACGCCGAGTTCGAGTTCGGCCCTGTTATAATAGGATTCGAGATCGTCATAGCCGATCGGCCAGTCGCGGCCGCGGCCGTAGAGCGACTGGATCTTGAAGTCGTTGGGGATCATGCGCCACAGCGCCGATCCGAAGTGCCACGTGGTTCCACCGACGACCCTCAGATACGATGTGTTGTATTTCACCGGACCTTCATATTGCAGGTAGTCGCCGTAGGTGGAGGGCGCGTGCGGCAGGCTGGGGAAGGGCGAGCCGGCGCCCTGCAGCTTGGCGTTTGCCAGCGAAAGCTTGACCGGGGCATTGCGGTAGGTCTCGACGATCTCGCGCCGATTGACCCGTGGGCCCGCCTCCAGCACGATGACCTTCTTGCCCGCCTTGGCGAGGTTGGCGGCGATGATGCCACCCATAACACCGGAACCGATGACGATCAGGTCCGCATCATATGCGTCGTTGGCCATTGTCTTATTCCTGTCAGATCTTGCTATCGGGCTTCGGTCCCCAGGCGTTCGGGCCGGGACCGTAACTCGGAATTGGGAGGATGCCCTTGGTCGGGCGATACATGAGCGCGTCCGCGTAGGTGATCAGTTCGGCATCCTCGGGCTCGCCGACGACGCCGAGATACCAGGCGGAGACGATTTTCGTGGCGGTCGCCTTCAGGGCCGGGTCTAGGCCGGGCAGCGCCAGGAAGGCGTCCATGTTGGCTGCGCCAGACCGCGTTACGGCTTGGTTCAGCGCTGCGATGTCGGCCTGAAAGGTCGCGTTGCGCTTGGCGATTGCCGCCAGGTAGCGGGTACCAAGGACAGGATCGAGTTGGTAACCCGTCAAGAATTCCGAAAGCTTGGTGAAGCCTTGGCTTTCGTCATCGGCAGCGATTGCCGAAATCGGTGCGCCGACGGCTGCGAGGATCGCCAGCCCACCAATGGCGGCGGAAGTGCGTAGCAGGCCACGGCGACCGAGCGGCATGGCGAAAAAGTTGTCGGGCTTGGCGATATCTGATGACATCAATGATCTCCCACGGAGGGTTCAGTGCGATGGGGAACGGCTTTTGCGGGTGGCGTCAGGTTGATGCCTGGCGCGGCTGCCGGCGGAAGGCGGCGGCGGCAAATGCGGCCAGGATCAGCAGGACCACGAGTGCGGCCGCTGGCGCTGCATAGGGCGCCAACTTGGCAAGCAGTGGCTTTTCCCCGCCTTCGCGGATGCGGGCGACGTCGGCTTCCGTCAGCGTCACATCGGGATTGCCGAACTGCGTCAGCACGTAGTTGCTGACATCGGCAACTTCCTTGTCCGAAAGCCGATCCGTGAAGGAGGCAGCGGGGCCAAAGGCAGGCATGAAGGTATGCGTATCACCGACCGTCCGGGTCAGGCCGAAGAGGATGGTCGAGACCAGATTGTCCGGCTCGGGCGCGCCAGTCGCGGTGTTGTTAAACAACGATGGATAGAAGGCGTTGCCCTGTCCGTTGACCTGGTGGCAGGCGGCGCAACTGCCGCTGAAGACGTGAAAGCCATCTTCGCCAGCCGCCTGACCTGGGAGGCCGCGCAGCGCGATTTCGGTGTCTGAAGGCTTGCCGTAGCCGTAACGCGGCGTCGTCGAAGCGGATGCGACCGGCTCGGTCGACTTGACGTAGACGGCAATGGCCTTGAGGTCGTCGTCGGTCAGGTGCTGGAGGCTGTTTTCAACGGCCTCCGCCATCGGGCCGGCGGCCTGTGCCTTGCCGGCGACGTGCCCCGTGCGCATGTATGCAACGAGTTCATCCTCGGACCAGCCGCCAATGCCGCTGACAGGGTCGGACGTGATGTTCGGCGCGTACCACGAGCCAAGCGGGCCGCCCGACAGCGCCTTGCTGCCGGATTCGGCCATGAGGAGATTGCGGGGCGTGTGGCAGGTGCTGCAGTGCTCGAGCCCTTCGGCCAGATAGGCGCCGCGATTCCACTGTTCCGATTTCGATGCATCCGGCTTGAAGCGTGCGTTGTCGAGGAAGAAGAGGTTCCAGCCTGCCATGGAGGCGCGAACGCTGAATGGGAAAGGTAATTCGGTCTTCTGCGGTGTCGTGTCGACCGGCTTCACTTCGCTCATGAAGTAGGCGTAGAGCGCCTTGATGTCGTCATCGCTCGTCTTGGCATAAGCAGTGTAGGGCATGGCCGGGTAGAGATGGGTGCCGTCCTTGGCAACACCTTCGCGAACCGCCCGGGCGAACTCCTCTTCGCTGTAATCGCCGATGCCATTCGTCTTCGACGGCGTAATGTTGGTCGAGAAGATCGTGCCCAGCGGCGACACGATGCCGTAGCCGCCGGCAAAGGGTTGTCCGCCATGCGGAGCCGTATGACAAGCGGCGCAGTCGCCGGCCGTCGCGATATAGCGCCCCTTGGCGATCAGATCGGCATTGGCATCCTGAGCGAGCGCACCCGCAGCGCCAGCCATCAGGCCAAAGACGAATACAAGGCCCGCTCGGGCGGAGCGAGGACAGTGTGTCAGCAGGGAAAGAAAACGAAGGGGGGAGGGCGACGCGGAGGAGAGAGGCATTGATCGGCGCGCTTTCATAAAGCATGAAACTAAGTCAACCGACCGCACCCGACCTCCCGCGAGCGTGGCTGATCCGTTTTATCGTCATACGTGACTGTTGCATCGGGTTCAGAACGCGATAGGCGATTGTAAAATCCCAGATTGCGTGAACAATCTCAGGTAAATCGTGAATCGGTCTGATGTGTCGATACGCCACGGCTGCGACTTGATTTCGCTCATAGACCCGCAGTAGTGGTGTTGAAAATCATTTTATATTGCAACCAGAATTCACTGAAAGTGAAATCAGAGCCATGAAGTTCGACCTTGCCGATCTACGCATATTCCTCGCGGCTGTCGATGGTGGCAGCCTGACGGCGGCGGCGGCGCGAAACAACATCGTGGTTGCCGCGGTCAGCGCCAGAATCCGGCGGCTGGAGACTGCGTTCAACCTAGAACTCTTCGTACGCACGGGACGCGGCATAAAACCGACCGCGCCCGGCGAAATGTTGGCGCACCATGCGCGCAGAGTCCTGGAAGAAGCGCGCAAGACGGAGCTCGAGCTTGAAGAGTTCGCCTACGGGCGTAGCGGCGGCGTGCGTCTGTTGTCGAATACCAACATGTTGTTCGAGCACATGCCGAAAGCCATAGGGACGTTTCTGGCCGCCAATCCGGAAATCAGTGTCACGATAAGCGACAAGCCGAGCCTTGAAGTGGTGAACATGCTGCGCAACGGCGATGCCGATATCGGTGTCGTTGCCGCTTCCGCCGATATGACCGGTCTGGAACGATTCGAGTTTGTCCCCGATCGCCTTGTTCTTGTGGCTGCGACCGATCGCCCTCTTGAGGATTCGGTGTCATTCGCCCGCATTCTGGATCTGCCGATCATCGGCGTTGCTGCGGATGCGGCGCTTTCGCAATTCCTGAGCCGACAGGCGAACGAACTCGGACGCCGCGTGAAAATTCGCATGCGAACCGAGGGATTTGAAAGCCTGTGCGCGATGGTGGAAAGTGATGCCGGCGTTGGGATCGTTCCCGAGAGCGCGGCACGACGCCATGGAAAAATCATGAACATTCGCAGCGTTGCGATTGCCGAGAACTGGTCCAGCCGAAAGCTCTATCTCTGCGTCCGCAACAGGCAGCAATTGCCGCGCTATGCGCAAAGGCTTCTGGCGCATCTGCTTGCATATGCGGATGCGCTCTCTGGGGCGGGCCTGAATGATGCGGACGGCTGAGCTTGCGAGATCAAAGATGGTGCGGTGTGCAGCGGCTTGCCCTGGAACTTATGCGACCGAGGCAGCCGGCCGCGACGTTGTAGCCGCGGCCAGAACGCAAGGATTAGAAGTTCAGGTTGACGCCGGCCTTGAGCGTGTGGTCGTGAACGTTGCCGGTCGATTCCACGCCCCGGTCGAATGTTCTGACGTCGTTGGTGATGGCATAGTTGTACTCGACGCGCGCCGAGATGTTTGACGTCAGTTTTTGTTCGACGCCGGCGCCGAGCAGATAACCTGGCTTCCAACCGTCGGGGCCAGCAATCGGACCGTTGTCGCGGAAATTGGTCATTGCAAGACCTGCCGTGCCGTAGATCAGGGTCTGGTCCATCGGGACGCCGACCTTGCCCTTGACCGCCAAACGCTGACGTTCCTTGAGCTTGCCGCCATCGACCCGTACTTCAGCGTCACCGAGGTACGAAGCTTCGACTTCGCCGCCGACTACGGCGCCGCCGAGATCGGTGTTGTAACCGGCGTGTACGCCTGCGGCCAGGCCCTTGTCGCCCGAAAACGGATTAAGATTGCGCGATGCAAATCCACCGTGCGCGCCGACATATGCGCCACTCCACGAGGCCGCCGCGGGCTGATCGTAGGAATTGAGATCGGCGGCCCAAAGAGGCGTCGCGAAGAGGCTCGCGACCAATGCCGCTGCGAATGGGTTGAAACGCATGATTACACTTTACTCCGAACGCGCTCCGGCGCGAACGTCGCGCTTGAGCAATTACCAGTTACGCAAAACTCAGCAAGATACCCGCATTGCGGTCAAGAACTGTCACCAGCACCGTGCAGCGACGGCCGGGAGCCTATAATTTTCACGATTTTATAAATTGTTTCTTAACTTGGCGGTCCGTTTCGGGACCCTCGAACATATTTTCGAATCTTCCGCAGATTCGGATGCGTTCGAAAGGACACATCTCGTCGTTTCCGTTCATGGCGAACAGCTCGACTTCTGGCGGCAAGTGCCCAGCCTATTGTTCAAGTTTGGCACATGAGAGGTGAGGGATTTGCCAGTTGGAAATACTGGCAGCAAGCGGTGAGGCGGATCAGCCTGCTTCGCGACAACATGGCGCCGGTGTTCATATTCGGCGCAGACCGCCATCGTTCACGGCCAGATCGTTTGCTGGTCTGTCCGGAGTATGTGTTGCTTGATCAAGCGTCGCCAGCGGCCGGCGTTTGATCAAGCACACGGATAGAAAACACCTGCCTGCCATGAAAAACAGGCAGGTGCTTCTTCAATCAGAGAACAGAAACGTTTTCTGCCTTTGACTTGCCAGTCTTGCGATCTTGGCCCACTTCGAAGCTGACCTTGTCACCTTCTCTGAGCGATCCACCGCGCTCCAAAGCAGACACGTGAACGAATACATCCGTTCCGCCGTTCTCCGGTGTGATGAAGCCAAAACCCTTGTCGTCATTGAAAAACTTAACGGTGCCAGTCGGCATGAGAATTCCTTTTGCGTTGTCTCAGTTGATGAACTTACAGTGAGAATGCTGTCCTATCAACAGTCCCGTGCGTAAGAAATAAAAACAGCTTGGTTTCCCACCTCTCAGTTGGCCATGAAATAGGTGTGATCTCACGTGTCCTGGCGATTTCCAGCTGATTTCGAAGCGCAGTCTTATCACGGAGACCAACGCGATCGATACGGCAATTGCGCTTGCTTCCTTCCTTGCATGGCTGCCTGAAATCGATCAGCTCAACCGGGCTTTCAGCTCGGCGTTTTCCGCCTCCAGTTGGGCGAGGCGCTCACGCAGGGGTTGGACTGCAGTGGCGATCTCGTTTTCGGTGAAACGCGGCGTGATGTGCTGCGGGCAGTTCCAATCGAAGCTGACAAGCCGTAGCCGAAATATTCTTTCAAGTCGGGCCTTGTAGGCGCCATCCGTAACCAGCTTGGTCAGCGACGGCTCGTCTGCCAGCCCCAGCTTCTCGACATGGGCATAGATCTTCAGGCGCGTTCGTCGCGGATAATCCATCAGAAACAGACAGGTACGGTCGTTGGCTGAGAAGTTACCCGTGCTTATGTATTGACGGTTTCCGCTGTAATCCGCGAAGGCGAGGCTATCGTCATCGATCACTTTAAGGAAGCCGCGTGGCCCGCCCCGGTGCTGCACGTAAGGCCAGCCAGTTTCCGAGGTCGATGCCATGTAGAAGCTGTCGCGCTCGCCGATGAACGCGCGTTCGTTCTCCGTGAACCGGTTGAACTCGCGGTGACCCTTGAAATCCGCCCAGAGGCCATCTGCACCCATCTCGGCCTGCGCAGCACGCACGCTCGGGGTCCGGGCAATATCCATAAATCCATAAGGCATAGTCGTTCTCCGGCATGTGTTTCGACACAGAGATATCTCGCTGTCTGCTATGTGTTCATCCGAGGCGACAAGAGCAACCGGGATATTCAAATTTTGGCTTGCGCCTCGCCCCACGCACCTTCAGGCGGACGATACTCCAGAGCAAACCGCTGGGCCGCATGTGCTGAAGTCGTTTCGTATCCGCACCTGCGAGCTGAACGATTGAAGCCATGATGCCGACGTTGGGATCAGGCGCCGCACTTCCAGTCGAAGTGCATGACACCCCGTTTAGAAAGCCCTAATCGTTTGTCGCACAAATCAAGCGAAAAACATTATTATCGTTATAGTCTATAAATTGGATCGTTTTATCTGTGTGCGTCTGAGCATCCTACGTAGTCTTGTCCCGTCGAAACAGTTTCACGCTGATGCACCAGCTCAGCAATTGGGGGCGAAACATGAATATCAAGGGTCTCATCGCAGGTCTTACACTTGGCGTTGCCAGTGTAGCCGCACCGTTTATCGCACAGGCGGCCGACAAGAAGGTTGTCGTTGCCTACCAGACGGACGCGTTGCCATCGTCCGTCGCCATTGCCAACGGGGAATTCTCCAAGGCCACCGGCTACGACATCGATTTCCGTAAATTCAATTCCGGCGCCGAAATCTTCGCGGCAATTGCCTCGGGCGATGTACAGGTCGGCTATGTCGGCTCCAGCCCGTTCGCGGCTGCGACATCGCGCGGCCTTGCGGTCAAGGCTTTCTACCTCTCTTCGATCTCGGGCATCGACGAGGCACTGGTCGTCCGCAACGGTTCGGGCATCGAATCCCTCAAGGATCTGAAGGGCAAGAAGCTGGCGGCGGCACCTGTCTCCACTGACCATTACCAGCTGCTGGCGCTGATCAAGTCGCTCGGCCTCAGCGAAAAGGATGTGCAGGTTTTCGCGATCCCGCAGCCTGAAATCGTCGCCAGCTATAACCGCGGCGACATTGATGGCGGCTTCGTCTGGGATCCGGCGCTGACCGAACTGAAGAAGAACGGCAAGGTTCTGGTCACGTCCAAGGACGTCGCCGACAAGGGCGCTCCGACCTTCTCCGCCTGGGTGGCGGCATCGAAGTTCGCCGATGAGAACCCTGAGTTTCTCAAGGGCTTTTCCGGTGTGATCAACAAGTACTACGCCTCCTTCGCCGACGACAAGAAGGCTTGGGGTCCGGACAGCGAGAACGCCAAGCTGCTGGCCAAGGCGCTGGGCGGCACCGCCGATCAGCAGGCTGCGGCACTGAAGAACCTGACGCTTCTCACTCCTGCCGTTCAGGCATCGGATGCATGGCTCGGTGGCGGCGAAAAGTCGGGTGCAGCCAAGATCCTCAAGGATACGGCTACGTTCTTGAAGGAGCAGGGCAAGGTCAGCGAAGTTCTGCCGAGCTACGCCGCCTTCGTGACGCCGGACGCGCTCGCCAACGCAAGCAACTAACCAATCCCGGGTGCGCTTTCGCACCTTGGCACGCTGGCGCGACACCGCGCCGGCGTCCTGCATTGAAGAGGCGACCCATGCTCAAAGTCGATCACGCGAGTGTCTATTTCAAAACACGAGACGGAAACACCGTTCATGCACTAGACCGCGTCTCGCTCGATATTCCCGACAACAGCTTCGTCGTCGCGCTCGGCGCGTCCGGCTGCGGTAAGTCCACGCTGCTGAACGCGATCTCCGGCTTCCTGCCCCTGTCGGATGGAACGATCACGCTGGATGGTCGACCCGTCGTCTCGCCGGGTGCTGATCGTGGCGTCGTTTTTCAGAAGGACACGCTTCTTCCCTGGAAGACGGTCATCGACAATGTCGCGCTGGGTCTGAAATTTGCCGGCCTGTCGAAAGCGACACGGCGCGAACGCGCTGAGGAATTGCTGCAACTTGTCGGCTTGAAGGATTTTGCCAAGGCTTTTCCCTATGAGCTCTCGGGTGGCATGCGCCAGCGCGTCGGCATTGCTCGAGCTTTGGCGACGGAGCCCGCCGTTCTCCTTATGGACGAGCCGTTCGGCGCACTCGACAGCCTGACGCGTGAACAGATGCAGGAATTGCTGGTCTCGATCTGGAAGAAAACGCACACGCGGATTTTCTTCATCACCCATTCGATCGAGGAGGCTTTGTTCCTCGGCACCCAGGTCGTGGTCATGTCGCCGCGCCCAGGCCGCATCGTTGCCCGCTTCGATCTCGATTTCGTCCGCCGGTTCGCGGAAACCGGCGACGCGCGGTCGGTCAAGACCTCACCTGAATTCGCCAATTTGCGCGAGGAAATCCGTGACATCCTGCACGGTTCCGAAGACCTGAGGAGTGCCGCTGAATGAGCGAGTTCACACAGACCGGACAGGTGCTCATCGGTGTGCCCGCCGACCAGCCCAAGCTCGTCAGGATGAAGGGCTTCGGGGTCGGCGAGAAGCCGACGGTGCTGATCAGCGTCGCCACGGCGCTGGTGCTTCTAGCTGCCTGGTGGCTTGTCGCCAAGCTGGCCCTTGTGCCGCATCTTTTCCTGCCGACGCCCAACGAGGTATGGTTCCAGATCGGCGCCATCTATCGCGACGGCTATGCTGGAGCGACGCTATACGAGCACATCTCCGCCAGCCTTTTCCGGATCATCACGGCTGCCGCAATTGCCACCGTGGTCGGTATTCCCGTTGGCCTGCTGATGGGGCTGAACCGGTGGGTGAAGGGCGTGCTCGATACGCCCATCGAGTTCTACTGGCCACTGCCGCCGCTCGCCTACCTGCCGCTGATGATCATCTGGCTCGGCATCGGCGAGACCTCCAAAGTCACGCTGCTGGTGCTGGCAATGTTCGCACCCATCTGCCTATCGGCCCAGGCCGGCGTCCGCTCGCTACCGATCGAGCGTGTCAATGCGGCGAGATCTCTGGGCGCCAAGCCGTGGCAGTTGCTGCTCAACATCGTCCTGCCATCGGCGCTGCCTGAAATCCTCACCGGTCTCAGGATTGCGCTCGGCATTGGCTGGGGCACGCTGGTCGCCGCCGAACTGATCGCCTCGACCCGCGGAATTGGATTCATGATCATGTCGGCTTCGCAGTTCCTGGCCACGGACGTGGTCTTCGTCGGCATCGGTATCATCGCCGCCTGCGCCTTCGCCTTCAGCGCCGCCATTCGAATGCTGGAAGCCGCGCTTGTTCCCTGGAAAGGCAAGAGCTAGCCGGGCCGTGTCGTCTCGTATCGCGCGCGGTCGGTCGCTTCTGGGCGAACTGCGCGCGAAGCAAGAAACTCGCCGCGACCACAGGTTTTAGCAACCCGGCGTTTCGATCATCCAGCCAATTGGCTAGAAGCGGAAAGCCCCAGGCCGCACAAAAGCTTACAAAATTCGTCTGTTAATGGACGAAATTTCTAATGAGCCTCGCAACCGGGGAGGGCAGTTTCTCGCGCCGGGCACATGCTTTCCTTAAGTTCACGGCAACCGTTCAAAACTGGAGCCATGCATGAATCGTTTCCTCATCCTCGGTACCGCCCTTGCCGCACTCTTTTCCGTTCCGGCGCTGGCCGAGCAACCGACGAAACTGCTGAATGCGTCCTACGACGTCTCGCGCGAACTTTTCGTCGCCGAGAACGAGGCATTCATCAAGCAGCATCCCGGCGTTACCATCGACCAGTCGCATGCTGGCACCTCCAAGCAGGCTCGTTCGATCCTCGAGGGTCTGGAGGCGGATGTCGTGACGTTCAATCAGGCCACCGATATCGACTTACTCGCCAAGAACGGTTTCGTAGCCAAGGGCTGGACCAAGGCTTTTCCGAACAGCGCGTCGCCTTTCTATTCCTTCCCGTCGTTCTTGGTGCGTGCGGGCAACCCGAAGAACATCAAGGATTGGAGCGATCTGGCGCGTGACGACGTGCATGCGGTGTTCCCGAACCCGAAGACGTCGGGCAATGCGCGCTACACCTATCTGGCCGCCTATGCGTGGGCCAAGGAAGCCTACAAGGGCGACGAGGCGAAGATCGACGCCTATATCACCAAGATCTTCGACAACGTTCCGGTATTCGACACCGGTGGCCGTGCATCCACCACCACATTCGTCGAGCGCCAGACCGGTGACGTTCTGATCACCTTCGAGGCCGAGACACGCGGTATCGTCAAGCAATATGGAGCCGACAAGGTCGAGGGCGTCATCCCCTCCGTCAGCCTTCTTGCCGAGTTTCCCGTCGCCGTCGTCGACAAGGTCGCCGCAAAGCACGGCACCGAAGCGCTGGCCAAGTCCTATCTCGATTTCCTTTACACGGAAGAGGGCCAGCGGATTGCCGCGCAGTTCGGCCATCGCGTTCACGACGAGAAGGTCGTCGGCGAATTCAAGGATCAGTTCCCGGCCATCCGTCTCGTCAACGTCAATGACACGTTTGGTGGCTGGGCGAAGATCCAGAAGGATCACTTCGCTTCCGGCGGCATTCTCGACAAGCTTTACGGCAGCCGTTAAGCAGAACTGCACTCTGGAGTACAGGCCCGGCGGACGCGCGTTCGCCGGGCCGCTCCGCATCTGGACGCCGGTGGGGCAGGGGTGATGAGACAGGGAATGACGGTTTGAGACGGAATGTGCTGCCCGGACTGCGCCTGTCATTGGGCGTGACGCTGTTTTATGTCGGATTGATCGTCGTGCTGCCGCTCGCCGCCCTTGTCTTCAAGGCCTCAAGCCTTGGTTTTCACGACTACTGGCAGATCGTGTCCTCATCGCGCGCGCTTGCAAGCTACCGCGTCACTGTGTTTTGCGCGCTCGGCGCTACCGTTTTCAACCTGTTCTTCGGTTTCGCGCTGGCCTGGGTGCTGACGCGCTACCGCTTTCCCGGTTGGAGATTGGTGGATGCGTTGGTCGATCTACCGTTCGCGCTGCCGACGGCCGTCGCAGGCATCTCCCTGACGGCGCTATTTGCCGCCAATGGCTGGTTCGGCTCGGTGCTTGAAAAGGTGGGTATCCAGGTCGCCTACACGCCGATCGGCATCACCATCGCCATGTGCTTCACCAGCCTTCCGTTCGTCGTCCGCACGGTCCAGCCGGTGCTCGAGGATCTCGATCCGGCGCTGGAAGAGGCTGCGCAATCGCTTGGCGGATCCGATTGGACGATCTTCCGAAAGGTCATGCTGCCGTTGTTGACCCCGGCTCTGCTGGCCGGCGTATCGCTGTCGTTCGCGCGCTCGCTTGGCGAATTCGGTGCCATCATCTTCATCGCCGGCAATCAGCCGATGTCGACCGAGATCACCGCGCTGCTCGTCTTCATCCGGCTTGAGGAATACGACTATCAGGCCGCCGCCGCCGTCGCGTCGGTGCTGCTGATCACGGCTTTTGTAATGCTCGCGCTCACCAACTGGATGCAGGCCCGCGCCTTGCGCTACACGGTAAGGAACTGATCATGAGCGCCGTACCCACCCGTCGCAAGCCGCCACGCGTCGGCGACCAGCCTATCTTCCGACGCACCCTGATCGGGCTGGTGCTTGTCATCGGCGTGTTTCTGGTACTCGCGCCGCTTGTTATCATCGGTGTCGAAGCCTTCGCCAAGGGCTGGCAGGTCTATAGCGCAACGATCAGCCATCCTGACACGCTGCATGCGATCATGCTGACCGTCCTGACAGCTCTGATCGCGGTTCCAGTGAATACGGCGTTCGGCGTGGCCGCTGCGTGGTCAATCACCAAGTTCGACTTCTGGGGCAAGCGCGTCCTGCTGATCGTGATCGAAATTCCGTTCTCCGTCTCTCCGATCGTCGCTGGCGTGGCCTATCTATTCGTCTATGGCCTGCAGGGCATATTCGGACCGACGCTCGACGCCTGGAACATCAAGATCCTGTTCGCGATACCCGGCATCATTCTTGCGTCGATGTTCGTAACCGCGCCCTTCGTCGCGCGTGAACTGATACCGCTGATGCAGGCGCAGGGCCGCGATCTGGAGGAGGCCGCGACGTCGCTCGGTGCCTCCGGATGGCGTACGTTCTTTTCCGTGACGCTACCGAATATCAAATGGGCACTGCTTTATGGCGTCGTTCTCTGCAATGCCCGGGTGATGGGTGAATTCGGCGCGGTCTCGGTTGTCTCAGGCAATATCCGCGGCCAGACCAACACCTTGCCTCTGCACATCGAGCTGCTTTATCACGACTACCAGGCAACGGGTGCCTTCGCCGCCGCCTCTATTCTCGCCGTCATTGCGGTCTTCACCATTATCGCCAAGGTGGCGCTCGAACGGCGAGGGGCTGGCCGCCGGGCCACTTCCGCCTCGCGTCCAGCGCTCCTAGCCAAGCCAGCCGAGAACAACGCATGAAAATCCGCCTCGACCAGATCGTCAAGACATTCGACACGTTCCGCGCCGTGCGCGGCGTCTCGCTGGAGATCGAAAGCGGCGAACTCGTTGCGCTGCTCGGCCCATCCGGCTCGGGAAAGACCACGATCCTGCGGATGGTGGCCGGTCTCGAATATTCCGATGGCGGCCATATCCATTTCGGCGATCAGGATGCGACGGACATTCCTGTTCGCGATCGCGGCGTCGGCTTCGTTTTCCAGCACTATGCGCTGTTCCCGCACATGACTGTCGCCGAGAACATCGCCTTTGGCATGAAGGTTTCAAGAGTGAAGCGCGAGAAGGCGGCCATCGCCGCGCGCGTCATCGAACTGCTGCGGCTCGTCAGGCTCGAAGGGCTTGGCGATCGGTTTCCGGCACAGATTTCGGGTGGCCAGCGGCAACGCGTGGCGCTGGCGAGGGCGCTCTCGGTCGATCCAAAAGTCCTTCTGCTCGACGAACCGTTCGGTGCGCTCGATGCTAATGTCCGACATGATCTGCGCCGCTGGCTGCGCGAGATTCACCAGGAACTCGGCATCACCACGATCTTCGTGACCCATGACCAGGAGGAGGCGCTTGATCTGGCGGACCGCGTCGTGATCCTGAAAGACGGAACGATTGTTCAGCAGGGTACGCCGGAGGAGGTCTGCCGCAATCCTCAATCTTCATTCGTGATGCGGTTTCTCGGAGACGCCAACGTGCTGCCGGCCGATATCCGCGGCGGTGTCGCCTATGCCGGTGGCGCTTCGATCGAGGCGCCGGATATGGCGGACGGCAAGGCCGAGCTCTACGCGCGACCAGCCGATCTTGACTGGTCGCGGCAGGGGCCCGGCATTGACGCCCGTATTGACCGTGTTCTGGACCGACCAGATGGACGGCGTGTGCTCGCGAGCACGGGGACCGGCACGCAGCTGGAATTCGACGTCGAACCTGAACGCCACCTCAAATCCGGAGACCAGGGGTTCGTCACGCTGCGCCGTGCGAAGGTATTTTCCCTATAGAGCTGTTCATTGCCCGATGGGAACGGCTCTGGATGCTGGCCTAAAGGCGAGGATAAAATCTGCGACGCAGAGGGTCATGCGTTGTGCAAGGGCATTTCCAGTGCTTTCCCGGTCACGGCGTCGAAGAGGTGCACATTCTTGATGTCAGACGTGATCGAGATTGGATCGCCGGATTTCAGTGAGAGACGGTCACGAACCGTCGCGATAATCTGTCCGGTGCCCAACGTCGCCGTTATCTGCGTCTCCGCCCCCGTCGGCTCGATCAACGCCACCTGCGCCGCCGAGCCACCCGTTGTGATACCCACGTGCTCCGGGCGGATCCCATAGACGACAGGCTGTCCCCGTTCGAGCGCAATGTCATCCGGTACAGGCAGCTTTACG
This sequence comes from Hyphomicrobiales bacterium, assembly GCA_900470805.1. GTDB lineage: Bacteria > Pseudomonadota > Alphaproteobacteria > Rhizobiales > Rhizobiaceae > Rhizobium. Next base: position 34,525 of record UCCA01000012.1, on the reverse strand, counting down.
CCGCCGTCTGCGACGAATTCGATTGGTCCGCCCGTGCTGATGGTGCCCTTGATCAAATTCATCCCCGGCGATCCGATGAAGCCGGCGACAAACAGGTTGGCCGGCCGGTCGTAGAGGTCGAGTGGTGTTCCTATCTGCTCGACGTAGCCGTCGCGCATGACGACGATCCGGTCCGCCATTGTCATTGCCTCGACCTGGTCGTGGGTGACATAGATCGTTGTCGTTTGCAGGCGCTGATGGAGTTGCTTGATCTCGGATCGCATCTGGACACGCAGCTTGGCGTCCAGATTGGAAAGCGGCTCATCGAACAGGAACACCTGAGGCTGGCGGACGATGGCCCGGCCCATTGCCACGCGTTGACGTTGGCCGCCGGACAGATGGCGGGGGTGGCGATCAAGAAGATGTTCGAGGCCAAGAATCTGGGCTGCCTCCCTGACGCGACCCTTGATCTCGTCCTTGGGCGCTTTCGCCAATCGCAGGGAAAACCCCATGTTCGCTTCGACCGTCATGTGCGGATAAAGAGCGTAGGATTGGAACACCATCGCGATGTCGCGCTCTTTCGGGGCGACGTCGTTCACGACCCTTCCGCCGATCGAAATGTGTCCGTCGGACACTTCTTCCAGGCCTGCGATCATCCGCAGCAATGTGGATTTGCCACAGCCTGACGGGCCGACAAGGATGACGAACTCGCCGTCCTGGATGTCGATATCGACGCCGTGCAGGATTTCCAGGTGACCATAGTTCTTGCGTGCATTCGCGACGGTGACTGACGCCATGATTATCTCCGGCTGAAACTGTTTAATCGGTGGCCGTCACGAAATTGACTGACCACGCTTGAATCTCACTAACGAGCTGCCGTTGCGGCCGAATACGGCGCGAGAGCCTCATCGATTGCGGCAAGGCAGATATCTCGCGCACGCGGCGCAACGTGACCGGCAACGACGTTGGGGTAGACACGTGCAAGGTACTGGCTGATCAGCGTTTCCGGAATCGAATCGGGAAGCGCTGCCATCAGCGCATCGACGGCGGCGGAGGCTCGTCTGTCCGGCCAGTAATAGCGAATTCGGTCGCTGTAGCTGAAGTGGCGCTGCAAACGCTGCTCACTGGTCGAGCCGTTATAGTGGCCTGCCCAGTGTCGCGGCTCGGTCAGCATCAGGGTTTCCAACTCGGCGTGAAGACTATCGGTCGCGATATCACCAGCGAGCACGCTCCTTATCCTGTCCAAACCATAGAGCGCCTCGCGCAGGGCGAAGGTCAAGCCGGGACCAACCTTCAGGATCGCGAACCCGTCATCGACCAACGCCGAAAGCTCGACAGCGGTCTGATAGTCGGTCGAGTGCGCTTCGAAGACAAGCGCGGGCATCTTGCTGAGCGCGGACGATAACTCCTGTGCGCGCTCCGGCTTGTAGAGAACGACGTTGGCGTTTCCGAATTCCACGCCCGGCTGGACGACGATACCGATGACGCGATCCAAGGCGTCCTTGGCGCCGACCTGTTCGAAAGCGGCGGCATGAACGTCAAGGGTCGTCAGCGCGGATTTGGCATCCGTGACCTCAAGCACCTCGATCTCGTGGGTCGCGCCCCCGGGAGGCGGGACTTCCGTGCCGATGATATAGACGGGAGGGCGCTGCCCGGTACGGCGCGCGGTGTCCTCCGCAACCTTGGCGAGGCGTGCCGCTCTTTCGGCGGTCAGCGCGTCGGCCAAGGCCGCCGGTTCGCCGACGCAGCCCATCGACGTGTCCAGATGCAGCTTTTCGAAACCGGCCTCGACATAAGCCACGACCATCGCCTCGGCGCGTGACATGGCTTCAGCGGCCGTGAGGCTCTTCCATGGATTGGGACCAAGATGGTCACCCCCAAAAATGATATCCTCCGGCGGAAAGCCGATCTGCTCGGCTATCCGTTCGATGAACCGCCGGAAATCCACCGGCGTCATGCCAGTATAGCCGCCGTCCTGGTTCACCTGATTACAGGTCGCCTCGATCAGGGCCACCTGTTTGTCCCGGGCCGCCCGGCGCAAAGTTGCTTCGATGACGAGCGGGTGAGCCGAGCACACCGACATTATGCCGCGCGGCAGGGGCCTTCCGCGCGTACCGAAGAGCTTGGAAAACGCGCTTTGGCGATTTCTGTTCAGGAGAGGGGTCATGCGAGCGTAACCACCTTCGTCAGGTGCCGAGGCGACACCGTGTCGATACCCCGCGACTGCGCCACGCGCTCACCGAGAATCTGCAGGGCAGGGAGAAAAACGAGTGCTGAAAGCGTGAGATCGGCATCGACAGAAAGCTCAACATCACCCGGGCCGCCCAGGCCGATGACGATGGCGCCCTTTTCACGCAGTTCTTCGACGAGCGTGGCTTCAGCGTCCTTCTGATCCGTGCTGTAAAGCATGACGACAGCGGTCTTCTCGTCGACGAGGCTGATCGGCCCATGGCGATATTCGTGCGGGTGAAACGGCTGGGTGAGCACTTGGCTCATTTCCATCAGTTTCAGCGCCCCCTCCGCTGCAATGCCGAACAGCGGGCCGCCACCGAGGAAGACGAAATGACTGCGATCCAATATGCGCTTGTTGAGCGATGCGTCGAGCGCCTCAGCGAGCCTTCTCGCGGAAGCGACGACCGACGCCGGGATATTCTGGCCGATCATCTGCATGCCAAGCAGCAGCATGAGGCTGGCCGAGACCGTCATCACGATCCCTTCTTCGGCATGCGTCGGTGAGGCGGCGACGTGATCGGCATGCTTGGCCAGTGAACTCTCTGCCTCTACGGTCAGAGCAGTGACGAAGGCACCGTTCTCACGGCTTTTCTGCGCGGCGGCGACCGTTTCAGTCGTCTCGCCGCTACGCGAGATTGCAACCACATGTGTATTTTTCCAGTCCGGCCAGAAGAACGAAGGGCGGTTGAGCCATTCCGCGCCTGGGACCGCAATCGCCCGGCGCCCGGCGTTGTTCGCATAGGCGGCCAGCGACATCGCGAGGTAGTAGGATGTGCCGCAGCCGACATAGACCAGCACATCCTCGCGCGTGGTCGCGGTATTCGTGCCGATTGCCTTCTCCCAGAACGGGAATTGTTCGAGGATGACTTTTTCGGTGGTGTTCATGTTGGCTCCGATTACTTCACCGAGCCGGCCAGCAGTCCGCTGACGAGGTATCGGTTGAGAAAGATGACGACGAGGGCAGGGATGACGATCGCGATGGATCCGCTCGCCGTAATCAGCCCGTAGTCGATGAAGTTTTTCGTGACGAACTCGGGGATGAGGACCGTCAGTGGCTTGGTCGCCTGCGGCGAGAAGATGAGGGGCACGAGGTACTGACCCCACGCACCAAGAAAGGTGAGGATCGCGGCGGCTGTCAGTCCGGGGCCTGCGAGCGGCAACACGATATTAAAGAAGATGAAGAGTCGCCCTGCGCCATCGAGCTGCGCAGCTTCCTCGAGTGCCAGCGGCAAGGCGTCGAAGACGCTGCGCAAGAGCCAGAGAGACAGCGGCAGATAGGCCGAGACATAAATCAGAGCGACCCCGACATAGGTGTCCACGAGATGCATCTTGATCATGATCTGGTAGAGCGGGATCAGCACGGCATAGGCGGGGATTGCCAGCGTCGCCACGACCAGACCAAAGAGGGCGTTTCGGCCCGGAAAGCGCATGCGGGTAAAGGCATAGGCGCCCAATGCCGAAATCGCTACGCATAATAGCGTTGCCGCCGCCGACGTGATGACGCTGTTCAGCAGGGCCGAACGGAACTGCCGCCACACTTCGACGCCGCCAATGCGATCGACATTGATCCCGAGAAGACGGGAGTAGTGATCGAACGTGAAATGCTGCGGAAAGAAATGGATCGGCCGGACGGAGAAGTCGTCACTCGGCGTCACCGAGCTGGCAACAGTCCAGTAAATCGGCCCGAGCGACCATATCAACAGCACGACCACGCCGACCCATATCTGTAGGCGAAAGAGAAAGGTGGGTTTCATCAGTCGAACCGTGTGTTGCGATAGACCCGAAGGACATAAACCAGCGAGACAAGAAGTGAGACGAAGGTGATGACGACCGAAAGCGCCATGCCGTAGGAGAACCGGAGGTTCTGGAACGTCTCGAGATAGATCTGCACAAGGATGGGCCGTGTCTCCAGACTGGAGCCGGCAAGCACCCATGCTTCATCGAAGAGGTTGAAGGCGTTCACGGTGGCATTGGTCATCGCAACCGCGATGGCGCTGCGCACCAGTGGTAGTGTGACCAAAGCGAACATCTGCGGGCGCGTTGCGCCGTCTATGCGCGCTGCCTCGTAAAGGTGAGACGGGATGCTCTGCATAGCCGCGAGAACGATGACGATGGTCAGCGGCATCATCCGCCACACGTGCACGACGGTCACGGCGATGATGGCGCTCGCTCGATCATTGAACCATACATGGTTCTCGAAAGGCAGACCGAGCGACGACAGGATGCCATTTAACAGTCCCGCACCGGGTTGATAGATCCACAACCAGATGACGGAATTCACGACCCCTGGCAGCGCCCAGGGCAGAATGACCGCGGCCAGAACCCACTGCCGTCCAACCTTGAGCTGATTGATCAGCGAGGCGGCAAGCACGCCGAAGATGGTTTCCGCAAGCACGGCCAACACCACATAGAGCAGCGTGTTCACCCAGGTCGTGCCGAGTTGTCCGTCCGACAGCATGCGGGTGTAGTTTTCGAGCCCGACGAACGGCGTTCCGGCCTGCATCGGATTGACCCTGTGCAGGCTATCCCAGAGCGTCCGCGCCATTGGATAGAAGACGAGTGCCGCCATGGTGATGAGGATTGGAGAAACCAGCAGGACACCAAGGGTGGTGTCGGCGCTCGGGCCGACACCTTTCTTCCTGACTGTCCCCTTGTAGGCGACAGCGCTCATTGAGCCATCGCCTGCTTGGCGGCGTAGGCGATGCTTTCGACAGCCTGGTCGATCGTCATCTGGCCCTTGGCTGCACTGTTGATCGCCGTGTTCACACCGCTTGAAAACTGCGGGTACCACGGAGGTGTGCCCTGCGGGAACAGCGCTTCGACCGTCTTCGACTGCGCGACGAGGGCATCACCGCTCTTCAGCTTTCCTTCCGAGTTCAGTTCGGCCAGCGCCGACGTGCGGGTCGGCAGGAAGCCATTTGCCATGTTCTTCTTCTGGAACTCGCGGCCCGTAAACCACTTCACGAAAGCCACGGCAGCTTCCTTGTTCGGCGAGACGTTGGGGATCGCAAGAGCCTCAGGCAGGCCGAAGCTGCGGGTTTCGCCGCTTTCGGTCGGGACCAAGATCGCTTCCACCTGACCCGCGACCTTCGACTGCTTCGGGTCGTTCATCTGGCCGAGGCGGCCGGGCTCGCCCGAGATCATGATGCTGGTCAGCCCTTGGGAGAACATGCCTTCGTTGATCTGGCTGTCCTTGAGGCCGGTTGAGGCGGGATCGACCAGCCCCTCCTTCAGGAGCATCAGCTCGAATGCGAGTGCCTTATAGCCTGCGGAATCCGGCTTGGTGAACAACGGATTGAAGTCCTTGTCGAACAATTCCCCGCCGAACGCCTTGGTCAGAAGATACCAGCTTGTCGAAGCGCCCTCGGTCGCCGAAACGGGGAGACCGATCGGATAGGTGGAAATGCCCTTCTGCTTGATCTGCTTGGCCGCTGCTACCAGCTTGTCGAGCGTCTTCGGCATTTCGGTGATGCCGGCATCGGCGAAGTGCTTCTTGTTGACCAGCATGACGCGGAAGTCGTTCGTGTAAGGGATGCCCAAAAGCTTCCCGTCCACGGTGAAGATCTTGGCGACGCCGATATCGTTCACCGTCTCCGCGTCGATCAAGTCATTCAAAGGCATGTACCAGTCGGCGGCGGCGAACTGGCCTGTCCACGACCAGTCGAACTCAGTGACATCAGCAGGAGCGGTGCCCGCAACGAGCGCGGTGACCAGCTTCGGGCGGATGTCATCCCAGGAGAGAGTCTGGAGATCGACATGAATCCCGGTCTCGGCTTCAAAGTCGGCTGCGATCGTCGCTCCCTGCGGCGATGGCATCAGGACTGTGATGGACTGGCCGGCCAGTGGCTTGGCGTCTTGAGCCGCAGCCGGTAGGGCGACAGCCAGCGCGGCTGAGGCAAGCAGTGACAAGATAGTTTTACGCATGTTCCCATCCTTCTTTGTTATCAAAGCTTTACGTTATTCTATTGCGCAAACGCCGCTCTTGCCGATGCGGCGACATGCCCGATCCAGCCGTCGTCTATTGGCCAGTCGAGAAGTTGGGCGGCCGCAAAGATCGCGCCGCCGATAGGTGATAGGATTGGAGTAGTGGCTGCGCTACCGATGCGGCGCTCCAAAGCCTTCAGCAGCAAAGCGCTGCGAAACGTGCCACCGGCAAATGTCCAGTCCGCTCCGGCCCCGCAATGGGCGGCGATCGCGCGATGATGTCTTGCGAGCTCGTCGGCCGCATGCTCGAGCAACTCGATGGCCGCCTCATCGCCAGCCTTGGCGGTTTCGTCGACCACCGCGGCAAGGGCGGCGATGCTTGGCCGGGTCGCATGTGACGTCGCCCATGCTCCAAGGCTGTTCATCGGGTCCGCGGGATCCAGTCCAAGGTGGTCGAATACAGCCTTTTCCAGGGCCGTTTCTGGTCGCCTCCCGTCGATGCTCTGGCTTGCGAGATTGAGCGCCAGGCGCCCGATCCAGTAACTGCTGCCCTCGTCACCGATGATGTCGCCCCAGCCGCCCGTCCGCGCCGAATTGCCTTGTGCGTCCCTTGCCCAAGCCATCGAACCGGTTCCCGAGAGAACGAGGATGCCGGGTTTGCCGGCGAGTGCGCCGAGGTGAGCGGCATCGACATCATTCAGAACGCGTGTTTTCGCATTCGGAAAGGCACGCTCAATTGTTTCTTCCAACAAACGCGAGAGATGGGCGACCTCACCGTAGACCGGTAGGGCGGCTGCGACCGCGACCAGCCGCGTTTCGCCGCGAAACGGCTCGATGTGCCTTTCCAGTTCCGTTCTCCAGCCTGGGTTGTCCATGGCGTTCACACCTCCACCCAGTCCGGTCCGTAGGATACGCCCGCTCCGGTCGGCAAGTGCAACCATCATCTTTGTCCCACCGCCATCGATGCCGAGGATCAGGTCGTCGCTCACAGCTTCGCCCCCTGGTCAGCAAAGATGGTCTCAACCCCGGACTCCGTCAGCTGAGCGCGCCAATCCTTCGACAGATCAGTGTCCGTGATCAGTTTGGCACTGCTCAGCGGCGCCACCTTGTATGTGGCCGTCGTTCCGAATTTCGAAGAATCGGCCAGCACGAAGCGATGGGAGGAACGGGTGAGCATCTTGCGATTGAGGCTCGCTTCCGCGCTATCCACGCTGTAGATCGCGCCATCGCTGCTGACCGCGCTGGCGCCTAGAAAAAGCTGGTCGAACCATATCGTTTCGAGCATCGCTTCGGCCTGCGGACCGACCAACGAAGCGTTCTCGCTGCGAAGCTGGCCGCCGAGAAGAACGACGTCCAGGTTTGGAACATTCATGAACTCCTGCGCCACGATCAGGCCATTGGTGAAAACGCGCAGCGGCATCGAGTTCATCCGGATCAGCTTTGCAAGCTGGAGAACGGTCGTGCCCGCATCCAGAAAAATCGCCGTCCTGGGGGCTATCCGCTCGTATGCGGCGTTGGCGATCGCCCGCTTCGCGGACAGCTGGCGTTTTTCCCGCTCCTGAAATGCAAGCTCCACCGACGACCCCTCGGCGATGCGGGCGCCTCCATGCACGCGATCGATCGCCCCGGCTTCCTGCAAGATCTGCAGATCGCGACGAACGGTGGCAAGCGACGCGCCGACCGCATCCGCAATATCCTGGATGGTCGAGAAGCCGTTCGCGTAGAGATGGCTGCGAATGAGATCCAGTCTATCCGTCTTGAGGCCGCCGCTCTGGTTCAAGGCTTAGTTCCCTTGTCTGTATTTTAATTTCAGTCATGTTTTCATTTAAAATGATCATTGTCAATCATGTTTATGATTTTTTGTGATCGTTTTTCTGACGGGAAAGCAAAACAAAAACGGCGCCTCCGAATGAGGGCGCCGCATCGTGGCAGGGTTGGAAACGGTTCTATCGGTACGTCGGCAACAGGCTCCCGTGCGCCTCGATAAGGTCATCGACCATATGCCAGATTTCGTCGGGCGACAGCTCCGCCGACGTGTGCGGATCCATCAGGGCAGCTTGGTAGATGCGTTCGCGCTTGCCCGTCAGGGCTGCCTCTACGGTCAGTTCCTGGACGGATGTGCTCAGCCGCATGACGGCCGCGAGCTGTGAGGGGATTCTGCCAATCCGGGTCGGCTGGATGCCGTTTCGATCGACATGACAAGGCACCTCCACAATGCACTCCGGCGGAAGATTTTCGATCAGACCGTCGTTAGGGACGTTGCCATAGATTAGTGCCGGCGTCCCAGTTACCGCAGCGTGGATGATCCCGGCTGCGTATTCGTTGCTGCGGCAGACCTCGATCGGCTTGCCGCCTTCAAGATCGTTGCGCAAAGCGTGCCAGTCGGAGATCTGCACCTCGCATCGGCGGATGTACTCATCAAGCGGGATATTGAGCTGATCCACCAGCTCGGGTCGCCGATCCTTGATGTACCAGGACGTGTATTCGGAGAAGTGTTCGCTGGATTCCGTCACGAAATGGCCGAGCCTCTTCAGGACATCGAACCGGACCCGGTCGTCTTCCGGTATCTTGCCGCCTGTGGCCAAGGCCTTCAGCCTGGGATACAGGTCCTCGCGGCTGCCGTCGGCATGGCGTTTCTCGTATTTGAGGAAGAACGCGATGTGGTTGATGCCGGCCGAGATGTAGTTGATGTTGGCGATCTCCTCACCGAGGCAATTCGCCAGATGGCCAGCCGTGTGTTGCACGCTGTGGCAGAGGCCGACATTTCGGATGCTGGGCGCGATTTCCTTGATTGCCCAGCAGTTGATGGCCATCGGGTTGACATATTGCATCAGCAGCGCGTTTGGGCAGACCTCTTCCATGTCGTGGCAAATCGCCTCGAGCACGGGGATGGTGCGAAGGCCGCGGAAGATACCGCCGATACCTAGAGTGTCCGCAATCGTCTGCCGCAGGCCGTATTTCTTGGGTATGTCGAAATCCGTGACGGTTGCCGGCTTATAGCCGCCCACCTGCATCATCAGGATGACGAAGTCCGAGCCTTTCAGGGCCTCGCGACGATCAAGCGTCGCTTCTATGCGGACGGAGTTCAGTTTCAGCGCTTCGCAGATCCGCCGCGCGACAATCTCGGATGTCTTCAAGCGCTCGGGATCGATATCGAACAGGCTGATGACGTAGTAGTGGTCAGAGGGCGTGGACAACACGTCGCCGAGGATGTTCTGGGCAAAGACGGTGCTTCCCGCGCCGACGAGGCAGATTTTAGGCATGTGGCTCTCCTTGAGTGGCTCACACCGTAATGACTCTTCCAATCGGGATTTTCTTCCTGCAATATGTGTAATAATTCTCAGATCGGAGCAGAAGCGCATGAAGCCGGCCGAAAGCGGCGCAGTAGGCAGGTGGATCGAGTCACCGCGCCATTTTTTCATCGAACAGCATCTCGCTGACACGATGACCTCGGCACATTGGCACGACCACATTGAGATCAATCTGCTGCTCGCCGGCGAGATGCGGTACCTGTTCAATGGAAAGCAGGAGCACGTCGAGGCTGGCAGGCTCGTGCTGTTCTGGGCCGCGATCCCGCATCAGACGATCTTCGTCACCCCGGACTCGCCGCTGGTCTGCATTTATTTGCCGCTGGTCGATTTCCTGGCGCTGCCGATCGAAGCTGCTGCGCGGCAAGCTGTTTTACAGGGTGCATTCATTCATCAACCCGCGCCCTCGACGCTTGCTTCTGCTGCAGGTGTCCGATGGATCGGTGAATGGGAGCACGGCGACGCGGCCCGTCGGCAACTTGTGATGGATGAGGTCAGAGTTAGTGTGCGGCGATTGATCCTCGATCACGCCGATGGCGAATCCGGTCGCAGTGCGGTAACGGCACTGGCGGGCCCGGGCATTCGATATACTCAAGCCCTTACCGATCTCATCAGTACGCACTATGCCGAAGCATTGACGTTGAACTCGATCGCAAAGCTTGCCCGCGTCCATCCCACGACGGCAAACAGGGCATTCCGCGACGTGCTGGGAATTTCAGTGATGGAATATCTTACACGCTTTCGCCTGTCGCAAGCGATGCAGAGGTTGGCGGAGACCAACGATCCTATTGTGGAGATCGCCCACGACTGCGGTTTTGGATCAACCGCACGCTTTTATGACATCTTCAAAAGACGCACTGAGAACACGCCGCGTCAGTTCCGGATGACCGCGCGGATGAGATAGGGTGGAAGTGTTCAGCTCCAGTTCCCGTTGATGTTCGATGGACGGCCTCGTGATCCTCCGGCCACCCACAGAGCACCGTCGTGACTTGCGCGGTAGAGTTGTTGAGACAACTTCAGACGGATTTGCGAAGATCGCCGACTTTAAGCACAACGCTTGACTGCGAAATCTCTACTGCTCTCCGGTTTCATCGTCAGCAATTTTGCGCAGCAAATAGAGCAGCGCAATCCGTTCGGCCGGGTTGAGGCGCGCGATGGTTTTCTCGCTGATGAGATAGGCTCGTGGATACATCTCCTGCAGTAACGCCTCGCCCTTGGGCAGCAGCGAAATGACGACCTTGCGGCCGTCTGCTTCGTCCTTGGAAAGATCAATGAGTCCGCGGGTCTTCAGACGCTCGACGATGCCCCGGATGGTCGCCTGGTCGACGGACGTCGCCTTGACGAGTTCGACCTGCGAGCTCGGGCCGAGGTCATGCAATGCGCATAGCGTTACGAACTGCACGGATGTCAGGTCCGGGTCGCTGGCATTGGTCTGGAAAATCGACAGATGGCGCTGATAGGCCTTGCGAAGCAGATGCCCGACCTGCTCCGTGACGTGGTAGCCGTTCCGAGGCGCCGGTGCTTCTGGCAGCTGTTCGGTGTCTTTTGCGGTCATCGTCGGCGTCGTCCATCAGTTACGGCGTCTTTAGCGGGAGTCAGGAAACACCACAGCGTGTCGCGCCGGTCAAGGCACTGCAAACCGTAACCCACTCCGCCTGATTTAAAGCGGAGCGGGGCTGGCTATCCCGGTTATTTGAAGTTGTACTTCATTTCCTTCACGGCGATGTCGCCATCCAGAACCATAGGCTCGTCATCGAGAAACAGCGAGCAACCGCGCATCGGGATATCCAGATGGCAGGCGGTGTCGTTCGGACCGCCGAGCTCGTTGTTGGGGCCGGTGGAGAACATCACGTTGCCGTAGAACGAACGAGCTTCCATCCCCATGCCGCCCGGAAACTCGCCAGGCACCATACGATGCCACTTGGCATTCTGGTTGAGGCCCCAGCCGACATGGCTCATGCCCATGCCGCGCGGGTCATTGAAACCGTCCATGTAGGATTTGACCAGCTCGGCATCGAGGCCGCCGCGGATGTCGGTGATCCAGCCGTTTTCGATCGTGTAGATGATCGGGTCGCGGACGTAGATGTTCTGCGGCAGCAGGATATCGCCGGGAGCAACGACGATCGTGCCGTCGACGCCATCGTCGTCACCGCCGGTAAAGACGAAGCCGGATGGCCAATGGTCCCAACGGCCCGGCTCGTCCGTGCACGCATACTCGGTGACGGCGGGATAGGTGTTCAGCTTGTAGGTGACATCAGTGCCGTGCGGCGAGGTGATCCGCATGACCTTTGCCTTCGAGAGCAGGTCTCCGGCGAACTCGACGCGCTCGCGCAGTTCCTTGGTCGGCAGCATGCGGGCGAGAATTTCCGGCGGTTCGACGGCGGTCAGGATACGCGTGCCGGCCGCCTGGATCGCCATCTGTTCCGGACTGAAGAGAAGGAAGATGCAATCGATCAGCATGTCGGCGGCCTTCAGGGCCTCGACGGCATCGGGCATGGCGGCGAGACCGGTTTGGCCAACGGCCCAGGCACCTGCCGGCGGAACCGGGGGCAAGCGCATGTGGTACATCTTGGCGCCGAGACGCATGCCGGCCGCCATGAAAGCGTCGGCGTAATCGAGGCGCTCGTTGCCCTGGGTCAGGACGATGAGCTTTTCGCCCTCGTGGACGCCTGACATCTTCAGCTGATGCAGGCAGATTTCCGTGAAGCTGAATTGATCCATGTTCGTTCCCCTATCTTGTTTGAAGACCTAAATGCTTCGTACGTTACGGACAGTCGGATTTGGCCTTGGCGATTTCCGCGATCGCTTCTTCCCTTGAGACGACATCGCCGTACTTGCTGTCGATATCGAAGAGGTTGGCATTGTGCGGATCCGGGTGGCGGTCGCCGACGCATTCGCGCACGACGATGCCGCGGAACCCATGCTGGACCGCGTCGACGGCGGTCGCCCGGATGCAGCCGCTGGTCGAGCAGCCCGCCATGATGACTGTGTCGATGCCCTGCGCATGCAGTTGCGACGCAAGGCTGGTACCAAAGAAGGCGCTGGCATACTGCTTGACGATCACAAGCTCGCCATTGGCGGGCTCGACGCCTTCGCAAAATTCAGCGAGCGCATTGCCTTCGACCATGTCTTTCATGACCGGCGATTTCTTCACCCACATGCCGCCATCGGCGCAGTCTTCGGCGAGATAGAGGATACGGGTGTGGATGACCGGAATGCCGGCCTCGCGTGCGGCATCGATCAGTGCAGGCGTATGGGCAACCGCCTCGACCACGCCTGGCGCATAGAGGGGAGCGCCCTCGGTGGTGTAGCCCTTCAGGAAATCGATGACGAGCAGGGCAGGGCGCTGGCCGAAGCCGATGCGGTTGCCCCAGACGCCTTGATAATTGCTTTCCGCGCTCTGCATGGTCGGTCCCTTCTCAGTAGGCGCCGGACAGAAGCGCACCGGCACCGGGCACGACGGCTTCCAGGCCAAGCTTCTTCAGCATGCAATAGGTGGTTGCCACGGCGGCGGTCAGGACCGGCTTTCCCGTCATGGCCTCGACCTTGGCGATCACGGGCAGCGACGGCATCTGCACGCAGGCCGACAAAACGATGACGTCGACGTCGGTCAGATCAAGCGTCTGCACGATGGCAGGCAGGTTTTCCGGATCGTGGCGGGCGACGTCGAGATTGTCGGGAATTTCGAGCGCGCGATAATCGACAACCTCGAAGCCTTCCTCCCGGATATAGTCGACGACCAGTTCCGTCAGCGGCTTCATGTAGGGCGCGACGACGGCGATCTTCTTCGCCTTCATCACCTTCAAGCCTTCGATCAGGGCGCCGGCGCTGGTGACGACGGGAATGTTGGTGCCCTCGTCAATGGTACGGCCCGTGAGGCGCTTTTCCGACTGGCGGTGATAGCCGAGGCCCATCGCCATGATGGCAACGAGGCAGGCATAGCCCAGAACATCGACGCGGGCGTCGGAGAGCTCGACGGCGCAACGGTCGGACTCGGCATCCATGGCCGCGAGTTCTTCCTTCACGACCTTCTTCATCCGCATGCGGCTGGAGTGGAAGGTGAAGCGCTCGGGACGGATGGACTGACGCGCCGTCAGCATGGCGGGAATTTCGGTCTCCATCGTGGTGTTGGAGCTCGGAACGATCTGACCGATACGGTAGTATTTCTGCACGGATGAAATCCTCTGCTTTACAAAGCGGCTGCGAAACAAACGGCGGCGGATCATCGATCCACCGCCGCTTCAATCAACGGGAGAGAAAATCTCCAAGTGCGGCGAAGAAGCCGTCGAAATCGTCCCAGGGGATCATATGGCCGGCATTAGGCACCCGGGTGATTTCAAGATCGGGATACTGCGAACGGGCCTCTTCCTCGTCCACGGCCTCGATCACGCCGCCACGGCCGGCGACCATCAACATGGCGGGTTGCTTGAGCTTCGGCAGATCCGGGAAGATGTCGTCCTTATGGAAGTCCTCGAAAGCCGTGACGATCGCGGGCTCGTAGCAGGTGTGCAACCACTCGGCGCGCAGCTTCAGCTGCTCGTCGGTCCATGTCGGGCAAAACGCCTTCATGCCTTCGGCATCGATGCCTTTCAAGGACAGGCGGATGCTGTCGACATACCAGGGCAGCTTGCTCGGGTAGGCGCGACGTCCGGGGCCAGAAACCGGCGGGTCGATCAGCGCGAGGCGGGAGAATGCCTCAGGCGCGGAAACCGCAGCGCGGATCGCGATACGCGCACCCATCGAATGACCCAGGAGCGCCGGCTTGGAGAGGCCGAGAGCCGAGCCAAAGCCGACGACGTCGGCCGCCATGGCATCCAGACCATAGTCGAGGTCCGGGCCAGTCGAGGACAGGCCGCGGCCACGCACGTCAAGCACATAGACGTCGTAACGTTCCGCCAGTCGTTCGGCGACAAAACCCCAGGTGATCGCCGGGCTGGTAATTCCAGGGATCAGGACAACGGCCGGGCCCTTGCCGCCGTAGCGCAGGTAGTGCTGGCGGATACCGTTGGCGAAGACATTCGCCCCATACAGCGCGCCGCCGCTCATGCCGCGGTCTCGCTCTTCAGCGGCTCGGCATAGATGTCGTAGCCATAGACCCAGGCTGGATCTTCCTGCTTGAGCAGGAAGGTGTTGGCATTGGACACGCTCTGGACACGCGTGGCGCGGTCGCGGCGGTTTGTTTCGTAGAGGCCGAAGGCTGTGCGGAAATCGGTGATGCCGGTTTCCTGCAGGCAGCGGGTCAGCATGGCCGCGTCCTCTATCGCCATCGCGGCGCCTTGCGCCATGTGCGGCTTCATCGGATGGCAGGCGTCGCCCAGCAATACGAGGCGGCCCTTGCTCCAGAGCGGTAGCGGGTTGCGGTTGAAGAGCGGCCACTTGGTGACTTCGTCGGTGCTTTCGATCAGCGCCTGGATGATCGGATGGTAGCCTTCGAAGGCCGCCGCCATCTCTTCGCGGCTGCTGTCGACGAAGGCGGAATCGAATTCCCAAGCCGTATGCGGGACGCCGGTGACGTAGTAATATTCGTCGCGGCGAGCCGTCGTGTAATAGACCATCATATGGCGGTCCGGACCCCACCACTTGACGCAATCCTCGAAGGTCAGGTCGAACTTCTTCAGCTTGTCGGACGAGATCAGGGCGCGATGGCCGACCCAGCCGCTATAGTTCGGCTTTTCTTCACCCAGCAGCGTCTCGCGAACGCGCGAATTGATGCCGTCGGCGCCGATCACGATGTCGGCGCGAACCGAGGTTCCGTCCTCGAACTCGACCAGCACGTCCGAGCCGCTGTCCTCGACACGCGCCAGCTTCTTGCCGAAATGCAGAGTGCCGGGCTGCAACGCGTCACACTGGATTGCCTGCAGATCGCCGCGGTGAACGGTGCAGTAGGTGTGTCCGTAGCCTTCAAGCGGAACGCGCGCCAGATATTCGCCGGTGATGCCGTCGCGGCTAAACCAGTGGCTCGGCGTGCTGCTGATGCCGATGACCTTCTTGTCGACGCCGATGCGCTCGAAAATCTTCAGCACGTTCGGTCCCATGTGGATACCGGCACCCAAGCGCGAAAAAGCCGGCGCCTGCTCATAGACGTTGACGTCAAAACCCGCGTGCTGGAGTAGCGCACCCGCGACCGCGCCGCCGAGGCCGGCGCCGATAATCGCGATCTTTTCTTTTCCGTTAGGCATAGCGACCCTTCTTAGCTGTCTTTCGACGCATTGTTCCCACGATTGGAGGCTTGGCAAAAAGTCTAGCGCATACGCTCTAAATAGCAAGGGTGCCATTTTGCTTTTCATCAAAATATCTCAGAAATTAATTTGCCAATTGAATATACTAGCAAAATAACGAGGGCAAAATCAGACTTGTCTTTTGTCATTATGAAGCGTATGCACTTCTTAATAATAAAAGGGGCAATAGATGCGAAAAGTCGGTGACTGTCGCATCGCTATGGTTTGCGGACGTCCGAGCGATGTCTGCTGCGTAGCGGTACGGCCGATGGGAAAAGGCGTGGTCTGTGTTAAGCTCTCCGGCGCGGAGGGCCTGTCTTGACACTGCCAGTTTGCTTCAGTTTGAATGTCAACGACGCCGTCGAGAGCGTCGAAGCAAGCCCGGAAACACCCCTTCTCTATATCCTCAGAAATGATCTCGCCCTCAACGGCCCGAAATACGGTTGTGGGCTCGGCGAATGCGGCGCTTGCGCCGTTCTGGTTGATGGTCGCGCCGTGCGCTCCTGCACCATACCGCTTCGAGCGGTCGGCACCCGCCGCGTCACCACGCTCGAAGGCCTCGGAACGCCGGAGCATCTGCATCCTGTCCAAGCTGCTTTTATCGACGAAGCCGCCGCGCAATGCGGATATTGCCTGAACGGCATGATCATCGCCACCGCCGCCCTGCTCAATCGCAACGCCGATCCCGACGAAGAGGCAATCCGCGAGGCATTGCGCCATCATCTTTGCCGTTGCGGAACGCATATGGAAATACTTGCCGCGGCCAGGCGGGCCGTAGCCTATGCCAAGGCGGAACGGACGCATCGATCCACGCCGGACGATATCTCGCCTGATGCCGCGAAGGAGGTCTCCCCATGACCGATCACCGCCAAATGCCGAAATCCACCTATCTGTCGGCCGCCGACATTCTGCTTGTCGTCAACGATGCATCGCTTGGCGATGACGCCGAACTCTATATCGCGGTCGGCGCCGATAGCCGCGTAACCGCGTTCAACGGCCACGTCGATCTCGGAACGGGCATCCGCACCTCGCTGGCGCAAATCGTCGCCGAAGAGCTGAGTGTACCGTTCGAGCAGGTGGATATGGTCCTCGGCACGACCACCGCCGCCCCCAACCAGGGCGCCACCATCGCCAGCGAAACGATCCAGATCACCGCGATACCGCTGCGCCAGGCCGCCGCCACCGCCCGCCACCATCTGCTCGCCAGGGCCGCCGAGAAAACCGGCGTACCGCTCGAGCGGCTGCGGCTGGAGGACGGCATCATCGGTGCCGACGGCGGCGAGAACTGGCAGTTGAGCTTGGGCGACATCGTCGCCGGCAGCCATGTCAGGCTGTCGATCGACAGCGAGGCTGCCCTGAAGCCGGCCGCCGACTACCGGCTGGTCGGCTCGTCGCGTCCGCGTGTCGATATCCCGGAGAAGGCAACGGGCCGCTGGACTTATGTCCATGATGTGCGCGTGCCCGGCATGCTGCATGGCCGCGTCGTCCGTCCGCCCTATGCCGGTTTCGATCACGGCGATCATGTCGGAAACAGCCTGATTTCGATCGATGAGACCTCTGTTGCCCATATCAACGGACTGGTCGGCGTTGTCGCTATCGGTGATTTCGTCGGTGTGGTCGCAACGCGTGAGGAAATCGCCATCGAGGCGGCCAGAAGCCTGAGGGTCGTCTGGCGGGCGCCACCCGAGTGGCCGGATCTGAACATGCCGGAAAAGGCGCTGCGCGCCAATCCATCGACGCCGCGAAAGCTCGCCGATCGCGGCAATGTCGATATGGCGCTGGCTGGCAGCGCAAAGCCGATGAACCGCACCTATGTTTGGCCCTACCAGATGCACGGCTCGATCGGGCCGTCCTGCGCGGTAGCCGATTACAACGACGCCGGGCTGACCGTCTGGTCCGGTACCCAGAACCCGTTTCCGATGCGCCGCGATCTGGCGCTGCTTCTCGACATGCCGGAAGAACTGATCCAGGTCGAGCGGCTCGAGGCGGCTGGCTGCTACGGCCGAAACTGCGCCGACGACGTTACGGCGGATGCCGCGCTCCTGTCGCGGGCCGTCAAGGCGCCGGTCAGGGTCCAGCTGACGCGGGAACAGGAGCATGAATGGGAGCCGAAGGGTGCCGCCCAGATCATGGACGTGCGTGGCGGTCTTGACCTGGAGGGCGGGCCGTCCGCCTATGATTTCGAAACGCGCTATCCCTCCAATCTGGCACCGACCCTTTCGTTGATCCTCACCGGCAAGGTGCCGCCGGTTTCCGACGTCGTGCAGATGGGCGATCGCACCGCCATCCCACCTTATGCCTACGGCAACATGCGTGTGACCGTGCACGACATGCCGCCGATCGCACGTGCCTCGTGGCTCCGTGGCGTGTCGGCCATGCCGAACACCTTCGCGCATGAATGCTACGTCGATGAGCTTGCCGCCGCCGCCGGCGTCGATCCCATCGAGTATCGTCTGCGTTACCTCCACGATCCGCGCGCCGTCGATCTGGTGCATGCGCTGGCCGAGCGGGCAAAATGGGTGCCTCATACGACATGGGGCACGCTCGGCGGCGAGGGCGATCTGCTCTACGGGCGTGGCTTTGCCTATGCCGTCTATGTCCACGGCCCGTTTCCCGGCAAGGCCGCCGCCTGGGCAGCTTGGGTCGCCGATGTCGCGGTGAACAAGAAGACCGGCGAGATATCAGTCACCAAGGTGACCTGCGCGCAGGACTCCGGGATGATGATCAATCCCGACGGCGTGCGCCACCAGATCCATGGCAACATCATCCAGTCCACGAGCCGGGTGCTGAAGGAGAAGGTCGAATTCTCCTCGACATCAGTGCAGTCGAAGGAATGGGGCGGCTACCCGCTGATCACCTTTCCCGAAGTGCCCGCCATCGACGTCCTGATGCTGCCGCGGCAGGACGAGCCGCCGCTTGGCGTCGGAGAGTCCGCCTCCGTTCCCAGCGCCTCTGCCATCGCCAATGCCGTCTACGATGCCATCGGCATTCGCTTGCGCGAGCTGCCGCTGACGCCGGAACTGGTCCTTACCGCACTGAACGGCAAGGCGGAGGAAACGCCGGCTGCTCCTCCCTCTAAGAAGCGGAAGTGGTGGAACATCGGCCTGACGGCCGTCGGGGCCGTTGCAGCGCTGTCAGGGATCGTCACCATGGCCTCGCCATGGCGCCCGGCGATCGGCACCATCCAGCGGCCTGACGCCAACGTTTACAGTGCCGCCACTATCGAGCGAGGTCGGCTGGCTGCGGCGGCCGGCGCTTGCAATGTCTGCCATGTCGGCAACGATGGGACGCCGTTTGCCGGCGGCCGGCGTTTCGATACGCCGTTCGGCGCCGTCTATGCCACCAACATCACGCCCGACGCCGAAGGCGGCATCGGTGCCTGGTCTTATCCGGCCTTCGAACGGGCCATGCGCGAGGGCGTCAGCCGCGACGGTCATCACCTTTATCCCGCCCATCCCTACACCTCGTTCGCGGGCGCCGAGGATGCCGATCTTCAGGCGCTCTACGCCTACATGATGACCCAAGCGCCGGTAGCCGAGAAGGCGCCTGAGACGAAGCTCAAGTTTCCCTACAGCGTTCGCGCGATGATGGCGGGCTGGAATGCGCTGTTCCTGAAAACGGAGCCTTTCAATTACGTCGAGACCCGCGATGCGCAATGGAACAGGGGCGCCTATCTCGTCGAGACCTTGGGCCACTGTTCGGCCTGCCACACCGAGCGTAATGTGCTCGGCGCAGAGAAGAGCGGCAGTGCCCGGCTTGCCGGCGGCTTTGCCGACGGCTGGGAGGCGCCGGCGCTGAATGCCTTTGCCAAGGGTCCGGTCGGCTGGACGGCAGACGCCTTCTACGACTATCTGCGCACCGGACATTCGGGCGATCACGGCAGTGCGGCCGGCCCGATGGCGCATGTGGTCGAGGTCATGCAGCCGCTGCCGGACAGCGATATCCGGGCGATGTCCACCTATCTCGCCAGCCTCAACGAAGCCCCTGCCGATGCCAAGGCGCAGAGCGAGGCCGCCCTTGCAGCGAGCGAAGCGGCCACGGCGTCCGCCGCGCGGATTTCGCCCAGGGGCGAGCGTCTGTTCAACGGCGCCTGCGCCACATGCCACACCGGAAACACGATCCTGTCGTCGCTGGCACTCAACAGCAATCTGCATTCCGACACGCCCGACAATCTCATCCAGGCGATCCTGAACGGTGTCGAGGCACCGGCAATCCTGGCGCAGACGACCGGCCGCGAGGCGCCGGAGGTAATGTCGATGCCTGCGTTTCGCCAGACGATGAACGAGGCCCAGATCAAGGATCTCGCCGATTATCTGAGAGCCCGTTTCGCGCCCGACAAGCCGGCATGGACGGAAACGGCCAAAGCCATGCAACGCGTGACGGCGACAAACCACTAGGGAGCAGACGAGTTGGAGCAGAGCCTACCCGGACTGGACATCGGCCATCGCGACGTCTTCGAGAACCCAACGGCTGCGTTTCGCCCGTCCGCCTACTGGTTCTGGCATTCGATCCCGACGGAGGAGGTCTGCCACGCCCAGTTGGTCGATTTCAAGCTGAAGGGGATCGGCACGATCCTGATCCAGGCCCGGCTTGCGATGTCGCGGGATGACTACTTGTCGCCGGCCTATCTCGATGCCTATCGCGTTGCCGCCGGCATCGCCGCCAGGCTGGGGCTGAAGCTCGGGATCTACGACGATTACAACTGGATCAGCGGCCATGCCGGCGGTCGCACTGTCATGGATCGTGACGATTTGCGCGAGCGCCACCTGTTCTGGTCGTCGGGAGAGTCGCGGGGCGGGATCAGCGGCATTCGCCCGCCCTTCACGCAAACGATGGGCGCAGATATCCTCGAGTGGCAGTATGAGGGAAGCGTCGTCGCGTGGGCCGAATGGACGGTCGAGGCGGCGTTGTTGCACCCGTCGGCTGGGATCGACAGCTTCGACCAGATCATCGACGTCACAGCACGAACGTCCATCGTCAAAAATGACGGGACGTCCTGCGCCTACCTGTTCGACGGCGTCCCAGGGGAGGACCAGATGCTGACGGTGTTCGTCAGCGCCCGGTCGACGACCTCGCGGCTGATCAATTATCTTCTGCCGGATGCGGCGGAGCAATTCATCGCGGTCGGGCTCGATCCGCTGGTCGAGGCGCTCGGCGATCTCGTGCCCGATCCCGTCGGCTTTGTGTTCTACGACCAGCCGGCGGCGGGTTTCTACAAGTGGGACCAGATATCAGGTGATCTCGGCAACAGCCTGCTGTTTGCGCCGACCCTGCCGGACGCCGCGTCGCGCGGCACGGGTGAGACGTTCGCTAAATCACTTCTGGCACTGGTGCGTGACATCGGGCCCGAGACTCTGCGATTGCGGGGCCGCTTCTATGCTGCCTATTCGGAGCTGATGAACGAGGCTTTCTCCGGCACGCTGCGCAGATGGGCCGAGGGCAGGGGAATCCTGCTCACCGGACACGAAATCCTGCCGCACATCAGTTCATGGTCGCTGAACGGCGGCTTCACCAGCATCGACCCAAGGGTGGCACTTGCCGTGGATTTCTTCGGCATCGATGCTTATCGGCACGAAACGGCGGTCGATTCCAACAACTTCGTTGCCCAGCTGGCACCCAAGCTCGGCGATTCGGTTGCCCGCTCGAATGGCCGGAGCCGTTGCGTCGTCGAAACCTATGCCAGTGCCGAGCGAACTCCGGTGCGCGCCGCCGGGCAATGGGAGCTGACGCTGGAGACCATGCGAGCACAGGCCATTCGGCTCTATTGCCTCGGCACGCGCCAGTTCCTCTGGCACGGCGTCTACCAGACCGACGGACGAGACAACGATCCGACGCCCTTTGCCAATCCACGCTTCGATTTCGGTCCCGGCATCAACTTCGAGCCCTGGTGGAGCTACCACGATCTCTTCGCGCAGGAGACTGCGCGCATCTCCGCCTTCATTGAGCCGGCAACGCCCCGCACTCCGGTGGCAATCCTCTACCCGCTTCAGACTGCCTTCGCGGAAGGCCCGCGCCACAGCCACGCCACCCATATCGGTGCATGGTGCGAGGGGCTTCTGGCCAGGCGTTGCGACTTCATGTTCGTCAGCGAGGCTGACGTGGCCAGGGCGAGGATCGAGGACGGGCGCATGCTGGCCTCCGGGCTCGCCTTCGATGCGGTTATCCTGCCATCGGTCACCGTGCTTGAAACAGAACAGACTCTGCGGGCGCTGGAGCTGTTCACGGCGGTCGGCGGTGTCGTCTGGTCATCCGGCGATCGCATCTCGACCGTTTGCAATGTCGCCGATCGGCCGACGAACGATGCGGCGTCTGCCCATATCGACCGGATGCCAGACAGCTGTGATATCGATGCGTTGCTGACAAGCCTTAAGCCATCCGGTCCTGTCATCGCCAGCCATTCCACGGATCAGCCCTGGCAATGGGTCGGATATAAAGCTGATGACTGGTGGCGGATCGTTCTCTTCAATGACGGCGCAACGTCGCTAAAAAGCGAGATTTCTTTCGGCGACGGTTTCAGTTGCGAAGTCTGGTCTGCCACGACAGGCAAGGTCGAAGATCTCGGATCCTTCAGCCGATTGACCGTGACGCTCGCGCCGCAGGAGGTGCGATGCATCCGCTTGCGTCAGGTGGAGGAACGGACTGCAGGCGAGGGCCATATCACCACGCAGCTGTCGCTTGACGTGGCGCGCGCCGTCCCACTTGTCGAAGGTTGGAGTTTTGCACCGGGAGCCGATGCGGCATCTGTCCCTGTTTCGGTCGAGGCCGGCTGGGAGACCCAGGGCTTTGCTGAGTTCTCCGGCACCGGTATCTATCGGCTGGCACTGGAGATCGGCGACGAGGCTGATTGGTATCTTGAGTTGCCTGAGGTCGCGACCGTGGTCTCGGCCCACCTCGATGGCCGGCAGATCGACCGGCGCGGCTGGCGGCCTTATCGTTTCGCGCTTGGGCGGCTGCGTCCCGGCGTCCACTCGCTTGAGCTGCGCGTCGCCAACACCGCGGCGAATCGTTATTACACACGTACGCCCTATCTCGGCGACGTCGCCGACAAGAGCGGCCTCTGCGCCGCGCCGATACTCATCCCGTTGACACACTGACCGGAAGTGACCGAGCCATGCTACAACATTCGACGATCCCCTTGATGCGAGCCTGGAACAGCTGGTCCAACAGGCCGGCCGAAATGGTGTTCCTGCCGCTCGGCGTCCGGATTACGCCGGTTCTCTATTCGACCCGCAGCAAGACGACCTCCGCGATCGAGCCACGAAGCGACACCGTTCGCCTCGGCCGCCACACCATCGACGGCTCGCTGATCGAGCTGGAAACCGAGCTCAGCGGCACGACGGTCGCCTTTTCGACAACCAAGACCGACCCCTTCGCCATACGCGGAAGCTGGAACGGCAAGGTATCGGCCGAATGGGGTCTGCGATTCTGGCTGACGCTGGCGATCTCGTCGGATGGCGGCGAGGTGGCGATCCACGATGCGGGCCGCAATGTCACATTGCTGAAGGTCGGCACGCGTTTCGTCGCCGTCGCCACCGCCGAGGCACCCGTGCACGTCACCGGCCACGAGACGATCGACGCGCTGCGGGCCGACTTCGAGGAGAACGGTTATTTCTATACGGCGACACGCAAGAGCGAAGCGCCGGTAATTGCCCTGCGTTTCAATCTCGAGATGACGCGCAAGGGCGCCTATGCCGCTGGCGTCGCCGACAGTGCCGAGCTGGCGATCGAAAAGGCGCAGGCCTGCCTTGCGGCCGGCGCGCTTAATGCGGTTGCCGATGCGCAGACCGGCATGTTCGAGGGTGCCCTCGACGCGCTGCGTGACGTGGTTGCCTGGAACACCATCTGGGACGAAACCAATGCGCGGTCCTATACGGCGGTGACGCGAATCTGGAATCTCGGGAAGTTCGCCGTCTGGTTCAACGACCAGATTTTCGCGGCCCTTCTCGCCGGCGTCTTCGACGCCGATCTGGCGCGCGAAAACATGGCAACCGCAATGGCCGGCGCCACGCCGCAGGGCAACATCGCCTGCATCGTCACCTCCAACGACGCCTGGGTCGATCGCACCCAGCTACCGTTTGGCGCGTTGGTGGTCTGGCAGCTCTACCAGCGCACCGGCGAACGGTCGATGATCCAGGCGAGCTATGACGCGCTGGTACGCAATCGCCGCTGGTGGCAGGACAACCGCGATCCTGACGGCTTCGGCCTTTTGTCCTGTGGCACGTCGGATGTCGGCGAGGGCCTCTACAAGGGGACGGCATTCGCTGCGCGCAACGAGACCGGGATGGACAATTCGGCGACCCATGACGAGGCGATCTACGATCCTGTCACACGGACGCTGTCGACCTTCGACCTTGGCCTCAACTGCGCGGCTGCGCTCGACGCCGAGATGCTTGCGAAAATGGCCACCGTGCTTGGCAAGCATGACGATGCCCGCGAATTCGCCGCTCTGGCCGAGCGTCACCGGAAGCTGATCTCCGAGACGCTCTGGGACGAGAGCCGGGGTATCTTCGCCAATCGCCAGCGGCATGGCGGCTTTGTCCGGTCGCTGTCGCCAACCAGCTTCTATCCGCTGCTGTGCGGCGCCGCGACACCGGCGCAGGCGGCGCGTTTGCTCGAACATCTGAGTGACGAGACCACCTTCGGCGGTGACTTCGTGCTGCCGAACGCCACCCGTGACGATCCTGCCTTCGCCGACAACGTCTATTGGCGTGGCCGCATCTGGCCGAACGTCAATTACATGGTCTGGCTCGGCTTGCGGCGCTACGGCTTTGTGGCGGAGGCGAGCAAGCTCGCCAGCCAAAGCTACGACCTGTTCATGAAAAACTGGCGCGAGGATCGCATAGCCTCGGAAAACTACAACGCCGTCACCGGCGAGGCGATGGACCAGGGGGATACCGACCCGTTCTACATCTGGGCCGCCATGCTGCCATTGATGGCCGCCGGCGAGATCGCCGATTTCGATCCGTGGACGGGATGGACCGTGCGCAATGACGGCCGGGACGTAACAGTCGGGCCGATGCTGTCGCCATCGGGAACCTTGCATCTGCGCGTCGAGGCCGCCGTTCTGTCGATGACCCTCAATGACCGCGCCGTGCTTCGCACGGACCTGCAAACCACACTGTCGCGCATTCTCATCTCCGACGGACGACTGGCCTGCACCATCGCGCCTGTTGCCGTGGCCGGCTACATCGATCTCCCGGGTCTGGACGCCGGCGGCGTTCTTGCGGTTCGCCTCGATGGGCAGGAGATCGGCTGTGTTGCAGGTGCCGATGGCGTGCGCGTGGCGATTGCCGAAAGCGGTGTCGACCGGCGGCTCGACATCTATTTTTCTGCTGCAGATGCAGGCTAAGGCGAGGTAGCTCTTGACACCTGTCAATTCGTCATTAATAGTTTGTGTGCAAATAAAAAAATAAAAGACTGATTACTAAAATCAGAGGGTTTGAACGGAAGGCCTGTCGACAATCGAATGATTGAGGCGGATCTTTATTGAAGTTAGGCTTCGTCGTACTGGTCGCGTAATAATGTTCCGCTCAATTGCGGCGCAGGTTTCCGCTCGCCCTGAAAGTCGGCGCCTCAATCATTCAATCCTCTCTGATTATAGTTTGCATACAAACGATTTGATGTGCGTCGGGCACGTCTACTGTTTTCGGCCTTGCCGATCCGTTTAGGTCGCTGACCGCGGTCGCGATCGTCCATAACCGTGTATGTTCAAGAGGGGTGCCAAAAATGACTGAACTCACCAGACGCAACACCATGAAGTTGATGTCCGCAGCGCTCGTTGCCGGCGTCAGCTTCTCCAGCCTGCCGCGCAAGGCCTTTTCGGCCGGCACCATCACCGTCCTGAACTGGCAGGGCTACGGCACGGACGAAGCCTGGTCCGTCAAGGCTTTCACCGAGAAGACCGGCATTGCAGTCGTTCACGACTACTACAGCTCGGAATCGGAAATGCTGACCAAGCTGCGCACCAATCCGGGCGCCTATGATCTCGTTGTCCTCAACGCCGCGCGTTGCGCCCAGGCCGTTGCCGAAGACCTGCTGCAGCCGATCGATTTCAGCAAGGTTCCGAACGCCGCGACGGTCGATGAAAACCTGCGCTCCAACCCGAACTTCAGCAAGGACGGCAAAGGCTTCGCGGTTCCGTGGGTGTGGGGCATGACCTCGCTTGCCATCCGTGAAGGTATGCCGGTTCCAGACAGCTACGCCGTTCTGGCCGATCCGACCTACAAGGGCCGCGTCGCCATGGACGACGACGCAATCATCAACGTCGGTGTCGGCGCGCTGATGAGCGGCCAGGACATCAACGACCCGAAGGACCTCGCTGCCGTCACCGCGGCGCTGAAGTCGATCAAGCCGAACGTCAAGCTTCTGTGGTCCACGGAAGATCAGTGGAACAAGTCGTTCGCCGCGAAGGAATTCGACCTGTCGCTCTTCTGGTCCGGGGGTTCGGTGCGCTCCAAGCGCAACTCGAAGCTTCCAGTCCAGTTCGTCGTGCCCAAGGAAGGCGGCATCGGCTGGGTCGACGGCCTCGGTATCCCGGCATCGGCTCCAAACGCGGAAGGCGCGCTTGCCTTCGCCAACTGGATGATCGATCCGACTTTCTACGTCGAATGGGCCACCAAGGTCGGCGCTCCGGCATCGTCGAACTCGGCGGCACTTTCCGCCCTGCCGGCCGACGATCTCAGCCGCCAGGTGCACAAGCCTGAATACCTGAAGACGATGGGCATCATGTCGGCTCTGCCGGACGATCGCCGCGAAGCCTTCAACAACGTATGGCAGGAAGTGAAAGCCTTCTATGCAGAATGATCATCTGACTTCGGCGTCAGAGCGCGGACCTTCGGGTCCGCGCAGCCGGCGCCCGCTCCCGTCATGGGTTTCGACGACAGCCCTGCTGCTGCCGACCTACGGTTGGTTGACGCTGGCGGTCTTCCTGCCGCTGCTGACAATGTTCGTGTTCAGCTTCATGTCGGCGACACCGATGGGCAAAGCGCCGATCGTCTTCACGCTGAAGCAGTATCGCGCCTTCATCGACCAGCCCTATCTGGTGGGTATCGGCATCACATCGCTGCTGATCGGCTTCTGGACGACGCTGTTTTGCGCCATACTCGGCTTTCTGGCCGCCGTCGCGCTCGTTCGCTCGACCTTCGGCAAGAGCCGCGAGATGCTGCTTATCCTCATTCTTCTACCGTTCTGGACCAACGGCCTGGTCCGCGTCTTCTCATGGACGATGGTGCTGCGCGAGAACGGCTTTCTCGACAACCTGTTGCACATGATCGCGCCTGACGCCGGATCGATCGGCTTCCTCTATACGCGCTACGCCATCGTGGTCGGCCTTGTACACGGCTATCTGCCCTACATGATCCTGACCTGCTACATCGCCCTGGTGGCCATCGATGACGCGATCATTGAGGCTGCTTCCAGTCTCGGCGCCCGCTGGTGGACCATCCTGTTCAAGATTTTGGTGCCGCTCGCCGCTCCCGGTTTGATCTCCGGCTCCGTGCTGATCTTCATTCCCGTGATCGGCTCGTTCATGGAGCCGCGCATTCTGGGTGGCCGTGTCGGCGTCACCATGGGCACGGTCATCGAGGACCAGTTCACGCAGGCCTTCAACTGGCCGCTCGGCGCTTCGTTGTCCTTTACGCTTTTGGCGGTCGTACTCGCCATCTTCGCAACATTCTCCGGCGTGCTGCGCCGTGGCACGGCAGCGTGAGGAGAGGATCATGAAACCGCTTGGACGCATCTATCTCATTGCCATCCTGATCTTCCTCTACACGCCCATCCTCGTGATGATGGCGATGGGCTTCAACGCTTCGCCGCTCTACGAACTGCCCTTCAGCTTCTCGCTGCAATGGTACCAGGCGCTATGGAGCAACACCGTGCTCCTGACGGCGGGCCTGAACAGCATCGTGATCGCCACGATCACCGCTGTGCTGGCAACAGCACTTGGCACCATGGCGTCGGTGGCGCTGTCGCGGCGAACATTCCGCGGCAGGAGCCTGCTGCAACTGATGCTGCTGCCGCCGATCGCCATTCCATGGCTGATCACCGGCACGGCGATGCTGATCTTCTTCTACTGGAGCGGCATCGGGCGCGGCATGCACGCGCTGCTGATCGGCCACGTGGCGCTCGCCATCCCTTATGTGGTCCTCGTCGTCGGCACCGGCTTCCGCACGATCCGTGCGGATCTCGAAGAAGCGGCGATGAGCCTCGGCTCGACACCGGTTCACGCCTTCTTTTCGGTGACGCTGCCGCTGCTCTATCCGAGCATCCTCGGCGCCGCGCTGTTCGCCTTTGCGGTATCGCTCGACCAATTCGTGATTTCCTACTTCCTCGCAACGCCCGGCTACACCACGCTGCCGGTGCAGATCTACTCCTCGATCCGCAAGGGCTTCACCCCTGAAATCAATGCGATCTCAACCGTGCTTCTGCTCGGCTCGATGACGATCATCCTGATTTTTGCGCGCTTCGCCAAGCCCGGAGACACCCGTGACAAACGTTAAAGTCAATTCCGTCGCCAAGACCTACGGCACCACGCCCGTCCTGTCGGATATCACAACCGAGTTTCCCGAAGGCTCGTTCACCAGCCTTCTCGGCCCATCGGGCTCCGGCAAGACCACGCTGCTGCGCATCATCGCGGGCTTCATCAAGCCGGACCAGGGCGTGGTGACCATCGGTAACAATGATGTCACCGACATCCCAGTCTGGGGCCGCAACATCGGCATGATGTTCCAGTCCTACGCGCTGTTCCCACACATGACGATCGCCCAGAACGTCGCCTTCGGCCTCGAGCGCCGCGGCATCAAGGGGGCCGCCGCCCGCAAGGAAGTCGATCGAGCCCTTGAGATGGTCCGCCTCCCAGGCTTCGGCGACCGCATGCCCAAGCAACTGTCGGGTGGACAGCAGCAGCGCGTCGCGCTTGCCCGCGCCATTGTCATCAAGCCGAGCGTGCTGCTGCTCGACGAACCGCTGTCGGCGCTTGATCGTCGACTGCGACAGGAAATGCAGGTCGAACTGCTGCGCATCCAGCGCGAGAGCGGCCTGACCACGATCTTCGTCACCCACGACCAGGAGGAGGCGCTGACGCTGTCCGACAAGGTCGCCATTCTCGACAAAGGCCGCATCGTCCAGATCGGCGAGCCGGAAACCGTCTATGAGCGGCCGCTGACGCGCTTTGCCGCCGAATTCCTCGGCGACTCCAACTTCCTGACCGGCACGGTAGACAACGGCGCAGTGCGTCTGGCCGATGGCACGGCGATCCGTACCACTGGAACGCTGCCCACAAGCGGCTCGAAGGTCACGCTCGCCGTCCGCCCGGAAAAAATGTCGATCGTATCCGGTTCGACGGATGGCAACAGCCTGACGGCACGGATCTCCACCGTCATCTATGCAGGTCCGGTGCTCTCCTACCTGCTGGAGACCGCAGACGGCTTGCCGCTGAAGCTGTTTGCGCAGAACCGCGATGGCAAGGTCCTGAGCGACGGCGACACCATCACGCTGGGCTGGGCTCCGGAGCACACTGTTCCGGTGGCCGACTGATCATGACAACCGCGCCGCTCTCCAACAAAACCCTGCATGTCGTCATCGACATGCAGCGCCTCTTTGCCGAGGAGACGGCGTGGCATACGCCGGCGATCGCCCGCATTCTTCCAAATGTCGTCGCGCTGAGCGAGGCGCGACCGTCCGAGACCGTCTTTGCCCGCTTCGTCGTTCCGCAAAACCCTGAAGGTGCCAAAGGGCGCTGGAAGAACTACTATCGCCGCTGGCCTTCGGTGACGCTGGATGAACTCGATGCCGCCATGCTGGATCTTGTTGCGCCGCTGGCAGCGATCGCTGGTCCGAGTTCGATCGTCGACAAGGAGACTTATTCGGTCTTCGGCTCCCCCGGTTTCACCACGCGCTTGCAGGAAACGGACACCGACACCCTGATTTTCTCCGGTGTGGAGACCGACGTGTGTGTTTACGCCAGCGTTCTGGATGCGGTGGACGCTGGCTACCGAGTCATCCTCGCCGAGGATGCACTGGCAAGCGGAGACATGAAAGCACATGCCATGGTGATCGAGATCCTGGCGCCGAGGCTTTCGGAGCAGATTGAAATTCTACCGACAGAAGCCATCCTGAATTTGTGGCGAGACTGAATTCGGCAATTCGATTGTCGGTGGTGATAACGAACAGGCAGATTTGAGAGATCCGATGGACGTTCCGTTCAAAGACAAGGTCGGCCGGAAAAAGGCAGCAGCCCCGGAGGCGCGCGGCGATCAGGCCCAATATGCGCTTGGCGAGCAGATCGGCTTTTATCTGCGGCAGGCGAACCAACGCCACGTGGCGATCTTTGCCAGCCTCATGGCGGAGAAGCTGACCACCACCCAATGGGCGGCGCTCGTCAAGCTGAAGGATCTGCAACCCTGTTCGCAGGGAAATCTCGGCCGCGAAACTGCCATGGATATGGCCACCATCAAAGGCGTCGTCGATCGTCTTGTGAAGCGCGGATTGGTCCACACCGCGCCCGACGCGACCGACGCGCGACGGCTGGTATTGACGCTGACGACGGAAGGCGAGGCGACCGTGGCCCGCAACCTGTCCGTCGCACTGCAGATTTCGCAGGAGACGCTCAGCACGCTGACGCTTGCCGAGCGGATGATGCTGATGGAACTCCTTCAGAAGATCTGCTGACAGACGCCTGATCGGCAATATCGGAGACGATTGATGTACCAGCCTACCGACGAAGAGATCCAGTCGCTTGTCGCCCAGATGACGGTCGGCGAGAAGATCGATCTCCTGAGCGGTCGGGGCTTGTGGAAGACAGCCTCGATAGACAGGCTCGGCATCCCCTCGATCGTGATGACCGACGGGGCTTACGGCGTGCGCTACTCGACCACCCAGATTGACGCCGGTGACAATGACGAAGACAGTCTGCAGGCATTTCTCGGCCTCGTGGGACAACAGGGCGATGGGCCAGGCGGCATGTTCGGTGGCACGCGTCCGGCCACGTGCTTTCCCAACGGCAATCTGCTCGGCTGCTCCTGGGATATCGATCTCGCCTATCGCATGGGCGCCGCGCTGGCGGCCGAGTGCCAGGATTTCGGCGTTCATCTGCTGCTTGGCCCAGGTATCAACATCCGCCGGACTCCGCTGGCCGGACGGGCCTATGAGTATTACTCCGAGGACCCCGTCGTCAGCGGCGACATCGCGGCTGCCGTCATTTCCGGCTTGCAGGACAACGGCGTCGGTGCTTCGTTAAAACACTTCGCCTGCAACAATTCCGAAATCGAGCGAACCACGACGAGTTCCGACGTCGACGAGCGAGCTCTGCGCGAGATCTATCTGGCGGGTTTCGAACGGGCGGTCCAAAAGAGCGCGCCGTGGACCGTGATGAGTGCCTACAATCCGCTGAACGGTATCCAGGCGACCGAACATCATTGGCTTCTCCGCACCGTGCTGCGCGATGAATGGGGCTATGACGGACTGGTCGTTTCCGACTGGCATGCAATCAAGGACCGCGGCGCGGCGCTCAATGCCGGCACCGAACTCGACATGCCGGAAAGCAAGCCACGCAAGGCGCGTCTTCACGCCGCGATCGATGCCGGCGATGTTTCGCCCGAGGTGATCGATGCAGCTTGCACCAGCGTTCTGGCGTTCGTGCGCAAATGCACGATGAACCAGCGGCGCGACACGGTGGCCGATCTCGACGCGCATCATGCGCTGGCACGTGATATCGCCGCGGAATCGATTGTATTGCTGCGCAACGAAGGCAAGGCGCTGCCGCTCGACCCGAAACGTCCGGGCGAGCTTCTCGTCGTCGGCGATGGCGCGATCAAGCCCATCATCCAGGGCTCTGGATCGGCCACCACCAATCCCTATTGCGTGGACAGTCCTTTCGCTCAAATTTCTGCGCGGGCGCGAGGCGGCTTGAACGTTCGCCATCTGCCCTTTGCGTCCGCCGGACAAGACCTATCGGCCTCCATCGAGAATATTGTCGAGACCGCGTTGCATGCCGATGTCGTTGTGGTGTTTGCCGAAAACGAGAAGAGCCGCCACGGCGAGGGCAACGACCGTGATACGTTGAAGCTCGCCGGTAGTCACGACGCACTCATCACCGCGCTGGCGACCACAGGTCGCAAGCTCGTCGTCGTTCTGTCGATGCCCGACGCGGTCGAAATGCCGTGGATCGAGGATGTCGACGCCGTGCTGGCCGGTTTCTATGCCGGGCAGGGGGGTGGCGAAGCGCTCGCGCGCATCCTGTTCGGCGAGCAGAACCCCTGCGGCAAGCTTTCCGCAAGCATGCCCGTTCGGATGCAGGACATTCCGGGTTGGCATACCTATCCGGGTGAACATGGCAGGCATGCCTATAGCGAGGGCATTTTCGTCGGCTACCGGTTCTACGATTTGAAGGCCATGCCCACGTTGTTTCCGTTTGGACATGGTCTGAGCTACACCACGTTTGACTACGAGGCGATCGAGATCGACAAGAGCGAGATTGGCGCGGATGCGGACTGCATGGTGCGCGTCACGGTCCGCAACAGTGGCCCAGTCTCCGGCAAGGAGATCGTCCAACTGTATGTGCGCCCGCTTGCGCCCGGCCTGAAGCGGCCGATCCGGGAGCTCAAAGCCTTCGCCAAAGTGGATCTTCATCCCGGCGAGGCGAAGACAGCGAGCTTCTCGCTAACCCAGCGCGATTTCCGCTATTTCGACACCGAACGTTCCGCCTGGGTTCTCGATGCGGAAGCCTTCATCATCGAGGCCGCTGCTTCCTCGCGTGATATTCGTCTCTCCGCGACCCTGCCGTGCCGGCCGCAAGCCGCAGCGCTGCCCATCATTGCGTCCAATTCTCCCACGGCGCTCGTCTTTGCGCACCCAAAAGCCGAGGCGGCTCTCGTCGATTTCTTCGTCGCGACTCTCTCAATTTCCTCCAAGGAAGCCGCAGCGCTTCTGGCCAAGACGAAAGGATCCTTCCTCGGCTTCTACGACACGCTGAGCTGGTATGTCGGTGACAGCGTTAAAGAGAGTGATATCGCGCGGGTCTTCGCGGGCTTGAACGATGATCAGGATGAGGCCTTAGCAAGATGATGCCGGGCCACTATCCGAATGATCCACTGGCCGTTGCCGAAATGTGGATCGGTGAAAGCCGATCCGTGGCCATCGCGACCGTCATCGAAACCTGGGGCTCGGCGCCGCGCCCGGTCGGCAGCCACCTTGTGGTGGACGCCGATGGCAACTTCGAAGGCTCCGTTTCCGGTGGCTGCGTGGAAGGCGCGGTCATTACCGCCGCTATTGATGTAGTCGCGACGGGAGAGGCGCGGATGCTTGAGTTCGGTGTCGCGGACGAAACCGCCTGGCGCGTCGGCCTGTCGTGCGGCGGCCGAATTCGTATCTATATTGAGAGGCTCGGCTGATGCGCCTCGACAGCCTCCACCGCCTGAACATTGCGCGACGTCGCCGTATCGCCGCCGCGCTGGTCGTCAATCTGGAAACTCATGACGAAATTGTCGTTCTGGAAGGCGACCGGCTGGAGGGGCCGTTTGCCGATCTCGTCGCACGTGGCTTCCGGTCCGGCCGCTCTACAGCGTTCGATGGCCCGGAAGGCAAGGGGTTTCTCAACGTCTACCTGCCAACACCCCGGATCGTCATCATTGGCGCTGTCCACATCGGCCAATCCCTGACGCCGATGGCGAGGATCGCCGGCTTCGATGTGCGCATCATCGATCCGCGCACGGCCTTCGCCACAGGCGATCGTTTTCCTGACGGCGCCGTGCGTGCCGACTGGCCAAGCGACGCCTTGATGGACGATCCGCTGGACCGCTACACCGCGCTTGTCGCGCTGACGCACGATCCGAAGATCGACGATTTTCCCCTCGCCGAAGCGGCGCGGACCGGCTGCTTCTACATTGGAGCGCTTGGCAGCCGAAAGACGCACGCGGCGAGGATTGCCAGACTGACGGCGGAGGGTCTCGCGCCGGACCGGCTTTCGGCAATCCATGCGCCGATCGGTCTGGACATCGGCGCAACCACTCCGGCCGAGATCGCCGTCGCGATCCTTGCCGAGATCATCGACGCCCTGCGCTCGCGCCCGCTTGACTCGAGCGGGGATGGCTCACCATGAAGTTCGGTGAGTTCTCCGTCGATGAAGCGGATGGACTTGTGCTCGCCCGCGCGCTGAAGTTGCCGGCGACGGCTTTCTCCAAGGGCCACATCCTGCGCCGAGATGATGTAGCGAAACTAAGGCAGGCTGGCCTGTCGCAGGTGACGGCGGTTCGTCTCGACACGGACGATGTCGGCGAAGATCGGGCGGCACTGATGCTGGCCCGGTTGGTGCCCTCGCAGCACATAAAGCTGTCTGAAGCGACTACTGGCCGCGTCAACATCCATTCGACCGTCAAGGGAATCTTCACTGTCGACAAAGCGGCGGTCGACAGGCTCAATGCGATCGACCCATCTATCACCTTCGCCTGCCTGGCCGACCATTCGCGGGTCGGGATCGGCACTATGATCGCCACCTTTAAGATCATCCCGCTTGCCGTTCCGCATTCGATGATCGAGGAGGCCTGCACGCTGTTGAGGACGGCCGCGCTGTTCGATCTCACGCCGTTTGAAAAGCATTCGGTGAGCCTGATCGCGACCGAATTGCCGCACCTGAAACCCTCCGTCATGGACAAGACCGCGCTCACCTTAAGCCGCCGTCTGGCGATATGCGGCAACCGCCTGGCACGGGAATTTCGCACAGCGCACGAGACGACGGCGCTTGCCGAGACCCTGCTGCAAGTCATGGCGATCGCCGATGGCGCGCCGAAGCTCATTGTCGTCTTCGGTGCCTCCGCCGTCATTGATGACCACGATGTCATTCCGGCGGCAATTGAGCGGGCGGGAGGGCGG
>UCCA01000026.1:16589-117541 GCA_900470805.1 Hyphomicrobiales bacterium | reverse complement strand
TGCGGGTGCGGCTATCGTTCAAGATCAATGGCTTACGAGAAGTTTCCGTTTCGATTTTCCCCGTCACCCCTCCCTTCCCTAAACTGACCGCGTCCCGTCATCGGATACACCGGCAGGCGTGCCGGCGAGGCGGGATCGGCGCGGGGTGTGAGGGTGAGACGCAAAACCTCACGCACCGGGTTCGAGAAAATGGTCTCCCTCCGTGGCTGGCGGATCCATGTCGACAAGACGTGTTCCCGTTGCAGAGCCTGGACGTGCCTGTGAGGCACACAACGCCGTCGCGAAGGTTGGAAGACGGTCGCAGAGAGACCGGAGTTCGGGCATAAACCGCCGAGCGGGGCGCTGGAAGGCGCCATATTATCTAAACTCTATCGAGGTGGTTTCCAGCGCCCCGTCCGAGTGCAGTGCATGGTGGAGACACGGGCCGGAGCGCTGCGTGGGGATTTGGCGTGTCGTGGTTTGGGTGATGATCGTTGAGGTTTTACCGTTGCTTACCCCCCTCTGCCCTGCCGGGCATCTCCCCCTCAGGTGGGGAGATCGGCTGGGCTTGGCCACTCGCTCCAACCTCAACGTTCTGAGAAGAGCATGCCGCGGGTCGATCTCCCTCCTTGAGGGGGAGATGTCCGGCAGGACAGAGGGGGGTGCGCCACACGGCACACCATCAAGGACCTCCCAACTCGCAAAGCCCCACGTCAATCTCGCACCTGCAAAACATTTTTTCGCAAAGCACAAGAAAAAGCTTCGCATCCTATCGAAATTACATTTCCCAGGATATATGAGGGACTGTGGCTTGCTGCACGCTCCCTCCCAGAGCGCCCCGCCGAGCCGCCGCCGGCCCGTTTCAGCAAACGGCTTTCAAAGGAAAATACCCGGCGTCCACAACAGGAGGTACAAAACGTGGCTGGTATAGCAACAACAAACAATGCCGCATCGGCAGGATCGGCGTCGTCGCCGTCTTCCCCGACTGCGAACTATCAATTTGCCCTGATCGCGCTCACATCGCTGTTCTTCATGTGGGGCTTCATCACCTGCCTGAACGACATCCTCGTTCCGCACCTGAAGAACGTCTTCCAGCTGAACTACACCCAGTCCATGCTGATCCAGCTGTGCTTCTTCGGCGCCTACTTCATCGCCTCGCTCCCATCGGGCGCGCTGGTCAAGCGCATCGGCTACAAGTGGGGGATCGTGCTCGGCCTCGTCATCGCCGCCATCGGTTGCGCGCTGTTCATCCCGGCCGCAAGCTACCGCGTCTATGGCCTGTTCCTCGGCGCCCTCTTCGTGCTCGCCAGCGGCGTGACGCTGCTGCAGGTCGCCGCAAACCCCTACGTCACCGTGCTCGGCCCGCCGGACACGGCCGCCAGCCGCCTGACCCTGACGCAGGCCTTCAATGCGCTCGGCACCACGCTCGCCCCGATGTTCGGCGCCTTCCTGATCCTGTCGGCAACGACGGCAGCCGTCGTCGGCGCTACGCCGGAACAGCTCGACGCCATCAAGATCGCCGAAGCCGGCGCTGTGAAATTCCCCTACATGCTGCTCGCAGCCGCCTTCCTGGTGCTTGCTGCCATCTTCGCGGCGCTGAAGCTGCCGCAGGTCGAAGGCGACGAGAACATCGAGCCGATCACCGGCGGTGGTTCGGCCTGGCAGTTTCGCCACCTCGTCCTCGGCGCAGTCGGCATCTTCGTCTATGTCGGCGCTGAAGTCAGTATCGGCAGCTTCCTCGTAAACTTCATGAGCCAGCCAGATATCGCCGGTTTCTCGGAAGCCGACGCTGCCCACTACGTCTCCTACTTCTGGGGCGGCGCCATGGTCGGACGCTTCATCGGCGCCGTGGTCATGCGCTACATCGACGACGGCAAGGCGCTGGCCTTCAATGCCGCCGCGGTCATCATCCTGCTGCTCGTCACCGTCTTCACGACCGGTCACGTTTCGATGTGGGCGATCCTCGCCGTCGGCCTGTTCAACTCGATCATGTTCCCGACGATCTTCTCGCTCGGCCTCTATGGTCTCGGCAAATACACCAGCCAGGGCTCCGGCATCCTGTGCCTCGCCATCGTCGGCGGCGCTCTCCTGCCGGTCATCCAGGGCGTTCTTGCCGACACCATCGGCATTCACCTCGCCTTCCTGATGCCGATCATTTGCTACGCCTACATCGTCTTCTACGGCTTGAAGGGCCACCGCCCGGTCTCGCATCAGATCGCGGCGCACGCCTGATCCACAGAATAACGCTTCGCCGCCTTCGCGGCGGAGCGTTTCCGCCCTTGCACCTTGGCGCTCGCCTTGGCATGTTGCCCTGCAACAATAGGTGGAGCACTGCCGATGAAAGCCTTGCTGCTGATCGATATCCAGAACGGTTTCTGTCCGGGCGGCAATCTCGCCGTGCCCGATGGAGACAAGGTGGTTCCGGTGGCCAACCGGCTGATTGAAAGCGGCAAATACGATCTCATCGTCGCCTCGCAGGACTGGCATCCCGAAGGCCACGGCAGTTTCGCCTCCTCCCATCCCGGCAAGCAACCCTTCGACCTTCACGTGCTGTCAGGCAAACCGCAAATGATGTGGCCGGACCATTGCGTGCAGGGCACCAAGGATGCCGAACTTCATCCGGAGCTTCGCGTTCCCGAGATCGACCTGATCCTGCAGAAGGGTGAGAATCACCACGTCGACAGCTATTCGGCCTTCCGCGACAACGACCAAGACGCCATCACCGGCCTCTCCAATTTCTTCCAGGACCAGGCGGTCGACGAGATCGACATCTGCGGACTGGCGACGGATTACTGCGTGAAGTTCTCGGCGCTCGATGCGCTGGAGATGCTGCCGGGCGTCAAGGTCCGCTTCATCGAGGACGCCAGCCGTGGCATCACCCCCGAAGGCGTAACCGCGGCGATCGAGGAGATGCGCGCCGCCGGCATCGGGATCATCAACAGCACCGACGTCATCGACGACAGATAGCACGTCCGATCAGTCGGCCGCATCCCGCTGCAACTGATAGACATCGTCGGAAAAATCATCGATCCGCCGCGCCAGCGCCGCCTGCGCATCATCGATCCCTTGGCGGTAATAGGCCGCCCCGACTTCCTTGGCGAAGAAATCCAGCACCAGTTCCGCTTTCAGAAGGCCGATCGGCTGGTCCAGCTCTTCATCGAAGTGGTGCTGAATGCGCGCGATGAGCGCCGCCTTGTCGTCCTTGGAAAATTCGATCGGCTTCATCATCCCCCCTCCACCCCTGTGCGGCTACACTGGCACCGTTCAGCGAAATCGATCGGTCAATCAAGGAAATTCGTTTGCGGCAGATACTATCGCCGCTTAGAGGAGTTCGAAAATTCCAGGAGGAAGATCGCCGATGAGTCGCGCGAATTTTATCGACGGCTTGCGTGGCGGCTTTCCGATCGCAATGGCATCCGCCCCTTTCGGCGCGCTGTTCGGAGCGCTCGCCGCCGATCACGGCATGTCGCTGTTCGAACTCACCTTCATGAGCGCCACCGTCTATGCCGGCGCCAGTCAGATGGTCGGCATCGAGCTATTCGGTCACGATGTCCAGGCCTGGCTGATCGTCGCCTCGATCCTCGCCGTCAACTTCCGCCACGTGCTCTATTCGGCGGCGATCGCGCCCTATATCAAGCACTTCACCAAGGTGCAGAAGTTCTTCACCTTCTTCCTGCTGGTTGATCCGCAGTTTGCCGAGACCGTAAAGCGCGGCGAAGCCGGCAAGCCGGTGACCTTTGCCTGGTATCTCGGCTTCGGCCTCGTCATCTATATTCCCTGGACCATCGTCAGCCTGCTCGGCGGCATTCTCGGCCGCTATATCGGCGATCCGAAGTCGATCGGCCTCGATATCCTGCTGCCGACCTATTTCCTCGGCATCGTCCTCGATTTCCGCCACCGCGACAATTTCGTGCCCGTTGCCGCCGTCAGCGCCGTCGCCTCGGTCATCGCCTATCACTATGTCGGCTCGCCCTGGCATGTCAGCCTCGGCGCCGCCGCCGGCATCATCCTCGCCGCCCTGTTCCCGCCGCCGCCAACGGCGCAGGAACTCGAATCCGACCTGCACGAGGTGTGATGTGACCTTCGATCTTCACATGCTCCTGATCATCCTCGCCGCCGCCGTCGCGACCTACGCGACGCGCATCGGCGGCTACATCCTGATCACCACGATGAAGCGCATCCCCCCGCGCATGGAAGCAGCACTCGCCGCCGTTCCCGCCGCGGTGCTGACGACACTGGTGGCGCCCGCCTTCTTCACTGGTGGCTGGGAGGTGAAGCTGGCGCTGGTTGTGGCGCTGCTCGTCGGCCTGCGCGTTTCGCACACATGGATGCTGGTCGCCGCCTGGGCCGTCGTGATGGCCTGGCGCCACACGGTCGGTGCCTGACCCGGCGACCCAACCCCCGGTCGCCGGCCTATCCGGTTCGATGCCCACCGCTCAAGCAGTCCAGAAAGCTTCAGTATTCCAACGGCAGCGTCGCGTTCTCCAGCCATGCCTTGACGTCGTGGTCATGGATCAGCGGCATCAGCGCTTCGCGGGTTTTGACGTGGTAGTCGTTGAACCAGTGCAGTTCGTCATGGGTGAGCAACTCGGCAATGACGAGGTTGCGGTCGATCGGGCAGAAGGTCAGCGTCTCGAAGCTCAGCATCGGCGTGTCGCCACCCTCGACCATCTCCGGCTCGCGAACATAGATCAGGTTCTCGATACGGATCCCGAAGGCACCCGGGCGGTAATAGCCGGGTTCGTTGGAGAGGATCATGCCCGGCAGCAGCTCCTGCGTCGACATCCTGGAAATCCGCTGCGGTCCCTCGTGCACCGAGAGATACGAGCCGACCCCGTGGCCGGTGCCATGGCCAAAATCGGCCCCTGCCCGCCACAGCGCGATGCGCGCCAGCGGATCGAGATCGCAGCCGCGTCCTCCTTTCGGGAACCTCGCCGTGCTGATCTGGATCATCCCCTTGAGCACCAGCGTGAAGAAGCGGCGCTGCTCCTCGGAAACGGTCCCGACACCGACCGTGCGGGTGATGTCGGTCGTGCCATTGATGTACTGCGCACCCGAATCGATCAGGAACAGTTCGCCCGCCTCGAGCGTGCGGTTGCTCTCGGTCGTCACCCGGTAATGCATGATCGCCGCATGCTCTCCGGCGCCGGATATGGTGTCGAAGGAAATGTCCTTGAGCGGGTTCTGCATGCTCTGCCCGACCCGGGCGCGCGCCGCTTCCAGTTTCTCGGCAACCTCGATTTCGGTGACCGTGCCGGGCTTGGCCTGGTCCAGCCAGCACAGGAACTCGACCATCGCCGCGCCATCCTGCAGATGCGCCGCCGCCGAGCCGTTGATCTCGACGCTGTTCTTCACCGCCCGCGGCAGCTTGGCCGGATCATTGCCCTCGACGACGATGCCGCCGGCCGCGCGGATGATGCCGGCAAGGCCGTAGGAGGTGAGATCCGGATCGACCAGCACCCGGCCGCCATCGCTGGCAACGGCGGACAGCCGCTCCTCCAGCGCCGACGGCGGCAGTTGCGTGCACATCTGCGCCAGATAGGCCTCGGCTTCGATGCCGGTCTTGCGCTTGTCGAGAAACAGCTCCGCCTTGCCGTCGGCATGGATGATGGCGCGCGCCAGCGGATGCGGCGTATGCGGCACGTCGGCGCCGCGAATGTTGAAGATCCAGGCAATCGACGACGGATCGGCGATCAGCACGGCTTTCAGGTTGCGGGCAGAAAGATCGGCAGCGATCGTGGCGATCTTGTCGGTCGCCAGCACGCCGGCCTGCGCGATCGTCTGAATCGCCACCTGACCGAGCGGCTCCTGCGGCCGGTCGGCCCACAGCCGATCGAGCGGATTGTGCGGCAGGATGACCAGCGTGCCGCCGATCTCCGCCAGAGCCTTCTCGAGCCGCTTCACCTCGGCGCCCGAGTGCAGCCACGGATCGATCCCGAGCCGCAGTCCCTTGCTGCCATTGTTGGCCAGCCACAGATGCGGCGGCTCGCCCACAAGGTCGCCGCCGGTAAAGACCGATCCGTCCACCTGCTCGGCAAGCTGGGTCACATAGCGGCCATCCACGAACACGATTGCCTGCGAGCGTGTCACCAGCGCGATCCCGGCGGAGCCGGTAAAGCCGGTCAGCCACGCCAGACGCTCGGCGCAGGCAGGCACATACTCACCATTATATTCGTCCGCCCTGGGGACAAGGAAGGCATCGATGGCCAAAGCATCGAAACTTGCACGCAGCGCAGAGGTGCGATCGCGGCCAAAATGTGGCGTGGAGGTGACTTCGAAAGACTGGTACATGCTCAAAAACCTGATATTTGCCCTGACAGTAACAACGAATCCGGCAGCGGAATGGCCGCTATGTTATCGTAATTTCAGGAAAACGGGAGAAAAACAGAACGCAGCCTTAAGCCCGGAACCGCGTAATATTTGGGCGGAAATGAGGCCTGATTTTCGCAAGTGGCACGCTTTATGCATTGGCTGCATGGCTCCCATGAGCCAAACCCTCTGCCTCGAATTTTTAAAACGATTATACAGACGCTATCAGCTTGGTTCGAAATGAACCGGAAACAAAAGGATTTTAGAAATGACTGCCTCTCTGTCGCGCTCCGCTTACAGCAGCCCGGTACAGGCTGGCGAGCGCCAGACCGTCCGTCACATCATCGGCTCGCGCCGCCCTGTGAACGTCGATACGCTCACGATGCTCGGCGCCGGCAACACCGTTTCGCGCCACAAGGGCGCAATCGGCTACGCATTCTGAGCAACTCGCCGCTCCGCTCTCCTCCCTTTTCGGATCGGCGGTCAGAATAAGTAGACGTCTGCTCGAGCGCTCCTCCTCATCCAGCTCGCAGACATGACCGGGAAACCGGTTAAAAGGCGGTGCCATCGGCGCCGCCTTTATTTTTTGCGTGAAACTTCCAATCTCGGAAAACGAAAAAGCCCCGGCGGAGACCACGGGGCTTTGCGTCGAGCGTCGGTCGATCGCCTCAGGGGCGGTCGAGATGGATGGTCACCCAGCCGTTGCGCCAGATGGTGCGCACATGTCTGAGATGGGCGCCGTTATAGGCCGCCAGCACCTTCCAGCGCTGCGCGGCGAGAATGCCCGACAGGATCACCGATCCGCCCGGCGCCAGATGGGTGACGAGCTGCGGCGCCATCTTGATCAGCGGCCGCGCCAGGATGTTGGCGATGATTAGGTCGAACGGGCCATGATTGGAAAACGCCGTCGAATGAAACCCCGGCGCCGTCTCGGTGACGATGCCCGAGGCAATGCCGTTGCGACGGACATTCTCGGCGGCAACCCGCGTCGCGATCGGATCGATGTCGGTGGCGAGCACCGGGATGTTCTTCAGCTTGCGCACGGCAATCGCCAGCACGCCGCTGCCGGTGCCGAGATCAAGCGCATTCAGCACCCGCCGCGACCGCACCACCCGGTCGATCACCTCGAGGCAACCCGCCGTCGTGCCATGATGGCCGGTGCCGAACGCCTGTCCGGCATCGATCTCGATGGCGATATCGCCGGAGCGCACCTTGTCGCGATCATGCGAGCCGTGCACCAAGAACCGCCCTGCCCGCACCGGCTTCAGCCCTTCCAGCGACTTCGCCACCCAGTCAACGTCGGGAATGACCTCGCGTTCGAGCGTCATTGCCGGGAAAGCCACGGATAGCGCCTGCTCGACGCGAACCCGCACCTCGTCCTCGTCGTCGCGCATCATGTAGACGGACGCTTCCCAGATGTCCTTCTTCTCGTCGATCTCGGTGGTGGCGATCGCGAAGTCTTCTTCGCCGAACACCTCGGACAGCAGATCGAGGACTTCACCGGCCAGCACTTCGGTGGTCGTCACATAAAGGCGGATTTCACTCAAGGTCGGTCTTTCCCGTTACAGCGCGCCGTCGATCCACGGCGGTGACGGCGTATCATATCCTGCAACGCCGCGAAGCAATTTTCGTGAGAATGCAGGTAGTCTGAAAAGCACCGGCACCGCAAGATTGCGCATCGAAATTGCCAGCGGATTGCTCATCGTGAACAGCGTCGTCAACTGCCGCGTCTGCTTCAGCACCGTCCTGACCGCCGGCATCCGCAACCTGTCATAATCGCCCTCCCGGCCTTCGGAGATCAGCCACGCCAGCCAGCACGCGTCCTCGATGCCTAGGTTCATGCCGCGTGCGCCGGCCGGCGAATGGATATGCGCCGCGTCGCCGGCCAGAAACACGTTGCCCTTCGACATCGTCTCGACATGGCGGAAATGGATGCGGAAGTTCGAACGCCACGTCACCTCGGCCACCGGCGCCGGATGCTCGATCCGCTCCTCGAAATCCGGCAGCGTCGAGATATAGCGCAACACCTCGCGATCGACCGGCAAACGCCCGATCATGCCGGGATCGTACAGCTGCAGCTCGACGAAATGCGGATCGATCTCTCGCTTGTAGCGGAAATCCGCGAGATAGAAGCTGCTCTCCAGCGCCTCGCCGGGAAAGCCGATGCCTACCGCCTTGCGAATTGCCGAATGCGAGCCATCCGCGCCAATGACGATATCGAACGTCGCCGTCTCGACCGCTCCGTCCGGCTTGCGCAGGCTGACGACGGGCTTGTTAAGATCGCCCGACACCGTCTCCACCGTGGTCTGCCACTCCGGATCGACCTCGAAGTCGTCGAGCTTGCTGAGCAGCAACCGCTCGGTATGCCCCTGCGCCAGCATATGCATGGCGCTGTGGCGTCCCGGAACCTTGGTGATGTCGAGCGTCGCCAGCCGGCTGGTCTTGGCAATGACCCGGAACTGCGCGATCTGCTGCGCCTCCTGCAGAATGGCGTCCGCCACCCGCGACGGGCCAAGCAGCGCCAGCGTGCGGGCGTTGACGCCGAGCGCCCGGCTTTCCACAAGAGGAACGGGCCCGGCATCATTGTCGACGATACGGGGACGAAAGCCGCGCCTTGCGAGTTCGAGGGCAGCGGTGAGCCCGGTCGTGCCGGCGCCTGCAATCAGAATGCTGCGATGCTCCGGCGCCATGACATCATCCCTTGTTGGCGAGGTTCTCCAGCTTTTTTACCGCCGTATCGGGATTTTCGCCATAGGCGATCGTCCCTGCGAACCGTCCGGCCGAATCGAGCAGGAACACGGAAGCCGTGTGATCCATCGTATAATCGCCATTCGGATCGTTCTCGTCGATCGGCACCTTCTTGGCGTAGACGCGATAGCCCTTGATCACATCGGCAACCTTGTCGGGCGCACCCGATATGCCGACGATCCGCTTGGACACGTTCGAGACATACTGGTTCATCACCTCGGGCGTGTCGCGCTCCGGATCGACGCTGACGAAATAGGCGTGCAGCTTGTCGCCATTGGGATCGACCGTCTTCAGCCATCCGTCGAGCTCGAACAGTGTCGTCGGGCAGACCTCCGGGCAATGGGTGAAGCCGAAGAATACCGCCGACGGCTTGCCGCGGAACGCCTGTTCGGTGATCGGCTGGCCGTTCTGCGCCGTCAGCGTGAACGGCACGCCGAACGGACCGTCGGAGAGCGCTTCCTTGGTCTTGGTCACATTCAGCGTCAGCCAGCCAAGAATCCCGGCCATCAACAGCACGGCGACCCAGACGGCAATACGGATGGTCTTCATCGATCGGATTCCTCGCAAAGGCCGCAATGCCTTCCACCGCCTGATATCGCGTCAAATCCCGGCGCGCAATTCAACAACGCGTTTTCACACCGCGCCGAATCGCCTCATCCTCGATTGCACCGGCCGCACGCCGTTAAATCAGACTGTAAACACCGAAGTCGACCGGCAGTCCCTAACGTTTCCAATCGCTTATATCATTAGGAAATACTTAAAATCTGATTGTTATATCTGGCACCGGATAGAACGCTTGCCGTTCAACCGGCATGACGCCTGGCTGGAGACCCGCTCCCGATTATCCGTCTGCGAACGAGAACAGAACCGCGTCGCATCGCGGAGGGGGATGGCATTCACATGGCAGATATGACGGTGCACAAGGGCCTCTCCGTAGGTCAGCGTCTCGCAACGCTGGCGGGCGCGGCATTCATCGGTTTCGGCGCGATGATCGCGGTCGGCTGGTATGAGAACCGGATCGTCGGCGGCGCTCTTCAGCGCGCCAACGAGATCCAGGTCAGTGTCGACGACATCAATGAAATGCGTATTGCCAACCTCACACTGGTCCTGGCGGCAATGGATACGATCGTCGACCGCGGTGAAAAAACCGTCGCGCCCGAGCGGCTGAAACTGATGAACGACGCTGTGGCGAACCTGTCCAGCGGCTCCGTGCAAATGCGCCTCGTTGCAGACGAACTGAACGCGGCAGCGCTCGTATCGACTTATGATGCCGATGTTGCCAGCCTCAAGCAGAGCATCATCGGAGACCTCAAGGCCGCCGTCGAGGCCGGCGCACCGGACAGCGAGTTTGACCGGCTGGACGGCGTCATCGATCAAGGTGGCGAAAAGCT
Source organism: Hyphomicrobiales bacterium (assembly GCA_900470805.1). GTDB lineage: Bacteria > Pseudomonadota > Alphaproteobacteria > Rhizobiales > Rhizobiaceae > Rhizobium. The sequence continues at coordinate 107,114 of UCCA01000026.1, read as the reverse complement.
GACGACCACGCTCGACAAGCTCGCCCAGGACGGCGGCATCGTCGCCAAGCGCCGCGTCGATCAGGCGAACGCCATCTCGCAGAATTCCGTCTTCATCCAGATCGGCCTCGGCTTCATCGCCATCCTCTGCATGGCCGCCTTGCAATACATCCATGGTGGCTCAATCCGTCGCGGCATCGAGGCGGTCCGCCAGAGCATGCAGCGGATCACCAACGGCGATCTCGACAGCGCGGTGCCGGCCACCGACCGTGGTGACGAAATCGGCGACATGGCGCGGGCCGCCCAGGGCTTCCGCATGGCCGCGATCGACAAGCGGGCGCTGGAACAGCGCAGCGAAACCGAACGGCAGCAATCGGACGCCGAGCGCCGCAGCCGCGACGCGACCAAGCTCGCCGACACCGAAGCGCTCAACACCGCCGTCGGCGCGCTCGGCGAAGGCCTGAAGCGTCTGGCGGCGGGCGACGTGACCGTCACCATCGACAAGCCCTTCCGGCCCGAGCTGGAAAGCCTGCGCAGCGACTTCAACCAGACCACCGTGACGCTGCGCCAGACAATGACCGACATCGCCCAGAACGGCGCTTCGATCCAGGCGAACAGCCGTCAGATGCGCTCCGCCGCAGACGACCTCGCCAAGCGCACGGAGCAGCAGGCAGCCTCGCTGGAGCAGACATCGGCAGCCCTCGACCAGATCACGGCCACGGTGCGCAACGCCACCGATCGCTCCGAAAGCGTCGGACAGATGGTGGCCCACACCCGCCAGAACACCGCCAAGTCCGATCTCGTCGTCACCGACGCCATGGCGGCGATGGAGAGGATCGAAGGCGCCTCGCGCGAAATCGGCATGATCATCAACGTGATCGACGAGATCGCCTTCCAGACCAACCTCCTGGCGCTCAATGCCGGCGTCGAGGCGGCCCGTGCCGGTGAAGCCGGCAAGGGCTTCGCGGTCGTCGCCCAGGAAGTCCGCGAACTGGCCGGCCGCGCCGCCGGCGCCGCCAAGGATATCAAGACGCTGATCGGTCGCTCCGGCGCCGAGGTGAAGATCGGCGGCGAGCTCGTGACCGCTGCCGGACAGGCTTTGCGCGAAATCGGCGAAGATGTTTCGCGGATCGACGAACATGTTAAATCAATCGTAACCTCTGCACGCGAACAATCAGTGGGACTGAACGAGATCAATACAGCGATCAGCCAGATGGACCAGGTCACGCAGAAAAACGCGGCCATGGTGGAAGAGACGAATGCGGCAAGCCACACGCTGGCCGCGGACGCCGACAACCTGATCCAGCTGATCCGGACGTTCAAGATCGGCGAGGGCATGAACGCCCGTCACACGCCGCGGGAAGCATCAGCAGCCTCGCATCCGAAATCATCCCCCGCACGGGCCCTCATCGGCAAGGTCGCGGGCGCATTCAGTGGCGGCGCTGCCGCAAGAACCATGGCCGGTCCGGCCGGAGACAACTGGGAAGAATTTTGATCATGAATAATACCGTCATAAACCAGACCGGTTCGCATCTGGAGATCGTTTCCTTCCACCTCGGTGAGCAGGAATTCTGCATCGATATCATGGCCATCCGCGAAATCCGCGGCTGGGCGCCGGTCACCCCGATGCCGCACACCCCGCCCTACGTTCTCGGCCTGATCAACCTGCGCGGCGCCGTCATCCCCGTCATCGACATGGCCTGCCGCCTCGGCATGAAGATGACCGAACCATCAGAGCGTTCGGCAATCATCGTCACCGACATCGCCGGCAAGCTGGTCGGCCTGCTGGTCGAACAGGTTTCCGACATGATGACCATCAAGAGCGAAGATCTGCAGCCTGCGCCCGAGATCATCCCCGACGATCAGCGCGCCTTCTGCCGCGGCATCGTCGCGCTGGAAAAGAGCATGGTCTGCTTCCTCAACCTCGACACCGTCATCGCCGACGAACTGACCCGCGAAGCCGCGTAAGGGTCACCGACAGTAACAAGAAAAACGCCCGCGATGGATGCCGTCGCGGGCGTTTCTCGTTTCCGGGGAAACAGGGGTCTGCTACGCAGAAACCTCGACAGAAAAGGCAAACCGGGCAGTCTGGCCGGGCGCCAGCGTCGCGCTGTAGGGGCGTTGCGCCAATTCCCTAGAGCCGCCATTCTCGGCTGCCATGCCATGCCACGGCTCAACGCAGATGAACGGCGCGCCGGGCTTTTGCCACAGCGCCAGATTGGGCAGGTTGTCGAAGGTGAAATGCAGGGTCGGCGCGCCCTCGGCGCTGTAGCGCAGCCCCTCGCCCGCCCCCTCCGGGAAGATCATCGCATCCGCATCGAACATGCTGCGATCAAGCACAAGGCGCCCCTCCTTGAACGGCGACGGATGCTTGGCAAAAGACAGCAGCCCGCCCGACAGGCGGATCAGCTCCGGCTCGGCCTTGTTGTCGAGCGTGATCACATGGTCGGCAGCGCCACCGCCCGGCAACGGCCAGACGAAGGCCGAATGAAAGCCGATACCGAACGGCATCGCCCGTGAGTCGTCGTTGGTCACTTCGGCCGCCACTGTCAGCGTCCTGCCGTCGACGATATGCTCGACAGCAAGCAGGAAGTCGAAAGGATAGGCAGCCTTTGTCGCCTCCGACGCGGCAAGCTCGTAACGGCACATGGTTGCGCTGGAGGCGGCGAGCGTAAACTCGGCGCGGCGGGCAAAGCCGTGCTGGTTCATCGGATAGGCCTTGCCGTCGATCTCGACCGTGTCATCGGGCGCCTTACCGACGATCGGAAACAGGATCGGCGAACGACCGCTCCAGAAGGCTGCGTCGCCATTCCACAGCAGCGACTGGCCGTCCGCCGTCGTCAGCGTCTGCATTTCCGCGCCGAGCGACGAAACATCGACGGTGAGATGGTCGTTGGCGATCCGGGTTGAGCTTGGCATCGGCAGTCCTCTTCGATTTGATTCAGACGGGACCTTATCCGTGCCGCATGACGATTTCCATACGGCACATGACGTCAACCCGGCATATGGCTGGGGTGCCATCGCTCGCCAAGAGGTGCGTGTCCTCTGTTGGTTTATTGCGGCTTGCCGTTCTTCCAGGTCACGGTCTGCCCGTAGAGCGAGACGGTGGAAAGCGCCATCTTGGCCGATCCGTCGACCACCTCGCGTGAATGCGCCAGATAGATCAGCGTATCGTTCTGCTTGTCATAGATCCGGGTAACGACCAGCTTCTTCCAGATCAGCGAAAGCCCCGACTTGAACACCTCGTCGCCGCCTTTGGAGAGATCGATATCGCCGATCTCGATCGGCCCCGTCTGGTGGCAGGAAATGGCGCTGTTGGAGGGGTCCTCGAACCATTTGCCGTTCTTGACGCGATCGATGACGCTGCGGTCGAAATAGGTGACATGGCAGGTGACGCCCTTCACCTCGGGATCGGCCACGGCATCGACGAGGATATCGTTGCCGATCCAGTCGACCCCGACCTTGCCGACGACATCTGCGGATGCCTGCCCGGCGCAAAGGCCGATCACGGCGGCGGCGATAGCAAGGACGGTGGTGCGTGGTCTCGACATGATGGCTCCCTCGATTGTCAGGAGCTAGAGATAGGCCCGCGCTGCGCCTTTGCAAGAAAGCGGACGGTCGCTCGGCGCCTTCTCAGGCGCGCCATCCCGTCACGCCTTGCGGCAGGTGCAGGGCTCGTAGCCGCCGGCCAGCAGCCGCCCGGGCTTCATGCCGATGAACGCAGGGATGGCATGCACCGCGGCCGCCCCGACCTGCCTTGCCATCTCGATCGCCGCCTGCGCGCAGACGGCGGCATCCTCGGCGGCGTTGTGATGCACGAAGCGCAGCCCCAGATGCTCGGCGAGGATGTTCAGCCGATGCGACAGGAAATGCGGCCAGATGCGTTGCGACATCTTCAGGCTGCAGAGATAGGTCAATTCGGGATAGGACTGGCGATAGAGATCGAGACTTGAGCGCCAGACGCTGAAATCGAAGGCGGCGTTATGGGCGATCATCGTTGCCCCGCGAAAATCGTCGATGAACTCGTCCATCACCTCGGGAAACTCCGGCGCATCCTCGACATGCTCAGGGCGAATACCGTGGATAGCGATGTTCATCCCGGAAAACCGCATGTCGCGCGGCCGGATCAGCCGCTCCTCGACTCTGACCACCCTGCCATCCTCGATCCAGGCAAGACCGACCGAGCAGGCACTGCCGCGCTGCTCGTTGGCGGTCTCGAAATCGATGGCAATGGTCTTCAAGCGGGAGAACTCCGATTCGTGGGATGATCAGGTTTAGTGCCACGCTACGTTCAAGGCAATTGCACGGCACGGTTGACAGATCACGGTCGGTATCGCAAGCTGGCCCGATGATCGCCTACGCAACCACAATTACGCTTCATATCACCACGACCCCAGAAGGGTGCGCGGGAGCGATGGTGCGTTGACAGCATAGCGATCATCCCGAGAACCCTGCCGAGGCGAGCAGGGTTCTGGAACCGGCTCTCCTCCTGATGAAATGGAGAGCCCGACATGCCTGAAAATTACGAAAATACACCCGACAAACAACCGTCACCGGCCGGAGACATCGTCGTTCGCGCCGTGCAACCCGCCGACGCCGAGGAGGTGGCGGCGCTGATCAACCTGCCCGGCTACCGCGCCGGCACGCTACGCCCGCCCTATCAATCGCTCGCAGATGTCCGGAAGAATCTGGAAAGCCCCACACCGGGCGCCCTCAACCTTGTTGTGACACTGGATGGCAGGATCGTCGCCAATGGTGGTCTCAACCGTTTCAGCGGCCGCCGCCAGCATGCAGCCAGCATCGGCATGGGCGTCCATGACGCCTTCACCGGCCGCGGCTTCGGCAGAACCATCCTCGCCGCCATGGTCGAGGCTGCGGACGACTGGCTCGACATCCGGCGATTGGAATTGACCGTCTACACCGACAACGCCATCGCCATCGGCCTCTACCAGAAATTCGGCTTCGAACAGGAAGGCCTGCTCAGATCCTTCGGCTTCCGCGCCGGCGAATATGTCGATGCTTATGCGATGGGGCGGCTGCGACGCTAATATGAGAGGTGATCGGCTTTGACGTCGATCACCTCTGGCTAAGCAGAGAGGGCCAGCTACCCGCCAATCAGGGCTAGCCACTCGTCCTCATCCATCGTCTGGACGCCGAGTTCCCTGGCCTTGTCGAGCTTCGACCCGGCGCCGGGGCCGGCCACCAGAATGTCGGTCTTCTTCGACACCGAGCCGACGACCTTGGCGCCGAGGCTTTCGGCCCGCGCCTTTGCCTCGTCGCGAGTGAATTTCTCCAGGCTGCCGGTGAAGACGACCGTCTTGCCCGCCACCGGGCTGCCTGATGTCACCGGCTGTTCGGCCACCTCGGGCGTCACTTCGGCCAGCAGCCGCGTGATCACCTCGACGTTGCGCGGCTCCTTGTAGAACTCGACGATGGCCCGCGCGACGATCTCGCCGATCCCCTCGATGGCGTTGAGATCGTTCCAGGCCTCTCCGAACAGCGGCGCCGCCTCCTTCATCGCCGCTTCGAAGGCCTCATAGGTGCCGTAGGAGCGCGCCAGCAGCTTGGCGGTGGTCTCGCCGACGTGGCGGATGCCGAGCGCGTAGATGAAGCGGTGGAGCGCGATGCTGCGCCGCTCGTTGATCGCCGCGTAAAGCTTGCCGACGCTGACCTTGCCGAAGCCGTCGATGTTTTCGAGCTTGGTGAGCGCAGAGTCGGCCTGCCGTTTCTCCAGCGTGAAGATGTCGGGTGCCGTGCGGATCTGTAGCGATGGATCCTCGCTCTCGAAGAAGAAATCCACCTGCCTGGCGCCAAGCCCCTCAATGTCGTAGGCGTTGCGCGAGACGAAGTGTTTCAGATGCTCGGTCGCCTGCGCGCGGCAGATGAAACCGCCGGTGCAGCGCGTCACCGCGTCCACCTTGCCGGTCTTCTCGTTGACCTCCCGCACCGCATGCGAACCGCACACCGGGCAAGTCTTGGGGAACGCATAAGCCTTGGCATCCGCCGGCCGCTTCTCCATCACCACGTCGAGAACCTGCGGAATGACGTCGCCGGCGCGCTGCACGATGACCGTGTCGCCGATTCGGATGTCGTGGTCGTCCGCGCGGATGCGCTCGCCGGAATTGCCGATGCCCTTGATATAATCCTCGTTGTGCAGCGTCGCATTGGTGACGACGACACCGCCCACGGTGACAGGCGTCAGCCGCGCCACCGGCGTCAGCGCGCCGGTGCGGCCGACCTGGATGTCGATGTTCTCGACCGTCGTGAACGCCTGCTCGGCCGGAAACTTGTGCGCGGTCGCCCAGCGCGGGCTGCGCGAGCGGAAGCCGAGGCGTTGCTGCAGGTCCAGCCGGTCGACCTTGTAGACGACGCCGTCGATATCATAGTCGAGATCGGGACGCTTGAGGCCGATTTCGCGGTAATGCCCCAAAATGTCCTCGACCGAGGACAGCCGCTTCATCAGCGGATTGATCGGAAAGCCCCATTTGCCGAAGGTCTCGACCATGCCCATCTGCGTGTCCGATGGCATCTCTGATATTTCGCCCCAGGCATAGGCGAAGAACCGCAGCTTGCGGCTTGCCGTCACCTTGGCGTCGAGCTGGCGCAGTGAGCCGGCGGCGGTGTTGCGCGGGTTGACGTAAGTCTGCTTGCCCTCGGCCTCCATCTGCGCATTCAGCGCCAGGAAATCGCTCTTGGCCATGTAGACCTCGCCACGCACCTCGACGATATCGGGCGCATCGGATGGCAGCGTGTTCGGGATATCCTTGATGGTCTTGACGTTGGCTGTGACGTTTTCGCCGGTCGTCCCGTCGCCGCGCGTGGCGGCGCTGACGAGCTTGCGGTTCTCGTAGCGGATCGACATCGACAGACCGTCGATCTTCGGCTCGGCGGTAAAGGCGATCGAACCGTCCGGCAGTTGACCGAGGAAGCGATAGACCGAGCCGATGAAATCCTGCACGTCCTCGTCGGAGAACGTGTTGTCGAGCGAGAGCATCGGCCGCGAATGGGTGATCTGCGCGAAGGTCGGCAGCGGTGCGGAGCCGACACGCCGCGACGGGCTGTCTTCGCGGACGAGCGCCGGAAAGCGGGCCTCGATGGCGTCGTTGCGCCGCTTCAGCGCATCGTAGTCGGCGTCAGAGATCGCCGGCTGGTCCTTGCCGTGGTAGAGCTCGTCGTTGCTGGCCACCTCCGCCGCCAGAAAAGCGAGCTCGGCGGCAGCCTGCTCTTCGCTCAAGTTTTCGACGGGCGTTTTTTCGGCGGACATGGCGGGACTCCTGTGAGGAGTCGTTTTCTAGAGCAATTCTTGTCGGGGAAAAAGCGCCGCTTTGCAGTTGTCAGCAACTGGTTGGCGGTCGGCCCTATGATCGATTGCACCGATTGCCACTGCTGAAAGTTCCGGGGCGCTACTCGCCCGCCGCCAAAAGCCGCTTCGCGGCCGCCCTCGCCTCTTCCGTCACCGAAGCACCGGCCAACATGCGGGCGATTTCCTCGGTGCGGTCGCCCGGCTCCATCGTCGCGACCCGGGTGGCGATCTTCTCGGATCCTTCCGATGCCGGCCCCTTGGAAATCAGCAGATGCGTCGCCGCCCGTGCCGCCACCTGCGGCGCATGCGTGACCGAGAGAACCTGAACCTTGGCGGAAAGCCGCTTCAAGCGCTGGCCGATCGCATCGGCCACCGCGCCGCCGACGCCTGTGTCGATTTCGTCGAAGACCAGCGTCGGCGCCGAGCCGCGATCGGCCAGCGCCACCTTCAGCGCCAGCAGGAAGCGCGACAGCTCGCCGCCGGACGCAACCTTCATGATCGAGCCGGGGCGCGTGCCCGGATTGGTCTGAACATGAAATTCGACGACGTCGATGCCTTCGGCGGCCGCATCGTCGGGATTGGAGGTGATCTCCACCATGAACCGGGCCCGCTCCAGCTTTAGCGCCGGCAGCTCGGCCATGACGGCGGCGGCCAGCGCCTCGCCGGCGTGGTGACGCTTGGCGGATACAGCCTGTGCCGCAGCCTCGTAATGCCCCTTTGTGACACCGACCTCTGCCTCGAGCTTGGCGAGCTTCTCCTCGCCGGCATCGAGATCGGCCAGATCGGCGTTCATCCGGATGGCCAGCGCCGGCAGTTCGGTCACCGGCACCGAGTATTTTCGAGAGGCGCCGCGCAGCGCGAACAGCCGTTCTTCGACGCGCTCCAGCTCCTTCGGATCGTATTCCGTCTTGCGGAGCGCCGCTTCCACTTCCATCTGCGCGTTGGATAGCTGGTCCAGCGCCGCGTCCAGCAGCGCCACCGTGTCTTCGAGCAGTCCCGGCGCCTCATGGCTCTTGCGCTCCAGCCGGCGCACCAGCGAGGCGATATGGGGCACGGGAGAGGCATTTCCGTTGAGGAATTCGGAGGCCTCGGCGATATCGCCGGCGATCCGCTCCGCCTTCATCATCTTCTGCCGGCGTTCGGCCAGATCGTCCTCTTCGCCGTCCTGCGGCGCGAGTTTGTCGAGTTCCTCGACGGAGGCGCGGATATAGTCGGCCTCGCGCGCAGCGGCCTCCACCCTCTCGCGGTGCTTCTTCAGCGTCCGCTCGGTGTCGCGCCAGATACGGTAAAGCTGCGCGACGCCCGATACCTCGTCGTTGAGGCCGGCGAAAGCATCGAGCAGGATACGGTGTGCGTGGGTATCGACCAAGGCCCGGTCGTCGTGCTGCCCGTGGATCTCGACCAGCAACTGGCCGGCCTGGCGCATCAGCTGCACGCTGAGCGGCTGGTCGTTGACATAGGCCTTGGTACGGCCATCGGAGGTCTGCACACGGCGGAAGATCAGGTCGCCATCGTCGTCGATGCCATTGTCGCGCAACAGTTTGCGGGCGCCGTGATCCATGCCGACGTCGAACACGGCAGTCACCTGCCCCTTGTCCTCGCCGTGGCGGACCAGACCGCCATCGCCGCGCCCGCCAAGAGCGAGCGACAGGCTGTCGAGCAGGATGGATTTGCCGGCGCCGGTCTCGCCGGTCAGGACCGACAGGCCAGCCTCGAAGGCAAGATCCAGCCGCTCGATCAGGACGATATCGCGGATCGAAAGCTGGATCAGCATTGGCCTCAGGAACCGAGCAGGAGTTTCTTGCCGGCGGCCGAAATCCACGAACCCTGATTTTCGCGCGGCTCTGCGCCGTTGCTCTTCAGGAGCTTGTAGGAATCTGCATACCACTGGCTATCAGGATAGTTGTGGCCGAGAACGGCGGCAGCCGTCTGTGCTTCCTCGACGATACCCATCGCGTAATAGGCTTCGACCAGACGGGCGAGCGCTTCTTCGATCTGGTTGGTCGCGGGATACTTCTCGACGACGATGCGGAAACGCGAGATGGCGGCAAGGTATTCCTTGCGCTCCATGTAGTAGCGGCCGACCTGCATTTCCTTGCCGGCCAGCTGGTCGCGCGCAAAGCGGATCTTCGCCTGCGCGTCGTCGACGTATTCGGAATCGGGATAGTTGTCGATCACGGCCTGCATCGCATCGATGGTACGCGCCGAGGCGCGCTGATCCTGCGTCACGTCGACGATCTGCTTGGAATAGGTCAGGCCGATCAGATACTGCACATAGGCAGCGTCCTTCGACTTCGGATACTGCGCCATGTAGCGATTGCCCGATGCCAGTGCATCGTCGAGGCGGCCCTGGCGGTACTTGACGAAGGTGCTCATCACCAGACCCTTGCGGGCCCACTCGGAGAACGGGTTTTCGCGGTCGATCGAATCGAACTTGCGGGCGGCTTCCGCCATGTTGCCCGCCTTCATGTTGGCGAGGCCCTGATTGTAGAGAACGTCAGGCGGATCGGTCTCGAGGCCGAGCTTGGTGATATCGATGTCTGGGTCGGACTGGCATCCGGAAATCAAGGCACCTGCGCTCAGCACCAGGAGCGATGCGAACAAAGCACGCGCTGTCTTCATCATACTTTCAGACCCTGCATAACCCATCGGAACATCCCAAAAGCTGCCATCCCTCAACAGCAGCCACGCCTCGCTGGCGTTTCTAGCCACAAATGCGTGGCCAGAGCAACGCAATGATGAAGCATTAACGCATTTTTGTGGCGGCACTGCCGATAATCGTCTGTTTTGCCCAGAGAAAACCGCTTCCGGCCGCCTTCGCTATCGGCGAAAAAAGGTCGATCGGGAATCACCGCAGCGAGCTCCACATAAAGAAACCGCCCCCCGAAGGAGGCGGCCCTGGCCTAAAGAATGCGGCGGAGGTCAGGCCGACCAGGGAGCAAATTCAGGAGCGTTTACCCGGATGAAATCGCGGGGTGCAACACGCTGGCGCGGCGCAGACGTCTCGACGACTTCATAGGCCGTGGGATCGCTGAGCAATGCCTTGAGAGCATTGGCGTTCATCTTGTGACCACCGCGGTACGAACGGTAGCAGCCGATGAAGGGTGCGCCGGCAAGCGAAAGGTCGCCGACGGCATCGAGCGTCTTGTGACGCACGAACTCGTCCTTGGCGTAACGCAGGCCTTCGACGTTGATGACCGTGTTGTCGTCGGAGATAACGACCGAGTTTTCCAGCGACGAGCCGAGCGCATGACCGGACGCCCAGAGACGTTCGACATCGCGCATGAAGCCGAAGGTACGCGCACGCGACAGTTCCGACTTGAAGACGGATGCGCTCATGTCGCCCTCCCACTTCTGGCGGCCGATCAGCGGCGTGTCGAAATCGATCTCGACCTCGAAACGCATGCCGTCATAGGGGCGAAACTCGCTCCACGAACCGCCATGCTCGATGCGAACAGGCTTGGTCACGCGGATGTAGCGGCGCTTGACGCCGAGCGACACCAGACCGACCTGTTCGATCGCATCGATGAAGGGCATCGAGCTGCCGTCCATGATCGGCATTTCGGCGCCATCGACTTCGATCAGAACGTTGTCGAGGCCCAATGCGTAGACCGCGGCCATCACGTGCTCGATCGTCGCGACGGAGCGCGCCGGGGAAAAGCCGAGGACGGTGCAGAGATCGGTGTTGCCGACCTGCGAAGAAACCGCGCGAAGTTCGGTGACTTCGCCGTTCTCGTGCATGCGATTGAATACGACGCCGGTGTCGGCTTCAGCTGGGTTGAAGGTGATCGAAACGTCGGCACCAGAATGAACGCCGATTCCAGAAAGAGAAACCGGACGTGATACCGTCGTCTGAAAACCCAACATGCCAATAACCATAAATCTTGCCTTTATTGCCCCTGGCGATCCGCTGCGACCTGACTGCCGAAACTCATCTGCCAAGGCTTATTTCCCTCCGTCCAGTCGTTGCGATCATGCAAACGAAGACGGTTTGTTAGCCCATACATACGTGTGCCCGCGTTGCAATCCAAATCACTGTTTCTTTCGCTTTGTAACGAAAGCATGCACTTGAAATCGCAAGGCAATCCGGTCGAAATCCAGGTGCCTGATACACGAATGCCCGGGAGCGAACTCCCGGGCCTATTCGTGGCGATTCTGTCTCTTTATCAGTTCGACTGGCGGCGAAGGAAGGCCGGAATTTCGAGCTGATCGTCTTCCTGCATCATGCGAGCCTGCGGCACGCTGCGGCCCTGATCATCCAGGTTTCCGCGACGCGGTGCATAAAGGCTGGCTTCCGGCGACAGCGGGCGACGCTGCTGCGAGGAGGCTGCCGGAGCAGACGTCATTTCAGGCGCAACTTCCTCTTCGCGGCGGCCAAGCGAGTTGGTGATCCGCTTCAGGAGGCCCATCGGACCGCGCTCTTCATGCGCATGCGACACGGGTGCCGGCTGCGAACGATGATCGAGTTCGGCCTGAACGACCGGCGGGAAGTCTTCGACCTTCGGCATGCGGACCGGCTGCTGCTGCATCACGGGAGCAGGCTGCTGCATGACCGGCGCCGGCTGATGCATGACAGGCTGCGGAGCCGGCTGGTGCATCACGGGTGCCTGCTGCTGGACGGGAGCCGGACGAATGATCGGAGCGGCTTCCGGCGCTGCGAAGATCTTCGACTGCGGGCGGAACGTTTCCTGCTGAGCAGGCTGCTGGTGAACCGGGGCAGCCGCGCGCGGAGCGTGGATATCGAGTTCGCGTTCCATTTCGGCTTCCGCCATCCGGATGGTCTGTGCGATCGGATCGGCCTTCGGTGCCTGCTGCATGACAGGGGCAGGCTGGACTGCGGCCGGCGCCGGAGCAACGGCCGCGGAAGGACGGATAATCGGCTTCTGGATCTGCTGGAAGTTTTTGCCGGCAGCTTCGTTCATCGCGCGGTCGATACCGGTTGCGACGACCGAGACGCGGATGATGCCTTCAAGCGATTCGTCGAAGGTTGCGCCGAGGATGATGTTCGCATCCGGATCGACTTCTTCGCGGATACGGGTCGCGGCTTCGTCGACTTCGAACAGGGTAAGGTCGCGACCGCCGGTGATGGAGATCAGCAGGCCCTGTGCGCCCTTCATCGAGGTTTCGTCGAGCAGCGGGTTGGCGATTGCAGCTTCTGCAGCCTGCATCGCGCGGCCCTGGCCGGAAGCCTCGCCGGTACCCATCATTGCGCGGCCCATTTCGCGCATGACCGAACGAACGTCGGCGAAGTCGAGGTTGATGAGACCTTCCTTCACCATCAGGTCGGTGATGCAGGCAACGCCCGAGTAGAGAACCTGGTCGGCCATAGCGAATGCGTCGGCGAAGGTCGTCTTGTCGTTGGCGATCCGGAACAGGTTCTGGTTCGGAATGACGATCAGCGTATCGACCGACTTCTGCAGTTCCTGGATGCCCGATTCGGCCAGACGCATGCGGCGTCCGCCTTCGAAGTGGAACGGCTTGGTGACGACGCCGACCGTCAGGATGCCCTTGTTGCGGGCGGCCTGCGCGACGACGGGAGCAGCACCGGTGCCGGTGCCGCCGCCCATGCCGGCGGTGACGAAGCACATGTGGGTGCCGTTCAGGTGGTCGACGATTTCGTCGATGCATTCTTCAGCGGCTGCACGGCCGACTTCCGGCTGCGAACCCGCGCCGAGGCCTTCGGTGACGCTGGCGCCGAGCTGGATGATCCGCTCCGCCTTGGTCATCGTCAGTGCCTGGGCATCCGTGTTGGCAACGACGAAGTCGACGCCCTGGAGGCCAGCGGAGATCATGTTGTTGACAGCGTTGCCACCGCCACCGCCAACACCGAACACGGTGATGCGCGGCTTCAGCTCAGTGATATCTGGCTTATGCAGCTTGATAGTCATGGTACCCGTTCCTTCTCTCTATGGCCGCATCGCCACGCCGGCCAATTCACTCAATTTCTAGAAGCTTTCCTTCAGCCACTGGCCCATCCGGGCGAAGCGGCTGCTATTTCCGCCAAGCGACATGAGCAGACCGCTCTGTGACGCATGTGTTTCCATGTCCGCAACCTGCGGATAGATCATCAGGCCGACAGCCGTCGAAAAGGCCGGGCCCTTGGCCGCCGTCGGCAGACCCGAGACGCCCATCGGGCGGCCGATGCGCACGTTGCGGGCAAGGATCTTGCGGGCAACGTCGGCAAGGCCGGTCAGTTGGCTTGCGCCGCCTGTCAGCACGACGCGCTTGCCGACGATCGGGCTGAAGCCCGAGCGCTGGATGCGGTCGCGAATGAGTTCCATCGTCTCCTCGATGCGGGCGCTGACGATGCGCGACACCAGCGCACGCGGCACCTGCGTCGGCAAATCACGGTCGTCCTCGCCGATCGGCGGGATCGAGATCAGCTCGCGCTCGTCGGACGAGTTCGGCATCGCGGACGCATGAACCACCTTGAGACGCTCGGCGTCCTCGATGCGGGTGGACAGGCCGCGTGCCAGATCGGTCGTGACGTGATGACCGCCGAGGCTGACGGCATCGGTATGAACAAGCTTGCCCTCGGCAAAGACCGAGATCGTCGTCGTGCCGCCGCCCATGTCGATCGCGGCGCAACCGAGTTCGACCTCGTCGTCGACAAGCGCAGCGAGACCAGATGCATAAGGCGTCGCGACGATGCCCTCGACGGAGAGATGCGCGCGGTTGACGCTGAGCTCGAGGTTCTTGAGAGCGGTGCGTTCGGCGGTGACGACATGCATGTCGACGCCGAGCACGTCACCATACATCGACAGCGGATCGCGAATGCCGCGCTCGCCGTCGAGTGAGAAGCCCGTCGCCAGCGAATGGAGGACGAAACGATCCTGGCGCAGCGACTGCTGGCAGGCTGCCGACAGCACCTTCTTCAGGTCGTTGAGCTCGACTTCTTGGCCGCCGAGATCGATGGTTGCAGTGTAGATGTCGCTGGCCAGACGGCCCGCCGTCAGATTGACGATCAGGCTCTCGACCGTGAGACCCGCCATGCGCTCGGCGGCGTCCACAGCAAGGCGGATCACGCTCTCGAGCGCGTCGAGATCCGAGATCGCGCCGGTCTTGATGCCGCGCGAACGCTGGTGGCCGATGCCGATGATTTCGATGTTGTGCGTGCGGCCGGGGAGAATCTGGCTCTCCTCGCGCGGCGTCAGCCGACCGATCATGCACACGACCTTCGTCGATCCGATGTCGAGCACGGAAACAACATGTGACCGCTTCGATGAAAGCGGCTTCAGGCGCGGCAGGCCGAAATGGGACGAACCGAACAAGCTCATATATTCTGCCCCGCCTTCTTCAAATCTTTGGTGCGCTGATCGAGAACCAGCTGACGGCGTTCCATCGCTTCCGGCGTCAATTGCACGGCCATCCGGTCGGACAGGCGCAGATCGACGGCAGCGATGTCGCGGTCGAGCAGAGCCTGATCCGCATTGAACTTCGCCAAGCGGGCAAGCGCCTGATCGACATCATCTTCCGGCAGCTTGACGACAACGCCGTTGTCCATGTGCAGATCCCAGCGACGACCGGAAATCCAGACATAGGCCTTCACGCGGGCCTTGATGTCAGGCCACTTGGAAAACTCGGCGTCGAGCGATGCGGCCGCCACTTCGGCGCCGCGACCGACGACCAGCGGCAGCTGCGAAAACTTGTTGTCGCGAAGCGGCGCGATGACCGCCCCGCCCTTTTCGACGAGCGAGAGCTCGGCGCCGTGCTGCCAGATCGCGTAGGCTTCACGCTCCTTGAGCTTCACCTCGATCGTCTTCGGATAAACCTTGCGAACCTCGACGCTCTCAACCCAGGGAAGCGCGGCGATCTTCTGGCGTGCGGCGTCGATATCGAGCGCCACCAGAGAGGTTGTCCCGTCGAGGCCGATCAGCTGAAGAATGTCGATTTCCGACGTTTCGGAATTGCCGGAGACCTTTACGTCCTCGACCGCAAAGCCGGCGGCAGCCGTCGTTGCCTGCGCCACCACATCGGTGTGACCACCGAGAGACATGCCGTACAGGCCCGTCGCAGCGAAGAACGCCAGCGCCGACACCGTACCCGTATGAGCCGGGATATAGACACGGCCACTGCCGAGGCTGACAAGGAAGCGCACAACACGGCGCAGCGGCCGCGGCAGCACCATCCGCCCGTCGCCTTCCGCATAGGAAGGCTCGGCATGATGGCTGGGGCGCCCCATCCTTTTGACCGTTACCGAGAACAAGAAGCGTCCTCCACCATCCACCGGAGAAATTCACCAAACGAGTAACCGGCATGGCCGGCCATTTCAGGCACAAGAGAGGTTGGAGTCATGCCTGGCTGAGTGTTGATCTCCAGCCAGATGATTTCGCCGTCTTCGGAGAAGCGATCGTCGTACCGAAAGTCCGACCGACTCACCCCACGGCAACCAATTGCTTGATGCGCCCTTAATGACAATGATTGTATTTTTTGGTAAATATTCGGTGAAATTTTCGCCGGGATGACGTGTTTCGAACCACCGGCAACGTACTTGGAATCATAATCGTAGAAACTGTGGCCCTGCGGTACGATCTCGGTCACACCGAGAACCTGATCGCCCATCACGCCACAGGTCAGCTCGCGTCCGTGGACGTAGCGCTCGACCAGAACCTCCTCGCCATAACGCCATTCGGACGAACCGATGATCTGCGGCGGTCGGGACTGATCCTCCTGAACGATGACGACACCGAAGCTGGAGCCCTCCCGCACCGGCTTGACGACATAAGGCGGCTTCATCGGATGCTCGGCGGGAAACGCGAAGCGATTGATCACTTCCGACTGCGCGACGGGAATGCCGGCCGCGGAAGCAACACCCTTGGCCTTGCTCTTGTCCATCGCCAGCGCCGACGCCAGAACGCCGGAATGCGTATAGGGAATTTCGAGATACTCGAGAATGCCTTGAATCAGACCATCCTCGCCGAACGGTCCGTGCAGGGCATTGAAGGCAACATCCGGACGCAATGCCGACAGTTTCGCGGAAACGTCGCGATCGACGTCGATGCGCGTGACCTGAAAGCCTTCAGCCTCGAGAGCATCCGCGCACGCCGCTCCCGACGAGAGGCTGACAGGCCTCTCGGAGGAAAAACCGCCCATTAGGACAGCGACATGCTTGCGACTCATGGATACCCCCAAAATAATCTTCACTCTGAATTCCAAGGCTTGCACCAAGCTTGTTTCGCTCCGAATCTGGATCGCTTGGCACGGGTGTATTAGAGCAGCATTATAGTTAACGAAGCGTTTACTTTCGTTAACTCCTGCCGGCGAAAGTCATGAAACGGGACATCCGATCCGGCAGCGGAAAACGCGAAAACCCCGCAGCGCCAAGCACTACGGGGTTCCGGTCAAAGCGAAGCAAAAAGTTTAAGATCGTTCGTCGAGCGCCTTGCCGGCAAGACCGCCGAGCGCGCCTCCGACCAGCGGCGCCAGCCAGAACAACCACAATTGCTGGAGCGCCCAGCCTCCGACAAACAGCGCCTGCCCCGTCGATCGGGCCGGGTTCACGGAGGTGTTGGTAACGGGAATCGAGATCAGATGGATCAACGTCAAAGCCAGCCCGATGGCGATCGGCGCGAACCCAGCCGGCACCCGGCTGCTGGTCGCGCCTATTATGATGAAGATGAAGAAGGCGCTCAGCACCACCTCGATCACCAGCGCCGAAAGCAGCGAGAAGCCGCCTGGCGAATGGTCGCCGTAGCCGTTTGCCGCGAAGCCGCCGAGCTCGAACCCGGCCTTGCCGCTGGCAACCACATAGAGAACCGCCGCGGCGGCGATGGCGCCAAGCACCCGCACCGCGATATAGGGCAGCAACCGGCCGGCCGGCAGCCTGCCAGCGATCGCCATGCCCAGAGAAACGGCGGGATTGAAGTGGCCGCCCGAGATACCGCCGACCGCATAGGCCATCGTCAGAACAGTCAGGCCGAACGCCATGGCGACGCCGACGAAACCGATTCCGAGCTCCGGAAAACCGGCAGCAAGAACGGCGCTGCCACAGCCGCCAAACACCAGCCAGAACGTACCAAGAAACTCCGCAATGAGACTCCGTTGCATGCCGCCCTCCCGCATCACAACCATGAAACACATAACGAATCCGCTATTTATTGCGAACGGTCAAGCGGGAGGCCACTGGCTATATTTCCAGCTTAAAAAGCACGCACCCCATTTTTTGTCCGTTTATTGCGCGTTTAGCATTTGCGCCGAATTAAAATTGCGTTATGAGCCCATGCCTCCCAAGGCATACACACGAAATCCCGATTGGAATGAAAATGTCAGACGCGATATCCAAAGTATCGCCGACAGCCGCTTCATCGAACAGTGCACAGCTCAACTCGCCGGCACGCGTTCTGATCGCGAGCCTCGTCGGCACCACCATCGAATTCTTCGATTTTTACGTTTACGCAACGGCAGCCGTGCTGGTGTTCCCGACGCTGTTCTTCCCGAACAGCGATCCGACGACCGCCCTGCTCGCCTCGTTCGCCACCTTCTCGATCGCCTTCTTCGCCCGCCCGCTCGGCGCCGTGGTGTTCGGCCACTTCGGCGACAGGATCGGCCGCAAGACGACGCTGGTCGCGGCTCTGCTCACCATGGGCATCTCGACCGTCATCATCGGCCTTCTGCCCTCCTATGAATCGATCGGCGTCCTGGCGCCGCTGCTCTTGGCGCTGTGCCGCTTCGGCCAGGGCTTTGGCCTCGGCGGCGAATGGGGTGGTGCGGTTCTGCTCGCCACCGAGAACGCCCCGGAAGGCAAGCGCAGCTGGTACGGCATGTTCCCGCAGCTCGGCGCACCCGTCGGCCTCTTCCTCTCGTCCGGCATCTTCTGGCTGCTGCTTCAGGTCATGCCGCAGGAACAGCTGCTGGCCTGGGGCTGGCGCGTTCCGTTCATCGCCTCGATCGTGCTGATCGTCATCGGCCTTTGGGTGCGTCTCTCGATCACCGAGACGCCGGCCTTCCAAAAGGCCATCGACAAGCATGAGCGCGTCGCCGTTCCTGTCGTCGAGCTCTTCCGCAAGCACAAGCGCAGCCTGTTCCTCGGCACTTTCGTGGCACTGGCCACCTTCGTGCTGTTCTACATCGGTTCGGCCTATCTCTTGTCCTACAACGTCAAGGTCCTGAAGATCCCGTTCCTCGACGCGCTCGAGATCCAGATTGTCGGTTCGGTCGTGTTCGGTATCTTCATCCCGATCATTGGCAAGCTGGCCGAGCGCTTCGGCCGCCGCGAGATGCTGATCCTGACCACGGTCCTGATCGGCCTGTTCTCCTTCTTCCTGCCCGGCCTGATGACCGGCGGCGAAGGCAGCATCCTGGTGTTCGCGATCATCGCCATGGCACTCATGGGCATGACATACGGCCTGATCGGCACCGCACTCGCCGCCCCCTTCCCGACCGCCGTGCGCTACACCGGCGCGTCGATCACCTTCAACCTGGCCGGCATCTTCGGCGCATCTCTCGCGCCGTATATCGCTACCTGGCTGCAGGCCAATTACGGCATGACCTATGTCGGCTACTATCTCGGCATCGCCGCCGTTGTGACGCTGCTCTGCATCCTGGCATCGGGTCGCGACGAAGTCTGATCGCCGACCCAATTCACCAACAAGGCCGCGACGGGAAACCGCCGCGGCCTTTTTCGTTGTTGTCTGTTAACGCCCAGCCTCTATTTTCGCTCATGGAAACAAGGGAGAGCCGCATGCTGACACGACGATCGCTACTGACCCACGGATTGGGCGCGGGCCTGTCGTTGACACTGTCAGGCCTCGCGCGCGCGGCGGCGTATCCGGCGATCGACGTCACCTTCCTTGTCATCAACGACGTCCACGCCTGCCGCGTCGGCGACGGCCTGAGCCCGAACTGTCAGGCCGAGGGCAAGACCGACGCAAACCTGCTCCGCCACATCAGGGCGCTGAATAACATCCACCACCAGACATGGCCCGAGGAAATCTCCGGCAAGCCCACTGGATTCGCGCTGGCGGGCGAGCGGATCGCCCGACCGCAAGGCGTCATCGTCTGCGGCGACGTCACGGACGACGGCGGCGGCCAGATGGCGGAGTTCGCCGAGGGCTCGCAACTGCTGCAATTCTCGCACCGCTACCAGCGAGGTCCGGGCGCCGACCACATCCACTTCCCTGTTTACGTCGGCCTCGGCAACCATGATCTCGACCAGGACGGTCGCCCGCCGCAGGTCGACTGGTACCGCGACGAGCTGCGCGACTACGTGCAGATGAACCACAAGCCGAGCGTCTTCTTCAAGCCTGTCGTCCCCGTCGACAACTACGACGAGGCTTCCGACAACTACTCCTGGAACTGGGGAGGCCTGCATCTCATGCAGGCACAGCGCTACGGCGGCGACAACACCAAGGGCACCGCCAACAGCCTTGATTGGATGAAGAACGATCTCGCCGCCTACGCCGCCGACGGCAGGCCTGTCGTGATCTTCCAGCACTACGGCTGGGACAAGTTCTCGCTCGAACGCTGGGACCCGACCAAGAGCACCTTCACCGACGAAGGCAGCGGCGCACCGCACTGGTGGGCTGAATCAGAACGTCAGCAATTGCTGGCAACCCTTGAAGGTTACAACGTTATCGGCATTTTCCATGGGCACGAGCATGACACACCGATGGCCTATCAGGCCGGCGGCATCGACGTCTTCAAGGCGAGAGCCGCATTCATGGGCGGCTTCAGCCTCGTGCGCGTCAAGGGCGACACGATGGACGTGGCGATCGGCGAAGCGACAGATGAGCCCGGCGGGGTGAAGTTCACCACCGCCTTCACCAAACGCGTCGGATAAGGATTACTCGCTGGTCACGCCCTGGAACGGACGCACCTCGCGGCCCGGCATGAACACGCCAAGACGCTTGATTTCCCATTCGAGCTTGATGGCCGACTTCTCAAACACTTCACGGCGAACCTGCTCGCCGAGATATTCGAGGTCGTATCCGGTCGCCTGGCCGTTGTTGATCATGAAGTTGCAATGCAGCGACGACATCTGCGCCCCGCCGATGACTAGCCCTCGGCAACCCGCCTCGTCGATCAGCTTCCAGGCCGAATGACCCTCTGGGTTCTTGAAGGTCGAGCCACCGGTCTTCTCGCGAATCGGTTGAACGGTCTCGCGGTGATTGCGCACCGCATCCATGTCGGCGCGAATCTTGGCGCGATCCTCGGCATAGCCTTCGAACAGCACCGAGGTGAAGATCAGGTCGGAGGCTGCCGCAGAGTGGCGATACGCGTAGCCCATGTCGGCGTTCGAGAGCACACGCTTGTGGCCCTTGCGGTCGATCGCGGTCACCTCAATGACCCGGTCGCGGGTTTCGCCGCCGTTGGCGCCGGCGTTCATGCGCGCGGCGCCGCCGATGCTGCCGGGAATGCCGTAGTAAAAATGGAAGCCGCCGATGCCGTTATCCATCGCCATCGCCGCGACATGCTTGTCCGGGCAGATCGCGCCGGCGCGCACGCGGTTTTCACCGGCGAGCTCGACCGAGCCAAAACCCTTCGCCGAAAGGCGCAGCACGACACCCGGAATGCCGCCGTCGCGCACCAGGATGTTCGAACCGACGCCGACAACCGTCAGCGGCACTTCTTCCGGCAGAAGTTTCAGGAAGGTGATGAGGTCATCTTCGTCGTGTGGCTGGAACATCAGTTCCGCCAGGCCACCGGCATGGAACCACGTGACGCGGTCCATCGGCGCATCCGGCGTGATCCTGCCACGGATGTCCTTTACACCGTCGCCGAGCGACGCAAGAAGCTTTTCCCCATTCACCTGTTTCATGCAGATATTCCCGAAAGGCCTTCCAGTTGCTTGGGCAGTGCTGCCGCCCAGTATGTGATACTCCCAGCCCCCAACAGAACCACAAAATCGCCTGGCTTTGCAATCTCTGCGACCATTTCAGGCAAAAGCTCGGGTGAAGCGAGGAAGCGCGCATCGCGATGCCCGCCGGATTTGATACGCGAAACAAGCGCTTCGGCGTCAACACCCTCGATCGGCTCCTCGCCAGCGGCATAGACCGGCGCCAGGAAAATGCTGTCGGCATCGTTGAAGCAAGCCGCGAATTCTTCGAACAGGCTGGCGAGACGCGTGTAGCGGTGCGGCTGGTGCACGGCGATGACGCGGCCCTTGCAGGCCTCGCGCGCGGCGCGCAGCACGGCCTTGATCTCGACCGGATGGTGTCCGTAATCGTCGAAGATCTGCACGCCGTTCCATTCGCCGGTCAGCGTGAAGCGGCGCTTGACGCCGCCGAAGGAGGCAAGCCCGCGGGCGATATCCTCGTTCGACATGCCGAGGCGGTTGGCGACCGCGATCGCAGCCGTGGCATTGGAGATGTTGTGGCGGCCGGGCATCGGCATGACGAGATTGTCGAGCTTGATCACCTGGCCGGTGCGGCGGCGGCGGATCTCGACGTCGAAGATCGAGCGCGGACCGTCGATGCGCACGTTCATGAACCGCACGTCGGCCTGCGGGTTCTCGCCGTAGGTGATGACCTTGCGGTCCTCGATGCGGCCGACCAGCGCCTGCACTTCGGGATGGTCGAGGCACATGACGCCAAAGCCGTAGAACGGCACGTTCTCGACGAACTGGCGGAAGGCGGCGCGCACGGCGTCGAAATTGCCGTAGTGGTCGAGATGCTCGGGGTCGATATTGGTGATGACGGCGACGTCGGCCGGCAGCTTCAGGAAGGTGCCGTCGGATTCGTCGGCCTCCACCACCATCCACTCGCCCTCGCCCATACGGGCGTTGGTGCCGTAGGCGTTGATGATGCCGCCGTTGATCACGGTCGGATCGAGCCCGCCGGCTTCGAGCAGCGTGGCGACCAGCGATGTCGTGGTCGTCTTGCCGTGCGTACCGCCGATGGCGATCGCATTGCGGAAGCGCATGAGTTCGGCCAGCATCTCGGCACGGCGCACCACCGGCAGCAGCTTTTCGCGCGCCGCGATCAGTTCCGGATTGTCCTTCTTGATCGCCGTCGAGACGACGACGACCTCGGCGTCACCGAGGTTCTCGGCCTTGTGGCCGACGAACACTTCGATGCCCTTGTCGCGCAGGCGCTGCACGTTGGCGCTGTCGGCCTGATCCGATCCCTGGACGCGGTGGCCGAGATTGTGCAGCACCTCGGCGATGCCGCTCATGCCGATGCCGCCGATACCGATGAAATGGACGAGGCCGATGGCCTTCGGCATTTTCATGCGCTCTTCCCCTTGAACTCTGCAATTGTCTGTCGGGCCGCAATAGCCTCTACCATGTCGGCAAGCAAGTTCGCAGCGTCGGGTTTGCCCGCCTGTTTGGCGGCAGCCGCCATCCGCGCCAGCTTTTCCGGGTCGTTCATCACATGCGTCAGGATCGAGGCGATCTTCTCGGAGGAGAGTTCCGCCTGCACGATTACCTTGGCGCCGCCAGTGGCCGCCAGTGATGCGGCATTGGCCGCCTGGTCGTGGTCGAGCGCATGCGGATAAGGCACGAGAATGGCTGGACGGCCAATCACCGAGATTTCGGAGACGGTGGACGCGCCGGAACGGCATATCACCAGATGCGCCTTGGCCAGTCGCTCGGCCATGTCGTTGAAGAACGGCGCGATATCGGAAGCCGCGCCCATCTCCAGCTTGGCGACGCAATCGCCGACCATGCCCATGTCCTCGGGCCGCACCTGCTGGGTGATCCTGAGCCGCGCGCGCAGATCGTCGTCGAGCAGGCTGATCGCCGTCGGCATCGCCTTGGAGAAATACTGCGCGCCCTGGCTGCCGCCGAAAACGACAAGGTTGAACGGCTCGCCGGCATGCGATGGCGTATAGGGTGTCTTCGCCGCCTCGATGACGGCCGGGCGAACAGGATTGCCCGTCGTCACCGTCTTTTCGGGAAAAGCGCCGCCATTGTCAGGCAGGAAGCCACCGGCGATCGCCTTGACGCGATTGGCGAGCGCCTTGTTGGCGCGCCCCATCACGGCGTTCTGCTCGTGGATCATCGTAGGCACGCCGAGCCGTGTGGCCGCGAGCAGCGGCGGCACCGTCGGATAGCCGCCGAAACCGACGACCACGACAGGCTTCAGCCGCGCGATCAGCTTCTTGGCCGCCCGCATGCCGCTCCACAGTTTCCACAGCGAACGCGCGACCGCGACCGGGTTCTTCGATGCGATCGTCGCCGAAGGCACCACATGGATCTCGTCAGCGGGGAACTTGCCGGCATAGCGTTCCGCCCGGCTGTCCGTGACCAGATGCACGGAATAGCCGCGTTCCTTCAGCTTGTAGGCCAGAGCCTCCGCCGGAAACACATGGCCGCCGGTTCCCCCGGCGGCAAGCAGAACGATGCCTTTGCTCATGAACTCTTACTCCGCCGGAATACCGTGCGCGACGCGGAAAAGGCTCCGCTCCTGCGCACGCTTTTCCGGCCTGTGACGCGTCAGCGCCAGGATGAACCCGGCCGTGACGCAGATGGCGACCATCGACGAACCGCCGTAGGAGATCAGCGGCAGGGTCATGCCCTTCGCCGGCAGCAGTTCGAGATTGACGCCCACGTTGATGATCGACTGTATGCCGATCTGCAGCACGAGGCCAGCGACCGCGAAACGGTTGAAGTCGTTGCGCTCCTTGTAGGCATGCGACAGGCCGCGCAGCACCAGCGCCGAAAACAGAAGAACCAGCGCTATGCAGAAGATGATGCCGAACTCTTCCGCCGCGACCGAGAAGATGAAGTCGGTATGCGCGTCGGGGATGATCCGCTTGACGATGCCCTCGCCCGGCCCCTGGCCGAACCAGTCGCCGCGGATGATCGCTTCACGCGCCGTATCGATCTGGAACGTGTCGCCCTCGCCGGTCATGAACTTGTCGATACGCAGCGCCACGTGCGGGAAGACGTAGTAGGCGCTGACCAGACCGCCGGCCCCCATGGCGCCAAGCACGATAATCCACAGCCAAGGCATGCCGGCCATGAAGAACATGCCGCCCCATACCGCCGTCGTCAGGATCGTCTGGCCAAGGTCCGGCTGCGCCACGAGCAGCGCCGCGACGATGCCGAACAGGATGATGGCAAACAGGTTGCCCGGAATTTCAGGCTGGCGCGCATGCTCGGCGAACAGCCAGGCGCAGACGACGACGAAGGCTGGCTTCATGAACTCCGAAGGCTGGATGGAGATGCCGGCCAGCGTAACCCAGCGGCGGGAACCCTTGACCTCGATACCGAAGAACAGTGCCAGAAGCATCATGGCAAGCGCGACGATCAGCAGGATGATCGCCGTACGGCGCACCTGACGCGGCGTCAGGAACGACAGCCCGATCATCACGCAGAGCGACGGGATCATGAAGGCCGCGTGGCGCTTGACGAAGTGGAACGGCTCCAGCCCGATGCGCTCGGCGACTGCCGGCGACGCGGCGAAGGACAGCATGAAGCCGATACCCATCAGGAAGATGAACATCGCCAGGAAAAACCGGTCGATGGTCCAGAACCAATCGGCCAGAGCTCCACGTTCAGCGCGACTTACCATGTCACTTCTCTCCTGTTGCCGAACCGATCAGCATGGTGATTTCATCGAGCGCTGCCACATGGCTGACAAATGCATCGCCCCTGACTTCGAAGTTTTTATACTGGTCGAAGCTTGCGCAAGCCGGTGCTAACATGACCGCCAGCGGCCCGCTTTCGTCTTTCGCAGCATCGGCCGCCGCATGCGCGACCGCCTGATCCAGCGTTCCTGAAATTTCATAGGGCACAGCCTCGCCGAGCGTCGCCGCAAACTCGGCCGCCGCCTCGCCGATCAAATAGGCCTTGGCGATGCGTGGGAAGAACGGCGCCAGCGTGGTGATCCCGCCCGCCTTCGGCAGGCCACCGGCGATCCAGTAGATGCGGTCGTAGCTCGACAGCGCAGGAGCCGCCGCATCCGCATTGGTCGCCTTGGAATCGTTGACGAACACGACATTGCCGCGTCGCCCGACCGGCTGCATGCGGTGCTTCAAGCCCGGGAAGGAGGCGAGACCGGTTCGAATGTCCTCAGCCGAGACACCGACGGCCAAGCACGCCGCAACGGCCGCTGCAGCATTCTGCGCATTGTGGCTGCCGCGCAGCGTCGGGATGCCATCGAGATCGGCGATCGGCAGTGCAGCGCCCAAGCGCTCCTGGATAAGCTTCGTGCCCTCGGCATAGATGCCGTCGGCGAGCGGCTGACGGCGCGAAATGCGCGTCACCTTGCCGCCGGCCCGCTCGATCCGGTCGGCGATCATCTCACAGTGGCTGTCGTCGACGCCGACAATGGCGACATCGCTGCCGGCCACCAGCCGTTCCTTGATATCGGCATAGTGCTGCATCGTGCCATGCCGGTCGAGATGATCGGGCGTCAGGTTGAGCAGGATGCCGGCCGTGGGATTGAGGGTCGGCGCAAGGTCGATCTGGTAGGACGAGCACTCGACCACATAGAAGCGACCCGCCTTGGGCGGCTCCAGCGTCAGCACGGCCGTGCCGATATTGCCGCCGAGCTGCGTATCGCGGCCGCTCGACTTGAGGATATGGGCGATCAGCGCCGTGGTGGTCGACTTGCCGTTGGTGCCTGTGATGGCGATGAACGGCGCATCAGGCGCATGCGCCCGCCGCTCGCGCACGAAGAGTTCGACGTCACCGACAATATCGACACCGGCGGCACGTGCCAGATCGACCGTCCAGTGCGGCTTCGGATGGGTCAGCGGCACGCCCGGCGACAGCACGAACAGCGATTGCGCATTCCAGTCGATGGTCCGCAGGTCTGCGGTATGAATGCCCTCGGCCGCGGCCTTGGTCACGCTGTCGGGATTGTCGTCCCACGCCGTCACGACGGCGCCGCCCAGAACAAGGGCGCGGGCCGTGGCAAAACCGGAACCGCCGAGCCCGAAGAGCGCGACCTTCTTGTCCCTGAGCGTGGTGACCGGAATCATGATCGTTTACCGCAGCTTCAGCGTCGAGAGGCCGAGCATGGCAAGCCCGACGGCGATGATCCAGAAGCGGATCACGACCTGGCTTTCCGTCCAGCCCTTCTTCTCGAAATGGTGATGGATCGGCGCCATCAGGAACACGCGCTTGCCGGTCATCTTGAAGTAGCCGACCTGAATGATGACAGACAGCGTTTCCATGACGAACAGACCGCCGATGATCGCCATGACGATCTCGTGCTTGGTGGCGACTGCAACGGTGCCGATCGTGCCGCCGAGCGCCAGCGAACCGGTGTCGCCCATGAAGATGGCGGCGGGCGGCGCATTGAACCAGAGGAATCCGAGCCCCGCCCCGATCACAGCCCCGAGCACTACGGAAAGCTCCCCGGTTCCCGGCACGAAATTGATCTGCAGGTAGTTGGCGAAAACGGCGTTACCGGCGAGATAGGCGATCACGCCAAAGGAGGCGGCGGCGATCATGACAGGCACGATGGCCAAACCGTCGAGACCATCAGTCAGGTTCACGGCATTGCCGGCGCCGACGATGACGAAGCCGCCAAACACCACGAACATGATGCCGAGGTTGATCATGAAGTCCTTGAAGAACGGAAAGGCGATCGACGACCCGAAGGTCGATCCGGCCGGACCCGATGCATGCGCGGCGCGCATCATGAAGTAGACGGCAATGCCGGCAATGATGAACTCGATACCGAGGCGCGCCTTGCCCGAAAAGCCTTTGTGGCTCTGCTTGCTGACCTTCAGATAGTCGTCATAGAAGCCGATGGCGCCGAAGCCGAGCGTCACCAGCAGCGTGGCGACAACATAGACGTTGGAGAGATCCGCCCACAAAAGCGACGAGCCGACGATGCCGGCCAGGATCATCAGGCCGCCCATGGTCGGCGTGCCGGCCTTCTTGAAGTGCGTCTGCGGACCGTCGGCACGGATCGGCTGACCCTTGCCCTGACGGATGCGCAGCGAATTGATGATCATCGGCCCGAACAGGAAGACGATCAGCGCGGAAGTAAACAGAGAGGCGCCTGTACGGAACGTGATGTACCTGAACAGATTCAGAAATTTCAGGTGGTCCGACAGTTCGACTAGCCAAATCAGCATTCAGGGCCCCTTGTTTACCCGCTCAAAATTCGCGTTGCGTGTCGGCAAATGGCGGGAACTTGTCAAGCAGCGCGGCAATAATCTTGCCGAAACCGATGCCCAAGGACGATTTTACCATCAGCACGTCGCCTACCGCGACTGAGTTCAATACGTGGTCGACGAGTTCGTCCGTCTGCGCGCGGTGCACGACGGAAACGCTCTCGGGAAGTGATTCTTGCAGCGCCAGCATCTCCGAGCCGGCAAGCCAGACATGCTCGATACCGGCGGCCAAGAGCGGCCCGGCAAGGTCGGCATGGACCTTCTGCGAATAGTCGCCCATCTCCAGCATGTCCCCAAGAACGGCGATCCGCCGTCCCGACCCTGTCGGAACCGAACTGGCGAGCAGCGCGATGGCCGCCCGCATCGAGGTCGGGTTGGCGTTGTAGCTCTCGTCGATGACCGTGAAGCTGCCGTGACCGATCGACAGCTTGTGCCGGCGGCCCCTGCCCTTTTCGGCCTGCAGCGTCGCAAGCGCGGCGATGGCAGACTGCATCTCGGCGCCGACGATCTTGACGACACCGAGGGCTGCCAGGGCGTTCTCGGCAATGTGCCGTCCGGGCGCGCCGATCGCAACTTCATGCGTCTCGCCGTCGATGGTGATCCACAAGGTCGAGCTCTGGTCGCCGCCGTTGAATTCCGCCATGCGGAAATCGGCCTTGGCATGTTGCCCGAAGGAATGGATGTGCTGGATGCCGCAGGCCTGCGCCGTGCGGTCGAGGAAATTGAACTGGTCGTTGTCGCGGTTGAGCACCGCATGGCCGCCAGGCACCACGCCCTCGAAAATCTCGGCCTTCGCGGTGGCGATTTCCTTGATGCTCTTGAAATTGCCGAGGTGCGCTGGCGCGATCGTGGTGATGACGGCGACATGCGGCTCGATCATCTTGACCAGCGGCCGGATTTCATCGGGATGGTTCATGCCCACTTCGAACACGCCGAAATAGGTGTCGAGCGGCATGCGCGCCAGCGTCAGCGGCACGCCCCAGTGATTGTTGAAGGAAGCGACGGAAGCATGCACCTTGCCCGATGGCGCCAGCACGCGGCGCAGCATCTCCTTGGTGGTCGTCTTGCCGACAGAACCGGTGACTGCAATGATCTGCGCCCGCGAACGCGCCCGTGCTGCAAGCCCGAGCTTGCCGAGCGCCACAAGCACGTCCTCGACGACGATCATCGGCACGGTCAGGCGCCCCATGGCCGGCAACCGTGCTTCGCTGACGACGAGCAGCGCTGCGCCGTTTGCCATCGCCATCGACGCGTAGTCATGACCATCGACGCGATCACCCTTGATCGCGAAGAAGGCTTCGCCCGGCGCAATCGAACGGCTGTCGATCGCAATGCCGGTAATACCCTCGGGCAGCGTCCCGAACGGGCGCCCCGCCATGGCGGCGATCATGTCCTGCGTCGTCCAAAGCCAGCTCACGATGTCAGCTCCTCCAAAACCTTGCGCAACTCGGCGTGATCCGAAAACGGCAGCGTCTCATTCCCGATGGTCTGCCCTTCCTCATGACCCTTACCGGCAACGATCAGCGTGTCGCCTGACGTCAGCATGCCGACGGCCTGGCGGATCGCCTCGGCGCGGTCGGGAATTTCGGTGGCGCAGGTCGCTGCCGCCATGATCTCGGCGCGGATAGAAGCCGGCTCCTCGGAACGCGGATTGTCGTCGGTAACGACAACCACATCGGCCAGTCGGCAGGCGATCTCGCCCATGATCGGCCGCTTGCCACGGTCACGATCGCCGCCGCAGCCAAACACAACGATGACGCGGCCAGTGGTGAAGGGACGCACGGATGCCAGGACATTGGAAAGCGCCTCGGGCTTGTGCGCATAATCGACATAGGCGAGCGCGCCGTCCTTGGTGTGGCCGACCAGCTCGAGGCGGCCGGAGGCACCCTGAAGCTTCTCCAGCGCCGCCATCGCCACCTTCGCCGGAACGCCCGTGGACATGGCAAGGCCGGCGGCGACAAGCGCGTTGGCCACCTGGAAATCACCGGCAAGCGGAATGTCGACCTCGAAAATCTGCCCCTCGGCATGAATTTCGGCGACCTGCTTATGGCGGAAATGCTCGACGCGCTTCAGCGTCAGATAGTCACCCTTGCGGCCGACGGTGCGCACGACATGCCCGGCATCGATCGCCGCCTTGATCGCCTGCTCCGACCATGCATCGTCGGCGAAGATGACGGCCGGCGAGCCCTGCGGCAGCAGCGTATCGAACAGCCGCATCTTGGCGGCCATGTAGTCCTCGATCGTCGGATGATAATCCATGTGATCGCGGCCGAGATTGGTAAAGGCCGCGGCGGCGAGCTTTACGCCATCGAGACGTGACTGGTCGAGACCGTGGCTCGACGCTTCCATCGCCGCATGCGTGACGCCTTCGTCGGCAAGTTCGGCCAGAAGCTGATGCAGCGACACCGGATCCGGCGTCGTCAGCGAGCCGTAATCGTTGCGCGTCGGAGACACGACGCCCGTGGTCCCTATCATCGCCGCAGGATGGCCGGCATGCGCCCAGATCTGGCGGGTGAAAGAGGCCACCGAGGTCTTGCCGGCGGTGCCGGTGACGGCGACCATGGTTTCGGGCTGCTTGCCGTAGAAATTCGACGCGGCGATCGACAGGAAGCGACGCGGTTCGCCGACCACGAGAACGGGAATGGACGTCTCGACGGCATGCGCGGCGATGGCAACGGCCGCGCCACGCGCGGCGGCATCGGCGATGAAGCCTGCACCGTCAGCCTTCGTACCGGCGACCGCCACGAACGCCATACCAGACGTGATCTTGCGGCTGTCGGGAGAAAGGCCGGAAATCTCCAGCGCTCCAACCGGCCCGTCCAGCTGTTCCTTCAGTTCCGGAAAAGCGTTTCCGGCGATATCCCGCAGTTTCATAGAACTTCTCTCTCGAGCCGTGGCACCCCCATGGCGAATCGGCTGCGACATTCATTGTGACTCAATAAGACACCAACATGGCCGATCCGTCCTCACCGAACTTCGGTTCCACACCAAGGATCGGCGCCGCCCGCGCGATGATGTTCTTGACCATCGGCGCCGCGGTATAGGCCGCGATGTTCTGGCCCTTCTCGCCATTGTGCGGCTCGTCGCAGAATGTCAGCACCACATAGCGCGGATTGTCGATCGGGAAAGCGGCCAGGAATGCGTTGAAGTTGAGGTTGGTGGCGTAGCGGCCGTTGACGACCTTGTCTGCCGTCCCGGTCTTGCCGCCGACGTCGAAGCCGGGCACGTCGGCATTACGGCCGGAGCCCTTGATGCCGTTCAGTTTGAAGAGATATCGCACATCGTCGCTGGTGGTCTTCTTGACGACGACTTCGGCCACGTCATCCGCCTGGTCGCGGGTGCGCGGCAGGAAGGTCGGCTCGATCAGCTTGCCACCGTTGACTAGTGCCGCCCCCGCTACCGCCGTCTGCAACGGCGTGGTCGATACGCCGTGGCCGAAGGAGATGGTCACCGAATTGATCTTCTTCCAGACCTTCGGCTGGCTCGGCATTTTCACCTCGGGCAGCTCGGTCTTCATCTTGGTGAGCAGGCCAAGTTTGGTCAGATAGTCCTTCTGCGCTTCCATGCCGACGATGTCGATGATGCGGGCCGTGCCGACGTTGGACGAATACTGGAAGACTTCAGGCAGCGTCAGCCAGCGGCGCTGGCCGTGGAAGTCGTGAATGGTGAAGCCGCCGATCCGGATCGGCTGCGTCGCGTCGAAGCTGGAATTGAGATTGACCTTGCCGGTATCGAGCGCCATGGCGAGCGAGAAGGTCTTGAACGTCGAGCCCATCTCGAACGTACCGTTCGACATGCGGTTCAGCCAGCCTTCCTTGGCGCCTTCAAGCGGGTTGTTCGGATCGAAATCCGGCGCCGAGGCCATGCCCAGCACTTCGCCGGTGTGGATGTCGAGGACGACGGCGCCCGCACCCTTGGCTTCATAGTTCTTGACCGCGTTGACCACGACATCGCGCACGATGTTCTGGACGCGGATGTCGATCGACAGCTTGACCGGTTCCAGCGGCTGGTCGCTGGTCATGCCGACGGAGGCAAGATCGGCCAATCCTTGGTCGTCGATATACTTCTCCATGCCGGCAACGCCGCGGTTGTCGACATTGACGTAACCGAGAATGTGCGCGGCCGTGGCGCCACCGGGATAGAAGCGGCGCTTTTCCGGGCGGAAGCCGATGCCGGGAATGCCGAGCGCCAGAATCTGGCTCTGCTGCTTCGGCGTCAACTGGCGGCGCAGCCAGGCGAAGTGGGAGGTGCGGTTGGAAAGCTTCTTGTAAGTGCCCTTCATGTCGAGATCGGGAAGCACCGTCGTCAGCTTCTCGACGGCCTCGTCGGCATCGACAATCTTGTTCGGCTCGGCAAACAGCGAAACGGTGCGAATGTCGGTCGCCAGCACTTCGCCGTTGCGATCCAGAATATCGGGACGCGATGCCATCAGGCGGTCGGCCGGCGGGATGCTGGAGACGGTATCCTGATCGCGAACCGCATATTCGATCAGCCGGCCGCCGATGACGCAGTAGAGGCAGACAAAAGCAAACGCCAGCAGGCCGACACGGTTCTTGGCTTGGCCGCTGCGCTTTTTGCGCGTGCCCTGGATCGTCGTGTTGCCCGACGGACCGCCGAAGCGGCTGTAGACGCCGGAGGAGAAATGCGCCTGGCTCTTGGCGTCCATGATGCGTGAAAGAAAGGACATCTCTACTCCACAGATCCGGTTGCCATATCGTCTTCGTCTTCAACCGGCTTTGCCGGCACGACCTTCGCCTTCGGCTTGGTGCCGCTCTTCGCGTCGGCCACTTCAGGCACGGGCACCTGCGACTTCAGCATCGGCAACTCCTTGGCATGAACCAGGGAGGTCGAGACCGTAGGCTGCAGCTGCAGTTCGCTGTTGTAGTTGTTGACCAGCCGCTCAAGCCTGTTCGGCTGCGACTGCAGCGCCCAGTCGGCCTTTAGGAGGTCGATCGTGTCCTTCTCGAGCTTGATCTCGGCCTCAAGGCGATGAACCTCCTCGAGCTTCAGCTCGGCACGATGCTTGATCGTGTAGGTCACGGCGGCTGCAGCCGTCATGACGCCGACAAGAACGATATCGAAGGTTCTCAGCATATCAGGCTCCGAGCTTTCCGAGACTTGCGAGGTTGGGCAGTCCGAAGATCGACATGTCGGCGGCTTCGGCGGCGGCGGAGGTCCGCAGACCGGCCCGCAGCTTCGCCGAACGCGAGCGCGGATTGATCTCGGCTTCGGCTTCGCTGGCGGACACCATCGGCTTGCCGATCCGATCGAAGGTCGCGGCGCGCTCGTGGACAACCGGCATGTGGCGCGAACCGACGGCCTTGCCGGCACGGTCGGAGAAGAAGGTCTTGACGATCCGGTCTTCCAGCGAATGGAAGGTGACGACAACGAGCCGACCGCCCGGCTTCAGCGACCGCTCGGCGGCAAACAGCGCCTGCGCCAGCTCACCGAGCTCGTCGTTGACGAAGATGCGCAGCGCCTGGAAGACGCGCGTCGCCGGATGGATCTTGTCCTTCATCTTGCGCGGCGTCACGATCTCGATCAGCCCGGCCAGATCGCGGGTGGTCTCGAACGGCTTGTCGGCGCGCCGCTTCTCGATAGCGTGCGCGATGCGAGGCGACTGGCTCTCTTCACCGAGAAAATGGAAGATGCGGATGAGTTCGGCCACCTTGGCGCGGTTGACGACGTCGGCTGCGGAAACGCCTGCTGCCGACATGCGCATGTCGAGCGGCCCGTTCTTCTGGAACGAGAAACCGCGATCCGCCTCGTCGATCTGCATCGACGACACGCCGATATCCAGGACGATACCGTCGAGCCCACCAGCGGGCGCCTGATCGGCCAGATTGGAAAACTGCGCGTGAATGAGCTTGAGATGGCCGCCATGCGCCGCAACCAGTTCCTGGCCTGCGGCGATTGCCGTTGGATCACGATCGAGCGCGATCACGTCGGCGCCGGCATTGAGGATCGCTGACGTGTAGCCACCGGCACCAAAGGTACCGTCGAGAATGACCTTGCCAGCCGCAGGCTCGAGCGCCGTAAGCACCTCGCCGAGAAGAACCGGAATGTGGCGAACCGGTCCGCCACCGGCATCAGTAGAACCTTCGCCAGGATTCGCCGCCATTCCGTTCCCTCGTGTTACGAGGAACGCCTGCCCGCCAGCCTGCGCTCCTCTCGTGCCCGCAGCTGCACAGCCTGAAATTCCTTCGGCTGCCACAGCTGAAAATGATCCGCCCGACCGACGAAGGTCACTTCGTCCGAGATCCCGGTGAAATCGCGGATGAAATCCGTGACCATCAACCGACCCTCGGCATCGAGCTTCATGAAGACCCCGCCCCCGTGAATGAGGAGCGACATCTCGTTGGCTTCCGGCGAAAACGGATCCCCCGAAGCAATCTGCCGTTCGAACCTTTCGAGAAGCTCCGAACCGCCGACGCTGATCGCCGGAAACACAAAATCCTGGAAGCAGTACAAATCCTGGATATTGCCTTGCGCCAGCACCGACCGAAATGCCGCCGGCACGGAAACCCGGCCCTTGGAATCGATCCTGTTGGTCGCATGTGAAAGGAAGCGGCTCATGACACGAAACATCCGCTCCCGAAAGAGCCCCGACAGACATCACGCGCCCGGAACCCCAAACATCAGACACAGCTTCGCAGGCTGAATGAGCAAAAACCCATCCAGCGCCTCCGCGACGGAGAACGCCTTTACTATGCGATTGGTGGGCACTTGATTGCCCTTGCGCAGTGCAGGAATGGGATAACATGGGACCATATGGGCGTCAATGGGAAACGCCCGTCTCACGATGAGCGCAGTATCGAAAATTTATAAGCTGTTAAGTTTAACAAAGGGTTATGAACGCGCAGATCGCAGCCACTGGCGCGCAGCCGCCTCATCCGTCACGCGCTGACCCATGACTAAAAAACCGGATGCGCAACAGGCACTTAAGGCCGCAAAACCCGATCCCTTCCCAAGGACCGTGGACACGCTCTCTCGAAAACCCGAAGCGGCGAAGCAACAAACGCCCGGCGCCACAGTGAGCCGAGAACCGATCGCACCCGATCGCAAGACAGTTCCTTGATCGACAAGAGCATAAATTGCGATTGGCGGCGCCTATCATAGAAACATTAAATATAGTATATTCATAAATAGAAATTTTGTAATAAAAACTACCGTATCTGAAAAATAACCGAATAAAAATGGAGAAGTGTTATGCCAAGTTTCAGCTTCGGCGGAATCTTACCGGCTTCGAAAGCTCAAGATTCGGTGGTCCAATCTACAAAAACGGGCCTCACATCTGAAATTCAGTGCACAACCTGTGGAAAACTATTAAAAAGATGGTCGGCATTGTCGTCGACAGTGACCACCTGCGAAGAATGTTCGGCGCAGCCGCGAACGTCCCACTGAGCCGTTCGGGATCAGTGAAATCGTACGCTTCGCGGGAAAGATAATCGCCAGTTGGCCTGTAAGCCGGGTTCTGTATGGCTCCGGCCGAAACCGGAACGTGGCAGCCATTCCTCTGGGACAACGTTTGCACGCTGCCTCTCGCAACCCACCCGGATGACTGGCCTGGAAACCAGCCGGACGGCTTGCGCCGACCACGTCATCCCTATTCGGTCTTGCTCCCGGTGGGGTTTACCGTGCCATCGCCGTTGCCGGAGATGCGGTGGGCTCTTACCCCACCCTTTCACCCTTACCTGCCGAGGCAGGCGGTTTGCTTTCTGTGGCACTTTCCCTGAGGTCGCCCTCGCCGGACGTTATCCGGCACCGTGTTTCCGTGGAGCCCGGACTTTCCTCACCCTACCGTCTTTCGA
Source organism: Hyphomicrobiales bacterium (assembly GCA_900470805.1). GTDB lineage: Bacteria > Pseudomonadota > Alphaproteobacteria > Rhizobiales > Rhizobiaceae > Rhizobium. The sequence continues at coordinate 72,005 of UCCA01000026.1, read as the reverse complement.
CATTGGTAAAGCGCGGCTGCCCGGCCAACTGGCAAGGCTCCCTTAACGGAGAGCGGAAAGGAATGCCAACGAAATATCGGCCGCCGCTAACGGAAATACGGTTTGAAATCCGTTGCGTAGCCCTGCCCGTTGATTCGACCTTCTAGCAGCAGCTCGGCTCCGAGACGCCCGATCTCGTCCGAGCTCTTGGCAGCCGTGCCGCAACCGCCCGTCAGCACGCCGATCCTTGGCGAAGACGTATAGCCGATCATCGGATAGCCGCTCGGCGTTAAGGAGACGACGCATGAGCCGCTGGAAAGCGTCACCGGTCTGAGCTCGGGAACGACGCGCGAGATCACCCGTGTCAGATGCTGCTGTACACTCTCCCGCCCGTCCGTCCTGAACCAGGACCGCAGCTCCGGCTCCCGGGAAAGCCTGACGTCGTCGGGATCGCCGCCGATCTTCATGTAGAGCTTGCCGTCGGGATAGCGGATCGGCGGCAGCATGTAGAAGTCGTCGATTCCATCGGGCCCACTGGTCCCGTGCATGATCAGCGACGGCATGCCGGCAAAGGCTGCGGCGGCTGCCTCGTCGATCTCGTAGAAAGCGACCGTGCGCGCATAAACCTTCAGATCAACCGGCTGCGGCAAGAGATTCTCCGCAATGGAGAAACCGCCGGCCGCCAGCAGCACCTTCTCGGCGCGATAGGTCTTGCCGCCCGCCGTCTCCACGGTAACCACGCCGCCCTCGTCGCTGATCGAGACCGCGAAGTCGCGAATGACGGATGTCCCGGCCTTCTCGGCAGCCACCGACTGGGCGCGGACCAGATTGCGCGGGCTGATGTAGCCGGCACCCGTGGCCTCGTGGACACCCTGGCTGCCGGCAGGGAAAGCAAAGAATGGAAAGCGGCGCTCAAGCCCGGCATCGTCAAGCGTTACGGTCTCGACGCCCAGCGACGCGGCGGCAGCGGATGTCCGCTTGACATAGCTTTCCACACCGCCCTCTTCCGGGCCGACCACAAGGCAACCCGCGGGCGTATAGAACGAGATGCCGCTATCGCGTTCGATCTCGCCATAGCGTGCGATCGAGCGATTGGCGAGCAACGCCCAGTCGCGATCGGGATCGATGGTGCGGGTAATGCGCCCCTCGTCATAGTGGCTGGCAAAGACGCCGGAATGGCTTTTTCGATCGGCCGGCTCGTCGGGCCCGATCGCCGCAACGCCATCCGTCAGCCGCGCCAGATGCCTGGCGGCGGCGGCACCCATCATGCCTCGACCGACGATGATGTACTTGAAATCCACACCCATGATCATCTCACCTATCGAAAAACCGGTGTCAGTTCGTTGCCGAAATCGGAGTCGCCAAGTCGCCCTTCGGTCATCAGGACAGCGCCAAGGCGGCCGAGTTCGTCCGACGACTTGGCCGCGACGAAGTTGCCGCCCGTCAGCACTGCGATCCGCGGCGACGAGGTGAAGCCGGCATAGGGATAGGCAGTTGGCGTGAAGGTCGCAACGCAGGGTGCCGTCGTCACCGGGCAGCCGGCGAGATCCGGCATCAGTTCGTCGGCGGCAGCAACCAGCAGTTCGCGCTCGGCCGCATCGCCATCCGAGCGAAACCACGCGCCGGCATCCTCCAGCGTCTCGAAGGTCCGCGCCTCGGTATCGCCGCCGAGCTTCAGATAGGTCTTGCCGTCAGGATAGCGCACGGGCGGGAGGATGTAGACGTGATCCTCGTCACGGTCGCCGAAAACGATAGTCGAAGGCATGTCGCCGAAGATCGCCATCTCGCGTTCGCCAAGCTCGTAGAACACGACCGTGCGCGCCGCGACGCGAATATCGATCGGATCAGGAAGAAGCTCATTGAAATTGCTGAAACCGCCGGCCGCCACCAGCACGCGCTCGCCCGTCAGTATCCTGTCGCCGGCGGTGACCTCGACATGAGCGCCAGCATCCCTGACGCCAGTCACCGTCGCATCGATCAGCGTGACACCGCCGGCCTCGGCAAGCGACGCCTGCGCCCGGACCAGAGCCCGGGGATTGATATGCCCTGCCCGGCGCTTTTCGAAATAGCCGTTGAAGGAAGGTCGCAGCGAAAACTGCGGGAACCGCACCCGCAAGCCATGCGCATCCAGCGTTTCGAAATCGACGCCCAGCATGGCGGAAACATTGATGGCGCGGCCGAGATAACCCTCTCCCGGCTGCGGCGCGGGACCGGCAAAAAGGCATCCGGCCTCCGTGAAGAAGGAGATGCCGCTTTTCGCCTCGATCTCCGCGTAGCGATCCAGCGAACGACCGGCGAAGGTCGCCCAGACCATGTCATCGTCGAATGTCCGGGTAATTCGCGCTTCGTCGTAGTGGCTGGCAAAGACACCATGGTGGCTTTTGCGCTCAGCCGGCTCACGCGGACCGACCAGTGCCACACCTTCGGTCATCGCGGAAAGATGGCGGGCCGCAGCCGCGCCCATCATCCCGCGCCCGATCACGATCACCTTGAAATCGATTGCCATCTCTCACCTCGTTTTCAAGGCGAGATAGCATGACCACCAAGTTGAATCATAATGTTAAGTGCGAGGTTCAAGTGATTCCGCGACCAGATGTTTTACGGACGCCGGGCCTCGGCCCGGCCAGTCGATCCGATCGCTCGAACCCGATCAGTCGATCATCGCCATGACCTTGCCGCAATAGGCCTTGGAAACCGGGTTCATCCGCGTCGCCGCATGGCCGGCATTGTACTTGAGAATGGTGCCGCAGGTTTCGCCGCCGCCGAGCTCGTGGGCTGCCGCGAGATACTTCATGCCGTACTTGATGTTGGTATCAGGATCGAAAAGCCCCTTGCTCGAACCCGAGTAACCCATCATCCGTGCCGTGGCGGGCTTGATCTGCATGAGGCCGATTTCGCCGGCGCTGCCGCGTGCGTTGGGATTGTAGTTGCTCTCGACGCGAACGACGGCATGTGCAAGTTCGATCGGAACATCATACTGCCGGGCATACTTCACGATGATCGCTGCGTATTTGCTGCCAGGCATCTCAGGCATGGCAAAACCGGAGGTTCTGTCGACGGTCTTCAATGCCACGGTCTTCTGAGGCTTCTGCGCACTCGGCGTCTTCTGTGCCTTGTGAATCTTTTCAGTCTTCCGGACCTTTGGCGCCGTCTTCGACGTCTCGGCCTTCTCGGTCTTCAGGATCGGCGTCTTGTCTGTCGTTTGCGCTCTGTTGCCCCAATCGCCTGCAAAAGCGCAATTGAATCCCATCAGCAGAGCGCTCGCGCACACCGCAGCAGAAATAATCTTTCTCATGTAGTAGAAGTACTCCGACCAAAAGAAATGCGTTGGTTCAGGTGAAATCCAACCAAAGCACATTTCCGCCATAATACTTAATTTCTAGGCGGATATTCTTTTATGTTTCATTTGACGACGTTGCAGGCCCACAACTAAGCAACGATCGCCGTTCAGCGACTGGGGTTAGACCATCGCATTGAGGAGATAATAGGGAAAACATGTGGCAGCGCAGCACACCCCCAAAATCTAGGGATATTCGCTATTGCGCGGACCGCCTCTCAGGCACCGTAGCGCGGCAGGGCGGCAAGCAGGCGGTGAAGCGTGTCGATGGTCGAAAAGTCGGCGATCCCATCGACCCTTTCAGGCCGGAAATGGCGCTGGAACGCCTCGACTTCCCCAGCCATCTTGTCGGAAAATTCGCCTGATATCTCAGTGCCGTAACCATAGAGCGACAGCATCGACTGCAGGGCCTCGACCGGCTGCCCCTGATCGCCGCGCTGGAAGAACCGGCCGCCAGTGATCGGCGCCGGTGAAACCCAGTGTCCAACACCTCTTTCATGCAGCAGATCCCATGGGAAGTTTTCGCCCGGATCGAGCTTGCGTCTCGGGGCCACATCCGAGTGCGCAAGCACCCTTTCCGGCGCGATCGACCAACGTTCGCCGCAGTCGCGACACAATTCGATCACCGCATCCACCTGCATCTGTGGGTAGCGAGGCAGCCCGCCGGGATGACCGGCATTGGCGATCTCGATGCCGATCGATGCGGAGTTGATGTCGGTATTGCCGTGCCAGACGCTCTTGCCCGCATGCCAGGCGCGCCGCGCTTCCGGCACCAGTTGCACGACATCGCCGTTCTCGTGAACGAAATAGTGGCTGGAGACCTGGCTTTCCTCGCGACAGAGCCACTCCAGCGCGCCCTCGGCGGTGGGCATCCCCGTGTAGTGCAGGATCAGCATGTCGGGCTTCTGCCCGTCGACACGCTCGCCATGGTTTGGCGATGCCAGTACGCTGGCCTTGGCGTAGTCTGCCGTAAAGGCGCTCATGCGGCCCGGCGTTCCTTTTCGATGGCCTCATAGGCGGCATTGAGCGCCGCCATGCGTTCATTGGCAATCGCATGAAATTCCGCCGGCACGCCGCGCGAGATCAGCCGATCGGGATGATGCTCGTGGACAAGGCCGTGGTAGCGACGGCGGATCGTCGGGAAATCGTCGGATGGCGAGACGCCGAGAACCTTGTAGGGATCGTGCCCGATCGACACATGCCGTGCCGCAATCCGCTCGAACCGATCTTCGCTCATCTGGAAGATTTCGGCGACATGCGTCAGGAACGCCATCTCCTTCTCGTGGATGAGGCCATCAGCCTTGGCGATATGGAACAGACCGTCGAGAACCTCTTCGAGAACAGGGCAATTGGCGGCGCAGGTCACGCACAGCGTCGAAAGCCGCTCGGCATAGGCCTCGTAACCTGCCACGTCCTGGCGTGCCAGATTATAGAGACGAGCAACGTTGACGGCCTGATCCTCCGGAAACTCGAAAATCTCGCGAAAGGCGTTCACTTCCTTTTCGCTGACGATTCCATCCGCCTTGGCCATTTTCGCCGACAGCGCGATGATTGCCACCGAGAACGCGACCTTGCGCCGGGTCTCCGGATCGCCTTCGAAAACAGTGCGAATAGCCTCGACCACGGCGGAAAGCGCATTTCCCGCAGCGTTGCCAATGGCGTTCAGCAGTTTTTCCCAGAAGGACATCAGGTCTCTCGTGCAACAAAAAGAGAAAACACGTTGACCAAATAAAGGTTGCCTTTGCAAGATCACGATTGGTCTTAGAGTTGAAAACACCTTTCACATTTCGGTAATGGTCGCATGTGAACGGCACGAAATAGACCGGCCCGTAGCTCCGCCCAACGATATCAACAGTTGCTTTCAACCGCCGCTCGCGCTTGAAACGATTAGATCGGCCTTCCGCCATTTTCAGCAGCCAAAAGCCGCATTTTTCATCAAAACAACACTTTACAGTCATCTCTGCCTGCCGCATCCATGCTTGGACTGAAAACAGCCCACGATCCAGACGATAGCGGAGGCACCATGCCGAAAAAGAAAGTCGCAATGCTCACGGCCGGAGGCCTGGCACCTTGTCTCTCCTCGGCAGTCGGCGGACTGATAGAGCGCTATACGGACATCGCGCCCGAAATCGAGCTGATCGCCTACCGTTCCGGCTACCAGGGCGTTCTGCTTGGCGACAGCATCTCGATCACATCGCAAATGCGCGAGAAGGCGTACCTCCTGCACCGCTACGGCGGCTCGCCGATCGGCAACAGCCGCGTCAAGCTGACCAACGCGGCCGACTGCGTCAAGCGCGGCCTCGTCAAGGAGGGTGAGAACCCGCTTCGAGTCGCGGCGGAACGACTTGCCAGCGACGGCGTCAGCATCCTCCACACCATCGGCGGCGACGATACCAACACCACGGCAGCCGACCTCGCGGCCTATCTCGCTGCCAACGGCTACGACCTGACCGTGGTCGGCCTGCCGAAGACCGTCGATAACGATGTCGTGCCAATCAAGCAGTCACTCGGCGCCTGGACGGCTGCCGAAGTCGGCGCCCATTTCTTCGACAATGTCAGCAACGAGCAGACGGCGGCGCCGCGCACGCTGATCATCCATGAGGTCATGGGTCGCCATTGCGGCTGGCTGACCGCCGCGACCGCCCGCGCCTATCTCCGCCGCACGCGAAACAACGAGTATGTCGACGGCCTGCTGACCAACGCGAAGATGAAGAGCATCGACGCCGTGTATCTGCCGGAGACGGTCTTCGATCTTGAAGCCGAATCGGCCCGCCTGAAGGACGTGATGGACCGCGTCGGCCATGCGACGGTCTTCGTCTCCGAAGGGGCCTGCCTCGACGCCATCGTCGCCGAGCGCGAAGCAGCAGGCGAGACCGTCAAGCGCGATGCCTTCGGCCACGTCAAGATCGACACGATCAACGTCGGCGGCTGGTTCCAGAAACAGTTCGCCAGCCTGCTGAATGCCGAGCGTTCCCTCGTGCAGAAATCAGGCTATTTCGCCCGCTCCGCCCCCGCCAACGCCGACGATCTCCGCCTGATCCAGAGCATGACCGACCTTGCCGTCGAAAGCGCGCTCAACAAGGTTTCGGGTGTCACCGGCCACGACGAGGGCCAGAATGGCAAGCTCCGCACCATCGAATTCCCACGCATCAAGGGCGGTAAGCCCTTCGACACGTCGGTCAAGTGGTTCGGCGAAGTGATGGACGAGATCGGGCAGAAATACCGCGGCGCATGATTGACGCAAGCTGCATATGATGTCTTTGCTTTCTTTCTAAGGAAGAGGAGGAGAATACATGTCGCTCGAAGCTTGGCTCGCTTTCGCGGCCGCGTCGGCAATTATGCTGGCCATACCGGGACCGACGATCCTCCTCGTCGTATCATACGCCCTCGGTCACGGTCGTAAGACGGCCTTTGCAACGGTGAGCGGTGTAGCGCTCGGCGACTTCACGGCAATGACAGCGTCGCTGTTCGGTCTCGGCGCGCTTCTAGCCGCGTCCGCAACGCTGTTCACCGTGCTCAAGTGGGTCGGCGGCGCTTATCTGATCTGGCTTGGCATCAAGCTCTGGCGCGCGCCGATCATCGCGGGGCCGATGGCCGACAACGACAACTTGCCGGAAGAGAAATCGCTGAAGATATTCCTGCACGCTTATGTCGTCACCGCGCTCAACCCGAAGAGCATCGTCTTCTTCGTCGCCTTCGTGCCGCAGTTCCTCAATCCGGCCCTGCCCTTCTTCGGTCAGATGTTGGTGATGGAAGCGACGTTCCTCGTGCTCGCCACGATCAACGCCTCGACCTATGCCCTTGCCGCGCACGCCGCGCGAGGCCTGATTCGCAAGGCCGCCGTGCAGCGCGCGGTCAACAGAACGGGCGGCACATTGCTGATTGCCGCCGGTGCCGTGACGGCAGGATATAGGCGCATTGCCGCGTAGATATTTTCTCTGGGTTGCCGCAAAGCCACGAATAGGTTAATTGGCGGATCAAGGCTTAAGGTTTTTGGTAACTTTTAACGCTGCCGGGGCGGCGCGTTTCACGAAAGTGAGAGTATGGCAGCGATCGGTATTTCCGGCTTGAAACGCAACCTCATCGTATCGACGATGCTGTGCTGCGTGGCCGCTGGTTGCTCGAGCGTCGAATATACGTCCCAGGCGGATCTGATGGCCGAACAGGTCGTCGTTCCGACCCCGAAGCCCGGCGAAGATGCGATGTTCGCGGCCATTCCAGCGGGAGAAGGCGCGCCCGTGACAGAGATGATCGCCGGTGCCGACCAGACGGCGCCGACTGTCGCCACCGCGGCCATGCCGAGCACCGATCCGCTTCAACAGACAGCTCAGCTCCAGCCGGCCGCCTATGGCCAGATCCCGCTGACGCCCGAGATGACCGCGATCCAGTCTGTGGTGCCGACACCGCGTCCCGGCACGCCGGCGACCGAACTCGCCTTCGCCGCCAGCCCGCAGAACAATGCGGTGGCAGCCCTGTCGGCGATCGACACGACGCCGCATCAGATGATGGACTACGGCTTCGACACCTCAGGCCCGATCGACCCGCCCGCTGCACCGCCGATGTTTGGCGACGACGACGATGACGGCGCACCGACGGTCGAAAAGAGCGCGATCACCAAGATCATCGACAAGTACTCGCAGATCTACAAGGTCCCGGCATCGCTGCTTCACCGCGTGGTCCATCGCGAAAGCCGCTACAATCCGAAGGCCTACAACAAGCGCGGCTACTTCGGCCTCATGCAGATCAAGTACAATACCGCCAAGTCGATGGGTTACGACGGCCAGCCGGAGGGCCTGTTCGACGCCGAAACCAACATCAAGTACGCGGCGAAATACCTGCGCGGCGCTTGGCTGGTGTCGGACAGTAGCGAAGACAACGCCGTAAGGCTTTATGCGCGCGGCTATTACTACGACGCCAAGCGCAAGGGCATGGACGACATCGCCCACGGCAACTACTAGCTTCTACTGGAGGCGACCGCGCCTATCTGTCGGTCTCCAGCACCTCGATGACATCCTTCAACAGAACCTGCGGCCTGTAGCCCAGCCAGCTCGGCGTCAGCCCGAGCCGCAGCACCACGAGGTCTGCGGACGGTATCACCGCCATGCTTTGCCCGTCATGCCCTTCCAGCCACAACGCGTCGGCGGGAATGCCGGCATCCGCATTGCCGGGGGGCTTGAGCCAGGCCTGACCGCGCGAATAGGCTCCGCGCGACGCTTTTGTCGGCGTCCACATCATCCGCATGAAATGCTCCGGCAGCAGACGCTCGCCTTTCCACACGCCGTTCTGAACCAGCAACTGGCCGAATCGTGCCCAGTCGCGGGCCGTGGCGTAGAGATAGGAGCTGCCGGCGAAAGTACCGCGCGCATCCGCCTCCAGCACCGCGCTCGACATCCCGAGTGGCGCAAACAGTGCCTGCCGGGGATAATCCAGCGCCTGCCTGGCATCCGCGATCCTATCCATCCAGATGCGCGAAATCAGCACCGAGGTGCCGCTGGAATAGTTGAATTTAGTGCCGGGATCGGACGAAAGCGCCCGGCTGGCCGGAAGCGCCGTCTCGTCGGCGTCGAGATAGAGCATCCGCGTCACATCCGCCACGGTTCCATAGTTCTCGTTGAACCCCAGACCGCTCTCCATCGCCAACAGATGCGCGAGCGTGATCCGCGACCGTGGGCCATCCCGCCACTGCGGCAGCAGGCCCGCATCCTCGAACGCCATCTTGCCGGATAACATCAGTCGCCCGACCACCGCCGCATTGACGGTCTTCGTCATCGACCATCCGATCAGCGGCGTCTGCGGACCAAACCCCTCCCCGTAAACCTCCCCGACGATCCTGCCTCGATGGACGACGACGACCGCCCGCATATCAGGTCCGGTCAGCTCTTCTCGCGCGAGAAGCGCCGCAATGCGCGCATCGGCGAACGATCCAACCGCATTCCCTTCCGGCCAGTTGTCCTTGCTTTCCAGAGGCTTGGGTTGCTGCGCGTCGGGAACGGCCAGTTGCGCCGCCTCGAAATCGCCATCCGGCACGCTGGCACAGCCGAAGCCGTCGCGATAGGCGGCGTAGTTGGCCGCGAACATACCGAGAATCCGCGCCGTCACCCGCTTCCGCTCATGATCGACATCGACAGTGATCAGCCGCAGCAAGGGATTGCCCGGCGCCTGCACGTCCTTCGCCAGCACCATATCCGCATCACGCCCGGCCACGAAAACATTCGAGCAGACGATCTTTGCCGCATAGCCGTCGCCAACCCTCAACAACTCCGGCGGGCTGACATACAGCCAGCCGACGCCGATGGCGGCGATGACGAGCAGCAGGACAGCAACGGCCCTCAGGACACGCAGAACAACTGGCATAGGCACCCCTCCGAAACGCTAAAAAAGCAGGAAAATCGATGGTACGAAAGCCCCTCGATCTGCCGCCTACATCCATTGATGTACGGTTTCCACGGCCAAAACCGCCCACAGGCAACGTCATCAAACTGTAGTCCCGTCGCGTTAAACGCCCTGAACGCCAAAAAGTTGAGAGACTCACTTATGACGGAATTTGCCCCGGATGCCGGCTTCCGCAAGAACCGGAAACTCAAGGCAGCGCTTCTCCGCCACAAGGCCTTTTCCAAGGAAGGATTGTCCGAACGCCTGTTCGGATTGCTCTTCTCCGGCCTGGTCTATCCGCAGATCTGGGAAGACCCCGATCTCGACATGCTGGCGATGGAGCTCGAGCCGCATCACCGCATCGTCACAATCGGCTCCGGTGGCTGCAACATGCTCGCCTATCTCTCGCAGTCGCCCGCGTCGATCGACGTTGTCGATCTCAACCCGCACCACATCGCCCTCAACAAGCTGAAGCTGTCAGCCTTCCGGCATCTGCCAAGCCGCGCCGATCTTGTCCGTTTCCTCGCCCGATCCGGCCAGAGCGCCAACAGCCAGGCCTTCGACCGGTTCCTGTCTGCCAACCTCGACGACACGACGCGCAACTACTGGAACGGCCGCAAGCTCGGCCGCCGCCGCGTCACGGTGTTTGACCGCAACATCTACAAGACCGGCCTGCTCGGCCGCTTCATCGGCGCCGCACACCTGCTAGCCCGCGTCCACGGCGTCGATCTCACTGACATCGCCAAGGCCAGGACGCTCGAGGAACAGCGCAAGCTTTTCGACCAGAAGATTGCGCCGCTGTTCGAAAAGCCCGTCGTCCGCTGGATCACCAGCCGCAAGAGCTCGCTCTTCGGCCTCGGCATCCCGCCGCAGCAATATGACGAGCTGGCAAGCCTCGCCGCAGACAATTCGATCGCGCCGGTGCTGCGCCACCGGCTGGAAAAGCTCACCTGTCATTTCCCGATGCAGGAAAACTACTTCGCCTGGCAGGCATTCGCCCGCCGATACGCCGAGGAAGGCGAAGGTCCGCTGCCGACCTACCTGAAGCCGGAGCACTACGAGGCGATCCGCGCCAATGTCGACCGCGTCAGCGTCCACCATGCGAGCTTCACCGAGCTGCTCGCCGGCGAACCGGCCGCCTCGCGCGACCGCTACATCCTGCTCGACGCGCAAGATTGGATGACGGACCAGCAGCTGAACGACGTCTGGTCGGAAATCTCGCGCACCGCCCGCGACGGTGCCCGCGTCATCTTCCGCACCGCCGCCGAAAAGAGCATCATCGAAGGCCGCCTGTCGCCAGCGCTCCGCGAACAGTGGACCTATCTCGCCGATCGCTCGCTCGAACTGACCGCGCAAGACCGCTCGGCGATCTACGGCGGCTTCCATATCTACGTGAAGAAGCCATGAGTCAGGTGGATATGCGCCCGACTGCACCATCGGAAAACCATGCCGACCTGATGGACGGCATGTACCGCCACCAGCGGCACATCTACGACCTGACGCGCAAATACTACCTGCTGGGCCGCGACCAGACGATCCGCAACCTCGACCTCGAGCAGAACGCCACGCTGCTCGAAGTCGGCTGCGGCACCGGCCGCAATCTGGCGCTCGCCCACAGGCATTTCCCGCAGGCGAAGCTTTACGGCCTCGACATCTCGCAGGAAATGCTGATCTCGGCGCGCAAGACCTTTGCGGGCCTTCCCACCTCGGCCGACTTTCGCGTCGCCGACGCCACCGCCTTCACGCCGCAGGAATTCGGCACGGATGGTTTCGACCGCGTGATGATCTCCTACGCGCTGTCGATGATCCCGGACTGGCAGCGCGCCGTCGACGCGTCACTCGCCGCGCTCAACCCCGGCGGACAACTGCACATCGTCGATTTCGGCCAGCAGGAACGCCTCCCGGCCTGGTTCCGCGCCCTCCTCCGCTCGTGGCTGACGAAATTCCACGTCACCCCTCGCGCCGATCTGCGTGACGTCCTGCGGGCCAAGGCGGACCTTGAAAACGCCACCCTGACCTTCAAGAGCATCGGCGGCGGCTATGCCTGGCGGGCAATTATAATTAAAGGCCGCTAATATTTAGCTTGAAACTAACCGATTTTTTACGTTGATATGGTGAATAGAGGGGCATCTATCTGCTGGGCACGTCATTTTCGAAGGTCAGGCTGTGGGGCGACAAGATCATTCTGTTCACGACGGAACACCCATGCGCCGGCTCCTGTTATGCGTATTGCCCCTGGCCATCATGCTCGCTGGCTGCACCTCGTCAGGCTATGACTATCTCTCGACTGCGTCGATAAAGCCGAAAATGCGCTTTCAGGACACGGATCCGCAGGATTTCGGCCCGAAGCATCCGCAGCAGAACGCCATCCACGGCATCGACATTTCCAAGTGGCAGGGTGACATCGACTGGCAGACGGTCCGCAAGTCGGGTGTCGCCTTCGCGTTCATCAAGGCCACCGAGGGCAAGGACCGCGTCGATCCCCGCTTCAGCGAATACTGGCAGGAAGCCCGCCAGGTCGGCATTCCGCACGCCCCTTACCATTTCTATTATTTCTGCTCGTCGGCAGACGAACAGGCCGATTGGTTCATCAGCAATGTGCCGAAGGAGGCCATGCGCCTGCCGCCGGTGCTCGATGTCGAGTGGAACGGCGAGTCGAAGACCTGCCGCACACGTCCTGATCCTGAAACCGTGCGCTCCGAGATCAAGCGCTTCATGGACCGGCTCGAAGCCTATTACGGCAAGCGCCCGATCATCTACACCTCGGTGGACTTCCACCGCGAAAACCTCGACGGCTATTTCCAAGACTATCACTTCTGGGTCCGCTCGGTCGCCAAGCATCCGGAAGTGACTTACGCCAACCGTCGCTGGGCGTTCTGGCAGTACACCTCGACCGGCGTTATACCAGGCATCAAGGGTCCGACTGACATTAACGTGTTCGCGGGCTCTGCGAAGAACTGGAATAACTGGGTAGCCTCTGTATCCAAGGATAGGAATTCTTAGTAACGTCGCGCTTTCTTTCTTGCTTCTGTCACAATCATTTGGGACATCGACAGCAATTCAAGCAATGACGAGGATACACTCCATGCACCGCACGCCTGCTAGCCGTTCTGCGCTCGCTCTCTTACTCGCCGTCGGCCTCGCAACCGGCGCGGCAGCGCAAACACCGGCCCCGGCCGCTCCGGCTGAACAGGCACCTGCTGCGGCAGCCGCTTCTGCCGTCGCCTGCGACGGCGACCTCTCCACCTTCCTCGCCGGCGTCAAGGCCGAAGCGATCGCCGCCGGCGCTTCCGCCGAAGCCGCCGACCGCGCACTCGCCGGCGCCCAGATCGACCCCAAGGTTCTCAGCCGCGACCGCGCCCAGGGCGTCTTCAAGCAGACCTTCCTCGAATTCTCGCAGCGCACCGTCAGCCAGGCCCGCCTCGATATCGGCCGCCAGAAGATGAAGCAGTATGCCGACGTCTTCGCCCGCGCCGAACAGGAATACGGTGTACCGGCAGGCGTGATCACCGCCTTCTGGGCGATGGAGACCGACTTCGGCGCCGTGCAGGGCGATTTCAACACCCGCAACGCGCTGGTGACGCTGGCGCATGACTGCCGCCGCCCCGAACTCTTCCGCCCGCAGCTGATCGCCCTGATCGAGATGGTCCAGCACGGTGACCTCGACCCTGAGACCAATACCGGCGCATGGGCCGGCGAAATCGGCCAGGTGCAGATGCTGCCGCGCGACATCATCGCCTACGGCATGGACGGCGACGGCGACGGCCACGTCCGCCTGAAGCAGAGCGGCCCTGACGCCATCCTGACCGCCGCCCGCTTCATCCAGCATCTCGGCTTCACGAAGGGCCAGCCCTGGCTGCAGGAGGTCACCCTTCCCGAAAGCCTGCCCTTCGAAAAGTCCGGCCTCGGCGGCACCATGACGGCCGGCGAGTGGTTCGCGCTCGGCGTCAAGCCACGCAATGGCGACACCAGCTTCGGCACGCTGCGCGGCGATCTCGTCCTGCCGCAGGGCCGCCTCGGACCAGCCTTCATCGCCTATCCGAACTTCGGCATCTATCTCGAGTGGAACAAGTCCTTCATCTACACGACCTCAGCCGCCTATTTTGGCACCCGCCTCTCCGGCTCCGAGCCCTACCTCAAGGGCACCCCGGAACAGGGCCTGACCAACGACCAGATGAAGGAGCTTCAGACCAAGCTCGACACGATGGGCCACGACGTCGGCGCCATCGACGGCATTCTCGGCTCCGGCACCCGCGTCGCCATCCAGAAGCAGCAGCAGCGCCTCGGCATGCCGGCCGACGGCTGGGCAACGCCCGCCCTCCTCAACGCGCTCTGAGCGGCACTCAATGAGTCACGACGAGCCGGGCCAAGAGCCCGGCTTTTTCGTTTCCGGATTTCCGTTGTTTTTCAGAGACCTGTGCTGCGCCTTCAATCCGCCGCAGGCGTAAATGCCGGATCGCCCAGTTTTACGCTCCGTTAAAATCTGTGAATATTTTCGGCAGGCATTTTTGCCAGCGATTCCAGCGCAATAGCTTTTGTCACCACCGGGAGATGTGACATTTTCGCCGCATCGCAGCAAAAAAATCGCTTTTCAAGCGCCGCAATCCCGACATATTATGGGTCTGTTAACGCGAGGAGAAAGACATGGGACTGACACGATCCTTCAATGTCCTTTTGATCGGTGCAGCGTTTCTATTTGTGGTGTCGATGCTTTTCGTCTGACACCAGCTGCCACGAAAGGGCTATGCCGAAACTCCTGAAGAGCGAACAGTTCAGAATCCAGAAGGCGCATGCCATCGCGGCATGCGCCTTTTGGTTTTACGGACATGATAATCAGGCAGCCGCGCCGGCGCGCTTCGTATCCCGCTTGAAGCCAAGATTGGTCAGCACCGCCGACACCAGCGGCGAGCGGTTCATCGTATAGAGATGGAAATCGCTGATGCCGCGCCTGGCCAGATCCTCGATCTGCTCGGCGGCGACATCGGCGGCCACCTTTGCCCGCTCTTCCGGCTTGTCGTCATAGCCAGCGAAGCGGTCATCCAGGAACGCCGGGATGACGGTGCCGCAGGCCCCGGCAAAGCGTTTCAGCTGCGTCAGGTTCATGATCGGCATGATGCCGGGAACGACGGGAATGGTGATCCCGGCCGCCCGCACCTTCTCCAGATATCGCTCGAAATTGTCGTTGTCGAAGAAGAACTGCGTCAGCGCCCGGTTGGCGCCGTTATCAGCCTTGCGCTTGAGCATGTCGATATCGGCCGCCACATCGCGGCTTTCCGGGTGCTTCTCCGGATAGGCGGAGACGGAAATCTCGAAATCGCCGAGTTCGCGCAGACCGGCCACCAGTTCCGAGGCATTGGCATAGCCGCCGGGATGCGGCGTGTAAGGCGCCCCAACGCCATCCGGCGTATCGCCGCGCAGGGCGACGAAATGCTTCACGCCGGCAGCGCGAAAACTCTCGACGACGCTGTGTGTCTCATCCTTGGTCGCGCCGACGCAGGTCAGGTGCGAGGCGGTTGCGAGCGGCGTCGAGGCGATGAAGCGCGACACGGTCGCCAGCGTCGGCGCCTTGGTCGTGCCGCCGGCACCGTAGGTCACCGAGACGAAATCAGGGTTCCAGTCCTGCAGCTCGCTGACGGCCTTCCACAACTGGCTTTCCGCCTCTTCGGACTTCGGCGGAAAGAACTCGAAGGAGATGCCGATCCGCTTGCGCGCGTCGTGGTTCAAAGTCATGTCAGTCTCTCCCGGCAAATGTAGGTGCGGCATGGTCGCTCTCTAAGGAGGCCATCAGACGCCTTGGGTCGCGCGCGAGCCAGATGGTGACCGTAAGCCCCTGCCCGCTCTCGTGACCCGGATGAAGATCGACGACCTGCTCTATGTCCAATCCGGCCTTGCGCAGCCAGTCGGTCATCGACTGGTGCGAGAAGCCGAGACGCACATGCGCATGTTCGTCACGAAGATATTCCAGCGCGTGCGGCGCAAGATCGATGATCACAAGCCGTCCGCCCGGGCGCAGCATGCGTGCCGCCTCGCCGATCGCGATCTCAGGCTGGTCGAAGAAGTGCAGCACCTGGTGGATCGTCACCAGGTCGAAATCCTGCGCCTCGAACGGCAGGTTCAGGATATCGGCATGGCGCACCGAAGCCTTGGTGATGCCGGTCCGGTCGAGATTGGCGCGCGCAACGCTCAGCATGTCGCGGCTGGCATCGACGCCGATGGCGCGGCGATAGAGCCCGGAGAGTAGTTCGAGAATACGGCCGGTGCCGGTACCGAGATCGAGCAGCGAATCGATCGGCTGGCTGCCGAGCAGGCGGATGACGGTCGCATCAACCTCTTCGTCGGCGGCGTGCAGGCGGCGCAGTTCGTCCCATTCGCCGGCGTTGCGGCTGAAATAGGCCTGCGCCCGCTCCGAGCGCTGACGCTTCACGGCATCCAGCCGCTCGCCGTCGCGAAGGATGACAGGATCGTTTTCCGACGCATGCGACAGCAGGCTGCGAACGAAGTTGACCGCCTTGCCCTCCTGCCGCAGCCGGAAATAGGCCCATGCGCCTTCCTGATAACGATCGATCAGGTCCGCTTCACCAAGCAGCTTGAGATGGCGCGAGATACGCGGTTGGGATTGTCCGAGAATTTCGGTAAGATCGGTAACGGTGACATCGCCTGCGGCCAGCAGCGCCAGCAGACGCAGGCGCGTCGGCTCACCGGCCGCCCGCAGCACGTCCACCAACGCATCCAAACCTAGCCTGACGGGCTCACCCATATTCGATCCAATCAACATATAAAGATATCTTTATGTGAAACGGATTGGCCGTGCAAGCAGGATTTCGATCCGTTCACGAAATTCGCTGCGCGGAAAGCGACATGGTCGGTAAAAAAAGAGCCCCGACGAAGCGGGGCTCTGACATCTTTTGATCGGCGGCGAACGCTTAGCGCGTCAAACGCTTGTAGGACTGGCTGCCCGGGTTCAGCGCGTCGGCGCCGAGACGACGGATCTTGTCCTGTTCGTAGTCTTCGAAGTTGCCTTCGAACCATTCCACATGGCCATCGCCCTCGAAGGCGAGGATGTGGGTGGCCAGGCGGTCGAGGAACATGCGATCGTGGCTGATGATGATGGCGCAACCGGCGAAGTTTTCGAGCGCCGTTTCAAGTGCGCCGAGCGTTTCGGTATCGAGGTCGTTGGTCGGTTCGTCGAGCAGCAGAACGTTGCCGCCGGCCTTCAGCATCTTGGCAAGGTGAACGCGGTTGCGCTGACCACCCGAGAGGTTGCCGACCTTCTGCTGCTGGTCGCCGCCCTTGAAGTTGAAGGCGCCGCAATAGGCGCGCGAGTTCATGTCGAACTTGCCGAGCTTGATGACTTCGGCACCGCCCGAGATTTCCTCCCATACGGTCTTGTCGGCGGCCAGCGCATCACGGCTCTGGTCGACATAGCCGAGCTGCACGGTCTCGCCGATGCGGACCGAACCCGAATCCGGCTTTTCCTGGCCGGTGATCATCTTGAACAGCGTCGTCTTGCCGGCGCCGTTCGGGCCGATGATGCCGACGATGCCGCCCGGCGGCAGTTTGATCGACAGATCGTTGATCAGTGTGCGGCCTTCAAAACCCTTGGTGATGCCTTCCATCTCGATGACCACCTGGCCGAGACGCTCGGAGACTGGAATGATGATCTGCGCGTCGCCGGGACGGACGTTCTCGGCGGCATCCACCAGCTGCTGATAAGACTTGATACGGGCCTTCGACTTCGCCTGACGTGCCTTGGGGCTGGATGCGATCCATTCCTGTTCACGCGAAATCGCCTTCTGACGGCCTGCGTCTTCCCGGGATTCCTGCAGCATGCGCTTGGCTTTCGCCTGCAAATAGGCCGAGTAGTTGCCTTCGTAAGGAATGCCGCGGCCGCGGTCGAGCTCGAGGATCCAGCCGGTGACGTTGTCGAGGAAGTAGCGATCGTGGGTGATCATCATCACGGCGCCCGGATAGTCGCGCAAGTGCTTTTCCAGCCAGGCGATGGTCTCGGCGTCGAGGTGGTTGGTCGGTTCGTCGAGGAGTAGCAGGTCCGGCTGGGAAAGAAGCAGGCGGCAGAGCGCGATACGGCGGCGTTCACCACCCGACAGCAGCGTGACGTCGGCATCCTTAGGCGGGCAGCGCAGCGCTTCCATCGCCATCTCGACCTGCTGTTCCAAGTCCCAGAGGTTCTGGCTGTCGATGATGTCCTGGAGCTTGGCGCCTTCGTCGGCGGTCTCGTCGGAATAGTTCATCATCAGCTCGTTGTAGCGGTCGAGCACGGCCTGCTTGTCGGCAACGCCGACCATGACGTTCTCGAAAGCGGTCTTCGCCGGATCGAGATGCGGCTCTTGCTCGAGATAGCCGACGGTAGCACCTTCGGCGAGCCAGGCCTCACCGGTGAATTCCTTGTCCTGGCCGGCGATGATGCGCAGCACGGTCGACTTACCGGCGCCGTTCGGGCCGAGGATACCGATCTTCGCATCCGGGTAGAAGGACAGGTTGACGTTTTCGAGAATTTTCTTGGCGCCGTAGGACTTGTTGAGCCCCGACATATGATAGATGAACTGACGTGCCATTGATAAGGTGCTCCGCGGCGGAATTTCAGGTTTGCCGCTATGTAGGCGAATTGACGCCCGGGAGCAACGCGCCGCAGCCAAAAACCGGACGGTTTTGAAAATGCGTCTGCGCGAAGCGGCGTGTAGCCCGTACTTATTGCAGCTTGGCGTGATCGATCCTGTAAAGCTGGAACGCGGTTTTCACCGGCGGCTGCACCGGCTCCAGCCCAGGCCATCTGTCACCGCTCGCAAGCGCTGCATAGAGAGACGTTTTATCGGAAATATCGACAAGCGGAAACTGGCAGATAGCCACGTAGTCGAAGGGAGCGAGAGCCGTCCGCCGAAGGTCCGGGTCAGACATCAGGAAAGCCTGATACATACGTCTCATGCCTGGCGAGGCTCGATGAAACGGCACCGCTGCCACCGATAGGCTTGCGGGCGCCGCGAAGAGCACTGGCAGACCAAGTCCCTCTGGCACCGCTATCCGTCCGGGCGATACGGTGCTCAACACCGAAAAGTCCTGTCCATCGCAGTCCAGGCCTGCCATGTAATCGACCGCATCGAAATCGCGTTGGTGTGCGGGAAACAGGATAGCAAGCCCACCAAGGCTCACAAGGAGCGCGATTCCCCCCGCCACAGTGGCGCGATGCGCGCGCGTCAGTCTTGTCGAATTCAACAGAACGGCAATCGCCGGCGGCAGAAAGATCGGCATCAGCGCCAGCGGAAACCGGATGTTGCGTGTAACGAATACTGTCAACAGCAACGCTCCCAATGCCACCAGATACGCAATCGCGATCCCATAGCTACCCGATCGGGCTTTTCCGATGACGAATTGCGCGACAACGATCGCGGCAAGCAGTGTCATGCCGAGCATCGAGACCATGTCGTATTGGCCATTCTGGTAGAAGTAGCGGATACTTTTCTCCTGCCAGATTCTGTCGAACCACAGCTCGTGCGAGATCGGATCGATGATGCTGTATGGGCCTGACAAGCAGGAGGGAAAAAGAAATGCCGCGGCGCCTAGAAGCACAATGCCGGGAAGCGCCAAGCCGACTGTTCTCGCGAACACGCCTGTCCTTTCGTTCTGAAGAAGAACACATGCGGAAAGGATGACGGCAAACCCGCACAGCAGAAAAATATAGGGTGCAGAGAAAGAATCACACTGGGTAGACAGTGCAGCGACCGGCCCGGTGAACGCCAACGATGAGAATACCGTAACCACCAGGATCGAGAGAGATGACCAAAGGATGATCTTGCCGGTCTCCTGCACTCGCGCAATCTGACAGACAACCAGTCCTGCGTAGGCAATCGCGACAAACGGCAAGCATTCAAGCCCGATGACGGTGGAAAATGCGCTGCCGGCGCCAATCATCATACCACCGACCCGATCCCAGCGGATGAGTCCGCCAATGACCATCATCATGGCGATAATCTGCACATTGTGATGATCGATGCGCCCGGGTGAGAACTCCAGCACACCCATACTCATCACCACCGTCATGAGCATCAAGCAAACAGCGTAGGCAAGCTTGGAAAGGGGTAGATCGGCCACAAGCCTGCGCACGGCCGCCACGACCAGCAGGCAGAAGATCGACAACAGCATTGGTGGCCAAATTTGAAAGGCAACCGAAATCGCTTGGTCAACAGGAAGAAACGGCTGGAGCAACAAGGCAATCAGCACGTAGGGAAGATCGATCATCCTCGACCAAGGCGAGACATAAGGTTCTGGCATGCTGATGAACGGCAATGTCATGTCGAACCAGTGCCCCTGTGCCGACATCAGGAAGCGAATCTGTAACTCTCGCAACTGGTCATCGACGTCCTTGATGAATCGCACGCCATCAGCGATATCGAAAAGGACCATGACCAGCGCCGTCACGTACATGATGACGAAAGCGCGTAGAAGTGACATCTGGCGAGTTATGGAGGAGTAGCCTTCTGCAGCAAGTATGGACACCAGACTTCACTCGCCTCGTATTGGACCGATGGCGCCCATGATACTCATGAGAAATTTAAGATTACCCTATGCGGTCAAAACCCAGCCGCATCGACAATCCCCTCGTTGCAGCCGAACGACGTCCTCCCGGCTCCTTGGATGAGGTCGCCAAGGCTGGCCTGCGCGTCCGTCGTGGCATCCTCCGACAATCCGATGGTGATCTCGCTGATCACCCGACTGTTGCCAGCCCGACGGCAGCTCATTTTCACCCGGTCGCTGGCGCCCGGCCCAAAACTCGTGTCGAAAGCCGACTTGATCTGCTCAGCGCTCAGCGACTTGCCGACATTGGCGGCAAACAGGTCGCGGACGCCGGAGCCGTTCAGTTCGCCCACCAGCCGGACGGCCGTGGCGAAATAATCGTCGGCGCTCATGTTGGTGCAGGTGCCGTGCTTCAGCCATTCATGCCGCTCGAGGCCGGACTGGGTTCCGGGCATCGCCGTGTCGAGCGCCGCCTTGCCCTCCGCCGACAGCGTCACCGCCGGCAGATCGCTCCAGCGGCCATCCTTGTCGGCGGCGCGCAAATCCTCCGAAACGCCGCAATAGTCCCGCCGCATCGGCCATAGCCCGTGCAGCGAGAAGTTCGTCGCGTCGTGACGATCGCGCGTCTGGTTGGCGCATTCGGCCTTGCGCTGGTTGGTCTGGCAGAACGCCGGCTGCCAGCTCGCCGCCAGGATAAACCGCGTCCGTCCGCCACCCTCCTGCGCGACGGCCGCACTTGCCGAGATCGTCGCCAGCAGCATCAACACCACGCGCAACAGCTGATTGCTCATCTTCACCCCCAACAAGGAACAATTCATGAACAAATAACCATGTGTGTTCCGTTTCCGCAAGACGCAAAACGCGCCTGTCGAAATTCCCCGGCACAACGATATCGGGCTGTTGCATTTGGCGGCTGTTCTGGTTTTCTCCCGTTACGGAGGAAATCATGTTTGCAGACACCCAGCGCCTTGTGACCCAAGGCGCTTCGCTTGCCTTTCACCATCAGCCGGCGGAAGGACGGGCCCGCGCCATTCTGCTGGTCTGCCACGGCCTCGCGGAGCATTCCCGACGCTATGCGCCGTTTGCGGCTGCCATGGCGAAGCGCGGCTACCACGTCTACGCGCATGATCATCGCGGCCACGGCGAGACGACAGCCGCGGACGCGCCGATCGGCCGCTTCGCCAAGCGCGACGGCATCTACCGGGTGATTGCCGACGTGGCGGCGATGCGCAGCCACGCCGCAGCCCAGCACCCCGGCCTTCCCGTCATTCTCTTCGGCCATTCGATGGGTGGACTGATCGCGCTCAACACGGCCGTCAGCCATCCGGACAAGTTCGATGCGCTGGCCATCTGGAACTCCAATTTCAATCCCGGCCTCGCCGGACGCGCCGCCCAGGCGATCCTGCTTGCCGAACGTGCGCTGAAGGGGTCGGATGTGCCGAGCGCCCTGCTTCCGAAGCTGACCTTCGCCGCATGGGGCAAATCCATCGCCGGCCACCGCACCGATTTCGACTGGCTGTCCCGCGATCCGGCCGAGGTCGACACGTATATCGCCGACCCGCTCTGCGGCTTCGACGCGTCGGTCTCCCTGTGGCTCGATCTCTTCGAACTGACGTTCCGCGCGCCGCAGAAATCGCATCTCGCCCGCCTGCCCACCCGCCTGCCGATCAATCTTGTCGGCGGCGGACAGGATCCGGCCACGGAGAACGGAAAAGCCATCCTCTGGCTGTCAAATCATTTGAAAGCATCCGGTTTCTCCCGTATCAGCACTGAGATATATCAGGACATGCGCCACGAGACGCTGAACGAGATCGGCGCGGATGCCGCCATCGCGGCATTCGCCGACTGGTGCGACCAGGCGGTCGTCAAGTCCGCAGCAGAGAGCACCGTATGAGCAGCAGCAACACCCGGCTCGTCAACACCTCCTCCGAGGTCATGACGGGCCTCATCCTGATGTTCATCTCGGTGCTGATCTCGCCCGTCATCGACATCTTCTCCAAGCTCGCGATCACCACCATACCGTCCGCCGAGATCACCGCCGCGCGCTTTGCCGTGCAGGCGCTCTGCATGCTGCCGATCGTGTTGTGGCGCCGCAACCTCGCTGATACGACATGGCGCCAGAGCCTGTTCCACGCGATCCGCGGCGCCATCATCACCATCTCGATGATCTCCTTCGTCACCACGCTGAAATACATGGCCGTCGCCGACGCCATTGCCATCTTCTTCGTCGAGCCGATCATCCTGACGATCCTCAGCAGCATCTTCCTGAAGGAAGCCATCGGCTGGCGGCGCTACACCGCCTGCGGCGTCGGCTTCTTCGGCGCCATCCTGATCATCCAGCCGAGCTTCCAGGAAGTCGGCTATGTCGCGCTTTTGCCTGTCGTCAGCGCCGTCTGCATCGCCATATCGGCGATGATGAACCGGGCGCTGGCGCAGCGCGAAGCCCCTTGGGTGATGCAGTTCCACATGGGGCTGTGGGGCCTGCTGATCTGCGCCATCCTGCTTTATATCGGCCATGGCAGCGGCTCCGACGTTCTCGATCCCGTCCTGCCCGATACCCGTGCCTGGCTCTATCTGCTCGGCGTCGGCGTCACCGCCGCGATCGCCGGCATCTTCGGCGTCTATGCCTACCGCTCGGCACCCGCCTCGACGCTCGCCCCGCTGCAGTATTTCGAAATCGTCTCGGCGACGGCCTTTGCCTGGCTCGTGTTCGGCGATTTCCCGGATGCGCTGAAATGGCTGGGCATCCTGATCATCATGGGCTCCGGCTTCTACATCATCTGGCGCGAGCGTCGTTTCGCCTCGAAACCGGTATCCGACACCTCGGAAGAAACACGCGCGCCCTGACATCGCACCAAACAAAAAAGCCGGCGAGCGAACCCACCGGCTTTCTTAAATCGAGAGGCGACGATCTTAGATCGCAGCGGTAACGATGAACTCGACCTTGTACTTCGGCGCAGCCAGCTTGGCTTCGCTGGTGGCACGGGCCGGCGTGTTGGCCGGATCGACCCAGGCTTCCCAGGCAGCGTTCATTTCGGCGAAGTCTGCGATGTCAGAGAGATAGATCAGCGTCTGCAGGATCTTCGACTTGTCGGAGCCAGCGGCGGCGAGCAGGCGATCGACTTCGGCGAGCGCATCCTTGCACTGCTCGGTAACGGTGGCGCCTTCGCCGACCTGACCGGCAACGTAGACGGTGTTGCCGTGAATGACTGCGCCGCTCATACGGGCGCCGGCGTCGATACGCTTGATGCTCATGGTATTCTCCTTGCTATGATAAGAAAGACGCCGCACGAGAGGCGGCGCCGGATGTCAACTTAACCCGAAGCT
Organism: Hyphomicrobiales bacterium; assembly: GCA_900470805.1. Lineage (GTDB taxonomy): Bacteria > Pseudomonadota > Alphaproteobacteria > Rhizobiales > Rhizobiaceae > Rhizobium. Next base: position 48,463 of record UCCA01000026.1, on the reverse strand, counting down.
AAGTGCGGATGTGGTGGGTCTTCTGATAGATCGCCGTCGAACGGGCGCCGGACCGGCAGTAGCCAAGCATCGGGCGCGGAAATTCGTCGAGCGCATCGACCATGCCGGCAACCGCCTCTTCCGTCACGCCCATCGGGCCGACAGGAACATGGGCGATCTCAAGACCGAGCTCCTTCGCCCGCGCTTCGATATCGGCGAACGGCGTCTGGTCCATGCTTTCCTGGTCCGGACGATGGCAGACGATGGACTTGAAACCCAAGGCCTTGATCTCGTCCAGCTCATCGACCGTGATCTGGCCCGACACCGAATATTCGTCATCGATCTGGCGGATGTCCATCGCAAATACTCCTGAATTCGTTGGCTGAATGACTACGCCGCCCGATGCGGGGCGTCAACCATGGATCGCGCCAATCAAGGCGCTCAGACGAAGGCGAAGCTCAGCGCGTATTCGCGACTCTCGCCCGGCGCCAGCATTACGAATTCCCCCGCAGCCTCGAGCTCCGAGCGCCCCACCCAGCGATGCGAGACCGGCTCGATGCCAAGCACGTCGGCCGGCGCGGTCTGGTTTCTCCAGACCTGCAGATGCGGAAGCGTATCGGCCTTGATGCGAACCCGCAGCGTCTTGCCCGATATCGCCGCGATCGGCCCAAGACGAACCTCGGCAAGACCGCCTGCCGTCGCCGGCGACTCGACGCAGAAGATGTCGCCGCCGGCTTTGCCGAACCGCCAGAGAAAGCCGCCCTCCTCCAGCATCGCGCCCTCGAGCCGCGTCGCGTCGTCGAACCACTTGCCGCCGATGTTCATATGATACATCAGAAAGGTTGGCACCGTCCGTTCGCTGGTGTTGATTACCCTGTCCGTCAGACGCGCCTCGCCCGTCTGGCCGTCGATGAACCAGTGCCGCTCGATGCGGGCAGGAAGCCCTTCGACGGTGACGATATCGATATCGGCGCGGCACTCGGCATTGCCGTTTTCGAACTTTGTCCAGAGCAACTTGGCCGCATGACCTGCGGCGGATCCGTGCAGCGGAAAGGTCTTTCCGTCGGGACGGCCCGGAATCGACTCGCGATGGCGGATATGATCGGGGCCGCAGGTGAAGAGAAAGCCCTGGACGGAGTGCGAGATGCGCGCGTCGCCGTCATCCGGCACCGCTTCCTTCGGCGCGATATCGACGCCCTCGACCACGCAGCCGCCAATATCCATCAACGATGTCTCGTCCAGCATCAACTTCGGCCCGCGCGCCGCCGCAAACTCCATCATGCCTCGTCTCCTCCTTATGATATCGACGTAGGGTTAGGTTGCGCGCCGCGTTTCGTCAATCTGGCGTATGCGGCTGATAGCGGCATTTTGATTGGAACCGTCTGGCCCTCTCAAATGTTTATGAGTAAAGGGAAATTCGGCTGTTTTTTCATCTTTTGTTCAGCACGATTTCATAAATTCCACACTAACGTCAAAATTCGCGGGTGTGTGTCGCCAAGTCACTGAAGGATACGAAGACGTGAATCGCTTTCTGAAATCGGCATTGTCTGGGACAATCATCGTGCTGGCCTTTACGGCCGCAGCCAAGGATGCCGGTGCGCAGCAATACCGCCGCCAGGGCAGCGTCGTTTTCGTGACCCCGAACGGCGAGATTCTCGACTACGTGCCATCGGGCACAGGCTACGCCCGCGACAGAAGCGGCAACCGCGTCCTCGTGGATGGCTACGGCAACATCGTTGCCACGGAAGCGCGCGCACGCGGCTACTATCCGCCACCACCCTCCCGTGAGGTCTACAACAACGATCCCTATTACAGCGATGACGGCTACGGCGACACGCGCTACTCCGAACGCGGTGCCGTGACCGGCGCCATCCCACGCGAAGCCTCGATCGATCGCCAGCCGCTGGAAAACCAGGCTTATCCCCAGAACGACGGCGACTACGCCTCGATCGAGCCTGACCAGCAGCAGCCCGAGGTTACCCAGCCAACCCGGCCGGCCGATCCCGTGATCACGCTGAAAAACAAGTCCAAGTCGGAGATCGTCGCACTCCAGGTCTTTCTCGACCGCGCCGGCGTTTCGCCGGGTGCCATCGATGGCCACATGGGCGCCAACGTCACCAAGGCGGTCTATGCCTACAACCAGATGACCGGCGAGACGCTTGATCCGAACAACACGGATGCGATCCTTGAGCAGTTGCGCATGTCGGGCGGCCTGCCGGTCGTCAGCTATACCATCACGCCCGCCGATGCCGCCGGTCCCTATGTCGCCGAAATCCCCGAAGATTACGCCCACAAGGCGCAGCTGACGTCGCTGGCGTTCACATCGACCACCGAGGCGCTGGCCGAACGCTTCCACATGGACGAAGGCTTCCTGAAGGAACTCAACCCGGGCGCCGACTTCACCATTCCAGGCACCATCATCAAGGTCGTAAACCCCGGCGAGATCAAGACCGGCAGCGTCGCGCGGATCGTCGCCGACAAGGCCAAGAAGCAAGTCTTCGCCTACGACGCCGCCGGCAGCCTGATCTCGGCCTATCCGGCCTCGATCGGCTCGACCGATACGCCCTCGCCATCGGGCACCGTCACCGTCGAACGCGTCGCCTTCAATCCGGGCTACACCTACAATCCGAAGATCAATTTCCAGCAGGGCGCCAACGACAAGATCCTCAACATCCCGCCGGGCCCAAATGGCCCAGTCGGCACAGTATGGATGGCCTTGTCGAAGCCGACCTACGGCATTCACGGCACGCCGGAGCCGTCCAAGATCGGTCGCACGCAGAGCCACGGCTGCATCCGCCTCACCAATTGGGACGCCACCGAACTGGCCAAGATGGTCAAGCCGGGCGTCACCGTCGAATTCGTCGATTAGGACGATATCCGTTCATTGCGGGCGATCCCGACTGTTGCGGTAGACCAGCCGCAGCAGCTCTGTCTGCGATTTCACGCCAGTCTTCGCGAACACCGACTTCAGCTGGCTGCGGATCGTCTCCCGCGATCGGTTGCCTTCGATCGCAAGATCGTTGATCGATGAGCCATGAAGAAATCCGTGCATGATCCGAATTTCAGCCTTTGTCAGCCCGAACCTGCCGCCGAGTTGCGGCATATCCACCACGGCCGCTTTGACCGGGGGTTCGATGATGATCGCGATGCTGGGCGAATCGAAGAACTGCACCCGCGCGCTCTTCTGCAAGCGCACCAGCGTCAGCTTCGTGCCGTTGACATCGATCACTTGCTGCCGCTCGCCATCGCGCCATTGCGCGAGCAGTCTGTTGTAGCGAACATCGGCATCCTCATCGGCTAGACAGACCCTGCCTTGGAAATCGATGCGAACGGATCGGCCATCCGCCAGAGCATGTTCGCCGACCGCGCTGGCCGACAGCAGCTTGCCGCCCTGCCCCACCAGCAGCACGCCGACTCCGATGGCATCGAACAGCCGCCCACCGACTTCGTCGGCGCCCTTTTCTGTCTGGCCGGCCTCGAAGTAGCGCACCGCCCGGTGTAGATGCGGCGCCATCCGTGTCAGCATGTCAGCGTAGACGCGATTTTCGTCCGGCCCGCCATTCTCGATCGACGTCGAGATATTAAACATCCTGCCATCGCGCTTCACCAGCGCCATGCCGATCGCGGTCTCGCCGCAAGACTTCCAGAAGTCGTTATAGAACTCGGTCTTGACGAAATCGGCGCGCGGCAGAAGCTCCTCGGCCAGCAGGCCACGCCACATCGGCATCACGCTCATCGACGGCGCCCATGGGTTCACACTCGCGAAATGGTTGGAGTAGCTCTCGACCCAATCCTCGCTGAAACCCTTGTCGATGTGCGATGCGCCCTCTGCGCGGTCGGGGTCGTGGTAGAATAGCGTCGTCCTGCCGCCCGGGACGATCTCGTTCCAGCGGCCGAGAAATCCGTCCCAGGTCCCGTCACCAAAGATCACGCCGTAAATGCTGTCGACAAGACTGTCATAGGTATTCTCCGCAACGACCATCGCTCTCCCCGGTAAACGCCTGCGCCCTCGGCAGACAGCCCAGTGTAAAGCTTCTGCAAAACACCGGAATTCCCCCTTTCGGGTGATGCGAGCGGCGCCGAAAATGACCATTGATGCAGCGCGCCCGTTGCGTCATCCAGAAATGCATAAACGGAAACGGCCGAAGGCAGAAGTGCATCCACAGCCGCCGATACGAGGGAGTGGCTCGATGCCAAAAAGAATGCGCCCCAGCGGACCGGGGCGCATTCTCATCTCATCGCAAAGCGGTTCAGGCGGCCGAACGGATCAGCGGGCCGGTCATGCGGGCCGGCGCCGGAAGCCGCACCGGCAGCTTGCGCATGATCTCCTCGGCAAAACAGAGCGCGTTCTCACGCGCCTTCTCAAGGTTGCTGGCGCGGGCAGGATCGAGCGTGTGCAGCGTGCCACCGCAATCGAAGATGTCGCGGAATGCCGAGCGTTCGATGATTGCAGTGTCGAGAACCGGTACCTGGCGCTCGCTGAGGAGCGCTTTGACGATCGACAACGCCCGCGTCGTCACCATCGAGTTGACCCGCGTCAGAACCACGGAATGGCCAATCCTGATGCCTGCCTTCTCGTCGAGATACTGCAGCAGCTCCAGCACCTGCGCGCCGCCGCGGGCATCCATGGCGCAGCCCTGGATCGGGATCAGCACATGATCGGAAAGTCCGATGGCCGTTGCCAGCATCGGGTTGCGCGCGCCCGGCAGGTCGATGATGAAGTAGTCGGTGCTGTGCTTGTTGTCGGAGATATGATGCGGCAGCGACGCCGACGTCACGAAATCGATGACGGAGATGTTCGCAACATGCCCGGAAACCTCGTGCCAGCGCGAAATCCAGTGCTGCGGGTCGGCATCGAGGATGGTGACGCGGTAGCCCTTGCGGGCGAGCTCGGTGGCAAGAAGAAGAACAGCGGTGGTCTTTCCGGCTCCGCCCTTGGTATTTGCAAACGTGATGACTGCCATGTTCGATCCTCGAGGGGAAATATCGTGAGCCGGAATCGCTCTTGTGCGCACTTCGGGATGCATCGTGCGGTTACTGCATCCTTTCCAAACATGGTTAACAATCCCTAAACACGGCACTCTAAATCCCGGCCCGCATTTCTTGCATCAGCCTATCGCCATTCGTCCCAAACACTTGCTCCACAACGAAAAAAGCCCGGAGAGCATGATGCCATCCGGGCCAAGTCTCAGGTCCGCATTTTGTATCAGAAGCAGTCCTTGAACAGCGCCTTGGTATTTTCAAGCGTCATCGCCACCGGATTGCCGCCGGCGCTCGGATCCTCGATGGCCATCGCCGACAGTTCATCGATTCGATCCGGCTTGATGCCCATCGCAGACAGGCTTTCCGGCACGCCGAGCTCCGAGCGCAGCTTGAGCACGTAGTCGTAGAACCCGTCAAAGCCGCCCGAGATGCCGAGATAGGCAGCCGCGCGGGCGATCTTCTCCTCGATGACGGCACGGTTGAAGCGCAGCACGGCCGGCATGACCACAGCATTCGTCATGCCATGATGGGTGTTGTAGACGGCCCCGATCGGATGCGACAGCGCATGAATGGCGCCGAGCCCCTTCTGGAACGCGACCGCGCCCATGGCGGCGGCCGACATCATGTTGGCGCGGGCTTCGAGGTCCGTACCTTCCTTGTAGGCGCGCGGCAGGAACTCCTTGACCAGCCGCATGCCTTCAAGCGCGATGCCCGCCGACATCGGGTGATAGAAGGGCGAGGAATAGGCTTCCAGGCAATGCGCAAAGGCATCCATGCCGGTGCCGGCGGTGATCACCTTCGGCATGCCGACCGTCAGCTCCGGATCCGCGATGACGACGCCCGGCAGGAACTTCGGATGGAAGATGATCTTCTTCACATGCGTCTGCGAATTGGTGATGACCGAGGCGCGGCCGACTTCCGAGCCGGTGCCCGCCGTCGTCGGCACGGCGACGATCGGCGCGATGCCCTCGACGCTGGCGCGTGTCCACCAGTCGCCGATATCCTCGAAGTCCCAGACCGGCCGCGTCTGCCCGGCCATGAAGGCCACGCACTTGCCGAGATCGAGCCCCGAGCCGCCACCGAAGGCGACGACGCCGTCATGACCGCCATCCTTGAAGGCCTTGACGCCGGCCTCAAGGTTCTTCTCGTTCGGGTTCGGATCGACATCGGCAAAGATCGCCCGGCCAAGACCGGCTTCCTCGAGAATGTCGAGCGCATTCGACGTGATCGCCATCGATGCCAGCCCGCGATCGGTGATAAGCAGCGGCTTCCTGATCCCGAGGCTCTTACAGGCATCCGCCAGTTCCTTGATCCGGCCGCGGCCGAGCTTGAAGGCTGTCGGATAGCTCCAGTTGGCAGTGATATGCGCGCTCATGCTGTGACTTTCTTCAGATGGTAGGATTTCGGACGCGTGAGGTTCTGGAAGCCGATGATCGACAGCGAGCCGCCGCGCCCGGTTTCCTTGACACCGGTCCAGCACAGGGCCGGATCGAGATAGTCGGCGCGGTTCATGAACACGGTGCCGGTCTCGATCTCGCGGCCAAGCCGTCCTGCCCGCTCGGCGTCCTGCGTCCACAGCGAGGCGGTGAGCCCGTACTGGCTGTCATTCATCAAATCAAGCGCTTCCTCATCGCTCTTCACCTTCATGATGCCGACGGCGGGACCAAAGGTCTCCTCGCGCATAAAGGTCATCGAGTGATCGACATTGACGAGGATCTGCGGCGCGAGATAGGCGCCACCATCATCGGCGGGAAACAGCTTCGGATCCACAAGCGCCTTGGCGCCCTTGGAAACCGCATCGGCGATCTGCTCGCGCACCACCTTGGCGAAGCGCTTATTGGCCATCGGCCCGAGCGACGTCTCGGGATCGAGCGGATTGCCGAGCTTGTAGTTCGAGACCCAGGCGACCGACTTCTCGACGAAGCTGTCATAGAGCGATTCATGCACATAGATGCGCTCGATACCGCAGCAGCACTGCCCGGAATTGTAGGTCGCGCCATCCATCAGCGTATCAACGGCCGCATCGAGATCGGCGTCTTCCATCACATAACCCGGATCCTTGCCGCCGAGCTCAAGCCCGAGACCGGTGAACGTACCCGCCGCCGCCCGCTCCATCGACCGGCCGCCTTCGACCGAACCCGTGAAGTTGACGAAGTTGAAGCTGCCGGCCGCAATCAGCGCCGAGGTCGTCTCGTGGTCGAGAAACACGTTCTGGAACACGTCCTCAGGCACGCCGGCCTCGACAAACGCCTGCACCAGCCGCTCGCCGACCAAAAGCGTCTGCGAGGCATGCTTGAGCACCACGGTGTTGCCCGCCATCAGCGCCGGCGCGATCGTGTTGATCGCCGTCATGTAGGGATAGTTCCACGGCGCAACGACGAACACCACGCCATGCGCCTCGCGCTCGATGCGGCGCTCGAAGCTTGCACTGGCTTCGACCACCAGCGGCGCCAGCGCCTCGGCGGCAATCGATGCGACATAGTTTGAGCGCTCGTTGAACCCCTTGTATTCGCCGCCATAGCGGATCGGCCGGCCCATCTGCCAGGCAAGCTCAGGCACCACGACGTCGGACATCTCGTTCAGCCGCGCCACACCCTTCAGCACCAGCTGAACGCGGTCTTCCAGCGGCCGCCTTGCCCAGGCCTTCTGCGCCTTGCGCGCGCGCGCGACGGCCTCTTTCGCCGCCTCAAGCGGCAGCGCCGGCCGCTCGGCGTAAACCGATCCGTCCACCGGTGATATGCATTGAATTACAGTCATTTCCGTCAGTCTCCACTACTAACAGGCTAAAGTCTTTACGTGGCCGGCAGCGCCGTACGCCAGCATTGCGCGATCACGTGTGATGATCGTCAGGCCGGCCTCCCTCGCGGTCGTTATGATGATCCGGTCTGCGGGATCATTGTGCACAGGCTGAGGCAAATAGGATGACTCAACGAATATCTTTGGGGTCACCGGATGCACCAAGACATCAACAGACCCCACGAAATCATCGAACCACGATAGCGCGTGCTTTGTTGTCGGCAACCTGCCTCTTGTTATCAGCAACCCGATCTCCCATGCTGAAATCGCCGATACACTGAGCCGATCGCTGCCAGGCGGAATGGTTCGCAAAACGTCCGTCAGCTCATCGGATATCGGCATTCTGTTTACGAGCCAGATGATCGCGCAGGTGTCCAGCAGATACCGCTCAGTCTTCATATACCTTGCCCCAATCAGGGTCGGCGGGTGCCGTTAGATCAAGATCATCGGGTATCGTCATAGTCCCTTTCATGCAGCCGAAAATCGGATGAATGTCGCCCGGCTTCCATTCTGGCTTATCTGCTGGCTGGCTTTCCTCACTGGTCACGTAGCCAGTCTGCTTGCCTTCCTCGAATCCTTGCGCCCCCCCCCTGCGTCGTGCGGCGATTTCGTTCAGCGGCAAATCGAAAAACAATGCGATCTGATCCTGCTCCTCCGCACTCATTTTCCGCTCTGCCTTCAGCAACCTCGAAACAGCACTCGGATCAAGGGACATAAAGCGTGCCAATTCCCTGAGCGATGCCCCCTTGATTTCCAGCTGCTTGTAGAACCATTCGCTGTCGATGCCCGTCATCACAAACTCCGTGGTGGCCAGAATGTAAGACTACCACGCCGATGCGATATCAACAACACCGACACTACTGTTGCGATTATCTCATGCGCGCTCGAAGCCCCGCGCCACCTCCCAGTCGGTGATACGGCGATCATACTCTTCCTGCTCCCATTCCGCCGCCCTGGTATAGTGGTCGATCACATCGTCGCCGAACGCGCTGCGCAGCATCTTCGACTTGGTCATCGTTGCCGTCGCGGCCCTCAGCGTCCGCGGTATCTCGCGAACCTTGCGGGCGCCGTAGGCATCGCCGACGAACGGCGCCTCGAGCGTCATCTTGTTCTCGATGCCGTCGATTCCGGCCGCCAGCAGTGCTGCGAACGCCAGATACGGATTGAGGTCGGAGCCTCCGACGCGGCATTCGATGCGGATCGCCTTGGTGCCGTCGCCGCAGAGACGGTACCCGGCGGTGCGGTTGTCCTTGCTCCAGATCGCCTTGGTCGGTGCGAAGGTGCCCGCCATGTAGCGCTTGTAGGAGTTGATGTAGGGCGCCAGGAAATAGGTGATCTCGCTGGCATGCGCGAGCAGCCCGGCGATGTAATTTTCCATCAGCTCGGACATCCCGTACTTGCCGTTGTCGTCGGCAAACAACGGCGTCTTGCCGTCGGCGCTCCACAGCGACTGATGGATGTGCGAGGAACTTCCGGCAGCGTTGTAGTGCCACTTGGCGAGGAAGGTGATCGCCTTGCCCTTGGCCCAGGCGATTTCCTTGCAACCGTTCTTGATGATCGAATGGCGGTCGGCCATCGTTAGCGCATCGGCATAACGGACGTTGATTTCTTCCTGTCCCGCCGAAGCCTCGCCCTTGGAGTTCTCGACGGGGATTCCCGCCCCCTGCAGCCCGGTCCGGATCGCTCGCATCACCTCTTCTTCCTTGGTGGTCTGGAAGATGTGGTAATCCTCGTTATAGGCGCTGGCGAGCTTCAGGTTTCGATAACCGGAGGCCTGCGCGGATTCATAAGTCTGATCGAAGAGGAAGAACTCAAGCTCGGAGGCCATGAACGCCTTCATGCCCATGTCCTCGAGCCGCTTAACCTGCTTCTTCAGGATCGCGCGCGGCGAATGCGGCACCTCTTCATGCGTATGGTGATCGAGGAGATCGCAAAGCACCAGCGCCGTCCCCTCGAGCCACGGAATACGCCGCAACGTCGAGAGATCAGGCTTCATCGTGTAATCGCCGTAACCGCTTTCCCAGCTCGTCGCCTTGTAGCCCGAAACGGTCTCCATCTCCATGTCGGTGGCAACGAGATAGTTGCAGCTATGTGTTTCCTTCCAGGCGCTTTCGAGGAAGAACTCGGCCTGGAAGCGCTTGCCCATCAGGCGGCCCTGCATATCGACCTGGCAGGCCAGCACGGTATCGATGCGCCCGTCGGCGACGTCCTGCTTCAAATCGTCGAGAGTATAGATGCTCATATGGACCTCCCCATAAATTCAGAATGAAATCCGGCCAACGAAACCGCATGCCTCCGTGCGACGACGGACGCGCCGATTGCGCCTCATGCATTTTCGTTGAGCTGGAAGACGGAGCCGCGCAACGCGGCCCCGCTGTTTTGAAGGCAAGGCTCAGCTTTCGCCGACGGCCTTTTCAGCGGCCGCGATTTCGGCCTGGCGACGCGCCACTTCCTCGCCGATCGGCGGTCCCTTGAAGCGGCGGCTTTCGAAGCCGAACCAGACGATCGCCGTCAGCACCAGGAAGCCGACAGTCACGTAAAGAGCCGGGCCGTTCGGAGGCTGCACGCCGAGAACGAAGATCAGGATCATCGCCAGGATCGTCAGGACCGAGAACAGCTTGTAAGCGCCCTCGCCGATGTTCCATGGACCCATCTTGTCCCACTTCGACGTGCCCCAGGCGAACAGACCGAGCGTGATCGGGATCGCGAAGGAGAAGAACAGGAAGATGACCGTGCACGACACGACGATCGTATAAACCGGCGTATCGCCGATCGAGACGAGCGACGAGCCCCAGACGAACAGCACCGAGAGGATCGATCCCGTCCAGATCGCCGAAACAGGCGTGCGGTACTTCGGGCTGACCTTGGCGAGCGCCTTCGATGCAGGCAGGCCACCATCACGCGAGAAGGCGAAGATCATGCGCGACACCGAGGTCACGGTCGCGAGACCGCACAACCACTGGCAAACAAGGATCGCGAAATAGAGGATATCCTTGACGGTCGCATTGACCTGCGTGTCCATCGCCCAGAAGAACACGTTCCAGCCCTGCTTGGCAGCATCGTCCATATTAGGCAGCATCAGCACGAACGAGCACAGCATGATATAGCCGAACAGCGCCGACCACAGCACTGAAGAGACCATGCCGCGCGGAACGGAATGAGCCGCCTTGACCGTTTCTTCCGATGTATGCGCCGAGGCGTCATAGCCGGTGATCGTGTAGATCGGCAGCAGCAGGCCGAGCAGGAACACCCAGGTGCCGGACGTTGCCGGCCAGACGTTGCCGCCTGCTTCGCCGGAATAGTTGGCGAAGGTGAAAAGGCGACCGATCTCGTAAGACGGCGCGAAGTAGAGGCACACGGCCGACAGCGCGATCGCCGATGCGAAGATCAGATATCCGGAGAAGTCGGTGAGTTTCGCCGTCAACCCGATGCCCATGTGGTTCACCAGCGCCTGCGCGCCGGTGATGATCACCAGGAACAGGATGCGCACGACAGTGGTATCAGTCAGGCCGAAATAGCTCGTGCCGAACGAGCCCATGAAAAAGTAATAGGTGCCGACGTTGATGGCGCCGAGAACCGTGACCAGACCCAGCAGGTTGAACCAGGCGGTGAGCCAGCCGGTGAAGCGGTTGCCGAGGATCGAACCCCAGTGATAGAGGCCCCCGGCCGTCGGATAGGCCGAGCTAATCTGCGCCATCGCGATGGCGAAGACCAGAGACACGAAGCAACCGATCGGCCAGCCGATGCCGATAGCGGCACCACCGGCGCCGGCCGTTGCCTGCGCCAGCGAATTGATGCCGCCGGAGAGAATGCAAATAATCGAAAATGAAACGGCAAAATTCGAAAACGAGCTCATGCGCCGTTCGAGTTCCTGGGCATAGCCCATGGAATGCAGGATATGCACATCCTGCTTCTTGTCGAGTTCCGAATAATCGGACATGACGTCCCCCTGTTCCACCATCAACCGCGGAATTGCGGATGATTTTCCAGTGCCAAAGTGCCCGCGACGTATTCGCCTACGGGCGGATCGCAGATTAACTGCTCCCTGGGGTCTTATCGTTTGTTGTCAGGCGTCCAGGCTCTGCTGGAGCAGCCTTGTCAGATAGCCGGTCACGACCCCTTGGCCGGCTTGGTCTGCGATGAGGTCGTTGCGGACCTCGATCATTACATTGCGCAACCCGTTGGCCAGCCCGTGCAGGATCAGCGTATGCGTCACCCCGTCTGCCGGGCCATAGGGCTCGTTGCGTTCAACTTTATATTGCGGCGCAGCATTGGCAACGGCAAGCATGCCATCCGCCAAACGGCTGTCCTCATCATGCAGGATGCCGATTTCCACGGCACGCGTCTTTCCGTGATAGACCGGCGTAAAGCTGTGGACAGTGACGATAACGGTGTCCTGGCCGGCAGCCTTGCGATCACGAATCAGTGCGCGAATGGCGGCGTGAAACGGAACATAGAGAGCGTCCGTGCGCGCCTTCTTCTCCTCAACGCTCAGGCCCGCATTACCGGGAATGTCATAGACCTCGCTTCTCTCCGGCATCGCGCCGGGGGCTTCGGGTGGCCGGTTGCAATCGTAGACCAAACGCGAAAAACGCTGATAAACCAAAGTCGCGTCGAGTGCTTCAGACAGACCCCGGGCAACCGCAAGCGCCCCCGGATCCCAGGCAATATGGCTGTTCAGAGCCTCCTCGGTCAGGCCGAGATGACCGAAGCGAACCGGCAGTTCTCGTGACGCGTGCTCGCAGATGATAAGCACCGGGCTCGCGCCGTCCGGCCTCTCGACCGCCACGCACTCCCCGTCTACGTCGCTAAGCACTGTCACCTGAGCAAGCATCACAGTCGCTCCACCACAACTGTTAATAAAATACTTATAAGAAAAGAATTCTTCAGCTTCGAGCCACTGTCAAGCGCACTCTGAAAAATTCTTTTCATGACAACAGTTGACATGGATTGTGACAGCGTTGTTAACTTTGAGTGGGAAAGTGGCACAAGACCAATCCCGGGGAGCAAGATCGCGTGACCGTTGCGTCGAAAACAGTTTCGGACGTAATCCACTCGCATTTCGGCGCGCTGACGCGGGCGGAGAAGCAGTTGGCTGAAAGTCTGCTGGATAACTACCCTGTCTCAGGACTGGGAAGCATAACGACGATTGCCGAAAACGCCGGCGTTTCGACACCGACGGTGGTGCGCATGGTGCAGAAGCTCGGTTTCAAGGGTTATCCTGATTTTCAGGCCCACCTGCACCAGGAGGTCGAGGCGACGATCTCCAATCCGATTGCCAAGCACGATCGCTGGGCATCGAACGCGCCGGGCACCCACATTCTCAACCGCTTCGCCGATGCCATCATCGGCAACCTCAGACAGACGCTGACGGGTGTGGATACCGCGACCTTCGACAGCGTCGCGTCGCTGTTGTCCGATCGCAAGCGCGGGCTCTATTTCGTCGGCGGCCGCATCACCGGCGCGCTCGCGGAGTATTTCTTCACCCACATGCAGGTCATCCGCCCGAACACGACGCTGCTGTCGGCCAATTCCAGCGGCTGGCCGCAATATGTTCTGAACATGAGCGCTGGCGACGTATTGATCATCTTCGACATCCGCCGCTACGAACAGGAACTTGTGAGCCTGGCGACGGCGGCCCGCAACAGCGGCGCGGAGATCATCGTCTTCACCGATCAATGGGCCTCCCCCACGGCGAAATTGGCGCGTCATACATTTCGCGTACAGATCGAGGCCCCGTCGGCCTGGGATTCCTCCGTCGTCACTCTCTTCATCGTCGAGGCGCTCATCGAAGCGATCCAGAATTCGACATGGGACGAGACGAAGGAGCGCATGAAAACCCTGGAGGGTCTGTTTGAACAAACCAGACTCTTCCGCAAACTCGGTTAGGAGGAACAACGACGACAGGAAAGGATGACATGTGCAAGGGCAAACGGGTGTCGTAATTGAAACATCAGCGCCAAACGCCTGCGATACAAAGAAAAAAGAACGTCATCCAACTGTCACACAAGCTTCACGTAACGTCAGTAACAGCATCGTCGGACACTGAAACCCGAAGGAGAACAACAGTGATCTCTAATCTTTCTCGACTGCTCTCGCTCTCTACAGCAATCGTTGTGGCGTCCACCGCGATTGCCGCTGCCGAGCCAAGCGCCGAACTCATCGCTGCCGCCAAGAAGGAAGGCACGCTGACCACCATCGCTCTTCCGCATGACTGGTGCGGCTACGGCGAAGTCATCGCCGGCTTCAAGGCGAAGTACGGCCTCGAAGTGAACGAGCTGAACCCGGATGCCGGTTCGGGCGACGAAATCGAAGCGATCAAGGCCAACAAGGGCAACACCGGCCCGCAGGCTCCTGACGTCATCGACGTCGGCCTCTCCTTCGGTCCGTCCGCCAAGGCCGACGGCCTGATCCAGCCTTACAAGGTTTCGACCTGGGCTTCGATCCCTGATAGCGCCAAGGATGCCGACGGCTACTGGTACGGCGATTACTATGGCGTTCTCTCCTTCGTCGTGAACACCGACATCGTCAAGGACGTTCCGAAGGACTGGGCCGACCTGAAGAAGTCGGACTACGCGAACTCGATCGCTCTCGCCGGTGACCCGCGCGCTTCCAACCAGGCCGTCCAGGCTGTCTACGCCGCCGGTATCGCGACCGGTGAAAAGGATGCGACCAAGGCTGGTGAAGCCGGTCTCGCCTACTTCGGCGAACTCAACAAGGCAGGCAACCTCGTTCCTGTTATCGGCAAGTCCGCTTCGCTGGCACAGGGCTCGACCCCGATCGTCATCGCATGGGACTACAACGGCCTGTCCTGGCGCGACACGCTCAAGGGCAACCCGCCGGTTGAAGTCGTCGTTCCGGCATCGGGCGTCAACGCCGGTGTTTACGTCCAGGCGATCTCGGCATTTGCACCACACCCGAACGCTGCCAAGCTCTGGATGGAATACCTCTATTCGGACGAAGGTCAGCTCGGTTGGCTGAAGGGCTATTGCCACCCGATCCGCTTCAACGATCTGGCTGCCAACAAGAAGATCCCGCAGGAACTTCTCGACAAGCTGCCTCCGGCTGCTGCCTATGAAAAGGCTGTCTTCCCGACGCTCGACGAGCAGGCTGCCGGCAAGACCGCCATCACCACCAAGTGGGACAGCGTCGTTGGCGCAAACGTCAAGTAACATCTGACGCACGACCCCTCCGCCTGACGGCGGAGGGGTTTCCTCCTGTTGCCCGATAAGGCTGTCGTTTTATGAGCACTGTTTCAACATCCGTGGCCGGCTCCACGTCCCTGATAAACCGCGACAGGGTCATAGACTGGCTCGGCATCGCGCCGTTTATGATCTTCGCCGCGATGTTTCTCATCATACCGACGCTTTATCTGGTTGCAGGCGCATTCCTGACGCCGGACGGTGATCTGACGCTCAAGAACATCGCCGACCTGTTCACGCCGACGATCCTCAGCGCCTACTGGATCAGCATTAAGGTCTCGGTGGCATCGGCGCTCGGCGGCGCCCTCATCGGCTTCTTTCTCGCCTGGGCAATCGTCCTCGGCGGCTTGCCGACCTGGGTCCGCTCCGGCCTTTTGACCTTCTCGGGCGTTGCTTCGAATTTCGCCGGCGTGCCGCTCGCCTTCGCCTTCCTCGCCACGCTTGGCCGCACCGGCCTCGTCACCGTGCTGATGCGCGACTGGTTCGGCTTCAATCTCTATTCGACCGGCTTCAATTTGCTCAGCTTCATGGGCCTCACCCTCACCTACATGTACTTCCAGATCCCGCTGATGGTGCTGATCCTGACGCCGGCGCTGGACGGCATGAAGAAGGAGTGGAAGGAAGCAGCCTCCATTCTCGGCGCCACCAACGGCCAGTACTGGCGCATGGTCGCTTTCCCGATCCTCTGGCCAAGCCTGATGGGCACGACGCTGCTGCTGTTCGCCAACGCCTTCGGCGCCATCGCCACGGCCTATGCGCTGACCGGCAGCTCACTCAATATCGTGCCGATCCTGCTCTACGCCCAGATCCGCGGCGACGTGCTGCACAATGCCAATCTCGGCTATGCGCTGGCGCTCGGCATGATTGTCATCACCGGCCTGTCCAACCTCCTTTACATCCTCCTGCGCATGCGCGCCGAACGGTGGCAAAAATGAAGACATCACGCCTTGGAGCCTGGATCGCCATTGCGATTGGCGCGATCTATTTCATCCTGCCGCTGATCGCCACCATCGAGTTCTCGCTGCGCATGCGTCGCGGCGTCTACAGTTTCGATGCCTATGCCTCGGTGTTTTCCGAGCCGCAGTTCCGCGAGACTTTCGGCTATTCGATGCTGATGGCGCTGCTGACCATCGTCTTTGGCATGCTGCTCGTCGTTCCAACCGCCTATTGGGTCCGCCTGCGCCTGCCGCAGATCCGCCCGGTGGTCGAGTTCATCACGCTGCTGCCGCTGGTCATTCCGGCGATCGTCATCGTCTTCGGCTATCTCCGCATGTACAACTCGTCGTCGATCGTGCCGCTGACCGGCACCACGACGGGCACCAACATTCTCCTGATGTTCTCCTACATCACGCTGTCGCTGCCCTACATGTATCGCGCCGTCGATACCGCCATGCGCGCCATCGACGTGCGTACACTGACGGAAGCGGCCGAGAGCCTTGGCGCCAGTTGGACGACCATCATGTTCAAGTGCATCTTCCCGAACGTCATGAGCGGCGTGCTCTCCGGCGCCTTCATCACGCTCGCCATCGTCATGGGCGAATTCACCATGGCGGCGCTGCTCAACCGTCCGGCTTTCGGCCCCTACCTGCAGCTCGTCGGCGCCAACCGCGCCTATGAACCGTCGGCCCTGGCGGTTATCGCCTTCTCGATCACATGGCTCAGCATGGGCCTGCTTCAACTCGTCTCCCGCTTCCACCGAGCCGCTCCGGCCAAGTCGTAAGGTATCTGGTTTTCATGGCTTTTCTCGAACTCGCAAACCTCAAGAAATCCTTCGGCCAAACGCAGGTCGTGCACGACTTCAACATGAAGATCGAGAAGGGCGAATTCATCTCCTTCCTTGGTCCGTCAGGCTGTGGCAAAACGACGGTCCTGCGCATGATTGCCGGCTTCGAAACCCCAAGCGCCGGCAGCATCCAGATCGGCGGCAAGGAACAGGGCAACCTGAAGCCCAACAAGCGCAACATCGGCATGGTGTTTCAGGCCTACGCGCTGTTTCCCAACATGAGCGTCCACGACAACGTTGCCTTCGGCCTGAAGATCGCAGGTGCGCAGCCGGCCGAGATCGACAGCCGCGTCAAGGAAATGCTGAGCCTCATCAAGCTCGACCATCTCTCCGACCGCTATCCCTATCAGCTCTCCGGCGGCCAGCAGCAGCGCGTGGCACTGGCCCGCGCGCTCGCCGTCAAGCCGCAGGTGCTGCTGCTCGACGAGCCGCTCTCGGCGCTCGACGCCAAGATCCGCGTGTCCCTGCGCGAAGAAATCCGCGCCATCCAGCAGAAGCTCGGCATCACCACCGTCTTCGTCACCCATGATCAGGAAGAGGCGCTGTCGATCTCCGATCGCATCGTCGTCATGAACGGCGGCCGCGCCGACCAGATCGGTACCCCGTTCGAGATCTACAACACCCCGGCCACACGCTTCGTCGCCTCCTTCGTCGGCACGCTCAATATCATCGAAGCCAAGGTCGTCGATCCCGCCGTCAACCGCATCCAGATCGGCGATCAGGGCGTGACGCTGAAGCAGTCGATATCAGCCTTCAAGGCCGGCGACACCGTCTCGCTGGCGCTGCGCCCGGAAGCCGGCTCGCTCTCCGACACGCTGCCGAGCGACACGGCGCTGACCGGCGAAGTCGTCTCCGCCCACTTCCTTGGCTCGGTCATTCGCACCCGCATGAACGTCGGCGGCAACGTCATCTCCTTCGACATGTTCAACAGCCCCGGCGTCAAACCACCGGCAACAGGCGAAACGGTGACCTTGCGCTTCATGGCGGCGGATTTGCTGGTGATCAGGGATTGATGGTTGGGGGGCGCCGGTAACGGGCGGCGCCTAGGTTGCTACTATGACTGCAGCCACCAACGTAGCATGTGTGGCAACGTGCTTAGATCCTCGGCACAAGGCCGAGGATGACGTCGAGAGAATATTATTGCTTCTCTATCAATAGCTTAGTGGCGAGACATTTAATTTTGTCGTCATCCTCGGCCTTGTGCCGAGGATCTGCTGACGAAGCAGCCGTTTCAACGTTGGTGATGCTCGCACATAACCGCAAACACGATCTGCGACATCTCAATACATCCCGGCCGTCATTGACGGCAGGCCGCGAGTCCGGGCCGCCATGACACACATGCATTTCCGTTCAACGGCCAACGAGCACCCACCACCAGAAATTACTTGAAATCCCAACCCCATTGCGCGACGACGGGCCAACCGAAGCCTTATCGCAAGAAGCCCGCCTTATGTCCCCGACCACCACACCATCAGCGGCCCCGCGCCGCCTCACCACCCAGGATTTCAAGACGCTCGGCCTATCGGCCCTGGGCGGCGCGCTGGAGTTCTACGACTTCATCATCTTCGTCTTCTTTGCCTCGGTCATCGGCCACCTGTTCTTCCCGCCCGACATGCCCGACTGGCTGGTGACCATCCAGACCTTCGGCATATTCGCGGCCGGCTACCTCGTGCGCCCGATCGGCGGTATCGTGCTGGCGCATTTCGGCGACATGTTCGGCCGCAAGCGGGTCTTTGCCTTCTCGCTCATGCTGATGGCGCTCTCCACCCTCGGCATGGCCGCCATGCCGACCTACGCCACAATCGGCATCGCCGCGCCGATCCTGCTCATCCTCATGCGCGTGCTGCAGGGTGCGGCCATCGGCGGCGAAGTACCGGGTGCATGGACTTTCGTCGCCGAACACGTGCCCTTCCGCCGCGTCGGTTTCGCCTGCGGCTTCCTCTGCTCCGGCCTGACGCTCGGCATCCTGCTCGGCTCCTTCATCGCCACCATCATCAACTCGGTGTTCACGCCTGAGGACGTCGCCGGCTACGCCTGGCGCATCCCCTTCTTCCTCGGCGGCATCTTTGGCCTCGTCGCCGTCTATCTCCGTCGCTGGCTGCAGGAAACGCCGATCTTTGCCGAGATGAAGCAAAGCCGCTCGCTGGCACGCGAACTGCCGTTGAAGACCGTACTGCGCGATTATCCGCGCGGCGTCGTCATCTCGATGCTGCTTACCTGGATCCTCTCGGCCGGCATCGTCGTCACCACGCTGATGACCGCGACCTTCCTGCAGAAGCTCTACGGCTACACCGCGCAGCAATCGCTCGCCGCCACCAGCTTCGGCACGCTGTTCCTGATCTTCGGCACGGCGGCGGCCGGCGCCATCGTCGACAAGGTCGGCTCCGGCCGGTTCTTCATCGTCGCCAGCATCTTCTTCGGCGCTGCCACCTTCACCTTCTACAGCTATGCGGCGGTATCGCTGACGGTACTGTTCGTGCTCTACGCGATCATGGGCCTGTCGGTCGGCCTCGTCGGTGCCGTGCCCTATGTCATGGTCCGCGCCTTCCCGGCCCGCGTCCGCTTCACCGGCCTGTCGTTTTCCTACAACGTCTCCTACGCCATCTTCGGCGGACTGACGCCGCTGGCGGTCGCCTCGTTGTTGCCGCTGAACCCGATGGCGCATGCCTATTACCTGCTGTTCATCGCCGCACTCGCCTTCGTGCTCGGCATCTATCTGCTGATAAAGGGAGATACGGTCGAGGCCGAGGTCGGCATCGAGGAACTCAACCAGCGGCTTGCCGCCGGCGCCTGAATCAAGACAGAGTAAGCCGGGCGCCAAATCGCCCGGCTTTTTATTGCGCTGCGTTCCCGCCACCGGCCATGCCGGACATGAGACGCGCGCCGGACCGACGAGGAAGTGCCAGCCCCATGCCCAACCCGCAAATCACCGTCCTCGACGCGCTCTCCACACCAGGCAACCCGGCCAAGCCAAACGACGACCGCTACGGCCACAACGAGGCCGCCGCCTTCGTGATCGACGGCGCCACAGGTCTTGGCGACCACCAGTATATCGACCCTGAAGGCAGCGACGCCGCCTGGATCGCCGCCCGCTTCGCCGAAGGTTTCACCAGGCACATCACCCGTGACACCGCCATCTCGGACATCGCCCGCACCGTCTCGCTCGACGCCAAACGCGAATTCCTCGGCAGCCACCCTGAAGTCCCGCGCTACGCCTGGCCGCTCTCGGCCTTCGCCATGCTGCACGCAACGCGCACCGGCTTCCGCTTCTACGGCCTCGGCGATTCCTGCGTATTCCTGCTGAACGCGGATGGCACCGCCGGCATGCAAACAGCCATCCCGGACGCTTTCACCCGTGAGCAGGAACACGCGCGGAGCCACATCGCCCGCACCGGCGGCATTACCAAGGGCGGCGGTGCACTCGGAGATGGTGAAACGCTGGCGGCGTTGCGCAGGCATCGCGAAACCCAGAACACGCCTGGCGGCATCTGGACGCTTGGCCTCGTGCCGGAAGCGGCCGATCATCTCGTTTCGGAAGATTTGCTGATCGCGGGCAAGGCCCACGCCATCGTCTGCAGCGACGGCTTTGCCGATCTCGTTGTTCTCTATAAGGCTTACGATGCGGCAAGCCTGGTGCGCACAGCCCTCGACAAGGGCCTCTCCCCGATGATCGAAGAGCTGCGCCGCTTCGAGCGCGAGACGGATCCGGAAGGCCTGCGCTATCCCCGCTTCAAGCAGAGCGACGACACGACCGCGATCCTGGTCGAACTGACCGCCTGAACAGAGACCGATTTTCGATTCAGGATCAGCAGCTTGGCCGCCATTCCTGAATCATTTTCTCCACACCTTGAATCAGTTCATCAAGACGCGACCGATCAGGCCGCGTCCTCGACATCCTCGCGCGGCTTGGCCGGTACATAGTTCAGCACCGGCCCGAGCCAACGCTCGACCTCGCGGATTTCCATGCCCTTGCGGCCGGCATAGTCCTCGACCTGATCGCGCTCCACCTTGGCAACGCCGAAGTAGTAGCTGTCGGGATGGCCGATATAGATGCCCGAGACCGACGAGCCCGGCCACATCGCATAGCTCTCCGTTAGCGTCACATCGGCGGCATTCTCGGCGTCGAGCAGCGAGAACAGCGTCTTCTTTTCGGTATGGTCGGGCTGCGCGGGATAACCGGGCGCCGGGCGGATACCAGCATATTCCTCGGTGATCAGCTGATCCTTGTTGAAGGCCTCGCCCTTGGCATAACCCCAGTACTCGCGTCGAACCTCTTCATGCATGCGCTCGGCAAAGGCTTCCGCGAAGCGATCGGCCAGCGCCTTGACCAGGATCGACGAGTAGTCGTCGTTGGACCGCTCGAAGCGCTCGGCAATCGCCACTTCCTCGATACCCGCCGTGACCACGAAGCCGCCGACATAATCTTGGCAACCGCTATCGACCGGCGCCACGAAGTCCGACAGCGCCACGTTCGGGCGCCCATCACGCTTCGACAGCTGCTGGCGCAGCGTGAAGAAGGTCGCGAGTTCCTCCTTGCGGCTGTCGTCCTTGAACAGCTTGATATCGTCGCCAACGGCACCGGCCGGCCAGAAGCCGATCACGGCGCGCGGGCGGAACCACTTTTCGTCGATGATCTTCTTCAGCATCGCCTGCGCATCGGCCCACAGTGCGCGTGCCGCCTCGCCCTGCTTCTCGTCCTCGAGAATGGCGGGATAGCGACCCTTCAGCTCCCAGGTCTGGAAGAACGGCGTCCAGTCGATGTACTCGGCCAACGTCGCCAGATCGTAGTCTTCGAACACCTTGGTGCCGAGGAAGCTCGGCTTGCCGGGCGTATAGGCCGACCAATCGACCTTGTGTGCATTTTCGCGGGCGCGCGCCAGCGGCAGGCGGACCTTTTCCGCTTCGCTACGAGCATGCGCCGCCGCGACCTTGGCATATTCGGCGCGGATATCGCTGATATAGCCATCGCGGTTTTCAGGCGACAGCAGCGACGAGACCACACCGACCGCACGGCTGGCATCCGTCACGTAGACCGTCTGTCCCTTGCCGTAGCCCGGATGGATCTTCACCGCCGTATGCACGCGGCTGGTCGTGGCGCCGCCGATCAACAGCGGCAGGTCCAGACCCTGACGCTCCATTTCGGCCGCGACATGCACCATCTCGTCAAGCGACGGCGTGATCAGGCCGGAGAGACCGATGATATCGACCTTCTCGGCCACCGCCGTCTCGAGAATCTTCGTCGCCGGCACCATGACGCCCAGGTCGACGATCTCGTAATTGTTGCAGGCGAGCACGACGCCGACGATGTTCTTGCCGATATCGTGCACGTCGCCCTTGACGGTCGCCATCAGAATCTTGCCGGCCGACTTGCGTTGATCGCCGCCGTTGAGGCGCTTTTCCTCTTCCATGTAAGGCAGCAGCACGGCCACGGCCTGCTTCATCACGCGCGCCGACTTGACGACCTGCGGGAGGAACATCTTGCCCGAACCGAACAGGTCGCCGACCACGTTCATGCCGGCCATCAGCGGGCCCTCGATGACATGCAGCGGACGCTCCGCCTTCAGCCGCGCTTCTTCGGTATCGGCATCGATATACTCGGTGATACCGTTGACCAACGCATGCTCGAGCCGCTTCTCGACCGTCCACTCACGCCACGACAGATCCTGCACGCGGCCTTCGCGCGCCGCCCCACCACGGAATTTTTCTGCCACTTCGAGCAGCCGCTCGGTTCCGTCGGGACGACGGTTCAGCACCACGTCCTCGCAGGCCTCGCGCAGTTCCGGGTCGATGTTGTCGTAGACGGCCAGCTGCCCGGCGTTGACGATGCCCATGTCCATGCCCGCCTGGATGGCGTGGTAGAGGAACACGGCGTGCATCGCCTCGCGCACCGGCTCGTTGCCGCGGAACGAGAAGGAGAGGTTCGAGACGCCGCCTGAGATATGCACCAGCGGCATGCGCTGACGGATCGTCCGCGTCGCCTCGATGAAGTCGACGCCGTAATTGTTGTGTTCCTCGATGCCGGTGGCGACGGCAAAGACGTTCGGATCGAAGATGATGTCCTCGGGCGGGAAGCCCGCCTGCTCCGTCAGGAGTTTGTAGGCTCTGCTGCAGATCTCGACCTTGCGATCGTAGGTATCCGCCTGCCCCGTCTCGTCGAAGGCCATGACCACGACCGCCGCGCCATAGGCATGCAGCAGCTTGGCCTGCGCCAGAAAATTCTCCTCGCCTTCCTTCAGCGAGATCGAGTTGACGATCGGTTTGCCCTGCACCCGCTTCAGGCCGGACTCGATGATCGAGAACTTCGACGAATCGATCATCACAGGCACGCGGGCGATGTCGGGCTCGGCGGCGATCAGGTTGAGGAACTCGACCATCGCCTTTTCGGAATCGATCAGGCCCTCGTCCATGTTGATGTCGATGATCTGCGCGCCGTTCTCCACCTGGTCGCGCGCCACGTCGAGCGCCGCCGTGTAGTCGGCATTGGTGATCAGCTTGCGGAACCGTGCCGAACCCGTGACGTTGGTGCGCTCGCCGACGTTGACGAACGGGATATCCTTGGTCAGCTCGAACGGCTCGAGGCCCGACAGCGACATGAAAGGCCGGTGCGCGGGAATTTCCCGTGGCTTGTACTTGGCGACAACCTCGGCGATCGCCTGGATATGCTCCGGCGTCGAGCCGCAGCAGCCGCCGACGATGTTGACCAGACCCTCGCGTGCAAAGCTCTCGATCTGCGCCGCCATCAGCTCCGGCGTCTCGTCGTACTGGCCGAACTCGTTGGGCAGGCCGGCATTCGGATAGGCGCAGATGAAGGTGTCGGAAACGCCCGACAACTCCTGCAGGTGCGGACGCATGGCGTTGGCGCCGAGCGCGCAATTGAGACCGATGGTGAACGGGTTGGCATGGCGGACCGAGTTCCAGAACGCCGACGGCGTCTGGCCAGACAGCGTGCGGCCGGAAAGGTCGGTGATCGTGCCGGAGATCATGACAGGCAGGCGCACGCCCTTAGCCTCGAAGCGCTCCTCGCAGGCAAAGATCGCCGCCTTGGCGTTCAGCGTATCGAAGATCGTCTCGATCAGGATGATGTCGGCGCCGCCATCGATCAGGCCGTCGATCTGCTCGCCATAGGCGATGCGCAGATCGTCGAAATCGACGGCACGGAAGCCCGGATTGTTGACGTCGGGCGACATGGAAGCGGTGCGGTTGGTCGGGCCGATGGCACCGGCCACGAAGCGGCGGCGGCCATCCTCGCGCTCGGCGCGGATTGCCGCGCGGCGCACGACTTCGGCACCTTCCTTGTTCAGCGCATAGACCTCGCCTTCCATCGCATAATCGGCCTGCGCGATGCGGGTCGAGGAGAAGGTGTTGGTCTCGAGAATGTCGGCGCCGGCCTTGGCGTATTTGTAATGGATTTCCTCGATCGCATCGGGCTGCGTCAGGATCAGAAGGTCGTTGTTGCCCTTCTGGTGGCAGGCGCAGCCGATGAACCGGTCGCCGCGGAAATGATCCTCGTCAAACCCAAGTCCCTGGATCTGCGTGCCCATCGCACCGTCAAGCACCAGGATACGTTCGCTGGCCGCTTTCCGCAGCGCTTCGAACACATCGCTACCGTCGCGTTTTGCTCCTTCGGAACCAAACAGAGTATCAAACACGGGCGGACTCCTTGACGTCATTGGAAAGACAAGCGGTTCAAATCACATAAAGATATCTTTATGTCAATATATCAGCGACATTTTCGGCGCCGGGCGGTTGTCGCGGGATGACAGACTCGACCGTCCCCTATATAGGCAATTTCAAAGCTTTGTGTATGAAATGGAGGTATGTCATGACACCAGCGATCGGCGACGCCACGCTCGGAAACTGGTCCACCCGCGCCTATCACCGCGACTGGTTGATCGCGCAGGCAAACGGCCTGTTCGATTTCTTCCAGCATGCCTCCATCAACCCGAGGGGCGGTTTCTACGATCTCGACGATACAGGCAAGCCGCTGGACGCCGAAGGCCAGATCCGCGGCATCCACATCGCCGCCCGCGCCGTCCACTGCTTCTCGATCGGCGCCCTGCTCGGCCGCCCCGGCGCTTCGGATGTCGTCGATCACGGCATGCAGTATATCTGGAACCAGCACCGCGACGCCAGGAACGGCGGCTATTTCTGGTCATTGAACAATGACGGACCGGTCGACACCAACAAGCAGGGCTACGGCCACGCCTTCGTGCTGCTCGCCGCCTCCTCGGCCAAGACGGTGGGCCATCCGCTTGCCGACGGCATGCTCGCCGACATCACCGAAGTCCTGAACATCCGCTTCTGGGAAGAAAAGCACGGCGCCATCGCCGAGGAGTTCACCGCCGACTGGCAGCCGCTCGACGGTGGTACCTATCGTGGCCAGAACTCCAACATGCACCTGACCGAAGCGCTGATGGCCGCCTTCGAGGCGACAGGCGACCGCGCCTATCTCACCAAGGCCGAAAGCATCGCCGACCTCGTCATCCGCCGCGCCGCCGGCTCCGTCGGCTGGCGCGTCGCCGAGCACTTCGACACCGACTGGACGCTCGACAAGAATTACTACCACCCCAACGAGATGTTCCGCCCGGCCGGCACCACGCCCGGCCACTCACTGGAGTGGGCGCGCCTCATCCTGCAGCTCTGGGTTCTCGGCGGCAGGAAACATGACTGGATGCCGGATGCGGCCAAGGCACTGTTTGCGCAGTCCATGCTGCTCGGCTGGGACGAGGACAAGGGCAGCTTCTTCTACACGCTCGACTGGGAAGACCGCCCCGACAAGCGCCAGAAGATGTGGTGGCCCGCCTGCGAAGGCGCGGCGGCTGCCCACTATCTCAACGAGCACCTGCCGAGCGATTTCCACGAGGAAAGCTACCGCAAGATCTGGAACGTCATCGAGCGCCGCTTCATCGACCACAAGAACGGCGGCTGGCACGAGGAACTGACGGAAGCCATGGTCCCCGCACACACCATCTTCCCCGGCAAGGGCGACATCTACCACGCCCTGCAGGCCTGCTTGATCCCGCTCTTCCCGGCAACGGGAAGCCTGACCAAGGTAATTGCCGAAGCCGGCGGGAAAATCTGAGGAACGAAAGGCGGCGGATCGTGTCCGCCACGCGGCGGCATCGGCAGGTCAGCCCCTTGCCGCTGCTTTCGGCCGCATTGGCTGCTCCTGAAGACCTGTTGACATGGCAGCGGCATCGACGACGCTGCCGCTGCCAAGCGACTTCGCCTCGTACAGAGCCGTATCCGCCGATTTGAAGGCGGCGTCACAGCTGATTTCCTGACCCGATACCTGGCTGAGGCCGAACGACGCGCCGATCGCAACGGTGCATCCATCAAGCGGCATCGGCTTGGAGAGCAACGAGGAAATTCGCCGGCAAGCCGTCGCCGCCTCGGCAGCGGACATGCCCGGCATCAGGATCGAGAATTCGTCGCCGCCGAGGCGAAAAATCCGGTCCGTATCGCGTGTCGCCGAGACCAGCCGGGACGCAACGACTTGCAGCAGTTGGTCGCCGGTCGCATGACCGTAAGTATCATTGATCGCCTTGAAGCCATCAAGGTCGAGGCAGACCACGACGAGTTCACCTGCAGCCGCCTGCTGCATGAATTCCGCCTCAAGCAGCGCGCGGTTGGCAAGACCCGTCAGAAAATCATGCGTTGCCGCGTGGCGCATCTGTTTCTCGCGGCCGACAAGCATATGCGCCGTCGATTGCGAAACACGCGCCATCAGAAAACCGCCGACGAGCAAGACGATGATAACCGTCACGATCAGTGGCAGCGCCTGATAGAGCACATCAGCCGCCGGCGTCGGTGACCGCCACGACAGAACCTCGACCTCGCCGCCCGCTCCGGTTGCCACTTCAGCGCGAGCGCGGTCGTCCGTCACCATGGATAGCGGGGTGATGTGCGCATCATCGAGCAGGAAGCGATCCCCGAGAAAATTTTGCAGGCTGCCGCTGATCGGCATTGCCGTGATCAGAATAGGCGCGCGGGCCGCCTTGAGCTTTGTAGTTCCAAAATCAGGCTGAAAGAGACTTGCGGAAAGCAGTACAGCTTCCTCGCCAAGGACCTCGATTCGGCTGCGGACGACAGGATCCGGAATCCCCTCCTTGCGCGGCGCGTGCTCTCGTGCGCGCACGTCCGCCACGAGCGGCGCTGTATCCGCGACGATCGCGGCGGGCCCTCTGGCAAAAAATGGCCTGCCTTTGACGCTGTCATCCGTGCGCGAGTAGAGGAGCCCATCGCCAGCATCGAGAACGGCAGTGAAGCGGGTGCGCGAGGTGCCGATCAGTGAGGCGCCGATATTACGATCCGTCCATCCAAAATCGAAACTGTTGTCGAGCTTGGCGATCGACTCGTCCCAGATCGTCCAGGACGTCAGGGAGAATTCGACATCGGCGATCCAGAACGCGATGTTGCGTTCGACGAGCGCTTCCTGCCGCTGGCGCGCTTCCGCATCGATCCGTGCCGCACCGTAATAGGAAAACGTCGCCATACCGACGATCAACAGGGCAACGCAGGCAACCGCGGGACCGACAAGTCTAAAATGAACGTAACGCATTGCCAACACAATTTACGACGGAGACCATGGAGATGGATGGCGAAAACTCTATAGTCACAGTGCTTACGATCAGGTTATCGTACCGCGCAAACCTTCACGACGCCGGAATCCGCGGCTCCTGCACCAGATAGAAGGTTGCAACCGGCGTCACATCGGTGATGAAGAAGCCGAAATCAGATCGCTGCGTTGGATCGACGTGTCCACCGTCGAAGTTCAACCGATCGAAGCTCTCGAACCGGCTTTCGAAATGCGGGAATCGGCTGGACGAAATCAGCGATGAGTCTGGGTCCACTTGGCCGAAAGATAGGCCGTCGTAGAAGTCGCTGGGCTTGCCCTTGACCTCCTGGAGTTCGAACCCGAAGCCGATCCACGCCAGTCCGCTTTGGTTCACGACTATCACGCGCAGATGGAACGAGCCCGGCACAGTTGTCTTGAGCGCGGACTGTCCTGCTGCGCGTATAATCAATGTCACCGGTGAGAGGGCGTTGAACATCTCGTGGATCTCGATCGGATCGTCTCGCGTGCCGGACCCTGAAATCGACAGGATGCGGAAGCCACCAAGTTCGTCGGAGAAGGAATAGTCTCCGGCATACCAGCGCCCGTCATCGGCCAATCCGGCGCTAATCAGCGCCAGCGATAGAAACGCCGCAAGAATGCGAAGATGACGCGCCATCGATCTCGCTCCTGAGAGCGAGTATCGCAGCCATTCGCCAAATTACAACGGGCACGCCGTCACCGCCTGCCCGGTCGCCCCTACCCCAGCCGCAACGCATCCAGATCCTTCGCCAGCATCAGCGCCAGCGCCTCGACCGCGAGGTTGTGGTCATCGCGCTGCGGCAGGCCGGAGACGGTGACGGCGCCGATGCAGCCGGTGCCCTTGACGGTGATCGGGAAGCTGCCGCCATGCGGCGCGTAATCGGCGTCGGACAGGCCGTTGTCGGCAACCGTCTTGCCCTTGGATTTCAGGTCGAGGCCGATCGCGTAGCTGCTCCTGAAGTAGCGCAGCACCAGATTGCGCTTGCGGCGCACCCACTGGACGTTGTCGGGCGTCACACCCGGCAGCGCGGCGTAAAACACGGGCATCGCGTGCAAAGTAATGTCGATGGCGATGCCGAGGCCGCGCTCCGTCGCCAGTTCCTGCAGGAGCTTGCCGAGCTGCCACGCCGTCGTCAGATCGAAACTGTCGAAGCTCAGCGCGGTTTCTTGTTCGGCGATCCGTGCGAGGTCGTCTTCGGGCGTCGTCATGTGGGCTTCCTCTCTAGCGATGCTTTTGCGCAAACATTCGCAAGCAGCCACGGAAAGTAAAGCGAAATAATCGGGATACCCCGCCGTCAGAGTTTTGGCGTCAGCATCTCGAAACGGTCGCGGATCGTGCTGCAGGTATCGCCGCCGAGCCTGGCGATGGCATCGAGCTGGCCCGGATCGACCCGCAGCCGTTCGGGATCGACGACGCCGTCGCGATAATGCGCGTAGACGATCTCGCCCATGATGATCTGCCTGGACTTGCCGAGCTCCAGCGTCACATGCCGCTTGCATTCGAATGCTGCCGGCGCCTCGGCGATCCATGGCGAAGCGACCTTGACGCCCGGCATCGCCGTCAGCCCGGCTTCCTTCAGTTCGTCGACCCCGCGCGGATATTTCGAGCCGCAGACATGCATCGCCTCGGCGATCGAGAAGGAGACGATGTTGACGGTAAACACCTCCGTCATGCGGATGTTGTGGCCGGTGTCCTTGAACGACATATCAGGGTTGTTCTCGACACCCAGCGCCAGGATCGGCGGATCAGCCGACAGGCAATTGAAGAAGGAAAACGGCGCCGCGTTGACGCGGCCGTGCTCGTCGACCGTGGTCACCAGCGCGATTGGCCGCGGCACGACGGTGCCGATCATCAGCTTGTAGCGTTCGCGCTCGGAGAGCGTTTCGAAATCGAAGGAGATGGACATGGCTCAGCCCGCCGCCTGCAGCGGCGCGAACCCGCTCATCGCACCGAGGAATGCCTTCGGCAACGGCGACGCATAGGAGCCACGCTTGCTGGTCGAAAGCCCAAGCGATACCAGCGCCTCCGCCTGCTTGACGGCAGCCGCCACGCCATCGACCACGGGCACGTCGTAGATCTCCTGAAGTTCGCGCGCCAGATCGGTCATGCCGGCGCAACCGAGCACGATCGCCTCGGCGCCATCCTCCGTCAGCGCCCGCTCGATCTCGGCGCGCAGCTTGCCGATTGCGCCCGACGCCTCGTTCTCGAGTTCCAGCACCGGAATATCCGATGCCCGCACCCTGGCCCGGTCGCCCATGCCGTAGCGCCGCACCAGATTGTCGATCAGCACCCGCGAGCGCTCCAGCGTGGTGACAACGGTAAAGCGCTGCGCCAGAAAGCCTGCCGTTGCCACCGCGGATTCGCAAAGCCCGAGCACCGGCACGTCAGCAAAGCTGCGGGCAGCCTCGAGCCCGGTATCGTCGAAACAGGCGATGACGGCGGCATCGTAGGTCCCTGCCCGGTCCTTCAGTTCGGCCAGCAGCCCGGGAATGGCGAGCGCTCCGTCATAGTGCCCCTCGATCGAGACCGGTCCCATCCGCGACGTCGCGGCGATGATCTCCGTCCCTGTTGCCGCCACCGCGCGGGCAGCGATCGCCGCCTTCTCGGTCATGGAGGCCGTCGTGTTCGGATTGACGATGAGAATGCGCATGAGATCAGCTTATCTTTGCCTGGCGGCCGCGCAGCATCATCATGATGCCGAGCGCGACGAGAATAATGGTGAAGGAGAACAGCGTCGTCACCGTTCCAAGTGCGTAAAGCACCGGCGTCGTGACGTTGGTGGTCATCCCGTAGATCTCTAGCGGCAGCGTGTTGTAGCTGCCCGACGTCATCAGCGTGCGGGCGAATTCGTCGTAGGACAGCGTGAAGCCGAACAGCCCGACGCCGATCAGGCTCGGCGCGATCATCGGCAGCACCACATGCACGAAGGTCTGCCACGAGCTCGCCCCGAGATCGCGCGCCGCTTCCTCATAGGCCGGCGAGAAACGGTTGAACACGGCGAACATGATCAGCACGCCGAACGGCAGCGTCCACGTCAGATGCGCGCCGAAGGCCGAGGAATACCAGGCCGGGCGAATGCCGCCCTGCTGGAACACCACGCCGATGCCGAGCGAGATGATGATCGACGGCACCACGAGGCTGGCGACCGTGGCGTAGAACAGCACCGTCGCGCCCTTGAACCGGCGGCGGAAGGCAAGGCCCGCGAGCAGCGACACGACGACGGTGACGATCATCACCATGAAGCCGAGCGTGAACGAGCGGCGGAACGAAGCGCCGAAATCCCCCACCGCCTGCTTTTCGAACAGGTTGTAAAACCAGTGTACCGAAACGCCGTTCAGCGGGAAGGTCAGTCCCCCATCCGGCCCCTGGAAGGACAGGATCAGGATCGCCGACAGCGGGCCGTATAAAAACAGCACGAAGACGAGGAAGAAGGCGGCGAGAATGTAGAATTCGAAGGTGCGTTTTTCGTGACCCATCTCAAAGCTCCTTGCGGATATCGACGACGCGCAGGATCGCGGCAACCATCATCAGCACGACGATCAAGAGCACCACGGCATTGGCGGCGGCGGCCGGATATTGCAGCAGCGACATCTGGTTCTTCATCATCAGCGCCACCGAGGCGCTCTGCCCGCCGGACATCACCTGCACCGTCGAAAAGTCGGCCATGACGAGCGTCACGACAAAGATCGAGCCGATGGCGATGCCGGGCTTGGCAAGCGGTATGACGACGTTCCAGAGGATCTGCCAGCCGCTGGCCCCGGCATCGCGCGCCGCTTCGAACAGTGACCGGTCGATGCGCATCAGCGTGTTGAAGATCGGCGTGACCATGAACAGCGTGTAGAGGTGCACCATGGCAAGAACCACGGCAAAGTCCGAATAGAGCAGCCATTCGATCGGCTGCGGCACGATCCCCATCTCGACCAGCGCCGAATTGATCAGGCCGTTGCGGCCGAGCACCGGTATCCAGGAGATCATGCGGATGATGTTCGAGGTCATGAACGGCACGGTGCAGACCAGAAACAGGATCATCTGCGTCGACGTTCGCCTGACATGGAAGGCGAGGAAATAGGCGACCCAGAAACCGATGAGCACGGTCAGCGTCCAGACGATGACGGTGAATTTCAGCGTGTTCAGATAGGTCTTCCAGGTGACCCAGGAACCGAGCGTCTCGGTGTAGTTCATCGTCAGGAAGTCGGGGTAGAGGCCAGCGAAGTCGTAGTCCCAGAAGCTGACGATGACGATCATCGCGATCGGCAGGATGAAGAAGAAACCGAGGATCAAAACCAGCGGCGTCGCCTGCAGATAGGAGACGGCCCATGACGGCAGGCGGAAGCCCGGGCTGCGCGCCCGCTCGGCCTTTGCGGTCGTTTCTGCTGAAGCAATCGTCGCCATCGCTGATCCCTTTTTTCCAGTTAGCACTGTGCTGCGTGGCACCCCCCTCTGCCTGCCGGCATCTCCCCCTCAAGGGGGGAGATTGGCTGGGCGCGCCCTCACCACGAGTCGATCTCCCCCCTTGAGGGGGAGATGCCCGGC
>UCCA01000026.1:0-16569 GCA_900470805.1 Hyphomicrobiales bacterium | reverse complement strand
GGGAGGGGAGGTTCTTGGTCAGCCTTAGGCCGCGATGAACTCGTTCCAGCGGCGAACCATGTAGCGGTCCTCGTCCATGACGGAGTTCCAGCACGCGACATGACCCATGCGCTCTTCGAACGAGCCGCCGTCGCGAACCGCGCCGGCCTTTTCCATGACCTTGCCCTCTGGCGACATGATATCGCCGGCAGCGGCCTTGCCTTCGATCCAGTAGCCCCACTCGTCGGCGGTCATGAACTTCTTGGCTGTGTCCATGCAGGCGGAGTAGTAGCCCTGGCGGTTGAGGTAGCCGCCGACCCAGCCGGATGTGTACCAGTTGATGTACTCGTAGGCCGCGTCGAGCTCGGCGCCCTTGAGGTGCGAAGCGAGGCCGAGACCGCCGCCCCACGAGCGATAGCCTTCCTTGAGCGGCTGATACTTGCAGGCGATGCCCTTCGAGCGGACGGCGGCAACGGCCGGCGACCACATCGACTGGATGATGACTTCGCCCGAGGACATCAGGTTGACCGACTCGTCGAACGACTTCCAGAAGGCGCGGAACTGGCCGTCCTGCTTGGCCTTGATCAGGAAGTCGATCGTCTTGTCGATCTCTTCCTTGGTCATGTTGCCCTTGTCGGCATACTTGATGTTGCCGAGCGCTTCCATGATCATCGCCGCATCCATGATGCCGATCGACGGGATGTTGAGGATCGAGGTCTTGCCCTTGAACTTCGGGTCCATGATGTCGGCCCAGCTGGTGATGTCGCGGCCGACGAGGTCAGGACGAATGCCCAGCGTGTCGGCGTTGTAGATCGTCGGCATCATCGTGAAGAACTCGGTCTCGCTCTTCGCGAACGTCTTCGCGTTGGCGCTCTCGACGTAACCGACCGTGTGCGGTGCGGTACCCTGCGCGATCACGCTGTCGGCCTTCAGCTTGCCGTTCTTGAACAGCGGCACGACCTGATCGTAGTACTTCAGCTTCTTGACATCCATCGGCTGGATGACGCCGGTCGGATAGACCTTCTTGAGGATCCAGTATTCGATGTCGGCGATGTCGTAGCTATCAGGCTGGGTAACGGCGCGCTGGGCGGCGGCGTCGGAATCGGTTGCCGTCATCTCCAGCGTGATGCCGAGGTCGGCCTTGCACTTCTCGGCGATGGCGTTGATGTTCGACACGCCGGTGCCGAACTGGCGCAGCGTGATGTTGGTCTGCGCCCAGATGGTCGGGAAGCCGGTAATCAGGCCCGAACCGGCGATCGCGCCGGCCGCGGCGGCGCCCGTCTTCAGCAGCGCACGGCGGGAGAGACCCTTGTCCGTCTTGTCGGCCTTGGTGGTTTTCGTTGCATCAGTCATGGCAGTTCCCTCTATTTTTTGTGGTGATGGTGGTTCAGGCGGAAACACGGCCGAGAAGGACAGCATCCTCCAAGGCCCAACTCAGGGACACCGCATCGCCGACCGATGCGGGTTTGGCGAAATAATCGCCGTCGGTCGCAATGACGGTGAAGTCATCGCTGCCCGCGCCGACCACGGTGATCTTCACCGAGGCGCCGCGATACTCGATGTTGGAGACGATGCCGTTGAAGCCGAGCGTCTTGTCGAGCGCGGTATCGAGGCGAACGCGATCGGTGCGGATGCCGATATCGACGACCTCGCCGATCTCCCGGCCCGTGCCGCGCACCGAAAAGCTCTGCCCCTCTGGCACCTCGAGCGTGATGACTCCGTCCCTGGACGCGGTGACCCGGCCCGTCAGCACATTGTGGTCGCCCATGAAGCGGGCCACGAAGGCCGTCGCCGGCTCCTCGAACACCTTGCGCGGCGTGGCCGCCTGCTCGATCTTGCCGTCATTCATGATGACGATGATATCGGCCAGCGCCATCGCCTCTTCCTGGCTGTGGGTGACGTGCACGAAGGTGATGCCGAGCGTCTTCTGCAGCTTCTTCAATTCCGCCCGCATGCGGATCTTCAGGAAGGGATCGAGCGCCGACAAAGGCTCGTCGAGCAGCAGGGCTTCCGGATCGGTGATCAGCGCGCGGGCCAAGGCGACACGCTGCTGCTGACCACCGGAAAGCTGTGCCGGACGCCGTGTTGCATAGGCCTCCATCTGCATCAGCTTCAACATCTCGAGCGCCTTGGCCCGCCGCTCGTCCTTCTCCACGCCCTTCATCTTCAGCGAGAAGGCGACGTTGTCGATCAGGTCGAGATGCGGAAACAGCGCGTAGGATTGGAACATCATCGCCGTGCCGCGCTTGGCCGGCGGAAAATCTGTGACGACGGTGTTTCCAAGTCGAATATCGCCGGACGAAATGCTCTCGTGGCCGGCGATCATCCGGAGCGTCGAGGTCTTGCCGCAGCCCGATGGCCCGAGAAAACAGCAGTAGGAACCCGCCGGTATTTTCAGGCTTATGGCGTGAACGGCAGTCGTGCTACCATACACCTTCGAAACGGATGCTATATCGATCTCTGCCGCTTTCGACATCGTGTCTTCCCCTGTTCGAGTAACACGATGCATTCGCCGTGCCAGTTTCTGCCGCAGTGCGTCAAACCCTTATGAAATCTGAATTTTCGACAGAATCCGGCATCGGCTAAAATTCAAGCGCCCTATGTGTCTGCACATCAAATAGGCTTTTGTCTGCGATTTACGCAAAAGATCGTATACAATTTAGCCGCAACATTGCTCGCAAATTCCATTTAACTTTTCAGCCGAACGCGGATATCATTTGCCGGTCAAAGGGTATTCGATTTCATGAACTCCGCCGCCAACGCGCTCCAGCAGACAGACGATTCCGCCGAGACCGGCGCCCAGCAGATCCGCGACGCCATCCGCGACGCGATCGTCGAGCGCCGCCTGTCGCCGGGCACAAAACTGTCGGAAAGCGATGTCGGCAATCTCTTCAACGTCAGCCGCACGCTGGCGCGCGCCGCCCTGCAGGCGCTGTCCTATGAAGGCCTCGTCAGCGTCGAGAAGAACCGCGGCGCCTTCGTCGCCTACCCCTCGCCCGATGAAGCCCGCCAGATCTTCGCCGCCCGCCGGCTGATCGAGCCCGGCATCCTGCGCGAAGCGGCAGCCCGGATCACGCCATCCGAAATCCAGCATCTGAAGCAGCTTTTATTGGAAGAGAGCCGGTTGATTACCGAGCGCGGCCAGACCGCACGCCGCGCCGAGATCAAGGCCTCGGGCGATTTCCACCTGACGCTGGCATCGATCTCGGGCAACACGATCATGCAGCGCTTCATGGACGAGCTGGTCGCCCGCTCCTCGCTGGTGATCGCGCTCTACGGCCAGTCGACCATCTCGAGCTGCGGCCATTCCGAACACGGCGACATCGTCAGCGCCATCGAGCGTAGGGATCTCGACCACGCCTGCCATCTGATGGTGCACCACATCGCCCACATCGAGGCGGACCTCGATCTGCGCGAGCGCAAGGGTCAGGGACTGAAGGAAGCGTTCGATCTATAGCGCGTCGAACCGCGCACTTTGGCATCGGGACAATAGTCTGCGAGCGCATCGCAAATCCCGGAGATATCGCGGTCACTGTCGCGACCGCGATATGAGTGTCAGACCATCAACCGCGCGACCGGCGTTCCGCCGGCACCGCGGCGACGGCCACGATGTCAGGAGTTCCCGTCGTATGCAGGCGCTTGCGCACCAGCACGCCCATGACGCGGGCAGCCGTCGAGAAAGTCATCCGGTCGAGAGGACCCTCGCCTTCCCAGGGTTTGGTCAGACGCTCGGTCACGGCACCGACGATGTTCATCGGCACGATGTCGTCGCACTGGCGCATGGCTTCGAAGACGCTGCTGATCGGAACGACACGGCCTTCGAAAGTGACGATTGGTTCGGTAAGTTCGCTATCCCACTCTTCGAACGCATAGAGCGCTTCGCGGAAGAGTTCCTGCAGGGTGAACGGGGCGTGCCCATTGTGAAGTGGCGGCAAGGCATTCGACATGTCTGTCTCCTCTTGTAGGGATAAGTCCATTCCTCCTCATCGGTCGGCATTAACGCGGGAAACAGAACTCGGGTTCCCGTCCGAACCGAATAACACGATCAATGTTATAGTGTAATATAGCCGTGATAAAGCGCTTTTCTGCCGCACCCTCGCCACAGCTGTGTCCACAAAAAGATAAGCCGTTGATATTGAACACAATATCAACGGCTCCAGTTTGTTAACTAAAATGAACGACGGCGGCTAGAACGTCACTGCGCGATGGCGAATGTGACGTTGACCGTGATGTTGTAGCTCGTTTCGCCGCCCTGGATCGGCACCGCCGCGTCCGCCGCCGACTTCATCATCGCCGCCCGCATGACCGGCACCGGCTGCGGCCGCGGACCGTTTTCGCTGATCTCGATGACGCTGCCGAGCTTGATGCCGGCGGCGGCAGCCAGCGTCTTTGCCCGCGCCATGGCATCGGCCACCGCACTCTTGCGGGCATCTTCCATGGCCGCTTCCGGCTTGTCGTTGGTGAACTGAATATCGCCGCCCTGGTTGATGCCCAGCGTCACCGACTGGTCGATGATGGCGCCGAGCTTCGACAGGTCGCGCACCCTGACCGTCAGCGAGTTCGACACCTGGTAGCCGATCAGCTCCGGCGGCAGCTGCTGTCCGTCGGTCCCCTGCGGAAAGCGATACTGCGGCTGCACGTTGAAGCCCGAGGTCTGCAGGTCGCGCTCGGCGATCCCTCCCGTCTTCAGCGCGCCGAGCACATCGCTCATTGCCTTGTTGTTGGCATCGAGCGCCTCGCGCGCGGTCTTTGCCTGCTTGACCACGGAGAGGTTGAGAACCGCCATATCGGGCGCGATGCTCGCCTGCCCCTCGCCGATCACCGAAATGATCGCCTGTCGCTGCGCTGTCTCGGCCGCTGCGACCGGCAGCTGCGTTGCGATGGCGAAAGGTACGCTGAGCATGAGGCCGGCGGCAAGGCTCTTGGTTTTCGACAAAGACATGGTTTCACTCCCCGATTGTGATTTGCAGATCATCTCTTGCCGTTTGATTGTGAAGCTATTGCGGCAATGGCTTGTGACCGCTGACAAATTGCGTTAGAGCCAAAACCGCACCGGCGAACCATTGCGCCGGCCGCACGCCACCGCACGCGGCGGCCGGGCCTGTAGCTCAATGGTTAGAGCCGGCGGCTCATAACCGCTTGGTTGGGGGTTCGAGTCCCTCCGGGCCCACCATTTCGTTTAAAATCAATGACTTAGGCGACTGCTTTTCTTGGGGAGACATCCAAGGGGAACATTGGTTTGTTCAATCCGGCCTATCTCGTGAAGTCGCGATGCGGTGTTTTCTATCTGCGTTGGCCTTTATCCGAGGCATTTCGACTGACGAGAGCCGAGGACTTCGTCAGCATCACAATAGGCACATTCTGGCAGCCTAAAGACTAGGATCGAAACTACACTTTCGACGCTGCTTCAGACGCACAGGCTGGCCGCTATAATGCGCTGTCCACCCAACATTCGGACGTTGCTTCATGAGGATTGCGGCGTTCGGCAACCGAAGGCCATGAGCATGGCGATTTATCTCTGTCGTATGAATTTTCCCGAGCGGGAAATTTCATGCTCAATAGATAGCGTGCAGCGTCCGTTTTCCCGAGCGGTAAAATTCTCGTTGACGAGACCAACTTCCCTCTTTATTTTCCCGAGCGGGAAATTAAAATGTCAAAACAAGTCAAAAGCCCAGCCGATATCGGTGCTCTGGTCAGAACGGCTCGCAAGGAACAAAACTTGCGGCAGGATGAGCTTGCCGGTGTCGCTGGTGTTGGCCTGCGGTTCATCGTTGATCTTGAGGCAGGCAAGCCGACAGCGCAGATCGGAAAAGTGCTGCAAGTTCTGCAAACGCTCGGTTGCTCTATCCATATTCTGGAACCAAGCGAGCGCAGGCGATGACGACAAAGGTTCTCAACGTGTGGTGGGACAGCCGCGTCGTCGGTCAATTTACGCAGGACAGACACGGCGATATCGCCTTTCAGTACTCAGAAGCTTGGCTTGGCGATCAGAATACACCGTCGCTTTCCGCTTCTTTGCCGAAGCGGTCGGAACAATTCTCACGCCGCGAATGCCGCCCATTTTTTGGGGGGCTTCTCCCTGAAGAAAGCCAGCGCCTGATTGCGGCACAGGCTTTGGGCATTTCACCCGGCAATGACTTCGCGCTTCTTGATCGCTTGGGCGGTGACGTTGCTGGCGCGCTTCAGCTACTGCAGGAAGGTGAAATACCGTCTGACGTGATAATGGATACCGGAATCCACCCGACACCTCTGGATGATGCCGGGATCGTTCGAATATTGGACGCCCTTCCGAATAGACCTCTATTGGCCGGCGAGGACGGATTGAGGCTATCCTTGGCTGGCGCGCAGTCCAAAGTTCCAGTTGTCCTTGTTGATGGCCGGATTGCCCTCCCGCTGCCGGGTCGCCCGACGACGCACATTCTGAAGCCGCCGATAGCGCGTTTCAAAGGAACGACTGAGAACGAAGCGTTCGTGATGAACCTTGCCGCAGGAATAGGCCTCGACGCGGCCCCTGTAGAAGCGATATCTGTTGAGGGCCGTCCATTTCTGCTGGTCGAGCGATATGATCGTGTCCGCGACAAGATCGGCATCATGCGTCGTGTCCACCAGGAAGATTTTTGCCAGGCGCTCGGCGTGCCACCGGAAAACAAGTACGCCAGCGAAGGCGGGCCGACTTTCAAAGACTGCTTCGAATTGTTGCGGCGGGTATCGGCGCGGCCGGCGACCGATATCGCGAAGCTGCTGGACGCAGCAATTTTCAATCTCATCGTCGGAAATGCCGACGCTCACGGCAAGAATTACTCGATCCTGTACGACGAACACGGACCAAGAATGGCGCCATTGTATGATTTGCTCTCGACGGTAGCCTATCCCGATCTCTCACCGAAGATGGCCATGAGAATTGGAAACCGAGCGACCTTGGCCGAGATGGATGCCGATGGGTGGAAGACATTCGCGAAAGACGCCGGCATTGGCTTTGCTCTGGTTCGCCGGCGCATCTCCGAGATGTGCGACGCAATCATGAAGCAAGCGGGGGATGTCTCGGCGATTATACAAAGCGACCGCGCAGCCGTCGCTGAATTACCTGAGTCGGTACGGCATCGCGCTACTCTCGTCTCCTTGTCGGTCCGATAAGCACCTCTGAAAGCTTGTCGCACAAGCTCATCACTACGAGCGGGTGCGGTCATCGCCGCCACCCCCTGCCGCGTCCAACGCCTCCCTTATTCAGCACATCCTTAATCGTTAAAGCCCGGCATTTTAGGGGTTGTCATCACCGGAAACCCGCGCAACTATGGCTGTGGGAGGCATGAAGTGATGGGAACCACGCATGCCAAAGACTGGAATAATAGCAGTATCGGGAACAACAATGTCGCGCTCGTGCATTTTCACGGCCGATGACGGCGGCGGCAAGATTCGCGGGTGTCCGCGGTTTCTCGGCATGATACTCGGCAAGTCAAGCGTTAGACTGTCAGATGCCAACGGGCGCTGGGTGTCGATCGAATTGGGCAAGGTGGATCGACGCGGAAACGCAACGTTTCGCTGGATCTGAGCGACACTCTCAACATCTGGCCGACGGGGCGTGTTTGCTGCCGGCCTTCTCAACATCATGATGGCTTCTCGACGGTCGCATGGGTGAACCAGGGCGTGGTTGTCACCGAGGAGCGATGCGCCGCATATCGTAATATTGCGCGTTGTTTCATCTGAGGATGAAGCATGCTTGGCATTCGTTTGCCGGCGCGCGGCCGACGCGTCGTCCGAGGCAGCCAGTGCGTGACCGTTATGCCCGCCTTGCCAATGGAACAGCAGCATCGAAGAACGAATCCCACGGGTTGGATGCCACCGCCGAGAGGTGATCAGGCGCGTTCCGGATCGTGAAGTCAGCCGGACCTGTCGTCGTCGCCAGCTCGTCCCAGCCGAGCGGCATCGACACGGCAGCCCCCGGTCGGGCCCGCGGCGAATAGGCGGCGACGGCGGTGTTGCCGCGTCCGTTTCGGAGGTAGTCGATGAAGATCCGGCCATGGCGATCGGCCTTGGTCGCCGTTGCCAGATATCGATCGGGCTCATCCAAGGACATCCGGACCGCCAGGCTTTTCGCATAGGCCTTCACCTGCGCCCAGCCGGTCTTCGGCTTCAACGGAGTCACCACATGGAGACCTTTGCCGCCTGACGTCTTGACGAAGGCGGAAAGCCCGTGAGCCTCGAGACGCTGCTTCAGCGTCTGCGCCGCGGCGATTACGGCGCTCCACGCCACATCCTCCGCCGGGTCGAGGTCCATCGTCAGCATGTCTGGCTTTTCCCAGTGCCTGGTGGTGGTCCCCCAGGGATGGATTTCCAGCACGGACGATTGCACCAAGGCGAGCAGCCCGTCGAAATCGTGAATGCACAGCAGTTTGTCGCCGCCCCTGTCCTTGGGGTCGGCGATCTCGTGCACATGCGCATTCATTCCCTTCCACGCGTGCTTCTGGAAGAACCGCTGGTGCCCGCTGATACCCTCCGGGCAGCGCAGCAGCGCCAGCGGACGATTGACCACATAGGGCTCGACGAAGCGCCAGACGTCGGCGTAGTAACGCGCCAGTCCCTCCTTGGTGACATCAGCGTCCGGCCAGTAGACCCGGTCCGGATGCGTGAGCGTCACATCGCTCTGCGCCAGCAAGCGCACGCCTGTAACATCCGTCTCGCGCATCATGTTCCCGCCTCGCCTCTTCGGATCCGAAAGCCACCTGCAGCGCGTGGCTGCGTCCTCAGCATGCCCGAACGGCCACCTCCCCGGCAAGCGCTGGCTGACGTACGCCTTAATTGACAATGCTACGGCATTGCTACCTGCGATTTGGCAAGCACGACAGGACCGCCAGCATCCGCGCCCACGCGCTGTCGCAACGCCCGAGTTGCCAAGCCGCCTGCTTTTCGTCACACTGTCGGCGATCCGTGGTGGTAGGAGCTGCGGATGTCGGATGGGAGGAACGTCATGCACGAACAATCCGCACATGCGGAGCATGTCTACACGTCCACGCAGCGCGATTCGGCCGCCGCAAGTTCGTCGGTCGTCGCCTCCTGGCGCCGCTGCATCGCAATGCACCAGCTGGCCCCGGAGGAAAGGCGCACGCCCGTCCGCCTGATGGACGCCGAATTCAGGCAGGCACGCGAACAATCCGAACAGCTCATCGCCAACGCCACCGACGAGCTCGACCGCCTGTTCACGACCGCCGGCAAGGCCGGCTGCTGCCTGCTCCTCACCGACCGCAACGGCATCGCGCTGGAGCGTCGCGGCGCAATCGGCGATGACAAGGACTTCCACGATCTCGGCCTGTGGACCGGCTCGGTCTGGACCGAAGCCAGCATCGGCACCAACGGCATCGGTACGGCGCTGGCCGACGAGCGCGCCGTCTCGATCTTCCGCGACCAGCATTTCTTCTGCTCCAACATCAAGCTCAGCTGCACCACCTCCCCGATCCGCGATCACCGCGGCCAGCTGGCGGCGGCGCTCGACATCTCCACCTGTCGCGACGACGTCAACGAGATGACGCTCGGCATCCTCGCCCAGATGGTGCGCGATGCCGCCATGCGCATCGAGATCAATCTTTTCCGCAGCGCCTATGCCGGCGCCCGCTTCCTGATGGTGCCGGC
Source organism: Hyphomicrobiales bacterium (assembly GCA_900470805.1). GTDB lineage: Bacteria > Pseudomonadota > Alphaproteobacteria > Rhizobiales > Rhizobiaceae > Rhizobium. The sequence continues at coordinate 6,966 of UCCA01000026.1, read as the reverse complement.
GGGCAGCAATCCCGCCGCCGCCCTGCTCGCCGTCGATCGCCATGACCTCGTGCTTGGCGCCACCCGCGCCGCCCGCCTGGCGCTGAAGCTCGACGACCACCGCATCGCCGCCGGCATTCCGGCCGCCGATGCGCTGCACGAGACCCGCATGTCCGACGACGAGGACCTGATCGAGGCCGAACGCGCCGCCCTCCTGCGGGCGCTGTCGCGCTCCAGCGGCAACGTCTCGCAGGCCGCGATCGCGCTCGGCATCAGCCGCGCCACGCTGCACCGGAAGATGAAGAAGCTGAACCTTCACTAGGGCATGTCGCGCAAAAGTGTGCGGCGGTTTTGCGGTAACGACATGCGACAAGGCAAAGAGCTAAAGCGTGTGCAGCGAATCCGAAGGATCGCGACACGATTTAGCGCTGATGTAGCCCCTCCTGATGTAGCACCGTTGCGACACTGTGCGCTGCGGTATGGCGACGGCGTGCTGTATCAGGACACAAAAGACGCGCAGATTTCCGCCCACGGGTTCACGTCCGAACCTGCTCATCTCAAGGGAGGATGACATGCTGCATCAGAAAATCGTCGAGTCGCCGTTCAAGCTGAAATACGGCAACTTCATCGGCGGCGAGTGGCGCGAGCCGATCGAAGGCAAGTACTTCGACAACATCACGCCTGTGACCGGCGGCAAGCTCTGCGAAATCCCGCGCTCCACCGAAAAGGACATCAACGCCGCGCTCGACGCCGCCCATGCCGCCAAGGACAAGTGGGCCCGCACGTCGGTGGCGGAACGTTCCAACATCCTGATGAAGATCGCCCAGCGGATGGAGGACAAGCTGGAAGTGTTGGCCCAGGCCGAGACCTGGGACAACGGCAAGCCGATCCGCGAGACCATGGCCGCCGACATTCCGCTGGCGATCGACCATTTCCGCTATTTCGCCTCCTGCATCCGCGCGCAGGAAGGCTCGATCGGCGAGATCGACAACGACACCGTCGCCTATCATTTCCATGAACCGCTCGGCGTCGTCGGCCAGATCATTCCGTGGAACTTCCCGATTCTGATGGCTGCCTGGAAGCTGGCCCCGGCGCTGGCCGCCGGCAACTGCGTCGTCATCAAGCCGGCCGAACAGACGCCTGCCTCGCTGCTGGTCTGGGCCGAAATCATCGGCGATCTCCTGCCACCCGGCGTGCTCAACATCGTCAACGGCTTCGGTCTCGAGGCCGGCAAGCCGCTGGCATCGAGCCCCCGCATCGCCAAGATCGCCTTTACCGGCGAAACCACGACGGGCCGGCTGATCATGCAGTATGCCAGCCAGAACCTCATTCCGGTGACGCTCGAACTCGGCGGCAAGTCGCCAAACATCTTCTTCGCCGACGTCGCCGCCGAAGATGACGACTTCCTCGACAAGGCGCTCGAGGGCTTCGCCATGTTCGCGCTCAACCAGGGCGAGGTCTGCACTTGCCCCAGCCGCGCCCTGATCCAGGAATCGATCTACGATCGCTTCATGGAAAAGGCCGTCAAGCGCGTCGAGGCGATCACACAGGGCAACCCGCTCGACAGCGCCACGATGATCGGCGCCCAGGCCTCCAGCGAGCAGATGGAAAAGATCCTCGCCTATCTCGACATCGGCCGCCAGGAAGGTGCCGAAGTGCTGACCGGCGGCACCCGCAACGATCTCGGCGGCGAATTGGCGAGCGGCTACTACATCAAGCCGACCATCTTCAAGGGCCACAACAAGATGCGCGTGTTCCAGGAGGAAATCTTCGGGCCAGTGGTCTCGGTGACGACCTTCAAGGATGAAAAGGAAGCGCTGGAGATCGCCAACGACACGCTCTACGGCCTCGGCGCCGGCGTCTGGACCCGCGACGGCAACCGCGCCTACCGATTCGGCCGCGAGATTCAGGCCGGCCGCGTCTGGACCAATTGCTACCACGCCTACCCAGCCCACGCGGCCTTCGGCGGCTACAAGCAATCCGGCATCGGCCGCGAAACCCACAAGATGATGCTCGACCATTACCAGCAGACCAAGAACATGCTGGTCAGCTACAGCCCGAAGAAGCTCGGTTTCTTCTGAGGTCGGACGTTAGAATGGGAGGCGAAATCCCCTCCCCAACCCCTCCCCACAAGGGGGAGGGACTTTCCTGTTGAAACGCTCAGAAAATACGCCGCGGTTTCTGTAAGTTGAAATGTCGAGACTGGAAGACGGCGGAGCGGCAAGCATAAGCCCCTCCCCCTTGTGGGGAGGGGTTTGGGGCAGGGTCTTCTCGTCCGCCAGAATCTGGGAGCAAACACATGGACACCACCATCAACGGCGAACCCCGCGTCCTCGCCACAGACGCGGCGATCGGGCTGATCGACGAAATCCGCCGCGATTACCCCGATATCCTGTTTCACCAGTCCGGCGGCTGCTGCGACGGCTCGTCACCCATGTGCTATCCCACCGACGACTTCATCGTCGGCGATCATGATGTGAAGCTCGGGGAAATCTCCGGCGTACCCGTCTATATCAGCGCCAGCCAGTTCGAGGCCTGGAAGCACACGCAGCTTATCATCGACGTCGTTCCCGGTCGCGGCGGCATGTTCTCGCTCGACAACGGCCGCGAAAAGCGCTTCTTGACCCGCTCGCGAATGTTCGGCGGCGGCGAGGCCTGCGCCATACCGACCGCCAAGGCCTGAACGGCGAAGGCCTATCGGCCGGTCAGTGCTTGCGGATCTTCCCGGTTGGGATAGCCGACGAGGTGATCGACACCGGATCGCTTGCGGGAAACGAATCCTCCAGCCCCTGGTCCAGTTGCTCTTCCATATCGTCCTGATCACCGGTTGCGCGCACGCTTTGGCGAGCCTCCCCGCTATCAGGTCCGGACAACACAGAGGTCTCATCGAACGAGGCCAGCTCGCCCATCACCGCCTTGGCGCGATCGATCGCGTTACCGGAATTGAGCGTCCGGTCGCTGTCATTGCGCAGCTGCACCGAGACGACCTCCCCGCCCTGACCGACGAACTCGACGGTAAAGCCGCGCTTGCCGCCCTGCTCCGGAATGACTTGGGTACCGATGACCTGCATGGCAATTCTCCTCTGAAACCTCAGCTTGAAGAACGACCGCCACCCGACAAAGTTCCCGTCCATGCCCATCAGCCGGCGGCATCGAAGCGCTGTCATCCGGCCAAAAAAAAGCCACCGCTCGTGACGGTGGCCATAGTCATGAAGGTGATAAAACCTCCAGAGGGGAACAGTTGCGTGATCGACCGGCAGAGCCGACCGCTCACATGAGCAACTATAGGTAATATGGGGAACATCGCGGCCGAATTCAATCAATTGGCAGCTGAAATTATTGCGCTGCGTAAATCTTCTTTCCAGTTTTCTCAGGAAATGCGGGAAATCATACCACTTTCAGGTTGTGCCGGCAGCATCAGCGGCGAACCGGCCCCGTCGATTCGCGCAAAATCAGTTCTACCGGCCACACCTCGTGAATCTCCAGCGGTGAAACGCCTCTGATGAGCTGCAGCGCCAGATCGGCGCAGCGCGTGCCGGCGGCCCGCATCGACGACCGGGTGGCCGATAGCGACGGCGCCATGTTGTCGGCCGACAGATAGGGAAACACGTCGTCATGGGCGATGACAGAGACGTCCATCCCGACCTGCAGCCCGAGCGAGCGCACCGCGCGGTACACCCCGAGCGCCGACATCATCGAGCCGGCGACGATCGCGGTCGGCGGGTCGGATCGTTCAAGAAACGCTTTGGCAAAGCGAAAGCCGAGTTCGTCGGTAAAGTTGCCGCTGGCGATCAGTCCGGGATCGGCCGCGATGCCACGGCTGGCGAGCGCGCTGCGATAGCCCTTTTCGCGATGCAGCGCATAGGTCGCGCCCGGTCGGCCGTTGATCATTGCGATCCTGGTATGGCCGAGATCAAGCAGATGCGCGGTCGCGCGCCGCACCGCTCCCTCATTGTCGATATCGAGCCACGCATGCGGCACGTCGATATCGGAGCGCCCATGCACCAGGAACGGCATGCCGAGCGCATGCAGAAGCGCGATACGGGCGTCGTCGGGACGCGGCGAATGCATGATGATCGCATCCACCCGCTGGCTTTCCACCAGCCGGCGATAGAGCTCCATCTCCTTGTCATCGTCGGGGTCGGCCATCGGGATGACAAGGATGTCGGTATCCTCGGGCACCAGCCGCTCGGCCATCCCGGCCATGAACTCGGCGAAATGAAACTCGCCGGCCCGGCCCATCACCACGCCGATCGCCCCCGCCCGTCCGGTCTTCAGCCGCACGGCGTTGACGTTCGGCCGGTACCCCAGCCGCACCGCCTCCTCCGCCACGCGCGCCCGGGTGATTTCGCTCACCTCGGGATAGCCGCTGAGCGCGCGGCTGACCGTTGTCGGAGACAATCCGAGCTGCTTGGCGAATTCCTTAAGCTTCATGCACCGGCACGTCTTTCATATCCTGCGATTCAAACATCTATACACCGGAACGGCGCTTCCCAGAAAAACTTAGATCGAATTCGCAAAACAGCCAAACCGTTTACAACTATACTTCCGGAAGCTTCGCAGGCCAGCGCGAAGTCTGACATCCTTTCCGCCGGAAAAACGCCACGGAATCCCCATAGTACCGTTCTACGGGTTGATTCCACCGCTTGACTTGTCAAAAGCCTTCTGACAATTCTCGCTAGCCAAATCGTTTTCAATTCATGTCATATTTGGTTCTTTTGGGAGGAAGATATGAGGTTTCGTTTCGAAGCGATCGCCGGAAATCCCGTGCACCTCCCTGCCGCCGTACGCCCCCTGATCCTCAGTCTCTCCAGCCTCTCGCCACGGGTGAATCCGGCCGCCAATGCCGCACCACACCGCCCCGGCGACAAACGTTCCGGCCTGGAATGAACGCCTTCCCGCCCTACCCTTAACCCCACCTGACACCGAAGGGGCAACCGCGCGCCGACCCAACGGTCAGCCGCCGCCACCGGTTCCGGTCCGCTACTCGCAAGAAGGAGCAACAACTTGGCTATTCGCACCATCGTCTGGGGTGAAAACATCCACGAGACCACCAACGAGATCGTCCGCGGCATCTATCCCGAGGGCATGCACACGACGATCGCCAACGCGCTGAACACTGATCCCGCGATCAGCGCCACGACGGCGACGCTGCAGGATCCGGAGCATGGCCTGACCGAAGCGCGCCTCGCCGAAACCGACGTGCTGACCTGGTGGGGCCACAAGGACCACGGCGCCGTTTCCGACGAGGTGGTCGAACGCGTTGCCAAGCGCGTCTGGGAGGGCATGGGCCTGCTGGTCCTGCATTCCGGCCATTTCTCGAAGATCTTCAAGCGCCTGATGGGCACGCCCTGCGCGCTGAAATGGCGCGAGGCCGGCGAGCGCGAACGCCTGTGGACCATCAACCAGCGCCACCCGATTGCCGCTGGCATCGGCGAGCATTTCGAGCTCGAGAACGAGGAAATGTACGGCGAGCAGTTTTCCGTTCCAGAGCCGCTCGAGACGGTCTTCATCTCCTGGTTCCAGGGCGGCGAAGTCTTCCGCTCCGGCCTCACCTGGCGCCGTGGCGCCGGCAATATCTTCTACTTCCGCCCCGGCCACGAGACCTATCCGACCTACCATGACCCCAACGTGCAGAAGGTGCTGATCAACGGCGTCAAATGGGCCTATAACCCGCAGGGCGACCTGAAGAGCATCACCGATGCCCCGAATGTCCCGGTCGAAAAGGCGCACGAGCCGATCGTCGAACGTGGTCCGAGACTGCACCAGGCCGGCGAAGCCGGTTACCGCTGAGGAGAAGAGCAATGCGTCTACTCGTTCTTGGCACCGGCGTCATGGCCAAAAACCAGGTCGCCAACTTTCTGGCCATCGATGGCGTCGAGGTCGTCGGCGCCGTCGATACCGATCAGGCCCGGCTCGACGAATTCGCCGATCACTTCCACATCGAAAAGCGCTTCCGCACGCTCGATGAGGCGATCGCCTGGGGCGATTTCGACAGCGCCACCAATGTCACACCGGACCGTATCCACTACGCGACAAGCCTGGCGCTGATCGCTGCCGGCAAGCACGTCTTCTGCGAAAAGCCGCTGGCCGAACACTACCACCACGCGCTTGAAATGACCGAAGCCGCCGAAGCTGCCGGCGTCATCAACATGGTCAACCTCACCTATCGCAACGTCGCGCCGCTGCAGCGTGCCCGCGAAATGGTACTGGCCGGCGAACTCGGCACCGTCAGGCACGTGGAAGCCTCCTACCTCCAGAGCTGGCTGGTGTCGCGCGCCTGGGGCGACTGGCGCACCGAATCGCGCTGGCTCTGGCGCCTGTCGACCGGCCACGGCTCGAACGGCGTGCTCGGCGACGTCGGCATCCACATCCTCGACTTCGCCGCCTATGGCGCCGCCACCGACATCGACCATGTCTTCGCCCGCCTGAAGACCTTCAACAAGGCGCCCGGCGGCCAGATCGGCGAATATCTGCTCGACGCCAACGACAGCTTCACCATGTCCGTCGATTTCACCAACGGCGCGCTTGGCGTGATCCACGCCACCCGCTGGGCGACCGGCCACCTCAACGAGCTGAAGCTGCGCATCTACGGCGAAAAGGGCAGCCTCGAGGTGACGCATCGCCCCGACGGATCCGATCTGCGCGGCTGCTTCGGCGACGACATCGAAAACGCCATCTGGCGCGATATCGAGGTGCCGCCGGTGCTGAGCAACTACCAGCGCTTCGCCGAGGCCGTGCGATCAGGCAAGCAGGACGACCCCACCTTCCGCCACGCCGCCAACCTGCAGAAGGTCATCGACCTTGCCATCGTCTCGGAACGCGAACGCCGCGAACTCAACCTGCTCGCCGCGCAGGCGCAGGACGAAGCCCCGGACAAGCGAATACCGCCGCTGACTGTCGTGGTCTGAGAGAAACAGGATGGAGAGCGGTGCTCTCCTCCCTCTCGTCGATCGCCACACGCACCTCCCTCATCAAGTCAGTCGC
>UCCA01000033.1 GCA_900470805.1 Hyphomicrobiales bacterium | reverse complement strand
CTGAGATTGTGCAGTCATGACCAGACCCAGAATACTTATTGTTGGGGCCAGCATCGCTGGACCTACGGCCGCTTTCTGGCTTGTGCGTTCCGGCTTCGATGTCACCATCGTGGAGCAGGCATCTGGGTTGCGCCGCGGCGGAAACGGCGTTGATGTAAGGTCCGAGGCGCTCGCAGTTGTCGAGAGAATGGGCCTCACATCTGCTGTTCGCGCCAAGGTCCTTAGAATCAAGGGTATGCGTTTCGTCGATCGCCGCGATCGGGAACGCGCGAGAATGCCGCTTGCGGCAATGGAACGGATGGTTGGTTCCGAGGATATGGAGATCAAGCGCGGTGATCTGGCGGAACTGCTCTTCGACGCAACCAAGAACGACGTGAACTACATATTTGGCGAAATGATCAAAACTTTCACCCAAGATGAACGTGGGGTGGATGTCACGTTCGCAAAGGGGCCGCCTCAACGGTTCGACCTGGTCATCGGCGCAGATGGGCTGCATTCGAGTGTGCGTCGCGCAGTGTTTGGGGCAGAGGAGGCGTTCCTGAAATTCAAGCAACACTACTTCGCTTTTGTGAACGTCGATCTTCCCACGGGCGAATACGGCTGGGTGACGTTTTACAACGAGCCTGGAAAATCCGCGGCAGTCTTCCGCGCCGAGCCTGGACTCGGGCAGATAAACTTTATGTTCCGCAGCGATAATCCGCTCAGCTACGATTACCGCGACGTCGAGAAGCAGCGCGCTATGCTACGCGAGGCCTTTACTGGTCTCGGCTGGCATGTACCTGCCCTGCTTGAGAGGACCGAAAGCTCTCCTAATTTCTACTTTGATGCGCTTGCTCAAGTTCAGATGCCATCATGGTCGTCGGGGCGGGTGGTGCTTGTGGGAGATGCCGCATATTGCGCGTCCCCTGCGTCAGGTGCAGGCGCGCTTCTTGCATTAACCGGCGCTTACCGGTTGGCAGGAGAACTGGCCACTCATGGTATTTCTTCCGCGGCCTTGTCTGGCTACGAAGCTGCCCAGCGCCCGTTGGTCGCGCAAAAGCAGAAGCAGTTGTTTACGGGGCTCACCACGCCTCGCACTCGCGTGGGGATTATCACTCGCAACTGGCTACTGTCGCCACCGTTCAATGCGCTGATCTCAAGGATGCAGGGCAAGGAAACGTCAGCCAATATCCACGAGTACCGTTTTCCAACTGCCGTCTCGCTGCAATCAGAGGGTGCGATTGGAATTGCAACTGAGAGGCTGCCTTCTAGCCCGATTGCGCGCGAGAGAAGGGGTGTCGAGCGTTGATAAGACTATGTATTGGAAGGGGTGAACTCGCGCAGACAAATGCGATGAATTCCGGACGCGGCAGAATGCGGTTCACCACTAAACACGCGCCGCGTCTTGATGGAACTTTGGTATCCACATGCCGTACGGGATTCTTTTTCTTGTTGGCTATGCCCTTGCTTACCGCATGCACAACCGTGCCTCTAAAAGAGGGCGGTACGCTCAGCTCGTACAGTCGCCTCAGTCCTGAGAAAGGCAAACTGTCCAAGCGGCGAACTTATGTCGACAGCGCAGCTCTGTCACCGTTGAGAACTGCTACGATCATTCCTACGAGCTTAACTCAGGCAGCCGCTTTGCGGGTGCAGACCCCGGACGATCGCAGATTGGTGACGAACATCCTTGATCGCTCACTCTGTATCTCGCTCAGTGACAGGTTTTACATGGTACCCTTCGGCCAGAGTGCAGACGTCACTGTCCGCGCCGTCGTCACAGATATAATACCGACGGACAAGGTCGCAGCGGGAGCATCAACAGCGTTAACGCTCGGGACCGCAGTAGCGCTTCCCCTAGCTGCTCCACGCCTGCCAATCGGGCTCGGCGGCATTGCGATTGAAGCCGAAGCAGTTGGCCAACACGGAAATCAGCTCGCTGCGACGGTCTGGGCGCGCGGAGCGAACTCGATTTCGAGCACGCCACAAGTTTCCGAGGTCGGAGACGCCTACGCATTAGCGGCCACTTTTGGAAGCGAGTTCGCAAAGCTTCTGGTCGACGGCAAGGATCGAAATGGACCCGATCTTTCGCTGCCGTCAGCCCATCGGGTCCAGTCGTGGTTTGGTGGCAAACCCAGGCACGCCGCGTGCGATACCTTCGGGCGCTCACCGGGTGTTGCTGGCCGGATCGCTAATCGGCTGGGGGCTCCACCAAATTGGACGGACGAGCAAGCTCAGCTAGGTGAATCACAGTGACGTCTGCGCTGGAGGAGTTCCATGAACACCATTTTGCCCTCACGGCGCATCTTCTGCCGCTGCTTATGAACGTAACGTGACGGCACGATTGATTTCGATGATCTGCAGGCAAAGCGTGGGCCTACATCCTTCGTCCGCTGGCGACAGCTTTCTCACGGAGCATCCCGGCGTACGGATGGAATTCGTCGTGGAGGACAGGCTCGTGGACGTCGTAGCTGCGGGATGTGATCCGGTATTCGCTACGGCGAACATCTTGCCCAGGACATGATCGCCGTTCTTATAGGCCGTCGAGACAGCGGGCGGCGCTCGTCGCGGCGCCGTCCTACCTGGCGCGGCGCGAGAGAGGCCGGCACATCCCGAGAACCTAAGCGACCACGACTGCATAAGACTAAGGTTCTCGAGCGGCGTATTCGTGCCGTGGGAGTCCGAACGTTAACGCTAGTTCCTGACCGTTGATCCTCCCGATCGCCTGATCATCGTGGTGGACGCAGCGAGTGCCGCGCAGCTTTTCGCCCGCGCCGGTCGGGGTCTTTTTTTATGCGTTCCAGAACCAGCCGGAGCCCTACTTCGACTCCGGCGAGCTCGAACCCGTCCTTCCAAAATGGTCGCCAAGTTTTGACGGTCCGCGGCTGTACTTCTCCCGCAAGTTCATGCCGGTGCCCCTCAGAGCGTTTGTTGACTTCATCAAGTCCTTTAACCACGAGCGCACGCAAAGTACCTAGCCCAGCTAGCCTCTGTGCTAGGTCTGAGAGGCTTGGCGCCTTGGTCTAGTGCACCGGGGATTGCGATCATCCGCGATGATGCAGTTGGCGCTTCGGCTTCAGCCATTCTGACGATGAGCTGGGGCCCAGAAAGTAAATCTTGCCGCCTGCCTGCCACCGTAGTGGCGAGTGTCTACGACCACGGTGCGGAAAAGACAAAGACATTAAGGCAGCAGCAAGGTTTTGCACGAAGGTGAACGTGTCCACCCCCGGCAGACACGATCTTCGGCTAATTGCGCGGAATGCCGGCGAAAAATTCCTGCAAGGCTGACACGAGTGCTTCCGGCTGTTCCTCAGGAATGTAGTGGCCGCTATTGGCGATCACGCCCCCCTGGATGTTTTCGGCAAGAGGTTTCATAGCCTCAAATATTCCAGGCGCGCTTCCGACATCGCCACCCAGCGCTAGAACCGGCACAGAGATTTTCGTCCCGAATAGCCGCTTGTTGTACTCCATGTCCTCAATGACGGCGCGGTAATAACCAAGCATGCCTCGCATACCGCCAAGGCTGCTGTAGGCGCGCACATACTCGTCGATATCGTCCTTGCTGAAGGTTGCCATCGCATTGGCCGTCTTCTTGTTGAAAAACCACTCAATGAGGATCCGTTCCCGGTCCTTCAGCAGCGCTTCTGGAAGATCCTCAATGATGTTGAATAGGAAGTGCCAGTTCCGCCAGTAGTCCGGATCGGCGACATTGATATACGGCTGCAACGTCACTCCAGGAATGTTTGCATCAAGGAAGACAATGCCGTCGAGATCGCTTGCAAACTCGTGCGCATAAGGATAACCGATCCAGGACCCGACATCGTGTCCCACCAGAAAGTGACGCCCGACACCAATCGTCTTGAGGAAGGCGTTGACCCTTTTCGCGGCGGTTGCAGTGTCATAACCGCCGATGGGTTTGTCGGAGTCTCCCTGGCCTGGGAGGTCCAGCGCAATCACATCAAAATCCTTTGCGAGGAGCGGTATGACCCGCCTCCACGCGTAAACGCTCTGCGGAAATCCAGAGATCAATACTACGGTTGGACCTGTGCCGGTGCGTAGATGGTGGAAACGAATTCCGTCTGAATTTACGAACCTTGGGGCAAGTATCTGACCGTTCTGGTCCAGGTAAGCTGTCATAGGTATTCTCCCTTACGCATCCTTGTTGTGTCACTTGCGACGCGATCTTTGCTGATCAGATCGTGACTGCAGCGATCATTTCGATTTCCACCGGTGCCCCGTGGGGAAGTTCTGCGACACCAACGGCGCTTCGAGCATGCGCGCCGCTTGGGCCGAATTTATCCAGCAGAATGTCGGAGGCCGCATCGATGACCGCCCCTTGCTGGTTGAAACCAGGTGCTGACGCGACAAATCCTGTGATCTTGATGATGCGCTCTATCCGCCCTTGTGGACCGATCGCATGCCGGAGCTGTTCCAGGCAGGCATTGATCGACAGAGCAGCGGCTGACTGCGCTTGCGCAACACTGATCTCGGCACCAACTTTACCACGCAACGCCAGGACGCCATTCTCTCGTGGCAGTTGCCCACTGACGTGGGCAACTCCATTGTGAATGACAACGGGTGTGACCCGTGTGCTGGGTTGGTGGCTCGTGACTTGATTGCTCATCTGCGAGCCTCCTTGGGGGGACTTAGTTGATATCGAAGCTTTTCATATCCGCTGGGAGGGGCTGACCGAACCACTTGACGAAAATGTCGTTCAGCTTGCCGCTCTGGATGTTGGCTTCGACCCATTTGTTGGTCCAATCCAGGAGCTCAGGTGAGTTCTTCTTGATGCCAATACCCATCGGATATGTCTTGAGAGTGAACTTGAGCTCGAGGTCGAGATCGGCCTTTTGCTTTTTGATTTCGCCTAGGTCCGACAATGTGGATGCTAGATATTTCTGCTGGCCTGTAAGGATTGCCGTCCGAGTGGTGGACTCGTCCGCATAACGAACGATCTCAACACCGGGAATGTCTTTCGTCGAACGCACAAGTTCGATGTCGGCTGTCACGCCGCTCGCAACCGCAATCGATTTGCCGGCGAGGTCCGCCGGTCCCTTGACAAGGTCCTCTTTCGGCGCCGAGATGTTAAGCGGTATAACGCCATAGGGTGTCGAGATGTCGATCACCTTGAGGCGATCCTTGGTAATGGAGATGGCGGCGACGACGATGTCGACCTTGTTGCTGAGGAGGAACGGGATGCGGTTTGGTCCTGAAACATTGACGGTTTCCAGTTTCACGCCGAGATCCTTTGCGAGAAGCTGGGCGGTTTCCAGATCCGAACCCTCCTGCTCATTTTTTGTGTTCACACCGGCGAAGGGAGGGTGCGAGAAGTCGATGCCGACGATAATGCTGCCCCGGCTTTTGATCTCCTCGAGACTGGCGGCTGATGCGGGAAAAACGGTTGCCGCAGTCATTACAGCGGTCAAAATTCCTATAGCGAAATGCGAGCTGAGCATGCTGTTCTCCTTTTTGTCGTGATTTGTGGTTGGTTTCGCGATCATAGACCGCTGGCGACGAACTGCTTGAGTTCGGGCGTCTGGGGCAGATCGAGAAGCGAGCGATCTCCCACCTCCCAAATCTTGCCGTGATGCATGAACACGATCTGGTCTGCGACCTTGCGGGCAAACGCCATTTCGTGCGTAACGAGGATCATCGTCATTTTTTCTTTTGCGAGGTTCTCGATGACGCGCAGAACCTCACCGGTTAGCTCAGGGTCAAGCGCGGACGTGACCTCGTCGAGCAACAGCACGCGGGGTCGCATCGCGAGTGATCGTGCTATAGCCACACGCTGCTGCTGGCCGCCGGAAAGCTGTTCAGGGTAGTTGTCGATCTTTTCGCCAAGACCGACCTTGGACAAAACCTCTTCTGCCAATTCGCGGCATTTGTGCTTAGGAACACCAAGGACTCGACGGGGCGCGATTGTAACATTCTCCGCAACGGTCAGATGCGGGAAAAGGTTGTAGCTCTGGAAGACAATTCCGACGTCCTGCCGAAGCTTGCGCAGATCGATCCGTTTGTCATCGATCTCAAAACCACAGACCGAAAGCGCTCCGCCGTTGATCTTTTCGAGGCCGTTGATACAGCGCAAGGCCGTGCTCTTTCCTGAGCCGGATCGCCCGAGGATTGCGACGACCTTGCCTTCATCGATATCGAGCGAAATGCCTTTCAGCACTTCAAGATCGCCAAATTTCTTGTGAACTTCCTTGAAGGATACGATTGCGGCAGCCATCACGAAGACGCCTTTCTGTATTTCGCGGTCACCCTTTCAAGGCGCCGGCTGAGGATCGAAAGCGGGAAGCAGATGACGAAGTAGATCACACCCGCAATTGTGAAGATCACAAAGGGTTCATTGCTCGCATTGTTAACCACGCGAGCCGTGTAGGTGAGCTCCGCGAAAGCCAGCACGATTGCATAGGAGGTATTCTTCACGACCTGAACGAAGAACCCGATGGTCGGAGGTGTGGCGATGCGTATGGCCTGGGGTATTATGATGCGGAAAAGGATATCCGTCTTGGTCAAAGCGAGGCAGTCGGCGGCCTCCCACTGCGTGCTTGGCACAGCCCGCAGGCTTCCCTTCCAAATTTCCGCGAGAAATGCAGCAGAGTAGATCGCCATTGAGAGCCCTGCGGCTGTCAGTGTGGCAGGGTCATACCCTGTCAAACTAGCTCCGAAATAGACTGCAAACATCAGGATCGGAAGGGGAATGCCTTGCACGATGATGATGACGATCGATGAGATCAAACGGGAGAACAACGACTTTGAGATCAATAGCAGCGCCAGCGGAAAGCCTAGAATGGTGCCGCCCAGGAAGCCGAGCAATGAAAGGACAATGGTCCACCCTGCGCCTTCCAGAAGCGCGCCGTATTGTTGCATGGTCAAACCGAGCATGACGTCCTCACAGTGGTGTCCGAAGCCTTCTCAGGCGGGCAAAGGCGAGAAGGCCTGCACCGTTGAGAAGGCCGCGCATCAGCGCCGTTATGATGATGTAGATGACCGCGACGACGAGATAAATTTCGAAGCTGCGAAAGGTGAAAGACTGGATGAGCCAGGCAACGCCCGTCAGCTCTTGAGCAGAAATCTGGTACATGATCGCGGTCGAGAGCATCATCAGGATCGACTGTCCGACCAGTGCCGGATAGACGCGCTCAAAAGCCTGGGGAAGCTCGATGTAGAGGATGCGCTGGAAGGGCGACAGAGCAAGACAGTCTGCCGCTTCGATCTGACCTTTTGGTGTTGCTTCAAGGCCAGCGCGGATGATTTCGCCGGTATATGCGCCAAAGTTAACGATCAACGCGATAACCGCTGCTGTAAACGGGCTTAAGCGTATGCCGAGAGAAGCGAGACCGAAGAAGAGCCAGAAAGCCTGGATCAGAGAAGGCGTGTTGCGAATAATCTCAACGTAGAAACCTGCGATCCGATCGGCATTGCGTGAACCATGGACGCGCCCCAAAGCACAAACGATGCCCAGCATTGCTCCTGGTATCAGTGCCAGGACCGTCATAAGCAGCGTTGATACAATGCCGCCGAGTATCTGGCCCATGTACTCGTTGAGGAACGAGAAATCGAGTTCACTCATCAGATTGCTCCTGTGCCTGGTAAGACCTTCGGCACATCAAGACCGCCCCCCAGGTAGGACTTGCGAGCAAAGTCACCTGCAATGAATTCGAGGAAGTCGGCGACATTGCGCGAACCTTCGTTCTCCACAAAAGCCGCGGCCGTAAAGATCGTTGTGTGATTGAGCTCGGGCGGAAAAGGTCCTATGACGTCAACGCCGGGCACCGCGAGAAGTTCGCTCATCTGCTGAACAGCCAAGTCAGCCTCTCCTGAGAGGATGTGTTCGGCCGTGAGCCCCTGCTGGATTATCCTGGCTTTGGCGAGGATCTGTTCGGCAATGCCAAGCCTTTCGATCAGGGAGCGAAAGAACACGCCGCTCGCCCCTGTTTCAGAAAAGACGATCGATTTCGCCGAGAGCATGCAGGAGATGAACTCTTGCTTGGAGTTGATCATCACATCTGGCGAGCCCGCTGCCTTTGCTAGCCCAACGGTTGTTGAAGCCAGATCGCGAATGCTTCGCGTCGAAAGGATGCCATTGGCGGCGAACCCTCTTACCATGTCCGATATAGCGATGATGACGTCGGCCCGCTCTCCGGAATCTACGCGGCCGGCCAGGACATTTGTGGGGTTGAAAACAACCTCGAGGGACACGCCTCGGCTTTGCTCGTACTCGGGGAGAATCCGGTCCCGGAGGGGAGCAAGAACGCCAAGAGTGCTCATTAATCTGATTTTAGGATTTGCCATTGTCCTCTCCAATAAACTGCCCGTATTGGGTCGGCTGATGACAAAATATCCGTCACGTATATTAAACTGTCAAGAACGTTTTTTCTGCAAATGGTATTTCCGCCTATAATGGCGCCGATTTGTGCGAAAAGCCCGCAAAACGAACAGTAAATGCAAATTTTCTCGGCACGGAGGGGTTAGTGATCTGGCGTAATCACCTTCAGAAATATATATGGCCCCGACGAGGAGAGCGACGGAGCCACAATTAACGTATGCAAGGCCGATACGTGGGAGGCGCACGATTATTCTATGTCTTCGACATCGAGAGTAAGAGAGCCCACCGTCTTGTTCTCAAGCAATCGGAGGAGGCGACGCTGCGTGTATCGCGCGTGCTCCGGGAGGAATGTGATCAGCTCAGCCCTGTCACGTCTTTCTATAGCTTCGATAATCTGGTTGTGTTGGTCGAGGTTGGCGGCAAACTGCCCAGACTGATAGTCCGCATCGGCGACTTCGGCTTTGTAGATATAGACGTTCAACCTGCGGACATGGCGGTGTGTGCTTTCTGCAAAGTCGTAGAACAGGCCGTTCCCGATGGTCTTGTGGATGCGAAGATGAAATTCCTGATTGAGCTGTGTAATCGCCAGGAACTCCCTGTTTTTAACGCTTTCTGTATAACGTCGCTGTATGGCGCGAAGATCTGGCAGGAGCGTTGGATCGTCCAGTTTGCACATTTGTCCGGCGACGGATTCAGCGAGTTGATGAGCTACGATAACCTCGCCCATCTCGTCCATATCCAGTTTGCGGACGTAAGTTCCACCTCGTTGTGGCATGATCTTGACGAAACCTTCAGCCACGAGGCGATTGATCGCCTCTCTCGCTGGCGTACGGCCGAGCTGGAAGCGATCAACAAGAATTCGCTCGTCAATCCTGCTTCCTGGCTCCAGCCCCATATCGATTATGTGCGATCGAATAAGATCGAGAGCTGCGTCGGTTTGTGACGCGAGCTTCACTTCTTCATTCTGAGTCACGGCTACCCCTTTAAAATATCCAAAGTATCCAAGACCCCGCAGCTTATCAGGCGTGTCCTGGGACGCTAGCAGCAAACATGCCGATTTGTGTGCGATTTGTCGAGATAGCTGCTTTGTGGATTTTCGTCACATCGACGATTGACGCGCTTCCGTCTCGATAATATACGTAACATATATTAACGCAACGGAGGTCTTATGTCGTCGGTTTTTGAAGCAGTAGAAGCATCTGTCGGCCGCATGGTCCGTCGCGATATCTCGCGGCTGGTCGCATTCGCAAACGGCAATATTGAAAAGGCAGCCCGGTCGATTGCCGAGCATCCATCTCCGCATGTGGGGATTATCTGCGGCTTCTTCGTTCGCCATGCAGAGCCACCGTCCCCGGAGACGGACGGACTGAACGGCATGGCCCAACTCGCTGCCGGGCTTACTGAAGCTGGCATCAAAGTAACAGTGATCACCGATGCGCCATGCGCAAAGGCGGTTTGGGCGGTGACGAAAGTGCTGCCCCACGAGGTCGGCCTAGAGATCGTTTCAGTTGATGCGACCGCGGTCCGCAATCTTCGCAAGAATATCGAGCAGTCCGGGAACCCGCTTACGCACCTAGTCGCTATTGAGCGCTGCTCGCTGGGCTCGGATGGGAAGCCGCACCGCGAACACGGTTGGGACATTTCAGGCGACACTGCCCCTTTGGACTATCTGTTCGAAGATGCCGGTTGGCAGGCGCCGTGGAAGACGATCGGTATCGGTGACGGCGGCAATGAAATTGGTATGGGCGTTCTTCCCCTCGATATCGTCGAGAAGGATATCCCCAATGGTTCGCTCATTGCCGCCAAGACCGGTTCGGATTTCCTGATCGTGTCGGGCGTCGCAAATTGGGGAGCCTACGGTCTTCTGGCAGCACTTTCCGCCATTCGGACGGATATTGGCCCTCAACTACTCAAACACTTCAATGGCACTTTTGAGACGGAAGTCTTGGAGGCTGCGGTCAATATTGGGCAGGCGATCGATGACAGCCGTGTCGACCGGCTTGGTCAATTGCAAATGACGATCGATCGGTTGCCGGTCGCCGACCACATCGCGATCATCGATGACTTGAAGAGCATCGTTGCAGCGCATGCCTGAGACGTTTGGCAAGAGAGACAGAGCATGAGCAAGGACACCCCCATCGGGACCCAGCGGTTCAGCGCCCATATCGGATTTCTGTTCGGTGAGATACCATTTGGCGCACGCTTCGCTGCCGCCCGTAAACATGGCTTTGCAGCCGTGGAGCATCCGAGCCCGTTCGAAACACCAGCTGCGACTGTTCGAGAATACCTGGACGACAACGGCCTTGTTTACGTGCAAACGGGATTTCCTGCGGGCGACGCCTCCAGAGGTGAGAAGGGATTCGCTGCGCTTCCTGAAAAGCGTACTCAGTTTCGTGGAGCGATTACTCCTACCCTCGACTATGCAAGCCAAATTGGTTGCAAGATGGTGCACGCGATGGCCGGGGTCGTACCTGTGGGGGCGACGAGATCTGTCTTATGGACAGAATATCTGGAGAACCTGGCGTATGCTGCGGACGCGGCAAGCGCGTACGACGTTGATATTATCGTCGAGCCCGTAGGCCCAGGATCGATCGCTGATTATTTCATTGCCGACCCGGCGATTGCGATGGAAGCCATCAAGGCGGTGGGGCGGCCCAACGTTAAACTTCTAATGGACGTTTATCATGCCGTGAGCCTGGGAACGGAGCCCCTGGCATTTATCAGAAAACACCACTCGATGATCGGTCATGTCCAGATTGCCGACTACCCCGGAAGACATGAACCCGGTTCTGCAATTATCGATTTTGCCAGAGTGTTTCAAGTTCTCACGGATGTCGGCTACGGCGGCCACATAGGCTGCGAATATCATCCATCGACGTCTACCGAAGAAAGCTTCGGATGGATGCGTGACTGCGGAGAAACTAAGTAATGGCACAACGCTCTCGAATCGTGTTGCTCCATGCGACAATGGTTGCCGTCGACCCAATCCATGCAGCGTTTCGCAAACTTTGGCCAGAGGCTGAAGCCGTAAACCTGCTTGATGATGCACTAACAATCGATCGGGCAAAATCTGACGAGTTGAGGCCTGATCTGAAAAGTCGGTTTGTTTCATTGTGCCACTACGGTGCTAGTCTTTCAGCGGATGGCATCCTGATTACCTGCTCAGCCTTCGGCCCCGCAATCGACCAGGCGGCGTCGGAGATTTCAATTCCGGTATTGAAGCCGAATGCGCCAATGTTTGATGCGGCTATCGGGGAAGGCCAACGGATCGCGATGATCGCGACGTTCGCACCGGCGGTGGTGACGATGGAGCAAGAGTTCGTCGCGCAGGCGAGGGCGCAGGGCTCCTCAGCAGTTCTTGAAACCTTCGTACTGCCAGACGCTATGGCCGCTTTGAGAGGCGGCGATGCGGAATCGCATAATCGGCTGGTTACCGAGAAGGGCGCCAGCCTTTCCGGTTTTGACGCAATCATGCTTGCGCATTTTTCGACCTCTCGTGCTGCGGACCTTCTGCGTTCACGAACGACTACACCGGTGCTGAGCGCCCCCGAGGCGTCAGTGCTTGCAATGCGAGAAGCACTCGCGGGTCAACCCGGTTGAGGAGACAACCATGCTGCTAGGCGCAATTGCAGATGACTTGACCGGCGCAACCGACATTGCCCTTGCCTTTGCTCGTGAGGGATTGCGGACCGTACAGTTCAACGGAATTCCGAACGAGAGGGCGTTGGCCTCAAACGTCGACGCGGTTGTCATTGCTCTAAAGTCGAGAACAATTCCAGCTTTCGAAGCTGTCACATTGTCAAGACGGGCTGCGTCGTGGCTGCGAGCTCACAACGTCAAACAAGTCGTCTTCAAATACTGCTCCACGTTTGACTCGACGGACAAAGGCAATATCGGTCCGGTTACCGAAGCGCTGCTCGAGGAACTGGGAGAAACAATGACGATCGCCTGCCCGAGCTTTCCGGAAAATGGTCGAACGGTGTTTCAAGGACATCTGTTCGTTGGGGACACGTTATTGTCCGAGAGTTCGATGCGAGATCATCCTCTCACGCCGATGACGGATTCCAACCTGATCCGGGTGTTGCAGAGGCAGACGGCTTTGCCCGTTGGACTCCTGGCAACCACCGATGTCCGCGCAGGGCAGGAGAGGGTGGCGGCACGGATAAAAGAAGCGGCAGCGCAGAACCTTCGCATCTTGATTGCCGATGCGGCGACAGTCGAGGATTTGAACACAATTGGAAAAGCCTGCAGCGACCGAATGCTGGTGACCGGCGCGGCCGGGATCGGTGGAGGGCTTGCTCGTAACCATGCTGCAGCAATTCAGGGCGAACCCAGAAGTACAGAATTCGTTTGGCCGCAGGGCCGAACCGTGGTTCTTGCCGGCTCCTGCTCGGTTGCGACCCGAGACCAGGTGAACCACGTTGTCGGACTTGGCTATCCAGCAACCAAAATCGATCCGATCGCAATCGCTTCTGGAACACTTGACGTGTCTTCTGTTGCGGAATGGGCAATTGCATCGGAGGGTTGGCCACCCATTATCTACTCGAGTTCCGATCCCAAGGACGTTTTTAAAGCCCAGGAGGTATTGGGGCGTGAGGAGGCCGGGGCATTGGTTGAACAGTTCCTTGGTAAACTGGCGGCCGCCTTGCGGTCGACTGGTTTCAGCAGATTTATCGTGGCTGGTGGAGAAACGTCAGGGGCGGTCTCCGCAGCTTTGTCTGTAAACGCCTTGGAAATAGGGCCCGAGATTGACCCGGGTGTTCCGTGGACGAGATCGATAGACGCTGACGGACCGGCGCTTGCCTTGAAGTCAGGAAATTTCGGCGCGCCGGACTTCTTTGAAAAAGCCAGGAGAATGTGCCGGTGATCGCCATGATATCTGAAGAGACGAAAGTGCGGGACGAAATTGTATCGGTTGGCAGGTCGCTTTTCGATCGTGGTCTTTCTCCGGGCTCGACCGGAAACATCAGCGTCCGGCTATCGTCCGGGGAAGTTCTCATGACCCCGACAAACGCATCGTTGGGAACGCTTGATCCCAACCGCATCTCTAGATTTTCTGCCGAAGGTGTTCATCTCGAAGGCGACAAACCGACAAAAGAAGCGTTTCTTCACCAGTGCGTTTATTGCAACCGTAAGGATGCCTACGCCGTCGTACATCTTCATTCAACTCATGCCGTTGCCCTCAGCATCTTGTCAGAGATTGATCGCGCAGACGCTCTTCCGCCGCTCACCGCGTATTACGTTATGCGTGTCGGCAGCCTCCCAATAGTCGATTACTTCCCACCGGGCGATACGAGGTTAGCAGCGGCCATTCAACTCAAGATCAGTCATGCGCATGCCGTGCTACTCGCAAATCACGGCCCGGTTGTATCCGGAAAATCGTTGCTTGACGCGCAATACGCAATTGAGGAGTTGGAAGAAACGGCAAAGCTTTACCTGATGGTCAGAGGCCTTAAAGTTTCGCCCCTTACGCCGGCCCAAGTTGACGAGCTTTCGAACAGATAATTTGTAAGTTCATGATTCACATTATGCACCTTATAGTTGCTTTCGTGGGTCCCCGACCACAAGGAGTGTAGTGTGTTCTGTCCCACCTGACACTGGTACGGAGTATTCAAATGCAGCACTGGCTTGATAAACTAACTGATCTCGCAGCGCTTCGCGGCGACGCGACGATCTTAAAGCACGCCTTAAGCCAGCTTGCCGAGCAGGCCGGCTTCAGGGGATATGCCTATCTCTATATCCGACCAGGGCATACGATTGCCTCATCAAATTACCCATCCGATTGGAGGTCGATCTATTTTAAAAGAAAATTCGAGGCCATCGATCCGGTCGTGAACCGCGCAAAGTCGATGAAGCGAGTGTTTACGTGGAGCGGAGAGTATGAACGGCGGCACCTATCGAAGGAGGAGCGAGCCTTCTTCGACCAAGCAGCGGACTTTGGGATCCGTTCTGGTGTAACCGTCCCTATTCGAGCGGCCAACGGATCGACTTCTATGTTCACGATGGCTTCGGATAAACCCGCAATTGATCTCAAACGCGATATAGATCCTATCGCGGCCGCCGCTGCCGTTGGGCAGCTTCACACCCGTATGTCCTCATTGCCGTTGACGCCGTGCGCTCAATACCCTGCCTGGCTCGAACCAAAGGAAGCTGCCTATCTCAACTGGATTGCGGTCGGAAAGACGATGGATGAAGCCGCGGATCTGGAAGGGGTAAAGTACAATTCGGTGAAAAGTAAAATCGAAGAAACCCGCAAGCGGCTTCAAGTCCATACCATGCCGCATCTTGTGGCGCTGGCTATCCGCGCCGGCCTGATTTAACCGTCAAGATCAGTTAATTGACACCTTCGGAATATAACGTTCGGCGGTGACACCAGACCGACTACTTGATGTCTGATTGGCCTCAAGGTGGCATCCGCTGCAGTTCCAAATAACCTAGCGCGATAATGATATGCTATCTACTTCGCGAACAAAGCGCTGGGGGTGCGGACGAAAACTTGGACCACCAAGGAGGTAGTTCATGTATTCCTACGCAGACAACAGACTTCGAGCGGTTGAGCTCTATATCCGGCTGGGCAAGCGACTTAACGCGACCATTCGCCAGCTGGGATATCCCACCAAGAATGCGTTGAGGGGTTGGTATCGCGAATACGTACAGCATCTCGACCTACGTATTCAGCCGGTAGCGCGAGCGCCAAAATATTCAGAGTCTCAGAGGCAGGCGGCACTTGAGCACTTTCGCACCCATGATCGTTGCATCTCTGCGACGATGAGGGCGCTCGGCTATCCCGGTCGGGGAACTCTAACCGCATGGGTTCGTGAGGCGTTTCCGGAGGCGCGGACATCGATGGTCGGTCGATCGTGGCACCCTGGCTATTCCGAAGAGGTCCGGCAAGCGGGGGTCATCGGATTATGCAGTGGAGATGAAAGCGCTCAACAGGTAGCTGACCGACTGGGCGTCTCAAGACCGACATTGTATGGCTGGAAAAACCAGCTACTCGATCACGAGGCTCCCTCATCCATGAAACGCCGCAAATCCAACCCCAAGCCCAAGACGATCTCGATCCCCAAATCCCGGATTTCAGCAACATCGCGCTGCTTGGCGGGCGAAGCAGACTCTACGGCGCTCGCCCGCAACAGAACGCTGATCTTCGCGTCGTCGATGTCCTTTGCGCGACGCGCCAGATTGCGCAGGACCGGCATGCCGAGTTCTCCAGCACCCAGCACCAGGATATTCCGTGACTTCACGTTCGAAGCTGTCTGATTCATCGTTTTTTCCTTCAAGAATTTTGTGTCGCCACGACTTGGCGAGAGCGGAGCATGAAGAAAAGCAGGTGCACGGATGATACTTCGGCAAAACTGAGGGCGGGCAGAAAGGACCCTGATCCGCGGAGGGAATCAATTCTTCTCGCGGGATAACGCGCTCGCTGCGCTGGACTGTCGATAAGATAACTCGACAACCTCTGAGGTGCCCATCGTTTTGCTAGGCAAGCCTCCAACTGACTTGTGTTGGGAGCCGAGGCTGACAGTCGGGGGGGGCCGCCTCGCACGAGATGATCTGCAAACTGAGTGGAGAGAGTCTAGAGCCGCGATCATTCGGGTTTGAACGGCTCGCCTTATTGATCAAATAGTTGCGCCGATTCCACGGAGCGCCAGTTCAAGGAGTCGCTTCTGCCGCTCGATTCCTTCCTCGGTCTCTGGCAAGTTCAAAAGTAATGCAAGGTATTGCAGAAAATCTTCCGCATCGATCGGCTGCTTGACCACGCCAGCATCGATGCACAAGCCCATAAGAGAACGCACCGCGGCAACCATCGGCCAGTACGTCTCGTCGAAATCCTTGGGGGACATCGCCGCCCGCATTGCGTTGGCCACTCCCCGCTTCTTCCGACCATATTCCAAAAACTGCCCGCACCATGCCTGTAAAGCCTGCAGCGGCCCCATCTTGCGCGGCATGCTTGCCGCAAGCGAGATCAGCGCGTCTATCCCATCGCGGTACACGGCTACGAGCAGAGCCTCACGCGTTGGATAATGCCTGTACAACGTGCCTTGTCCCACGCCCGCCGCTTTGGCGATGGAATGCATGGAGGCAGTAGGGTCAGCGGCCAATGCGTCACGAGCAATTAGCAAAATCCGCTCACGGTTATCACGCGCATCGGAGCGCAGACTGTCTTGCATTTCACACACCTTGACGAAACGGACAATTGTCCGGTATGAATTATCGAAGTGGACATATGTCCGTTTACAGCAAAGGAGATAACGATGCAATATATCAAGCTCGGCACATCCGGTCTCGACATATCGCCAATCTGCATCGGTTGCATGGGTTTCGGCAACCCTGCGAAGGGTCATCCGGCCTGGTCTCTCGATGAGAACGCGAGTCGTACGCTGATCCGGCACGCACTCGAAGCAGGCATCAACTTCTTTGACACCGCCAATCTTTATTCGTTAGGGACAAGCGAGGAATTCCTGGGTCGTGCTATCAAAGACTTCGTCAACCGCGACGCCGTCGTTGTTGCCACCAAAGTATCGGCCGGCATGCGCAATGGTCCAAACGCCGTCGGGCTTTCCCGCAAGGCTATAATGGCTGAGATCGATCACAGCTTACGCCGGCTCGGAACGGACTACATAGACCTGTACCAAATCCACCGCCGCGACCAGCAGGTGCCTTGGGAGGAAACGCTTGAGGCTCTGCACGACGTCGTGAAAGCGGGGAAGGTTCGCTATATTGGAGCGTCATCGATGAAAGCCTGGGAGTTTTCCAAGGCGCTCCACATCCAAAAGAAAAATGGCTGGGCCCGCTTCATCACCATGCAGCACAACTACAACCTCGTGGCGCGCGAGGAAGAGCGCGAGATGATCCCTCTTTGTGCGGACGAGGGCGTCGCGACAATAATCTACAGCCCTCTGGCGCGGGGCAAACTTGCCCGCCCATGGGGGCAGACGACAGAACGCACTCAGACCGAACCAGCAGGGGCTGCCCAGAGCGCAGTTACTTCGGAAAGCGACCGGTCGATAATCGAAACCGTCAACGAAATCGCTGCCGCGAAGGGCGTGAGCGTCGCTGCGGTTTCGTTTGCGTGGTTACGCCGGAACAGGACTGTCGCGGCTCCGATCGTAGGGGCGTTGAAGGCCGTGCACATCGACGACGCCATAGCGGCGCTTCAGGTCACACTGACGGAGGAAGAAGCCAGAAAGCTCGAAGCCCCTTATACGCCACGAAATGATTTCCAGGGGGTCTCGACGCCCGCGCTCCTGCACCGTTCGATGGAAGAAGCCACTGGTTTCAGAGCCACGGCGGCGCTTATCTGACGTGGCGCCGATCCGTTCAGATGGAGGCTGACAGCATCGGACCGAGTTGGGAAGATTGGCCGATGAGCTTCGAATACTATAACTCTCACCCACGACGCTCGTCTCGCCATCTTCAGCGATTTAGCTCTCCAGCTCGCCCACCATATCGACCTTGCTTGGGAAATGGTGGTCGATCCCAATTTTGCGAGTGTAAACCATCCGAGATGTCGGCACAGCTAAAAACATCATGGCCTCCGCTGATGATCAGGGCGCGGGCGGAGGCCAAAATGTCGTCGTGTGGAGGAAGGATTGCCGGTGAGCCCAGGCAAGAAAATCATTGGCTCAGTTGTTGGGTTCTCAACGTCACCCGTCGGTTGAAACCGTCAGGGCTTTCCAAGCGTCGATTTCCTGCTGTAGACGATCGATCCGAGCCGTCACATGTTTGAGAGCATCGCTCCCGAGCAAAAGTTGTGGAGGAGGATTTTCCGACGCGACCAATGTGAGGACCGCCGCAGCTAATTTTTGCGGATCGCCAAGTTGCTTTCCGCTGACGGCCTGGCGCGCCTCGCGGATCGGATCAAAAAGGCTGTCGTAATCCGCAATCGACCTGTCTGTGCGGACCATGGAACGCCCGGCCCAGTCTGTTCGGAACGAGCCAGGGCAAAGCGTTGTCACGTGAACTCCGAACGGCGCCATTTCCGAGCGCATGACCTCGGAGATGCCCTGAAGGGCGAACTTGCTACCGCAATAGTACGCGATGCCAGGCATGGTGATCATCCCGCCCATCGATGTGACGTTCACGATGAAGCCAGAGCGGCGCTTACGGAATCTTGGAAGAAATGCCTTTGCCACCGCAACTGCGCCGAACACGTTCACGTCGAACTGTCGGCGCATCTCCTCGATTGGCGATTCCTCGAGCACACCCTCGTGACCATATCCTGCATTGTTGATCAGGACGTCGACTGGACCGTATTCCTCTTCCGCCTGCTGAACAACATCCGGAATGCTATCGAATTCGGTGACGTCCGCGAGAACGGCATGGAGCGTGGGAAGTGTTTCCAACAACTTGTCTCGCGAGACTTGCGAGCGGACGGTCCCGATGACCGTGTGGCCCGCCTGGATCGCGGCCGTAGCAATGGCGAGGCCGAAACCGGAATTGGCTCCGGTGATGAAGAAGGTTTTGCTCGACATCTCTGAATCTCCTTGATCAATCTTGCATGTGACAGATATTCTAGGAGAGAGGTTGGTTCGATTGCGGATCCTCTCAGAGATTTGCCAAATCCTATGCATGTCACGAGCTCCGCGCTCAATGGTTGTCCGGGATCCGACATAAACAAATCTGGGCTGAGGCGTCATTGGCGCAGGCTCCATTGCATGCATCACGAAGGTTAAGCGGCACAGTGCTTTAATGCTACGAATATTTGCGCACCATTTCCTCCAGCGACATAGGCTTTACACGGGATCCCATGCCGGAGCAGCCAAACACGTTGAACCGCTCCTCGCACATCTTCTGCATCGTCGCGATCGCAGGCTTGAGGATCGAACGGATATCGAATGAAGCCGGGTTCTCGGCAAGGAACTGACGGATCGCACCTGTGAACGCCATTCGGAGATCCGTGTCGATGTTGATCTTGCGGACACCAGATGGGATCCCGCGGGCGATCTCTTCAAGCGGGACGCCGAACGTCGTCGGTATCGAGCCGCCGAACTCGTTGATCAGCGTTTGAAGCTCTTCCGGGACCGAAGAAGCGCCATGCATGACAAGGTGCGTGTTGGGCAGCCGCTGGTGGATCTTCTCGATCACCGCCATCGCCAAGGTCTCGCCTGTGGGCTTTTTGCTGAACTTGTAGGCGCCGTGCGACGTGCCGATGGCTACGGCGAGGGCATCCACTCCGGTGGCCTCGACGAATGCAGCGGCCTGTTCCGGATCGGTGAGCAGCGCCTCCCTGTCGAGAGTGCCTTCAAAGCCGTGTCCATCCTCTTGTTCACCGCTGCCGCTTTCCAGAGATCCCAGTACACCGATTTCGCCCTCTACGGACACGCCGCGGGAGTGTGCGAGAGCCACCGTCTTGCGGGTCACGTCGACGTTGTAGTCGAAGTCGGACGGAGTCTTGCCGTCGGCCATAAGGGACCCGTCCATCATTACCGATGAGAAGCCGAGATCCATTGCTCTTGCACAGACGTCAGGACTGCTCCCGTGATCCTGATGGACGCAGATAGGCAGATGAGCGTACCGCTCGGTCGCCGCAACGATGAGATGCTTGAGAAAGGCATCGTCGATATACGCGCGGGCGCTCTGCGACGCTTGTAGGATGACTGGGCTGTTCGTCTTGTCGGCGGCGCGCAGCACGGCATGGACGGTTTCGAGGTTTGTAACGTTGAACGCAGGCATTCCGTAGCCGTGCTCGGCTGCATGGTCGAGGATCTGGCGAAGCGATGTGAGCATTGAGGGTCCTTCTGTCGGGGCGCATGAGAGATCGCCGCCGGATCAGTCCGCGGCGTCGTGCGCTCAGTTTTCGTAAAGGTGGCGTGGCCGTTGCCGATCAGGGCCGCTGCTTCCAGTTCGACAGGAATGCCACGCTCTCGACGGTTGACTTCGACGGAAAGTACTCGAAGCCAATAGCGTCCTTGAAGTCGACTGCCTGCAACGCCGCGAGGATGTCGTCAAACGGCAGGATGCCTGTGCCGGGCTCGTGCCTTCCTGGAAAGTCGGCGATATGGACATGGCCGATACGCTCGCCGTTGGAAGGGATCCATTTGGTCAGCTCGACTTCGGTCACCGCGGCGTGGAAGGTGTCGACCAGAAGCGCGACCTTGCTAGTGCCGAACAAATCCTGGACCTCCATTGCCTTCGGCAGCGTGGAGATGGCGTAGCCCGGAACAGCAGCTTCGCTGATGGCTTCGATCAGGACCCTGACCCCGGTGCCAGCGGTCCGCTCGACGGCATATCGGATGTTCTCAAGATAGACATCCTTCGTGCGCTCAGCGTCGTCCTTTCCGGGGACGCCTGCCATCGGATGAACGAGCGGAGCCCCGATAATCTCCGCATACGCGAGTGCCCGGTCGAAGCTCGCTCGGAAGTCGGCTTCACGGCCGGGCAGGGAGGCAAGACCCTTCTCGCCTTTGCTGGCGTCACCAGCACCACCTGCAAGCTGTGCAAACACGAGACCGTGTTCGTCTACCGCGTTGCGCATGACATTGGGATCGACAGCGAACGGCGATGGGTGTTCGACTGCAGTGAATCCCGCAGCGGCAGCTGCGGCTACTCTTTCACCGAGCGGAACCTCGTTGAACAGATATCCAATATGAGCCGACAGTTTGTTTTTCATTCGAGCTTCCTCCAGGTTTCGTTTGGTGGCTTGAGCCTCACTCCAAGATTCCAATGGGTTTCAGACCAGCGTCACGGCTCCGGACACCAAGGCGCCGATCAACATCAGCACGGCCAGGATTCCGGCCCATTTCAGCGAAAAACGCTGGTGGTCGCCGAACTCGACCTCGCTGAGTCCGCAGAGAACGTAGGTGGCGGCGACGAGTGGGCTGAGCTGATGGAGCGGTTGGCCGACAAGCGATGCACGAGCGATGACCTCGGGCGGAATGCCATATGTGTTGCCCGCCTCGGCGAGCACCGGGACGACGCCGAAGTAGAACGCGTCGTTCGACAGGAAGAATGTGAACGGACCACTGATCACTGCGGTGATGAGGGGAAGCAGGTTTCCGTGGTCCTTCGGGATCATCCAGACGATGCTATGTGCCAAGGCCTCGGTCATTCCCGTTCCCTTGAGGATTCCGGTAAAGACGCCTGCTGCAAAGATGACGGAGACGACGCCCAGCACGCTCGAAGCGTGAGCTGAAATGCGTTCGCGCTGGTCTGCGACCCTGGGGAAATTAACGGTCACGGCGATAGCGAATGCGAGCATGAACAACACCGCGAGCGGCGCGATGTCCAGGATCAGCAAAACCATCAGGCCAACTGTCAGGACAATGTTAAAAGCCTGACGCCAGGCTGGGATATCGGCGTTCTCACGAGGCGGATGGATATTGTCCTCGGATATCAGGCTACGCTCCGAGATCGCAGGTCCGGTGTAGACGAAGTCGATCTTGCCCAGACGTTTGCGCTCCTTGAGGCCGAAATACCAGGCGATAGCAATCGAGCCAAGCGTGGCAAGCGCTACCGAGGGGAGCATCGGCAGAAAGACCTGGCTCGAATCGAGATGTAGCGACGCCATCACGCGTGCGGTCGGGCCGCCCCACGGTGCAATGTTCATAATGCTGTTCGGAAGCATCGCCACCAGCGGCAGGATCATCGGATTGATGCCGAGCTTGCGATGAAGCGGAAGCATAGCCGTGATCACGAGCAGGTAGGTTGTCGAGCCGTCGCCGTCGAGAGAAATTACCGCCGAAAGGAGCGTCGAGCCGATGATCACCCGCAGCGGATCCCCATGGCAGACGCGGACCACCAAGCGAACGATGGGGTCGAACAAGCCGACGTCGATCATGAGGCCGAAATAGAGGATGGCGAACAGCAGGAGCACGCCCGTCGGGGCAATCGACTTGATGCCGTCGATCATCATTTCCGGAAGTCCGGGCAGGAAGCCCGCCGCGGCCGCAAAGATCGCTGGCACGAGGATGAGCGCGATCAGAGCCGATAGGACACGGGTCATGATCGTGGTCATGAAGACCGCGATCATCGAGTAAGCTAGAATGGTAATCACTGAATTCTCCCAGCCGAGTTGTCTCAGCCATGCAGTTACGTCGTTGGCTCCCGTCTCCGCGCGAGGCAAAGCGATCCGAAGGGCGGCCGCGATCGACCCCCTTGGCAAGGCATTGAATATGTTCGGCTAACGCGCCAAGGGCGGCCAGCCCAGCTGCTATCCGTTCGCGAAATAGCGTTTCACATTGGCGACCTCATCGGCCGAGCCGATGATCACACCCGTTCGCTGATGAAGGCTCACTGGTTGCAGGTCGAGAATTCGCTCGGATCCTGACCACGCGGCGCCGCCGGCTGCCTCGTAGATCAGGCTCATGGGGTTGGCTTCGTAAAGCAGCCTTAGCTTCCCATTTTTGCCGCTGGTGGAGCCTGGATACAGAAATAGCCCTCCACGCAGCATGATCCTGTGAAGCTCGGCGACCATCGAGCCGACCCAGCGCATGTTGTAGCGGCGCCCTAGAGGACCTTCTTCGCCGAGTTCGCAATCCTGGATGTAGCGAGCGACCGCCGCGGGCCATTCCCATTTCCGGCTTGAGTTTATCGAGTACTCGGGGAACCGCGGTGGGATCTTCACTTCCTCACTCAGCAGCCGATAGCAGCGCTCGTCGTCGGCTGCGAACATCGCGACGCTGTCCCCAAAGGTGAAGGTGAAGATGGTTGTCGGACCATATCCGACATATCCGGCGAACCGCTGCAGGGAGCCGGGCTGTAGAAGCTCTGTGTATTCCCGTGCCTGCAGAATCGAGAAGATCGAGCCTACGGATATGTTGACGTCCAGGTTCGAAGACCCATCCAAGGGATCGAAGACGACGGCGTATCTGCCCAGATCACTGTTTCGGACTGCGTCGTCCAACTCTTCGGAGACGGCGAACGAGACCTGTGGCAGCTCGCGACATGCGCTCAGAACGACGTCGTTGGCGACGACATCGAGCTGCTTCTGTACCTCGCCCTGGACGTTGACCTCACCGCCAGCCGACCCCGGCTCGTCGAACACGCTGAGGCGGATCCGATCGGCGATCTCCAGCGAGGCTTTTGCCAGCGCGGCGACGATTGCAGTCAATTCGGACGAGATGCCCGACAACGCCTGCTGATCAAGGTAATCCTGAAGGGAAGGGCGCACCGTGTCCGGTTCCCTGATGGAAGCAACTGACATCAGTAGCCTCCGAATACTGCCTTGAGCTCTGCGACGTTCTCGTCGGTGAGCATGCGCGTCGGCATACCGCGCAAAGTGACCAGAAGCTTCGCAGTCTCCTCTAGCTCTTCTGCTGCATAGACCGCCGAGGTGATGTCCTTTCCGGTTACGACCGGGCCGTGGTTGGCCAGCAGCACGGCGGCATATTTTCCGCCAAGAGCACGGATCAGATCGCCAGCCTTCTCGTCGCCCGGACGAACATAATCGACAAGCTTCACCTGACCGACCCGCATGACGACATAAGGCGTCAGCGGAGGAATGCAGTCTTCGGGATCGACATCGCTGAGACAGGACAAGGCGGTTGCGTAAGTAGAATGAAGATGGACCACCGCCCCGGTTTCAGGGCGGGTTTCGTAGAATGCATTGTGAAGGAAGATCTCCTTCGATGGCTTGTCTCCGGATAGATGTCGTCCGTCGCGCGATACCTTGCTGATCTTCGCCGGGTCAAGGAAGCCGAGACACGAGTTGGTGGGTGTCATAAGGATCCCGTCGTCGACGGCAACGCTGATGTTGCCTGCCGATCCGACCGAGAATCCCCGGTCGAACAGAGATTTCGACAGCCGGGCGATGTCCTCACGGATCTTGTTTTCCGAGGTGCTCACTTTGCGTTCAACCTTTCGAGGGCCTTGGTGAAGAAGTCCGGCGAACCGAAATTGCCGGACTTGAGGGCGAGTGCGATGGGCTGCTCACCGTGCGAAAGCAGGACGGGAACGCCGGGATCGATTTCCTGGCCAATGGTGAGTGCGCCGAGATCGAGCGCCGAAACAACGGCCCCTGACGTCTCCCCGCCAGCCACGACCAGGCGCTTCACGCCGCAGTGGACCAGCTTGCGCGCGACATCCGCGAAGAACCCGTCGAGTTTTCCGGCAACCTCCTCGCGGCCATACTTCGCCTGCGTCTGGCGGACTTCGTCAGGGGTGCCGGACGAGTAGGCGAGAGGAGCCTTCCCGTGATTGATCTTGATGAATTCGACGATGTCATCAGGCGTGGTGGCGCCGCTCATCACCTTGTCGACGTCGATCGCCAGCGTGGGGTGGCTCCGCTTGTGCAGATCGATCTGGCCACGCGTCGCCCCGGAGCAACTCCCAGCGAGGATCGCCTCGGGACCCTCGACGCCAATCCGGCCGCCCGAGTTTCCTGCGGCGAGGCCGCGTTCGATGAAGTTGCCCGGGAGCCCGATAGCGATACCCGATCCGCCAGTTACGAGTTTGTGGTCGGCAATCGCAGTGCCAATCGTGATCAAATCCTCGTCGGATGTCGCGTCCACGACGACGAGCGCGTCATTGGTCGTCGCCAGAGCGAGCGCGACATCGCTCTTTCCCTTGCGAACGGTGGTCAAACCGACATGACCCACCGTCGACGTCGTCTGCTGAGCCAGCCAACGGCGGATGTCGGGATCGGTCATCGGCGTAAGCGGGTGGTTCTGCATGCCGGATTCATTCAGGAGCCGATCCTGGACGAACAGATGCCCCATGTAGATCGTCCGCCCGGCGCCAGGGAACGCCGGGCATACGACGACGCCCTTCGCACCGAGTGCCACGGCCAGCGCCTCTCCAACCGGGCCGATGTTTCCGGTCGGCGTCGAGTCGAAGGTCGAGCAGTATTTGAACACGATCTGCTGGCACCCCTGTGCCAACAGCCACTCGAGTGCGCGAAGGGACTCGCGGACAGCCTCTTCGACCGGGACGGTCCGGCTCTTCAGTGCAACGACGCCAGCCTCGATGTCGGCGGCTGCGGGGCCGTTTGGCACGCCAAGAAATTGTGCCGTTCTAAGGCCGCCTGTCGGCGCCACACCCTTCGAGATCGTGTTGGCGATGTCGCTTGCGCCCGTGAAGTCGTCGGCGATCACTCCTAGAAGCATTTTCTTCCTCCTTGGCCGAGACCATCAGTCTAACCGATGTCGTGCAGCCGATGTCGTTCTATTATTCTTTGCCAATCAAGCCACGGAGCTTAAGGACTGCTTGTTCCGGGCTGCTGAAGACTGGGATGTCGGTGGAAGCCTGAACATCTGCTAGCGCCCGTGCCATCGAGAACTGGCCGAGTGTCACTGAGCGGAAACCGGAGAGCGACTTCGCCGCCTCGGCGATCAGGCGATTGTGCGTGGCAACGTCTCCTTGGCGCACGGCGTCGATAGCACCAGGCACAAAGACGCTTTCAATCTGGGCATCGGACTCACGCCGTGCGGCTTCCTCACGGAATTCCTGCTCCATGCTCTCCTTCGCAGGCGGGAAGGTGTAGAGCATCGCGCTCCGGCCGCCCTCGGCGATCGCTGCCGCGAACATCGCCTCGTTCGGCTTTAATACCGGGATGGCGAGCGTGGTTGCTGCGTACTCGATCGCTGGCCCGAACGCCGAGCAGGTAAACAGGACAGCATCACTTCCGGTTAATGCGCCATACCTGGCGAGGGCAACGATGCGATCGGTGAGTTCGTCGGGGATCTCGGCCGACCGGGCGCGGTCCGGGGTCAGGCTTTCTTCCAGAATATTGATCGGCTCGGCGTCCGGCCAGAGATTCTTGAACGCGTCCCGGATCGGCTCCATCGCGACTGGTGTGGCATGGATCAGAGCAATCCTCGGTGACTTCGACATGTCGGCTACGTCTCCTTCAGCAATTTGATCGGAAAGATCCCGTTGAACTTCGAGGGTAGGCGCCTCAGCCGTCAAGCAGCCGGACAATGCGCCTTCAATTACGGTTCAGAAGGTACCTCCCGCAGTGAGGGGCAGTTTGGCTTAATCCCCAGCACCGAAAATTTTGTGATTGACGGCTTCGCATACCTCATCGTATACGGTCAAGTATAAATTGAGGAGACACCAAATGAGAATTGCAGTTTTGCCCGGTGACGACATTGGTCCGGAGATCACTGAAGCCGCGTTGAGCGTTTTGCGCGCGGCGGACAAAAGCTTCGGCCTGGGACTCGAATTTGACGTCCATGAAGTGGGAATGGCGTCGCACCGGAAAACCG
This sequence comes from Hyphomicrobiales bacterium, assembly GCA_900470805.1. GTDB lineage: Bacteria > Pseudomonadota > Alphaproteobacteria > Rhizobiales > Rhizobiaceae > Rhizobium. The sequence continues at coordinate 118,996 of UCCA01000033.1, read as the reverse complement.
GGACGACTCTCCCGGACAGCGCTGTAAAGGCTACTTTCGACGCAGACGGGGTCCTGCTTGGACCGGGTGGCATGACCGCCTACCCACCGCTTTCCGAAGGTGGCATCAACATCCCGGGCACGATCCGCAAGAAGCTTGATCTTTACGCAAACCTTCGCCCGGCGCGATCCCGCAACGGCCTCGATCGTGCACGTCCGGGTCTCGATTGCATTCTTTCCCGCGAGAACACGGAAGGCTTCTATGCCGACCGCAACATGTTCCTTGGCAGCGGCGAGTTTATGCCCACGCCGGATATCGCACTCGCCGTTCGCAAGATCACCCGCCAGGCGTCGCGCCGTATCGCGGAGAAGGCGTTTGAACTCGCCCAGACGCGCCGCAAGCACGTCACCGTCGTCGGCAAGCGCCACGTGCTCCAGGTCTCCGACGGCATCTTCGTCGAAGAGGCGGAAGCCGTCGCGCGCAACTATCCGGACGTGACACTTCGTGAAGTCGATATCGACGCGATGGTCGCGGACATCTACACCAACCCGGACCGTTTCGACGTGATCCTGATTACCAACATGTTCGGCGACATCTTGTCGAACCTGGCAGTCGCACTCTCCGGTGGCCTCGGTCTGGCCGCTGCGCTGAACGTAGGTGACACCCACGCCGCCGCTAATGCGGGTCATGGCTCTGCGCCCGACATCGCAGGGAAGGGCATCGCCAATCCAAGCGGCATCATCCTTTCGACGGCAATGCTGCTGGACTGGTGGGGCGCGAAGCAGGGCGGCGAGAAATTCCACGTCGCTTCCAAGGCCATCGAACAGTCGATGGACGCTCTACTGACGTCCGGTCAGCGCACTGGAGACCTGGGCGGCGACCTCGGAACCCAGGCGTTTGCCAAGGCGATCGCAGAAAATCTTCGCGAGCCAGTCAAGGCGGCAAGCTGATTTGAGAGGCGGCAGCGGGCAGAGGACCAGCTGCCGTAGCATCCAGAAATAGGTTCAACAGCATCACGGGAGGATACCAGATGCAAACCTTGAAAGTGGCCGCATGTGCGGCAGTATTCCAGTCCGTAATCGTCGTCGCATTCTCTGCGGGTGCCCAGCAGGCGCCTGAAGGCTACCCCGCCGACTACCAGGGCATTGTCACCGCCGGGATCAAAGAAGGTTCGGTGAATGTCTATTCGCCGACCGACTCCGAGCAGGCGGACGGGCTGATTTCCGGCTTCGAGAAAGCCTATCCCGGTATCAAGGTGAAGTGGAATGACGTCGCGAGTGGCGCTGTCTACAACCGCGTTGTCAGCGAAGCAGCTGCCGGGCAGGTCGGTTCGGACGTAGTCTGGTCGAACGGTCTCGATCTCCAGCTCCAGCTTGTCGAAGAAGGACACGCCGAAACTTACAAGTCGGTTGAAGCGGCTAACATTCCTGCCTGGGCCCAGTACAAGGACGCGGCTTATTCGACGACCGTCGAGCCGATCGTTTTCATGTATAACAACAAGGTCTTCACGGACTCTGTTCCGAAGAACCATAAGGAACTGGCCGACCTTCTTGCGAAGAAGGGCGCCGAGCTTCAGGGCAAGGTCACAACCTTCGATCCCGAAAAATCGGCATCCGCCTACACCGTCATGGAAAACGACGTCGTCAATGACAACGATTTCTGGACACTGATCGATGCGTTCGGGAAGGCGAAGGGCAAGGTCTACTCCAGCTCCGGGCAGTTGCGCGAAAAGATCCTGTCCGGCGAGCATCCGTTCGGCTTCAACGTCAACGGTGCCTACGCAAAGGGATGGGCCAAGTCCAACCCGACGCTCACGGTGGTCTATCCTGACGACTACACGATCGCTGCATCGCGCACTGCCTTCATCAGCAAGGATGCACCGAACCCGAATGCAGCGAAACTCTTCCTCGACTACATGCTGTCCAAGGCTGGGCAGACGGCCGTTGCCGAGGCGGGCCTCCCTTCGGTGCGCAGCGATGTGACCGCCGACAACTGGGACTCGGTGAACAAGGAAGCCGGCGGCAAGCTCGTGCCGATCAAGCTCGATGCCGCACTGCTTGAGGGCCTTCAGGCAACCAAGCGTGGCCAGTTCTTCAAGGACTGGAAGAAAGCCCTGAACCAATAAATACCGAGGATCCCGTAGTCATGGCTAGGACCACTGCCGACGCTACGGGGTTCCGCTTCGCCGCCTTGGCGGCACTCGGAATCCTCGTACTGTCACCCGTTCTTCTGATCTTGTATCAGAGCTTCCTCACCGGACCCTTCTTCTCTCCATTGAGCACGCTGGGTCTTGATGCATACGTCTATATCTTCACCGATTCCGACTTCTATCGAGCGCTTGGCACGACAGCGATCTTCGCTTTGGGCACGATCGTCGTCTGCGTTCCGCTGGGCGCCATCCTCGCTTTCCTGCTGACGCGCACCGATCTGGTCGGTCGGCGTTGGCTCGAAGGCGTCGTCCTTGTGCCGATGTTCCTTTCGGCTATCGTGCTTGGCTTCGGCTACACGGTCGCCGTCGGTCCCACTGGCGTCGTGACGCTGGCGTTCGAACGGCTGTTCGGTTTCGTACCGTGGAACATCTACGGGCTCTGGAGCCTGATGTTCATCTCCGGACTCATGCACGTTCCGCATGTCTACCTCTATTCCTCCGCTGCGATGCGAAACCTTCCCGGCGATCTGGAGGAGGCGGCCAGAACTTCCGGTGCCGGGATTTGGACGGTTGCGCGGCACGTGACCTGGCCGTTGATCATGCCTGCGCTGATTTTCAGCATCGGTCTCAATGTCATGCTGGCCTTCGAGGCTTTCGGTCTGCCGCTCGTTCTCGGCGATCCCGCGGGTGTTCTCGTGCTGACCACCTACATCTACAAGCTAACCACGATCCTCGGCGTTCCGTCCTATCAGCTGATGGCTGTCGTCGCCGTTGTCCTGCTCGCGATCATCTTTCCGCTGGTTTTCATTCAGCGAAAGCTCCTCAGCCGTGCACGGCGCTTTGCGACGATCGGGGGCAAAGGAGCGCGCGTCACAAGGATTCGATTGGGGAAGGGCGGCCAGATCGCAGCCTGGATAGGCATCGGTATCTGGCTGGTGATTTCAATCGTCCTGCCGATCGGCGGCATCGCCATCCGCGCGTTTGTCGACGCATGGGGCGCGGGCGTCAATCTGTTCGATCACCTGACGCTCAACAACTTCCAGCAACTCTTCAGCATTGCGGCGCTCCAGCGTGGCATCATAAACACGCTTCTGCTGTCGGTGGTTGGGGGAGCCCTCGCCGTCGGCGCCTACCTGCTGATTGCTCTCGCCGGACATCGCTGGAGCGGGCCAGGCAACACCGCTCTCGACTACATGGTGCTGATGCCGCGGGCGTTGCCCGGACTCATCATCGGTTTGGCGTTCTTCTGGATCTTCCTGTTCGTGCCATTCCTGAAGCCTTTCCGGCTCACGCTGCTCAGCCTGCTCATCGCCTACATCATCGTCGGGCTCTCCTATGGGCTCCGCCTGATCCAAGCGACTCTAATGCAGGTCGCCCCAGAACTGGAGGAAAGCAGCCGATCCGCAGGAGCCACGATCAAGCAGACCTGGTCGCGCATTGTCGTGCCGATCATCCGGCCGGGTCTGCTCGGCGCATGGATCATGATCATGATCATCTTCCTCCGCGAGTACGCGACAGGGGTGTACCTCATGACTAACGGCACCGAGGTGGTCGGATCACTTATCGTCTCGCTTATGGCAAGCGGATCACTCGACACTATCGCCGCCCTGGCCCTCATCAGCGTTGTCATGACGACTGGCGGCCTTGTGCTGGCAAATCGACTGGGAGGTCGTATCCATGAATGATCTGATCGTTCAAGACATCCATATGCATCTGGGCGCGCTGCATGTTCTGCAGGGAACGTCCTTCACCGCGAGCAAAGGACAAGTCGTAGCGCTTCTCGGCGCGTCGGGCAGCGGCAAAACTACACTCCTGCGCACCATCGCCGGGCTGGAAATTCCGAGCAAGGGACGGATCGATATCTCGGGAAACCCGGTGTTCGACTCGTCAGAGAACATCCTTCTGCCTCCGGAGCAGCGCAACATCGGCCTGGTATTCCAGTCCTACGCGCTGTGGCCCCACAAGACCGTCGCCGAGAACGTTGCCTTCGGTCTTACGATCCGCGGCACTAACAAGTCGGAGATCGGTAAACGCGTCCAGGAGATGCTCGAAAAGCTCGGCCTCGGCCATCTCGGCGACCGCTACCCATTTCAGCTGTCGGGCGGCCAGCAGCAACGCGTCGCGATCTGCAGGGCGCTGGTCTACCAGCCCAAGGTTATCCTCATGGATGAACCTCTTTCGAATCTTGACGCGAAGCTTCGCGAAGAAGCCCGCTATTGGATCCGGAAGCTCATTCTCGAGCTGGAATTGTGTGCTGTCATGGTCACTCACGATCAGGACGAGGCTCTCGCCATGGCAGACAATGTCCTGCTGCTGAAGGGAGGATCGATCGTTCAGAGCGGCTCGCCGTTGGAGATCTACAGCAATCCGAAGAACCGCTACACCGCAGAATTCCTTGGCAACAACAATACTCTCGATGGGAACCTCTCCATCGATGGCAGCAAGGCTTTCGTTTCAGGCGAGACATGGTCCATCTCCGGCGTGATGCCGGAAGGTGTGGCAAACGCGAACGGGAAGGCCGCGTCCGCGATCGTGCGCGTCGAGAAGATGACGATCCACGACCAGCCGGGCCCCAACCGGATTGCCGTCAATCTCGATGCCAGCATCTATCTCGGCGACCACTGGGAATACCGTCTGAGCGCGCCCGGCGTGACCCTGAAGGCGCAGGGCAGCGTCCGTCGGGAGCCCGGCAACGTTTGGTGCGAACTGCCTTCTGATGACGTCTGGATCTTCTCGAAGGCCTCCTAAGCATCGGGATCAACGGGCCTCCGCGTTCCTTGCGCGGGCGCCCGGCTATCGACGAAGGCAAACGATGCCGCAGGGCACTTGCTGCAGTCCGAGGTATACGATACCGTATAACCAACACGGATTCTTTGGAAAAGTTGATGACCGTCGAGAACCAGACGAACTATGAAGTCGCTTATGCGTCGCTCAAGCGCGACATCCTAGCGGGGAGTTATCGGCCGGGAGTGTCAATCCCGATCGGCGACGTCGAAAAGCGTCTAGGAATGAGTCGCACGCCTATTAGGGTGGCGCTCCAGCGTCTATCTGAAGAAAAACTCCTTGAAGTTTTGCCTCGGCAAGGTTTTCGGGTTCCATTGATTTCAAGGAAGGAATTAGCGGACGTCCAGGAGGTACTCGCCAGCTTGGAGCTACTCGCGATCGACAGTATACATGAGCGTTGTTCCAAGGAGGACCTGCGGCCGCTCTTGGATGCCGTCAAAAAGATGCGGTCGGCCAACGATGCTGACGACCTGAAGCTCTGGTCCGAAGCTGACGCGGAGTTTCACAAGAAGCTGCTGGTACTGAGCGGCAACGATGTTCTGTTCAAATGCGCCAACCAGTTTCTTGAACAAATGTGGCGGGTACGCGCGTTGACGCGGATGATGCGGCCCGTTCCCGTGCAATCGACGGATGCCCATGCGGCACTTGTCGACGCGTTGCTTGCGAAGGATCTGCCTCTCGCTCGTTCGATCCATAGTCAGCAGAGACGGCGAAGTGCAGGGGAGATCGACAAGATCATTGAGCGGTTGGAAACCAATCTCATATGATCGAAGCAGCTTCATTAGCAAGCCTTTACTTACCGATTGCCCTCGCTCGCCGCGAGGTTAATCGAGCGGCTAAAGACCTGGCGAGTAGCACTGTAGTGAGATGGTACTCCAAATTTGGAAGTCGTTCGCCCGGCCCTAACGCGCTCTGCAATAGAACTGAGCGGTGGCGATAGTGATCTAAGCGATCCACCGCCCGGTAATTCTCAATGCTCGTTATTGAAAGAGGTTCCATAAGGTTCGTTATGCAACTTATAGTTGCTTCTGCGCATCACTCTGACTGCAAGGGGTTTTAGTGTGACCTGTCCCACCTGACACTGGTACGGAGTATTCAAATGCAGCACTGGCTCGACAAGTTGACCGATCTCGCCGCGCTTCGCGGCGACGAGACTATCCTGAAGGACGCCCTGAGCCACCTCGCCGAACAGGCGGGGTTTGGCGGCTATGCCTATCTTTATATCCGACCAGGTCACACGGTCGCCGCATCCAATTATCACCCCGAATGGCGGACACTCTATTTCAAGCGGAAGTTCGAAGCGGTCGATCCAATCGTCAATCGCGCCAAGTCTCTGAAGCAGGCGTTTTCGTGGAGCGGCGAACTGGAGCGAAAGCGCCTTTCAAAGGAAGAGCGCGAATTCTTCGACCGCGCCGCCGATTTTGGCATTCGCTCAGGAATTACCATTCCCATCAGGGCAGCGAACGGCTCGACGTCCATGTTTACACTAGCGTCCGATATGACAACTATCCATCTTGAGCGCGAGATTAATCCCGTCGCGGCCGCAGCAGCGGTCGGCCAGCTTCATACAAGAATGTCTCTGTTGCCGCTGACGCCGACCGAACAGCAACCGGATTGGCTTGACCCAAAAGAGGCTGCGTACCTGAACTGGATAGCTGTCGGCAAAACCATGCACGAAGCTGCAGATCTGGAAGGGGTGAAGTACAACTCGGTGAAGAGCAAGCTCGAGGAGACCCGCAAGCGTCTGCAGATCCATACCATGCCACATCTTGTGGCGCTCGGTATCCGCGCCGGCCTGATCTGAGTGCCCAGATCAGTTCACCGACACCCTCGGGATATAACCGAGAAGCTTAATGAGCATGTTCAACGCGCCCATCTGTGCGTGCATCTCGATCATGGCTTCGATATATTCCAGGTGCTGCGCGCCGCCCACGGCCGTGCCGGTCTTATAGTCCTGCGGAAGAGCCTGAAACAGATGATCCGCCTTCTCCAGGAGCTGCCTGTGCAGTTGGACGGCATTCACAGCCAATAGCTCCATCTCCGTACTCGGCAATCCGCGCGTCAGCCCCATCACTGGGCGAAGCTCGCATCCCCCGACCACGTCGGCATCTCTGGTTTCCATGTAATCCAACCCTGAAAATTGTCTGCGGTGCGCCCCCGCAAACGTTTATCTCTGATCCCAAGCCGGGGGTTGCAAACCGTCCTAGACAGTCCTGAGACCTTTAGCACCGAGGCGCCTGGACATACGTCACAGGCCCCCGGCCAAATGGTCAGAGGATTCTGGTGCCGTATCGGCCGGCGCCAACCGCTAGGAAGGGTTTGCACACCCCGGGCAGCGCGTACTGCCCTGCCCCGTCTTATAAAAGCTCACGACTGTTTCCGCTAGGGCATTGGAAAGACAATCGGTCTGCAGATCTGCAGAAAGGATCTGGTTACGGCATTGCGCGGATTTCCGAGAGATCAACCCTGATGCCAGCCTTGTTGGGATCGGGAGCTCCCGCTTCGGTCGCGAGTATCGCTGCAGCGCTACCGTCTTTTGAGTCGGCGCTATTTTTAGATTGTTCGGAATTGGCCGTGGCAGGGCGAGTGATTTTCTCCTGTCCGGGATCTTCCGCGCTAAACACCGCTACTCCTTCGAAATACCCGGTCTGCCAGGCCATGACCGCATCGTCCATGACTTGTGGCAGGACGTCTTTCGCCGTCGGATTGCCATACCATTTCGAAACGATGCGGAAGACCTTGGCAAATAGCGCCGTCCCCATGCGGATGTTCTCACATGGCTCGACCATCTCCGGCTTCAACTGCCGGGCCTCGAAGATGCCGACGCCTGCCGGATATTGGGTGATACCCACGCGAACGGCGTTACGGCCGAGATTGTCGCGGATCAGAACAAGAGCCTCCTCCGGCGTCGTCGGCTTCGGCACGAGCACCACCCGGTTGCCGGAGCGCACGGTGACCGCCAGCGGATCCTGCGATCCGGCTTGCGCGATGAACTGCTCGACAATCGCAGGCTTCAGGGACGGATCGGCGCATTGCTGGATAAGGACGGCATCAAGCATCCCGGGTACTCCTTATGTGTTGAATGCCATAACGACGGGCGGGCCAAAGAGCCTTGCCCAGGCTGCAACGCTCGCTTTCTGAATGGCGACGATCGAAGTGTTCTCGGTCCACCAGCCATTGCCAACGGCAACGATCACCTCGGGCGAGTGCAGCATCGATTGCAGGACCGGCCAGAGAATGAGCTGCTCGTAGCAGATCAGCGGCGCGATCCTTACTCCGTCGACATTGACCACCGGATTGCCGAAGAAGTCGGCCCGCGCGCCACCGCCCCGCCCGGTCCATTGCAACCACGGTTGCCACATCGAACCCGGGACCGGCATACGCTCACGATAAAGGATCTTTGCCTCATCGGCCGAGATCGCCACCATCACGTTGTCATAGCCCCTGGGATCGATGACGGCAGCACCTGCGACGACGGTGAGGCCCGAGCCACGGAGACCTTCCTGCCAGACCCGCCCCACGGTCGGCGTCCAGAAGCCGAGCGCGCTTTCGGGCAGCACCACAACACGAACATCCTTGCCTGCCTTCGCGGCGCTGCGCACCCTCGCGATCAGGTCGCGGTGATACTGAAGCGAGCCATCGCGCCCAAGGTTTGCCCCCTGTTTCAGATCGACGGAGATCCAGCCGGGTGTTAGTTTCGGGGGCGTCCAGTTCGTGGCGGACCAAACGTAAAGTCCTCCGAGGACGGCGACCGCGATCTGCCATCTTCGACCGGTCATGACGACCAACAGGATCGCGGTCGCGCCCAGTCCCCACCATCCCCAGCCGGGAAACAAGACGCCGGCGGCTGTCAGGGGATGTGCCCAGCCCATGATTCCGAAAGGCGGCAGTGCCATCAGTACCAGGACCGCGAGATAGCGTAGCCCTCTCGCCGCGTCCGTTCCTTCCTTCCCGGAAGAGTTTCCGCCACACGGTTTCGTCCAGAACACTGCATGGACGATGACGAAGGATAAGGATGCCATCACCCAAAGCGCCAGACCGGGCCAAAGATCGGCGGCATAGAAGTTCGCCACGCCCTGCGGCAATCCGCGGGAGGCCGCCAGGAAATACCCGGCCGCTACAAGCGCAGCATTGTAGCGTGACGGTGCCATTGCCCAGAGCAACGGAAAGATCATGGCGACTGGAAGGAGAAGCACCTCGCCGCTCCAGCCGATCCTCCCACAGGCAATCGAGGCGATGATCAGAAGGATGGGTTTCCAGCGGTCGTTCCTCTGGTCGTCACTGCGATCACGGGTCGAAAGTGAAAACCGGCCGCGCCAGGCCGAGAAGACCGGAATCCGGAACCGGGCCAAAATATCGACTATCATAGGAGCTCGCAAAGGGTGAGTGAATGAACAGATGATGCGGCGGTACGACACCGCCGGGATCTGGCAGGAGCACTCTGCCCTCGCCGTCCCTCCCCCACACCGCCGATGAGGGAACCGGACGACCATCGATGAGCACATGATCGGTGATGTCGACATGCTGTCCGGGAAGTGCTGCGACGGTCTTGATCAGCGGCGCGAACCCGCCGGCGCAAAGCCCTCGCCGCAGATATCCGCGCCGCCAAGCTTCTGTGAACGTGGCTGTCATGGGTGGGCACAGAAACACCAGATCGCCTATCGCGACCGAACGCTGAAGCTCTTCGATACGCCAAAGTCCGAGCGGCTCGCTTGGGGTCAGGTTCAGCCGGTAGCCGCCGATGAACCCGGACGCCGCCAGTGCGGACATAGTGACGCCCACGCCCGTCAGAAACAGAAGAAGGCGCCTCGTCCTCATTGCTTCAGCACCGGCGCCTGACGCTGGGTAAGACGCTGTTCCTCGGCTTGTTTTAGCGACTGGACGGTGCGCTCGTGGGCCGCGAGCTGTTGCGCTGTCCGCATGACCGGCCAGGCTTGTTTAAACTGTTCCTTTTGCTCCGGCTTCATACCCTCGGAAAGCTTTTCGTGCAGCGTTCCCGAAGGCTCTTGCGCCGCGTTGCTCAGCAGCGTCCGTTCCCCAAATCGCTCGGTCACCGCCCGGTTGAAGCCGTCGATTTCGAGCTTGGTCTCGCGATTGCTGAGTGCATAGGCCATCGCGGCCGGCAGATCGTTGCGGTCGATGGCGTCACGCACCCGCTCCAGCACAACACTCGCTGCCGGCGACAGCGCCGGAATGTCGATCGAGACCCGCTGGCGCAGCGCCTGCTCGTCCGCCTGGTGCCTCAATGCGGCGGTCTCGCGCATCCGAAGGTATTGCTCAAGATCCCGCTTCAAGGCCGGAACATTCACCTCTGCGACGCGGCGCGCCTCACGCTCCGCCTTGCTGGCAAGAATACCGGACTTGCCCTTGAGCGGGCCGATCGATGCGGCGTTTGTCTCCAGCGTTTCGAGCGTTTGACGGGCAGCGTCCTTGTCGGCGATCACGACATCGAAATTCATAGCCCGGAAGGCTGTTTCAGGATCGGCGAAGACGTAACGGAAACGCGCCGAGATTTCCTCCCATTGCCGTTTCAGGCCGGGATCCTCGCCAAGCTTGTCACCGACCATATCGGCAACAGAGCCGGAAAATGTCTTGATGCCTGCGACCATGGGTGCCGCCTCCTTCATCGTTTGGGTCTTCGAGGTTTGGGGTAAGCCAAGGCGTGCGGCTAAGGCGGTAAGGCGCTGGCCAAGACCGACAAGCTTCGCCTTCTGGCGCAGGGTCCAGTCAAGCCGGTCGCGGACCAGCGTGCGAGCGACCTGGGCGATATGCAGGCCACGGTTTTCCGAAAAGCGCAGCGCCTCGCGATAGAGCTGACCGCGCTCGTAATCGAGTGTCGTCTCCTTGGCGTTCTTCCGGGAGAGAACCTTGGCCAGGCCACCATTGAAGGAGAAGGACCTCGTCCCGTAGTAGAGCTGCAGATCCTCACGATGACGGGTCATCGCCACATAGGTCAGATGACGATCCAGAGATAGCGAGGCCAGTACCTTCACGCGATCAACCGTCGCGCCCTGGCTCTTATGGATCGTCGTGGCATAGCCATGATCGAGATTGTTGTAGAACCGCTGTTCAACGATCACCTGGCGCCGATGATCCCCCTCGCCGACCACGGCCACGATGCGGTTCGGTTGGGCCTCAACGACCTGGCCGATCATGCCATTCTTGACGCCGAGCGATCCCTCATTCTTCAGGAAGACGATCTGGTCGCCGGCATCGAAACGGCGCTCGCCATCGGCCGTCTTGAAGATCTTGCCCTCACCGACAACGCCGCGCTCGACGAGTTTCTCGCGGGCCATGACATTGAGCATCCGGACGTCGCGGCGCAGATGGGCGAGGATCAGCGTCGTCTTTGACTGGTCGTAATCCTGGTTCCAGTCGGCGATCAGCCTCTCGACGGCTTCGGCCTTCAGACGCTCGCCCGTAATCCTGACGTTGGCACCATAGGCGCTCAACGCCTTTTCGACATTGCCGCGCGCGAGATCGAGCGAAGCCTTGCGCATCCAGTCCTCGCGCTGGCGATAGATGGTTTCGAGCTCGGCATAGCCAATGCGATCGACGATGGCGCGGAAGGCAGCCCCCGCCTCGATCGGCTGAAGCTGTTCGGGATCGCCGACCAGCACGATCTTGGCGCCCGCCCTCACGACGGTATCGACGAACCCAGCCATCTGTTTCGAGGCCACCATGCCGGCCTCGTCCATAACGAAGATCGTCTTGTCGTCCAGAACGTCACGGCCGCGGTTCCAGCGAAGTTCCCACGACGCAAGCGTCCGGCTCTGGATCCCCGCTTCCTTCTCCAATCCTTCGGCCGCCTTGCCCGCTAGTGCGCCGCCGACGACACGATATCCAGCGAGTTCCCATGCCTCACGAGCCGCCTTCATCATCGTGGTCTTGCCGGCCCCGGCGCGCCCCACGACGGCGGCTATACGGGCGGATCCGGCAATGCGCTCGATCGCCACTTTCTGCTCGTCGGACAGCCGCTCATGGCGCCCGAACGTCGCATCGAGAACGTCCATGGAAACGGCATGCGTCTCTTTGGCTGATAGCCACAGGGCCTGCCGCGCCATCGTTTCTTCCATACGGATCATCGCGCGAGTCGAGTAGCGCGCCGGCAGCTTCCCGCCAGTGGCGAAATGGATGGTGTCGCGCTGCAGCCGCAGCACGTCCGGGTTCAGGATGATCCTGATCATCAGCTGCTGGAACACAGCGGGATCGTCGATGTAGCGATGCACGACCTTGGCGATATCGCGCTCGTCGAAGACGCTCTTTTCTCGCGTGATCAGGTCGAGCACAATAGCGGGATCCTTCAGAATCCGGCGGGCGTTTTCCGAGCGTCGCTGCTCGTTCAGCTCGATCCGTTCGAGCTCCGGCCGGACGCCCTGTTGCTCCGCCTTCCGCTCGATCGCCTTGGCCCCGACGCCGAGATGGATAGTGGGTTCAAGATCGATGCCCTGCTTTTCGTAGGAACGGCCATCAACCCTCAGATCGATGCCGCCGAGCGCCAGATGATGGTTCAGCCGCTCGAACCAACCATCGCGTAGCACATTGAAATCATCCGTCGACCCGGCCCAAAGTTCGTACAGGATTTTGCCGGACTTCGTGCGGACCGGGTGGCCGCCCTCGCCAATGACCGCAACCTTCTTAGACCCGAACCCGTCCTCGGTCAGGGGCCGCAATGTGGTCATCAGGTGGATATGCGGATTGCCGGGATTGTCATGGAAAACCCAGTCGGCGACCATCCCATTCGCAAGAATATGCTTGGCGACAAAATCCCGGACCAGGGCGATGTTCTGTTCGGGAGAAAGCTCCAGCGGAAGCGCAATGGTGAGATCGCGGGCAAGCTGCGCATCGGCCCGCTTCTCGAAAGCTTCCACCTTGTTCCAGAAGGCTTCGGACGCTCCGGCGACAGAACGATCAGCGGTCAGGGAGCGAACCCATTTCGGGGCGCCGGTGGGTAATACAAACTCCTCGTGCAGCAAGCCCTGCTTGCGAGTGTAGTCAATGGTGCGGGCCTCGCGCTCGTACTCCATCTTCGCGCAGTGCCGGTAGGCCGCAGACAGTACGACGCTACGGCCCGAGCCACGGCTGACGATGCTGGCTGAGAAATGGGCGATGGCCACGGCGAAAAGCGCTCCCGGTTAGAACGAAGTTCGTCGGGAGAGACGGCCTAAAGCAACGCGTCGCATCGCGACGTATAATTGCGCCCTTGGAGCCATTCCTTCGGAACGGCGGGATCATTCACAAAAGCATCGCCCTTGGCGATCTGCAGATCTGCAGATTTCAATTTAGGCACATCCCGGAGAGTCTGGGCGTCGCAAGTGCAACGCCCAGACTTAAAAAGGAGCAACCGGAATGAAGAAACCGTCGTCGCGGATCAGGGAAGAGATCGCAAGATTGCAGGACCAGCTGAAGCAGGCCGAGACCCGTGAGGCGGAACGCATCGGTCGCATCGCGCTGAAGGCCAACCTTGGGAACATCGAGATCGACGAAGCCGAGCTTCAGGCTGCGTTCGAGGATATCGCCAAGCGGTTTCGCGGCGGCAAAGGGGCTGCGATCGGGAAGAAGGATCTCGGAGATGGCCGAACCGCAAGCGCGTCGTCCGCGACGCAGTCGCCTGGCTCGGATGCGGGCGCGTCTAGTGAGGCTTGAGCGGATGGCCAAATCAACTACGACAGAGGCGCGAAAAAAGGACACGCGAGAAAAAATCGAACTCGGCGGGCTGATCGTCAAGGCAGGCCTTCGGTACGAAAAGCGTTCTCTGCTGCTCGGCCTGCTGATCGATGCAGCCAAGCGGATCAAGGGCGACGAGACAGAGAAGGCACGCCTAGCGGCGATCGGCGCGGAGGCCTTCGGCAATGACGGCGAGTAGGCTGCTGCTGGCAATCCTGCCCGCGGTAATCATGCTCGTGGTGATGGTCCTGACGTCAGGCTTTGAACATCGACTGGCCGCGCTTGGAACGTCAGCGCAGGCGAAGTTGACGCTCGGCCGCGTCGGGCTCGCCCTGCCCTATATCGCTGCAGCCACAATGGGCGCCATCGCGCTCTTCGCCGTCCATGGTTCCGCGAACATCAAGGTCGCCGGCTGGAGTGTGCTTGCCGGAAACGCCGTGACCGTCGTCATCGCCTTGGTGCGCGAGATTGTCCGGCTTGCCGGTATTGCTGGAAACGTGCCGGCGGGAGAGTCGGTTCTCGGCTATTGCGACCCGGCGACGATGGTGGGTGCTGCCGCAGCACTCTTCAGCGTTATCTTCGGTTTGCGTGTCGCGCTGAAAGGCAATGCTGCGTTCGCGGCGTCCGGACCGCGCCGCATCGGTGGCAAACGCGCTGTGCATGGCGAGGCCGACTGGATGAAACTGCCCGAAGCCGCAAAACTGTTTTCAGAAGCCGGCGGTATCGTCATCGGTGAACGTTATCGGGTCGATCGCGACAGCGTGGCCGCCATGCCGTTCCGCTCCAATGAACCGCAAAGCTGGGGCGCCGGCGGCAAGTCGCCGCTGCTTTGCTTCGACGGCTCCTTCGGCTCGTCACACGGGATCGTCTTTGCCGGCTCCGGCGGTTTCAAAACGACCTCGGTGACGATCCCGACCGCACTCAAATGGGGCGGCGGCCTCGTCGTGCTGGATCCGTCTAGCGAGGTGGCGCCGATGGTGATCGAGCACCGGCGTAAGGCCGGACGCAAGGTGATCGTGCTCGATCCCGCTGCATCGGGTGTTGGCTTCAATGCGCTCGACTGGATCGGTCGTCACGGCAATACCAAGGAAGAGGATATTGTTGCCGTCGCCACATGGATCATGACCGACAATGCGCGCACGGCATCCGCCCGTGACGACTTCTTCCGGGCCTCAGCGATGCAGCTTCTGACTGCGTTAATCGCGGATGTCTGCCTTTCCGGTCACACGGATGCAAAAGACCAGACTTTGCGCCGGGTCCGCGCCAATCTGTCCGAGCCCGAGCCGCAGCTTCGGGCACGCCTGACGAAGATCTATGAGGGGTCTGGGTCCGACTTCGTCAAGGAAAACGTTGCCGTGTTCGTCAATATGACGCCGGAGACGTTTTCCGGTGTCTATGCCAACGCGGTGAAGGAAACCCATTGGCTCTCCTACCCGAACTATGCCGACCTGGTCTCCGGCGACAGTTTCTCGACCAGCGATCTTGCCGCCGGTGGCACCGACATCTTCATTGCGCTCGATCTCAAGGTGCTGGAAGCTCATCCGGGCCTTGCCCGCGTTGTCATCGGTTCGCTGCTGAACGCAATCTATAACCGCAATGGCAACGTGAAGGATCGCACCCTTTTCCTGCTCGATGAGGTGGCGCGTCTCGGCTACCTGCGCATCCTTGAGACCGCTCGCGACGCAGGCCGCAAATACGGCATCACGCTGACGATGATTTTCCAGTCGCTCGGCCAGATGCGCGAGGCTTATGGCGGGCGTGATGCGACGAGCAAGTGGTTCGAGTCCGCATCCTGGATTTCTTTTTCTGCGATCAACGATCCCGATACGGCTGACTATATCTCGAA
The DNA here is from genome assembly GCA_900470805.1 of Hyphomicrobiales bacterium. GTDB lineage: Bacteria > Pseudomonadota > Alphaproteobacteria > Rhizobiales > Rhizobiaceae > Rhizobium. The sequence goes on along the minus strand of UCCA01000033.1, from coordinate 103,571 downwards.
GCGCTGCGGCGACACCACGGTCGAGGTCGACCAGACCAACAGATCGTCCGGAATGAAGGGATCGTCACGATCGCAATCGAAGCAACTTACCCGTCGGCCGTTAATCCTTCCGCACGAGGTTCTGCGCATGCGAGCCGACGAGCAGATCGTCTTCACCTCGGGCAACGCGCCCCTTCGATGCGGGCGCGCCGTCTGGTTCCGCCGCGACGACATGAAGACCTGTGTCGGCGAGAACAGGTTTCATCGCGACGAAGAGCGAGGTGAATGAAAGCAGCGCTCGAACAGGCTTATTTGAGCGCGCTGCAAGCCGATCCGCGAGAGGATCGCAACCGGATGGACTAAACCGCTTGCGGGTTCGGTGCGCCTGCGCATAGAGCCGTGAGGCGAAGCCGCCTCGCCCTGTGCCCGTCTGAAATCATCACCACGCTGAATCTGTGACACCGGATCGATTCATATAACTCATTGGACGCTGCTTGCCGGGACAGCTAAAATGGAAACATGAAAGACAAGGAGACATGCTCGGTTCATCTTCACCGCGTCGATGCGGGACAGAACATGCGGCGCTATTACAGGATTGCGATCCAGCCGACGCTGTTCGGCGGGGCTTCGGTCATCCGCAACTGGGGCCGGATCGGATCGGGCGGCCAGACGATGATGGAGACCTTCGACCTTCCAGACGATGCGGACATGGCACTCTTCCGTCTGGAACGAACAAAGAGAAGACGCGGCTATCGGGACGCGGACAGCGCCGAATAACCTGTCTCAAGCGACCGGACTCCTGAATTTCCTGTGGTTTTCGCATCAACGTGGGATTTCCAACCTTTCTGCACCTTTCTCCGCCACAAGTTCATCGTCAAAGGTGAAGAACCGAAAACCGAAGGAGGCCCTTCCGATATGACCACGACCAACGAAATCGCCGACAAGATCGCAGCCGAACAGAACCTGACCAAGGCGCAGGCCAAGACGATCGTCGAGAGCGTCTTCAAGCAGATCACGGACGCGGCGCTGGCTGGCGCAGAAACGTCGATCCCCTCGTTCGGAAAGTTCAAGCCGAAGGACACGCCGGAACGCGAAGGCCGCAACCCGGCGACAGGCGCAACGATCAGGATCGCCGCTTCGAAAAAGCTGACGTTCACCCCTGGCAAGGCGGTCAAGGACGCACTGAACGGCTGAGGCAAGGCAGCCGCAAAGGGGACACAGAAATAGAGCCTCTTAGAAAGGAGGCTCCGCGCTCACCCGACCTTCCTGCTCGGCCTCGATTGCTGCAAGCTCCGCCTGTACCATCTCCAGCTCCGCCGCAATCTGGCGACGCTCCGCCGGATCGCAGGCATTCCCGAGTTCGGCCCGGAGTTCTTCGCGTTGCATTTCGAGGGAAATCGTCATCGTCGTCTCCTTGACGTTTGTGAAAGACGACGCCGGGCGTCATGGCGAAACGGAGGGGTCAAGCAGCGCGGGACGCGACCGCCAGAGGCGGCGAGTGGAGGAACCGATTTGCGGAATCCGCCATAGGCGGGAGGAGCAAATTGGAGGCGCCGCTCGTGCTGGACGCTTTCGGTTCGCCATGGCACGCTTGGACGAACTGAGCAGCTCACACCTCCCGTATGGCACCGGAAAAGCCGGAAGCAGGCTCGATGCCTGCGCCCGGCTTTCTCAATGGGAGCGGAGAAAGAGCCCCGCCTTGTCGAGCGGAGCTCCTCGGGGTGATCAAGCCTCCCGCTTCGGGCGGTTCCAGATGAGGGCGTATTCGCCGTCCTTCTCGCTTGGCCAAAGGGCTGCGGTGATCGGTGCGTTGAAGCTCGGGTCGTCCAGCTTGACCGAGATATATTCCTCGCCGTCGTTGGAGACCGCCTTCCAGCCGGCGCCGACCTCGACGCCGTTGCCGGCGGTGATGCGGAAATCCGGAGCGTCGCGCGAGACGCGTTCGATCGGGTTCAGGCGGGCCTTCATGCTGACGGTGAGAGTGCGCACGTTGCCGATGATGGAGTTGTTGCCGTTGGTGGTGAATTCGCCGATGACTGCCATTGTCGTAACCTTTCCGGTTTGCTCGGGCCGCGCCCATCGCGTCCTCGATGACGGTGTAAAGACCGATGGCGATCGACGCCGCACCCCCACGGGGCCGGAACGAAGTGGAGGATGGCCGGGAGCGACTTTCTTGGCCCGCGAGGAATGCGAACCTGTTCGCAGGGGAAGAAAGTTGCGTAGGCCGTTGCGGCCAAGGCGGTCGAGACGAAGGCGTCCTTCGGTCACACCAGATCCATGAGGTCTGCGTGGGTGTGGCCAGCCCGAACCGGATTGCGCACGACATGCCGAGAGACCGACCGGTGAGTTCACCAGCATCGCGCTGCCGGCACAATCGTTATGGCACCATGCTCATACCCCGTCACGGCTGCGGTCGTGTCGTTCCGTTCGAACCCCTCGCGCGACAGGTGGGTCTGCACTACCGCCCGTTCAACAATCGAGCTCATTGTCGACTGGATGGCGCCTCATTCTGCCGGCAAGGACTTCGGTTTGCATGCGATCCCGCCCAGCCCTCAACGCCCAAACCGCACCGGTTGGCCGGCACGGAAGATAGTTTCTGACTTCAGGGACGGGCTGGACCGGCGTGTTTTACGGCAGAGGTCTGCAGAAGTCGGCATGCCTTCTGCTCAAAAATGACGGTATACGTTGCCAATCCGCCTGTATGCTACCCTTAGACGCCACACACCTTTCCTGCAAAGCTCTGATCATGAAGCATTAGGCGGCCTCCTGCCCGGCGGTCGCTTGCCGCTGAAGGTCATGCAGATAGGCGACAGCGCGCTGCGCATGAGCCGCGGCATTGAAGATCGCGCGCTTGTCGGAGCCGAGGATTTCGGCCCAACTCTGGATGTACGCAGCATGGTCCGGGCGCGGTTCCAGCTCCGGCACGATGCCGAGATCAGCGCACAGCATCGCTGACCCCAATTCCACGAGCATTTCTTCGAATGCCCTTTCGCGACGGTCCTTGTGGTAGCGGCTGAGATCCCTGTTCAGCCGGGCGGGACCGCCTGTCCAATGCAAGGTTTCGTGCGCTCTCGTGGCAACAAAGGAGGCCATGTCGCGAAACTGTTCGGGCCGCGGCAGCTGGATATGGTCGGTCGAGGGGGAATAATAGGCTTTGTCCCCGCCGTATCGGACGACAGCGCCCGTGTTGTCGAAGAAGCGATCGGCATGCTCGATACGCTCAAGGGGTTTTCCGACCGGCTCAGGGCAACGATAATAGGGGTCCGTGAGACCGTCGATCTGATCGCAATTGAAAACGGTGTAGGCTTTCAGGAAGGGAATATCGCGTTCGACCTCACCGCCACCCGCGTCCCTCTCGGTTTTGGTGAAGCGGCTGGCATAGACGACGGTCGCGCCGCTCTCACCCTTGCGTACGTGAGCGCCGAGTTCGTTGGCCTGACGCAGCGTCATCCATGTCGATGACCCGAAACCGTTGGCGACGCTCTCCGACCAAAGAAGGAGAACGTTGAGGCCCGTATAGGGTTGTCCGTTATGGCGAAGCGGCCGGCTTACCCGGCCGGATAGATTGGCAGCACTCCACGGCTGCACCCATGGGCGTACGCCCTTTTCCAGGTCAGCGACGATACTGTCCGTGATGCGCGCGTAGATATCGGTACGCGTGTTTTCTGATTTCCGTGTCATGTCCAAACCTCTTGTCAGGAGGCCGCGCCCATCGCGGCCCCGTCGCGGAGGACCAAGGGCAGGAGCGATCGGCGGAAAACGCACCGGAACGGCCGCAACGTATGTGGAGGACGGCGTAGCCGTTGCGGCTTGCCGCCGGCTCCTGCAGGTCCGACAAACGGGACGAGGCCGCAATGCCGCACTCTGTTCTTTTTTCATTGTCCTTTTCTATCCCCGTCGAGCTTCGCTCCGGCAGTGACACAAAAATGGCCGCCTTGGAGAGAGGCGACCTCGTCACGAAAAGGCGGAGCCAGGTGCTCCGCCGGAGACCTTTCATCCGAGAGCGTCCATCTGTGCCTCGGCCGCCTTGCGGTCGAGTGTCTGGCCGGGATTGTCGACCGGGCGATCGAATGGCTTCCACGCTTCGCCGACAATATGTTCGTAAGCCGCGACGGCGCCCTCGGCGGCCAGGCGCAGCGCGTGAGCCTGAATGCCCATATCGGCGGCGAACTCTCGCTTACGCTGGGCGGCACTGTCGTATCCGACCGGGCCGTCGAGATCCTCGTCGCGAGCGTCGGATGCACTCTTGGCGGTCACATCGCGTGCTTCGGTGACGGCCTTGCTGTAGAACTGGCCAGCGCCATGGGCCGATCCGACATAGGCGCCGACTATCCGCTGGAGATGGATTTGCATCGCCCGTTCGCCAAGGCCATCGGAGAGGCCGGTCGCGGTCTCGACGATCAGGCGCTCGTGCATGTCGCGGATGCCGTCGCTGTCGAGGATGGCGGTACCGAAGCTTTCGGCGATGCGCAGCGCCTGCGCTTCATCGGGGCATGTCAGGCGGACCATTTCGATGGTGGCGCCCTTGCGGAGCTGCACGACGCGGGCGGTGGGGCGGCTGTGTTGGCGGGAAGAGGTCGTGGTCTTTGCCATGGTGGTTTCCTTTCGGTTCGCCGAAGCGGTTCCGGCCCCTTGGCCGGTCTGTCCTTCGGTGCGGTCGATAGGAACCGGCGCAAGCCGGGCGGTTCAGGGTCCGGGCGGGCCAGATCGAGCGAAGCAGCCATGCGGACAAGCGGGTCTTCCAGACCTGCGAAGCCCGTATGGCTGTTTTGTCGAGAGCGGCATGACCGGCCGCCCCGCGGCGCGGAACGCGGCCTTGAACCGGACGGGCGCTGGTTCAGACCGCAGCAAAACCGGAGGACATGACGGCCAAGGGCCGACACCAGATGTCAGCACCTTGAGGAATCTCATGCAGGATGCGCGCCGGCTCCACCGCAATGAAGCCACCTTTATCGCCGCCGATCCGGTGCCTGTCGCCACGTCATGACGAATGCTCCGGCGACTGCCCGATGAACCCGGGAAGCAATTCACTCCCGTTGATGTCAGCATGCGGTTCCAGCCTGGCCTCAAGAACGGTGATCGCCGCATCCTGCCGGACGAGCTTGCGCGACAGCGCTTCGATCTCGCCCCGGCGTCGGAATTCGAATGCATGAAGATGAGACTGGAACAGCCGTTCGTCGGCCGGCGTCCAGCGTGACCCTGATGTCGTTTTGCATTTAATCGCGAGACACCGCATGCAGTAATTTCAACAAGATAGCTCGGCACTTAAATTGATATTGGGCATTTAATTTGAGATTCCGGCTTCGGTTTTGGCACCTAATGTGAGATTACCGGCCGAGGAAAACATGGCTGCCTGCGGCCAAGCTTCATCAGAAACTCCCAAATATCACAAAAGGTTATGGCGGGCCGGACGGCGTCATGTGCCGAAAATCGCGCCGAAAAATCTCAAATTAAGTGCCATCACCTGCCGGAACGGGCGCATTCTTACGGTTAAATGCCAAACGACACGATCCTCCAAAACATCCACGACCGAATGACGCTCAAGATCGACCATGATCGTCCCATAGCGCGAGGAATGCCGCCAACTCCAATCATCAATGCCCACAACCCGAATAATGTCTTTTTGTATGGACGCCGGAGTACCGCGCTTCAATTGCCGCAAGATCGTGTCGTCGCTGACCGGCATGCCGAGCCGATGCATCAAGTGCTCTCCTGGACGACCGCCCATCCTGTGGCCAATCAAGCCGACAATCTCCGCCATCCGCCCGGTTCGTCGCATATAGGGTGCAGCAATCTCGGGCAATCTGTCGGTGAAGGTTCGTCGCCCGCATTTCCGTTGCCTACACTGCCATCGGTTCAGTGCGAGTTTGATTCGCACCACTTGACCTTGAACAGGCAAGTCCTGGAGGCGGCGGTTGTGCCAGCCGTGCCTGTGCCGGCTTTGCGTTCCGCAATCCGGGCAGATACCGACCGGTTTCGCAGCATCCGAAACAACCCAGTTTTCTTCATTTTGAACGGTGATACCCAGTATTCTGACCTCTGGGCCGGGTGACCATTTCAATTGCGCTCGCATCCCTGCAGATAGCGATCGAGGTGCTAACACCCTGTTAACCACAGAAAGTGAGGATGAACCCAGTTAAATGCCAAACGACACGTATCTACTGGTGTGCGGCGGTTCGCTCCTCGATTGCTCGGACCACAGCGATCATATCGTCGCCCCCAAGGCCCAAAGCTTCCGTCTCTGCGTAGAGCGTGAAGCAGGCGTCCATCTGAGGCGAGGCTATGGCTGCCTCCCGGGCGGCTTCAATGATGAGGCGGCTGTTCTTCAGAACGTCGGAAATCCCTGCCTGACGCTCGAAATCTCGACGTGCCACCTTCGCGGCCTTGATCCGCGACACGTCGCTCGCCATCGGGCCGGCGTCAAGAATGGTGATGAAACGGTTTAGATCGAGACCGTGCCGCTCGGCAAAATGCGTCGCCTCGACGAGCCCGGTCACCATGGTGATCAGAAACACGTTAACCGCAAGCTTCATGCGCAGAGCGTTGGGTGCCGGGCCACAATCGAAGACTTCCCGACAAAGCGGTTCGAGTAGAGGCCGTATCTCGGCCAGGTCCTCTTTCTCGCCCGCCAGCATCCCCACGAGTTCACCGGCCTCCGCAGGCTTGCGCGACCCCGAGACTGGTGCCTCCACATAGCGCCCACCTGCTTTCTTGATCTCGTTTGCCAACGCAAATGAGTAGCCGGGGCGCACCGTGCCCATCGCGACGATCCGGCGTCCGGCCACACGTTGGGTAAAATCGGGTAATCCGCGGCCAAGCACAGCGTCGGTGGCAGCCTCGTCGGCGAGCATCAGGATAACCGTCTCGGATCTTTCAAATACTTCGGCAGCGCTGGGTGCCGCGATCGCGCCGAGTTCCACCAGCGGCCCGCAACGCTCGGCCGAACGGTTCCACACGATCAGTTTCGTTCCCGCTCGGACGAGATTCAAAGCCATCGGCAATCCCATTGTGCCTAGCCCAATGAACCCGATCGACGTCGATTTATTCATCCTGTGTCTCCTGTTTTCTCAGGAGATTAATCCATCCCAACAAATTCGAAAATTTGATAAGATTGAATTACAACTTCACGGAATCGGGTAGATGGTACCACAGTTCGACATTGAAGCGCTGCGTACGATGATCGTGGGCACCGACCTCGGGAGTTTCGCGCGCGCCGCTCTACATCTCGGCAGATCGCAGTCAGCTGTCAGTATGCAGCTGAAGCGCCTCGAAGAGCAGGCAGGTCATGCCCTGTTCCACCGGCGCGGTCGCGGATTGGTGCCAACGGAAGCAGGCGACACTCTCCTCAGTTACGCGCGTCGGATCGTAGCCATGCATGATGAGGCAGCCATGGCGTTGGGTGCATCGGTGGCACCGCCAACCATCCGCCTGGGTCTGCCACAGGATTTCTTCGAGGACGTCATGCCCAGTGCTCTCGCGACCTTCTCCCAAAACCGACCGAACGTTCATGTCGCGGTTCGTGCAGGCAGAAACTACGCGCTCGAACACGAAGTAAAGTCCGGGCGCCTCGATCTTGCTCTCGCTTTCGCAGGCATGGATCGTCCTGGAACCGGGGAACTCCTGGCGACGATGCCGATGTTGTGGCTTTCCAAAGACAAAGACAGTGAACCGCCTCGCGATGTCTCTGGCACTCTTCCGCTTGTGCTCTTTGATCATCCCTGCCTGTTCCGGCAGGCTGCACTTCGCTCGCTTGATGAGGCTGGCATCCTATGGCGCCTTTCCCTGACCACGCCAAGCCTGCCCGGTGTTTGGGCGGCCTTACGGTTTGGATTGGGCGTCACCGTGCGTACAGCCCATGGCGTGCCGCCCGGAATACGCCGGCTGGACAATTGCTTGCCGGCACTACCGCCACTTGAGTTGCGGATGTTGAAGCAGGACCATCTACCAGAAGCCGCTCAGGATCTCGCGCACATCCTCAAGGCTACGATCGAAAATCAAGGCGTGGCTGACCAACTGCCGACACGGTGAACGGTGCCACGCACGTCCCTGCTGCCAAGCCTCACGGTGCTCGACGACTGCCCGGATATCTACCTCTGCCCCTTGGCACCGGCTATCGTGGCGATTTCCTCTCGGAGCCATCTATGCGGGGCATCCTTTTCGCGACGGCGATGCCATGTCTGGACGAATGGAAAGCTGCTCAGCTGAAACGGCAGTTCGCTGCACTGAAGGCCTCCCTTTCCCAGATGCTCAATGCTACGCTTCGCTGCGGTCAGCACGAGATCGCTTCCCCTGACAAGGTCCGGTGCGGCAGACCAATGTGGAAGCTGAACTGCAATGCGGCGCTTGTAACCAAGACGTGCAAGCGCGTCGTCGACCTCACTGTCGTCTTGCAACGCAACACTAACGCGCACATGAGGACGAGCGAGATAATCATCGAAGGAAAACGGGCCACACCCGCTCGATTCATCGAACAGGCAAGCGAACGTCTCTTCAAAGAGCGATGCACTTCTGAGGTCGGCGTGCCTAGCCTGCTTGAGGCTGGGATATACCCCAACCGCCAGATCAATCTCCCCGTCTATGAGCGCGGCAAGCGCGCGTTCCCTGCCGTATGATACGATGGAAAGGTCCACCAACGGTGCCGACTTTCGAAGTCGCGATACCAGGGTGGGCTGGAGGATTGCCGCTCCATAGTCCGACAGAGAAAGACGAAAATGACGGTGGCACTGCTCGGCGTTGAAGGACGTCTGGGCGACCATGGAGCGCATCAGCGCAAGGGCCTCACCCAGTGGCTCAGCGAGTTGAAGTGCCCGCGCTGTTGGCTGCAGGCCGCCTTCGCCTCTCACCAGCAGCGGATCGTTGAAGATGTCCCTTAACCTTGCCAGAGCGTGACTGACCGCCGGCTGCGACCGATTGAGCCGCAATGCTGCGCGCGAGACATGTCGCTCCTCGATCAGCGCCTCGAGAAACGGCAGCAAACCCAAATCGGATGGATGGAAGTTATTCGTATCCTGCATAATTCCTATAGCAATCTTCGATTTCCATTCAATCTGTCAATGATGCAAATTGAGGGAAAAGGAGAATTGATCATGATCCGGTCGCCCGAAACAGATCTAGGGTTGTCCCACGTAGCGCTGGTCGTGCGCGATCTCGATAAGAGCATCGCCTTCTATCAGGAATTTGCCGATCTTCAGGTAATTCACCGCCGAAACGCAGGCGGCGATATCGAAGAGGTCGCGTGGATGGCGGATGGCTCGCGCCCGTTCGCGCTTGTCCTCGTTGCATCTGCGAATTTGAATGATACGCCACTCGGACCATTCGGTCACATAGGCGTTGCGTGTGCCAAGCCGGGAGATGTCTCGCGCCGTGCGGCCGAAGCTGAGCGCCGCGGCATCCTGCGGTCTGCCCCGCGCAATGATGGGCCGCCGGTCGGCCTCTGGACGTATATCTCTGACCCGGATGGCAACACGCTTGAATTGTCGTTCGGGCAGGAAATAGCATTCAGTATTGGCAGTGGCCACGATGCTCTCGAAGTGTCGTCCCGAACTTGATCCGGAAGACCGAAGATCGGAAATTAGCGAGCAGCGTAGCCGTCGTCGCCTCACAGATGGCTTTTGTCAATCACGGCTGCAGCGTGCCTTCTGTTCCGGTCGCCGGCCGGCATTATTGGAAACTTCTAATGGCTCTCCCCAAGCTACGCGTCGCCCGTCCCACCGACGATATAGAAGCGCTTATTCGTTTTTATGGAGGCGGCCTAGGGCTGGAAATCTTGTATCGATTTGAGGACCACGATGGTTTCGACGGCGTGATGCTCGGACATGCAGGCGCACCTTATCATTTCGAGTTCACGAAGGCGCATGGACATACCGTAGGTCGCGCGCCGACACGAGACAATCTGCTCGTGTTCTACCTTCCGGACCCTGGAGAGTGGCAAGTTGCTGTCGAAAGAATGGAAGGAGCCGGGTTCAGAGCCGTCCCCGCGTTCAACCCCTATTGGGATCGCTCAGGCCGCACCTTTGAAGATCCCGATGGCTATAGGGTTGTGATCCAGCGGGCTGACTGGAATGCCTGACGGAGCAATGGGCTCTGCGGGGCTCCCTTTGTTTCCGGCAAATTAATGAGGAAGGCACAATGACTACAATTAGACGCTCCCGTCCTGACGAGGGCGACCGCGCAGTGGAAATCTGGCGCGGTGCGGTCGACGCCACCCATAACTTTCTCTCGGGTGAGGATCGCCTTTCCATCGAAGAGATGGTGGGTGGCTTTCTGCCCCAAGCGCCGCTTTGGTTTGCCGTGGACGCTACCGACTATCCGCTGGCTTTCTTGCTAATCGACAAGGGCCACATGGAGGCGCTGTTCGTCGATCCCGCATATCGAGGAACTGGAATTGGTGCCGCACTGGTACGCCACGCCCTTACACTTCATCCTAAGCTGACAACCGACGTCAATGAGCAGAACAGTCAGGCGGTCGGCTTCTATGAAAAAATGGGCTTCAAGCACATCGGTCGTTCTCCGCTCGACGGGCAAGGAAAACCTTATCCGCTCATCTACCTGAAGTACGGTGAATGACTGACATTTTTTTATTTCATAACCTGAAGTTCTTTGAAGTCACGCCCTGGCGGGCCACTAACGCGCGGCGCGAAACAAGTCGCAGACTGCAATCCACGTGGGCATACTGAATAATGCACGAAAACGCCCACAATCTTGTCAAAAAACGGTCTAAAAAAGCAGTATCGGTCCCGATGATTAACCTGACGCACAGGGTCGCGACAGATAGCAACTTGAAGATATGGCGGAAGCAAAGGCAAAATGACTCGGATGTTCACACGACGGACTACATTTTTGACCCCACTCATTGCATTGCCTTGGTTGTTAGGGCATGGCGCGCGCGCAGATAACGGCCGAAGCATCGTCGAAGACCGGCTCCGGGAACTCGAAATCCGTAGTGGTGGTCATCTTGGCGTGGCGGTCCTGGACACCGCGACCGGTCAGGTAATTGGGAACCGTCTCGATGAACGCTTCGCTCTGTGCAGCACGTTCAAGGCTCTGGCTATCGCGTTCACGCTCGCACGCGTTGATCGCGGAGAAGAGAAGCTGGACCGAAGAGTCTTCTTCGGCGAAAAGGATCTGGTTATGCCTTTCAAGGCGACTAAACCGCACCTTGCTGACGGCATGACAGTTGAGCAGCTCTGCGAAGCGGCAGCAATTGTCAGCGACAGCACCGCGGCAAATCTACTGATGGCCAGCTTCGGCGGACCTTCTGCATTGACCGCCTATCTGCGCTCAATAGGTGATCAAACGACCCGTATCGACAAGACCGAACTGGCTCTCAATATCGTCAAGTCCGGAGAGACGCACGACACGACTTCGCCGCGCGCGATGGTGGGCACACTGCAACGCATCGCGCTCGGCTCCGCTCTGTCGCCGACGTCGCGGGCGCACCTGACCGAGTGGATGATGGCGTCCAGAGATGCGGCCGCACAACGCCTGCGGGCTGGTTTACCGGCTGGGTGGCGGATCGCGAACAAACCCGGGACCTGGGAAGGAATATCGACCAACGATATCGGCGTGCTCTTCCCGCCCAATCGTCCTCCGATCGTCGTCGCGGCCTATCTGGGCAAGGCACGTGGCTCAGTGGCGGAGCAGGAAGCCGTTTTGGTCGACGTAGCACGCATCGTTACGAGAAACGTATAATCGAACGACTTGCCAGCGGCAGCGAAACGTCCACTGTCGATCGAGCAAGCCGTCACCTCAGCCGGTGCGGGGCGGAGTCTCCACTTCCGAAAGCAGCCAGCCTGTATCAGGCCTTCACTCAACTGGGCCTGCTCTGGGAGGATCAGGCCGAAGGTCGTGGAAATCGAATGAGCTTCGAGCCAGGATGCCACCAGACGACCTTTCGCTGCTTCCATCTCGACATAGAAACGCAACGCCAATTCTACATGCATGTTGCGCATGAGGAACAAGGCTACCTCTTGCAAGAGGCAGATATCCTTCCCAGAGACCAACCGGCAGCCGCTACGGCGCCCCTCGGCGTGCGCCGCACGAGATCCAAGGGGCGCGCCGGCGCTCATAGAGACCCGATCGTCCCCTTGATCAGAAGGCGCTCAAGCGTAGTTGCGAAGTACGGAGGTGCCTCCTCCATTGGGTAGTGGCCACAATTAACAATGGTTTCCACGGTCAGATCGTCAAACCATTGTCGAAATAGAGGCGCGACGGTCGCCTCATCCAAACCTGGATCATGGTCCCCTAGGATAAGGTTGACTTTTGTAGCCGAACCCAGAAGCCGTTGGGAGAAGTCCGTTCGGAACAACCCGAAATACTGCATCTTCACCTCGGGCGAGGAGGCAAGGCGGCTCCGAATCCGTTTCGCCTCCGTCCACCCCTTCGATAACTGGCCCGACAAATAACCAATCAACCTGCGAAATGCGTCGTCGTCCCGGGCAGTAGAAGCGAAAAACGCTAGCGCGTCGTCACTGGCCAGTGAACCGCTGGCTGGGATTGGACAGACAGCAGTCAGGCTGACGATGCGGTTTGGTACCAATACCGCAAGGTATTGCGCGATCGTCGCGGACAGGGAATGCCCTACGATATGGAATCGCGGCCAATCGAGTTCATCGGCCAAGGCGATAATAGTCGATGCAGTCTGTTGAATGCTGGCTGGCCCGGCGTGACCGCGAGACAATCCGTAGCCTGGAAGATCAGCGAAGGCGTAATGAAACGTATTGCCGTCGATGTACGGCAAGATGGGGGTATATAAAGTGTGGTCTCCATGCCAGTCATGCAGCATGATGACCTTCTGTGGACCATTGCCAACTGTTTTACGGCCGATGATCGTAGAGCTTGTATCGTCTTTCATGTAGATCTCCTTTGGCGTTGCGCCAAAAAGATCTCGGCCGCCTTTCCGGCGGCGCTGATACGCAGCTTGCTTCTCACCTCGGCGTGTTGAAGTCAACCCCTGCCGATCTAAGCGCTTTTACAGCGACCAACGATATCGGCGCACTCTTCCCATCTAGTCGCCCTCAGATCGTCGTCGCGGCCTTTCTCGGCAAGGTGCGTGACTCTATGGCGGAACGGAAAGCCGCCTGCTCAGCCGGCGCGGGGCAGAGTTTGCACTTCCGAAAGCAGCCAATCCGCAAAAGCCTGTATTGGACCGTCACTCAACCGGATCGGCTCTGGGAGGATCAGGCTGAAGGTCTTGGAGATCGACTGGCCTTCGGGCCACGGCGCGATCAGACGACCTTCCGCCAATTCCGTCTCGACATAGAGGCGCGGCACCAGCGCGACGCCAAGCCCCGCAAGTGCGGCCTCAATCAGCATGATGTGGAGGTCATAGCATGGGCCGATCGTGGGATTGGTCAGCGTGATCCCGGTTTCCTGCGCATAACGCTGCCAGGCATCCGGGTTCTGGCGACGGTGCAGACGTGGCAGGCTGTCGAGCGACGCCGCATCTGCGGCTTTGTCGAGAAGGGCCGGATAACAGACGGGCACCAGCGTCTCGTGCAGCAACCGGTGCATTCTCATACCAGTCCACGCGGGATGCTCGAAATGGATCGCGGCATCGAAGCCGCTTCCGGCGAGCACGAATGGTTCCATTCGTTCGGCAAGATGCACAATGATGTTGGGATGGCGCTCCTGAAATCCTCCAAGGCGGGGAATGAGCCATCGCGTGGCGAAAGTCGGAATTGTCGCGATATCGATGCTGGCGCCATCCTTGGGCTGCCCCATCAGATACTGGCTGTCACGTTCCAGCCGGTCGAGAGACTCTCGAACCTGGGCTGCATACCGTTCCCCACTCGGCAGAAGCCTGACGCGGTTACCGACGCGTTCGAACAGCGTCACGCCGAGGAAAGCCTCCAGCCGACCGATCTGGCGGCTGATTGCTCCTTCGGTCAGTGCCAGCTCGTCCGCTGCGCGCGCGAAGCTGCCATGACGCGCCGATGCCTCGAACGCCATGAGCGCTGAATTGCTGGGAATTTTACGGCGCATCGGAGGTCTCCGCAGGTTTGGTCGGCACTTGATCGACCCCAGCTTGATATTAGATCATTGAAGGGTGACGCAATATCGATATCCATTGGATCGGTCGCCTTCTACCATGACAAAATGTCAATTACAAACGAAGCCGGAAGCGCTGCGCGGCCGGCCGGAGGCGATATGATGATCTATACGGTTGAATGCAGCTTTGCTGATCCGCACAGCGAAGCGGAATGGAACGCGTTTTACAGCCTGGACAAGCTGCCCGCCCTGATTTCTGTCAGCGGCTTTCACACCTCACAACGTTTCAAAGCGTTGAGCGGCGGCTGTCCCGTCTACCTCGCTCTCCATTCGATCGACGGCCTCGATATTCTGACCGGCGAAGAATATAGCCGGAAGGGCGGCGGCAACTTCGCCCGTTGGCAGCAACACATCACCGATTGGCACCGGAACCTGTACGAGGGCATCGAACGCGCCCCGGCCGTCGGCGAAACCGAATATCTGGTGCTGAGCACAACAGGCCCTCAGCCGCTACGCGAATTGGGCCTGACGCCTTTTGCGATGCGCGCGGTCGCCATGGAGAAGTTCCCGGAACACCGCTGGCTCGCGAAAGCAGGTCGCGACATGATCGGAGATATCGGACATCTGCCGGACGATGTTCACGTCTATGCGCCGATGACGCCGCAATTGACGAACGGCGATGACGTCGCCTCTGCAAGCGCGCGGTGAACGCCGATGCCGAATGTCACCCTCTACATCTCGCAAGACAGGATGCCGCCGGAGGAGATGCTCGTGGCGCTCGCAGAGCGATGCACAGCGCTCTGCACCGGCATCCTTCGGGCGGCCTTGGAGAATGTGCATATCATTTTTGTCGCCGTTCGGCATGGCCGGGGGCATCCGGCCTTTGTCGAGATCCAATACCGCCTCGAACCGTTCCGGACAGCGGCCGTGATGGACCTGTTCATGAAGGAATTGGACGACGTCATTCAGTGCAGCACCGATCTGACCGCGCGCATTCGCTGCTTCGGCTACGAAGCGTCGAGCATCCACGCACGCAACTGAACTCACGCCAGAGAAGAACCATGACGATGACCGATTTTCCCAGCCAGACGGTCGGCGACCTGACCCTCACAGCCATCAGTGACGGCTATCTTCACGCCAGTTTCGGCCTACTCTCGAATATCGATGCTGACGATGCCTCTCAAATGCAGGAGAATGCGGGGATACGGGATCACACCACTATCCACATCAACTGCTATCTGGTGCGCGGAGGTGGTCGCACGGTCCTGATCGATGCCGGCGCGGGTGGTTTCAAACAATGGGGCGGCCGGCTGAAGGACAACCTCGCCCAGGCGGGCATCCAGCCTGCTGCTATTGACGCCATCCTGTTGACGCACGCCCATCCAGACCATGTCGGTGGACTGCTCGACCCCACAGGCGAAGCCGCATTCCCAAATGCCGAGCTTATCGCCCATCGGCAAGAAGTCGCGTTCTGGCAGGATGACGGTAATCTGAGCCGCGCGCCGGAGCGTGCCCATGGCAACTTCATCTTCGCCCGTCAGGCGTTTGCCGCTTATCGTGGCAGGTTGCGCATGTTCGAGACCGGAGACGTGCTTCCCGGCATGACGTCAGTTCCGCTCCCTGGTCATACGGCAGGACATACCGGCTACCGTCTTGAGTCCGGTGGCCAGAACCTGTTGGTCTGGGGCGACATAGTCCATTTCCCAGAGATCCAAATCCCGCGGCCGGACGTGTCGATCGCGTTCGATCAGGATACGCATCTCGCCGCAGCGACACGATCGAGGCTGCTGGATATTGTCAGTTCGGAACGGCTTCTGATCGCCGGAATGCATCTTGGTGAGCTCGGTTTCGCGCGCATCGAGCGAGCGGGGAGAAATTACCAAGTCGCCTATGAGGAGTGAGCACCGCAAACTCCACATGCGTGACAGAAGGTGTTCACGCTCGTTCGGTGTTTAGGAACGTCAGACCAACTTCCTGCCCAAGTCCTCCAGATCGCCCAGAAACCAGCACGACGATCCCTGATTTGATTCATACACGAAGTCCTTCAGCGCTCTGCTTCGCGCGCATGCACCTGAAATGTCGCCGAGGACTGCCAGGCGAAGTTGGTAATTGACGAATTTCTGAACGAGGAGCCCCGCAAATCCCGTTTGGAGATCGAAGAAATTCTGCGCCAATCGCACTGCGGGTAGTGCTACCAGATCGGCCCTTTCGCCAAAGGCGGTTCCGATGAGGCTGTTGACATCAGCCTCTGTAGAAATGTGCTGACCGTTCGGGTCGCACGACAATACGCGTAAATTGCCCAGGATTGTAATGACGTCGCTCATGGAATGCGTCCGATTTACTTGCCTCGAAGAAAATTGAAGATGGTTTCCCGCTGATTGGGGAGGTGATGAAAGGCCTGTTCCAGATAATGAAGTTGCGCGTTCGGCATAGTGCTCTCCACCCGCCGCCTGGTCTCGCTTGAATGGATAAGAGCATCCCGTCCCCCAACAATGATGAGGGCCGGCATCTTCAGGCTCCTGAGATCTGCATCTGAGACGAGCGGAATCGTAATCGACCGTGGGCGGACTTTCGAATGAATGCTGGAGACGAGATCCATCAAAGGTCGCGCCCTGTCGGCCAATGTTTGCGGCTGCGGGCCCATGACCATAGCGCGAACCTTGGCCTTTCCCCAGGAGCCGAGCAACAGAAGCGGCAAGGCTTTTAGGAAGAATGGCTTCTGGCGACCGATTCCTGCCGGACAAAGCAACGCGAGACGATCGACACGAGACGGCCGGCGGACGGCATAATCCAGAGCAAGCCACCCTCCGAAAGAAACGCCGACAAAGGCGGCGCTTTCCAGATCCAGCCCGGCAAGCACGTCGTCAAGCCACGTCGCGTACCTACCGCCTTTCAAGGGAAGCTGTTTAGCTGTACTCAGTCCTGGCTCCCCGATCACGTCGACGGCATAGACACGAAACGACTGCGACCAGAGTTCGGCATCGAACATCCAGATCGCCGAATTGGTCAGCGCTCCATGCAGGAGGACGAGCGGGGGCGCATCCCTGGGACCACAGGCGACGACAAAAGTGGTGCCCTCTCGTGTATCGACCCAGAAGTGATCGGCAGCAACCGGCCATTGACCAAGAACGTTCCGATATTGATCGACGAGCACAGTGTCGAGTTTCGACATATTCGATATCTCCGTCGTCACCTGACTGCCTCCAGTTGCCTGTCCAGGCTCCTCAAGAGATTGGAAGTATCGGAAGCGGAGCCGATCATAATCAGCTTCAAATGCCGCAACTCCGCATCATAGACGGAATTGAATTGAACGCGGTCGGGGCTGCGCTCCTGAGGAAGCAGCATTGCCTGAATGGTTACTGTCAGGCGACGCGACAGTTCGGGGGAGACATTCGGCACATCAACAACACAGGATACTCGTGCCGTGATCGGCTGCTGCGGAGCCCGCGCCGCGCCGGCGAATTCATCCAGTTTGGATCGTAGAATTCGATAGGACTTACCGATTTTCGTCCCTTGCAGGCGTCCTTCACGGATAAGCCGGAGCACGGTTTTCGGGTGCAGTGTCAAACGTTCCGCCGCCTGACCGACAGTATAAAACTCTTCAGACATGTCGCCAAAATCATCCTTATTATTCCATAAAAATGGAACTTATGGATATAATAAGTAGCATTGCGAAACATGGCAAGGCGCAGCACTCAGCGCGACCTGTTAGGTATGCCCGTCTCGACCGTCTCCGGGACTGATGACCGGCGCCGCGACTGAGAGCCAACGCCGTTTCTCGCTAACCAAGTGCATAGTCAGGCAACCGATTTTATATCGGAGGGGATCGATATCGTTGCGATAGCCGCAACGATAGAGGCGATGCCTGCCAGAACGAAAGTTGCGGACAAGGACGACGTAATTACCATGCCGGCCAAGGCGGAACCGAGAGGGAAACCGGCCAGATTCAGGCTCATCGAAATCGACATGACGCGGCCGAGCTGTTGCGGATCGGTTCGACGCTGGCGAAGCGTCAGAAGAGCAACATCGATCGGACCGGACATGACGCCGGCAAGCATAAGGCCGATGGCAAGTCCGCCAAAACCAAACTTTGCAGCCACCGGCCATGCCGCCAAGGCCGTAATGACCATTCCGATCGCCATAATGTGACGCTCGCGACCGGTCGTTCGCAGGTGTCCTGCAAGAAGTGCGCCAATTCCGCCAGCAATCCCCATCGCAGCCCACAGGAAGCCTGTCACCGAGCTACCAACCGAGGCGTCATAATGGCTGGCGACGAAAACTGGAACCACAACATAGAGCACGCCCCAGGTGACCTGGTACATCGAATAGGAGATGGCGAGACCCCTAAGCGTCGGTTGTCTGGCGACGATCTGAATACCTTCCACTGTCTGTTGCATGAACGAAATCTGTCTGGACGCCAATCCGGGAAGGAGCGGTACAAAGGACAGGCAGATGGCGGCAGCGGCGTAAGAGAAGGAGATCACCGACATCGCGCTTTCAGGCCCGAGCCAAGCGGCGACAATGCCGGCCATCGCGGGCCCGACGACATCGACGACGGCATAGATCGCTGTATCGAGCGCATTCGCACGATCGAGCACATGGGAGGGCACCAGGCGAGGCAACAGCGTTCGCGTACCCGCCGCGCCCAACGGGCCGGCCAGAGAGAACAGGATTACCAGGAAAAGCAGAACTGGCGGCGTTGCCCAATCGAGCCAGCCAACGATGCAGATAGCGCCAATGAATGTTGCGCTGGCAATCATGTCGATCCTGACCGCGATCGTCGGACCTACGCGGTCGAGTAGAACGCCCGCGACCGGACTAACCAGCAAACCCGGAACGATTGCCGCGAACGTCAGCCAGCCGGCCAGTGCCGGTGAAGAGAACCGCGCGAGTACAAACAGCACCAACGTAAGGATGAACATACGCCCGGCCAGACGAGACAAGGTTGCAGCACAGATGAGAGGCATCAAGCCGGGAGTTCTGATGAGTGCTCTGTATGAGCTTTGCTGCTCCATGGGAATCTTCGTCATGACCGGAAGGACTGATAGCGCAGGCTCGGACATCGCCCGATCACAGATTATATTGCATTGCCATTGACGCCTGTACAACCATCAAAGTTAGCCGGCGCGCGGCCAAATGACAGCTTGCGCAACAATGACATCTTGTCCGTTGAACGTAGCGGCGGGAGAGCCGTGCAGTTGGAAGCCAAGATCCAGCGCCTCTGAAATACGGTGACAGAAAGTCGCGTCATCTTTGCCGGTCAGAAGGCGATATCGTGGGAGGTTATGGGGAGGTATTGTTGCAACGAATTCGGAGGCATCTTTCATATGTCGTCCAACATTTTTTCCATATCTACGATCGTAAATCCCGGCCTTGCCGTATTTGGCCGGCGGCGGCATAGACGGCACCGATGCCGGAGGACGCGCCAGTGACGATTGCAGTTCCTTGCTGTGACTTTTCAGTCTCGACCATCAACTACCCCCTAGATAACGTCGCAGATAACTCTCATAATAAGACTTAGTCAAGCTCTTATCATCAGAGTTACAACATGCTATCGCTGGCGCATCCGAAGCAAGTAGAGGCGAGCGAAAACGATGCGGTCGAAAGGGTTCGAGGGAATGGCTTGCTCGATCGCCGCCGTGATGGGCGCGATCGGGGATCGGTGGGGTATGCTCATCATGCGGGACCTACTGCTCGGCATTCGCCGTTATGACGACCTGCGCCAATCAAGTGGTGTCACCAACACCACCCTGTCGGACCGGCTGAAACTGCTGGAGGAAAACGGGCTCGTCGAGCGACGGCGGTATCAGACACGGCCCGAGCGGTTCGAATATCAGCCGACCGGAAGAGGTCGCGATCTCGGCCTCCTCATGCAGGCAATGGTGCAGATCGGCGACCAGTGGAACCTGTCCAACCTCGAAGGACCGCCCCTCGACTTTATGGACAGGCGAACGGGCCAAGGCGTCAAGTTGATTACCGTCAATCGGGAAACGAGTGGGCCAGTCGAGAGGGATCATCTCGGCGTGCGGCCAGGGCGCGGCGCCGACGCGTTAATGACCTGGCGGCTCTCACGGGGATCCGAACGCGCAGAGTCCTCTGCAGTCCGTTCCGGCCAAAGTCAGGGCGCGGACTATCCCGCAGTCCGGGATGACCATTCCTCCGCCAGAAGCCCGTAAATCAGAGAGTCCCGAACGCCGATATGCGTCTGCCATTCGGCCCGCAGGCGCCCCTCCAGCGTGAAGCTGAGTCTCGTCAACAGCGCGATCGACGGCTGGTTGTCCGGATCGGTATCGGCGAAAATGCGCCATTGTCCTTTGACGAATAATTGGTCGATCAGCATGGTGACAGCTTCGCGCGCATACCCATGCCCCTGTGCTTCGCGCGCAAGCAGATAGCCGATCTCGGACACACCTTCGCGTTTCTGGCCTGCCGCCACGAAGCCAACGGCAAGCTCTTCACCTGTTCGTACAATCGCCCATGAGCGCCAGTTCGATTGATCGTCGTTGGCGAAATACTCCCGCAGGTCCTCGACATGCTCAAAGGGTGCGCGAGACCACCACCGCATCATGTCTGGATCGGCCATCGTTAAAAACAAGGCGTCAGCGTCGGACGGACGGCGTGGGCGCAGTGTCAGGCGATGCGGCTTTGACGTGTCGCCGATCAAAGTCAGTGCCGCTTGTGGGAATGCCATTCTTACTTCCTTTCCGAATGCGTATGCGGTGCAAGACGGCTAGACTCGATCAGGCTTGGGAGTTCACGCTCGAACAGGGTCGCAAGCGTCCGGACTCGAGATGGGATCGGTCGGGTCGTCGAATAAAGAAGATGAAGGTCAAAGCCGGGCAACCCGAAGTCCGGCAGGATGCGCCTGAGGCGCCCGGCGGCGAGGTCATCGGAGCAAACGGGCTCCTGCAAGACACCAATTGCCCCGCCGCCGAGCAGTATGGCGTGCAAAGGCCGCCAGTTGCTCATGGTCATGACGATGTCGACCGGCGCCGACGTCAGTCCCCCATCAGCCGTTTGCAAGGGAAGACGGCCATTGTTGAACAGACCAGACACGCGCGCGAAGGGGTGGCGGATAAGCTCCGCCGGCGTCATCGGCGCGCCATAACGCTCAAGATATCCGGGTGAAGCAACTACAACGCGGGAAACATGGCCGAGCTTACGTGCCACGAAGTTGCCCTCGCCGGGATCGCCCAGCCGGAGCGAAATATCCACCCCCTCGGTGGTCGGATCGACGATCCGGTCATTGAGTACCAGATCCACCTTAAGTTCGGGATGACGATTGCGAAGCTCGAGCAGAATGGAGGGCAACACGACCTCCCCCAACCCATAGGGCGCCGCGATCCTCAATGTGCCGCGTAACGGCGTACCTTCCTGCACGCTGGCGAGTGCATCATCGGCAGCTTCAATGGCGATCTTGCACCGTTCATAGAACACCGCGCCGACATCCGTCACGGAAATCGTGCGCGTGTTCCGCCGCAACAGGCGTGTGCCGAAATCGGCCTCGAGTCGCTCGATCCGCTCGCTCACGGCCGGCTGGCCTATACCGAGATCGCGAGCGGCTGCAGACATGCTGCCGCGCTCTACTACCCGCACATAAACCCGCATTGCCGCCAGATAATCCATGATCGACATTTTATCGGATCATCCGATAAATGAAAGCGGATTGAGCTGCCTACCGATCGGGCCATCCATCGTGCAAATTGCGCTCCGCAACTTCAACCGATCACGGCGTGACAGGCTCATGAGCAACATCAAGCTTTACATGTTTCAGTCGGGCACTCAGCAATGCAAGGTGCACGATATCAAGATGAACCGGGGCAACGGCGCCGATTACGAAATACCGGTCCCCTGGTTTCTCCTCGTTCATCCCAAGGGCAACGTCGTCATAGACGGCGGCCTGGCGGCCGAGGGACTGGCCGATCCGCGCGGCTACTGGGGCGCCTCCGTCGATTCCTACAAACCCGTCATGGCCGAAAGCCAGGGTTGCGTCGCGCAATTGGCGACGCTCGGATTATTGCCTGAGGACGTCAGCTTTGTCGTGCTTTCTCACCTTCATTCGGATCACACCGGCGCAATTGGACGCTTTCCCCGCGCAAAACACATTGTTCAGCGACGGGAATATGAGTATGCCTTCACGCCCGATTGGTTCGCCGCCGGTGCGTATGCGCGCAAGGACTTCGACCGCCCCGGTCTGAGTTGGCAATTCCTGGAAGGCGACGCGTCCGATCATTATGACCTGTTCGGCGACGGCGTCCTTCAGATAGTTTTCACCCCGGGACATACTCTCGGTCACCAATCCATTCTCGTGACCCTCCCCAACAATGGCTCCATCCTGCTGGCCGCCGACGCGGTGTATACGATGGATCACTGGCACGAGAAGGCGCTGCCTGGGTTTCTCGCCTCCGCCGTGGATACCGTGCGCTCGGTGCGTAAATTGCGCGCCCTCGCCGAGCAGGTGGGAGCAACTCTTGTGCCGGGTCATGATCCGGAGATGTGGTCGCAATTCAGGCTTGCACCGGACTTTTATGATTGATTGACGTCAAATGACCGTTCCCGCGTTGTCATGAACGCCGATGCCCGACGGAAGGCTCTCCCTGGAAGTGAGCGTATATGTGGTCCGCGAAAACGCGCACCCTTGGCACCATGTCCGCTCGATTTGGAAACGTTAGATTAAGCCGCGTCGGGCGGAGCCCGGCCTGCGGGAAGAGCGGTTCGGCGTTGCCGGTCATCACGGCATCCTGACACAAACCTTGCGGCAATAGAGCGACACCAAAGCCATTCAACATCAGATCCCGGGCCATTGCATGGCTATCAACCTCGATCGCACCGGCAGGTAGGCAGACACCGCCCAGCACATGCCTTTCCAGGTAGCCGCGCAAGACTGGTTGCGGTGAAATGAAATCCAGCAACTCGCTGATATTTTCCGGCCGCCCCTTTCGCCCCAGCCACGATGTGCTGGCATAGAATGCCCATTCGATGTCGAGCAACCGGCGTTCGATTGCAGTCTGGGCAGGGTTCGCCCCGACTCTGACCGCGATGTCGATGTTGTCCCGCACAAGGTCGAGCACTGCGTTTGTCGACATGATCTGGAACCGAACCGCCGGATGGGCTTGGGTGAAGCTGGTGATCGCGCTCGCCAGTAACGCCGTCGGAAAATCCGCCGGAATGGTCAACCTGATCAGACCGCCCAGTATGCCATCTTCCACTCGCAGGTCATCAAGCGCCCGGACAAGATCGTCCACCGCACTCGATGCCTTTTCATAGAGGCGCTGTCCCTCGTCCGTCAGGGCGAACGAACGGGTCGAGCGCTTGAGCAACCGAACCCCTAACGTTTTTTCTAGCATCCTGACCTGAAGGCTCACCGTCGAACGCGGCGTCCCCGTGCGCCGCCCCGCTACGGTAAACCCGCCAGCACGAACCACTTCGACAAAAGTCTGGATCGGATCAAGTTTCATCATTGTCTAGAATAATAGATAATGATGGCAGTATTTGCTAGATAATCGTGCACCTCCTGGTCGGCTATGGTGGGTTCCGATCAGAAGGAGACCAAATCATGGACATCACCCCTCATCTCGTCACGCCTTCAAGCGGCGTACTCTCCTCCCACGCCACCGCGCGCTTCTCCGGTATCGATGCCGAAATCCTGCTCGGTGGCGAAGCTGCTCCCATGACCGTCATGGCGATGACGGTCCAACCGGACCAGGGTGCACCGGCGCACATTTCGTTTGAGGAGGACAAGGTCTTCTGCATCAGCGAAGGACACTTGCTGTTCCTGATCGACGTACAGAAGATCCAGGTGAAGGCGGGAGATCGACTCTTCGTCGCCAAAGGCGTCACGCATAGCTTCTCCGCGATGGGAGGCGTGGCGCGCATGATGTTGATATCGACACCCGCACGCCATCATCGCTTTTTCCAGGCCATGGACGCTCTACCGGTGCCGCACGACCTCAACGACGTCCAGTCCGTCTGCGAAACGTTTGGCCAAGCAATCGTCGGCCCGGTTGTGACTTCGTAAACTCGGCCGGAACAAGGAATGGAAGGGTGACGAACGGCGTCACCCTCTGGCCCTGCAACGCCGTCAAATTCTTTTTGGCTATGATTGGCCTCCCATCACGTTGCGAATCGCGTCGATGATCCGTTCTTCAACTTCGCGCGGCAAATCATGTCCCATGCCATCGATCGGCAGATAAACCGCATTTGGTATCGAGAGCGCCGTATCCTGACCGCAGGCGGGCGGAATCAATGGGTCATCCGTTCCGTGGATGACGAGTGTCGGTACCGTGATGTTTGCAAGACGTGCTCGCCGGTCTCCGGCCACCGCCATGGCAGCGATCTGCCGCGCGGTGCCGCCCGGATCGTAGCTACGCTGTACTTCGTCAAGGAGAATGGCGCGATGCGTTGGCTCGTCGAATGGGAAACCCGTCCCGGCAATCCTGCGCGCAAACGCGAGACGCACCGCCAGAAAGCCTTCTGGATCGATCATAGGATCAGGCGCGGGGCGCATCATCATCGCCATGACATCGGCTTCCGCCTGCGGCAGGGCCGGATTTCCGGTGCTCGACATGATCGACGTCAGGGAAAGGACCCGATCGGCATGATCGCTCGCGAGGACCTGCGCGATCATGCCCCCCATCGAGCGTCCAACGACATGAGCCTTGGCAATCCCCAGCGCATCAAGGAGGCCGATCGCATCCACCGCCATGTCGTAAAGCGTATAAGGCACGTCGGGTCTGCGCCCGGCCATCAGGGCAGCTGCGAGCGCGCCGAAATCCGGGACGGGCGAAGTGCGGAAATGCGTCGAGCAGCCTGCATCCCGGTTGTCTAATCGGATCACGCGATAGCCTCTGGCGGCCAACCCCTTACAGAAGGGCTCGGACCAGCGGATCATCTGCGTTCCGCGCCCCGAAATCAGCAGGATCGGTTCCGCATCGGCATGGCCGAAACTGTCCCAAGCGAGCTCGATGCCATTGGCCTTTGCAATATTCATGGCCTCGCTCCTGCGGCGGGTAGCGCCATTTCGGACAATGGCAGAAGTCGAGAATCCATCACCGCCGCAGTGCGGTGACTAAGTCCAGCGAGGTAGCCCTTATGGCTGGCGAAGGAGAGGAAGGACGCGGCACTGGCTTGCCTGATCAGCATCGCCATATCCCAGCGTTCGTCGCCGGGGCCGATCAGGAAGGGGCCGCCTTGGCCAAGAAACAGGATATCGCCGCCGGTCTTCCGCAAAATGGGCAGTGTATGCTCAATATAGCGATCGAAAGCCTCAGCGCCGCTGATCGGCTTGGCAGGTGCCAAATCGGGGTAGTCCGAATAATCGGCGATATCCCTGAAGCGCAGTAGGTTAAGCATGACGACGGGGCCGGCAAGATCGCGCTGTACGAACGTGCGGCCGGCTTCCTGTGTCGGTTCCAGGTAGGAAATAGTTTCGGTTTTCGTCATCGGCGTTCCTTTGAAAAGCTGATTAAGCGCTTTGGCCGCCCCCCGCATCGAACGCGAGACGCAGCGCATAGGTGCGAATGTCTTCGGGCCATGCAGCGATGCGTTCTTCCAGTGCTGGTCGATCGTCTGCGAAGAGGGCCCGGGTCGCTTCTTCGTAGCCGGGCAGATCGCCGGCGATCGCCTGCATGAAGTGGTAGGCGGCTTCTTGGGTTGCCCGTCGGCGCGCGCTCGCCCCTTTCCGCGCCCCTTCGACCAGACGCCTCAGTGTTGCCGACGCACCACCCGGCTGCTCCCCCAGCCACTGCCACTGTCGGGGTAGCAAGGTTACCTCGCGGGCGACAACGCCGAGCTTTGGCCGACCACGCGTTTTCTGGCTATGCATTTCCTCCGAGCCCGTCGAGCCGGGCGTGATGTCAATTTTGGGACGGTGGCGTCCTGCGTAGGCCTTCGGAGGTTGCGATAACCGTTCAAGAACTTCCGCATCGCTTCCCTCCAGGTCGAGGTCAATCAGGCGCCCCGTCGCATCATCGAAGACGAGGACCATGTCGGCCACACTCGGGGAGCGCTTTACTGCCAAAGCCACCTCGGGCAAGGGGCCGCTCAGAAGCAATCTTTGCCCAGCAAACGCCGTGCAGGGCTTAGCAGCAGGATCGAACATAACGCATTCCCGTTGATAGAAGCGCGCTTAATACCCGGATAAAATTACCACGTCAATTATGCCCGGGTAAAAATCTATGCTGTTCTCTTGCCGTGAGCCCGTGCTCGTCCTTTGGATCCGATCCTCATGAGAGTCGGGTCGCGTCCTTCCTCTCATAGGGCTGGCTGGAATCATGCGACCGGCGGTATTTCCGCCTCGCGCGCCAGCGCCGCGATGGTCGTACCGAGACGGCTTGCATAGAGGCACAGAGATGGCGCCATCGATCCAGGTTGACACCGAGCGCCGCCGCCCGATTCTGCGACCACATCATCGCGCTTCAGTCTGGCTGGATCATCGCCAGTGGTCCACCGGGTGATATCCTCACCACCGACGCGCTACACGCAATTTATGGTGTAGAGATGCATATCCTCCAACACCCAACATCGTTACGTCCTGTTTCTATACCGATGTGAGCAATCCAGTTCTCACAAGTGAAGGACAGCTGCTTTTCGTGAAATTAGAAATTCATCAGACCGTCGCAACTGGAGGCCCTGAGAGGGATCGAATTCTGGACCCGGCAATTGAATGCAAAACCTTGCACTAGGTTGATCGATTTGCCGAAGACCGAAATTGGTACTTTGCATCGCCCGCTTGCGAGACGGGTAGTGGCTACGGCCTTGGCCTCGCGTGATTAGCGACGGTGGTGACCGTCTGGGAGTTCCTGGACGGTCTAGCGTTATGGTGAAGCTAGGCCAGCGCCAAATTCAAAGAGCGCCGTTGCTATTGGACCGGTAGCGCGTGAGCCAATGTGCATAGGGCGCTGGAAGCGCCCAGGCTGGCTTCTCTTCTCCAAGCACAATCGCGAGCTGATATGGATAATGCGGATTTGCCAGCATGGCACGCGCCATCATAACCACGTCAACCTCGTTCTCGGCTATGGCCTTCTCGGCGTCCGCAGGTGCATCGAGAAGCCAAGCAGAGCCGACAGCAATGCCGGTTTCCGAACGAATACGTGAAGCGAATGGAACGAGGAATGCTGGCGCCCACGGCACTTTACCGACGGGCGCGGAGAAGCCCATGCTCGTGCTGAGGAGATCAAGACCGCCATCCTTGAACTGCTTCACCAGATCAATCGACTGGCAGAGCATTTCTTCGTCGTGACCGTCGAACTCAACGATCCCGAAGCGTGCGGTCAGCGGCAGGTTCTCTGGCCAAACGTCTCGAACGGCAGCCAGTGTCTCGATCAGGAAACGGTTTCTTCCGGCCTGATCACCACCATAGGCGTCAGTTCGCTGGTTGGCGTAGGCCGAGAAAAAGCTGGAGGCGAGGTACCCGTGCGCGAAGTGAAGTTCAAGCCACTCGAACCCGGCCTCCAATGCGCGTCGTGCAGAGGCAACGAAGTCACTCTTTACGCGGTCGATGTCGGAAAGCGACATCTCTTTAGGCACCTTCGAAAGGCCGCCGCCAAAGGCAATGGCAGATGGTGCAATGGTCTCCCATCCACGCGGATCGCCTGTTGGGATATGATCGTCGCCTTCCCAGGGAAGATTGGCACTTGCCTTACGGCCTGCATGCCCGATCTGAATTCCAGGGACAGAACCTCCGGCCTTGATCAAAGCTGCGACTTTAGACATGCCTTTGGTCTGCTCGTCTTTCCAAAGCCCGGTACAGCCCGGCGTTATGCGTCCTTCGGGTGAGACTGCAGTTGCCTCAACGATAACGAGACCGGCTCCACCACGTGCCAAGCCGCTATAATGGGTAAAATGCCAATCGTTAACGAAGCCATCCTGCGCCTGGTACTGACACATCGGAGCGACGGCGATACGGTTACGAAGGCTGACGTCCTTCAGTTGAAACGTAGAAAATAATGCTGACATTGTATTCGACCTTGCGTTATGCGTGGGAAGCGCCCCACGGAAAGTTTAGCAGGAAGACCACCGAGCTCTTCGCTCAGCCCTTATCCGCCCACTCCTTGGTTGAGACGGTTACCACTGTCCTGTGCGTTTCTATCATTGCTACGTGGCTTGTGTTTGAGGCGAGCCAATCGGCGCGATCGCCGATCAGGATGACAATATCGTCCTGTTCCGACTGGCTCCCCATCCCAAAACCAGCGAGGCAGCGCCCACGACGGCGAAGAATATAACGATGACCGACCAACCCCCTGTCATGTCATGGAGCATTCCCACCGCGAAAGGGCCGACGAGACCGCCGACGACGTAACCAACGCTTTGAACGACGCTGGAGAGCCTTGCTGCGACTTGCGGGGTTCCGGCGCGAAGTACGATAAGCGTAAGAGCGATCGCGAAGCCACCGCCCTGGCCGATGCCGACCAAGAGGGCAACGCCACTGAGCGACCATGTGGGGGCCAGCAAGAGGCCCATGGCACCCACCGTTCCGAGAATAATCATCGCAGCGGTGATGAGGCGTTGGTCGCGCAACTTTCCCGCAATAATCGGGACGAGAAGTCCGCTCGGCATCTGGGCCAGAAAGTAGATCGACATGACAAAGCCGCTGCTCTTTGAATCCAGTCCTCGGGATGACAACATCGAAGGACCCCAGCTAATAAGGGCATACGCCAGAGATGCAAAAAGCGCGAAAAAACCCATGAGCTGCCAAGAGACGGGGTCATGCATGATACGAACCTTTGCCTGAACGACCAATCGCCCGCGTTTTTCGCCCAGTGCCATCCGCGCCAGAACGATCAGCGCAGTCGGGACAAGCGGCACCATCCAGAAAGAAAGGCCCACCTCCCAACGCCCGCCCAGGGCCTGGCTAATGGGCACTGCCAATGCCGTCGATGCAGCCGCGCCAAGGCCCAACATCATTGCAAAAAGGCCCATCATCGGACCCACCTTCGAAGGAAAGTCTCTCTTGATGAGAACCGGCGTCAAGATGCCCAGAAGCGAGATGCCTGCTCCTATCAGGATAGTTCCCATATAGAGTGGCACCAGCCCGAACGAGCGCAGGATGGTGCCTGCCAGAGCGGCGACCACAGCCATCACAAGAACGCACTCGAGCCCGAAGCGCCTCGACAAAGGAGCTGCCAGCGGTCCAAACACCCCGAGGCAGATGACAGGCACGGTCATAAGGACGCTCACCCAGAAGTTTGACAGAGAAAGGTCCGCCTGGATGTCTCGGAGCAATGGCGCGACGCTGGTTAGCAACGGACGTAGATTAAAGGCCGAGAAAAGGACGAGCAGGATGCTTAGCCACATACGGACCAGAGGCGCTCTCGATCCCTCGAGAAAGGTCGATGATGACCGCACCGGCGCGACGCCTTTATCAATGGATGACATTCAAGGATCCTCAGTTTCCGTCGCATCCCCATACTCGACTAGTATAATTGACTCCAACGAATAAATTGGATAGTTCTCATCTCTCTTAGAGATTAATCTGGACGCGTATGGAAATTCGTCAGATCGAACTGTTCGTCGCAGCCGCCGAAGAACAACACTTTACGAAGGCCGCCGAGAGGTGCGGGATCGTACAGTCCGGTCTCTCATCGGCAATCCGGTCCCTCGAGGAGGAGATGGGTGCTTCTCTGTTCATCAGAAACACCCGCCGGGTGGGGCTCAGTCCCGCTGGCCAGGTCTTCCTCCCGGAAGCCCGCCGCGTACTTGCGGCCATGCGGGCTGCGAAGCGGTCCATTGGTGAGGTTCAGAGCGGGGCATCGGGCCGCATCGTCGTGTCCATGGTTCAAAGTCTTGCTCCGAGCCTCGACATCCCGCGGCTATTGCACGAATTTCGGACGGCCCACCCTAACGTCGAGATCAGCGTACGCGAAACGCGGCCAAGCGAACTGAGCCTCGAATTGCGTCGAGGATCGGTCGACGTCGCCTTCATGCCGTCCTACAGCGTGAACCACAGCGGACTCGATGTGCTATCGGTAGTGTCCTCGCCGATGACGATTGTCGGCGCGGCAGACCACCGCCTGGTGGGCGAACGGGATATTCCGTTCGAGGCGATGAGCGAAGAACCCTTCGTCGATTTATCGACACGCTGGGGCCTGCGCCAGATCGCCGATCAGATATTCGCAAGCCAGGGGGCCCACCGAACGACAACGTTTGAAGTCGACGAATTCTCACTGCTCCTCCAGTTTGTCGAACGCGGGTTCGGTCTGGCGATGGTACCTCGCGCATTGATCGCAAATCATCGGCTGGCTGCGCTCGATGTCACCCTCCAGAACAGAAATTTTCCGGTCTGGGAACTCGGCATGTATTCCGCCCAGCAGAGAGATGGACTTCCCGCAAACCCGGTCGCACAGAAGTTTCGAGACGCTGTGCGGAGGTCCGTGACCAGGGTTGCGTAATCGGCTGCGCCGGATCGCGACGCCGTCATCTTTACAGCATATCCCTCTAAGGTGGCGCCCCGCATTCGGGGAATGTCACCGCGTCGTCGCACCTGCGCGGGGCTGAGACCAAACGCGTGATCGCCCCGCGGTCAGCCGCAGTATCATCCGTGTACCTTCTTTTCTTCATGATCGTGAGTTGCCAAATAGCGGCAACACGGAGTTTTTGAAGGATTGAAATCGATGAACACAACAGTCTCCCAAACGAAGTCGCGCAACATTCTCGTGCTCGGTGCCGGCGAACTCGGCATGCCCGTCCTGCGCAATCTGGCGCGTCGCGCCAAGACCATCGAGGGCGCCAGGATCAGCGTTCTTCTCCGCGCCAGTGCCGTTCAATCAGATGTGCCTGCAAAGCAGCGCGACATCGCCGAAATCCGCGACCTCGGCATCGAGATCGTCGAAGGCGATTTGGTGAAGAGCTCAGTCGATGAACTGGCATCTCTGTTTTCGAATTACGACACCGTGATCGGTTGCACAGGGTATGCGGCCGGGATCAATACGCCGATGAAGCTTGCCAAGGCGGCGTTGCAGTCGGGAATTCCCCGCTATTTCCCCTGGCAATTCGGCGTCGACTTTGAGGCGATCGGTCGAGGCGGCCCGCAGGACATTTTCGACGCTCAGCTTGATGTGCGGGAACTGTTGCGCTCCCAGAGCAAGACCGAATGGGTCATCATCTCCACCGGGATGTTCATGAGCTATCTCTTCGAACCGGAATTCGGTGTCGTTGACCTGCAGAATGACACAGTCAACGCTCTCGGCAGCTACGATACGGCTGTCACTGTGACGACGCCTGACGACATTGGCGATCTGACCGCTGAAATCGTCTTTTACGAGCCGACCATCGCAAACGAGATCGTCTTCCTTGCCGGCGATACCGTCACCTACGGTGAACTCGCCGACAAACTTGAAGTAGGTTTGAGCCGCCCTTTCAGCCGGTCCGAATGGACGGTCCCGGTCCTGATGGAAGAACTGGCAAACGACCCCCAGAACATGATGCGCAAGTACCGTGCAGCCTTCGGTATCGGGCGTGGCATGGCGTGGGACAAAGCCAACACGTTCAACGTGCGCGAAGGCATCAAAGTGACGACCGTGTCGGATTGGATTGGGGCGAACCTAAGCGGCAAGTGACAGTGCCTGCCTGTATCGTGGAAAAAGGAAAGAGTTGCTCCGCGAGTGCTCCCTCATCACGCTGTCATCCAACGTAAGATGGCATGCTGGCGTGTTTTCCTCCTGGTGCATTTGTGCATCAAAATGTCTGCCAGGAAGGCTTTTCTGGCGGACGGGCATCATAATCCTCGCGCGCCTTGCGAAACTCGTCAGAATTCTCCACGACCCATGTCCACAGCGGAACCATGCGGATGAGAAGACCCATCCCGAGTTCGGTTAGTTCGTACTCAACCCGGGGCGGCATCTCTACGAGATCATGGCGCGTGACGAGACCGTCTCTCTCGAGCTGGCGGAGCGTTCGCGTCAGCATCCGCTGCGTCACGCCGTGCATTCGTTTTCCGATGTCTGCGTGCCGGAGCCTGCCATAGACACCGAGGGTGTGAATGACGCCGAGCGACCACCTGCTTCCTGCATGAGTGAGAACCTCGCGTCTCACACCGTCTTCGTCCTCGCGAAGCCCATCGCAAACCGCCTGAGAATAGCTAAGCATCTCTTCTCTGGTCATTATACTTGTCTCCTGCCGTTCTGCCGTTTTCTCTTATCAGCCTTCCGATGGCATTTCACCTGTCGCTACAGTCTGGAGAATAAGCTCAGAGAATGCGCTGGAGTTTTTCGTAAGGACTTGACCGATGAGACCGATAATCGGAAAGCATGAACGAATGAGCAAAAGCGTAAAAAGACACTTGAGGGTAACCGCCCGATTGCTACCGCGCGGATTTGGCTTTGATGCGAGCGACGAGCAGCTCGTTGTCAACAAAGCTGTCGAGGAAGTTGTTCCATTCTTGGGGTGAGCGGCGGGCGTCTTTGAGCATCTGCTCCAACTCGTCCATGCCGTCGTCTGTGAGTGCGGTGACGGATTCGTCGTCTCCGGTATAGACGGCGATGATGCTGCCGTAGCTCAGATTATCATCGTTGGAGACGATTGCCTGAAGAAGCTCCGGGTCCTCTTTTAGAATTTCGGCGACAAATTTAATCGTACGGACGTAGGTAACTGTTGCCATCAGGCTGCCTCGGCAGAGATTGTGACGAACGGCGACCAGTTCCACGGCAGCAGCTCGTCTAACCGATTGATCTTGTGATCGTGGATGCGATTAAGCACGTCGGCCAAGTATGCCTGTGGATCAAGACCATTCATTTTGGCCGTCTCGATGATTGTCATGGCCCGCGCCAAAGTCTCCGCCCCGGCGTCGGCTCCCGCGAACAGCCAGTTGCGTCTTCCAACGCCTATCGGACGCAGAGCCCGTTCGGCAGCATTGTTGTCGATCGCGACACGACCGTCTTCCATGAATAGGCAGAGCGAAGACCATCGGCTCAAACCGTAGCGGAAAGCTGCCGCCAGATCGCCTTTGCCGGGAATGCGCGTCAGTTGAGCTTCAGCCCAGTGACGGAATGCTTCAACCTTGGGCTTGCTCTGCATCTGACGCGCGGCAAGCCGGATCTCAGGAGGCTGGCCGTTGATGCCTCGCTCGATGTCGTAAAGCGCTCCGATACGATCGAGCGCCTCTCGCGCGATCTGGGACTTGTTCGATGTCCAGATATCGTGGAAGTCGCGTCGCCAGTGGGCCCAGCAGGCCGCCTCCTTAAAGCGAGGAAGCCCATCCGCCCCAGGTGAGTATAGCTTGCCGTATCCTTTGTAGCCGTCAGCCTGAAGGATGCCGCCTGATTGCTTAAGGTGGCGGTGGACGTGCTCTTCTTTCCAGTCCGGAGCAAAATAGTAGACTGCACCAGGCGCAGAACTGCCTGCCCATGGTCGTTGATCGCGGACATATGTCCAGATCCTGCCCTTCTTCACCCCTTTGCCCATCCCCTTGTCTCGGAGCGAGCGATCCAGCACCCGGATTGGGGTGTCGTCCGCATGAAGTAGGTCACTCGCCATGACCGCCGTTTCGATCCGTTCGATGAGAGGCTGCAGCACCTGCATGGCACGACCACACCAATCAACCATCGTGCTGTCGGGAATGTCGGCACCCATGCGGGCGAAGATCTCGTTCAGACGGTACAGTGGCAAATGGTCATCGAACTTCGACACTAGAATGTACGCCAAAAGGCCAGCGCCCGCCATGCTGCCAGGGATCGGGCGGCTGGGCGCAGGCACCTGCACCATCTTCTCGCAGCAACGGCAGGACTTCTTCAATCGGGCGACCTCGATCACCTTCATCTGCGCTGCAATCATGTCGAGGATTTCGCTTGTGTCCTCACCGACAAGACGAAGCTCACCTCCGCATTCCGGGCAGCAGGAGCCAGGATCGAGTTCCCGGCGTTCGCGAACTGCCTTGTCCGAGACGCGTGGGCGCCGGCGCATGATCTTCTCAGGCGTATCCGCCAAGGCTACAATAGACGCTTCCTCATCGGGCTCATCTATCGGGGCAGTATTGCTCTCAGCGGCGGCGATCAACAGATCCTCAAGCGCCAGTTCCAACTGCTCGATTTCACGCTCGATCTTTTCGGACGACTTGCCGAAGACCTGCTTCTTCAGCTTGGCGATGCGCAGCCGCAGTGTTTGGATTAATTGGTCGTGCGCTTGCAACGTCGCCGACATCTTCGCGTTTTCCGCCTGCAACGCGATTATCATTGCCTTGAGAAAGGCTGGATCATCAGGAAGATTTGTCGTTGCGATTGACATGATCCTGACTACCACAAGTCAGGAGAAATTGCCATAAAAACGAGTGGTTTCAGAGGGATAAAATCACCCGACACGCGCCGGTGGCGCGCCCCAATCAGGACGACGCCAATCGATCCCTTCCCACAACATCGCCAGTTGAGCCGACGTCAGTCGCGCTGTGCCGTCGGACGCTGAAGGCCACGGGAACCGACCTTTCTGCAAAATCTTGTAATACAGGCAGAAGCCTTGGCCATCAAAATACAGTAGCTTCAAACGGTCGCCACGTTTGCCGCGAAAGGCAAATACCGCGCCGCCCGTCGGCTTTTGGCGCAAGACATCCTGCGCAAGCGCAGCCAGGCCTTCAATTCCTTTGCGCATGTCCGTGATCCCGCATGCAAGATAGACCCGAACGCCGGTCCCAGGCCCGATCATGCTGCTTCCACCGCCCGGATGATCTGCGTCAGGGCAGCCGTATCGAACGCACTGCCGAAGTGAAGGGTGCGGCCGCAGCTCAATCGTAGTTCCACCATCCCGGAGCACCTTTCCGGGTCATCACCAAGATCCGTCCGTACCGCTTTCACGTCGACGGGGATGAACAATGCATTCGACGACGCCGAGAGAAGCCCCTTCTTCTTCAGCTCGCTACGCCAAGCGTAAATCTGCTGCCGCGTAATATCGTGCCGATGGGCAACCTCTGTGATGGTCGCTCCACCATCCCCAACCGACATGACAATGGCGAGCTTTTCATCGTCGCGCCATCGGCGCCGCCGCTCTTGCCCAAGAATTTCAACGCGCATCGCAAATCCCCGCATAAGACACGTCGCTAACGACGTCGTTAAACACGTGTCTTAAGCCATTAAGGCCTTATGCGGCAGGCGGTGCCAATCGGGCGGTTACACTTGAGGCAGCTCGTCTTTCGGCTAGACGACCTTCGCCAATGGATCAATGCCACGATAGCATTCGGGTTCCTGAATCTACTGAAGCTTTTCCCTGCCGATCCAGCGATAAGATTTGCCGATCGTTTTGCACGCGTGATCGGGCCCCTGACCCCACGCCACAAGCTCGTACTTCATAATCTTGGTATAGCCTATCCGGAAAAGCCGAAAAGAGAACGACGGGAGCTTGCGACAGCGAGTTGGGGACATATAGGCAGGTTAGCTGCCGAGTATGTATTTTTGGACCAACTGTTCGATTACGATCCTGAGCGGTCTGAGCCAGGGCGGATCGAGGTGGCTGGGATTGACGAGTTTACAAAACTACACAACCATAAGCGCCCATTCATAGTCTTCACCGCTCACACGGGCAATTTCGAACTGTTGGCTGTCGTTGGGGCCACGTTCGGTCTAAACGTGACTTCTTTGTTTCGTCCTCCAAACAATCCATATGTTGCCGACAGACTTATCAATTTCCGAAAGGAGAGGATGGGAAATCTTGTTCCTTCCCATGCAGGGTCGTCTTTCGCGCTCGCTCGCCAACTAGAGCGTGGGGGTGGCGTTGGAATCCTGGTCGATCAGAAGTTTCGTAAAGGCCTACCGACCCAATTCTTCGGCAAGGACGTTCAAACAAACCCGCTACTGGCAAAGCTGGTGCGGCAATTCGATTGCGATGTCCTTCCGGCTCGCTGCATTCGTCTGCCAAACAATCGGTTTCGGTTGGAGCTTGAGCCAAAAATTACTATCCCGCGCGATCCGCAGGGCACGGTAGATATCCAGCAAACCGCCCAGCTTCTAAATGAAAAGGTGGAACTCTGGGTCAGGGAATATCCAGATCAGTGGCTTTGGTACCATGATCGTTGGGACCGTAGACGAAAAAACTAGGTCCTAGTGTCGTGAGCCTGCGGTACCCGAGCTGGAATACCTTCCTGAGCCAAAGCAAGCATTTGCATCAGTGGTTC
Source organism: Hyphomicrobiales bacterium (assembly GCA_900470805.1). GTDB lineage: Bacteria > Pseudomonadota > Alphaproteobacteria > Rhizobiales > Rhizobiaceae > Rhizobium. Next base: position 67,513 of record UCCA01000033.1, on the reverse strand, counting down.
ACCGATGGAAGAAAGTGATCGCAATGGAGGCGTATTGCTGCGACCCCAATTCCACGCAGAACTGATCTGGCTCAGTTCTGTGTGGAACACACTATCGAATTGGTCGTGCGCAGATTGTAGTTGGAAGATTGGTCTTGCCAAAACACAAGCATCCCCGCAAACCGCTCCCGGTTGGCAATCTAAACTTTCGAGATCAAAGTGAGTATTTTTCGCGAGTTGCCAGTGCGTTTACCAGGTGCCTCTTGTCGAGGATTGCATGTACGCCTTTGTTGATGTCAACAAGCTGAGTTACATGCAGATCAGCTACCAGTGAACATAGCATGTATGCTTGGTTCCGATCTAAATTAGTACGCTCGCATATCAGCCTTATCATCTCACGGACCGACTGCTTGGCTGCTTCATCGAGGTCGCTGTTGAAGCCCATCGAAATGAGTTTGTCTGGGGTCTCGGCGAAGGGCTGAGCCAGTTTCATGTCCTTGCGCACGGTAAGGCGGAAGACTCCGTTGAGTGCCGTCTCCAGCGCCGTGATGCAAACCTCACCGTGTCCCTGGCATCCGTGTCCGTCACCGGCGCTGAACAATGCGCCTTCGTTGAAGACAGGGAAATAAACGGTGCTTCCCGGCCGAAGGTCTTTATTGTCCATATTACCGCCAAATGCCCGTGGTTCCGGGGTACCAATTCGACCCCATTCCTTTGGCGGCGCAACACCCATTATGCCGAAGAAGGGATCAAGGGCAATCTCCAGTCCCCACGGCAATTTCGCCATCTGCCGATCGCGATCGATAGAAATGTGCATGCGCTCGTAATTCGTGAATTCCTCCGGCAATGTTCCCAGAAGGGGCAGGATGGCGCAGAAGCCCCAATCTTGCCGCGGTATAGCTTCCAGAATATCAACCTGCAAGACGTCCCCGGGCATTGCGCCTTCCACGAAAATCGGTCCTGTGAGCACGTGGGGACCGACAGGGCCAGCCACAACTTTTCCGTCGCCGCCGCCTGGTACCAGATTGTCCAGCGCAATCCGGTGATCCGGCGTAACCAGCGTGGAATTAGGGGGAACATCCTCTTCAAAGCAGGCAGGTAGCGTATGCAGCATCACTTCCGCTCCGGAAGGAACGGTCAACACTGGCTTGGTCTCCGCATCGAAATAGCCCCAGTAAAGGTTCTCAGGAGAGGCTTTTACTTCAAACATCATGTATCGCTTTCTATTTAAATTGAAAGATGTCGTTTCACAGCTTCATCGTTTATGTCCGATGCGGCGCCATGCAGCACAACTTCACCTCGGGAAAGGACCACGACTTGGTCCGAGATGGAGCGGGCGAAATCGAAATATTGTTCAACAAGCAAGATCGAGAGGCGACCGCGCAATTGCGCGATCACGTCTTCGATGCGGCTGACAATCGAGGGCTGAACACCCTCGGTTGGCTCATCGAGGATCAGCAGCTCGGGCCGCGTTACAAGCGCGCGTGCTATACTTAACTGCTGCTGTTGCCCCCCGGAAAGATCCCCGCCTCGGCGCTTCCACATCTCTCCGATGACAGGGAAGAGCGCGACGGCTTCCGCGATGACCTCCTCGGGTTCCTCGACCTTCGCCGCCGCCGCAGCGATTTCGAGATTTTGTCCGACGGTGAGGTTCGCGAAAATCTCGCGCCCCTGGGGGACGTATCCGAATCCTTCTCTTACGCGACGAAATGGCGGCAAGATCGTAACATCTTGATCGTTCCAGGAAATTTTGCCCGAGGTCGCTGGGAGAACTCCCATCAGGCAACGCAGGAGCGTCGTTTTACCGGCGCCATTGCGTCCCATGACAGCGGTGCAGCCCTTTGTCGCGGTCTGAAATGAAATATTCTTCAGCGCATGGCTGCTGCCGTAGTGCAGATTTAGCTTCTCTATGGTCAGTCCCATGATCATCGCCCCAAATAGACTTCAACGACACGTGGATCCGATTTGACCGCATCCATTCGTCCCTCGACCAGAAGCTGACCTCCATCCAGAACGATTACCCTGTCCGCAACTTTTTCGACGGACTCCATATCGTGCTCGATGACGACAATGGCGCGATCGGGGCTTTTCAGCTTTGCGATCAAGTCCGCCGTTCGCTCCGTTTCACTGTCGCTCATCCCCGCCACGGGTTCGTCCAGAAGAAGAACCCGCGGCTCCTGCATCAGCAGCATGCCGATCTCCAACCATTGTTTCTGGCCATGGCTGAGCGTGCCGGCGATTTGATCGTGCTGGTCCGCCATCCCGATCGTTTCAAACGTCTGTTCGATCAATGCTACTTGCTGCGCGGTTGGCAGAGAAAACAGCTCCATAATCGTTCTGCGCTTTGAGACGTTCAACGCCAGCATGAGGTTCTGCATCAAGGTCAACGCTTCGAAAATGCTCGGTTTCTGGAACTTCCGGCCAACGCCGGCAAGAACGATCTCGGGTTCTTGAAGTTTCGTCAGCTCAATCCGCCGATCCAGCGTGATGCAACCATTTGAAACCGAGCTTTTCCCGGTTATGGCATCCAGCAGTGTCGTTTTTCCTGCGCCGTTTGGGCCAATGATCGCGCAAACGGTTCCGTAATCGACATGAAATGTTAGATTGTTGATTGCCCGGAATGTCCCGAAGGTCACGGTAACGCCATCAACCTGAAGTGCCTCGGTCATCGCGCCATCTTTCTTACTTTCGTTGCGAACATCCCCGGCAGATCGCTCAGGCCATTCGAAAGCATCACCACAACAAAAAGCACGAGTGCGGAGAGAATGAACGGCCAGAGATCGGGTGCAACAGCCGTCAGAATGAACTTCAGAGTGCTGATGACGATCGCTCCCAACAGCGCGCCAGAAAGCGAACCGCGCCCGCCGATCGCCACCCATACGGCGATTTCCAGCGAAAGATCGGGCGCCAGAACCCTCGGGTTAACGATCCCGACCTGAGGCACATAAAGAACTCCGGCAAGCGTTGCTAAGATTGCCGACAGCGTCCAGATGCCGAGTTTGACCCATAGCGTTTCGCGACCAAGAAATCGCAGGCGAGCCTCGTCGTCCCGGATGGCAACAAGCATTTGACCGAAACGGGACGTCACTAATCTTGCCATTGCGAATAGCAGCAAGGCCGTGCAAAGCACAGATATTGCAGCAAGAAATGCGACGGTACGGCGTTCAGCAAGAGGCCATGAAAGCAGAGTGCTAAATCCGGTCATGCCGTTGTTTCCACCGAAACCGGTATCGTTGCGAAACATCAGCAGCATGGCGATGTAAACGAAAGCCTGGGTGATGATGGAGAAATAGACCCCGACCACCCGCGCCCGAAAGGCACTGTAGCCAATTACAAAGGCCACGAGCGCACTGACGCAAATGGCGACAAGCAGCGCGTATGGCGCAAATTCCAAGCCTGCATAATAGAATGGCAGGTCGCTCCATCCCATAAATACCATGAAGTCCGGCTGTGCGCCCGTTGAGAGATAACCGACTTTCACCATGTGCATGGCAACGACATAGCCGCCGATGGCAAAGAACAGTCCATGACCAAGACTGAGAATTCCCGCGTATCCCCAGATGATATCGAGCGATATGGCAAGCATGCCGAACGTCGCTATCTGGCCGACGAGATTGAGGACGTAGCTTGACGGCCCGGCGCCCGTGACGCCGCACGCCAATATAACCAGGCCGAGACAAACCAGAAGCATTGCAATGACATCATTGGTTCGGCGTTCGGCTGCAATTCTTTGGCGATAGGAGAACAGGATGTCTCGCATATTAACGCCTCCCCTTCTGGGCAATCATGCCTTCTGGACGAAACTGAATAAAAACAACGATGATCAAAAGAGCGATGACCTTTGCTGCGACCGCTCCGTAAACGGGTTCTATGATTACGTTGATCATCCCTATGCTCAGGGCCGCAACCGCGGTGCCGACGAGACTGCCGACGCCGCCAAGGACCACGATCATGAAGGCATCCACGATAAACCCTGTGCCCATGCCGGGGTTAACGGTGTAGATTGGAGACAGCGCGAGACCCGCGAGACCGGCCAGCCCGGCACCCAGGCCAAAGGCGACCATATCCACGAACCGCACCGAAACGCCGATACAACTCGCCATGGTGCGATTTTCTGTAACCGCACGAATAAACATACCGAGCCGGGTAAAACGCAGGACGACGAGAGCGGCACACAATACGATGAACGCGAATGCTATTGCGAAAAGGCGGTTCCAGGTCACGAAAAAGTCAGCGAATATGTGAACGCCGCCGCTCAAAAAGACGGGGGTGACAAATTCCAGATTCTGCGTTCCAAACAGCACCCGCACCAGATTGATGAGCAGCAGGCTTATCGCCCAGGTGGCCAGCAACGTCGTCAACGGACGCTTATATAAATGGCGGATGACAGTTACTTCCATCGCGACGCCGACGCCGCCGGTAACCAGGAAAGCAAATGGTATTGCTATCAACAGATAATAGCCCACCAACCCCGGCGCCAGCAGCTTCAAGGCCTCCTGCACCAGAAATGTGACATAGGCCCCGATCATGATCAGTTCGCCTTGAGCGAGATTGATGACCCCCATCAACCCGAAAATGACAGCGAGACCCATCGCAGCCATGAAGAGGATGCTGGCATAGCTTAATCCGCTGAAAGCCAATTGGGAAATCTTGCCAATCTCGAGCCACAATCTTGTCTGCGAGATTGCTGAAGCAAGGGCTTTTTGGATTTCGGCGTTTTCAGTCGTCAGATTTTTCTGCGCTTCCAACAATAAGCTCAGGTTGTGACTTGACGGGGAGGCCGCCAGTGTTGCTATCGCGGCCAGCTTTTTTACTGGATCGGCGTCTTGCAGCGCTCCTGAAGCGACAAGATCTCTCAGCTTTTCCGCCAGCGCACTATTGGTCGCCAGATTTGCCGCCCGCTCAATGAGCGTGATTGGAACCATCTGGACCCGCTTGCCCAGTTCCTCGGCATCTCTCATCGCGCCAGGGCCGCTGGTATCGACAAGCAAGCGAAGCAGGGCTAAACCTGCGTCCACTTTTCCCCGCATTCTAAGGTTGACCAAGGCGCCCGTTTTCATTTCAGGCGCGTGCGATGCTGGCGCCAGTGAAATAGCCGAAAGCATCTCCTTCGACGTGATCACCACCGCTTCGGGCCCTTCGCAAATCAGGGCTCGTCGGCTGATCGCATCCAGAATTGTCAGACCCCAGGCGGGTTCGACATTGTTGGCCTCGACGGCGAGAAGGAGATCGGAAACACCATTTAGTTGTTCTGCTGCCGCTGATGAGCACAGCCGTGCGACTATATTCTGTTTCGTGGTTTCTTCTGCTTTAGCCGTCCCCAGGGCAACGACCAAAAACAGCATCGAGAGCAAGCCCCGCCACAAAGTGGCGGGACCGGTCGTCCAAATTGACATTTTAAGATTTCCCATGACGAGATCACATATACGGACTGAATGGCACGGGCTTCGGGGTGTCTTTTGACTGCCAAAGGATATCGAACCCCTGAGTTTCATTTACCGAACCAATGAATACGCCCCGCGAAACGTAGTTGTTTTCGGCGGTCATCTTGATGTCGTAACCCGAAGGGCAATTGAAGCTCAGCCCATCAAATGCGGCACGAACGGCATCAGGATCGGCCTGGCCAGCCTTTTCCACGGCCTTTGCCCAGAGGTGGACGCCGTCATAGGCGGAAACCATTGGATCGATAACCGTCGTTGGTGAATATGGAAGACTTCCGCTTTTAACGTAGTTACCCCAGTTCGACTTGAAAGCGGTATTGGCAGGCGCTTCGGCATTTTGCAGATAGGCCCAGCAATTGAGGTGTCCGACGAGTGTCGTCGTATCAAGCCCCTCAAGATCCGCCTCAAGCATATCCAGACCGAGAACCGGAATGTCCGTCGCCTTGATCCCCTGATTGATGATTTCCTTTAAAAAGTCAGGAATGGAAGAACCGACAACTGTCAGAATGATGATGGGCTGGCCACCAGGCTGGTTGATAAATTGGCGGATGTCGTTGACGATCGTCTGGAAATTCGAGAACCCGACAGGAACATAGGTTTCTTTCCACGAGCTTTCGTCGAAGCCCTTTGAAGCCCAATAGCCCTTGCAAATCTTGTTGATCGTCCGTGGCCACACGTAGTCCGAACCGAGCATGAAGAACCGCTTTGCCTCGCCGCCCTCGGCACCCATGAGATATTCGAGCGCCGGCAAAACCGAACTCGCGGGAGGCGAGTTCAGGTAAACAACGTTCTTGGAATTTTCTTCACCCTCGAAATGCAATGGATAGAACAGCAAACCGTTGTTCTGCTCCACGACCGGGAGCACGGATTTGCGGGAAACGGAAGTCCAGCAACCGAACAACGCAGAGCATTGATCCTGTAGCAATAGTTGGCGACCCAGCTGCGCATAAAGTGGCCAGTCGGAAGCAGGATCGGTCGCCAGTACCTGTACCTGCTTGCCCAGAACGCCACCCTTCGCGTTCAATTCGTCCGCCGCCATTTTGACGACGGCATTCAGGCGACCTTCGATGTTTGCCATCGTCCCAGACGAGGAGAACAAGCATCCGAGCTTTAGCGTTTCGGTGGCTCGAGCACGGTTGGCTATCAGGGCGGGCGTGGCAAGAGCGACGCCTGCAGCGGCAGTATTTATAAGGAAACTTCGACGATCCATCCTATTGCTCCGATTTAGCGGCGACCCACTCGCCCAACATCTCTATCGTTGCAAAGCCCATGCCAATTTATTTGCTTCGCGCAAATAAATATTATGCATTTGATTTTATTAATTAATTTATTTTCTGCGTGACTCAAGAAAGACCATCGGGTGAACGTGGACAAACCCCTGCCCACTTAGTGTGCAGCGAGTGCACACATACACAGCAGACAGAGATCTTGCTTATTTGCTAGCCAGTATTGAATTTTCGGTCTGGATAACGCAAAGCTGGCCCAAACGTACTCTTACAAGTCGCAACATGCTGGTCCCCGCCTCTCGCCTTAAACTGCTAAAAAGGGCTGCTGTCCTGGCCGCAGTTCGCTATAAGCCTGGGGTGTCCCGGCGCGAACTTGCACGCCAGCTCGAAAGCACCGATTCCAACCTCTCACGCATCACGCGTGAGTTGATCGCCGATGGCTTTCTTCTCGAACGTGCGACATCGCCGAAGGCAGTCCGCGGCCGGCCCAATGTCGGGCTATATTTGAACGACACGAACATTTTTCTTCTGTGCATCGTGCTTTCAAAATACGAACAAAAGATCTCAATCATTAATCTTCTGGGTCAACGCATCGTGGAGGACGTCGTCTCCGGGGAACTGGATAACCTCTCCGTAAATCTCCTCAACAAGTGCGCAGAGATTATAGGTCGCGTAGCAAGCCAACCCAATCTTGGTTATCGGAAACTGTGTGGAATCGAGCTCGTTTCATCACCTGATCTGAACATCCCGGGAGAACCGGACATTGACGCATGGCTCAGTGTACTGGCGAGCGAGATTGAGTCTCGTTTTTTTGCTCCCGTTAGCAGGGCAGCGATCGCGGACGCGCTGCATATTGCGGAAACCCGGCAAGAGGCCATCATCCCAAGATCGCCGAGCATCATGGTCCATGCTGGGTTTTCGATAGATGTCAGCTTGATCGTCGCTGCCGAAAATTCATCACGCAGCATGTTCGAAGGACGGCTCGATAGCGTGAGGACGATCTACGATCCCGTTAGCAACTGTTGGCAACCTTTGGATACAGTTGCTTCTGCTGGCGCTGTTCTAAAGCGGCTCGGGCACTTGGATCAAATGGACGGCAGCGGCCAGGATGGTCTGCGTCTTGGCGTTCCCCATGCAATTAGGCAGGCAAATGCCCGTGACCGACGAGCAACTCTCGTTTTCCGAGACGCAGGCGCAGCTTTGGGCTCAGCGCTTGCGGGCTTGCTCGCCATTCTCTCGCCGGCGCATGTCATCGTAGCCGGCCCTTTAGCCGCTGCCACCCCGTTTGTTGAAGGGCTTGTCTCCGCGCTCCCAGTGAATGATGGGGCAGATAACGGCTCGGTGACTGTGGATGTATCGAAGCTTAGTGATCTTGGAGCAGCAGAATCGGCAGGGCTTGAAGCTCTCGTGTTTGCATCATCGGTACTTTGAGCGACAATTCTGTTGATTTCCACTGAGAAGTGATGGAGTGGATGCCCCCTCCCGACGGCATCGCAATGTGCCAGAGTGATGTTCGCCAGAACGTCACTCAGAGGAGAGAGCATCCATGAAGGAGGTTAGCATTGTGGGCCCGGACCTTGCAAAGCGCGTGTTTCGGGTTCAAGCCGTTGGAGCCAATGGCGGCGTTGTCCTGCGCAGAAAGCTATCACGTGGTCAGGTCCTCCGATTTTTCACGGAACTACCGAGCTACATTGTCGCTATGGAGGACTGTGCCACTTCCTTTCGCCTTGATGAGAGCTGAACCTATGGCCTACTGAGGAAAACGTTGCAAATCAGATACATAGGAGCAGCCAAAATAACAACGTCCTGATTCGTAAGGGACTTCTCTCGGTCTTTCTAACCGAGCACTACACGACTGTCGCGTGACTGATTTATCTGCAACAATGTTGATACCAAAGTGATCGAACCAGTCGTCGTCGCTCGTGGCCGGTTTCGCAGAGGTCATGATTTCCAGCCATACTGTTTTAGAGGCTAATTGCGCGCGGCTCACTGTTTTAGGAAAGCCGCCCCACGATGTGAACTGGATAGCCACGACATTTTAGGCCGGTTGCCAAATTCCCTAGCTCGTACTCGCCACCTTTGCGAATATGCAGGAGGGCACGCGGCAAGCCACCCGGCGTGTTCTCGTGGACGTCTTCTGGGCACCGTAATTGGCTGAGCAGCTCTATGCGAAGTGAAGCTCTTGCCGTACACGCGCAAGCATTTCGATCCCGGTCCCCGACGACGCGATATCCAAGTTTCAAATCGCATTTAAAATGCGGGTTAACCCTTTAAGACCAGGCCAAACCCTATTAAACAGGGTAATAATGGTTTATGTGAGGAAACCGCGCCCCTTTTGGAGCAACTCTTTTTTGGATTTGGACATGGACGATCGGTGGCTCTCCGTTGAAGAAATTGCCGACTACCTCGGCGTCGCGAAAGACACAATCTACACCTGGGTGACTACAAAGGGCATGCCAGGGCACAGGGTGGGCCGCTTCTGGAAATTCAAAAAGGAAGATGTCGATGCTTGGGTGCGCGAGGGTGGTGCCTCTGCCAGCAGTGATGACTTTGACGACAAGGAGCCGCGCAATGTCTAAGCAGCGCCCCACACCTCACGAGGACAAAATGAGCGACCTTGATAAAGAAACTCAGGCTCCGGAGCCCGCTCTCGAAGAGGGGAAGGTCTTTGACTACATCACCGGCAACCCGGTGAGAGATAGCGAGAAAGAGCAAGTTCGCCAACGAGTCGCCCGCGCCATTATTCATGAATATGGCATTGCGGCCGAAGACATGGAACCTGATTTCAAAGTCAAGTTGCTGGGCCGGAATCGCAAGCTTGATATTGCTATCTTCAAGCCTGGCCAGACCCACACGATAGATAATCTCCATCGCGCCGTAGTGGTTGAAAAGGAGCCTAAGGTCGGCACCAGAGGCGCCTACCGCATGCGTGACCCGGAAGAGGCCCGCAAGGAGTTTGAGCTGCTGGAAACTGTTATGGCCGATGTTGCCAGCTGCGACTACGGCCTATGGACTAACGGTCTTGAATTCTTCTTCTTCAAGAAAGAAGTGACGCGGTTCGATACCAAATTCAGGCCAATAGGTGACTGGCCTTTGGGTGACGAGAGCTTCAGCGTGGAAGGCCGCTCAATGGGGCGCCTACGCCGCGCCGATCCAGAGATGTTGCGCACGGCTTTCCGGCGTTGCCACAACTTTATTCATGGTAACGAGGGTATGCCCAAAGATGCTGCCTTCTGGCAGTTCCTCTACCTCATCTTCTGCAAAATGTATGACGAACAGCAGCCGAACGACGCACGCCGTTTTTGGGTTGGCCCTTTCGAGCCCTTCGAAGTCGCTGGGCGCGAGCAAATTCGCCTTCGCATCAAACCGCTTTTCGAGGCTGTGAAGAAAAAATATGTTGGTCTTTTCAAGGGCAACGAGGAGATAACGCTTTCTGACCGCGCATTAGCCTTCATCGTTTCGGAGCTTGCCCGCTACGATTTCGGTCGTACCGATGTCGATGCAAAGGGCACGGCCTATCAGGAGATCGTCGGTACCAATCTGCGCGGAGACCGCGGTCAGTATTTCACTCCGCGAGGTGCTATAAGCCTGGTGGTTAATATGCTTGCTCCCAAGGAGCACGAACGTGTTCTCGATTCGTCCTGCGGCACTGGCGGCTTCCTCGTTGAAACGCTGAATTACCTGAACACGGTCTTCCACGAAGAAAAGCGCATCAAGGCGGGCGACGAGAACACCGAAGAGTTCGTTTCGATCCGTGATCGCCTGGCCAGCTACGCAGCAAAAAACCTCTTTGGTGCTGACTTCGATCCGTTCCTGGTTCGCGCCGCGCAGATGAACGTTATGATGGCCGGCAACTCGCTCGGCCAGCTTTATCATATGAACTCCCTAGAGTTCCCGATGGGGCACCTTCCCGGTGTCCAAGCCGCGAAGGAGGCTATTCCATTGGGCACGATTGACGTCCTAATGACCAATCCGCCTTTCGGATCAGACATACCTGTCACCGAAAAGACAATTTTGGACCAGTACGAACTTGCTCGTCGCTGGGAGAGGCAGGACGACGGTTTCGTGATGACGAATGCCATCAAGCCCGCCGTATCGCCGGAGGTGTTGTTCGTTGAACGTTGCGTTAAGTGGCTGAAACCGGGAGGCCGCGCCGGAATCGTTCTGCCGGATGGTATCTTGGGAAACCCGGGTGACGAGTACATCCGCTACTGGATTCTTCGACACTGCTGGATATTGGCGAGCATCGATTTGCCGGTCGAGTCATTTATTGTCGAAGCCAATGTCAACATCCTCACCAGTTTGCTCTTCTTGAAGCGCAAGCCTGTGGAGGTCATCAAAGCGGAAGACCTAGGACAGAAGAAAGACTACCCCGTATTCATGGCCGTGGCCGAGAAGGTGGGCTTTGATCGCCGCGGGAACACACTCTACAAGCGCCACCCGGACGGGGAGGAGATCCTCATAGATGTTAGCCATGAGGAGAAGGTCCGCATCGGGGGTGGCTTACAGGTGCGCACGCTGCACAGGAAAGAGCGCATCGTCGATAACGACCTCCCGGAAATCGCAAAAGCCTATGTCGAATTTCGCGCGCAATATCCGGAGCCAAGCAAATGATCACGCGACTGGAAGCATCCCGCTATCGTTGCTTTGAACGCTTGGGCGTTGACGTCGGCGACTTTCGTGTTCTCGTCGGTGCTAATGGTTCCGGCAAGACAACGCTGCTTGACCTGCCGGTGCTTCTTGGCGACCTCCTGCGAGCTACAAACGTAGCTGCACCATTCACGGATCGTCGGCCGGACCAACCGCCGCGTGCCGGTAGCCTTGCCGAGCTGATATATGCCGGGCGCGGGAGCGACTTCTCGTTGGCGGTCGAGGCCCGTCTGCCCGATGCCGTGCAATCTAGGGTGCTCGACGGTATGTTTGCGAGAAGGCGTTCTGAGCGTTCGCGTCAGGCCTTACAAGAAGACCGCCGCCAATGGCCGACCCATATCCGCTACGAAATTGGTTTGCGGCTTAATGCCGATCAAAGTCTGCAGGTTGCCTACGAGTACCTCTTTATGTTCCCTGAAGCGGATGGTCCGGATCGTCGACTGGCAGGTTTCCATGGGGTGGCTGCCGATAGCAAGAAGCACTGGCACCTAACGCTGAAACGCGAGATCGGGTACGAGTCTGAGTTCTCGCCTGAAACGCCGCAGGCGAATGCCGCCAAGGTGGGGCTGCCAGAGACGCTGCTCGCCATGCCTCGTGTACTATTCGAGCCCGAGGCTGGCTATCCTGCCGCACGATGGCTGCACGGTTTGTTGACCGCCGATGCCGTGTTCCTAGAGCCCGACTGGTCAGCCATGCGGCAAGCTAGTCCTCCCGGGCAACCAAAGATCATTACAGCTAACGGCCGCAATATTCCTTGGCTGGCCTTAGAGCTGAAGCGAGAAAACGCGCCGGACACTGCTGCCGCCGACTACCGCAGCGAGCGCTATGCCGATTGGATTGCCCACGTACAAACCGCCCTTCCTCAGGTAAGGGACATTGAAGTACGGGAGCGCGACGATGACCACCACGCCTACTTCGTGGTAAGCTATAGAGGTGACTTCAAAGTTCCTTCCTCAGGCCTTTCTGATGGCACTCTGCGCATACTCACACTGACGTTATTGCCGTATTTAAGTAAGCACCCGGCGATCTTGGTAACTGAGGAACCAGAAAACGGTATTCATCCGCGGGCAATCGAAGCCGTTCTGCAGTCGCTCTCTTCAATGTACGACAGCCAGGTGTGGGTGTCTTCACATTCACCCGTGGTGTTAGCGCGCGCGGATCTGGATCAATTGCTGTGCGCCAGGCTTGGTGACGGGGGCGTCGAAATGGTTGCTGGTAGGGACCACCCGCGCCTGCAGGAATGGCGTGGCGGCATAGACCTTGGCAGCCTATTTGCAGCGGGGGTGCTGGGATGATCGACAAACGTCCCTGCGTCATTCTGGCGGCAGACAGCAACATGGCCGCAGTCTTTCGCGGCTACTTCAAACGCGACAGCTGGCACCTGAGTTTTGGCTGCGCGCCGTTCGAGATGAACACCGACGTCGGTGCTGACCTACTTGTGGATGAAGGGGGCAACGATCCAGGCGTCTACACTAAAGGCCACGAGTTACTGCGGCCCTACCAAAGCAGTCACCACCGCGCCTTGGTCGTACTCGACTGCGAGTGGGAAGGCTCACCGGGCAAGGCTGACATCGTGGCCCACATCACTGCGCGTTTAGTAGCCAGCGGCTGGAGCCAAGACGCCGTCAAAGTGATCGCCATTGAACCGGAGCTCGAAAATTGGCTGTGGCAGGACAAGCCACATGTTGCCGACGTACTTCGCTACAAAGGAGAAAAGTCTCTGCGTCAGCACTTAGCTGATAGCGGCCTTTGGCCTGCTGAATTGGCGAAGCCGCCTCGGCCAAAAGAGGCGGCCGAGTGGGTTCTGAAGCAGACACGATTGCCCCGCTCGTCGGCTATATACCAGAAGCTGGCGGAACACATTTCTATCAAAGGCTGCACCGACACGGCGTTTAAGGAGATGCATGCGGCGTTTCTCGCGTGGTTCCCGAGCGAGGCAGGTGCATGAACTTTACAAACTTCAAGAGGGCCCGCATTGTTCGCTCTGGTTGGCTAGAAGAAGGCGGTCGCAGACTGGATTGCAATCCGTATATGTCCGGTGCCTTGGAGGCGCGGGATACGGTGCGGAAGCTGACAGCACGAAAAGATCCCCTCCATTCCCTAACATCGGGTCATGCGGGCGGCATATATAACGGGCCGATGTTTAAGCGCAACTATGTAGAGTCGCCCAAATACGGCGTGCCATTCATAAGCAGCGGCTCCATGCTACTTGCTGATCTGAGTACACTGCCTTTGCTGAGGAAGAAGGATGCTGAATCTTCACGCTTAGCCTACCTGAGATTACAATCTGGGACGACCTTGATCTCGTGTTCTGGAACGATCGGTCGCATGACGTATGTTCGGCCAGACATGGAGGGAATTTGGTCATCTCAAGACGTTTTGAAGGTGGTCCCAGATCCGGCGCGGATACCAGAGGGTTATTTATATGCCTTTCTCACGAGCAGGTACGGGGTGCCATTGGTTGTTGCAGGCACGTACGGCGCCATCATTCAACACATTGAGCCTGAGCACATTGCCAATCTCGATGTACCGAGATTTTCGGAAGCAGAAGAGCGGGAAATCCATTCCAAGGTAGTCCTAGCTGCAGAACTAAGAGGACGCGCGGCAGAGAACCTTCAGGTAGTGACGAAGGAATTCGATGAACTCTTTCCAGACCTAGATCTCCAGGAGCGACCGAACCTGTCTGTTGCTTCGGTCCGAGCCGAGGAGCTGCGCCTTCGAATGGACGCCGAATATCACAATCCCCGCGCAGTTAGGATCAGAGGGACGCTGTCCCTCGCGCCCCACAGCTCGGTCGATGCGTGGTGTGATAACATCTTCCTGCCTGGGATTTTTAAGCGCATACACGTCGATGGCGCTGAATTCGCTGCGCCCTACTTCACTGGTTACAGCCTTTACTGGAATGAACCTGAGCCTAAGGGCTACCTCTCAAAGGCTACCAAACTTTTTGATCAGGTCAGCCTGAAGGAAGGCATGATCCTTGTCCAAGCGTTCGGACAAGAGGGCGGCCTCACCGGCCGCCCGGTATGGGTAGGGCGGCACCTTAACAATGCAACCACCACTCACATGCTTGTTCGTCTCATAGTGCAAGACCGCAACAAAGCGGCGTATCTATACGGCTTCCTGAATTCCCTCCTGGCGTACCGACAGATTGCTTGTCTGACCTATGGCGGCTCCATTCCTCACTTCGATGTTGCCGGCATCAAAACGGTTCTTATCCCCCGTCTTGCACCAGAAAAAGAAGCGGAAATTGCTCGCAAGGTTTTGTCTGCTGTGGCTGCTCGGGATGAGGCACTTCAGCTCGAACTTGACGCCCGGGAGATCGTGGAGTCGCTAATTCAGGGAGTGAAGTGATGGCGAAGGTCATCCCGGTAGGTCAACCGGTCAACGATGCCGAACGCACGGCAATTGCCTACCTGCGTGATCGTTTACCAGACAGCTTCGTCCTGCTCCACAACTTCGAGATTGAACGCCAAGGCGAACGATTTGAAATAGATATCGCGCTTTTGACGCCGCACGCCCTATATCTCATCGATGTAAAGGGCACCCGCGGCTCCATCGATGTGCACGGCAGCAAGTGGTACCCGGAGGGCCGGGCGCCCTACCCGTCGCCCCTCTCTAAATTGCGAGGGCACGCGCGCACTGTAAAGGGCTTGGTGACACAGGCACATCCGGGACGACACGAGCTTGATGATATCTATGTAGACGCCGCCGTTATGCTGACTGCGCCCGACGTCCATCTAAACGACCGCGAACAGCTCGATGCAGACCGGGTAGTTAAATTAAAGGATGCTGAGCGCTACTTCAAAGATGCTACGCGGATTCCATCACGCTTCTCTAAGAACATTCTCCATCAGCAGGCCCTAATCCTGCATGCCTTGAAGGTGGTGAAGCCTTCCTCAGCTTTACAGCGGTTCGGGCATTGGGAGGTGAAAGAAAGACTGGGCGCGGCAGAAGCCTACACGGAGTTTCGCGCCGAAAATGCCTTCGCTGGTGGAACAGCTCGGCTCCGGGTCTACAGAGCTGACCCCTACCAACCAGAAGACGCGCGGTTGGCCGAGGTCAATAGGATCTCTAACGCCTATCGGGCGCTTTCGAAACTCCCACTACATCCCAACATAGTGGCCGCTCGGGACTTCTTTCCGACGGATGACGACAAGTCCTTCATCCTGATCTTAGACGATGCGCTTGGCCAAGCGCTGACTGTACACATTGCACGGCCCCAGTTGGCGCTGACGATGGATCAGAAGTGGCGCGTCGCCAAAGACTTGCTGGCCGCGCTGGTCCATGCACATCACCACGGGATCGTCCACCGCAATCTTACCCCCGGTGCGATTCTGATCGGCCAGGACGGTACCACCCGCATCACGGACTTCGACTTTGCAAAGCCCAGCGGAAATCGAAGCCGCACGATTGCCCCGGACATTGTGGACCTTGTAGAGAAGGCTTATGTCGCGCCAGAGGCCTTTCGGGAACCGGCCGCCGCCTCCTCCGCTTCGGATATCTTCTCTGTCGGAGTGATCTTGTATGAGCTTTTCACCGGAGAGCGTCCTTTCGCGGGTGACCCCACCACCGTCTGGGATCGCGTCGGTGAATTCCTCAATAAGCCCTCGAGCCTGCGGCCGGAATTGAATGACGCCTTCGATACCTGGCTTCAAGACCTTTGTGCATTTAACGAGCATGAACGCCCATCGGCCCCGGCAGCATTGGCGGCATTGCATGCTCTGCTGCAGCCGACGGCACAGCCTGCTCTGGGACTGGTTGAAGCGGCCCAACCCGAACAGGCGGAAGCGCAGTATCAGGATGCGGATTACCTGAATCTCACGGCGGGGCACCGCCTGACCCACAAGTTCGTCGTCGAGAAGAAGCTGGGCCGGGGCAGTTTCGGCGTAGTCTATAAGGTCATCGACACACTGGGTGACGTGCCACGCACGGTAAAGCTCATCGTCAGCGACCGGCATTCGACCCTCGAACGATTGAAAAAGGAATACCGCCATCTTGCGCACATCCCCGAGCACCCTCACGTCGTGCGTGTGCTGGACGCGGATGTCATACCCGGTCGTGGCATCCCGTTCCTGGTATTTGAATATGTAGACGGCGCCGACGTTGGCGACATGATAATCAATCGCTTGCTGTCCCCGGAGGACGCGCTGGAATTGGGGAAGCAGGTTATCGAGGGCCTCGTGCATCTCCATGCACAGGGCTTCCATCACTGTGACATCAAGCCGCGCAACCTGTTGTGGACTCAGAAGGGCGCCAAGATCATCGACTTCAACGTGTCGGTCCGTGCCGACGATAAGGAGTCGCGCGGCGGAGGGTCACGGCGCTATCTGCCGCCTGACTTCGATCCAGAAATCGTACCTCACAACGGCGAACGAGCCGATCGCGACCTGTATGCTCTGGGCTTGACGTTGTACGAGGCTCTGACCTCTCGTTACCCTTGGGACACAACCGAACCGCCTATCAACAAGCCTGCGCCAGATCCCCGCGAACTTTCGGGCTTCGCAGACCTCGCGCCGGAGCTGGTGAGTGTGGTACTAAAATCCGTTTCGCCGCGGCGCGCTGATCGTTATCACAGCGCCTTGGAATTCCGCAACGCTTTGTCAGACGTCCGCCATGCTCGGCGCATTCAAGCGGTTAGCCTGACAGCCGAGCTGACGGCGAGCAGCGGCAACGGCGCATCGACAAAATCAGCGCCGAACAGCAACGCGTTTGTCTCCCATTTGCTGACACTTTACAGCCAGAGCCGCCGAAGTAATGCCGGCACACGAGGCATGGATGCGCTGGGTTTCTCTGCATATGTGGATACTGCGCTGGACCGGGCGCTGCTACCAGCAGTGCTGCAGGACGAATTTCAGCTCGTGCTAATCTCGGGTAACGCTGGTGATGGAAAGACAGCTTTTCTGCAACGCTTGGAGAAGGAGATTGAAGCCAGGGGCGGTTCGATCAACCGTGACCTTCCCAACGGCAGTGATCTGACCTTTTCCGGCAAGCGTTACCTGATCAATTACGATGGCAGCCAAGATGAAGGTAACAAAGGCAATGATCAGGTCCTGGTTGATTTCTTAGCCCCGTTTAAAGGAAGCGACGCAAGCAACTGGACGCCGCAGGAAATTCGTCTGATCGCGATCAACGAGGGTCGATTGGTGGACTTCCTAGCAACCCATCAGAGCGAATTTCCAGCACTGACTGCTCTTGTGCGACAGGCATTTGCAACAGGTGCGGCGGGATCCCGCGTGGCTGTTGTGAACCTGAATTTGCGCAGTGTGGTAGCGGATGCTGAAGGCGGGTCAATTCTGGAGCGCACGTTGAAAAGCATCGTGCACCCCGACAATTGGTTAGCCTGCGAGCAATGTGTTTTGAAGGAAAGCTGCTATGCGCTTCACAATGCGCGAAGCTTTCAGGACGAGATCGCAGGTCCGCGCTTGCTTGAGCGTCTCAAGATGTTATACACCATGGCGCACCTTAGGGGTCGCCTGCACATCACAATGCGCGACCTGCGTTCCGCCCTTTCCTTCATGCTGATCAGCAACCGCGACTGCGGCGAAATTCATGCGCTTTATGCGGCGGGTCGCCATGACGATGTTGCGCGCAGCTTTTACTTCAACAGCTGGATGGGCGGTGGGCAGCCTAACACCGATCGTTTGCTGACATTGTTGAGTGATCTCGATGTAGGCAAGCAGGAGGATCCGCGCTTTGATCGAGGGCTTGATTTTGTGCAGCCGGACGACAGAGCCTTGTTCCGTTTTGAGCGACGGGGACAGTTTGACTTTGAGGTGTTGAGACGCCTTTTCGGCGAGCTGCCTCGCGGGCTGTCTGACTCATCGGTTCGTCAGCGTGCACGTAAGCATCGCGAGTACGTGGCGATGGCGCGCCGCAAGCACTTCTTTGAGCGGCGCGACACAAACTGGGAGAGAATGTTACCCTACCGATCGGCTAAGCGAATGGTTGAGATCGTTCGCAATGCGGTTCCTCTCGAAATGCTCACCGGCGAAATTCTACATGCGATCAATCGCGGTGAGGGACTGCAGCATCCAGAACGCCTCGGTGGCAGCCTCGCCTTACAACTCCGGCAGATCGAACACGGTACTGTTCGCAGCTATCGCCTGTTCCCGATCGAGGGCTTTGCGCTGCAGGTGCAGGATTTCGGTGCCAACGCCCGTTTCGTTGAGCACTTGCCGACAGGCCTGCTGCTCAAGTTCAAAGGTCAACGCGCGGGCGCAATCACCAGCGAGCTGATCATCAACCTCGATGTATTCGAGATGTTGGTCCGCCTAAATGAAGGTTACCGGCCCAGCGTTGAGGAAATGCAGGGTTTCTATCTGTGTCTTGGGGTCTTTAAGAACAGCCTGAACGCGCAGCCATATCGAGAAATCCTGCTAACGACTACGGGGCACGACTTCTATCGAATGGCTCGCCTGGACGACGGTCGCGTGGAGATGCGTTTGCTGCAGGCGTCGACCCTAAGTGCCCGCAACGAAGAAGCGACGGAACAGGGTGCAAGGGGGAACTGATGGCATTGCAGAAAAAGGACAGGGAGTTCCGGCTCCCAAAGATTAGCTATTTCGATTTCAAGACGATCGAGATGGACCGAGTGCTCACTGGCCTGTTTGAACGTCTGGAGCATAGCGGCTACCCAAGCGTGTTCAGAGACAAACGCGAGCTGACTGTGAGCAAGTTCGTCGACGATATAATCGACGCGAGCGACAAGTTCCTGGGCTTCCAGCAGCACAGAGACATGATTGAGCGGTGGGTCGAGACCCACCTGATGGACATTGTGAATCGGGGCAAGAAGAATGCGGCGGTAGCTGGTCCGCGCCCACTTCACGGATATACTTACCGATTTCGCAACCCCAGGCACTCTCGCGACTACGGTGCCGCCCAGCATCTCTACCAGATGCTCCACCACGCGCGGCAACTTTCGGGTCATAAGGCCATCGAGCACCTCAAGGATTTCTTTTTCGACGGATTCGATAAGGTCACGCGCGAATTGGACGAAAAGGCGCTCACCGATATCGAGACCGCTACTCTCTTGCATTTTCTTTCTCAGCGTAAGGATACCGCGGACACCCGCGCAGGGGGGGATCGCTTTGCGCCGGTGTGCATCGGATCGGCTGACTTGATGGCTGAGGACATTCAACGATTGCTGTTTTACAAGCCCTTCATGCCTCGCTCGGTAATGGTAGAGTACCTTAAGGTTCTACTTTCATTCCACCTAGCGCTGTATCATCTGCGTCTCTTGAAGCTTTTGCCAGCATGGCAGAAATTGGAGGGCTCAAATTCGCTGTGTGCAGAATCCGCGTGCCCCATGAGACCACGCGAGCAGCGCGAGCCGCAGGGCGACTGCCCCTACAAAATCGGATTGTTTGTCGATCTTTCAGGCAGTGCTGAGTCTGCTACGGCAACGCTCGCTGAGTTTAGCGCGGATGGCTATTACCGCCGCATACCGGGTTTCGTTCGCGCGTACTTTATCGCCAAGAAGCTGGATGAATTCTCCGAGCACTTGGTACGTCGTGGCAAGCTGATCCGCCCCTTGAAATCCATCTTTTCCGTTGGCGAACTGTACGGACTCCAAGGCGAGCCTTTTGCTGAAGAGCGTGACAAGTTCTTTGGGGAACGCCTAGCGGGGCTCCTTGAATCGTTGTCAGACGGGGATGCCGGTTTGGATCCGGAGGTCGACGCGATCACCAAGATGGGACTGTCAGATTTCGAGACGTATATCGAGATTCTCGTGGCGCTTCGAGGCGCCTTCCACCGGAAGTATATCATAGAGTCCCTGGATGCGACGATGTTGAAAAATAAGGCTGGTGCGCTGCTTGCACAAACCCGGGCACGCAACGCACCACGACGCTTCTCGCTCGATAGCCGCTTGCTAGAGGTACTGCTCCAGATTGCTGTTTTGCGTCCCGGCGGCGAGCAGGGCTACTTCACAGGGGAAATGCGGATCGACGATTTACTATCCTTCCTGCGCGAGCGCTACGGCCTGTATATTGATCGGCTGCCACCTGGTGAAGCCTTTCAAGCACCGACCATCGATGAACGTAGGGCGCTTCGAAGCAATGTGCAGGCCTTCACTGGTCGTCTCCGGGAAATTGGATTTTACCGCGATCTTTCTGATGCTTATGTGACTCAAACCGTCGTTCCACGCTACTCTATCGCAGCCGCTGGAGAAGGAGCGCGCACATGAGCCAGGGGCTGCGCGAACTCACAACCCATGAACTGAACGCTGCGCTAGAATCGGTGTTGCTCCCTCGCTTGTCCAAGCTTGTCGCTAGTCGGGAACTTGGACACTGCATGCGCGTGACGGACTTGGACCGTGACTTGATGGTCCGTTTGGCGGGAGGACTGAGGGCCGCTGTACCATCGGCCAATGTCGTTGTTCTTGCGGATGACGGCCTTCGTACTCTGGCACCCGACCTGGCGGTCAGCAGCACCAAGCTTGTTGAACTTCGCAATCCACTGCCCAATGATGAGCTTCGGCCGCCTCTCCTCGTCTTTGTGCCGAATGACCTACGTGCTTCGGCGGAGGACTCGTTTGGTATCGCGACGTTCGAACAAGTCTCCCTCGATGGCGCTTATGCAGAATTAATTGCGCAGCTGATCGGCCAAGTTCCGGTTAGTCTCCGTTTCGCGGTGGAAGCCTGCTTAAGCGAGCTAGTTCGGGGTGAGGCAAACTGGCGATATGCTGACGATGCAGCAGTGGCCCGATATCTGCTCACTTGCCGGATCAATGATTTTGATCATGACGCTATGGGCGCAGCCCTGTTCGAGCTCGCGCTGGTGCCGGATTTCGAGCTGTTTCAGCAGGCTGAGCGAGCACCCGCTCGGGTCGTGCGTAACCGCGAATGCGTCGAGCGTGTCACCTGGTCTACCAAGACAGAGCGTGTTCGCGCGTTGGAGTTGGGTTTGCTCGATCCAGCCTTCTGCAGGCACCTAGGAGAGTTCTTTTCTCAAGCCGGCGTCGCTGATCCCAGAGAATGGACCCGTTTGATTGTTCGCGACCGTGCCAATTGGGCCCTCGCATTTAACCGATGGCTGTTTGAGGACGGCGGCATCAATCCTGACGCTGTTTTTATCGGCGATGTAGTTCTACCCGACCTCCCGGTTGTAAAAGACGACAACGAAGACCCTCGCTTGGCTGAGTTGATTGGGCATAAGGTGCTGCCAATCTCAAGGACGGGGCTCAAGAAGTTCAGCGTGTCGTTTCGGGTCGACCCTATTCCTTCAAAGGTCGAAGGATTGTGCCGATTTGTGGCTGAGGTTGTTGCTCGGGAGAACGGGCCTACCGGACTACGTCGGCGCAAGGTGGCGTGGGCGACGAATAAGGACTCGGGCGTGATTGCCTTCTCATCGATCGGCAAAATCGATTGGGAAGAAGGTTGGCACTTTGTTCGTGTCTACGCTGAAACCGAAGAAGGGGATCGCATTCCGCTCGCGGACAGCGAAGGCAATCCCGTGCGCTTTACCAGCGACCTCGGCGAAACCCATGCGAACGCCAACGAGAGTGAGCTCTTTTACGTAGTCACTGATGATGAGGTCGAGGTCGAGCCGCCACAACGTGCCGTACCGCGCGAGTCAAGTCTGATGCACGCATTGCTGCGCGCGCGCTTCTCCGCGGTTTCTCAAGACCGTGACCCGAGTTCCATCTCGGTCTCTGGGTGCAGCTGGGTGTCGCGCAGCAGCAAAGCCGCGTCTAGCGGTGAAACGCTCGAAGTTAGCCTGGGTAAGGAGGGGAAGGCTAACGTCTCGGTGTCAAGCGTGTTGGCCAACCTGGAGCGTGCGTTTCTTGGTGATGCTGATGGACTAAACCGACTTCGGCTGTCCGTCAGCGCCTCTGGCGTCACGACCCGCTCAACGACATCATTCAAGTGGCCAATGTCTGCCGAGGTAGCGCACTTCAGAGCAGCGCGGGCTGCGTTCTTTGAAGCGGTCCTACGCGGCGAACAGCGTCTGATCATGCAGGCTAGCGACCTTCTCAGCCTTCGCGAGCCCGCTCAAAACTACTCCGCGGCCTACTTGGCATGGATCGACGATGTCCTGGTCCGCGCCAGTTCAACCGATTCTGCAGTTCTCCGTCAAGCGATGGATGAGCTGAGATGTGCGCTCACCATCGATTCCGTTGCGCTAGTCCTCGATGACTATCAGGGTAGACGGCGCGACGCGATGCTGCTTGGCCCGACGCACCCCTTGCGCGCCAATTGGCACGTCACGTGGAGCCAGCTTGGTCAGAGTTGGGTGGAGGCTAGCCGGTCCAGCAGCCGTGAGTTTGTGGTGCCCACACGCGATGCGGTGTTGAAGCAGCTTGCGCCTGCTGCCTTTCCCCCGGTACTTCCTTTCGGTGAGGAGCTCGGGCGCACCGCGCTTGCGGTGGACAACCTAAATCCTTTCTGGTCTCTGTATGCTGCGGCTGATGAAAAAGATCCACGCGGACTAATCGGTGAAGTATGCTCAGCGCTTGGTCTGCCGGAGCCTGCAATCGGCGGCGCGACTATCGACAGCGCGTATCTGGCGGCGCGGGTACAGCGCTATCTCATTCAACACCCTTACATAGAGACGCTGACGATAAACGCTTTCAATGCTGGGCGGGCAGGGGCACTGGCGGACGTTCTCTTGTCTCTACAAAAGCATCCTGAATTCGCCGACCTTCGGTACGATATCAGATTGTTCGTGCTTGATCCGGCTGCGCCCTCTACTGGAGGGGCTCTGCTGGAATTGTTGGCGCCGGCTTCTGGAACAAGCGTCAAAGAGGCGGATGCTTTCTCAACGCCCACCGATAATCACCTGCACCCAAAGATGCGATTGGCCATCCGAGCGATTAAGGAGTTTCGAGAAGATCCCGATTTGCATGCGGCACATTTGTCGTTCCTGTTCGACTTGTTCCCAGCCGAAGAGATCCGTGCCGTCGAAGTTCGCGATTCGGATGATACTTCCTTTGTCCATGGCTTGGTTCAGCCCTTTGCCGTCGAATACCTGGAGAATGAGCACGCTATCACTTGGGTCCGCCGCCCGTTACATGGTCTTCCGCAACCGTTAGAAGGAGCTGAGGCGCTGTCTGATCTCATGGGGGGGATTTCTCGGGCCGTATCAGTTGCGGTGGCCACCGTCTCTCGTAGTGAATTTATGCCGCATGCGCGCCCTGCGGTGGCGTTGAGCCTATCGGCCGATGAGCGCGCGATGCTCCATCAGGTGCACG
Organism: Hyphomicrobiales bacterium; assembly: GCA_900470805.1. GTDB lineage: Bacteria > Pseudomonadota > Alphaproteobacteria > Rhizobiales > Rhizobiaceae > Rhizobium. The sequence continues at coordinate 44,024 of UCCA01000033.1, read as the reverse complement.
AGGTTAGCGATTGGGTGCTCACAATTGATCGGAATCTCGGTATTGAGTTTTTTGATCATCGACGACATTCGACACGACCAGACTATCTGATTGACCATTCCCCAGATATGGCAAACGCCGTCAGTCATCGATTGGCGATTACCTCTCGATCTGTCGCAGAGCTTGAGGCTTTGTTGGTACCGATTCTGGGCGAATACGGCCTGCCAAGCACGGGCCGCCATGCCCTGGTGATGCTGGACCAGTTGCGTTCGCTCTCTGGCCGGTTAGCGCTCAAACTGTTGTCCTCTTCATCCCAGCGAGCTGAGGCCATGGGACTAGCGCTCTCGCGCCTATTCCTCGAGCATCAAGGTGTTTTCCAAAATCAGGTCGTAGTTCCGTTGGATGCTCACCTCGAGTTGTATAGGGTCCTCCGGCAAAACGCGGAGGAAATCGGGGATGAGGTCACGTTCAGGAGAACTGATCTCGCACTCTTCGATCTTGATCCCTCGACCCGTGAGATAACTTGCCGATTGGTTGAGGTAAAGTGCTATAGCCAGGTTCGTGATCTTGCCGCTTACGCTCTATTGAAAGCGTCCATTGCTGAGCAAATTGCCCAGACGGAAGACGTTCTTGCTTACCACTTCGATCCTTCGCGCGCTGATGTGGATCGCCCAGATCGTGCGGTCAAAAATCGCGATCTCGCCGCATTGTTAGGCTTCTACTTAGATCGCTCCCAGCGATATGGCGTGGTTTTACCAGAGGCCGCAGAGGAAGCGCATTACTTTTTACGTCGCCTGGACGAGCGGCCGTATGTGCTGAAGTTCACACGAAGTGCCGTTGTCTTCGATTTCAGTAAGCCAGGCACTGAACCCGTGGAGTACGAGAACGGGATCGAGTTCTACAGAATTGGAAGTGACCTGATACGGCAACTGGTCGAGTCTGCAGTTACGGATACGGAGACAATCACCAACCTTCAGGCAACTCAAATCGAGGATATCGGACGGGAAATCACCCAAGAGCTGCTTCGGCGCAGGGAGATGGCACCCTCGATTCCGACATTCGAAACAGCAGCCTTCCTTAGCCCTCCCCGGGACCGAACGCGCTCTTGGGATGATGGCACGGGGATTACGCGCGAGCCACCCGGCGTACGGCCGATCGAGCCGGCGCCTGCTCGAGAGCCTTTGGTTCAAGAGGATCCTACATTAACTCCGGTGGAGCCGCCTGAGGTTGGTACCGTCGTCCGACCATCATCTGGGATTGACGAGCAGGTGCAGTCCACAAGGTCCAAGCAACCTACCGAAGACGAGAATACGTCGCGTAAGCGCTCTTCGGATGCCGAGCTTTCGGCGCGAGAGGAAGTTCGATCGAACCATCCGGTCTCCTACGACATCATGCTCGGTGCGAATGGATCCACGCCTCAGTATGGCCTGCTGGGCGAGGTCTCTGGTCGCAAGGTCGCGCTGGACCTAAATCAGACTCACACCATTAGCCTATTCGGCGTGCAGGGAGGTGGAAAAAGCTACACTCTGGGTAGCGTCGCGGAGATGGCTTCATTAGCGATCCCGGGCATTAACTGTTTGCCTGAGCCGCTCTCCACCGTGATTTTCCACTATAGCCCGACAATGGACTACAAGCCGGAATTTACGTCAATGGTGGCGGCGAACACTGTCGACGATCAGGTCAGGGGGCTGAAGGAGATGTACGGTGCTGAGCCGAAGGCCCTTGCCGATGTCTTACTGCTTGTCCCCGCAGACAAAATTGAAGAACGGAGGACCGAGTACCCGGACATCCAGATACTCCCGTTGCAGTTTTCTGCGGCCGAGTTGAAGGCGTCGCACTGGAAGTTTTTGATGGGGGCTGTCGGCAACCAAGCCACCTATATCCGCCAAATCATGCGGATCATGAAAACCATGCGCGACGACATTAGCCTGACGGGATTGCGTGCAGGCATCGAGGCATCACCGGTCCCTGATCATCTGAAAGAATTAGCTCGGATGCGCCTCGATCTAGCCGCCGAGTACATCAACGACTCCAGTTCACTATCCGATGTGGTCAAGCCCGGACGGCTTATTATCGTAGACCTCCGCGACGAATTCATTGAGAAGGATGAAGCACTCGGCCTTTTCGTCGTGCTGTTGCAACTGTTCGCCGACGCGCGAATCGATGGGCGGAGCTTCAACAAGCTCGTGGTATTCGATGAGGCCCACAAGTATATAGAGAGTCCGGACTTAGTCGCGGGACTAATTGAAGTGGTGCGTGAAATGCGTCACAAGGGTGTAAGCATTATGGTCGCCAGCCAAGACCCACCGTCCGTACCGGTGAGCTTGATCGAGTTATCCAGCCAGATAATCATGCACAAGTTCAACTCGCCTGCTTGGCTCAAGCACATTCAGAAAGCCAACGCTGCGCTAAGCAACATAACACCAGAGCGTATGGCCCTTCTCAGAGCTGGTGAAGCTTATGTTTGGTCGAGCAAAGCGACGGATGAATCGTTCTCGAAGGGCGCAGTAAAGCTGCGCTGCAGGCCTAGAGTAACGCAGCATGGCGGAGCTACACGTGTCGCCGTCAAGGACGAATTCTGAGGCTTCGTCACTAATACGATTTTGTTTGTCGGGCCGACTCACACGGAGCTGAGTCGTGGGTTGGCCCGGACCCGATCAGATCCATGCACGCTAGACAACCCCCCACGCCCGAAACCTCCCCCTCCCCGTCATCTCGCGCAACCCTAGCTCCAAAACGATCCGCCGCGCCGCCTGCGGCGTCATTTCCAGCGTCTTCGCCACCATCCCGGCCGATACCATTGGTTTTGCCATCACCAGCTCGACCAGCTCCGGCAGCTTGGACGACGTCCGTCGTCCTTCGAGTTTTCTGTCCATCAGCGTGCGTGCCAACACCAGCCGGTCGTGTTCTTTCAACCCGATCTCGGCAGCCGCAATAAGTCCCTGGGCGATGGCGAGCAACCGAGTTTCGCGATCGCGGTGACGGCGCCGATCAACGGGAATGGTTTTCAGGCCGAGATTGATCGCGGCGAGATGGGCACCGGTGGTGATCCTGGCCTGGCGCAGGATCGAGGCTGCCAGCAGCCGGCCGAGCCACGGCGCATGCTGCAGGACGGACAGTTCGTTCCAGGCATCGAGGGCAACGATAGCCTGCAGCACCGTCGGCAGGTCTTGCAACAGCCGCAATAAGCCGCGCCATTCGTCCAGCCGCGCATCCTCGTCCCAGTCGAGATCATAGATCATCGGGTCCTTTTCGGGACGGCTGGCCGTCGCACTGCCGCCTCCAGTGCGGCCGGGTCGGCTTGCATCCTCGATCGCGGCCGACGATCGGGCCAAGGTCGCATCGATGGCAGCAAAGTCGACGCCGGGGAGATTTTCGACGTCATCGACATCCTCCCCCTCCCCTTCCGCATCCACCGCTATGGCAGGCCTGATGACGCCGGCCGGCGCAACAGGATCGGCGCCGCTAGCACCGGTGTCCGATGTTTGTCGCAATGTCCGGATACCCTCGGCGGACAAAGCCCAGTCCGGCAACTGGCCGGCAATGCGTCGGCGAGTGCGGAGAACGTCGCGGGCGATTGTCAGTTCGTGGGTGGGTGTGCGGGTGTCTCGGAAAGCGTCGTGGAGGACGAGGTCTTCGAGATGGACGAGTTCGCCGTCGATCCAGAGGGAGGCACAGGCGTCTGTGAAATTTTGCCTTTCGAGGAAGCCTGCGCCGACCGGCGAGCGAGCAATGCGCTCGTCGAGACGGGTCAGGGAGACCGCCGCGTCAAAAGCGGGCCCAACCAAGTTTGAAATGCTGATTTCGGAAAAATCGTAAGCCATTGATATTATGGTAAATGATTTCTTAAAGGAACGCTATCTGAATATTATAGTTCGCTAGTGGATATGGTCATGAGTTGGCGTTATAACTATCGATAAGTACTCCTTATCGATGGTAGATCGACAAAGGCCGCAAATTCTCTTAAGCTGGGCCAAATCACGCTCTGCAAAGGCTTCAAAACATGGAAGATCGCGTCCGCTTCGCCCTCCAGAAACTGATCGACATCGCAAACAACGATACCGGCCAGTCAAGGCGTGTCGCCAACTTTATTCTCGCCTGGTGGAATGCCGAGGTGCATGGCGGCTTCGACCTGACCGATCTCGCCGACCTCGATCCGGAAATCTGCGAGGACATAGTGACCGTCTTCACCTACATCGCCCGCGAGGAAGCGCTCTCCTATCCGGATGCCTGCAAGCCGGAGATTGTTGAAATCATCCGCCGCTGGCGGCCGCATGTCGAGATCGACTAATGGCGGCACCACGAAAGGCCGCCAGCCTGAACGGCGTCGAGCGCCGCGCTGTTGAGCTCGACACGATTGCGTCCGTTCTGCCGATCGATCGCCGGGATGAGCTGGCCGAACTGCTCAGCGACCGCGATATCGAGACGCTGCGCCATCTGGTCAACGAAGGCATGGGCGACAATACCCTGAGGGCTCTCACCTCCGATCTCGCCTATCTCGAAGCCTGGGCTCTCGCTGCCACCGGACACTCCCTGCCTTGGCCCGCGCCCGAAGCGCTGCTGCTGAAATTCGTCGCGCACCACCTCTGGGACCCGGAGAAACGTTCAGCCGACCCCGATCACGGCATGCCGGCCGAGGTCGCCGATAATCTGCGCGCCCAACGCTTTATGAAATCCACCGGCCCACATGCACCGGCGACTGTGCGCCGGCGGCTGGCGAACTGGTCGACCCTGACGAAGTGGCGCGGCCTCGACGGCGCTTTCGCCTCCCCTGCCCTCAAATCCGCCATTCGGCTTGCCGTACGCGCCATACCTCGGAAGCGAGCCCGGAAGAGCGCCAAGGCGGTTACCGGCGATGTTCTGACAAAACTGCTGGCGACCTGTTCGACCGACAATCTGCGGGACGTCCGCGACCGCGCCATCCTGATGGTCGCCTTCGCCTCCGGTGGCCGACGGCGCAGCGAGATCGCAAGCCTTCGCCTGGAACAACTGACCGAGGAAGCTCCGATCGAGGTAGCCGACGGCCCTCCCCTCCCCTCTCTCGCCATTCATCTCGGCCGCACCAAAACGACGACCGGAGAGCAGGACGACGTCGTCTATCTTACCGGCCGGCCTGTCGAGGCGCTCCGTGCCTGGCTGGCGGCCGCCAGGATCGACAAGGGAAGCGTGTTCCGAGGGATCGGAAGATGGGGCACCGTGTCGCGGCGGGCGCTCGATCCACAGTCCGTCAATGCGATCCTGAAGCAGCGTGCGGAGATAGCCGGGCTGAATGCCGGGGAGTTTTCCGCTCATGGTTTGCGGTCCGGATACCTCACCGAAGCAGCAAATCGTGGCATCCCGCTCCCCGAGGCCATGGAGCAATCGCGCCATCGATCGGTTCAGCAGGCTTCCAGTTACTACAACAGTGCCTCGCGCCGGACCGGCAAGGCCGCGCGCATGCTGTAAGGCCATACACACTCATCTCGTCGGCGCTGTCCGTGCGGTGAGTTTATTCCCGTCCGGATCGCGGAGGTAGGCGACAAAGGCGCCGTTCGGACGTTCCGCAGGCGGGCTCTCAATCGCTGTGCCGCCATGCGTAACCCCGGCCTTGTGCCACGCCAGAACATGATCCTGGCTCGCCGCGGCTATACCGATGGTCCCACCGTTTGCCGCTGTCGCGGGCTCGCCGTTGATTGGTTTCGTGACCATGAGCCGTCCGCCCTCGTGAACGTAGATCAGCCTGCCTCTTGCGTCCATTTCGCCGGGCTCGCCGCCCAGTGCAGCAAACGTGGCATCGTAGAAGGCTTTGCTTCGCTTCAAGTCGTTGCTACCGATCATCACGTGGGTAAACATGTTAAATCTCCAATAAAGTCTCCCTGGTCATCAGCCGTGTAGTTTTCGACGGCTGCAACAACCACTTCTAAAGTCAGATCTCGGCCAATTGCGGTCTTGGTTCAAAGCCAACCCGTCCCGCCGAGAAACCAGGATTCACCGCTTCGCCTCCGCCGTTGGTGGCACGCAGGTCGGATTTCCCGGCTCTCGCACTGCAGCCCAAAAAAACTTGCCGTCCTGCAGGATCGTTCAATCGACCATTTCGGCCGTCAAATAACGGTTGGACTGTTCTGACGATGCTCGCGATTCGAAGATGCAGTCAATGACGCAGGTTTGGAAGGACGGGAAGGCGTTTGATCAACAACAGCTGCCGACAGTAAAGGGGAAATCTTTGTCTACGATTCCATCAGACTCTCTCAGGAACTTTACCTCGAGCCCGGCAGGCAGAAATTCGCCGGCCGCTCAGACCACCGGTGCCCAGCCATCCTTCGACAATCTACTGAGCTCGACGCTCGATCAGATGTCGTCTGAGGCTCAAAGTCATTTTTCACATAACATCATCGAAGGGAACGACGCCGACCGCGATGGGTACGTCACGCGTGAGGAATATACCAAAAATCTGATGTCTGGGCCGTCACCGAAAACATTTGCCGAGGCGATCGATATCTGGAACACGCTTAGCGGTGGCGCGGATCGCGTGAATGAACAAGATCTGAACGGAAACTCAGCTGGCAACATTACCGCCAGCGTCGGACGTATCGACCACTTCAAGTTCCGCTGAGCATCTTTCGCAATGGACGTCGCAGCTTCAGTCTGCGACGTCGAGTGCGAGATGCCTCCCAACGCTAGCCGCGGAGATAGCTTGAACGTAACTCGGGCGAGCTCACGCCGAAGCGACCTTCACCAAAATATCGGGCCGGACTTGCCCCCGTATGGCGGCGGAACATGGTTATGAAAGTGCTCGCGCTCTCATAGCCCAGGTCCAAGGCGATACTGGTAACGGCGTCGCCGATAGCCAGGCGCTGCAGCGCGAGACCTACATGCAGTTGTTGCCGCCATCGACCGAATGGCATGCCGGTCTCTCGCTGGAACAGGCGCGAAAGGGTTCGCTCGCTCGCGCCGATACGCGCGCCCCATTCCTCGATGGTCAAGCGCGCGGACGGATCTGCCAGCAGCGCCTCTGCGAGACGCCGCAGCCGCCGGTCTGCCGGCATTGGCAATCGCAGCGGCTCAAGCGGGGCATCGCGAAGCTCGTCCAGAAGGACATCCGACAGCCGCGCACGTCTCCCCTCCCCTGCGATCTGCAAGGCAGGATCTGACGCGAAGCAGAGAATGACCTCTCGTAACAGCGGGCGAATGAACAAGATTCCACAGTCCTCGCCCAGAAAGGCTGCGAGCTCAGGCTCGATATAGAGATTGGCCATGACAATCCGGCCACTGGCGCGCGCCAGATGCAACACACCGGCAGGCAACCAGATGGCACATTGCGGCGGAACGGTCCAAATTCCGCCAGCGGCTTCGACCGTCAGAGCACCGCAGATCACATAGAGCAGTTGCGCCTTACGGTGACGATGGGGTTCGGTCTCGCCAACAGCCATGAGTTCGATGGTTAGCCCCACGACCGAACTCGAAACGATGTCGGGATCATCGATCTCAGGCGTGATGGTGATGCTCATCGGCTCGTTTTCTCCGCAGTACACCAGTGATTCTAACCAGTGCGCACCGGCTTGCAAGAACATGGCTTAGTTTTGCCGCGTTCGGTTCGATGGTTATTCCGGCACGCGAAGCGCGGCGGAACCCGCGGGTAGGGAAACGACGGCATCAACCTCCACCAGCCAGTCCGAATGACCAAGCGCTTGCACGCCAAGGAACAGGCTGGCGCATACCGGCCAGCCTTGTCCGAAGACAGAATGCCCGGCCTCGAAGATGGGGCCGACGAGTTCGTCGCGGTGGCGGACGACATGCAGCCCCATGCGGACGACATGCTCTGTCCCCACACCGAGCGCATCAAGAGCAGCCTTCAAATTACGGAAGCATTGTTCCGCCTGCAGGCGATGGTCATCCTTGCCTATAAGCTGCCCTTCAGCATCGATAGCGACTTGCCCGGCGATGAACGCAAGAGCACCTGCCGGCGCGACGGAGATTTGAGCGTAGACCGGCGCGACCGGAGCTGGCATCGAGGCGGGATTGAGGTGCCGTATCATGACCGACCTACCCTTCGCGCCTTGAAGTGCTGACTGAAGTTTGCGCCACGTAACCGTCCGGCCTTATCAAGAGCGAACCAACATCTCCAAGGGCATCCGCATGTGCGGTGGCAACGCCTCTTGCTTCGACGACCGAGTCCGGATGCAGCCAGTTGGGCCTCTCAACTTTGCCGTCTTCTGAGATTGTTAAATCCAGCCACTGACCTTTTGAGAGAAGGCCGAAGAGGGTGGCATCTCTACCGTCGGAAAGCGTCAACGGCATGTCGCGGATACGGCTGCCGACCAGGGTCGAGCCCACTGGGCCAAAACCGGGCAGCGGATCAGGATAATGCACGGCAAAACCCGAGACCTGATTGGCAAAGTATGCGTTGATCGCCGGGACCTTCAGCATGTCGTTGAACACGCCGCGAAGGGCGCGCCCACGCGCCGAGAAGGCGGTGATCAGATGGCTCTGCGCCATCGTCGTGTCGCGAAGATAGATGCCGACCGGCAGGCGTTCGGTTTCGTAGGTGTCGAGCAACTCAGCAGGCGCGGTTCCCCTGGCGACCGCTGCCAGTTTCCAGCCAAGGTTCATCGCGTCCTGAATGCCGACGTTCATGCCCTGTCCGCCAGCTGGCAGGTGAATGTGGGCGGCATCGCCGGCCAGGAATGTGTTTCCACTGCGATAAGATTTTGCCAGTCGCGTCTCGTTGTCGAAGCGCGACAACCACAAAGGAGAATGGGCGCCGAAATCAGAGCCGACGACCCGGGCGGTCGCCTGGCACAGCTCTTCGATTGTAAGCGCATCTTGACGTGCGCGGCCGTGATCGCCAGCCTCGTTGACGACGATCCGGTGGTGTATCCCGTCACCAAGCGGCGCTATCAGCACACAACCATGCTCGTTGAATGCCGATACCAGGGGTGCGTCCGGCGGAGAGGCCAGCACAACATCACCCATGAACCAGGTGCCGCTCCCAGCATGGCCCTGGAATTCGATCCCCGCCTGCGTGCGGACTAGGCTTCGCGCCCCGTCTGCACCGACGAGGTAGCGTCCGTGAAGTTCAAATGGCCGTTCGTTGGCGCCGGAGACAGTGACGCCATCACTTTCGGATACGATCCGCTCCGCCATGGCGCCTCGAAGGATCTCGACGCCGAGTTCCAGTGCGAACTCTTCTATCAAAGCCTCCGTCATCTCTTGGGGAATGAACAGGGTGTAAGGGAAACGGCTGTCGAAAATGTCAAAATCCAACCGAGTATCGAGGACCGCATAATGTCCGTTCCTGATCGGTTTTCCGACGGTCAGGAACCGCTCCTCGATCCCTCGCAATGACAGAATTTCCAGTGTCCGGCCATGGATGGTCAGGGCTCGCGATTGATTGATCCGGTGCGTGCGCCGCTCGATGACAACGACCCGCAGCCCGGCCAATTTGAGTTCGCAGGAGAGCCACAGTCCGACTGGTCCTCCCCCAACGATGATGCAATCGTACACGTCTTTCATCTCCGGCTCCTTATGTCCGTGGGTGGGGCATTGCGCCCGCAGTCACCAACAGTCAGTAGCCAGAGTGACGCTCCTTCACTCACCCGGGCCTGCCAACAAGTTTCGCCAAACGGCCAATCTTCGCTGCGCCTGCGCTTGGAGTTCGGAGACGTTGGACGATCCTGCAGTGCCGCAGGATCGTTCAACCTGCGAGCGCTCAATCCGGAATAGGCATCGTGTGTTGGCGGATACTTCGCCAAGGACACATGAAGGGATCATCCAATGTCCAGTTTTTTCAACTTGCTCGCATCGGGTGTGATGCTTGCCGCAACCATGGGAGCACCAGCAGCAATGGCAGCCGACAGCACACCGAAATCCATCGTTCTCGTCCACGGCGGCTTCGTCGATGGTTCGGGATGGGAAGGCGTCTACGACATCCTCAAGAGTGACGGTTACGATGTCACCATCGTCCAGAACCCGACTGTTACCCTGGAAGATGACGTCACTGTCACGAAACGCGCGATCGCTGCGGCGACCAGCGACGTGGTCCTGGTTGGCCACTCCTACGGTGGCGTCGTCATCTCCGAGGCAGGCACCGATCCCAAGGTGAAGTCACTCGTCTACATTGCTGCTTTCGCGCCCGACGCAGGTGAATCCGTCTCCAGCCTGATCGCAAACCCCGTCCCCGGCGCCGCAGCGCCGCCGATCCTGCCGCCAGTCGACGGCTTCCTCTTCCTTGACAAGTCGAAGTTCGCGCAGTCGTTCGCGGCCGATGTGCGTCCTGATCTTGCCGCCTTCATGGCTGCTTCGCAGGTGCCGTGGGGCGTCGGCGCACTCGGTGGGCAAGTCACCGTTCCTGCGTGGAAAGCCAAGCCGAGCTGGTATCTTGTGGCGACCGACGACAAGATGATCCCGCCGGATGCCCAGCGCGGGATGGCCAAGCGAGCCGGAGCGAAAACCGTCGAGGTGCCTGGAAGCCATGCGGTTTACGTTTCGAACCCGAAGGCGGTCGCCAAAATCATAGAAGATGCCGCCCAGTCCAAGAAAAGCGGCTGATTTTTTTACGGGTCGCCCCTGCGCTTTTGCGGCGGCGACCTACCACTGCAGAATCGTTCAATTGACATTTCGGGAGCCATGATATTTTGCGCGTCGCCATCTTACTGACGCGGGAAGTCGCCTATGACCCTAAATGTGAAGCTTGTGGAAGTCGCGACCGTTCCCATCGGCCTGCCGCACAAGACGGAGCTCAAACTGTCCGTGCGCGGTCTGTCATGTTCGAGGCTGATCGCCGCCGACGTGAATTACGGTTTCAAGCCCACCGCAAGTAACCCTGATTTTCCGACTTGGGAGGGTGCCTACAGCATCGGCGTTCACTTCAATGACGAGAGAAGTGAGGTGTTCCTTGACGGGCGCTACTACTCCCACCCCAACCGCAAGGGTCAGACGCATTTTCTCTACGTCTCGGAACTCGCCCACATTGATTTCACGACACCGCGGCATACACAGGAAGTGATCCTGCAGCGTAGTTTCATGCGGGAGATTGCCGACGACCTCGAAGTGCCGCATGTCTCGCATCTGGGCAACAGTCTCTACCACTTAACCGACGATCCGGTTCTTCGCCGACTTGCGCTGAGGATCTATCCATTCTTCGATGCGCCAGAGACCATGGACCCGTTGATGGCGGATCATTACATGTGGAGCCTTGGTATCTATCTTTGTGCCCACTATGGAGATCTCGCTATTCGCCGCCCGATCGTCGGGGGGCTCAGCACCTGGCAGGAACGGTTGGCTAAGGACGTCATCGAGACCAGCCTCGTTGGCGGCATTGGCCTTGCCGAACTTGCCCAGCTATGCGGCCTTCGCACGAGCCAGTTCGCGCATGGTTTCAAGCGATCCACAGGGCTTGCACCATACGAATGGCTCCTCCGAAGGCGGATAGAGCGCGCCAAGGAAAGTCTCCTATGGGGCAGCAAGCTTTCGGAAGTTGCGGCTTCGTGTGGCTTTGCCGATGAAAGTCACCTCACCCGAACGTTCCGGCGTGTTGTCGGAGCCACTCCGGGTGCCTGGAGGACAGCGCAAGGAGCAAGTCTGCACAGGTAGTGGTAGCACCGTCTCAAGACCGGGTAGCGCTCACAATTTCGGCCACTGCCGCCGCGAGTTGCCGCATGTCTGTTGGCTTGCCGACGTTACGAATGCGCGCAAAAACCGCGTTCTTGGCAAGTGTGACCGAGTCTGCGGCACTTGCGAGGACAAACGGAACGCCCAGGGCCTTTAGCTGTATTGCCACTGGTGTTACCCGCTCTCCGCCCAGGTCGACATCGAGAACGGCCGCATCGGGTGTCGTGTCTCGCAGGAGATCGAGCGCATGATCGACAGAGCTTGCCGGACCCAGCACCTTATAGCCAACCGACGACAACGCGGCCTTGATTTCCAACGCAATGAAAAACTCGTCCTCGACGACGAGGATAGTGCGCGAGCTTGCAGGGGACGCATCGGATTGGTTCATGAGCCTACAACGGTATCCTGATTGTCGCCGCCAAACCTTCCGCAGCATAGGAAAGTTCCACACGCCCCCCAAGGTGCGCCGCGGTGCCCTCGATCATCTCCGTTCCATAGCCTTTGCGCATCGGGGCCTGGACGACGGGCCCATTCTGTTCGGACCAACGGCAGTTCAGATAGGTTTTGCGCGTCAGTCCCTCTTCCAATGTCCACGCAACCCGGACGCTGCCTTCACCTGACGATAGCGCTCCGTACTTGATTGCATTGGTCGCAAGCTCATGGAAAATCATACTCGCTGCGAGGATCTTCGAGGGTCCGAGGTGGACGGCGGGGCCACTGTAGGTGATCCGGTCTTTCCATGCTTCGCCTACTGCCTTCTCCAACAGCTCCTGCAGGTCGGTCCGCTCGTTACGAGCAGCAATTTCTTGCGCCCTCAGTGTCACATCGAGACGGCCAAGGAACGTTTGACGGTATTCAGCAGCGGATTGGCCTTCAACATCCGTCTGCATGGCAAGCGCCCGAACGACTGCGGACAGGTTCTTCATCCGATGGCGGGTTTCGGAGAGGATAAAATCCATCTCCGCGTCGTGTCGCTGGCGCTCTGTGACGTCGTCGAAAAGTACAAGGATATTGGTGCTGTTGTCATCGGGGTGGACGAGGCGCCGGGCGTCGACCAGGAAGGTACGCTGTCCGATGCCCGGGAAATCGTGTTTCACCTCGTAGCCAATGACGGCGGCTGCTCGCGGTATGATATCGGCGATCAGATCGCGAAGTTCAGGAATATCCCATTGACCATCGCCCAGATCGAACAAGCTTTTTCCGAGGAGATCGTCCCGTTCCACCTGGAAGGTCTTGACGAAGGCGTTGTTGGCGGTCGTGACATAGAACCGCTGGTCAAGGACCACAATCGGCTGGGTCATCGTGTCGACGACGCCCTGAGCCTGAACGTGGCCGCTTCTCAACAGGCGATAAAGGTCCTCCAACATCATCGGCGGTCTTCTTCCCCAATGTCCGGCATATTGTAGCCCGACGTTAATATATATCTCGCAGCAAAGTGTCGGTTCGCGGCGCCCGCCAGCTTTCCGCTCAAGAACGCGCATAAGCGCCCCGCGTTCCCATGACGGCCTTAACCTATGAACGGATGGAGAACGCATCGCGTGGGACAGTCAGCCTGATCAGAAGCCCGTGAGGCTGCCAATCCCTCGATACTTGCGCATTCAAGGTCCGAACCACCATCTGCTCAAGCGTCGTTCCGAACCCGGTGTCTTGGCTCTCGACCGCGGCTCTGGTTTTTGCGTCGCTCTCCAACCAGGCGATCTCGAAGCTGTCGGGCCGTGATCTCAGCGTGATATCAAGTCGTCCTTCCGGCACGGAAAGAGCGCCGTACTTCACCGCATTGGTAGCATATTCATGGAACAGCAGCGCAAGGCTCGTGACCCTGTCCGCGCTGATCTGCGCATCTTCCCCATGTAGCCGCCATCGCCCGCCTTCCTTGTCTTCAAAGGGGGAGAGCAGGTTTGAGAGGAGAGTGAAGAGCGTCGTCGATTGCTCCACGAACGCCTCGCCGCCGGTGAAGTTTGGCAAAGTCATTTCGTGCGCCCTCGACAGAGCGACGAGCCGGTCCTTCATGTCGTTGGCGAGCTCGGCGGGCGTCTGCGCCGTCCGTGCCGCAAGCGTGATGATACTGCCGGTAATCGCGAAAAGGTTCTTCACGCGATGGTGCATCTCGCGAAGCAGGAGATCCTGATGCTCTGCCGCCCGTTTCCGATCCGAAATATCACGGGCGATCTTGGATGCCCCGATAATTTTACCCTCGCCGTTGCGGATCGGCGAGATCGTCAGCGAGATGTCGATGAATGTGCCGTCCTTGCGACGGCGGATCGTCTCGAAATGGTCGACCCGCTCGCCTGCGTTGATCCGCGCCAGGATCGCCGGCTCTTCGTCCAGCCGATCCTCCGGGATCAGCATGGTGATCGGCCGTCCGACCGCTTCATCCGCCGTGTACCCGAAAACGCGCTCCGCGCTCTTGTTCCAAGTAGTGATGATGCCTTGCAACGACTTGCTGATGATGGCGTCATCCGAGGATTCGACGATCGCCGCAAGAAAGGCCGCCGCATCATGTCCCGGCTGCGCGGCTCTTACACCCGCTTCAATCTGCTGAAGACGATCCTGGGCGCTACCGCCCTCTCCGTCATAGTCTCTGTGTGCCATTTGCGTTCATGTGCCCAAGGGAATATGTCTCGAAAAGAACTTGAACGAGGGCTTCGCACCCTTCAAGCAGACCATAGCTCAGGGACACCGGAATTAAAGCATTTTTGTACCCGCAGCTGTTGCAATATCGCCGCCTGAACCTCCGGCGCGACGATCTTCTTTTCCCGGATGACCTTCAATGCACAGACCTCGAAGTCTCTCCGCGGTGCTACCGCTAAACGCGCCAAAAGCAGCAGAACATCCCACTGAGCACGGAAGTTGCCAGCCGGAAACCCCGAAAGAAATCTTATAATTTCAGTGATATAAGGAGGTTTCTTTCGCAGGTCCGCCACGTCAACCAGCTTGGCGAACGGGTGAGGAATTCGCCCTCACCTGAGCGAATAGCATTGGTCCAAGTGAAAACTCTCCTCGCTCCGCCTTCCCGGTTAAGTCTCTGAGATATCCGCCAGCGGAGTTGATGTGATTTGCCCGCTCAAGAATACAAGCGATCGCGATAGCCGCCCCCGCCTGCCCCATTGTCTCGCACGCGTCCTCGTACGCGGACGGGCTGACGCCCAGCATAGAGCGAACCGTCACGGCGGCGGTCATCATTTCGCGCCAACTGCCTATCGTTCCACTCGGCCCGAACGGAATAATCTCGGGGCAGGCGCGCAGCACCAGCGATAACGGGAAAACCTCAGGCTCGCCTTTCCGCCCCGGTAGCTTTTTAATCTCGGAGTTTTCGCCCTGCTTCCTTTCGAAGCGAGGTTCAAGTTCATTGCAGGATTCGGTATTTGAATTCTGTATGTGGCAACCAAATGCGATGTCATTGCCATCGGATTTTTGGATTTCTTCGTGCGTTTCCAACATCCTAGAGACTTCTTCGTGAAGAAGGTTCATCTCATCGAGGCTGGCCGCGATGTCGTCCAGTGTAGGGCGCCGTGCAAACCGTCCCACAATGTCAATGAAGCATGCCTCCGCTGCCGCCCAATCACCTGGCACGCTCTCTTCCATGCCAACTGTGATTAGCTTCCTCACATCTCTGCGCACGATGGTAAGGCGGTCCTTCATGACGCGGAACCGTCGCTGTTCAGCTGCAACGTCCTGCGCGAGGGCTGCGAACTCGGTGGCGCGGGCGAGAAGGGGGGCTAGACTGAAGCCATAGGCGTCCTCGATCTCTCCTTCGCCTGATTTTCGTGCGTATCGTTTTCCGTTGGGGCTATCCTTGCGGATGATGATGCCGGCTTCGACTAGCGACCCAAGGCACTTGCGCAGGGTCGTCCCGGCAATGCCGTTTGCACGGGCTGACAGCTGAGCGTTCGATGGAAACACTATTAAGTTTTTGTCGTTGCTGAGTTCGGAGGCGGGGAAAAATGACAGAAGTGCATTCAAGACCGCCAGTGCCCGATCCTGGAGACCTAGCCGCGCACGTGCGTCACCGACGTCGCGGAAGACGCGCCATTTCTCGACCGCCGTGGGTGTGTTCGCGTTTTTCGCATCGAACTGACGTTTCACCAAGGCAAGCGTCATCGGCCGCCGCCCAAACGGCGTCGTTAAAAATCCTGTTTCCATGTCCTTCACCTTTCACAAGGCAAAGAAAAGGCTACGCCGGTGCGGCGTTGACTCTTGACTGTGATTCCGGGAAGTGCGATTCTCTAAGCGACCAAACTGAGAGAGGCCTTCTGGAACACGGTTTCGGAGGGCTTTTTCTTTGCGCTATTGGTACCTTCCTCTATTTCGGTTCATCTACTGCTTCGCCTTTTTGAACGACGCATAGATTTCGGGTAGAGCCGACAAAAGGTAGTCGCCAAAATCGGGCGCCGCCTTATTGTCGATCGTCAAAATGAGTGACCGCTTATCCTGTTGATATTTGGCTGCCTTTACGCCGTCATCTGCCTGCCAGACCTGCGGTCGAGCCTTGAACTTTTTCACCTTTTTCGGTGCAGCAGCATCGAAAACTTGTGCGAAGCGATCGTCGGATGACATCGCTTTGATTTTGCTATCGGCCAGAAGCGCCCTCGTTGATCCGATAACGTCCTCATTGCTCAATCTAGTTGCCAATTCGTACCAGCGGTCGCGTCCTGTTTTCGGCGCCGCACCGATCGACTGGATCACATCCTTCGGCAACTGCGTTGCAGCCTGGATGAGACGAGAGAGATTGCTTTTGTCGACACCGAGGGCCGCCATGATGACCGGGCGTTCAAAACCGTTCGCCTCAAGCTCCGCCGCGTAAAGCGCGCGCTCGATGAACGAAAGATCACGCCGGCCGGTGTTTTCCTGTCCCTGGGCTCGAACGAGCTCTTCATCCGTGAGGGGGCGAACGGAAGCCTTGACCATCATGCCAGCGGCTTTTACCGCCCGGAGACGTCGCCGACCGTAAGCGACTTGATAGCGCCCTTCCGAGTTCGGATGCGGACGCACCAATATGGGCACCTGCTGGCCATTCTCGCGAATGTTGCGGGCAAACTCCTCGAACTCGCTCTCGTCTTCAGGGAGCCTGTCGCGCACGGGCGGTGCATCAATCAGATCCGGATCGAGTTCACTCAAAGACTGGGACTTCAGCAGCTCAATCGAGCGGGAAACCGCGCCAATTGCGCCCCTTGGGGAATATTGAGGCGAGGCCAGTTCTTGTTCGGGAGCTCCGGGGGCTTCAGCAGCCGCTTGGTTCGGGATCTTAAGGTCGGAAAGTAGATGCTTCCTAGCCATTTGCTGTTTCTCCTTGAATCACGCGAAGCCCAAGGCAGCCAAGCGATAGAGGGCCTTTTTCCCTAAAGTTTCCGGCTGGCAACTTTGGCGCCATTGCTTGTTGGAGAGGGTGAGGGCCGAGTGTCATTTGCGCCCCCATGACGACTGGATAAGCTGCTCGATTTCGCGGTTCACGTTATCCAGAGATTCCATCGCGCGGTCGTAAGTAGCTCTAGTGAACTGGTCACGACTGACCTCGTATAAGGTCTGTTTGGTGATACCGGCGTCCGATATGGCCGTGCTTTTTAACATAGGGTGGTTGAGGACATGCTCGCCAAACATGGTCCGCATAAACGACACCATCTGATTTTGTGGTCCATCACCTGGCTCGTAGCGCGTTACGAGGTATCGCATCCAATCGTAATTCATGCTGCCCCCGGCATCGGCTACGACGCTCAAAAGCTCCGACGTCATAAGAAGAAACTGACACATGGACATTACGTCGAGCATCTGGGGGTGAACCGTCACCAGCACCGCAGTGGCAGCACATAGTGCGGAAATCGTCAGGAACCCTAGTTGGGGAGGGCAGTCCACCACCACGACGTCGTAGTCGTCAGCAACCGACGCAATCGCTTCATCCATCCTCGTGAAAAAGATGTTCTCTCGATCGTTGGAGCCTAGCACCTTTGCAGTGTCGTGTTCGAACTCCATCAGCTCGAGGTTGCCAGGCACGAGGTCCAGGTTGGTGAAGTACGTCTTCTTGATGACGTCCTTCAGTGGACGGCGTTCATCGTCATAGCGGACGGCACCGTAGAGGGTCTCGTTATCGTTAACATCGAACTCGGGCTGAAAACCATGCAATGCTGACATGCTGGCCTGCGGATCGAGATCTATCGCGAGCACACGATAACCATTAAGCGCAAGGAACTGAGCAAGATGGGCGGCGGTAGTCGTCTTGCCTGAACCGCCCTTAAAGTTGACTGCTGTGATGACTTGGAGATGCTCTTTACCTGACCGGCGCGGCGAGTATCGCCGGTCTCCCTTGCCATTTTCGTCGAGGTACTCGCGCAGAGCTTGGATTGTCTCGACTGAATAGGAGCGCCGATTGTTGGCGCCTACCTCAGGCTGCGGACCTTTGCCTTCCAAGGATAGATGGCGCAGATAGCCATCGTTGACTCCAATAAGCTTAGCAGCCTCGATGGACGAGAAGGAGCGCAGCGTTTTGCGTGCCTCGGGCGGGTAGAGCTTGACGCGATGTTCGTGTAGCGCGCCGGAGAGATCTCGCGCGTGCGCTGCTATCAGTTTATGGATAGCCTTTTGAAGCTGGGCGGGATTCTCCACGACGTCCTCTCGTACACACGGTAATTTTCGTAAACACAGCAATTTGCCGTCTATAGATCAACCGATTTCGGACCA
Organism: Hyphomicrobiales bacterium; assembly: GCA_900470805.1. Taxonomy (GTDB): domain Bacteria; phylum Pseudomonadota; class Alphaproteobacteria; order Rhizobiales; family Rhizobiaceae; genus Rhizobium. The sequence goes on along the minus strand of UCCA01000033.1, from coordinate 25,784 downwards.
CGTTGCAAGATATTTAAGATTAACGAAAGGTTAACAGCTTTTCGTAAAATGCGACGACAATCGGAAATTTCCCTTACACCGCCGCAGGTTATCCCGATTCCGCGAGGATGCGCCAAGTTCCTTGCTCTGCAGATCTGCAGAAAATCCGGTGACTTTTGCACACCCTACGTTGGTCCAATCCACCCCTCGGCTACCCCGACTCACCAGAATCAACGCCTGCAGATCTGCAGATGGCCAACCGTGGATTGAGGTGATCTTCATCCCGCCTGACGAAGTTCACGCGGAGATAAAGATGCAGATTCTCACAATCTCGCCCGACCGGTATGTCGAGCATCAAAATCTTCTGAAACAGATGCATCAGCTGCGCGCCAACGTGTTTGGCGGGCGGCTCGAATGGGACGTCACCATCACCGATGGTGGCGAGCGGGATCAGTACGACGACCTGAACCCCACCTATATCCTTGCCACCTTTGGCGGCAGCAGAGTCGTCGGTTGCGCACGCCTTCTTCCCGCAGTGGGACCAACCATGCTGGAACGGACATTTCCGCAGCTCCTGAGGGATGGTTCGCTCAACGCGAAGAGTGCGATGATCGAGAGTTCGCGCTTCTGCGTCGATACGACTTTGTCCGCCGGCAGGGGAGGGGGCCAGCTCCACCTTGCAACACTGACGATGTTCGCTGGTATCATCGAATGGTCGATGGCGAATGGCTACGACAAGATAGTCACCGCCACTGATCTTCGCTTCGAGCGCATCCTGAACCGAGCAGGGTGGCCGATGGCGCGGTTGGGTGAACCCGTGGCAATCGGCAACACTGTCGCCATTGCCGGCACACTTCCAGCGGATCAGGAGAGCTTCGAACAGGTTCGCCCGTCGAACTATCAGTCCGTACTTTCTTATTTCGGTGGTCACACTGAGAGGAGCGCAGCGTGACCCAGCTTCGCTCCCATCCAAGACTTGTCCGCAAACTACAGGATGCGCTCGGCGATCAGCTGTGCGTCGCTCTCGAAGACGCGACAGTCGTCGAAATTATGCTCAACCCTGACGGCCGACTGTTTATAGAACGCCTCGGCCACGGTGTTGCCGAGGCCGGGGTCATGACGCCAGCGGCCGCGGAAGTCGTGATCGGCAGTGTTGCTCACGCGTTGCAGTCCGAGGCAGACGACGAACGCCCAATCATTTCCGGCGAACTGCCGATCGGTGGCCATCGTTTCGAGGGCCTACTTCCGCCGATCGTGTCCGGACCCGCCTTCACGATCCGTCGGCGCGCCTCGCGTCTCATCCCGCTCGACGACTATGTGACCTCGAAGGTGATGACAGAAGCGCAGGCATCAGCCATCCGCAGCGCGATTGACGCCCGCATGAACATCGTCATTTCCGGGGGTACTGGCTCGGGCAAGACGACGCTCGCCAATGCAATCATCGCGGAGATCGTTTCAACTGCACCCGACGATCGGATGGTGATCCTCGAGGATACCGCCGAGATCCAGTGCGCCGCGGAAAACGCAGTGTGCCTCCACACCAGCGATACGATCGATATGGCGCGGTTGCTCAAAAGCACCATGCGACTGCGGCCCGACCGCATTATCGTCGGCGAGGTCCGCGACGGCGCAGCTCTCACGCTCCTGAAGGCCTGGAACACCGGCCATCCCGGCGGGGTCACAACGATCCATTCCAACACGGCGATGTCGGCGCTCCGCCGGCTCGAGCAATTGACGGCGGAAGCCAGCCAGCAGCCGATGAAGGAGGTCATCGGCGAGGCCGTCGATCTCGTCGTTTCCATTGAGCGAACGGGAAAGGGGAGGCGGGTCCGTGAGGTGATCCACATCGAAGGATACCGCAACGGCCGCTACCAGACCGAACACTATGCCCATATCGATGAGGACAGCCATGTCGCATAGAACCAATATATTACTCACCTGTGCGGCACTGGCCGCCGTCTCAATTGGTCTTGCAGAACCCGCGCTCGCCTCGTCGGGTGGCGGCGGTCTTCCGTGGGAGTCGCCACTGCAGCAGATCCAGCAGTCGATCACCGGCCCTGTCGCCGGGTTCATCGCGCTTGCTGCGGTCGCGATCGCCGGCGCGATGCTGATCTTCGGGGGAGAACTGAACGACTTTGCCCGTCGCCTTTGCTACGTCGCACTGGTTGGCGGGGTTCTACTAGGCGCCACCCAGATCGTCGCATTGTTTGGCGCAACGGGCGCGTCGATTGGCGAGCCTCCTGCACAGGCCGATCAAAATACACCAAAACAGTCTGCGACGGCGGTCACAGCGGGGGAGGGGGCACATGGCTGAGGCCGGTTCATCCCTTGCGCGGTCTCGCGTGCATCGGGCGCTGTCGCGTCCCAACCTGTTGATGGGTGCCGATCGCGAGCTAGTCCTGCTGACGGCGCTCGCTGCCGTCATCCTTATCTTCGTGGTCTTGACTTGGTATGCGGCATTGTTTGGCATCGCAATCTGGCTGGTCGCAGTCGCAGCGCTTCGTATGATGGCCAAGGCCGATCCGCTTATGCGAAGGGTCTATATCCGGCATATCTCCTACAAGACCTTCTACCGGGCGACATCGTCGCCGTGGCGAAGTTATTGAGGGAGCACGAAATGGTCGCCCTCAAATCTTTCCGGCATTCCGGACCGTCCTTTGCCGATCTCGTTCCCTATGCCGGACTGGTCGATAACGGCGTCATTCTCCTGAAGGACGGCTCGTTAATGGCTGGCTGGTATTTTGCCGGCCCGGACAGCGAAAGTTCAACCGACGCCGAGCGCAACGAGGTGTCGCGGCAGATCAATGCCATCCTGTCGCGCCTCGGTTCCGGCTGGATGATCCAGGTCGAGGCTGTCCGGGTGCCGACGGGGGATTATCCAGCGGAGGACGCCAGCCATTTCCCTGATCCGGTCACCCGCGCCATCGATGCGGAGCGGCGGGCGCATTTCCAGAAGGAGCGGGGACATTACGAAAGCCGGCATGCCCTGATCCTGACATGGCGCCCACCGGAACCGAGGCGGTCCGGGCTGACGCGCTATGTCTATTCGGACATCGGCAGCCGATCCGCTACCTATGCCGACAAAGCGCTTGAAACCTTCCTCACCTCCATCCGGGAGGTCGAACAGTATCTTGCCAATGTCGTATCAATTCGACGGATGATGACACGCGAAACACCGGAGCGCGGTGGTCATCGCGTCGCCCGCTACGATGAGCTTTTCCAGTTCATCCGGTTCTGCATCACCGGGGAAAATCATCCGGTGCGTCTGCCTGAGATCCCCATGTATCTCGACTGGCTGGTGACGGCCGAGCTTCAGCACGGTCTGACGCCGCTGGTCGAGAACCGGTTTCTCGGCGTGGTGGCGATCGATGGCCTGCCCGCGGAAAGCTGGCCAGGAATCCTCAACAGTCTTGACCTGATGCCTCTCACCTATCGCTGGTCGTCCCGCTTCGTCTTCCTTGACGCCGAGGAAGCACGCACCCGGCTGGAGCGTACGCGCAAGAAATGGCAGCAGAAGGTGCGGCCTTTCTTCGACCAGCTCTTCCAGACGCAGTCGCGGTCGCTGGATCAGGACGCGATGCTGATGGTGGCAGAGACCGAGGACGCAATCGCGGAAGCCTCTTCGCAGCTCGTGGCCTATGGGTACTACACCCCGGTCATTGTCCTCTTCGATGAAGATCAAACCAGCCTTCAAGAAAAGTGTGAGGCAATCCGCCGGCTGATCCAGGCGGAAGGTTTTGGCGCACGGATCGAGACAATCAACGCGACCGACGCGTTTCTCGGCAGCCTGCCGGGCGTTTCCTATGCCAACATCCGTGAGCCACTGATCAACACGCGCAATCTCGCCGACCTCATCCCGCTCAATTCGGTCTGGTCGGGAAGCCCGGTAGCACCTTGTCCGTTTTATCCGGCCGGATCGCCTCCGCTGATGCAGGTCGCAAGCGGGTCGACACCGTTCCGGTTGAACCTGCATGTCGACGATGTCGGCCACACGCTGATCTTCGGCCCGACCGGCTCCGGCAAATCAACACTGCTCTCATTGATCGCAGCCCAGTTCCGACGCTACGCCGGTGCGCAGATCTTCGCCTTCGACAAGGGCGGGTCGATGCTACCGTTGACGCTGGGGATCGATGGCGACCATTACCAGATCGGTGGCGATGCTCAGGAAGCAGGGGAGGGGAGGGCACTTTCGTTCTGCCCGCTAGCCGAGCTCTCGACCGATGGCGATCGTGCTTTCGCCTCCGAGTGGATCGAGATGCTGGTTGCGCTGCAGGGCGTGACGATCACTCCGGACTACCGCAATGCCATTTCACGGCAGGTCGGCCTGATGGCCGAGTCCCGCGGCCGCTCGCTCTCGGACTTCGTCTCGGGTGTCCAGATGCGGGAGATCAAGGACGCTCTGCATCACTACACCGTCGATGGGCCTATGGGTCAGCTGCTCGACGCTGAAGCAGACGGGCTGGCGCTCGGCGCCTTCCAGTGCTTCGAGATCGAGGAGCTGATGAATATGGGCGAGCGCAACCTTGTGCCCGTTCTGACCTATCTCTTCCGACGCATCGAAAAGCGCCTGACCGGTGCGCCCAGCCTGATCATTCTTGACGAGGCCTGGCTGATGCTCGGCCACCCGGTGTTCCGCGACAAGATCAGGGAATGGCTGAAGGTACTGCGCAAGGCCAATTGCGCTGTGGTGCTCGCCACACAGTCGATCTCTGATGCCGAACGGTCCGGCATCATCGATGTGCTGAAGGAATCCTGCCCGACCAAGATCTGCCTGCCGAATGGCGCCGCGCGGGAGCCGGGCACGCGCGAATTCTACGAGCGCATCGGCTTCAACGAGCGGCAGATCGAGATCGTCGCGACCGCGATCCCGAAGCGCGACTATTACGTCGTGTCACCTGAGGGTCGGCGACTGTTCGACATGGCGCTTGGGCCGGTGGCGCTCTCCTTTGTCGGGGCATCCGGAAAGGAAGACCTCAAGCGCATCCGCGCTCTGCATCTCGAACATGGGGCCGCCTGGCCTCTCCATTGGCTCCAGCAAAGGGGGATCGCCCATGCCGACACGCTCTTCCCAACCGAATAGGACATGGCCCGCCGCGCTCGGTGTGGCTCTTGCGCTCTCGTCCGTTCCCCCGCTTCCGGCGCACGCCGGGGGCGTCACGGGGCAGGCGACCGAATGGACGCAGCTTGCCAACAATACCGAACTGATCAGCCTTGTCGGCAAATCCGCCGAGCAGGTGAACAACCAGATCACCCAGATCAATCAGCTAGCCGAGCAGATCCAGAACCAGCTCAACATCTACAAGAACATGCTGCAGAACACCGCGCAGCTTCCAAACCACATATGGGGCCAGGTCGAAAGCGATCTGAAGAACCTCCAGAACGTCGTCAACCAGGGACAGGGCGTCGCCTTCTCCATGGGCAATGTCGACGATGTCCTCAAACAGCGCTTCCAGAGCTTCGCTGACATGAAGAGTAACCTGCCGGACGGCGCGAGCTTTTCCACGACCTATCAACACTGGTCCGAAACCAATCGTGACACCATCGCCGGCACACTGAAGGCCGCGAATTTGACGGCCGACCAATTCTCCAGCGAGGAGAACACGATGTCGCAGCTCAGGTCGATGTCGGAAACGGCCGATGGCCAGATGAAGGCGCTGCAGGTCGGGCACGAGATTGCCGCGCAGCAGGTCGCCCAGATGCAGAAATTACGCGGTTTGGTCTCCCAGCAGATGACGATGATGGGCACGTGGCTCCAGTCCGAGCAGGCACAGAAGGATCTGGCGCAAGCGCGGCGCGAACAATTCTTCAGTGGAACCGAGCGAGACATCAGAGGTGGCCAGACGATGGAGCCCCGCTGGTGAGCCCGCGTCTGATCCTCATCGTCTCTATCGCAGCGATCGTTTCCGCGGCCGGTGCAAGCTTCGTAACCTCGCTCTTGGTTCGACCCGACCCAGTTTCCGGATCCGGCACCATCGCGACAGGCTCTCCTCGCGACGAGGATCGGGGCCGACATCGTGAACAGTTCTTCGGTGGAAATGCCAATCGCGACATTCGCGGCGGCCAGGAGATGAAACCACGATGGTAGCCGCTCCCTCTTTCCGCGCTCTCGAGCGGACCTTCATTGCGATCGCGGTCGTCGTGCTGGTGACCACGCCGGCCCTAGCTCAACAGGGCCAGGTCCTGACCACACTCGAAAACTCCGTCGTCACCGCCGCCAAGGGTTGGGAGACGACGGTGATGAATGCAGCCCGCTCGTTGTTCTGGATCCTCGCCCGCATCGAGATCGGGATCGCGGCCGTATGGCTGGCCATCAACGCCGCCTCGCTCGACAGCTGGTTCGCTGAGCTCGTCAAACGCATCATGTTCATTGGCCTGTTTGCCTTCATCCTCGACAGGGGGCCGGAGTTTGCCAAGGCCGTGGTCGACAGTCTCTACCAGATCGGCGCCGGTGGCGGCTCGGCATCACCCGCCAACATCTTTGATGCCGGCATTCGTGTCGCGACGAAAATGTCGGAACAGGCGAAGTTTGGGCTCTTCGAGGACAATTCGCTGGCGATCGCTGCCGTCTTCGCCATGGTCGTTGTCGTCGTGTCGTTCAGCCTCGTCGCTGCGATCTTCGTGGCTGTCATGGTCGAGATGTATGTCGGATTACTTGCCGGCATGATCATGCTCGGGCTCGGTGGTTCCTCCCATACCAAGGATTTCGCGATCAAGTATCTGGTCTATGCCTTCTCCGTCGGCATGAAGCTGATGGCGCTGGTGATGATCGCCAAGATCGGCTCGGACATCCTTCTCGGTCTGGCAGAGGTACCAACCGCGACATCGGAACAGTTCATCACCACGCTAGCGATCGCCGGAATCTCGGTCGTTGTCTTCGTCATCGCCATGTATGTGCCGCCGATCCTGCAGGGCGTGGTCCAGGGCGCATCGGTCGGCGGCGGCATGGAGGCCATTCGTCACGGCGGGCAAGCGGCATCCGCGGCACTCGGCGCCGGCTTCCTGACGATCGGTGCTGCCAACAGAGGGTTCGGGGCCGCCAGTGCCGCAAGGGCAGGGGGCGCGTCTCTTGCCAGTGCGGCCCTGCGCGGCATGCAGGCCGGGATTGGCGGAGCCGCTGGTGCCGTCGGCTCGGCAGCAAAGGAAAAGGCGATTGGTTCGCCCGGCGCCTATGCCGGATCGATGCTCGGCCTTGCCAACGCCAAACTCGATCAACCATCCGGCCGGCCAGGCACACCGCCTCCACCACCGCCGATCAACGACAGTAAGTGACGGAACGCTACAGAATGGCCGGACAGAATATTCCCGATAATCCCTATGTTGCTGCTCGCAACGAATGGAACGAGCGTTATGGCTCGTACGTAAAAGCGGCCGCCGCTTGGCGCGTCGTCGGTATAGCCGGAATGACCATGGCCGTTATCGGATTTTGTTACGCGCTCTACCAGAGCACGCAGGTCAAGCTGATCCCTTATATCGTCGAAGTCGACAAGCTCGGAACATCAGTCAATGCCGGGTTCCCGCAGCAGATCGAGTATGCCGATCCGCGTGTGGTGCGCGCGACACTCGGCAGTTTCGTGTCGAACTTCCGCTCAGTGACGCCCGACGCGGTTGTGCAGAAGCAATATATCGACCGCACCTACGGACTGCTGCGCACTTCTGATCCCGCCACAGAAAAGGTCAACACCTGGTTTCGCTCGAATTCGCCCTTCGAGAAGGCCAAGACCGCGACGGTGGCGATCGAGGTCAATAACATTGTCGCGCTGTCGAACCAGAGCTACCAGATCGACTGGACCGAGTTCGAGCGGGATCGCCGCGGCAAAGAGACAGCCACGCGCCGCTTCCGCGGGATCGCCACCGTGACTTTGACGCCGCCCCAGGACGAGGGCGTCATCCGCCTCAATCCCATCGGTCTCTATCTCCGGGACTTCGACTGGACTGCACAGCTTTGAAAGGCATGGCCCCGAACATGAACAGAACGCACGAACTATCGCGGGTCACGATGAGCGCCAGCATCATTGCTATCGCCGTTGCTGTCTCTTTAACCCTTCTCCCGTCTGCTTCGCTCGCCGCCGATGGTGTCACCGCAAATGAGGCGAAAGGCATGGGGATTTCGACACAATGGCGCGGAAGCCGCGGCCTCGTGACGAAAGGAGCGGATGGAAAGGTCATTTTCCTCTATGGCGAAGTGCAGCCCTCAGTCGTCTGCTCGCCACTGCAGGTCTGCGACATCGAGCTTCAGGGTGGCGAGGTCGTTCGCGATGTGCTCGTCGGCGACACTGTGCGCTGGAAGGTGGAGCCTGCGACCTCTGGTGCGGCCGGTGGGCAGGCGATCCACCTGATCGTCAAGCCGTCGGAACCGGGTCTGGTCACGTCGATGGTCGTGACCACTTCCCGCCGCACCTATCACATCCAGCTGAAATCACATGCCACGCAGTATATGGCGCGCGTCGGTTTCGAATATCCGGAGGACGTCTCGGCAAAGCTTGCAGACGTCAACGCGCGGCTGGAAGCCAGCATGGTTCCCGGCGCCGGCGTTCCGGCCGAGCAATTGAGCTTTGCCTATTCCGTCTCGGGCAGCGCTGGCTGGCGGCCGACGCGGGTCTATTCGGATGGGCAAAAAACCTACATCCAGTTTCCGCGATCAATCTCCGGTCAGGATGCCCCGGTTCTATTCGTCGTCTCCGGCGGACAGAACCGCATCGTCAACTATCGCATGAAGAACAACATAATGGTGGTCGATTACAATATTGATCGTGCTGTCCTTGTCTCAGGCGTCGGCTGGAAACAGCAGAAGGTGAAGATCAGCAGGGGAGGGCGGTGATGTTGAAGCTCCTCCGTCGCACAGGAAACCGTCTGGGCCCGATCCGGTGCTTCGCCACAACGACTGCCCTCGCCATCCTCGTTTCCGGATGCCAGTCGATGGACGCCGACGTCCTCGCCTCCAGCGCGGCACCTCCAGAAATCTCCGGACCCGCGGCGGGTGCCATTGCGGGCGATATGGTCAGCCGTCTTGCCGAACAGATCGGACAGGGGAAGGCAACCGTTGCGCTCAAACAGGATGGTTCTCCATTCGGACAGGCGCTTCAAGCAGCCCTGAAGGGATGGGGCTATGCCGTTGTCACCGATCAGAAGACGGATGGCGGTGCGGCGATCGTTCCGCTCGCCTACGTCATCGTGCCTTACGAAGGCCAGGTGCTCGCGCGCCTTTCCACGAGCAGCATCGAACTCGGCCGGGCCTACACAGTGACGACATCGGGTGCGACACCGGCAAGCGCCCTTTCGCTCATGCGGCGCGGGTGAGGGGGAAACATCATGGTGCAGTCTCTCAAGCTTGGTGGTGCCGCGAACAGTCAGGCCACGTCCGGCATCAAGCGGGTGAACCGTCTGCCGGTCATCGTCGTGATCGTGCTGCTCGTCGCCTTTCTTGGCATAATCTTCTTTGGGCTCGCCTCGCGCGGGCTTTACTTCGGCAAGAATAACGGTCCGGACACCAGTTCGGGCAATCCGGCGTCAACCTATGCCGACCAGATCAAGCGGGGCGTCACCGACGGTATCATTGGCGAGCCGCAGCAGCAGACGACGTTCCAGCCGACGCCAGTCGATACGAAGCAGGCCGAAGAGAAGGTGGCCAATCCGTTCACGCAGCCCGAACAAATAGAGGAGCAACGGCGCGGATCGGAACTAGAGCCCGAAGAGATTTGGCGGGCGCGGCTCGCCCGTGAGCAACAGGAGCAGGTTCTGCGCGAGCAGCAACGCCAGCGGATGGCCCGGATACAGGCGCGGGACTCCGCCTATGACGCGCCGCTTGCCATCGATCGCGGCAAGCTGGATGCACCGTCGGAAAAAGATGATACCGCCGCGGCCCGGATGACGACCCCAGCTGCCACGAACGGAAACGCGTCCGATCTTTACGCCGCGGCCTTGCGCGCCGGTCTGGGCGGACAGAACGTCGATCCCAACGGACAGAGCTCCAAGGAAGACTTCTTCAATGCCGATCTCAAGGATCTCGGATACCTGCCGAATCGTGTCGTACCCCAGCAGTCCCTATACGAACTGAAACGCGGCTCCGTTATTCCGGCGACATTGATCACCGGCATCAACTCCGACCTGCCAGGGCGTATCACTGCCCAAGTCAGCCAGAATGTCTATGACAGCGCAACAGGCCATCGCCTGCTGATCCCCCAGGGCACGAAACTGTTCGGCCGTTACGATAGCAAGGTGTCGTTCGGCCAGAGCCGCGTGCTCGTCGTCTGGTCAGACATCATCTTCCCAAACGGGTCGACGTTGCAAATCGGCGGCATGGTCGGCACGGATGCTGAAGGGTACGGTGGCTTCAATGACAAGGTGAACAACCACTATCTCAAAACCTTCGGCTCGGCCGTCATGATCGCGTTGATCGGGACGGGCATCGACATGGCGGTGCCCCAGAGCTCGACGCTTGCCACCCAGGATACGGCCTCCGACGCTGCGAGGCGCAATTTTGCCGAGACCTTCGGGCGAGTGGCCGACCGGACGATCCAGCGGAATATGGACGTGCAGCCGACGTTGCAGATTCGACCCGGCTACAAGTTCAATGTCCTTGTCGATCAAGACATTGTTTTCCCAAGCCACTATCAATGACTTGGAGTTATCCAACGGTCGTGGCTACGAGTTAAAGACGGTTGCGAGCTCGATCCACGCGATAGCGCAGAATAGATTGTGCCGCTGACCTTGCCCCGTTGAAATAATCTATTTTGAAGTAAGCTCTGACCCATCGCGAGAACCACAAATGCTACCGAAGCCGTAACGAACGCGAAGATTGTTCTGCTTAGAAGTTGCTGACTAACATCTGGGTAGGCGAACTTCCGTGCCGACCTTGTTTTCGCTAGACGCCTCGTCAATCATCCAGTCAACGAAACCGCGAACCAAGTTTCCAGAATCGGCATCGCGGGGGACTACAGCGACATAACCAGTCCGAGGAACCCTGATCTCCGGAAATGGAGTCATCAGCCTTCCGCTGGCAATGTCGATATCAAGCATGGGAAGTGGGCCGATCCCGATGCCAAGCCCATCTTCTACCGCCTGGCGCGCGACAAAGAAGTGATCAAATGTCTGTCGAGGCAATCCGGTCAGATGCTGGAGGCCCGCGGCTTCAAGCCAGTTCATCCAGTCGCCGGGACGCGTTTCGCTGGCAAGCAGCGTATGCCCCTCAATGTCCATGGGCTTGAGGATCGGGCGCTCAGCAAATAACGCGGGGCTCATGATCAACGTATCCACGTCGTCGAGCAGCGGAACGACATGGTGCTGGGGCCATATATCTTCCCTAACCACACCGCGCCGGATCGAGAGATCCGCGCCGCCGCGCAATTCTTCCTGAACACAGGACACGGTCGTAACGACGACTTCGACCTGCGGGTGATTGGCGTTGTAGCTCCCAAGCCGAGGGATGAGCCAGCGCATCGCCAGGCTGGTTGGGGCGCTGACGCGCAGGATGCGGCGCGCGTTCGGGCGCCCACAGGCCTCTGCTGCTACAGCCAAGCGATTGAATGATAGGCCGACCTCCGCGGCGAAGATTCTCGCCGTTGGTGTTGCGACCATCTTGCGTCCTTCCCGCACAAACAGCTTCTGACCCAGCCAGCCTTCCAATGCGGCGATCTGTCGGCTCACTGCGCCATGGGTGAGGCCGAGTTCAGCTCCTGCCTCGGCATAGCTCCCGGTCCGTGCAGCGACTTCGAATATGCGTAGGGCATTCAAGGGGGGAAGACCGCGCATCCTATATCCGTGAGAAAAGCGAACGATATGCGTGAGCAAATCCATACTAGTCGATGAAAGCTCACACGTATACCGTCGAATTAGTGGATAGCCAGATATGGCAAGGCAAACAGCATTCCGGGCAGAACAGTCACAGATGAACCGCAGCAGTCGATGGAACACTCAAAAGCGTAGCCTTTTCGGAGTCAGTCTCACACATGCCCTGCATGATGGTTACACGGACGCTCTCTATGCCTTCATGCCGGTCTGGCAATCTCAGTTTGGGCTCTCCTATGCGGCACTTGCCGGTATCCGTGCCCTCTATTACGCGACCATGGGCGGTCTTCAGCTACCTGCCAATCGGCTTCTTCGCGGCTGGTCACCGCGCGCCGCGCTGATCCTCTCGACAGCTATCGCAGCAGCCGGCCTGGTGATCATGGCCCTGCCATTGGGGCTGGCGGGACTTTGCGTCGGCCTCGTCGTGGCCGGTATTGGGTCGAGCATTCAGCATCCGCGCGCTTCCCTGTTTGTTACCGAAAGCTATGGGGATGCCGCGCGACGCCCTCTCGGTATTTATAATTTCGCGGGGGATCTTGGAAAGGCGGTGTTGCCGGCGCTCGTTGCGCTGCTGCTGACGGTTCTGACCTGGCAACCAGTGCTCGGGTTGATGGCGATGCTCGGAATCGCGCTGATCTTCACCTTGGTGCAGCTGGTGCCCTCCGTTTCCTCCTCCATGGAAGGTGGAAGGCAGGCCACGATCAGTCGTCAATGCCGCGGCTTCCGTATTCTGACGATGATTGGCGGCTTCGATACTGCCACCCGCATGGGGTATCTGCTGTTTCTTCCCTTTCTTGTTCAGGGACGCGGTGGTGGCCTACCGACGGTCGGTGTCGCTCTCGCCTTGCTGTTTATCGGTGGCGCGTTCGGGAAAGCGGTTTTCGGCGGGCTTGGAGAAAGGCTGGGCGTCGTCAGGACCGTGATGATAGCCGAGGCCACGACAGCCTCGCTGATCCTCGCGACACTGTTCACTCCACTTCCCTTGACGCTGATCTTGCTACCGCTGCTCGGCATTGTTCTCAACGGCACATCGTCGGTGCTCTACGGTACCGTGCCTGAACTTTCGGACGGCGATACAGGTCGGGCGTTCGCAATCTTCTATACGAGCGTTATCGGCTCCGGTGGCCTCGCCCCGATCTTATACGGCACCATTGCTGATCACAGCAGTCGCGCAATCGGCGTTCTTGCAGCGGCCGCCACCGCTGTCCTGATAATTCCACTCGTACTGGCGTTAGGACCCCATCTGCGAAGGTCCGCAGCCGGAATCAAAAAACCGGCCGGCTCCTGAACGGCTTCATCCAATCCCCTGAGAAAGGCAAGAAAATGAATACCGTTTCGCAGACACCCCTGATGTTGATAACCGGAGGAAGCCGTGGCGTCGGCGCTGCGACTGCGCGGCTTGCCGCCGCCAGAGGCTATGATGTCGTCATCACTTTTCTTTCCAATGAAACCGCGGCACAAGCGGTCGCAGCGGATGTGGAAGCTGCCGGGCGCAGAGCTTTGGCCGTGCGGGCAGACAGTGCCGATCCCGTGCAAATCACTCAGCTTTTCTCCACGATCGACCAGGAGTTTGGCCGGATCGATGTGCTTGTGAACAATGCCGGGATTATTGCGCAGCAATCGCGGCTGGAGCACCTTGGCTTCGAGCGCATGCAACGGATGTTCGCGGTCAACGCGATCGGCCCTATGCTCTGTGCCCAGCAGGCGGCAAAGCGGATGTCCACCCGCCACAACGGGCCGGGTGGTGTCGTGATCAACATTTCGTCGGCGTCGGCACGGCTCGGCAGCCCAAACGAATATGTCGACTACGCCTCCTCGAAAGGCGCCCTTGAAACATTCACAATCGGCTTCTCCAAGGAAGTAGCGCGGGAAGGGATACGCGTCTGCTGCATTCGCCCAGGCCATATCTACACCGAGATGCATGCGAGTGGGGGAGAGCCTGGACGGGTGGATAGGGTCAAGGACACAATCCCCATGGGAAGAGGTGGCCAGCCCGAAGAAGTCGCTCGCGCGATAGTGTGGCTTGCGAGCGACGAGGCCTCCTTCATTACCGGTACATTCCTCGACGTCACCGGCGGCAAGTAAGCGAAGCACCTTTGCGAAGTTTGTCGAGGTGGCTGAAGTAGGCACTGACGTTAAGAAATCGAAAAGCGGCCAATCGCGGACAAGAGCCCAAACAGCTCACGTATAACGACGGTTCGCGTCGTGACGTACCGCCTCGAAATCCTCACCCCTCATCGTTGGTTACACCGCAATCATCGCTGTAACTGCCGCCCGCCCGATATTTGTCGTGGCGCGAAGATCGTGCGCGGTCGCTCCGTCCTTGGCCTGAACGGCAATGCCTTGCAGAACAGCGCAGAGGAAGCGCGCAGCGTCGCAGCAACGAGCTGGTGGCAGCCAATGCCGAAGGTCATTCTCAAGGCGTTCTGCCATATCGTGTCGGCGGGTAGCAAGCTCGTCGCACAATTGAACGTGATCTGGGTGGCAGAAAAGCAATCCTATTGAAACCATGCATCCGCGTTCGCCCTGCTCCCCCGTCACTCTCTCGATGGCTTGGTCGAATAGATGCTTAAGGGCTTCGTCGAGGGTCAGGCAGTCCTCGTCAGTACGCGAAAGCGTGAATTCGGCCATCGTCGAGTAGCGATCCAGAGCCTCGCGATATAGCCCGGTTTTGCTTCCGAAAGCGGCATAGAGACTGGGGGCAGCTATGCCAATCGCTTCTGTCAGCATGGCAAGCGAAACTCCCTCATATCCGTACCTCCAGAAGAGGTGCATTGCTGTCTCAATCGCGTCGTCGCGATCAAAGCTGCGAGGGCGACCACCTTTATTCGGTTCCTGTTTCATATCGATCACTAAAGAACCGTTGACCGCGACAAGTCAACGAGTTTAGATATGTAGTGATCAATAAATAAGGTGTGACATGATCCTCAAAACCTATGCACGGATGTTTTCGGCAGACTGCGATGCGACGCTGGCCACCCTCGAACGGCTTCACGGTCGCAAAGCACATGTGCGGTTCCGCTTCGGGGAATGGGATTTGGCCGGCGTTGGGGATATGTTCGTTGTTGCGGGAACAGAGCAATCACTCGCACCAATTCGCGATAGCCACGGCCCTGTTATCGTGCGTGATATCGAGGCAATTGAAGCCGAACTGCTTGCGTGCGGAGCAACCATCACCCAGCCAATCGTTGACGTCCCTACAGGGCGGATGCTCTACGCCCGCCATGCCGATGGCCTCCACGTGGAATATGTGGAATGGACGGATGAACTCGTTGAACGATTTATCCGCAAGCCGCAACGCGACGGGCGCTTGTCATCAGAGCTATAGAACTTTGCTTTTGCGCGAACTTTGGATCGACGGCTCCCGCGAACGCAGACGCGGTCATTCTGCTGGCACACCGCTTCTCTAGCGCTCGTCATCCTGCTCACTGTCATTGTCATCATCAGGAGCAGGAAATCCATACATTGCCGGCGAAACGTAGCAAAAGAGCGGAGCTGATAAGCATGCATACATATATGACTCGAGCGGATCTGCACACGAGACGACCGGAGCGGTTGGCGGTCGGTAACTAAAGAAATTCCAAATTCTCGCGAGGACGGTTTTCATAAATTTTGTTGGGATGCGTGGCCGAGTAGATCCTATAGCCATATGATGTATCGGTAGAATGCAACGTCTACGGTAGCGCTTTTGAGGTAGTCGCATTTCAGTCTGGAAAATATCAGACCACTGAGGCTCATGATTTTGAACTGACATCGTCATTCTCCGGTTTATTTGCACAGCAATATCGACAAACTGTGCAGAAGAATTTAGATATTTCCCCATATGATCGCTAAATCAAACCAACTCGGAGCATCTCTCTCTGAGGCTCTTGTCGAGCACAATCTTGAAGGTGCGTACGCGCGAGCGCATGCGGTCAGAATTGACGTATCGGAGAATGAACGCGAGGCGCCTGAGCATCGTCATCGAAAAGGGCAACTCGTCATGGCGTTGCGAGGCGGTGTAACATGTCGCGTACCGAACGGGATGTGGATGGTGCCGCCTCACTGCGGTGTCTGGGTTCCAGGAGGGATGCTGCACAGCAATGTCGCGACCGCCAATGCGCGTTTGTTTTTTCTGTTCGTTGAGCCAGATGTCACCGATATGCCAAGTCGATGCTGCACGCTCACACTTTCCCCGCTTGTCAGAGAACTGATCATAGAACTCGCTGATCAATCCACGGTCGCAAAAGCCAACGCCGATACAATAACAACATTGCTTCTGTCCGCACTGCCGTTGATGCCTATAGAGGATTTGCATTTGCCGCTGACAAATGAGCCACGCCTTGGCCGCATCGCATCGGCGTTGATCGAAAATCCCTCTGACCGCAGCACCATGGGCGAGTGGTCGAAACGAGTGGCAATGAGCGAGAACTCGCTTGCCCGACTCGTTCATAAAGAAACGGGCTTGACCTTCGGAAATTGGCGGCAGCAGCTCCAGTTGATTATCGCAATCCGGAGTCTCGCCGCAGGCGCCACAGTGCAACAGGTATCTGGCGATCTTGGGTATGCTTCAGTGTCTGCTTTCATTACCACGTTCAAGAAGGCGCTCGGCGTATCTCCTGCGAAGTATATTAATCACCTTGATAATTAGACATTGTGGACGAGACTTGAACACGCTGCGCGAAATATTGCGCAGGCGTGCTGCCCAGAGCCTTCTTGAACATCGTTATGAATGCGTTGACAGACTCGTATCCCAGTTCTGCGGCGACATTCTGCACCGTTTCTCCGCTGGCCAGTTCGCGCAGCGCGACGACAAGGTGGAGTTGCTGCCGCCAGCGCCCGAACGTCAGTCCCGTTTCATGGATCAGCAGGCGGGCCAGTGACCGGTCGCTCATTGCGAGCTGCTTCGCCCAATCGCTCAAAGTGCTGCGATCTGATGGCTCGATCGTCAGAGCGTCTGCAATCGCTCGGATTTTCGGATGGCTGGAGATCGGCAGATTGAACCGCTCATGCGGCATCTGCGCAAGTTCGTCGAGAATCACCCGCGCGATCCGGGCGGCATGGCTGTCGACGAGATAGTCCGCACCCTCGTGAGCAAGCCGGTCGACCATCTCGCGGATCATGGGGGACACCGACAGCGTGCAACTGTTTTCAGGCAGTTTCGCAGAGCCCGGTTCCACAAACAGATAGTTGAGCCGGGCGTTCGCGGTCGCGCGCGCACTGTGTGGAACGCCGCCCGGAATCCATACGCCGCAATTGGGAGGCACGATCCAGATCTCGTTGCCCGCAGTGCAGGTGACGGCTCCGTGCAGAGCGAGGATCAACTGCCCCTTGCGATGGACGTGCAGAGGCACTTCCGCCTCATGCTCCGCGAAATCAAGCTTGTGGGCGACTGCAGGCAGAAGCGTCAGGTCGGGATCGAAAACGGAAACGGCAGATCGCGGCAAAGACATGAGAATGGCCATTTTTAGATATTTTTTGTCATAATACCGAATATATTTGCTTTTGCAAATCGATCACAACTCGCGGCATGAACACCGCGCAGCCCTTAAACAACCCCTCAAGCAAGACCGTCGCAGCCATGTTTGAAGCTGGAACGAGCTTCCTGCTCACGCCTACTATGAAGGCGGATGCGGATGCGATCCTGTTTTCGGCGAAGAGTTTTGCCGCGGCGATGCTGGCCTATTACATCTCGCTCAGGATTGGGCTTCCCAAGCCGTTCTGGGCGATCGTCACCGTTTACATCGTCTCGCAGACGTCTGCCGGAGCGTCGCTCAGCCGAGGTGTCTATCGCTTCGCCGGGACTTTCGTCGGCGCGATAGCGACGGTCGCGATCGTCCCGAATTTCGTGAACGATCCGATGGTGTGCAGCGTCGTGCTTGCGGGCTGGATAGGCCTGTGCCTGTTTTTCTCGCTGCTCGATCGCACATCACGCGCCTATGCCTTTGTTCTTGCCGGATATACCGCAAGTCTGATCGGGTTCCCGAGCGTACTCGATCCAGGCGCCGTTTTTGAGACGGCATCGGTCCGCGTCCAGGAAATCTCGATCGGGATTCTGTGTGCGGTTCTGATCCATCGTTACGTCCTGCCGAAACGCATGACCGGTCAATTCACCGGCAAGCTGTCAGCCACGCTGCGGGACGCCCGTCGGCTGGCGGGTAATGCGCTGAGTGGAACGCGGGGAAAAAAAAGTCGCGACCGCAACCAGCTTGCGGCGGACCTACTGGCAATCCAGGGGCTTGCCACGCATCTGCCCTATGATCCGGCGCCAACGCCACCACGCCGGATACTGCAGCTCATCCATGACCGGCTCGCCCGCCTGCTGTGGCTCGCGACCGAGATCGAAGACCGGATTGAGGCCCTTCGCTTAGGTGATGGCGATGCGCCCGACGAGCTCGTCGCATTGGTCGACGACATCGGTGCCTGGGTCGCAAGCGTCGAAACAGAAGACCAGGAGCGCGCCGCAGCTCCACTGATCGGGCATGCGCGAACAGTCCAGAATCGTTTTGGCACCGACACTGCGACGCCCGGCAATAGGCTTGCCGCTAACCTCGCAGGACACTTGGCCGAGATGATCGGTCTGTTAGAGGACTGCGACAGGCTCGGGCGGACCATCTCGGCGACCGGGCACCTGCGCGACGTGGCGTCGCTTCATGGGCCAAAGCGGGCGAAGGGCTATGTCTATCACTGCGATCCCTGGATGGCGGGGCGTACCGCGCTCGGCGCTATCGTCGGCATCATCATCGGCTGCGCCTTCTGGATCTGGTCGGCATGGCCGGAGGGCGGAATGGCCGTCTCCATTCTCGGCGTCTGCTGCACGCTGTTCGCCAATTTCGATGCGCCTGTGCCCTTTGTCATCAAATACCTCGTCGGCTCCATCTACGGGGTATTCATCAGCCTTATCTACAGCTTCGTCATCCTGCCTCAGGTCACGGACTTTTGGGTTCTTGTCGCAGTGCTCGCCCCGGCGTTCCTGTTCGCCGGCTCTCTTCAGGCACGCCTTCAAACAACCTTCATGGCGCTCGGCATCACGCTGACCATTCCAATACTCTCGGCGCTCGGCCCTTACTACACCGGCGACTTCGCCACCTCACTCAACAGTGTAATCGCGCTGTTTGCGGCAGTCGGATTCGGCGCGGTGAGCATGTCCCTGTTCCAGACCGTATCGGTCGACGGGGCGATCCACCGGTTGCTTCGCCTGAGTCGCCGGGACGTCAGGCGGCGCGCGCTCGGCGCTGCACCCAACGAAGCGCGCTGGACGAGTCTGATGGTGGATCGGACAGCTTTGTTGCTTCCTAGGTTACGGCTGACCGGCAAAGCCTATCCAGATGTGCTCGACGATACGCTGCACCATCTTCGCATTGGGCATGTCGCCGGACAGCTTCGCAAGACGATCCCACAGATAGAGGGGGACGCCGGTGTCGAACTCAGAAAGCTTCTATCTGCGATCGCCGGACGCTTCAGTGGCAGGAAACCGTCAACGCCTGCCGACCTCCTCGACCTCGATCAGCCCATCGAGAGGCTGATCGAGAGGGTGGCAGGCAGCCTGCTCAAGAACCGCCTGCAGATTGTCGATCTGCTCATCGACCTTCGGTTCGCGCTGGGCTCTCAGGTAGACGGGAAGAGCACGACCGATGATCGTTGATCTTAATGTTGGAGGCGTCCTGATACCCGGCCTTGTCGTACTCGTGTTCGTCGCGCTGGTCGCCACAATGGCAATAGTCCGCCTGTTTGCCGCCACAGGTCTCGATCGCCTTTTCGCTTATCGGCCGCTGGTCGAACTCGCCACCTTTGTCGTCATCTACGGTCTGCTCGTGCAGTACCTGCCATCGATCGGACTCCTGCCTTGAGACCTGTTCTATCCCTGCTTGGGCGCTATGCACTGACCCTTTGCCTCGTCGCCGTCTCCGCTTTTATCGCGCTGAAGGCGTGGAATCATTACGAACAGACGCCCTGGACCCGCGACGGACGCGTTGGCGTCGATGTCGTGCAGATCGCTCCGGAAGTCTCCGGCACGGTCAGCGCAGTTTCCGTGGTTGATAATCAATATGTGCATCGGGGCGACATCCTTTACGAGCTCGACCCCGAGCGGCTCAGGTTGGCAGTATCGTTGGCTGAGGCTGATGTCGAAGCGAAACGCCAGGATATGATCGTTCGTCAGGCAACAGCGCGGCGGCACAGCCAGCTCAAGGACGTCGTTTCCCAGGAGGCTGCCCAGCAATCGAGCGGTGCTGCTGCGGTCGCTGGCGCCGCCTATCAGTCAGCGGTGGCGGCGCTCGATCTGGCCAAGCTTAACCTTGACCGTTCGACGGTCCGTGCGCCGGTCGACGGTTATGTCACCAATTTGAGGCTTCGGCCAGGCGACTATGCTACGGCGGGTGTGACGAAGGTCGCTGTCATCGACGCCGCCAGCTTTTGGATCACCGGCTATTTCGAGGAGACGAAAATACAGCAGATCCGCGTTGGTGACCCGGCACGCATCATGCTGATGGGTTTTGATCAGCCAGTCACTGGTCATGTCGAAAGCCTCGGTCGAGGGATCGAGAACAGTAACGACGCGCCCGGCCATCTTGGCCTGCCCAATGTCGCCGCGACATTTTCCTGGGTACGTCTGGCTCAGCGCATCCCGGTGCGCATCCATATCGATCAGGTGCCGTCCGACGTCGAGTTGGCTGCGGGCATGACCGCAACCGTCGAGATCAACCCAGCAAGAGGTAATGCCAGCAGGACCTGAGCGTTAACAGGCGAGTCTCAGGCGATCATCAAAGCGGTACATTATGCGTTTTCACCATTTCTGACCCGGCGAACGATCTCCAATATTTGCGCTCGCGCTGAGTATTTATCATTCAGGATTGCGTATGGCCCTGCCCGTTTAGAGACCCAGGGGACCAGGACATCAAATTCAATCTCTGCTACGGCTTCGAGGCTCGCGATATACTTCTGCCTATCACTCTCGACGAGAACGACAGCGTCCCATCTACCGTCGTGGAGCCAGATCATATCGCCGCTAAACAGCACTTTGCGATCACCGCAGGTCCAGAGGAACATGGTAAATCCCGCCGTGTGACCAGGAGTGGAGATGATATCGATACTGTCACTCAATCCGTGACAGGCCAATAAATCCGCAGCCTTGGGCATTGAAGCGTTGGCTTGGGAAAGGTCGGCCGCCGACACGTAGGTGGGTATCTCCAATTGATCTCCGTACATGGCTTCGTGCCAATGGCTCATAAGGATCGAGGAGGGCTTGCCCATATCGTCAACAGCGGCTTTGTCCCGAGACAAGCCGGGCGAGTTGTAGATGACCACGATCCCATCGTCCGTCTTTATCAAATAGGATCGGACCTCGACACCTTGCATGAAAGGCAAGTCTGCCGGCTCCGTGAAATAAAGCCCCGGCAGCGGGATGTCTGAAAATGCGCGAAGCATCTTTTTTTGCTTCCTCATGAAGTAAGAGCGCCGATGAACGCTTACCAACGGCGCACAGTTCACTCAGCCTTCGTAGCTGCCTCCGTATTTGACCGGAACCAGATCAGCCCGCTCTTCGCCCGAACGGATGAGTTCGAGGATTTTGGTTGCAACCAGTTCAGGGCTCTGACGCTCGTCCGCGATCGGCGCTTCGGCCTTCCTGGCTGAGTTTTTGCCAGCCTTGATCGAGTCGACCAGTTCCGTTTCGGTGATAAAGGGGTACATCACCGAGACCTTGATGTTGGCTTCCTCAAGTTCGACACGGGCCACGCCCGCCAGGGTGCTCAGTGCAGCTTTCGTCGCAGCATAGGCCCCGCTCTCCGCGAGCGGATGGAACCAGATACCTGAACTCACATTGACGATCCGTCCTTCGCCCTGCTTGCGCATCGCGGGAAGAACGTGTTGCATGACCACGAGTGGCGCCACCACGTTCAGTTCCAAGATATCGCGGAAGTCATTGGGTTTGATCTCCTCGATGGGCGAATGCAGGCCTTGGCCAGCATTGTTGACAAGAATGTCGATGCGACCGAGGGCTTCAAGCGTCTGCTTCACCGCCTGATCGACCTGACCCTCATCGGTCACGTCACATCGGATTGCAACCGCGTCGTTTAACTCCTCTGCAAGTTTCCTCATCCGGTCCTCGCGCCGCGCGAGCAGCACGACCTTTGCACCCGCAGCCGATAGCGCGCGTGCCGTGGCTGCCCCGATGCCGGAGGAAGCGCCAGTGACAATGGCGACCGAGCCTTTCAATTCCATCTTCCATCCCTTTTTTCTGATAGTGTATTTGGGGCGATGTTAATTACCTATCATATGATAGCAGTTTTTCAAGAGGTATATATGGAAGAGGCGAAGGCGCAGATGCTGTATGAACTGGCCGATCTGGTGCACGGTATCAGTCGTCAACTCCCGGCCCCTCGGTCCTTGGAGCCGGGCATCTGCACACCGATCGAAATCCATGTCATGCGGTGCATAGCCAAGGCGCCAGGAAGCGCCGCGAACGTGATCTCACGGGCATCGCGCCTGCCGTCCAGCAATTTTGCCCGGGTGCTGCGCGGTCTCGAAACGAAAGGGTTAGTTCAACGCAAAGCGGACAACCCGGACGGTCGCGTTGTCAATCTCTTTTTGACAGATCTTGCGACGCAGAATTTCATTCTCATGCGTGACGCTTGGAGCGAAGCTCTCGATGGGATTTTCGAAAATCCTTCCGAGATTGAGTCCATAAATGCAATTCTCCGTCGCATAGAGCAATCTCTACTCAACCGGTAACTTCGCGTTGAATAGTCCCCAGCCATGGATCACGATCAGAGACCGCCCATCCATGGCCGCCTTTTGGTAGATCCGCAGAACGAAATCATCGGCAGCTATTATTTCGTCGTTCGCAGAACGAGAGGCAAGAAGACCTCGTCGATGATCTCTTCGATGCTTTTGTCAGAGAGAGGTTTAAGTGTCATTAGCATGTCGTGGCGCGCGAGGTCCGTTGGTAGCGAAGTAATACGGGAACTAATGCGGGTGGGATCAATTTCGCCGCGTTGCACCCCTCGAGACAATATGTCAGCCACTAATCCTTGCTCGCCAATTCTTCCTGGGAGGTCTGCCAGGTAAATATTGTCTTTCAAAAGATCCTCTCGCATATCGAAAAGGATCCGAATCAGATGCGGTTGTGCTCTTTCTGACAGGCCCTGAAGAAGCAATATCATCTCGCTGCGGACATTGCCTTGATCAGCCACATTAATGGGGTTGCGTGCCACGTAACGAGCAAGCGCAGCAATGACGAGTTCACTACGGCTCTTCCAACGCCGGTGAATAACTGGTCGGCTTGTACCCGCGCGGCTTGCGGCGGAATCTAGCGTTAGGCCACCATATCCCTTGGTAGTTATTTCATGCCAAACGGCATCTAGAATCGCGTCGTCCAACTCCGGACCACGTCGTCTATGCGCTTTTACGTTCATTTTTCCCCCGAATAAGATGCGGAGCGCATCTTGACTCTTTCGAAATAGGATGCGACGTGTATCTTATAAGCAGGAGATACTCGTATGTCAAAACGTGAGAACTTTCCACGAAGAGTACTAATTTCGGGAGCAAGCGTGGCTGGTCTGACGACAGCGTACTGGCTTGACCGATTTGGATTTGACGTCACTCTAGTCGAGAGGGCATCAACTGTACGTAGTGGGGGATACCCCATTGACGTGCGTGGGACGGCGATTGGCGTTCTTGAGAAAATGAGCCTCGCGCCGCAGGTTAGGTCGGAGCACATAGACTCCCGCTCCATGACGTTCGTCAACGGTCATGGACAGGTGATCGGTACCATTCCGCCCTACGTCGTCATGGGGAACGAAATAGAACGCGACGTCGAACTTCCTCGCGGGGCGCTCACCGGTCTTATTTATGGTTTCGTCAAAGAAAGCCGCGTTACTTGCCGTTTCAGAAACTCCATTGAAGCACTCGATGATGACGGTGCAAGCGTTAGTGTGCTTTTCGAAGATGGAGTAAGAGAGAAATACGATGTCGTTATCGGTGCGGACGGCCTTCATTCCCGCACACGTCAACTAGCATTCGGGCCAGAGGATAAGTTCAGCCATTATTTGGGCTACTGCTTCAATCTTTTCACGATGCCAAATGACCTGCGGCTGGCGCACGAGGCAATCACCTACGCAGAACCGGGTCGCGCCGCTGGCATGATCGCAGTACGAGAAAGCCATGACGTTTTCGCTTTCCTAATCTTTGCGACAGAAAATCCTGGTCCAGCATTATCGCGTGATCTGATCGAACAGAGACGGCTTACAGAAGCGGTTTATGCAGAAAGCGGGTGGCAGGTACCTAAATTGCTCAATGCAATGTCCAATGCGGATGATCTTTACTTCGATTCCGTCAGCCAGATCCGAATGAGTAATTGGGCAAAGGGGCGAGTTGGTTTAGTCGGAGACGCAGCTTACGCGCCATCGTTTCTGTCTGGGCAAGGCACGAGCCTTGCACTTGTGGGTGCCTATGTTCTCGCCGGCGAGCTTGCCTCCCATTTTGACCCTGTCGAGGGTTTTATGGCTTATGAGAAAACCATTCGCCCTTACGTGGAAGCCAACCAAGCCTTGGCGACCGGTCAAGGAAGTCATTCCTTTTTCCTTCCCCGCACACCTGAAGAAATTGAACAACGTGACGAGATGTTAATCCGCTCAGCAAACGGGGAAACTCTAGGAGCGGCCAGTGAGACCTCCGTCAAAGCCTATAACCAGCTAGAGCTTCCGAAATACTAGCTGAACGAGAACAGGCGGGAACATCCAGCCTAAACAGGCAGCAAGTGTCCTGGAATGTGTTGTTTAACGCACGCGATCCTGTCCCACCGCCCGCATATAAATTTTCGATTTAGCTGCGCTCGGTCAACAACCGTCGGCTTTGCGCTGATACCCGTAAATGGAGCAGAGACATGACAATCGAGTTTGGCCACTGGCCAGAAAATCCCGTGAGATCATTTCAGGTTACCAAGATTCTGGGGCTTGCGTCCCTTGGATTTGCAGACGTCACCGAGATTTTTGAAGCCTGCAAGAGAATTGACCCGGAGAGTGACGACTCTTGGATCAGGGAATGGCTTGCGACATCGAGAGCCGTGGAAAAGCATGGGCGGGATGCTGAAGCCACCGGCAACTGGCTCTCCGCAAGAAACGCCTACTGCCGAGCGTGCAACTACAACCGTGTCGCGGAATTCTTGATTGAGGCCCAAGACACGCGAAAAATTGATCTGCTTAAAAAGACATCTGAGCTATTCGACGCCGCCTCTCGCTATTTCGACGTGGTTCCTGAGAAGGTGCAAATCGACTACGAAGGTGTGAAACTCGAGGGGTATTTTTTCGCCCCACCCTGGGTGCAGGAGCCTAGAGCGACTGTATTGTCTTTGAATGGCGGCGATTGCCAGACTACGGAAAACTATTTCAACATTGGCCCGGCACTAATCCAAAGCGGATACAACTTCTTCGTTTACGACCAGCCCGGCACAGGACTATCCCTTTATGAAAAAGGAAAGCCAAGGCGCGCAGACGCGGAACACTTTCATTCCAAGGCAGTAGATTTCCTTGCTTCCCGGCCCGAGGTTGATGCGAGCAAGATCATTGTGTTCGGCGAGAGTTTCTCAGGCTACGATTCACTCAGGCTTGCCTCACAGGATCCTCGTTTGGCCGCGGTCATTTCTAATGGAGGGCCGCACAAGTTCAATTGGGGTGAAATGCTCAAGTGGATGCCGCCCAGCTACGCAGCCCACGCAATGCATATTTTGGGCGCAGAAAGCCTGGACGATTTCGCGAACGACCCTCGTTTCAACTACAATCTCGATGGTTTTGTGGAAAAAATCGAGTGCCCTCTTCTCGTCGTGCACGGCGTAGAGGAGGTGATGGTGCAACCAAATCCGCTCCATCAAGCTCTGACAAATTATCAGCAGGCAGGGACGTCCAACAAATCCTTCGTCGCGATCGAAGATCGGCGGCTGGGGGGTCTGGAACATTGCCAGGTGGACAATCGACACGTCACGCATGAGGTCGTATTGAATTGGCTGTGCTCTATCGGTCTGGGTCCGGCAGCGCCGCGCGGAATGA
>UCCA01000056.1 GCA_900470805.1 Hyphomicrobiales bacterium | reverse complement strand
GTCTTCTCCCCCCTTGTGGGGGAGATGGCCGGCAGGCCAGAGAGGGTCTTTTGTCCTGGGTTTAGGTGTGCTCCCCGCGCAGGAAAGACCGTCACCACCATGATCAAATATGCATTCCGTCGATTGCTGTCGACGATCCCCGTCATGTGGATCGCCGTGACAGCCTGTTTCTTCGTCCTGCGGCTGGCCCCCGGTGGTCCGTTCGACGGCGAACGACCGCTGCCGCCTGTCATTCTCCAGAATCTCGCGGCGCACTACAATCTGGATAAGCCGCTGATCCAGCAGTATCTCTATTACGTCGGCGACCTGCTGAAGGGCGATCTCGGTCCCTCCTTCGCCTCGGAGGACTTCACCGTGGCGCAGCAGATCATGATAGGCCTGCCCTACACCTTCATCATCGGCACCTCGGCCTTTCTGCTGGCGATCGTCATTGGCGTCGCGGTCGGCTGTCTCGGGGCGCTCTACCAGAACAAGGCGCCCGACTATATTCTGGGCGCGCTGATCCTGGTGGGCGTCGTGCTGCCGAACTTCCTGATCGCGCCGATCCTGCAACTGGTCTTCGGCATTCACCTGCAATGGCTGCCGGTGGGCGGCTGGGGCAATGGATCGCTGAAATACCTGGTGCTACCGGTGGTGGTGCTGGCACTACCGCATGCGGGCCGCATCTCGCGCATCACCCGCGGCTCGATGATCGAGGTGATGGGGCAGAACTTCATCCGCACCGCCAAGGCCAAGGGGATCGGGCCCCGACTGACGATCATGCGGCACGCCCTTCGGCCAGCAATGATGCCCGTCGTTTCCTATCTCGGGCCTGCCGCCAGCTACCTGCTGACCGGCTCGCTTGTCGTCGAAAGCGTGTTCGGCCTGCCCGGTATCGGTCGCTACTTCGTCAACGCCGCATTGAACCGCGACTACGGCATGGTTCTCGGCACGGTCATCTTCTACATGGTGCTGATCGTGTTCCTGAACCTTCTCGTCGATATCGCCTATGCCTGGCTCGATCCGAAAGTGAGAAACCGATGATCCTCAATCCCGCAAAGAGAGAGCTGCTCGCGGCGGAACTGCTGGAGGCGGAAGGTCTCAGCCCCATCAGCCGGTCGCTGACCCGCGACGCGATGCGCCGTCTCTGTCGTAACAAGGCGGCGGTCGCCTCGATCTTCGTGCTTGCCGTGCTGGTGCTTGTCGCCTTTATCGGCCCTTATCTCATTCCATTCGGCTACGAGGATCCCGACTGGGCGGCCTTCCGCTCACCGCCTTCGCTGGCCGATGGACACTATTTCGGCACCGATCCGAACGGTCGCGACCTGCTGGCCCGCGTGCTTTACGGCACACGCGTTTCGCTTGCCGTGGCGATGACGGCGACGCTTGTGTCGGTTGTCATCGGCGTCCTATATGGCGCCATCTCCGGCTACATGGGAGGCCGTATCGACGCGGTGATGATGCGCTTCGTCGATATCATGTACGCGTTTCCCTACATCCTGTTCGTCATTCTGTTGATGGTGATCTTCGGCCGCAACGTCTACTTGCTGTTCGCCGCGATCGGGGCACTGGAATGGCTGACCATGGCCCGCATCGTGCGCGGCCAGACGCTGTCGCTGAAACAACGCGAATTCATCGAGGCGGCGCGGGCTTCCGGCCAGAAGCGACTGAAGATCATTACCCGGCACATCATCCCCAACCTCGTGGGTCCGGTGGTGATCTTCGCGGCATTGACCGTGCCAGAGATCATCGCGACGGAGAGCTTTCTCTCCTATCTCGGCTTCGGCGTTCAGGAGCCGCTGACCTCGCTCGGAACGCTGATTTCAGAAGGTACCGACGCCATGGAGAGCATGCCTTGGTTGCTGGTCTTCCCGGCCGGCTTCCTCGTCGCGCTGCTGCTCAGCCTGTTGTTCATCGGCGACGGTCTGCGCGACGCTTTCGACCCCAGGGATCGGTGAAGGGATGGCTGACATGCAAAAAGACAACAAGAACGACATCCTTCTCGAGCTGAAGGATTACTCGATCAGCTTCCGCACGCCAGAGGGCGAGGTGAAAGCTGTTTCCAACATGAACCTGACCGTGAGGCGCGGCGAGCGCATCGCGATCGTCGGCGAGAGCGGCTCCGGCAAGAGCCAGACCTTTCTCGGCATCATGGGCCTGCTCGCCAAGAACGGCCGGACCAGCGGCCAGGCCTTGCTCGACGGACGCGACGTGCTGGCGCTGAAGCCGCGCGAGCTCGACCATGTGCGCGGCAAGGAGATGGCCATGGTGTTTCAGGACCCGATGACCGCGCTCAACCCGTCGCTGAAGATCTCCCGGCAGCTGACGGAGCAGCTCGAGGTGCATCGCGGCTTCACCGCGCGCGCGGCCTCCGCCGAGGCGCTCGACATGCTGAAGCGGGTCGGCATTCCCGATCCGACGCGGCGCTTCAACCTTTATCCGCACGAACTTTCCGGCGGCATGCGCCAGCGCATTGTCATCGCCATGGCGTTGCTCACCAAGCCGAAGCTCCTGATCGCCGACGAACCGACGACGGCGCTCGACGTGACGATCCAGGCGCAGATCCTCGATCTCTTCAACGACCTGACATCGGAGATGAACACGGCGCTCGTGATGATCACCCACGACCTCGGCGTCGTTGCCGGCCTCGCCGATCGCGTCGCCGTGATGTATGCCGGGCGGATCGTCGAGGAGGCGCCTGTCGACGAGCTATTCGATAATCCGGCGCATCCCTATACGGCCGCCCTGCACGCCGCGATCCCGCGGCCCGACCAGGATGTCGACGAACTCGTGGTCATTCCCGGTCGGCCGCCGAACCTGCAGCACCTGCCGCGCGGATGCAGCTTTTCGCCGCGCTGTCCGAAGGCCGAGGACGACTGCATCGACCAATCGCCGCGCCTGGCGCTGATGGCGCCGCAGCATTGCGCCGCCTGTTTTCATCCATTTCCCCGTATCGAGGAGCTTCTGACCCATGGCTGACCGATCACTTCTCAGGGTCGAGAACCTGACCACGCAGTTTGAAATCCCGGCGAAGGGCTTCCTCAAGAAGCCGCTGATGCTGACGGCCGTCAACAATGTCAGCTTCGATCTCCGCGAGGGCCGGACGCTTGGGATCGTCGGGGAATCGGGTTGCGGGAAGTCCACCCTAGGCCGCTCGATCCTGCGGCTGCTCAGGGCGCAGAAAGGCCGCATCCTCTGGCAGGGCCGCAACCTGCTCGACCTCTCCGACGAGGAGATGCGGGCGGCGCGACGCGACATGCAGATCATCTTTCAGGATCCGATCGCCTCGCTCGATCCGCGGATGACCGTCGGCGACATCATCGCCGAGCCGCTGACGGTGTTCGAGCCGAAGCTCAACCGGACGCAACGCGCCGAGCGCGTGCAGGAGATCATGGCCGCCGTTGGTCTGGTCCCGGAGATGATCAATCGTTATCCGCACGAGTTTTCCGGCGGCCAGGCGCAGCGCATCGGCATTGCCCGCGCCGTCATCACCCGTCCGAAGCTGATCATCTGCGACGAGCCGGTATCGGCGCTCGACGTGTCGATCCAGGGGCAGGTCATCACGCTTCTGCGCAAGCTGCGCAAGGAATTCGGCCTGACGCTGATCTTCATCAGCCACGATCTCTCGGTCGTGCGGCTGATCTCCGACGACGTACTGGTGCTCTATCTCGGCAAGGTGGTCGAGGCTGGCGATTGCGCAACGGTGTTCGACAAGCCGGCGCACCCCTACACGCAGGCGCTGTTTTCGGCTGCTCCGATCCCTGATCCGAAACTGGCGCGCGCGCGCCAGCGCATCCGGCTGCAGGGCGATCCGCCATCGCCGCTGAACCCGCCGCCGGGATGCGTGTTCTCGCCGCGCTGCTGGAAGGCCACCGACATCTGTCGCACCGAGATGCCGCCGACGGAGCAGGTGCGTCCCGGGCAGAGTGCCGCCTGCTATCACATCGAGCCATGATCACGGCGGAATGATCTTTGTGGCCGCTTTCACGCGGCCACAACATTAGCCTGCAATTATATGGCTTCACTCCGCGCCAAGTTGCTTTATGGTGCCTTCGCGCAGCTTTGAGGTCCAGCATGCACAGAGGTTTTGTCGTTGTCCTATCGTTGCTGCTCGCGGGATGCGGCCATCCCAGCGGGGTGATGACGCCCGTGACGCTGACGGCGGCGACGCCGAAGACGACGCGCGTCGACATGCTCGTGGCGACAACGCGGGAGCCCTCGGGCGATCCAGCGACCCTGTTTACCGGCGAGCGCAGCCCCAAACCCTATCTGACTTATGTCGGCGTATCCATTCCGTCGAAACGCGAACCGGGCACCGTGCAGTGGCCGAAGCGCCTGCCGCCGAACCCGGCGACCGACTTCGCGGTCACGCAGGTGCGGCAGATCGAAAAGCTGGCGGAGGGGCGCACATGGCTGCGCCAGCACATCAAGGACGGCCACGCGCTGGTTTTCGTGCATGGCTTCAACAACAAGTATGAGGATTCGGTCTTCCGGCTGGCGCAGATCGTTAGCGACAGCGGCATGGACGCGACGCCGATCCTGTTCACGTGGCCGTCGCGCGCCCAGCTGACCGCCTATGAATACGACAAGGAAAGCACCAACTATTCACGCACGGCGCTTGAGCAGACGCTCCGCACGCTGGTCGAGGATCCCGCCGTCAAGGATATCACGGTGTTGGCGCATTCGATGGGAACGTGGCTGACGATGGAATCGCTGCGGCAGATGGGTATCCGGGACGGCCATCTGAACAGCAAGATCCGCGACGTGATCCTCGCCTCGCCCGACATCGATATTCAGGTCTTCGCCAAGCAGTATGCGGAGATGGGCGTGCCGCGGCCGAAGTTCACGATCTTCGTGTCGCAGGACGACCGGGCGCTTGCCTTTTCCAGCTTCCTCACCGGGCGGATCTCGCGGCTGGGGGCGATCGATCCGACCGTCGAACCCTATCGCACCAAGCTTGAAGAGGCTGGCATCACCGCGATCGACCTGACGAAAGTCCGCGTCAACGACCGGCTGAACCACGGAAAATTTGCCGAGAGCCCCGAGATCGTTCAGCTGATCGGCCAACGCCTGATGACCGGGCAGCCGCTGACCGACGCCAATGTCACGCTCGGGCAGACGATCACCGCCGTGGTGGGAGGCACCGTGACGAATATCGGAACCGTGGCCGCCACCGCCGTCGCCGCGCCGGCGACGATCATCGAGCAGCCGCTGACGAACAAGAAGAAGCCGCTCCCCGCCGACGCGACCCTGCAGGGCGACCTCAAGCAGCAGCCGCTGACGCAATGAACGGGTTTTCCTGTTCTGGCGGACCTCACGCAATCGCGTCGCGGCCAGATGTCGGCCGGAGCGTGAGCAGTATGGCGTTGCGATGCTCGTGGCTGGTGGGGCTGTGATCCGACATAGGTAATCGGCGTTTCCACGCGGCGGGCGGTCGCAAAAGCCGAGCTCCAGATCGGCGTGAATCGGCGTGGCCGTACCTGCCGTCGATACCCTGCGCATGATGGATATGATGCCGGGCGGAATCCAAATGCCCCTGACCGCTTGGCGCGGCCGGACACCCGTATTTCAGGTGACCTCCGGCTTGCGTATTGTCCAAACGCCAAAAGCCTCCCGAAGGAGGTTTGAAGGTATTTGCATGATCATTGAAGATTGGTTGCGGGGGCAGGATTTGAACCTGCGGCCTTCAGGTTATGGTCCGCAGGACGACGGGCTACCATCGCCAGCGAAGATGAAGTCTTCGCGCCAGCGATCACGTTGTTTTATGTTTGAGTTT
>UCCA01000042.1 GCA_900470805.1 Hyphomicrobiales bacterium | reverse complement strand
GCCAAGCCGACCGTGGTCGCTGCAAAGTAAGCCGAGACGCCAACTGACACCCAAAGCCCCGCTCGCGCGGGGCTTTTTTATTTCTACTGGACGCGTATATTCGGCTCGATTACCGAAAATGGATTCGACAATATTTGCGGCGTGATGTACGCAGTGATTAAACGATTAATCCATGCGTGTCGAAATCCATGCCCACAGCCCGGTCGGGACCTAATCTCAGCAGGATTGCAAACTCTC
This sequence comes from Hyphomicrobiales bacterium, assembly GCA_900470805.1. GTDB lineage: Bacteria > Pseudomonadota > Alphaproteobacteria > Rhizobiales > Rhizobiaceae > Rhizobium. Next base: position 18,310 of record UCCA01000042.1, on the reverse strand, counting down.
TCGGCGTGTCCGTCGCGACGGTCTCGAACGCGCTCTCCGGCAAGGGCCGGGTTTCCGAACAGCTTGCCGAAAAAATCAGGGATCATGCCTCCGAACTCGGCTATGTCCCTAGCCAGGCTGGGCGTGCGCTCCGAACCGGCCGCAGCGGCGTCATCGGGCTCGTGTTGCCCGACATCTCCAATCCACTGTTCCCCAAGCTTGCGCAGGCCATCGAATTCGCGGCCAGAGCCGCCGGCTACGGCGTTCTCATTGCCGATTCACGCGGCGATGTCGCGGCCCAGACCGAGGCGATAAACCGACTGGTCGAACGTGGTGTCGAAGGCATGATCATCGTGCCGCGGCGCGCCACCCGCATTTCAGCTGCCAGCTGTCCCGTCGCAGTCATCGATACGCCATCGACCCCGGGCAATACGGTCGCCGCCGATCACTGGCAGGGTGGACGCGACATTGCCACGCACCTCGCCGAACTCGGCCACAAGCGCATTCTGATTATCGGCAGCAATCCGGAGTCCAACGTCCAGAACGATCGAGCCGGCGGCATTCGCTCTGGCCTTCGCCCGGGCATGAAGTCCTCCACACTCTGGATCGAGCGGCTCGAACAGGAACGGGGCGACGGCTGCGCGCTGGGCCTTGCCGAGAAGGTCAGCGAGGGTTTCACCGCCTTCGCCGCGCTCTCCGACCTGCCGGCCCTGCGCGCGCTGACCGAACTGCAGCGCGACGGCATCACCGTCCCCGACATGGCCAGCGTTACAGGCTTCGACGATCTGATCTGGTCGTCGGTTGTCACCCCCGGCCTGACCACCGTTTCCATGGACATGGCCACAATCGCCGATATCGCCATATCGTCCCTGCTGAAGACCATACAGACGAGCGGAAGCCGCGAAGGCATGCTTGTCCGCGCCGAGACCGACCGGGTGCCGATGCAGCTGATCGTTCGCCAATCATCGGGCCTTGTGGACCCCGCACAACGAGCCTCTCAAACGGAGATCTCCTGACATGAAGCATGCCCTCCTTGCCTCGGCAGCCCTGCTGGCACTGATACCCCTTTCCGCCAGCGCCCAGGAAAAGACGCTGACGATCTCCGTCTATGCCTTCGCGCAGGACGACTTCAAGTCGATCGTCTACGACCCCTTCGAAGCCAAGTGCGGCTGCAAGCTGGTGGTCGAAACAGGCAACAGCGTCGAGCGTCTGGCCAAGATGGAAGCCAACAAGGCCAATCCGGTCATCGACATGGCGGTGGTTTCCATGGCCGACGCATTGTCGGCGACCCGCAAGGACCTGATCGACAAGATCGACACCTCCAAGCTCTCCAACTTCGGCAAGCTCTACGACATCGCCAAGGATCCGAATGGCGACGGCATGAGCGTCGGCTACACCTTCTACGCCACCTCGATCGCCTACCGCTCCGACAAGATGAAGATCGACAGCTGGGCCGACCTTTTGAAGCCGGAATATATCGGCCACGTCGCCTTCCCCAATGTCACCACCAACCAGGGCCCGCCGGCGCTTTACATGCTCGGCCTCGCGCTCGGCAAGGACACGCCGGATCTGAAGGCCCCGATCGAAGCCTTGGGTGAAAAGAAGGACGACATCGTCACCTTCTATGAAAAATCCTCGCAGCTGGTGCAATTGATGCAGCAGGAAGAAATCTGGGCCGCCCCGATCGGCCGCTTCTCCTGGGCTGGCTTCACCAAGCTCGACGTTCCCGTCGCCTGGGCCACGCCGAAGGAGGGCCAGACCGGCGGCATGAACGTCATGGTCATGACCAAGGGCTCGAAGAACCAGGATCTCGCCCTTGAGTTCATGGACTTCTGGCTCTCGACCGACATCCAGACCAAGCTCGCCGAAAAGCTGGTCGACAGCCCCGCCAACAAGGAAGTCAAGCTGTCCGACGAAGCCGCCAACAACCTGACCTACGGCGATGAGACGGCAAAGAGCCTGAAACTCATCCCGTCGGCCGCCGCCCTCGACAATCGCGCCGGCTGGCTGAAGGAATGGAACGACAAGGTCGGCCAGTAATCATAGCTGACGGCTCCGGCATAGGCCGGAGCCGATCCATACGATCGCTCTGAAAGACGCCTCATGTTTCAAAACCGCACGGAAGCCCTGGCGCTTGCCCTGCCCGCGGCCCTGTTTGCCGCGCTGGTCTTCCTGCTGCCCGTCGTCATCCTTCTCTCCGAAGGTTTTCATGTCGATGGCGGCTGGACGCTCAGCGCCTATACCGGCTTCTTCTCGGAACCTCTCAACCGCACCGTCTTCCTGCGCACCTTCAAGCTCGGCCTCGAAGTCACCGTTGTCTCCGCCGTCATCGGCTATGCAGCGGCCTTCGCCATCGTCAGCCTCCCACCCAAGGGCAAGGGCCGGATGATCGGCCTCATTACCCTGCCGCTGATGATCTCGCCGGTTGCCCGCACCTATGCCTGGATCGTCATCCTCGGCCGCACCGGCATCGTCAACCAGGCCATCACAGGCCTCGGCCTCAGCGATACGCCGCTGCGCCTGCTGTTCACCGAGACCGCCGTCTTCATCGGCCTACTTCAGCTTTTTCTCCCGCTGATGATCCTGTCGCTGATCAGCGCGCTCGAAAACATGCCCAAGGACGCTATTCCCGCCGCCCGCGTGCTCGGCGCCAACTGGTTCCAGGTGTTCTGGAAGGTCATCCTGCCGCTCACCCGCGAAGGCCTCGTCGTCGGTGGCACGCTGGTCTTCACCGGCTCGCTGACAGCCTATATCACGCCCGCCGTGCTGGGCGGCTCCAAGGTGCTGATGCTTGAGACACTGCTCTACCAACAGGTTTCCGTCGCCAATGATTTCGTCGCCGCCAGCGTCATCGCCTTTATGCTCATCGTCATGAGCTTCGCCGCCAACATTCTCTTGAAACGCCTTGCTACCGCGAGGAATAGACGATGACCTCACGTATCCTGTCGCCGCTGGTTCTCGGCCTGCTGCTGATTTTCCTCATCGGCCCCTTCCTGATCATCATCGCCGCCTCGCTGTCGGCAGGCGAAACGCTGGCCTTCCCGCCGCAGGGCCTGTCGCTGCGCTGGGTGTTGAAGGTCTTCACCATCGAAAGCTTCCGCGACAGCTTCGCCATGTCGATGATGCTGGCCATCGGCGGCACGCTGGCGGCGCTGATCCTCGGCATCCCCGCCGCCTACGCGCTGTCGCGCTACAAGCTGCCGGGCGGCGAAGCCATCCGCACCATCGTATCGCTGCCGATCATCGTGCCCGGCATCATCGTCGGCCTGGCGCTGCTGCGCTATCTCGTCGTGCCCTTCGGCTTCAACATCACGCTGGCGCTGTTCTTCGCGCACACGGCGCTGGTGCTGCCCTACGCCGTGCGCGTCGTCTCCGCCAGCCTCAACAACCTCCGCTCCGACATGGAAGAGGCCGCCGTGCTGCTCGGCTCGTCGCGTGTTGGCGCCTTCTTCCGGGTGGTGATGCCCAACATCCGTGGCGGCATCCTCGCCGCCTTCATCCTCGGCTTCGTCACCAGCTTCAACCAGGTGCCCGTCTCGCTGTTCCTCTCCGGCCCCGGCGTCCGCACGCTGCCGATCGACATGCTGGGCTACATGGAAACCACCTACGACCCGTCGATCGCGGCGCTTTCGGCGCTGCTCGCATTCCTGTCCATCGGCATCGTCTTCCTTGCCGAACGCTTCCTGGGGTTCTCTCGCTATGTCTGACGCCTATCTCACACTCGACAAGCTGACGCTTGCCTACGGCGATACGGTCGCGGTGAAGGATCTCGACCTGACCATCAGGAAGGGTGAACTCGTCGCCCTGCTCGGCCCCTCCGGCTGCGGCAAGACCACAACGATGCGCTCCATCGCCGGCCTGCTGAACCCGAGTTCCGGCCGCATCACCCTCGACGGATCGGACATCACCCGCGTCTCCGCCAACAAGCGCAATGTCGGCTTGGTCTTCCAGTCCTACGCGCTGTTCCCGCACTTGACCGTCTACGAAAACGTGGCTTTCGGTTTACGCCTCAAGGGCATCACCGGCCAGGATCTCGACACCAGGGTCAATGCCGGCATCAAGTCCGTCGGCCTCGCCAGTTTCGCCGCCCGCAAGCCGGCCGAACTCTCCGGCGGCCAGCAGCAGCGCGTGGCGCTCGCCCGCTCGATGGTGATGGAACCGAAGGTGCTGCTCCTCGACGAGCCGCTCTCCAACCTCGACGCCCGCCTACGGCTGGAAATGCGCGCCGAGCTGCAGCGCGTCCAGAAGGAAACCGGCGTCACCATGATCTTCGTCACCCACGACCAGATCGAGGCCTTGGCGCTGGCCGACCGGATCGTGGTGATGCTCAACGGCGGCATCGAGCAGATCGGCACGCCTGAGGACATCTACAACAAGCCCGTCTCGGCCTTCGTCGCCGATTTCGTTGGCTTCGAAAACGTTTTTGCGCTTGAGAACGGCAAGCTCGCAACGCCAAACGGCCTCGTCGAGCTTTCCGCCCCGGCGCCGCAGGCTCCAGTGCCAGTAGCCACAAAAGGCCTGGCCTGGCGTCCGCGCATGGTGATCCTTGGTTCAGGTCCTTTCCAGGGCACCGTGCGCGGCACCTCATTCGCCGGCAACGTCAGAGAATATCTGCTCGACACGCCGCTCGGGCCGATCAAGGCCGAGGTCGATGCCGCGCTGCCGAGCCATGCGATCGGCACCACCCTTCCCTTCGATCTGCCGCTCGCCGCCGCAGCTCCACTCTCGCGTTACAGGTAATATCATGGGCGTCTGGATCGACACCGACATGGGCTTCGACGACATCGCCGCCATTCTGGTGGTAGAGCACGCGAAGCTCGACATATCAGGCGTCTCGCTCGTCTTCGGCAACACGCCGCTGCCACAGGTGCGCACCAACGCCGCCGGCGCGGCACAAGCGTTCGGCTGGCGCTTTCCCATTCACACCGGTCGCGCTTCCGCCGTGCTCGGCGAGATCGAGACCGCGCAAGCGATCCTTGGCGAAACGGGAATACCGACCACGGGGAAGACATTGCCCGAAGCGCCGCCGCTGCCCAAAAGCGACGCCTTCACGGCGCTCTGCAACTGGCTCGAACAGGACGGCCCGCATCGCATCCTGGCGCTCGGCCCGCTGACGAACATCGCAGCCCTTGCGCTCGCCCGCCCCGACCTCGCCGCCCGCATCACCGAGCTCACTTGGATGGGCGGCGGCGTCACATCAGGCAATCACACCGCATCCGCCGAATTCAACGCGCTGGCCGACCCCGAAGCGCTGGCGATCGTCATCGCCCACGGCCTGCCGCTGCGGATGGTCGATCTCGACCTCTGCCGCAAGGTCATCGCTGTCCCCGATGACGTCGCGCCGATCCGCAAGGCCGGCGGCGCCAATGCCGAAATGCTCGCCGATTTTCTCGACGGCTATATCGGCATCGGCACCAGCCGCGGCCGCCCTGGCATGGCGATCTACGACCCCTGCGCCGCCGTTGCCTTCGCACACCCTGATCTCGTTACCTTCCGCGCCGCCCGCATCGATGTCGAGCTGAAGGGCAGCCTGACTCGCGGCCGCACCGTTGTCGAGACCCGCGCCAGCCATGCCGAACCGAATGCTGAATACGCCACGGATATCGACACCGACGCCGCCCGCGCCGTGATCCTCGGCGCCCTCATGCAAGAGGCCCGCACATGAGCGCCCGTGAGCCGATGGACCTCAACGATGCCGCACTGCGCGCTCGCGCCGTCGCCGCTGCTCGGGGCGATGCGCCATTCGACTTGCTGATAACGGGCGGCCGGCTGCTCGATGTCGTCACCGGGCTTATCCGCGACGCCGACATCGGCCTCGTCGGCCCGCTGATCGCAAGCGTGCATACTCAGCAAACCCGCTCGGACGCCGCCGAGACCATCGACGCCAGCGGTACCATCATCGCGCCTGGTCTGATCGACACCCACATGCACATCGAGAGCTCGATGGTGACGCCGTCGGCCTATGCCGCCACCGTCGTGCCACGTGGCGTCACCACTGTTGTCTGGGACCCGCACGAATTCGGCAACGTCCACGGCCTCGATGGCGTCCGCTGGGCGATCGAGGCGTCGCGCGATCTGCCATTGCGCACCCTCCTTCTTGCTCCGTCCTGCGTTCCTTCGGCGCCCGGCCTGGAAGTCGCCGGCGCCGATTTCGATGCATCCGTAATCGCCGAGATGCTGGGTTGGCCGGAAGTCGCCGGTATCGCCGAGGTCATGAACATGCGCGGCGTCATCGAAGGCGATCCGCGCATGACCGATATCGTCAATGCCGGCCTCGCGGCGGACAAGCTCGTTTGCGGCCACGCCCGCGGCCTCGCCGGTGCCGATCTCGCCGCCTTCATGGCCGCGGGCGTCACCTCCGACCACGAACTGACCTCCGCCGACGACCTTCTGCAGAAGCTGGCGGCCGGCCTGACCATCGAACTGCGTGGCTCGCACGACCATCTGCTGCGCGAATTCGTCGCCGCCCTGAACGGCCTCGGCCACCTGCCCTCGACGGTCACGCTGTGCACCGACGACGTCTTTCCGGACGAACTCTTTCACTGCGGCGGTCTGGACGACGTCGTCCGCCGGCTTGTCAGCTATGGCATGCGGCCGGAATGGGCGCTACGCGCCGCGACCTTCAACGCCGCGCAACGGCTGCAGCGTCCCGATCTAGGGCTGATTGCCGCCGGTCGCCGCGCCGACATCGTGCTGTTCAGGGATCTGGTCGAGTTCGAGACAAAGTCTGTGATCGCCAACGGTCGCATCGTCTCGCGCGACGGCGAGATGGTCGTTGACATCGCCTGCGCCGACAGCACGCCATTACAGCACTCCGTCAAGCTGTCCCCGCTCACCGAAGACGACTTCCGCATCCCCTCCCGAGGCGAGCGTGTGCGGGTCGCCACCATCGACCAGCCACGCTTCACGCAATGGGGCGAAGTCGAAACAGTCGTACGAGACGGTTTTGTCGTCCCGCCGGCAGACAGCGCCATGATTTCGGTCGTCCATCGCCATGGCAAGGTCAACGGACGCCCACGTATCGGCTTCCTTACCGGCTGGGGCGAGTGGCACGGCGCCTTCTGCACCACCGTCTCGCACGACAGCCACAACCTCACGGTCTTCGGCGGCAACGTCGCCGACATGACGCTTGCCGCCAACGCCGTGATATCGGCCGGCGGCGGCATGGCGGTCGCGCAGGATGGCGAGATAAAGGTCCTTCTGCCCCTGCCGCTCTCCGGCCTCGTCACCGAGGCGCCACTTCAGGACACCGCCGACGCCTTCCGCGCCATCCGCCGCGCCATGGAAGAAATCGTCGACTGGAAACCACCCTACTTGGTCTTCAAGGCCTGCTTCGGAGCGACACTCGCCTGCAACGCCGGCCCCCACCAGACCGACCGCGGCATCGCCGACATGGCGACGGGACGGGTGATGGAGAGCCCGGTGCTGGAGGTTTTGTGAGGATTAGGTTCTGACTGAGGTGCGGCCAAGGGTGTGCCGTGTAGCCCCCTCATCCCCGGCGCAACAAGTTGCGCCTGACCTGCCGGCATCTTCTCCCCGGCGGGGAGAAGGGACCCGTGGCGCGCTCCGCGGCCCATCTTAGCCGAAGATCTCTAAATCGTTGAAAGCGTTGTGGCTCTAGCGCTCTTCGCCCCAACGGGGAGAAGATGCCGGCAGGCAGATGAGGGGGCTCAACCCACCAAGTCAGCCTATCACAGGGACCACAATCGCCAATGCCCCTCCAACATAGCGACCTCACCCCTCCGAAGCCAACTCCCGCTCCACCAGCCGCGTCCAGAATGCAACGCCCGGCCCGATCGCGCCATCGTTGAAATCATACGCCGTATTGTGGTGCAGAGCCCCGTCCACCGCCGGCCCGTTACCAAGCCAGACATAGCATCCGGGCGCCTTCTGGCCGAAAAACGCGAAATCGTCTCCCGCCGTCGATGGCGGAAAGTGGGTAACCACCTTGGCATCGAATACATCGACCGCCGCGCCCAGCGCCCGCGCGGTCGCATCGGCATCGTTGACGACAGGCGGAATCCTCCGCTCGAACGCGTATTCCGCCACAATCCCGAACATCAACGCCGTACCCTGCGCCAGCCGGCCAATCTCCGCTTCGAGCTGGTCGCGCACCTCGGGCGAATAGGCCCGCGCCGTGCCACCGATCTCGACGATATCGGGGATCACATTCAGCGCCTTCGGATCGCCTGCCTGCACCGAACAGGCGCTGACGACGGCCGGCTGCAGCGGATCGACGATGCGGCCGACGATTGTCTGCAATGACGAGAGGAAGGTGCCGGCGGCGGTGATCGGATCGCGGCCGAGATGCGGCTTGGCGCCATGTGTGCCAGTCCCCCGCAGCGTCAGGCGCCAGCTGTCCGAGGAGGCAAGCTGCGGGCCTGATACAACCGCCATCTCGTCGACGGCAAGCCCCGGCATGTTGTGCAGGCCATAGACGGCGTCGCAGGGGAAGAGCTCGAACAGCCCGTCCTCCACCATCCGCTTCGCCCCGCCCCGGCCCTCCTCGGCCGGCTGGAAGATGAAGTGCACCGTGCCGGAAAATCCGCGTGTCGCGGCCAGATGCCGGGCGGCGCCGATGAGCATCGTCGTGTGGCCATCATGCCCGCAGGCATGCATCTTGCCTGTGACCGTCGACTTGTATGGCCTCTCCGCCGTCTCCGGCATCGCAAGCGCATCCATGTCGGCGCGCAATCCGATCCGCCGCGTGCCATTGCCGATCTGCAGCGTGCCGACGACGCCGGTGCCGCCGAGGCCGCGATGCACGCTGATGCCGGCTTCCTCCAGAAGCTTGGCCACGATCGCGCTGGTGCGCTCCTCCTCGAAGCCAAGTTCCGGATGCGCGTGCAGGTCACGGCGCAAGGCGGTGAGGAAAGGCAGATCGGATTCGATCTCGGCGGGAATACGCATGGGCTAGACAATCCTGTATCGGCAAATGGTGCCCGGCGGGCAGGCCTGCAAACGAAAACAGGCGCCAGAACGGCGCCCGCGATATCTTCAATTTATCGGTCAGGTCAGGGGGAAATTCAACCTTCGGCAGCCACGGCAACGCGGTTTCCGTAGCTTGCTAACGGTTTCGTGACCCAATTCGCCCTCGACGACCGCTCTCAAGCCAGTCGGGCGCGGCGCTTGACAGCCACTGCTCTCCGGTGAACTAATTCAGGCTTCACGAAAGGCCAGCCATGACGGACCATCCCATTCCAGCGGACAGCAAGCTGACCGCCTCGAAACGCAAATGGGCCAGCGAAGGCAAATTCATCACCGGCCGCGTCAGCCGCCCCGAGACCGACCGCCTGCCGCCCGGCCAGCATCTTGTCAAGAATTGGCCGGTACTCGATCTCGGCGAACAGCCAGTGATTTCGACCGACACCTGGCGGCTGGAGGTCGGCGGCCTCGTCGAGACGCAGCTCGATCTTGACTGGACCGCCTTTCAGGCGATCGAGCAGAGCACCTACGTCTCCGACATCCACTGCGTCACCACCTGGTCGCGATACGACAACACCTGGCAGGGTGTTTCCACCCACGATCTGCTGGATCTCGCCATGCCGAAGGCGCAGGCGACGCATGTGATGCTGACCAGCTACGACGGCTATACGACCAACCTACCGCTGATCGATTTCGCGGCCGACGACGCCATCCTTGCGACCTCCTGGGAAGGGCAGCCGCTGACGGCGGAGCATGGCGGCCCGATGCGGCTGATCGTGCCGCATCTGTATTTCTGGAAGAGCGCCAAGTGGCTGCGCCGGATCGACTTCCTGCCTGCGGATGCCGCAGGTTTCTGGGAACGGAACGGCTACCACATGTATGGCGACCCATGGCGCGAGCAGCGCTATGCGGACGATTGAGCCGCTCCCGCCGTCCGGGATATGTCCGAAAACGGCACGAAAGCTGTTGCAACAGGCATGCAACGCGTTTAACGGGTATTTAGCCTAATTTGAGATAGATTATTATTCACCGGAACGTTGAATATATGCTCCTCATTCGTTGGAAGATGTAAGCTTGTAACGACCTGTATGCTGCAACGGCCCATCCTGGGTTGTCCATCCGATCCATCGCCGATTTCACGCATGAGTTGATGACCAAGGACGCATCATTCCACACCGTCACCCAGAAGCTTCTGGACGCTTGGCTGAGGACGACGCCAACGGCGCCGGCGGCGCCTGAGGATATCCATCGCGACGTGGTCGATCTCCTGACCATCAAGATGCGGCTGACCATCATCGTCCTCGAAGGCGAGGATCCGTTCGGCTGGCAGTTGCAGGTGGTCCGCCCCTCTGGCTTTGCATCAAGCATCCTCAACATCAACACGCTGTTCGCGAACCAGAAGATCGGCGATTTCAAGGATCGCAGCTACATGGAATCGGCCGTCATCCCGCGCTATCGCGAAGTGATTGCCTCGCAGAAGCCGTCGATGGAACTGGTGAAGACCCGCCTGCTTGGCGTCAACATCGCCTACGAGCGGCTGATCCTGCCGCAGAAGACCGCCTCCAAACCGGCCTGGCTGCTGACGGTCACCAACGGCCGCTTCATGTTCAACGCCCCGGAGCGGCAGGCAAGGCTCGACGTCACCGACGAGGCCGTCATCCAGCTCCTGACCGAAGGTGCCACCGCCAAGCAGATCGCCACGGAGCTCGGCATTTCGCACCGCACCGTCGAGCACCGGCTAGAGCGCATGAAGGAGCGGTACGGCGCCAAGAACACCGTGCATCTGGCAGCCATGCTGGTGGCGATGCACCTGCACCGCGAAAACGACAAGAGCTGAGTTAGACGGTCGCGCGGCCGAGCAGCCGCCGAAAGGCCAGCGTCCCGAGAGCAGCGATGCCGGCAAGCAGCGTCAGCGACGCTAGGCTGGCCGGATGGGTCGGAATGTCGGCCCAGTGCGGGCGCAGCACGTCGGCGGTGTTGAAGGTCTCGCCGCTGTAGCTGCAGGTGATCAGCGACAGACCGCGCTCGACCATGCGGGCATCGATGTCCGAGACGATGGCACCCGCAGCGTCGGCTTCGCGCGGCATCTCGCGCATCTTCATCAGCACCGCCTTGGTGGCGGCGAGATAAGCGTGCGAACATTCGTTGAAGGGGCTGGCCTCGTCGGTGACGCCGCCCGGCATCTTGCCCCACAGACAGTAGACATACTGGATCCGCGCATAGTTCAGGACGCGGCGGAATGGCTCGTCAGTATCGGTGGCGCGTGCCGCGAGATCGATAATCCCCGCCCGATGCTCGGCCATAACGATCATTTCGCCATGCGATATCTCGGGGATGGCAATGCCGCTCTGCGAGCCGCCCGCCGTGCTCCGGTGCGCGGCCACCTCGCCCGCCGCTAGCAGCGACAGGATCAGGGGAAGGGCAAAAATGATTTGGCGCCTGGACATTCTGGTGGATGAGGCCCCGGCCGTACCGGAGCCTCCCTTTCGGATCAGTGGAACACCGGCGCGCCGGTGCGGCGAACGCCCGATGATACGCCGATCTTGCGTTCGGCAAGCGCGCCGAACACCAGCCCGATCACCGCCCAAAGCACCACGTGCATGCCGATCGTGGTGGTGCGGAAGCTCCACAGCACCATCGCCGAATAGGTCTCCGGCACTTCGTTGATCGCCGGCAGCAGATACTGCACGAGGCCGATGAACACGACATAGGCGAGACCTGCCGCAATCGCCCCGTTCCAGGCGCCGAAGCGCGGCGCCAGACGCCGTGCCAGCGAGACCGCCGCCACCAGCGCGGCAATCGACACGACGATCATCAGGAAGAACAGCTCCGTCCGCACGCCGATCGTATCGGGATTGCCGACGGCCGGCGGATTGCCGGGATACTTGATGTTCGGCACCAGCACGATCGCCACGAAGCCGAAGATCGCAAGCACCGCCGATGTCGCCCGCGCGCCGAGGCGGCTGACGCGGCCCTGCACGTATGCGAAGACCAGCGCGAAGATGCCGCCGATGGCGATGCTGTAGGCCATCGTGCCGGTGAACAGGCCGATGCCGGCCTGGGTGGCGCGGCTGACGAGTTCCGGCTCCGCCGGCTCGCCGGCAGCCTGTGCCGCGGCCTCTTCAAAGCCGATCGCCTGATCGACGAGTGGCTCACCGAAGGTGTGCGCGAAGGCAAACACCAGGATGCCAGCGATCAGCCCCGCCAGCATGCCACGAAGCAAAAGTTTTCCAACCATGTCTCAAACTCCCCTTGAGCATGTCGCGCGAAAGCGTGCAGCGGTTTTGCGGCAGCGACATGCGATAAAACAAAGACCCAAAGCATATGCGGCGAATCCGAAGGATTCGGGGCGCGCCTTAGTGGCAGGGAAAGCCGAGCAGGTGGCGGGCGTCGTGGACGAATTCGTGCACGTACACGCCGTTGAACAGCGCCATGGCGCCTTCTTCGGTGCCGACGAAATAGATGGCGATCAGCATCAGCAGGCCGCCGAAGATCGCCCAAGGCAGGATCTCGCCAACGGGGATGGGGGCCGGCGCGACGCCGGGCGCAAAAGTGGTATCAGACATGAATTCCTCCTGGAATGACGCGTTCAGTCGAGAATCGTTGCGTGGTAGGGTCTGACTTCCAGTCTGGGGTATCCCCATCCTGATCACAGTGGCGCGACCGCACCGGAATTTCACCGGCTTCCAAACCTACAACATCACCGTTATAGCTGCGGTCCGGAAGCTGTCAACGCGGCGTCACACAACATCCACCCCTCCCCTCGGTTATCCGGAGACGATCGCAAGTGATGACGCGCCTCACCTTCATCTCCCACGGCGCCACGGAGGCAAACCGACAGGCGCGCTTTCCGCTCGACGAACCGCTGGAACAGCGTGCACGCACCGCCGCGCAGGCGCTGGCGGAGCAAATCCCCCGTGCCGACCACGTCCTGACCAGCCCCGCGCTGCGCGCCCGCCAGACCGCCGACGCGCTGGGTCTCGCCGCTGTTGTCGCGCCCGAACTTGCCGATTGCGATTACAGCAGGTGGGCCGGCCAATCCATCACCGCCATCGGCGAGGCAGAACCGGATGCGCTAGTGGCCTGGATGAGCGATGCCGACGCGGCGCCGCATGGCGGCGAAAGCTTCGCCGCGCTCCACTCCCGTCTCGTTCCGTGGATGGCGGCGCAATCGACACGCGGCGGCCATATGATAGCAATCAGTCACGCCCCGGTCATCCGGGCCGCAACGCTGATCGCCCTGCAGGCACCACTGTCCTCCTTCTGGCATATCGATGTCGAACCGCTGTCGGCTTTGCACATGACCAGCAACGGACACCGCTGGTCGCTGCGCTTCGACCGCGTGTAAAAGCGGGCCGCCGCAGCCACGGATTTCGATAAGCCTTGCGCAAGCCAATTGCGCGAAAGCTAACCTGCCCGGAACTCCCGGGAATAAACCTTCGTAAAAGGAGGCCTGACCATGTCTTATGACTGGAACGGGGCGCGGCTGAGACGCACGCGCCTTCTGCGACTGACGGCTGGCATCATTTTTCTTTGCCTCGCCATCTTCGCATCCATGCTGATGCACCTGTAAACCCTACAGACAGCGGGCGAGCGACCAATGCTCGCCCGTTTCTTTTCCAGTCGGTCAATATATGCAAATTCGCCTATGAGTAGGCAGGGAATAACTAGAAATCACGTTCTGGTTTCAACAAACATTTTAGACTTGAATGCTATATCCTCGCTCGGTGGAGATGGAGTGGGGAGCATGCCGGCATTTTTCCGGAGCAGAGCGGGACGGCAGTGGCTGTCGCTCATGGCGCTTGGAGCAGCATTGTGGGTTGTCGGAGCGTTGCTCCAATTCGGTGACCATCTGACCGCCTTCGTGCAAGAATTCGAGACATACGGCGCCGACAAGCTGGTGCTTGCGCTGGCCGTGGCAGGAACGATGAGCTTCATCTATTCCGTGCTGAGGATCACCGACCTGCGCAAGGAGATGGACCTGCGCGCCCGGGCCGAAGCCAAGGCCGACTGGACCGCCACGCACGATCACCTGACGAAACTCCCGAACCGCTATGCTTTCGAACGGGCCGTGCTGGCCCAGAGGCGTGTGAGGGTCGATGAATACAGCGAGGAATGGGAGCGCAACGTCACCATCTTCGGCATCGATCTCGACGGCTTCAAGAAGGTCAACGACCTGATCGGCCACAATGGCGGCGATGCCCTGCTGGTCGAGGTCTCCAAGCGCATCTGCGCGATCGGCAGCGCTAATTCCGTCTACCGTTTCGGCGGCGACGAGTTCATCATCATCGCCACCGGTCTGTCGTCGCACCATGAGGAGCGCCTGTCCCGGCTACTGATCCAGGCGGTCACCCGCCCCATTCACATCGACGGTTTCGCCGTCGAGGTCGGCGCCAGCGTCGGCTACGATCGCTGGCGACAGGGCGAGGCGCTCGAAGACACCGCCCACCGCGCCGATCTGGCCATGTACGAAGCCAAATCGCGCGGCCCGAACAACTATCTCGCCTTCGAAGCATCGATGCACGACAAGGTGGCGGCGCGCGCCTCGCTGGAGGCGAAGCTGCGCCTTGCGATCAAGAACAAGGCCATCCGCCCATTCTACCAGCCGCTGATCGATTTGAAGACCGGCGACGTCTGCGGTTTCGAGGCGCTGGCACGCTGGACCGACGATGACGGGATCAGCATCCCGCCGCCGGTTTTCATCGGCATCGCCGAGGAAACCGGCCTGATCACCGCGCTGTTCGAAGACCTGCTCTCCCAAGCCTGCCGCGACGCGCTTCTGTGGGACGATCGCATCACCCTGTCCTTCAACGTCTCGCCGGTGCAGATGGAAGACCGCCTGCTGACATCACGGATCTTCAAGACGTTGACCATCAACGGCCTGCCAACAAACCGGCTTGAGATCGAGATCACCGAGAATGCCTTGATCCAGGACCCGGCAAGTGCCGCCGCCATCCTCGACGATCTGCATGAGGCCGGCGTCCAGATCGCACTCGACGACTTCGGCACCGGTTATTCGAGCCTGGCGCAGCTCGCCCGCTACCGCTTCGACAAGATCAAGATCGACAAGAGCTTTATCGCCACCTACCGCGACGACGAACGCCAGGAAAAGATCGTGCTGGCCATGCTCGGCCTCGGGCGCAGCCTCAACATCAAGACCACTGCCGAGGGCATCGAGGAGACCCGCCAACTCAACAATCTGATCCAGCTTGGCTGCGATATCGGCCAGGGATACCTGTTCGGACGGCCGATGCCAGCTGAGGAAACGCTGTCATTTCTGGCAGCCCGCAACCAAACGCTGGCCGCCAGCTGATCAGACGAAACGGTAGCGATTAGGCCCGCCAACAGGGCACATATATAAAATTAGCATTTCTTCATGGAACCATTTACAATCTGGCGACGTTGTTACGTCGGGTCGGATCGACGATTTCGCTCGCGGCCGCATTTTTGCTGCGCTTTAGCGCGGCGATTGAAAGATTGGGCGCCGGAGGCGGCCAACGGTTGAAGTGTACCCTTATTCACAGGAGAGGGATTTTATCATGAACGTTCGCATCGTCACTGCGTCAGCAGCACTTCTCATGCTTGCGGGATCGGCATCCGCCGCTGATCTGGTTGCCGAAACACCGCCGGCACCGGTCGAGCAGGTGGCACCGGTCTTCACATGGACCGGCTTCTACACCGGTATTCAGGGCGGCGGCGCATGGGGCAACGGCGATTTTTCCGGCATCGGCTCATCGAGCATGAATGGCGGCCTCGTCACCGGCTTTGCCGGCTATAACTGGCAGCTCGACAACAGCATCGTACTCGGCATCGAGGGTGACGTTTCCTACAACTGGAACGAAGAGGATGTCGGCCTGAACGAATACAAGTTTGACACGACTGGTTCCGTTCGTGCCCGCGTCGGCTATGCCATCGACCACGCACTGCTCTACGGCGCGGCCGGCTGGACCGGTGCCCGCGGTCATGTCGACACGCCGATCGGCAGCGACAGCGCCACCTTCTCCGGCTGGACAGTCGGCGCCGGCGTCGACTATGCCTTTACCGACAACGTCTTCGGACGGCTCGAATATCGCTACAACGATTATGGTAGCAAGGATCTTCTGGGCGTCGATACCGACTTCAACCAGAACGTTGTTACCGTCGGCGTCGGCTTCAAGTTCTGATGCCGTCTGTACCGTGATCGGGACAGCTGATACGCGGAAAAGCCCGGATCGCTCCGGGCTTTTTGATGTCTGGGCCTTGCACTCCGGGCGCTCGTCACGCGTCAGCTTAAATCAGGCCGGGCCAGGCGCGTTGTCATCTTCCTGCTGGCCACCGCCCTGCTGACCAGCGCCTGCCGGTGCATCAGCGCGGTTGCCATCATCGCCACGCTGTCCACTGTCGGGCTTATCGTTCTTGTCGCGACCATCAGGCTTGTCGCTCTTGTTGTCACGTTGGGACGAACCGGTCTTCTGATTGTCGCGGTCGGCTGGACCCGACTTGTCGCTGCTCGGCTTTCCGGCCTGTTCGCCGCCGTTCGGCTTGTCGTTGTGACGATTGTCCTTCGACGGGCTGCTTTGTTCGCTCCGGCCGGGATTCTGATCGCGATCAGCCGTGTTGCCTTCCTGGCCATGCGATGGCTTCTCCGACTTGTCGCCGCGCTCGCTCACACCACCCTTGTGCGGACCATCAACCTTGCCGCCGAAGCCCGGCTGGCCATCCTTGTTGCCCTTCTCGCCCCTGTCGTCATCGTCTCGGCTTCCGAACGGACCCGGCTTGTCGCCGCGCTGCTCGTTGTCGTGACGCTGACCCCAGCCGCCCTGTGGACGATCCTTGCCATGCTCGCCCTTCGAATGGCCGTTGTGAGCCGAGCCCCGTACCGGCTCGTTGCGGTCGCCGCGCGATGGGCCGTGGCCGCGCTTGTCGTTGTCCGGCTTGCCATGTGGACGATCCTTATGGTCTCCCTTATGATCGCCGTTGTGATCGCCTTTATGGTCACCCCTGTGATCACCCTTGTGATCATTCTTGTGGCCGTCGTGATGCGGCTTGCCAGGTCCGTGATCCGAACCCTGATGGCCGGAATGCGAATGGCCGCCGTGCTTTCCGCCATGCTTGCCATGATGCTTGCCGCCATGAACGTGATGGCCCGGACCAGAGCCCTCGCCGCCTCCGTCGCCGCTGCCATTATCACCGTCGTTGCTGCTGTTGTTGCCGTTGCCGCCGCTGGCGGTCCCGACGGAGGCGGAAACCGTGCCGAACGTCCGCCGGCCGTTACGGTCGGGATCGGCGAACGGATTGAGGTTGATGCTTTCGACCGGCGCGCAGAGCCGCGCCTCGATTGTGCCAGGCAGGACCATCCTGCAATTAATCCGCTGTGTCTGAGCGCCCACAAGACTGCTTCCGGAAAGAAGAAAAGCAAATCCGATAGAAACACCAAGTAATTCTCTACGCATGCAACTCACTCCCAAAGTTAACGAAGCGTTAATGAGGGAATTTATAGTTTGTTAATTCTTTGAAATGAAGTGTGCCAGCGCCAGAGAGCCCGCATTTGTTAGTATATAGTTAACCTCTAACACATAAAATTATAATCAAATTCAAAGATATAGGCCCACTGATGCGGTGATTCGGCTGGCCTGAAGGAGGTTCGAGTGCGGATTTGCGTAATCATTTCAGTATTGGCCACTATACTGTCGATCATTCCGGCAGAAAGCTTCGCCGGCTCGACACTGCCCGCCTCGCGCTCGATCGGCGCCCCCGTCGGCTTCCCGTCGGCGTGCTCTCGCTACGCCTGGCTGTGCCACAATAGGGGCGGACGCGAGATCGCGGACGAGCAGGCAATGTCCTTGCTTCAGCAGATCAATCGTCAGGTCAACGCCACCGTGCGCCCGGCAACCGACCTTTCGACGATGGGCAAGTCTGAATTCTGGTCGCTGCCCGTGAACAATAGGGGCGATTGCGAGGACTATGTTCTTCTGAAACTGAAAATACTGCTCGACGCCGGCTTCCCGTCGAACAAGCTCTCGATGTCCGTTGTCATCGATCATGCCGGCGGCAATCACGTCGTCCTGCTGGCGCGCCTGAAATCGGGTGACTATGTGCTCGATAACCTCTCCGGCCGCGTCAAGCCTTGGGCCAGCACCGGATACACCTTCCTGGCAAGCCAGAATTTCAACAACAAATCCGCCTGGCAGGTGACGCTCGCCGGCCCGCGTGCCGGGCAGTTTTCGGGAACGTAGCAGCCCGGGCATCGCCATCCAGATCGTCGACTGCCGTGTTCCACCCATCCGATTTCGAAGCGAGGTCGAAACGCGAAGCCCGGGCAAATGCCCGGGCTTGATTTCGATGCTTTGGTCAGACGTCAGGCGCAGCCTTAGTTCGGGCCGTTGCCGCCACCGTTGCCGCCACCGTTGCCGCCGCCGTTGCCGCC
>UCCA01000024.1 GCA_900470805.1 Hyphomicrobiales bacterium | reverse complement strand
CGGCGCGTCCGCGCCGTGAAAAGACTCTTTCCGCCCAAGGACTTGGGCTGCTCGATTCCTGTGACAAGCAAAGGAATGAGGCAGTGTTTGGGGTAGTGCCGGTGGCTAAAGCAGACGTAGACATCCCTTAACCGGAAGCCTCGTCAGCAGTCTGACGCTCCGCGACCAAATGGCCGCGCAGCGCTAAAACTCAGATCTGTGCGCCGCGCGCCTTCGTCGTGGCGTCGAATGCCTTCTGGACGTAGGCATCGCGATCGTAGACGTCGTTGAAATACTGAACGACGCCGTTCTTGTCAGGCCATGCCGTGAAGTAGGCGATGTAGACGGGGAACTTCTGCGGCACCTGTACCGCATGGTTCTTGCCCGTTGCGATCTCCTGGCCGATCTTGTCGACTGTGGTGTTCAGCACGGCGGCCGCCATTGCGCGCGGGTCTGCAAGACGCACGCAACCATGGCTGAGCGCCCGCATGTCACGCTTGAAGAAGCCCTTCGATGGCGTGTCGTGCATGTAGATTGCATGCGCATTCGGGAACAGAATCTTCAGCTCGCCCAGCGCGTTGTCACCGCTCGGTGGCTGGCGTACGGAGACGTTCGATGTCGAACCGTACCAGTCGACGCTGGACGACGGAACGGCACGACCGTTGACCGCGACTTCATAGCCCATGCGGTCGAGATAGTTCGGATCGGAACGTAACTTCGGCAGCATCTCGTTGATGATGATCGACTGCGGAACGCCCCAAAAAGGGTTGAACTCGACGGTCTGGATCTGGTCCTGGAAGAAGAACGTCTGGTGAGACGGCTGGCCGATGACCACGCGCATCGCCAACTCTTCCTTGTTGTCGTTGTGGTAGTAGACCATGAAGGCGGGCTGGTTGATGAAGACGTAGCGCGCGCCGAGATCGGCCGGCAGCCAGCGCGCCTGCTCCATGGCGACAACCAGCTTCTCGATCTTCGATCCGTTGGTGTCGCCACCGGTCATCACACGCACGGTCGCCTGGCCAACGATGCCGTCAGGCTTCAGGCCACGTTCCTTCTGGAAGGCTTCGACCAGCGAGACGATCTCCGGCGAATAGTCGCTACCGCCTGTATAGGAGGCAAGGGTCGCGGCGTTTTCGCTCTTCAGCGCCGCCGAGCCATGCTTGCTGATCGCCTTGACGATGTTTGGAATTTCGGACGAAGTCTCACCCGGATGCAGAACGCCAGCGAGCGCGATGTTGATCGGCTGCTCGGCATCGCCCTCGCCCTTCAGCTTGGCAAGTTCGGCCTGCAGCGCGACAAACTGTGGACCGTTCGGCGAGCGGCTCGCGAGGTAGGCGCCGACATCGGGGCTCAGTCGTGCGAGCTTCAGGACCGGATCGAGATTGACCGTCTTGCGAGCGAAATCATGGTAGCCGGACAGCTTGTTCGGGTCGACGCGACCGCGAACCGTGTCCTGTACATAGGCCAGCACCTTGGCGGAAAGCGCGAGCTCGAACTGCGTCAAGGCGCGATCGCGCATCGCGGGATCCGGATTGGCCGGATCAACCGCGGGAACCTCGACGGCATAATCGGCGGGGTCGAGACCGACGGAGGCCGCGCTGGCAAGAAAGCCCATCGCAGCCTTGGCACGGTCATTGACTTCGGTGCCGGTCAACCACACCAGCGGGTTCTTGGCATCGCCGTAGTAACTTTCCAGCGCCTTGGCGACATCCACGGGCGCGCGGACCTTGGCGTCGATCAGATACCGACGCTGCACCGACGGCGTCGCATCGCTCGGCGCGCCGACAGCGGCAACCGCACCGGTGACGACGGGATCGGTGAATTTGCCGGTATCGACCAGACGCATCGCATCCGGCTTGTAGGTGTAATACCGCGGCGCGGAAACCTTCGGCAGCGGCGCATTAGTGTTGGCTTGCGGCGGCAATACCTCGGGGGTCGGATTGATGATGGTGCTCTGGGTGCGGGCACGATCGCCGCGGATCATGTCCATCAGCGTATAGGCATGCGCGGGCGCCACACCCATCGCCGCCATACCGCAGGAAAGTGCGAGTGCGGAAACCGCACCTTTCAAGAAGAATGTCATGCTTTTTCCAGTCCCAGTGTCATGCTGTCTTCGGTCATGGGCTTCGCCCAGCTCAAAACTTTAACTTCATCCGTCGCCTGACGGTGACATGGCAGAAACAGGGTGCCATCGCCAGCCTCGAAGAGTTCACTCTTTCGTAACGTGACAGACCCGTCGCCATGCTCCCAGTTCACACAAAATTATGAAATTATTGGTTAATTTTTTACTCGATTTTGATGATCTCACACAGTGCCCAAAACGGCCGATCCTCCATAAAAAGTAGGGCGTGTCCGAAAAACCACGGATCGCCGCGCGCCAGCCATCGATACGCGTCCATATTTTTCCGCGCCCCCGTTTTCATCCCGCCATTTCAGACCTATAAGACCGCATCTTTGCAGCCGCTTACGTGAACGAAAGGCATGGCCATGACTTCCAACCGTATCGAGACCGATACCTTCGGCCCGATTGAAGTGCAGAACGACAGGTATTGGGGCGCCCAGGCGCAGCGTTCGCTCGGCAATTTCAAGATCGGCTGGGAAAAGCAGCCATTGTCGGTCGTACGCGCCCTGGGAATCGTCAAGCAGGCCGCCGCCCGCGCCAACATGGCGCTCGGACAGCTTTCGCCTGACATCGGCGAGACCATCGTGTCAGCAGCTCAGGAAGTCATCGACGGCAAGCTTGACCAGCACTTCCCGCTGGTCGTGTGGCAGACCGGTTCCGGCACGCAGTCGAACATGAATGCCAACGAAGTGATCTCCAACCGCGCGATCGAGATGCTCGGCGGCGAGATGGGCTCGAAGAAGCCGGTTCACCCGAACGACCACGTCAACATGAGCCAGTCGTCCAACGACACCTATCCCACAGCCATGCACATCGCCTGCGTCGAGCAGATCGTCCATCACCTGCTTCCAGGCCTGAAGCATCTTCATGCCGCGCTCGACATGAAGGTCACTGAGTTCAGCCACATCATCAAGATCGGCCGCACCCACACCCAGGATGCCACGCCGCTGACGCTCGGCCAGGAATTCTCCGGCTATGCCGCGCAGGTCGGCTCGGCAATCGCCAACATCGAACTGACGCTGCCGGCGCTGTCCAAGCTCGCGCAGGGCGGCACCGCCGTCGGTACCGGCCTCAATGCCCCGATCGGCTTTGCCGAAAAGGTCGCCGAGGAAATCTCCGCGATAACAGGCCTGCCCTTCATCACCGCGCCGAACAAGTTTGAGGCGCTCGCCTCGCACGACTCGATGGTCTTCGCCCACGGCGCCATCAACGCCGCCGCAACCGCGCTCTTCAAGATCGCCAACGACATCCGCTTCCTCGGTTCGGGCCCGCGCGCCGGTCTCGGCGAACTGTCGCTGCCGGAAAACGAGCCGGGTTCGTCGATCATGCCTGGCAAGGTCAACCCGACCCAGTCGGAAGCCCTCACCCAGGTCTGCGCCCACATCTTCGGCAACAACGCAGCACTAACCTTCGCCGGCAGCCAGGGCCACTTCGAGCTCAACGTCTACAATCCGATGATGGCCTACAACTTCCTGCAGTCCGTGCAGCTCCTCGGCGACGCCGCCGTATCCTTCACCGACAATTGCGTCGTCGGCATCGAGGCCCGCGAAGAAAATATCCGCAAGGGTGTCGAGAACTCACTGATGCTGGTCACCGCGCTGAACTCCAAGCTCGGCTACGACGCCTGCGCCAAGATCGCCAAGACCGCCCACAAGAACGGCACCACGCTGCGCGAGGAAGCCGTTGGCGGCGGCTATCTGACCAATGAAGAGTTCGACCAGTACGTCCGCCCGGAAACGATGATCGGCCCCAAGTAAGCCGACCCGGCGACCATAGGATAGTCCCGATACCGCCGCAGTCCCTGCGGCGGCTTTTTTGTCGCTCGAAACTCTGGAAAATCTGAAAGGAATGGAGACTGCGGCAATGTGCGGATGGACCGAGGCCCGGTGCGATGCGTAACATCACTTTCGATAGACGATGAAATTGTTGCCGGAAAAATTCGCCTTGCGCGCGAGGACCATTTTTGGACTTATGTAAATTACCGTATAAAAATCATAATCATAAGAACAAGCCCTTGAGTAACAACAAATCTGACATGTAATCTCTGGTATATCTAACCTTAATCATTTCCAAACAATTGTAGTCTAAGAAAGAAGAGACTGCTTTTGAGATCTATTAGAGGAGTAGCCGGATGACGACGGCTGTTGCGCCAAAGACGCAGGTTCCCGACGTGGCGAGCCAGATCACTTTTGCGATGCGCTCCATGGGCGTAGCTCCGATACCGCGCAACTATGAACTCTTCTACGAAGCCTATATCGGCTCCAATCCGGCCCTGACGCGCGATCTCGCAGCACTTGGCAATCAAGCAACCCAGGAAGAGCTGGATGCGATCGGCGCCCAGCATTTCAACCACGGCCCGGGGCACGCGTTCGACGAGGCACACAGCCGTATCGCCGCCGAGCTTGAAGGCGTCCTGCGTGTCCTGCGCCAGGAGCAGACATCGCTTGAAAGCTACAACAGATTGCTTGGTGAAACCTATAACCGCATCAACACCAAGAACGCCTCCAGTGCCGACCTCATCCAGAACGCACTCGATCTGCTCACCGAAGCCACTGGAAATACGATGGCGCATGGCGAGCGCACGGTCGAAAATGTCGTCCAGCGCTCCAACGAGATGGATCAGGTCCGCAAGGAACTCGATGAATACAAGCGCATCGCCAACACCGACTCGCTGACCCGCCTGTCGAACCGCCGCGCCTTCGACGACCGTCTCGCCGCCGTATTCAACAACCCGGCCATGCGTCCGGTCACCGCGCTCGTTCTTGCCGACATCGACAACTTCAAGAAGATCAACGACACCTACGGCCACCCGGTCGGCGACAAGATTCTCGCGACCGTCGCCTCCGTCATCCGCGCCAACGTTCGCAGGGACGTCTTCGTTGCACGTACCGGCGGCGAAGAATTCGCGCTGATCATCGAAGGCAATACGGCCGAGGAAGTGATGAGCATCGCCGAGCGCATCCGCCGGACGCTGGAGGCGACGCCGTTCAAGAATTCGCGCACCCGGGTCAACTACGGACCGGTCACGGTTTCAGCCGGCATATGCATGGCCTCAAGCGCCGAAGACGCCGGAGAACTCTACCACAAGACGGATGTCGCGCTTTACGGCGCCAAGAATTCCGGCCGCAACTGCACCGTCCTGTTCGAGGACGGAATGCAGAAGGAATTCACCAAAAGCTGGCTGATCTACAAGGGCTAACGCCAGCCCTCCGCCCGCTCTCCCTCTTCACCACATCGTCTTGGCCGCTCGTCCGGCCCATTCGCGGTCGTATGTTTCGTGATCGAACTCTTCTGTCGCAGCCTTCAGCATGAGGCCGGGCGTCGGTAATGACTGTGGGTCGACGAAATGTTCCGGGTTCCAGAGCTCCGATCGGATCAGTGCCCGCGCGCACTGGAAATAGACTTCATCGATCGTGACCACGATGACCGTGCGCGGATGCTTGCCGTCCATCTCAAAGGAAGCGAGCAATTCTGGATCGTCGGACACCACGCCGCGGCCGTTGATCCGCATCGTCGTGTTCGAACCGGGAACGAGAAACATAAGCGCCAGCCGCGGGTCGCGGACGATGTTCGACAGCGAATCCACCCGATTGTTTCCGCGCCAATCCGGCATCTGGATGGTTTTCTCGTCGATGATCCGGACAACGCCACCGATGTCACCGCGCGGAGAACAGTCAAGCCCCTCGGGCCCGACCGTCGCCAGTGCGACGAACGGCGAGGCGTCGATCATCTGGCGGTAGAGCGGCGTGAGGTAGTTCGTGACTTTCGCGACGGATGCCTGCGACAATCCACCGGCATAGATTGCCGCCAGTTCTTCCACTGTCTCGATGATTTTCATGATCGTTCCCTGAAGCGCGATTGGCTGGCAATTAGCCGCCTAACATGACCTTACAATGACAACTACCGCGGTTTGGCCGACGTGTCTCGGTCCATCCCCTTCTGGCCCAACTCATCCTCATAGGCCGCAAACAGCGTTTCACCTTTCTCGCCAAGCTCGCGGAGGTAATTCCACGTGAAGATGCCGCTGTCATGCATGTCGTCGAAGCCGATCCGGACGGCATAGTTGCCGGTCGGTGTCATCGAGATGATCGCCACGTTGCGCTTGCCCGGCACCGTGAGCTTCTGCCCCGGCCCGTGCCCCTGCACCTCGGCGGAGGGAGACAGCACCCGCAGCATCTCGGCCGACAGTTCGAAGCTCTCGCCATCATTGAAACTGACGATCAGACGCTGACGGTCCTTGGATACCTTCAGTTCGGTCGGCCAGATGTCGCTCATGGTGGTGCTCCTCTTCCCGTTGAGGAGTAAGCAAAGGCTTTGTTGGAGGCAAGCTCGATTTCACCGGCTCTTGCCTTGACGTTGCAGACCGCTATACGCACATTAGTTCCAAATCGGAGATCCCGTTGAACACCAAGGTCGGAACCATAACCAACGCCACGCCGCTCGTGGCCGACGCGCGGCCGATGATCGACCCGTTTCAGCGAGCCGTGACGTATCTGCGTGTCTCCGTGACCGACCGCTGTGATTTCCGCTGCACCTATTGCATGGCCGAGAACATGAACTTCCTGCCGAAGAAGGATCTTCTGACGCTGGAAGAGCTCAACCGGCTCTGTTCGGCCTTCATCGCCAAGGGCGTGCGCAAGCTCAGGCTCACCGGCGGCGAACCGCTTGTGCGCAAGAACATCATGCATCTGGTCCGCGAACTCGGAAAGCAGATCGGCTCCGGTCTCGACGAGCTGACGCTGACCACCAACGGTTCGCAACTCGCACGCTTTGCCGATGAGCTTTACGATTGCGGCGTGCGCCGCATCAACGTCTCCCTCGATACGCTCGACCCCGACAAGTTCCGCCAGATCACCCGCTGGGGCGATTTTCACAAGGTGATGGAGGGCATCGACGCCGCGCAGAAGGCGGGCTTGAAGATCAAGCTCAACGCCGTGGCGTTGAAGGATTTCAACGACGTCGAGATGCCTGACATGATCCGCTTCGCCCATGGCCGCGGCATGGACTTGACCGTCATCGAAACCATGCCGATGGGCGAGATAGAGGAGGATCGCACCGATCGCTACCTGCCGCTTTCCAAGCTGCGCGCAGACCTCGAACGGCAGTTCACCATGAGCGAGATCGGCTACCGCACCGGTGGCCCTGCCCGTTATGTCACGGTCGAGGAAACAGGCGGCCGGCTGGGCTTCATCACGCCAATGACCCATAATTTCTGCGAGAGCTGCAATCGTGTGCGGCTGACCTGCACCGGCACGCTCTACATGTGCCTCGGCCAGAACGACGCCGCCGACCTGCGCACCACGATGCGCGCCACCGAGGACGACGGCCTTCTTTACGCGGCTATCGACGAGGCGATCTCGCGCAAGCCGAAGGGCCACGATTTCATCATCGACCGCACCAATAACCGCCCTGCTGTCAGCCGCCACATGAGTGTTACCGGCGGCTGAATCTTAGGCTGAAGCATCGCGAACGCAATCGCTCGACCCATAAATCAAATCCACCGGAATATTAGAAAAAAATAATTTTGCACTGCGCAATCGATTTATTGCCAGTGTGGCTTTCATTTGATTCCAATCGTTTGTGTTCGGCACTACAAGACCGGCGGGATGGAATCGGGAAGTCTTTATGCCGCGGTCAAGCAATACTCAGGGTGCGCTCTACATGACGGTCGCCATGGCGGGCTTTTCAGCCAGCGACGCGCTCTCCAAGTCGGTCATATCGGAAATGAATGCCGGCCAGATCATGTTCCTGCGCGGCGTCTTCACCAGTGTTCTGGTCTACCTTATCGCCCGCCAGATGGGCGCTCTGCGCTCTTGGCGGATCGTGCTTGACCCGATGGTCGCCATCCGCGTCATATGCGAAATCCTGGCGGCTGTCACCTACATCACCGCATTGGGCATGATGCCGATCGCCAACGCTTCGGCCATCCTGCAATCGCTGCCGTTGGTGGTGACCTTCGGTGCCGTTCTGTTCTTCGCCGAGCCCGTGGGCTGGCGCCGCATGCTGGCAATTGTCGCCGGCCTCGTCGGCGTGATGATCATCGTGCGTCCCGGCGTGGACGGTTTTACGCCGGCAGCGCTTCTCTGCATCGCCAGCGTGCTCGTCACCGCCGGCCGCGATCTCGCCACACGCAGCATCAGCCCCGAGGTCCCTTCGCTGATGATCACGGTGATCACCGCGATTTCGGTCTCGCTGTTCGGCGCGCTGCTGATACCGGTTCTCGGTGGCTGGAAGCCGGTGAGCGGCACATCGCTGTCGCATATCGGCTTGGCGGCAGTGCTTGTCCTGATCGGCTACCAGTCCGTTATCCTTGCCATGCGCGTCGGTGAAATCTCCTTCGTCGCGCCTTTGCGCTACACCAGCCTGATCTTTTCGGCGTTGCTCGGCTGGCTGTTCTTCGCCGAGGTGCCGGACCGATGGACGCTGATCGGCGCCGCCATCGTCATAGCCTCCGGGCTCTATACATTCTATCGTGAAGCCAAGCGTCACGGCACACCCGTGGCGCAAGAGTCCGAACCGAGAACCCCTGTCTGATGTCCGACGGCAAGACGACCAGATTCACGCTTGATCGAGCCAACATCCCGGGCATCATCCTGGCCGGCGGTCGCTCGACGCGCATGGGCCGCGACAAGGCGGCGGTGACGCTCGCCGGCCACACGCTGCTCGACCATGCGATCGCCCGGTTGACGCCGCAGGTCTCCTCTGTCGCCGTCAACGCCGACAGGATGACCGATCAGTGGAGCCCGCTGTTCCTGCCCGACATCATCCCCGGCAAGGCCGGACCGATGGCCGGCATCCATGCCGCCATGGCTCACGGTGCAAACCTCGCCGCCGTCACGCACGTGATCACCGTATCGGTGGACAGCCCGTTCTTCCCCAGCGACCTCGTCGACTGGCTGGCCGAGGTCATCGACAGCCCCGACAAGATCGCCATCGCGACTTCGGAAAGCCGTAGCCACCCGGTCTTCGGTCTCTGGCCGATTTCGCTCGCCGACGAGCTGGAAAACTGGATTACCCACGACGAGAAACGCCGCGTCAGGGACTTCCTGTTACGTCATGACGTTACGGAAGTTGCCTTCCCGTTGAGGCCAACGCGCGCCAGCCTCCTCGACCCCTTCTTCAACGTCAACACGCCAGATGATCTGGCGGAGGCGGAGCGGTGGATCAAGGTGATGGCGTGAACGAGCGGCCGCGCATCTTCGGAATTTCCGGCTGGAAGAACTCCGGCAAGACGGGGCTCGCTGTCCGGCTTGTCGAGGAATTCACCCGCCGCGGCTATCGCATCTCGACGATCAAGCACGCCCACCATGATTTCGACATCGACAAGGTCGGCGCCGACAGCTACCGCCACCGGCAGGCCGGCGCCCATGAGGTGACCATCGTCTCCGGCACCCGCTATGCCATCATGCACGAACTGCGCGGTGCCGCCGAACCGACCTTCGAGGAAATCCTTTCCCGCATCGCCCCTTGCGACCTTGTGCTGATCGAGGGCTACAAGCGCGAACCGATCCCGAAGATCGAAGCCCGTCGCCTCGAGGCCGCCAATCGCGAGCCGCTGGCACCCGGCGACCCCCATATCGTCGCCATCGCCGCCGACCATCCGATCGGCGATACTGCCTTGCCCGTTTTCGACCTCGACGACACGAATGCCATCGCCGATTTCATTGCTGCGACGGTAGCACTGCCTCCACGGCAATGAAAAAAGCCGCCAGTCACCCGGCGGCTTTCTCGTCTTTCAACTGTCAGGCCATGCCTCAGTTGCGCGAAGCAACCGGACGCACCAGCGCCGTGACGCGACGGATGGTGACGCGGCGGTTTTCCTGCTCCGCTCCCTGCGTGTTGACCTTCAGGTAGCGTTCGCCATAGCCCTGCGTCGCGAGATTTTCCGGCGGGATGCCGTAGACGTCGGTCATCACGTTGGCGACCGATTCCGCGCGCTGGTCCGACAGGATCAGGTTGCTCTGGTCCGAACCCACAGCGTCGGTATGGCCTTCGATCAGGAAGGTTTCCGTTGGGTCCTTCTTCAGCACCTCGTTGATCGCATCGGCGACCTTGCGCATGCTGCGCGCCTGGCTCATCGGAATCTCGGCGCTGCCGGTGGCGAACGTCACCGTATCCAGATCGATACGACGCACCTTGTCGCGAATACGGGCCGAGTACTTCACCTCGTTGAGCGAGTAGACACGCTCGACCGGCTCGACCGGCGGCTCGCGCAGGAAGTCGTAATAGTCGCGGCCGTCGTCCTCGCTGGTATCCATGATGTAGTCCTGCAGCGGAATGCGCAGGCGCATCGGCGGCAGATCGGCACCCGGATCCTCGAAGTAGTCGCGATCGGGGTTATCGTAGAGATCAGGCGTGTAATAGAGCACGTGCTCGCGGCCACGATTGTCGATCCGCGAACGCTGGATGATATCGCCGTAGCGGTTGCGCACCGTCACGATCTGGTAGCCGTCGCGATCGATCGTCTCGCGAAAGCGGTCGCGCGGCAGCTGTTCATAGGTCGGACGCTCGCCATCGCGCAGGAATCGGCGGTCGTCGTCACCACGGACATAGGTCTGGTTGTTGAACTGGATGATGACACGGTTGTCGTCGCCCCGCTCGCCATAGCGCGCACCATCGGGACGCGCGAACTGCGGCCGCTGGTCGAGACGCTGTCCCTGCTCGCTGGTGATCGCTTCGATCTTCACCGGTGCCGGCTTGGCGCCGCCTGGCGCCGCCAACTGTGCGTCGGCGTCCGACTTCGGCACGCGCACCTGCTCCTCCTGGCCGCGCTGTTTGTCGCGGTCACGGCGAGACTGCACGCCACCGGAGCGGTCGGCATCCTTGTCGCTGTCCAGAACCGCGGCACCATTCTGCACCGGCAGAACCACGGTCTCCGTGCTCTTGCCCGGATCGGCGGCAATCTCCTTGCGACGCTCGATCTCCTGCGGCGTCACCTTCTCGGGCGCCGGAATGGCCTGCTCGGCCTGGCCGGCAGCCGGAGGCTGAGCGGAACCGTCGGCAGGCTGCGCCGGATTGGGCTGCCCGGGCGCGGCCTGTTCGCCCTGCGGCTGGGCCGGAGCCTCGCCGGGTTGAGCGGGCGCCTGTGCTTCGCCGGGCTGTGGCGCGGGAACGGGTGCCTTTCCGGCGGCCGGCTCCTGCTGTGGCTTGTCCTGTGGGGTGGCGGGCTTTTCAGGCGCGGCCTGCTCGGCAGCCGGCTTCTGCGCATCGGGCTCTGCTGGCTGTGCTTCGGCGGACGGCTTCTTGCGCGGGGGCTTGGCTGGCTGCTCGCCGCCTTCCGCCGTTGCCGGCTTGCCGTTCTTGCGCGCCGGCTTCTGCTCTTCACCCTGCGGCTGTTCGGCCTGCGGCTGAGCTGGTTCGGCCTGCGGGGCCGCCTGATCCTGCGGCGCTGCTTCTTCCGCCTGCGGCTGCTTGTCACGCTTGTTGCGGCGCGGCTTTTCGGCCGGCTGTTCGTCCGCCGGTGCTACCTGCTCCTGCGTCTGCTCGGCTGCAGGCTGCTTCTGCCTGCGTGGCTTCTCCACGGGGGCTTCCTGCTGCGCGGGCTGCTCCGCGGCCGGCTGTTCGGCAGCGGGTTCGCGCTTGCGCGGCTTCTCGGCAGGTGCCTCCTGTTGCCTCGTGGGCTCGGCTGCCGGCGCGGGCGGGGCTTCGGCAGGCGCTTCCTGCTTCGGTGGCGGTGGTGGTGCCTCGGCGGCCGGTTCCGGCGCCTTCGGAGCCTCGGCCGGCGCCTGCTGCTGTTCCTGTTCCTGCTGCTGGCGCTTCTTCAGCAATTCCTCGTCGGTGGGCGCGTCCTGCGCCACCTCGAAGCTGCCTGCGACGGCGGGCTGTGCGCTACCGGGCTGCTCGACGCTTGGTGCTGCGGCGAAAACATGCGCCGGAGGCAGCACCAGCGACAGCGAAAGAAGCGGAAATGCCGCGCTGGCAAACAGTCTGGATTTCATTCCCATGAGGTCTCCTCGTTTCTTGTCTATTCTTAGAGACGTCTTGAAGAGCGTCTCTTTTCAGTTCGCAATGGAGCGTCTCTAAACAGATCACTACAGGATTCGTTCCATCGGTCTTATGAAGTGCCCCATTAACCCGGTATGAATATGACGGTTTGCAAACGTTCATCTTTGCCACAATTTGCAACGCACAATCTGCCTTCGAATCCAGTTGCAATCTTCGCAAAAAAGGTTTGATTATCGCGCCAAGGCGTTGCAAAGCAGCGCCCTGCTACACGCCTTCCCGAAAAAAGAGAGGCGTACGGCAACCAACAGAGAGGATTCAAATGCATATCTCCACCCGTTTTCTCGCAGCCGCCTCGATCACCGCAATGTCGCTCTTCGCGGGCTCGGCCATGGCTGATGGCGAGAAGTATGTCATCGGTACGGACTCGACCTACCCGCCCTTCGAATACGTTGATGCCAGCGGCCAGTTCCTCGGCTTCGACATGGACATCGCCCGCGCGCTGTGCACGGAAATGAAGGCTGACTGCACCATCGTCAGCAGCGACTGGGACGGCATCATTCCTGGCCTCAACGCCAAGAAGTTCGACATGATCATCTCGTCCATGTCGATCACGCCGGAGCGTTCCAAGCTCGTCGACTTCACCAACAAATACTACAACACGCCGCCGGCCGTTGCCGTGCCGAAGGATTCCACCGTCACCGACGTGGCTGGCCTGAAGGGCAAGACCATCGGCGCCCAGACCTCGACCACCCACTCGAACTACGCCGAAAAGCACCTGCCCGATACCGAGCTGAAGCTTTATCCGACGGCTGACGAGTACAAGCTCGACATCACCAACGGTCGCGTCGATGCCGTCATCGACGACGTCGTCGTGCTGTCGCAGTGGGTCAAGTCGGACGCAGGCGCCTGCTGCAAGATCCTGACGACGCTTCCGGTCGACAAGGAAATCAACGGCGTTGGTGCCGGCATTGCCGTGCGCCAGGGCGATCCGCTGCGCGAAAAGCTGAACACCGCGATCGCAGCGATCCGCGCCAACGGCACCTACAAGAAGATCCAGGACAAGTATTTCGACTTCAACGTCTACGGCGAAGAATAATCCTGTAGGCCACTAACAAATGCGATGGCGGAAGGCTTGCCCTTCCGCCGTTTTTGTTTGACAAAGAAGACAAGATGAAAGCGGCAAAAGCCGCGAGGGGAAACGTGGCATGGGCGGATTATTTTCCGCGCTGGGCTCGCTCTGGGCCTGGATTGGATATGTGTTTGATCCGCTCTGCGGACCTGTCGGGATTTTCACATGGCTCGGCCAGTCGACGATTCTCGCCTGCGGTGATACCGGCTGGGGCGATGAGATCGCCGCCGGCCTCAAGGTCACCGTCGGCGTCGCTCTCGTTACGCTGCCCATCGGCCTGCTGATCGGCTTCCTCGTCGCACTCGGCCAGCAATCCGAGGAAAAGTCCGTGCGCCTCGCCGCCGGCATCTACACCACCATCTTTCGCGGCCTGCCGGAACTGCTGACGCTCTTCATCATCTATTACGGCATGCAGATCCTCATCCAGTCGGTCCTGGCCTGGGTCGGCTATGACGGGCGCGTCGAGATCAATGCCTTCTTCTCCGGCGTCATCGCGCTTTCCGTGGTGTTCTCCGCCTACTGTTCGGAAGTGCTTCTGTCGGCCTTTCGCGCCATTCCCAAGGGTCAGTATGAGGCAGGCGATGCACTCGGCCTCCATCGCGGCCGCACGATGCTGCTGATCATCCTGCCCCAGCTCGTCCGCGTCGCCCTGCCCGGCCTCGTCAACCTCTGGATGATCCTCCTGAAGGACACCTCCTACGTCTCGATCATCGGTCTTGCCGACGTGCTGCGCCAGACCGGCGTTGCCGTGAAGGTGACCAAGGAAGCCTTCCTGTTCTACACGCTGGCCTGCGGCATCTATCTCGGCCTCGCCATCATTTCCTCGTTCGGCCTGCGCTATATCGAACGCTGGGCACGGCGCTCGGAGATCCGCCGATGAGCCACGCTGACGTTCTGATCCCCCCTCAGCCAGCACCGAAGAACCTCGACAAGCCGATGACGCTGGCGCGCCTCACCGGCTATGTGGTCGTCGGCCTGTGGATCGTCCTCGCCGTGGCGCTGGTCGCCATGATCATCACCGGCTGGGACATCGAGAAATTCACCCGTTACGGCCCGCGCTATCTGCACGGACTGATGACCACGATCATGCTGGTCACGGTGTCCGTCGTCTGCGGTGCCGTGCTATCGCTGCCGC
This sequence comes from Hyphomicrobiales bacterium, assembly GCA_900470805.1. Classification (GTDB taxonomy): domain Bacteria; phylum Pseudomonadota; class Alphaproteobacteria; order Rhizobiales; family Rhizobiaceae; genus Rhizobium. The sequence continues at coordinate 81,088 of UCCA01000024.1, read as the reverse complement.
TGGCCTTTGCCCGCATGTCGAAGAACAAGATCATCGGCGGCCTCGCCTTCGCCTACGTCTATGTCTTCCGCGGCACACCGCTTCTGGCCCAGCTCTTCCTCATCTACTACGGCCTCGGCCAGTTCCGCCCGCAGCTTGAAGCCGTCGGCCTGTGGTGGTTCTTCCGCGATGCCTGGTACTGTGGCCTGTTCTCGATGACCATCAATACCGCGGCCTATCAGGCGGAGATCCTGCGCGGCGCCATCGAAAGCGTACCGCGTGGCCAGCATGAGGCAGCCGCCTCGCTCGGCATCCACAAGGCCATCGCCTTCCGCAAGATCGTCCTGCCGCAAGCGCTCATCGTGGCGCTCCGCCCCTATGGCAACGAGATCATCCTGCTGATCAAGGGCTCGGCGGTCGTCGCCATCATCACCGTTCTCGATCTGATGGGCGAAACGCGCTACGCCTTCTCGCGCACCTTCGACTACCAGACCTATCTCTGGGCCGCGATCTTCTACCTTGCCATGGTCGAGGCGCTGCGCCACCTCTGGGACTGGATCGAACGCCGCCTGACGCGCCATCTGAAACGCTGACATATTTGGCAGCACTCGGATGGGATGGCTGCCAAACCATTGAAAATAGTCAGATAAATCAAAAATCCCGACATTCTCGCAAGCTTCGGTTAACCATGACGTGCTTCCATTTCATTGGACGCTAATAAGCGTCGAGTGGAAACAGGAGGCGAGGCGAAGACATGCACAGGGACATGGAAAAACAGCTTCAGGGCTACGGCCTGACGACCGCGCAGATCATCTATCGCATGCCGGATCACCAGGCGATCCTGCAGAGCTACATCTGGCAGGATTACGACCTCGCGCCGGACTTCCCGGAGATGCGCGGCTTCCTGAAATTCTGGCAGGAAAAGCTCGACGGCCCACTTCACTCCGTGCGCTACATCCACCGCAAGCTGATTTCGGCAAGCGAATGGCGCGCGCTGAAGGGCGAGTTCATCATCAACTGAAGCTGGCCCAGCCGGAGCTGCCGCAGCCCGAACCGCCAACGTCACCATTGCAAAAGCCGTCCAGTCGCCTTAGAGGCTGCGCAACGGATAAAACAGCGGTGGATGACATGGCCAAGAAGATCGACGAAGAAGCGCTCGCGGAAGCCTATAACCGCGCCCTCGAGCTTGAGAAGGCGGGCGACGTCGACGCCGCCGTGAAGGCCTATGAGGAAGTGCTGGCTATCGATCCCGAGGATCACGGCGGCGCCGCCGTCCGCATCGCCGCCATGGGCCGTGGCGAGACACCCGCCAAGGCGCCGGACGCTTACGTCGAGACCCTGTTCGATCAGCACGCCGAGGTCTTCGAGGACGTGCTCGTCGAGCAGCTTGGCTATCACGTGCCGATGCTGGTGCGGCAACGCCTGCAGGCCCTCAACCTCGGCCCCTTCAAGCGCCTGCTCGACCTTGGCTGCGGCACGGGCCTCACCGGCGGCACGCTGCGCGATCTCTGCGAGGAGATGACCGGCATCGACCTGTCCGAGAACATGGTCGAGATCGCCCACGAGAAGGATCTCTACGAGACCCTGTTCGTCGCCGAGGTCGAGGACTTCCTCGACGACAACGACGAAGACCCTTTCGACATCATCACCGCCACCGACGTCCTGCCCTATCTCGGAGGTCTGGAGCCGCTGTTCTTCGGCGCCGCCGAAAACCTGACGCCGGGCGGTCTCTTCATCTTCTCCTCCGAAACGCTGCCCGAAGAAACCCTCGCCGGCCGCGCCTACATGGTCGGCCCACACCAGCGCTTCGCCCATTCGGAAACCTACGTCCGCGAGCGTCTGGCCGCGACCGGCTTCGAGCTCGTGGAAATCACCGATATCAATGTGCGCATGGAAGACGGCCAGCCGACACCGGGGCATCTGGTGGTGGCGAAACTCGCACAATAGCAGTCTCGATGTCGAGACTTGCGGCTAACCGAACGAAGTGGTGAAATCGAACCAGCCGGATAAAATGCCGGATGGTTCGAAAGGTCGCTTCCATGACACTCGTCCTGCACCAGCATCCCCTCGCCTCGTTCTGTCACAAGGTCCTGATCGCGTTCTACGAACTCGGCGCACCGTTCGAGCGCGTCCTGGTCAACCTCGGCGACGAGGCCTCGCGCACGGCGTTTCTCGCAGTCTCCCCCCTCGGCAAGATGCCGGCGCTGCGCGATGAAGCCCGCGATCGCACGCTGTTCGAGACGTCGATCATCATCGAATATCTGGACCGCTACTACCCCGGTAGCACAAGGCTCGTGCCCGAAGAATTCGATGACGCGCTGGACGTTCGCCTGTGGGATCGCTTCTTCGATCTCTATGTCCAGGAGCCGATGCAGCAAGTGGTTTCGGAGCGGATGCGGCCGGATGGCAGCGAAGCGCGCGCTGACGAATCGCGAGCAGCGCTTGGCCGGTCCTACGATGTGATCGAGAAAACGTTGGGCGGCAGCGACTGGATATCAGGCGACAGCTTCAGCATGGCCGACTGCGCCGCGGCGCCCGGCCTGTTCTACGCCGAAACGCTGGTGCCCTTCGGCCCAAGCCGTCCGAAGCTTGCGGCCTATTACGAAAGGCTGCTGCAGCGTCCCTCCGTCGCCCGCGTTCTCGACGAGGCCATCCCGTTCTTCCAGTACTACCCTTACCGGGAAAACCTGCCCGCCCGCTTCCGGCCGGAGGCCTGACAGTCGGAGGCGATAGCGTCCCGGATCAGAGCCAGCGGCGGCTCAATGCCCGCCGTCAGATCCGAGAATGGCGGCCAGCAGTCGTCCTTCGAGTTCGGCCAGATCGGCATTGCCGTGACGGCGCGGGTGTGGGTGGGGAATGGCGAGGTCGAGCGCTACCCGTCCCTCGTCGAGCACGATCACCCGGTCGGCAAGATGCACCGCCTCACTGACGTCGTGGGTGACCAGCACGGCGGTAAAGCCGAGCTCTCGCCACACACGGTTGAGCAGTTCCTGCATGCTGATCCGCGTCAGCGCATCCAGCGCGCCGAGCGGCTCGTCGAGCGCCAGCACGCCCGGCTTGCTCACCAGCGCCCTGGCCAGCGCCACGCGCTGCCGTTGCCCACCGGAGAGCTGCGACGGCCAGTCGCCGGTCTTCTCGCTGAGCTGCACCTCCGACAGCGCGGCTTCCGCCTCGCGCAGCGCCACGCGCTTGTCGATCTTGTCGCCAAGCCCGACAACCACGTTCTCGGCAACACTCAACCACGGCAGCAATCTCGGCTCCTGGAAGACGATGCGGGCGTTGGCCTGCGTGTCATGTCCACCGGCATCCTCGAAATGAAGCTCACCGGCTGTCGGCGCATCGAGCCCCATCAGGATGCGCAGCAAGGTGCTCTTGCCGCAACCGCTCTTGCCGATCACCGCCACGAACTGGCCGGCCGGAATATGAAGGTTGATGCCGCGCAGCACCCGGTTGCCGCCGAAGCTTTTTTCCAACCCCTTCAGCGTGATCGCAGCAGCGCCGGCCCCGACCAAGTTGACGCAATCGATTTCGTAGTCCGGCGCATCTGCCGGGCTCTGGAAGCGCTCATGCGCGACAATGGTCATGGCGTCTCTCCTACTTCTGGTAAACCGGGTTCCACCGGAGTGCTCGGCGTTCGAGCGCGCGGGCCACGACGTCGGCCAGCTTGCCGAGAAGCGCGTAGATCACCAGCGCCAGCACGACGACGTCGGTCATCATGAACTCGCGGGCATTGTTGGCCATGTGACCGATCCCCGACGAGGCAGCGATCGATTCCGACACGATCAGCGTCAGCCACATGATGCCCAGCGCATAGCGCAGCCCGACGAAGATCGACGGCAGCGCACCCGGAAAGATCACCTTGCGAAACAGCGTCCAGCTGCCCATCCCGTAGACGCGACCCATCTCGATCAGGTCGCGGTCGACATTGCGCACGCCGTGATAGGTGTTGAGATAAACGGGAAACAGCACGCCGAGCGAGGTCAGGAACAGCTTCGATTCCTCGCCGATTCCGAACCACAGGATGACCAGCGGGATCATCGCCAGATGCGGGATGGTGCGCAGCATCTGCAGCGTCGTGTCGGTCAGCTGTTCGGAAACCTTGGAAACGCCGTTGGCGATCCCGAGCAGGAAGCCGATCGACCCGCCGACCAGCAGCCCTCCGAAAGCCCGCGCCGCGCTGACCAGGATGTCGTGCGGCAGCTGGCCGGTCAGCGTCGTCGACCAGAAAGCGCGCGCCACATCTGCCGGCGACGGCATGATGCGCGAGGAAATCCAGCCGACGGAACAGCCAAGCTGCCAGAAAGCGATGATGGCGACCGGCACCAGATAGGGGAGCAACGTCGCCCGCGCCGGCCAGGACAGGCGAAAACCAGCTTTGACGGTCTTGCGTTCCGTCAGCGCCCGGCCGATCGGCGTATCGAATGTCGACATCAATTCTTCCTCGATTTTATTGCCTTAGCCTGGGTTCCGGAAACCGCAGGCAAGCACCGCCTATGACGCCGCACAGCTCCGCTGAACGGCGTAGCGTTGTCGATCAGGACGCGGAAACCACTTTCAGGTTGCCGCCATGGCTGCCGCCGCCAAACACCTGGCGCTTGCCGAAATCGCTCTGGAAGCCGTGGCGCTGCTCTTCGCGGGTGATGCCCAGTTCAGGAAACAGCAGTTCGGCGACGCGGTAGGCCTCTTCGAGATGCGGATAGCCGGAGCCGATCACCGTATCGATGCCGACATCCTGATATTCGCGCAGCCGTGCCGCCACCGTCTTCGGTGAACCGACCAGCGCGGTGCCGGCACCGGCACGCACCAGACCGACGCCGGCCCACAGGTTCGGCGACACTTCGAGATTGTCGCGACGACCACCATGCAACGCCGCCATCCGCTTCTGGCCGACGGAATCGCTCTCGTTGACGAAGCGCTCCTGCGCCTCGCGGATCGTGTCGTCGTCGAGCTTGGAGATCAGCCGGTCCGCCGCTGCCCATGCTTCCTCGTCCGTCTCGCGCACGATGAAATGCAGGCGGATGCCGAAGCTCACCTCGCGCCCCTTGCCGGCGGCAGCGGCGCGCACCTTCTGCACCTTTTCGGCCACCTGTGCCGGTGGCTCGCCCCAGGTCAGGTACTTGTCGACGCGCCCGACCGAGAAATCGATCCCCGCGTCCGAAGAACCGCCGAAGTAAAGCGGCGGCCGCGGCGTCTGCACCGACGGGAAACCGAGGCGCGCATTGGTCGCTTTGATGTACTGGCCGTCGTAATTGGCGACGCCCTTTTCCAGCAACTCCTCGAATACCGTAAAGAACTCGTCGGCATGTGCGTAGCGCTCGTCATGCGCCAGAGTGATGCCGTCGCCGGCAAGCTCGCCCGGGCTGCCGCCGACAACGATGTTGAGCAGTAGCCGGCCGTTTGAAATCCGGTCAAGCGTGGTCGCCAGGCGGGCGTAATAGGCCGGCGACGCGGTGCCGGGGCGAATGGCGACGAGAAACTGCAGCTTCTCCGTCTTGGTGGCCAGCGCCGCCGCCGTCACGAAGGATTCCTCGCAGGAAACACCTGTCGGCAACAGCACGCCCGAATAGCCGAGCCGGTCGGCCGCCTGGGCGATCTGGGTGAGGTAGCCGAATTCGGGCGCCCGGTTCAGCTCGTTCGAGCCGAGATAGGCGCCATCGCCCGAGGTCGGGATGAACCATAGAAAATTGATGGGATCGTGCGTGGTGCTCATGGAAATGATCCTCCTGTCCGAAATGGGGTCAGCTTGCGGGATGCCAGACGATATCGCTGACAGTCAGCTGCTTCGGCACGACGCCGAGCTTGAAGAAGTCGTCGGCCAGCGCCTGCTGGTATGCGAGCGCCGCGTCGGGAACGAGCGAGACCTTGCCGAGATCGGCCTGGCTGCGCGTCAGCGTCACGCGGGTGATGTTTTCGGGAACGCCGGTGATGCCAGCCAGCGTCTTGACGGTGCCGTCGAGGTCCGCCTGCGCGGCAGCGCCCACCTTCGCGAGCTCGTCGATCACATCGGCGATGATATCGGAATGGTCCTTCGTGAACGTGCCGTTGCCGAGGAAATAGCCCCAGTTGTCGAGCAGCCCGTCCGAGGTGATGACAAGGCGGGTCTGCGGATCGGCTTCCGCGACGGCGAAGAACGGGTCCCAGATCGCCCAGGCATCGATCGAGCCATTCTTGAAGGCCGCGCCGGCGTCGGGCGGTGGCAGGTCGATCTCGGTGATATCAGACAGCTGCAGGCCGGCCTTGGCGAGCACCTTCAATGCGAAATTATGAGCGCTCGAGCCGCGCTTGTAGGCGACCTTCTTGCCCTTCAGGTCCTCGATCGTCTGGATCGGCGAATCCTTGTGGACCAGCAATCCATGAAACGCCGCCGGCCCACGATAGGCACCGACGTAAAGCAGGTTGCCGCCCGCGGCCTGAGCGAAGAGCGGAGGGACGTCGCCGGTCACGCCGAAGTCCAGCGCATCTGCGCCCACAGCTTCGAGCAGCGGTGGTCCAGACGTGAATTCGTTCCACTCGACGGTGACGCCTTTGGCCGCCAGTCGCTTCTCCAGCGCCCCGGTGCGCCGCGCCAATGCCAACACGCCGAACTTCTGCCAGCCGATCCGCAAGGTCACGTCGGCGGCCAGCGCTGGACGGACCTGCGTCAACACGGTGGTAGCAGCGGCAGCGCCCAGAAGGCCGAATGTCTGTCTGCGAGTGAACATGATAGGCACTCTCCTCACGGCCGCGCTCACGGGCGCTGCTTATCTTCAGGGAAGCAATGATTTCATAGCCTACCAATTAGATCGACATTCTACGATTTCATATGACGCGGGATTTGGAGAATAATTTTGCCGGTTCCGCGGCACGGGCCACCAGCCCATGCCGCGGATTGCGAAAGCCGCTTTTTTAAGCGACCGTATCAGCTCGCCTTCGGACGCCAGACGATATCGCCGGTTTTCAGCTGTTTCGGCACGATGCCAAGGCTGAAGAACTCGTCGGCCAGCGCCTGCTGATAGGCCGCGGCATCGTCGGTGATCACGGAGACGCCACCGAGATCGGCGCCCGGCCGCGTCAAGGCGACGCGCGTGATGTCTGCCGGCACGCCGGTGATTTCGGACAACTCCTTGACCGTGTCCTCAAGCTTGCCCTGCGCCGAGCGGCCGACCGTGCGAAGCTCGTCGATGACATCGACGATCAGCGGACCATTGGCATCGGTGAAGCCGGCATTGGCGAGAAAATAGCTGTAGGACGGAACAATCCCCTCCGCGGTCGACAGGATGCGCGTCTGCGGATCGGCCTCGACGATGGCAAGATAGGGATCCCAGATCGACCAGGCATCGATGCTGCCGTTCTTGAACGCGGCAGCCGCATCCGGCGGCGACAGATCGATCGCCTCGACGTCGTCGATCTTCAGGCCGGATTTGCGCAGGATCTTGACTGTGACGTTGTGGGCGCTCGAGCCACGCTTGAATGCGACCTTCTTGCCCTTCAGGTCCTCGACCGTCTTGATGTCGGAATCCTTGCGGACGACGATGGCCGAACCGGCGGCACTGCCGCGATAGGTGCCGACGTAATAAAGCTGGCCACCGGCCGCCTGTGCAAACAGCGGCGGCACGTCGCCCGTCGCGCCGAAATCGAGCGCACCGGCGCCGAGCGCTTCGAGCAACGGCGGGCCGGACGTGAATTCCGACCAGCTGACGGTGATCCCCTTGTCGGCCAGCCGCTTCTCCAGCGCGCCACGGCGCTTGGCAAGCGCCAGCACGCCGTTCTTCTGCCAACCGATCCGGAATTCGGTGGCAGCCGCCCTTGCCGGCTTGATAGCGGGCAGCACGACGGTCGCGGCAGCAGCACCCAGAAGCCCCAGCGTCTGTCGGCGTGAAATCATGATCATCCCCTTTTCATCAGGCGCGTTCCCACTCCTCTGTCGGAAACCGCCGCGATTGCGATGAGTGAAGTCTGATGAATTCCATAAATTAGATCGACAACAGGTATTGTGATTTTTAGCGCTGTTGAAATTATCCTGACCGATTTTTCGCCTCCGAACGGAATTTTGTTCCAACGCCGAACGTTCCAACCCGCATCGCCGGCTTTCCGCCCGTGCCGGTTTCGGCTAATCCTCATTCCTGCATTCATGAAAAGGATAGGCAAATGGCAAAAGTCGCGTTCATCGGTCTCGGCGTTATGGGGTTTCCCATGGCGGGTCATCTGAAGATGAAAGGCGGCCATGACGTCACGGTCTATAACCGCACGGCCTCGAAGGCGGCTGCATGGGCCGAGAAATTCGGCGGCACCGCGGCCGCGACGCCGGCGGAAGCAGCCAGAGATGCCGATTTCGTCTTCACCTGCGTTGGCAACGACGACGATCTCCGTTCGGTGACATCTGGCAAGGGTGGCGTGCTGGAAACGATGAAATCAGGCGCGATCCTCATCGACAACACCACGGCCAGTGCCGACGTCGCCCGCGAGCTCTACGCCGCCGCGAAAGAGAAAGGCGTCGGCTTCATCGACGCGCCGGTATCCGGTGGACAGGCCGGCGCCGAGAACGGCGTCCTCACCGTCATGTGCGGCGCCGATCAGGCCGACTACGACAAGGCAAAGCCGGTCATCGATTCCTTCGCGCGCATGGTCGGCCTGATGGGCGCGCCGGGCGCCGGCCAGCTGACGAAGATGATCAACCAGATCTGCATCGCCGGTCTCGTTCAGGGATTGGCCGAAGGCATCCATTTCGGCAAGCGCGCCGGCCTCGACATCGAGAAGGTCATCGAGGTGATCTCCAAGGGGGCCGCCGGTTCCTGGCAGATGGAAAACCGGCACAAGACGATGAACGAAGGCAAGTACGACTTCGGCTTCGCCATCGACTGGATGCGCAAGGATCTCGGCATCGTTCTCGACGAGGCGCGCAGCAACGGCGCCAAACTCCCCGTCACCGCCCTCGTCGACCAGTTCTACGGCGACGTGCAGGCCATGGGCGGCAATCGCTGGGACACGTCCTCGCTCCTCGCCCGCCTCGAAAAATGATCGGCCCCTCTCCGAGCGCAGATGACTTGATCGCACATCTCGGCACGCTGCGCTCGGAGGAGAAGATTTCGGCTATGCGCCGCTTCGCCATCGTCACAGACACGGCGCTCGGCATCTCCAATCCCGATCTCCAGACGATCGCCCGCGCGGTCAAGAAGAACCACGCGCGGGCCCGTCTGCTGTGGGACAGCAATATCCGCGAAGCACGGCTGCTGGCTCTCTGGACCGCCGATCCAAAACTATTGACTGAGGCCGAGGCGCGGCGATGGGCGGACGACTTCAATTCCTGGGAGATCGTCGATACCGCCGCCGACCTCTTCGTCGAGGCCCGCCTGCTCGTACTCATCAATGGTTTTGCATGGGACAATCGTGAATTCGTCCGCCGCACCGCCTTCGCGATGATTGCCAGCGCCGCCGTTCACATGAAGAAGGAACCGGACGAGACGCTGCTCGCCTTCCTGCCGCTGATCGCGGCCCACGCCACCGACCCGCGCAACTTCGTCCGCAAGGCAGTCAACTGGGCGCTCCGCAATATCGGCAAGCGCAGCCGCACCTGTCACGCCCCAGCGGTGGCGCTTGCACGCGAAATGGCGGCAAGCGACGACAAGATCGCGCGCTGGATCGGCAAGGATGCGGTCAAGGAACTGACGAGCGAGAAGATCCTCGCCCGTCTGAAAGGCTGAACTCAGTCTTCGTTCGACTTCGAGCTGTCGAGGATCATGTAATCGAGCGGCAGCTGCGTCGAATACTTGATCTGCTCCATCGCGAAGGCCGAAGAGACGTCGCGGATTTCGATCTTGGCGATCATCCGCTTGTAGAAGGCGTCATAGGCCGCAATGTCTGGCACCACCACGCGCAAGAGATAATCGACGTCGCCGCTCATGCGGTAGAACTCGACCACCTCTGGAAACTCCGCCACGACTTCCGAGAACCGACGCAGCCATTCGATCGAATGCGTGGCGGTGCGGATCGACACGAACACCGTGACCTTGGTGTTCACCTTTTCCGGATCCAGGATGGCGACACGGCGCTTGATGACGCCGTCCTCTTCCATCTTCTGGATACGACGCCAGCACGGCGTCGTGGAAAGGCCGACCTTCTTGGCCAGGTCGGCAACCGCCAAAGTTGAATCTTCCTGCAGAAGTCGCAGAATTTTACGATCAAGACGGTCCATATACCCCAACCCCTACGAATTATTTTCTATGTATAGCGTGATTCCGGCCGTTTGAAAGAAATTTGTTTCAGTTCACCAGCATATTGATCCGTTGACGCAGCGTTGGCAACAGCTCGCGCTCGAACCACGGGTTTCGTTTGATCCATCCCGAGTTGCGCCAACTCGGATGTGGCAGCGGCAAGACGGCCGGTGACCGGTTGGCAAAGAGGATCGACTGCCAGGCACGCACCGTTTCCGTCACGTTTTCCCGCCGCTGCTCTCCCAGATGCCAAGCCTGCGCATATTGCCCGATGGCAAGCACCAATTCGATCTGCGGCATCGCCGCAATCACACGCTCGCGCCACTGCGGCGCGCATTCCCGGCGCGGCGGCAGATCGCTCCCCTTGGCGTCATAGCCCGGAAAGCAGAAGCCCATCGGCACGATCGCGAAGCGGTCGCGGTCGTAGAAGGTCTCGCGATCGACATCGAGCCAGTCCCGCAGCCGGTCGCCCGAGGCGTCGTTGAACGGCAGGCCGCTCTCGTGCACCCTGAGACCCGGCGCCTGCCCCGCGATCAGCACCCGCGCTGTCGTCGAGATCACCGCCACCGGGCGCGGCTCGTGCGGCAGGCGATGGGCATCGCCGCGCAACGGCGTGTCGCGACAGATCCGACAGCGGGCGATCTCCTCCCGCAACGCATCGAGCCCGTCTGTCACCATTGCAAAAGCCCCGAACGAGCGCCGGAATTCTCGCCCTCGCCCCGATGATCGCGAAACACCCGCGGCATTTCGAACGTCCCGGCCCATAGCCCTGATTTGGATGACCGCGCCTGCGCCTCCTCGTCCGCATAGGCGCCATAGGACACCGCCATGCCCCGTCGCACCATCGCGCCGTTGATATCGACGCCCTGCGCGCGGCAAATCACCAGGAGCCGCTGAAAACGATCTCGCTCGGTCCCGGCACAGCGCGTATCCGCCGCCGCAACAAGGCTCTGCAGCGTCCGCTTCGCCTCCTGCCCGCACGCCCATCGCGCCCCGTCGCGCTCGCATGTCTGGATGAGTTCCGGCGCATCGATGCCTTTCAGACGCATTCGCTCGTCGCCGATTGCGAGGCTGTCGCCATCGGCTGCATGAAAGCGGCCGGAATGGGCAATCTCGGCGTCGTCATTAAGCTTGGCGGCGATCAGCCAGATCGCTGCCAGCAGCGCGAAAGCCGTCACCCCGTCGCGAATCGTCCGAAACCCGCGCGTCACGGTTTCGCCTCCTTCGAAAACAAAGCCTTGGGAAAATTGGCAAACAACTTCTTAATATTTGGCCTCTAGAATTTAAGCACCTGCAGTTCAAGCGTCACGTGTACAATGAGTAACGGCGTAAGCACATCGACCGACAAGAATATCGTCGACAAATCACGTAGTCACCGCAACAAGCCTGTTTCCAAGGCTGTGCGGGTCACGCGTGAGCGTCTTCAGTCGAGCCATGCGCCGAGCGGCGCCTTCGATCGCGACGTGCTCTCCCTTTATATCAATGCCGTGCTGCAGGGAGCGTCCATCGTTCCGCTGTTCGTCATCATCATCGCCATTCTCGGCATCTACTTCACCGGCAACACGCAGATTTTCCTCTGGGCGATCCTGACGCTGACGGCCCACGCCGCCAATGTCTTCCTGGCCCGCCGCGCCCGCAAACACGAGATGACGCTGGCGCGCGCCCGCAAATGGCGTCGGCTTCTGCTGTCCGGCCAGTTCGCCATCGGCTGCTGCTGGGCTTACTTCGCGATCCAGGATTGCACGGCCTGCGCACCCTCGAACCTGGTGCTCTACAAGGGCGCCACCCTGCTGATCGCATTGTCGCTGACGGCGATGTGGAACTACATGCTGACGGCCTGCGTCCTGGCGACCTTTTCGCCGGTCGTCCTTGCGCTAGTCGTAAAATCCGGCCTCTCCCGCGAAATCCTCGAAATCAGCCTCACGGCAACGCTGACGACCACAGTCATCTTCTTTCACTATATCAGCGACCGCCTGTTCCAGCAGAACCTCCGGATCCTCTCCTACCAAGCCGAGAAGGACGACCTGATCGCCGAACTCGAAGTCGCGAAGTCGATGTCCGACGAGGCCCGCCGCCGCGCCGAGGAAGCGAACCTCGCCAAGTCGCGCTTCCTCGCCTCCATGTCGCATGAGCTTCGCACCCCGCTCAACGCCATCCTCGGCTTCTCCGAGGTGATGTCAGCCGAGGTGATGGGCCCGCTCAACAACGCGACCTACAAGGAATACACCGGCGACATCCACCGCTCCGGCCAGCACCTGCTCAACCTGATCAACGAAATCCTCGACCTGTCGCGCATCGAGGCCGGAAAATACGAGCTGAACGAGGAAGCCGTCTCGCTCCTCGACATCTCCGAGGATTGCATCGGCATGGTGCAGCTTCGCGCCCGCGGCAAGAACATCACCATATCGCAACAGTTCGAAATGGAACTGCCGGCGGTCTGGGCCGACGAGAAATCGATGCGCCAGGTGATCCTCAACCTGCTGTCCAACGCCGTCAAATTCACGCCGCAGGGCGGCGAAGTTCACGTCAAGGTCGGCTGGACGGCGGGCGGCGGCCAGTACATATCGATCAAGGACAACGGCCCTGGTATTCCCGAGGAAGAGATTCCCGTCGTGCTCTCCGCCTTCGGCCAGGGCTCGATCGCCATCAAGAGCGCCGAACAGGGCACCGGCCTCGGCCTGCCGATCGTCCAGGCGATCCTCGCCAAGCACGACGGCCAGTTCCTGCTGAAATCCAAGCTGCGCGAAGGCACCGAAGTCATCGCCATCCTGCCCGCAAAGCGCGTGCTGCAATCGGTCCCCGCAGTGGAGGATACCTACGCGGTGTCGCGCAAGCGCAAGAGCTTTGCGTAAGCTTCGCTATGTGAGGATCCTGCTGAACTCCATATCGTCGGCGAAGTCCTGAAGGTCATTGTCGTAGGAATTCACATCCGTCAGCTCGTCGAGTCTGGCTTTATACGAAGGGTTCAGGCGAACCGCCTTGCGCGCGGCGTCGAGCACGGCGCGGCGTGCCACCAGCCGCTCCTTCTCGGAGGAGCCTGTAGTCTTCAACGCGTGATGTCTCTGGCCGTATGCGGCGGCCATCAGGTACCAGTATCGGGCGAGTTTCACCGCCGGTGTCTTCACCAGTTTGTTGCCGAGCACGATCGCTTTGTTATAGCTTTCAGGCTCATAAAGCAGGTTCTGAATCACATTCAGGCTATCGTCGATGGAAATCTCGTTCGCCGCCGACGTGTACGCCATGAACAGGTTGTCGGAATCCACCGCCAGACTTGCCGCGGCATTCTGAAAATCTGGAACCGCAGTCTCCAAACGCTCCATTGCCACGTCTTCAGAGAACAAAACTTCCTCAACATGTTGAAAGAGCGGCGAGAGATATATCCGGGTGTAGATGTAGAAGAAGATGAAGCCGCTTACGAGACCGCAGACCAGCAGAAACGGACCGACCGCGGGGAGCGCGCCAGCGCTGTAATGTCCATCCAAGTAGAAAACCTGTGCCTTCCTGCTCAGGAAATAGCTGAACTGGCCGAACGCTCGATCCAGCGAGCCTATCTGTGTAAGCCCCACCCCGACCAGCATTGTCGTCAACCACTCCGAGATCCGCTCCAGATTTGTGTTGGAGCTCAAAAGACGCTCTCGCTTTAGCGCGGTGCTGGCTGAAACAGTCGATGTCGAAGATGCTGTCGGAGCGGTGACCGGGGGCGCCGGCGACGGACTGTCTTTCGCAAGTATGCGTGGAACGGAAAAGAGAAAGCCAAGTAATCCGCCGATGGAAATACCGACGAACACGATCAGCCCGCCGATTCCTACCGCTGCCACCCAGCCGCCAAATTGCGCAAAGGCCATGAAAACAAGCGTTGCCGCCGTCGCCGTCGCTCCAACGATAGCGAGCAGCACCGCATGGCGATTGCGCTCTTCGGCCTCCCGAGCGGAAATCTCAGTCTCTGAAAAGTTGTTCACCGCCACCGTCGACCTCCATCCACACTCGGAACGGAAGAACGATGGCGCACATTATACACACGCAAAAGATGCGCTTTAGGCGTAACAACAACCGGTTACACCGTAAAGTCGCTCTGGTGGCTCACCCAAACAGCAGATGCTTGCCGACCGTGAACAGCAGAAACAGCCCGCACGCCGCCAGCATGCAGAGCACCGCGAACGATCCCAGATCCTTCGCGTGCTTGCCGACGCTGGAGATTTCCGGCGAAATCCGGTCGATCACTTCCTCGATGGCCGTGTTCAGCGCCTCGACGGCAAACAGCACCAGGAAAAGCATGACGGCGATCATCAGTTCGACCAGCGTCGCGCCGACAGCCAGAAGCAGGATCAACGCAACGGCGGCAAACAGCAGCTCCTGCCGGAACGCAGCCTCCTTGATCAGTCGCTTGAAGCCGCCGAGCGAATAGCTTGCGGCGGCAAAAAAGTGGCTGATGCCGGTGAGTTTGGTCACGGCAGGCTTCATTGGGCGTCCTCGTCGTCAGGTCGGCGGCGGCAATCCCTGCCGCGCCATGTCAGAAAAATGCGAATACCGGTTCACGGTGCCTGTCGCAACCCTTCCGTCACAAACCTGTCACGAACCTGAAGCTCTCCAGTGATCAATGCGTGTTCGTGACGCCGGCCTGTGCAAAAGTCGCCATGCCGGAGTGGCAGGCAGCAGCGGCCTTGACGATACCGGCGGCAAGCGCCGCGCCCGTGCCCTCGCCGAGCCGCATGCCGAGCGCCAGAAGCGGTGTCTTGCCGAGCATTTCGATGGCACGCAGATGTCCAGGTTCGCCCGAGACATGGCCGATCAGGCAGTGATCGAGCGCCGACGGATTGGCAGCCTGCAGGATCGCCGCCGCCGCCGTTGCGACGTAGCCGTCGATCAGCACCGGGATCTTCTCGACGCGCGCGGCCAGTATGGCGCCGGCCATCGCGGCGATCTCACGTCCGCCAAGACGACGCATGATTTCCAGCGGATCGTCGAGATGATCGCTGTGCAGCGCCACTGCCTTCTCGACCGCGGCCACCTTGCGCTCCAACATCTCGCCCTGCGAACCGGTGCCCGGACCGACCCAGTCGCGCGCGTTGCCGCCGTAGAGCGCGTAGTTGATCGCCGCGGCGATCGTCGTGTTGCCAATGCCCATTTCGCCGATGCACAAGAGGTCGGTGCCGCCGGCGATCGCCTCCATGCCGAAGGCCATGGTGGCGGCGCAGTCGCGTTCCGACAACGCCGGCTCCTCGGTAATATCGCCTGTGGGATAGTCGAGCGCCAGGTCGAAAACCTTGAGGCCGAGATCATAGGCCACACAGATCTGGTTGATGGCCGCGCCGCCGGCCGCGAAATTCTCGACCATCTGCTGCGTCACCGATGGCGGAAACGGCGTGATATCCTGTTTGACGACACCGTGGTTGCCGGCAAAGATCGCCACCAGCGGCCGGTTGACGGCCGGCGTCCGGCCCGTCCAGGCAGCAAGCCAGAAGGCGATTTCCTCAAGCCGGCCCAAGCCGCCGGGCGGCTTTGTCAGCTGCGCATCGCGCTCGCGCGCCGCCACAAGCGCCCGCGCGTCCGGACCGGGCAGATCGCGCAGAAGGGCGCGGAAATCGTCGAACGGCAGGCCTGAAACGCTCATGAATGCGGCTTCCTTGTCTCGTCTATAAACTTGTCTTTTGGCTGCAAATCAGCTTCTTTCACGGCCACTCTCTTAAAGGCAGCCGAGCAGCGGAACAACTGCAAAAGCGCCGCATACGGTCTCGGGGGCAGACACGGAATGAACATCGCAACCTATGCGGCCGATATCGCGCGCGCCGTCGCATTCCTGAGCCGTATCCCGATGCCGAAATCCGCCTTTGCCGGCTATGACGGCAAGCTCGGCCGCGTCGCCCGCGCCTTCCCGGTCGCCGGCATTCTCATCGGCATCCTGCCCGCCATCGTGCTGCTGCTGATGCTGAGCCTGCATGCCGACCGGTTGATGTCGGCGCTGGTCGCCCTCGCCGTCCAGGCGATCGTATCAGGCGCGCTGCACGAGGACGGGCTTGCCGATTGCGCCGACGGCATAGGTGGTGGACGCGACCGCGACCACAGCTTGTCGATCATGAAGGACAGCCGCATCGGAACCTATGGCGCCATCGCGCTGATCCTCTCTTTCGCCATCCGCGCCGCCGCAATCGCCGCCATTGCCCGCGGGGCTGTACCATTCGCCGCCGCGCTGGCGCTGCCGGCCGTCGGCTGCATCAGCCGCTGCGCGATGGTCTGGCACTGGCAGCGCCTGCCGCCCGCCAAGAGCGACGGCGTCGCTGCAGCCGTCGGACGGCCAAGTGAGGGTATCATGCAGACGGCGCTGGTCTCCGGCTGTCTGCTTGCCGCCCTGCTCATCTGGCCGAGCCTCGGCCTGCTACCGCTAGTTTGCAGCCTGCTGGCGGCGGGCATATCGGTGTTGGTCTTCGGCAGGATCGTTCGAAGGACGCTCGGCGGCCATACCGGCGACACGTTGGGCGCCGCAGCGCAGATTTCCGAAGCCGCGGCGTTTTGCGCCCTTGCCATGGCATTGTGAAACAACGATATCATTTGTCATGCTGAGCCCTTGCATCCACGTTTGCGCGATCGATTCACCAAGCGGCTTCTGCGTCGGCTGCGGCCGCACGATCGAGGAGATCGGCGGCTGGACGGCGTTTTCCGATCAGGAGAGGCAGGCATTGATACGCGCGCTGCCTGCCCGCCTGAGAACAATGCCATCGATGGAAGAAGAGCACGTCGCCGCCAATCGGATGGAGCAGCCGGCATGAACAGGATGACGATCGGCCTTGGCGGTCTCGGTATCGGCCTGATAATCCTGCTCCTCAACCATGACAGCCCGAAGATCCTCGGCGTCAAAACCGATGACTTCGGCCGCATGATGTATCTCCTGCCGATCGCGCTGATGCTTGCCGCCGGCATCTGGGGTCGCCGCATCAGCGTCGGCGAAACCGTGCGCCACATGATGATCTGGCTGGTACTTATCCTCGCGCTCGCCACCGCCTATCTCTACCGGCAGGACGCAGCCGCCATCGGCAACCGCCTGCTCGCCGGCCTCGTGCCCGGCCGCGCCGTCGTCGTCACCACCAGCGAAGGCGGCCAGGAGGTCATCCTGCACAAGCTGCTGAACGGCCATTTCGAAGCCGACGTCGAGGTCAACGGCCAGACCATCTCGATGCTCGTCGATACCGGCGCCAGCATGGTGGCGCTGTCGCGCGAGGATGCCGAACGCGTCGGCATCATCCCCGACAACCTCACCTACTCGATGAACGTGATGACCGCCAACGGCCGCACCCAGGCGGCGCCGGTCACCCTGTCGGAAGTGGCGATCGGCCCGATCGTCCGCAACAACGTCACGGCCAGCGTCGCCGAGGACGGCAAGCTCGACCAGAGCCTGCTCGGCATGAGCTTTCTGGAGACACTCGGCTCGCTACAGATGCAGACCGACGAGCTCAGGATGCGCGACTAGCCGCCGCGTGGCCTAACCGACCTCGGGCTTGGCTCACAGGAGCCCAATGGCGACGCCATCGCTGCGCGGATCGTGTGCCCCGTCGATGGCGCCATTGCCGTCGATGCGGATCACGCCGGCCTGTCCGGCAAGCGGGCTTTTCGCCGCGATCGGGCTTATCGGATGGCCGAGTGCCGCAAGGCCCTCGACCGTGCCGGGAGCGATGTCGCCTTCGACCTTCAATGTGTCCCGATTGTCGGAAAACGTCCGACCAAGCAGGAAGCGCGGCGCTGCCAGCGCCTGCTCCGGCGTATAGCCGTGATCGAGCAGCAGGCTGAGGACGACAGACAGCGTCTGCGGTTGTCCGTCCGCACCCTGTGTTCCGTAAAGAAGATGCGGCTTTCCGTCTTTCAGCGCAATGCCCGGATTGAGCGTATAGAACGGCCGTTTTCCCGGCCGCAGCCGGTTCGGGTGGCCGTCGATCAGGTTGAACGCACCGCCGCGGTTCTGCCAGAGAATGCCGGTATCGCCGGCAACGACGCCACTGCCCCAGTCGAAATAGGTGCTCTGCAAGACGCTGGCGCAACGCCCCTCGCTGTCCGCCGCCGCGAAGAACACGGTATCGCCTGTCTTGAAAGGCTGCGGCCAGCCAAGCGCCGACGCCATGTCGATATCGGCGGCCTGCGCCGCAAGATGCTCATCCGAAAGCCAGCGCTCGACCGGGACCACGGCCTCGTCTGGATCGCCGATGCCGTGGCGGTCGAGAAATGCCCGTTTGATCGCCTCGACGCAGCAATGGTAAAATTCCGTGCTGCCGGCCGCAAATCGGCGCGCGCCGAGACGGTCGAGAATACCCATGATTTCAAGTGTCGTAACACCCTGTGTCGGCGGCGGTGGCGCCAATAGAACGGTATTGCCATAGGCGAGGCTGAGCGGCTCTGCGCTGCGGGTGCGGGTGGCCGCAAGATCGGCGGCGGTGATCGGCGCGCCCGCGGCAGCCAGCCCCTCGGCGATACGACGGGCGAGATCACCCTCGTAGAATTCACGCGCTCCATGATCGCCGATGCGTTCGAGCGTATCGGCCAACGCCTTCTGGCGGAAGAGGCCGTCACTCATGTCGCCCGGCATGAACAATTCGGCAAAGCCCGGCCAGCCGGCTGCTTCCTCCCTGCGCAAATCCAGCCAGAAAGCCTGCGATGCTGTCATCGCGAAGCCGTCTCGGGCATAGCCCACCGCCGGCGCCAGCAATCGACCGAGATGGAGCCCACCCCGCCAGTTGGCGGCGGAAAAAGCCTGCGCCTCCCCCCAACTGTCGACGGCACACGCCGTGGTGAGCGCGGACATCGGCCCACGCTGCGCGATCTGCTCGATGCTGTCGGCGCTCGCCGCCGCCTGACCGATCCCGAGCAGGCAGTTCCGCCTGCCCTCGCCATCCGCCAGCATCCAGACCGCATCGCCGCCGATGCCGCAGAAATGCGGGTAGGTCACCGACAGGACGGCAGCCACGGCAATCGCCGCCTCGATGGCGTTGCCGCCCTCGGCAAGAACTGCGACACCCGCTTCCGTCGCCAGCCTGTGCGGACTGGTCACCATGGCGCGTGCTGGTTTGAATCCTGTGGTCATCTCTGTTCTTCCCGAATGTCCAGCCGCATTCACGGCCGGTAGAGCTTGGCCCGCGGCCGCTCGAACGTCTTGCGCCCCCGCTTCCAGCCTGCCGCGACCGGTGCGATCGACCGCATCGCGTCACTGGCGCTTTGCGCATCGATCAACACGATATCGGCGATAGAGCCGACGCTGATGCCGTAGGGCACGCGCAGTTGAAGCGCGGCATTGGCCGTTACCATCGAAAACACCTGCTCCATATCGACGTCGCGCGCCAGATGCGCCACGTTGGCGTAGAGATTGGCGATACGGGCGAGCGAGCAATCGCCGAATGGCGTGAACGGGTTCAGAATATTGTTGCTGGCGAGGCTGACGAGAACGCCATGCGCGCTCAGCACCGAGCCTGGTGCCACGCCACGCGGCGCCAGCCGCTGCAACCCGCGGCCGGTCAGAAACAGATCGGTCGCCGGCAGGATGGTCACGGCAATACCGGCCTCGGCGAGGAGGCCGGCTGCGGTCTTCAAGGCCTCCGGCGTCATCGCCGCGAGCTTGGTCACGTGCCCGACCGACACCCGCCCCTGATAGCCATGCCGGATGGTCTCGGCAGCGATTTTCGGCAGGATGGAATTGTCGGGATCGAGATCGAAATCGGCGTGAAAATCGACATCGACGTCATAGCGCAGCGCCAGTTCGAAGATCGCCTCGACATGTGCCTGCGGATCGGGATCCGTATAGGGGCAGCCACCGACCAGATGCGCGCCCTTCTCCAGTGCCTGCGCCAGCATATCAGCCGTTTCCGGTTCGTTGGTGATCCCCTCCTGCGCAAAGGCGCAAAGCTCGATATCGATAGCCCAGGCGTAGTCGCGCCCCACCCGCAGCAGCGCGTCCAGCGACCGGAACCCTGCCCGCGGATCGACCTCGACGAAGCTGCGCATCCGCGTCGTGCCCTGCAGGATGGCCTTCTCGACCACCTGGCTTGCCCGGAGATAGACGTCGGCCTCGGTAAAGCCGGCCTTCGCCTTTGCCGTCAGCGCGATTGCCTCGCAGAGCGTTCCCTCGCAGATCGGGCAGCGGTCGAGGATCATCGCCTTGTCGAGATGAATATGGCTCTCGACGAAGCCGCCAAAGGCAAACATCCCCTGCCCGTCCTGGATGGGGCCGGAATGAGCGATCAATGGACCGATCTCGGCAATCTTGCCGCCGGCGATGGCGATATCGACAGGCGTGCTGTCCGCGCCCACGCGAACGTTTGATAGAAGGAAATCGAAAGGCAATGTCGAACCAGTGAATTGAACCGCGGGTGGCGGCGCCTGAAACAGGTGGCGCCTTGGGAGATTCAATCTAGGACGCAACCGCAGCAAAGCGCAACAACCAGTATTCGCAGCCGCGATCACAGGACTAGCGGCGCCAGCGGCGAACAGCCACCCGCAAACTCCTATCCTACCTGCGCAGGCCCGTCAGTTGCGCAGCTTGTACCCGGTCCTAAACATCCAGCCGAGCGTGCCCAGGCACAGCGCCAGGAATAGCGAGATCATCCCGAGGCTGATCAGCGGGTTGACGTCGGCGATACCGTAGAAGCTCCAGCGAAAGCCGCTGACCAGGTAGAGGACCGGATTGAAATGGCTGACCGCCTGCCAGAAGGGTGGCAGCATGTTGATCGAGTAGAAGCTGCCGCCGAGGAAGGTCAGTGGCGGCACCACCAGCATCGGGATCAGGTTCAGTTGCTCGAAATTGTTGGCCCAAAGCCCGATCATGAAGCCGAACAGACTGAAAGTGATGGCGGTGAGCACGAAGAACAGCGCCATCATCAACGGATGCTCGATCCTGACGTCGACGAAGACATTCGCCGTCAACAGGATGATCACCCCGATCATCAACCCCTTGGTCGCCGCCGCCCCGACATAGCCGAGCAGAATCTCCGTCATTGCCACCGGAGCCGACAGCACCTCGTAGATCGTGCCGGTGAATTTCGGGAAATAGATCCCGAACGACCCGTTGCCGATGCACTGGCCGAGAAGCGTCAGCATGATCAGGCCGGGGGTGATGAAGGCGCCGTAGGAAATGCCTTCCACTTCCTGGATACGCGACCCCACGGCAGCACCGAAGACGATGAAATAGAGCGAGGTCGAAATGACGGGCGACACCACGCTCTGCAGCAGGGTGCGGCGGGTGCGGGCCATCTCGAAGTAATAGATGGACTTGATGGCTTCGAAATTCACTTTGCGCCTCCCACGAGCGCCACGAAGATGTCTTCCAGCGAGCTCTGCTGCGTCGATAGGTCTTTGAAATGGATGTTGTGTTCGCTGAGCCGCGTCAGCAGCGTGGCGATGCTTTCATGGTCGTTCTGCGCGTCGAATTCGTAGGTCAGGCGGTTGCCGTCCACAGACAGCGTCAACCCGTTGCCGGCGAACACCTCAGGCAACGCCTGCAGCGGCTCGGTCAGCTCGAGGATCAACTGCTTGCGGCCGAGCTTGGCCATCAGCGCCGTCTTGTCTTCGACCAGCAGCAACTCGCCGCCGTTGATGACGCCGACGCGATCGGCGATCTCTTCCGCTTCTTCGATGTAATGCGTCGTCAGGATGATGGTGACGCCCGCCGCCCGCAGCTTTTCGACAACCTGCCACATGTCCTTGCGCAAGGTGACGTCGACACCGGCGGTCGGCTCGTCGAGGAACAGGATCTCCGGCTCGTGGCTCAGCGCCTTGGCGATCAGCACGCGGCGCTTCATCCCGCCAGACAGTTGCCGCAGCGTGTTGTCCTTCTTGTCCCACAGCGACAGGTCGCGCAGCACCTTTTCGATATGCGCGGGGTTGGCCTTCTTGCCATGCAGCCCGCGCGAAAAACTCACCGTGTTCCACACCGTCTCGAACTGATCGGTGGTCAGCTCCTGCGGCACAAGGCCGATCATCGCGCGGGTTGCCCTGAAGTCCTTGACCACGTCATGGCCGCCGACCAGTACCGTGCCGCCGCTCGGATTGGCAATGCCGCAGACGATCGAGATCATCGTCGTCTTGCCAGCCCCGTTCGGCCCGAGCAACGCGAGGATTTCGCCCTTCTCGACGTCGAGGTCGATGCCTTTCAGCGCCTGGAAGCCGTTGCCATAGATCTTGGTAAGATTGCGGATCGAAATGATGGGGGCCATGCAGGAACACTCTTGAACGGATTTCGCCGCTATATAGCCGTTCTTGGATGATTTGACATCCCATCCCCTGCGAACAGAGTATTCATTTGCCCGAAAACGAGGCAATCCGGAAATCAATTCCCGGATTGCCTACGTATGAGTGTGTCATCGATCAGTGACACTTACCGTCTAAAGCGTCATGGGCTTCGTCGCTGGGCAGACATAGTCTTTACCAAGCGCCATTCACCGCGCAGCCGGCCGGCGGCAACGTCTTGCCCTCGAAGCGGGCCTTCAGCATTTCGCAGCCCTTGGCGCGAATGGCATCGGGCATTTTCATGTTGAGGCTGATGCCGACTTCGTCGAACGGATCGCTCGCATAAGCGACATAGGCGTACCAGCGCCCGCCGAATACGGCGATGGCGGCAACCACGACGATTGCGATAAAATACAGAAAATTCGGGCGCTTACCCTCGACCATCGGCAACTCCTCTCGAAACAGGAAGCCCGTCTAGATCGATTCCCGCCCCGCGTCGACCCGGCCAGGATCGACCATGCGCCGGCTCAGTCGCAATAGACCTTGCCGCTCTTGCGTTCGCGCAGATCGAAATGGAAGTGGTTCCAGTGCTCCGGATTGCTGCCCGGGCCGAGAACGGTGTTGAAGTACTTGCAGCTGTCGGTGCGAACGGCCTTCAGCAGCCGGCCCTCGCGGAAGGAGAACAGACCCTTCTTGCGGATGTCGATCTCGCGACCGCTCTTCAGCACGAACTTGCCGACGTCGATCGCGTTGCCGCGCGCATGTTCCGACATCGGATTGTACTTCTGCCGGCTGTTGTTCATGCGACGGCAGCTGTAGCCGCCGAGCGGCTGGATCGTCTTGATGCCGGACCAGTAGCGAAACCGCGCCGACGGCGCGAGTTCGTTCTTCACCCACTTGGCGAAGGCGAGCGTCACCTGGCAGTTCAGCGTCACCGCCGGCCGCACGCCGATGCCACCGGACAGTCCCTGCAGCGAGATCGGATAAGGCACCTGGCACGCAGGCCCGTTGGAAATCGGCGGCTTGTCGGTAAACACCACGCCCATCCGCTTCAGTTCGCGGCGGCAAGAAAGCTCCGAAGTCGGCATGACGCCGGGATCGACGGGCGCCGGCTGGCTCATCAGCGGCTGGCTCATCGGATTGTTCGGCCGCAGCATCGCCACTTCCTGGCTCTCATCCTCTTCTGGCACGCGCGCCGGCGCGACAACGGCGCTGCCGTCGCCCCAGACCTGAGCCTGCCCCATCGCCGCCTGACTTGCCGGCCGCGGCGCCCGCGAGCGGTTCAGCTGCGTCGGATTGTCCGTCCCGATCCCATCGACGACAGGCTGGTCGGACTGTCCTTCGGCGATCTGCTGCTGTTCTTCCTGCGCCAGCCCGGTCACAGGCTCGGCGCCGAGTTCTGTATCCATGTTGACGCCACCCGGCGGCACCGCCAGCGCCTGGGTCCCGCCCCATGTCTGCGGCTGGCCCGGCAACTGCCCGGCCACGCCGCGCGCACCGGCGGACGCCTGGTCGCTGTTCATACGCGGCATCTGCGCCGGCTGGCCTGTGCCAGCGAGATTGGGGGTATCGAGATAATCGACCGATCCCTGCGCCGTGCCGACGGGCTGGCTGGAAACGGGATAGGCCTGCTGGGTGGCGCTGCCCTGCATTCTCATCGGGGCGGAGATGCGGCCAGGCGGCGAGATCGAGCCGACCTTCGTGCCGCTGTCCACGCTGCCGGGCGGGACGAGAGCGTCCGTCGAACACGTTGTCAGCGCTGTCGAAAGCAGCACGGGCAGCACGTAACGCCGCAGGATGGAAACAAACGCCATACTCTCATCGCTTCCGAAGATCGGCAGTGACCAAAAAACTTCAGTCCAAATTTAATAAAAAACGGTGAACGAAAGCTTACCCGCCGGGCTGCAATGTCACGGGCGAAGATTATGGAGGAGATAACCGCTTGGCGGACGGCCTCGGCGCCGCGGCGGAAACAGCCTGCATCACCATGCGGAGACACACGGAAACGCGCGTTGAACGCGAGGAACGACACGGGAGAAATAAGCCGCCGAGGACAAGGATCAGCTGACGTAGCGAAACGTCGTATCGTCCGTCAGCTCCTTGGGAGCACGGCGTGCGGGCGCGTCGGAGCCGTAGATCTCGTTCATGATCTTTGCCACCTCGGTGGCATGGCGCTCGGTCAGGCCATGGAGGATCTGGCCGCCAAAGCATGCGGGTTCCTCGGCCTGATGATCCCAGACCATCCACATATCCAGTGGATCACAAATGACATCGTAACGCGACTTAGAGCTATCCATCAGAACACTGCCTTGAGCACGTCACTCTTTTAGGTTGAGCAAGTTAACATGTTCTTTCTCGACCCTACAATAATGGGGGCAATTTCTTGCATCACCCGCAAATACGCCCCGATATCAGTGCCGCCGAGGTGGACTGACGAGACGATCGGCCCCGGGCGTTGGAAGCGCCAGAGCCATATCCCATGAGCAATCGTAAGCTATCGCTGCGCCGGCAGGCTGCCGGTCACGATGCGGTCCGTCTTCGACAGATCCATCTGCGGCCAGTTGGACGCGGCCTCGGTGGCCGGACGGCTGCCGATTGCAAGGATGGTGATCAGGCCGGCGACGACCGCGGAAAGAAGCAACCCGGTATAGGTCATACGTTTGAACCTCGACTATGTGGTTTCCCAGCCACTCCGGCGCAAACTGCTCTGAGAGGCTGAATGAACCCCTAAGGAACGTGGTTAATCCGCGGGATATTCCCGCTTATGAACAGGCGCGGCCGAATATTCGGCGACGACGGACGATTGCCGCCGGTGTTCCGCGTGTTTTCGAAGCACGACCAATCCAGTCCGCATCCGCCGCGCATGGCACAACGGCGGGTGGGTGGGCGGCACTTTGTCGCCACGACTGATATCGGTCGATGCGCTTATACGCTACGCTTTACCGGAATCGTGTTTCCAACTACCGCACAGGAGCGTTCATGACCGAAGAGCCCAAGCCGAAAGGCACGCTGACCCTCAGAACCATGGCGATGCCCGCCGATGCCAATCCGGCCGGCGATATCTTCGGCGGCTGGGTGATGGCGCAGATGGACCTTGCCTCCGGGATCTCCGCCGCCGAGCGCGCCAAGGGCCGCGTCGTCACCGCCGCCGTCAAGGAGATGGCCTTCGCGCTTCCCGTCAAGATCGGCGATACACTGTCGATCTACACCGACATCGAGCGCGTCGGCCGCACGTCGATCACCCTCTGTATCGAGGCCTGGGCAACCCGGGCCCGCTACAACAAGATGGAAAAGGTCACCGAAGGTACCTTCATCATGGTGGCGCTCGACGAGAACGGCCAGCCGAAGGCCGTTCCCGCCGAATAAACCCTGGGCGAACAGGCGAGAAAGGCAACTTTTCAGTTGCCTTTTTCAACCTGCTGCGTGACATTAGGCAACCAGGAGGTTGCCGATATGTCCGATAGCATCGAAAAGACAATTGAGCTCAGCGCCCCGGTCGCGCGCGTCTGGCGGGCCATCACCGACTACCGCGAATTCGGTGAATGGTTTCGCGTCAAGCTGGACGGCCCATTCGTCGCAGGCGCGGTCGCGTCCGGCCGGATGACATATCCCGGCTACGAGCACCTGCGCTGGGACGTCACCGTCGAGCGCATGGACGCCCCGCGCCTCTTCTCGTTCCGATGGAGGCCCTACGCCGTCGACCCCGCGATCGACTACAGCAGCGAAACGCCGACGCTAGTTGAGTTCCGCCTGAAGCCGACCGCGACCGGCACGCTGCTGACGATCACCGAATCCGGCTTCGACTGCGTTCCCGAATACCGCCGCGCCGAAGCCTTTCGCATGAACGAAGGCGGCTGGGCCGAGCAGATCAGCAATATCAAGGACCATCTCAGCCGATAATGCCGAATACCGATCCCGCGGCCCGAACCGACATCGCCGCCGCCCTCTTCGCGGCGCTCGGCGACCCGACACGCCTTTCGCTGCTGACAGCCCTCAGCGACGGCAAACCCCGCTCGATCGCCAGCCTGTCCCGCGGCTCCGGCCTGACACGGCAAGCGATCACCAAGCACCTGAACGTGCTGGAGCAGGCTGGCCTTCTCCGGGCGACGAAGATCGGCCGCGAAAGCCATTACGGCTTTCGTCCCGAGCGGATCGAGACCATGCGGACCTATCTCGACGGCGTGTCCCGTCAATGGGACGACGCGCTCGATCGTTTGCGGGCCCACGTGGAGCGGTGAATGGCAATGCTCAGCCGCGGAAGATGAACGACGCGCCGACGGCAATCAGCGCAAAGCCGATCGCATGGTTCCAGGTCAGGCTCTCGCCGAGCCAGAACACCGAGAACCCCGAAAACACCAGCAGCGTGATCACTTCCTGCATGGTCTTCAGCTGCGCGGTGGAATAGACGGCCGAGCCGATGCGGTTGGCGGGAACCGCCAGACAATACTCGAAGAAGGCGATGGCCCAGCTGACGAGAATGGCGATGAAGATCGCCGTTCCCTTGTGCTTGAGATGCCCATACCAGGCAAACGTCATGAACACGTTGGAGGCAAGCAGCATGACGACCGGCCAGATGGCCGCGGGGCTGAAGGCAAAGGGCATGGGTGATTCCTGAGAGTTGAAGCTGGCGCCAGCATGTACCGCCGAATTGGCGGTCTTCAAGTGGGGTTGCAATCGATGCGAAATATATCGCGCGGCGGCGTTGCGCGGGCCGATCCGGCCGGAACATTTGCGACCGATGATCGTTTGAGGCAGCACCGCAAGACATGACAATTCGCAAGGGTCAGCTGGCGGTCTCGGTCAACGGATCAGCCAGCGAGGATACGGCGTGCACACGGTTTCGAAAACAGGCCTTTCCGGCCGATCGCTGGTCGCCCTCGCCACCCTCAACTTCTTCCTCGCCGACGCCCGCGACGGGCTCGGTCCGTTTCTCGATGGCTTCCTGGCCACCAACGGATGGAGCCCGATGACGCTGGGCATCGTCGCCACGCTCGGCGGCATTCTTGGCCTGATCGCCACGCCGCTGTTTGGTGCTCTGGTCGATGCCTCCAGCCACAAACGGCTGCTGATCATCGTTCCCGTCATCCTCGTCACTGCGGCAGCGCTGTGGACGCTTGCCAGTCCCGGCAACGCCTCTGTCTTCGGCGGCCAGTCGATGACGGCGATCGTCGGCGCGGTGATCGGCCCGGCGCTGATGGGGCTGACGCTCGGCCTGGTCGGCGAGCACGCGTTTTCCGATCAGGTTTCGCGCAACGAGTTCTGGAACCACGCCGGCAATGTCTTTTCGCTCGCCTGCGTCTACGTCGCCACCGCCTTCTATGGCCTCACCGGCGTCATCGTCCTGATGATCCTGACGGCGATCGCCACGATCGTCGCGATCCTTGCGATCGATCCTAGCCACATCGACAACAACGTCGCCCGTGGCCTCGCCCATGACGACGGCGCCCCGGGTCCGTCCGGCTATTCGGTCATCGCCGGCTCCCGCGGCCTTATTCTCCTCGCATTGACGCTGCTGATCTTCCATTTCGGCAACGCGCCGATGAGCCGCCTGATCGCCCAAAATTTCTCGATCCAGCTCGGCACCCCTTTTCGCACCACTGCGATCGTGACCGGCGTCTCGCAGCTGTCGATGATCGCAATGGCGCTGGCCGCGCCCTTTCTCGTCAAGCGCTTCGGCCTCGCCACGGTGTTCATCATCGCGCTCTGCGCGCTGCCGCTGCGCGGCGCCATCGCCGGCAGCATACCGAGCTTCGCCTCGATCTATCCGGTCCAGTTCCTCGATGGCGTCGGCGCTGGCCTGATCGGTATCGCCACGCCTGTGGCAGCCGAGCGCATCCTGTCCGGCACCGGCCGCTTCAACGTCGGCCTCGGCGCGGTGATGACCGTGCAGGGCATCGGTGCCTCGCTCAGCAATATCGTTGCCGGCTGGCTCACCAACCAGGGCGGCTACAGCCTCGCCTACTGGGTCCATGGCGGTGTCGCCATTTTCGCACTGGCGCTGTTCCTGTTCGGTCGCACGGCGATTGCACCGGAAAAGAGGGCGGTATCCCGACCCTACGATGCCACATGAATGGCCGGCGCTTCCCGCGCCGGTGTGCCCTCGAGCATCACCCGATTGCGCCCTGCATCCTTGGCGGCATAGAGCGCGGCGTCGGCCCGCCCGATATTGTCACTGAGCGACGGATCGCCGGACGCCACCGCGGCGACGCCGAAGCTGGCCGTGATCTTGCCGACACCTGCGACCTCCGTCCGATCGGCCGCCGAAAATGCCAGACGGATGGCATTGGCGAACTTGCCGCCGTCGGCGAGTGTGGCGCCGGGCACGAAGGCCACGAATTCCTCGCCGCCGAACCGGGCCGCGAATGCGCCCGCCGGCAGCCGCTGCCGAAGGAGATCGGCAAGACCGGCAATGACAGCATCGCCGGCCGCATGCCCCATCAGGTCGTTGATCCGCTTGAAGTGATCGATATCGCACAGGATGACGGCCCCATGCAGCGCGCCGCGCACCCGCAACCGTCTCGCTGCCTCCTCGAAGCCACGGCGGTTGAGCAGCCCGGTCAGTGAATCCCGCTCCGCGGCATCGCGGTATTGCGCCACCGTGTCGAGCGTCGTCGCGGCCAGCGCCGACAGCGCGAAGAGGAGAGCGATAACCGACGCCCCGGCCTGCATCACAAACGCATAGGTGGAATCACCAAAGCTTTCGAGCCCGCCTTCCGGCGCGAATACCGCCAGCAGCACCACGTTGCGAACGATTGTCTCGACGACGATCAGCGACGCCACGCCGAGCAGGATGCGGTCGATCGGCTGCCGCGCCTCGTGCACGCAGGCGCCGATCGCGAAAATCAGCAGGGCCGAACAGGCGATATCGCTGAGCATCAGCTCGGCCGGCAGGCTCTGCAGCACCAGCACGGCATAAGCCAGCCCGGCATAGGCGACCGCGCAGAAGATCGCGCGTAGACGGATACTCGGCGGACGACGGAAGCGCGCCAGCAATGCGCCGCTATAGCCGTAGAAAGCCAGCAAAAACAAGGCCTCGGCGCTCATCGCCTGCAGCGGGATCGGCGCGTGTGAAAACAGCATCGGCACGGCGAAGGCGACTGCGGCAGACAGGAACCCCAGCGCCCAGTGGCGCGCCTCGCGCGAACCGAACCTGGCCACCACCAGAAAAGTGCAGCCGAAGGTCAGCATCATGACCGGCAGCATAAAGGCAAAATTCACGGCGAAACCCATCAAGCTCTGCTGTCGCGACGCGATACCCGATGCGACCCGACTGAAAGACGCCGGACAACCAGCGAACGGAAAACCTACCTCAGGTGGAGAACATCCACCTCAAGCGGGATACATCGCGCCGCCGATTGGTGCAAGGGGCGGCAACGAGGCCGCCCCTTGCCGCTCACGCGCGCATGGCGCGGTGCGGCTCTCCGGCATCCTCCGAGCCGAAGCGCACATCCTTTTTCTCGTAGCCGAACCCTGCCAGCGCGGCGACCACGATCGCCACGATGCCGGCGACGATCAGCAGGGCATAGGCATAGTCGCCGTTCCAGTGGGCGGCCAGCGCCGACTGGATGGTCGCGTTGCCCGAAGCGAGCAGATTGCCGAGCTGGTAGGCGAAGCCGGGAAAGGTGCTGCGCACCTCGTCCGGCGACAGCTCGTTCAGGTGCACCGGCACGATGCCCCAGGCGCCCTGCACGAAGAACTGCATCAGGAAGGCACCGATGGCCAGCAGCACCGGACCCGGCGCATAGACCCACAGCGGCGCCACCGGCACGGCAATCAGCGCCGCGATGACGATCGCCTTCTTGCGCCCGATGCGCTGCGATAGCGCCCCAAAGAACAACCCGCCGCAGATCGCGCCGATATTGTAGACGATGGCGATCGCCCCGGTCGTATAGCTGTCGTAGCTGCGCTGCGTTTCGAGGAACGTCGGATAGAGATCCTGCGTGCCATGGCTGAAGAAGTTGAACGCCGTCATCAGCAGCACCGACCAGACGAACAGCGGGATATTCTCGCGCAGCACCGTCAGGAACGGCCGCCGCCCCTGCTTCTGCTGCTTCAGGAACGCCGGGCTCTCCTCGACGCTGCGCCTGATATAGAGCACCAGCAGCGCCGGGGCCGCCCCGACGAAGAACATGCCGCGCCAGCCGATGACAGGAAACAGCAGGAAGAACGCGATCGAGGCCAGCAGGTAGCCCGAGGGATAGCCGGCCTGCAGGATGCCGGAGACGATGCCCCGGCTTTCCTCCGGCACGGTCTCCATGACCAGCGATGCGCCGACGCCCCACTCGCCGCCCATGGCAATGCCGTAGAGCGCGCGCAGCACCACGAACATGGTGAGCCCGGTGGAGAAACCGGTCAGGAATTCGAAGACCGAATAGAGCAGCACGTTCACCATCAAGGTGATCCGCCGTCCATATTTGTCCGACGCGAGGCCGAACAGCAGCGCGCCCACCGGCCGCATCGCCAGCGTCAGCAGGATAGCCACCGAGACGGCGGGAACGTCGGTGTGGAACTCCTCGGCGATATATTTGAGCACGAACACGAGTATGAAGAAATCGAAGGCATCAAGCGTCCAGCCGAGATAGCTGGCGATGACGGTATTGCGCTGCTGCGGCGTCAGCCGGCGCAGGCTTTCCAATGCGGACATCACGGATCCTCCGTCCGAAAGCGGCGGCGAGGCGGGGGATTCCGGATGCCGTCGAAGAGAGGCGAGCCCTGAAACGGGCGGGTTCGACGCTGAGGTGAGGCAGCGCGTCGAAAACGTCAGCCCTACTGTCCTTGTTCCATCACATTTGCCGTGATCGCGAAACAGCGGCCACCGCGACGCCGACGAGAGCGCGGCAAGAGTCCGTTTCATTTTGGAGCAAAATTTTCCGCCAAGCGGCTGGATCTAAATAGTTATTGCGGGAAAAGCAAAAATATGAGATACATATGCTAAGTTGCATATGCAACCGAGGGAAGCAAGCACAAATAGATTTCGCCGGAGACGGCAACCGCGCGTCAGGGAACTGACGGCGACGATGCCGCTTGCCCGCAAGACACAGCATCAGACCTGAGACACATTGCATGCCACCCGCAATTCAATTGTCGGTCTAAACAGATCCCGCATTCGCGCTCGCATCCTAGGCCGACCAGCCCCGTGGAGGAGAAACCATGCCTTTTGACAGGACACAACCGATCTCTTGGGAGAATGCCGTCGGCGACGCCGCCGTCATGCTCGACGAGCTGCAGCCCAACATCGTCAAGGCCCACACGCGTGAATTTCTGACGATCCTGTTCCTGAAATTCAACGACCCCGCCGGCGCCAAGACCTTCCTGAAATCGCTGACGCAAACGCCGGCCGCGGCGCCGCTGCTGAAATCCGCGAAAACCCACCTGCAGGAGGTCAAGGCCTTCAAGGCGACAGGCAAGAAGGGCACGCCCTATGTCGGCGTCGGCATCACCAGTGCAGGCTACGCCCTCCTGCAGATCCCCGATCCGAAGGTGCCGCCGGATCTGTCGTTCCGCACCGGCATGCAGAACGCCACGCTGAACGATCCCGCCCCTGCCGCCTGGGACCCGCATCTGCGCGGCGTCATCCACGCCGTCGTGCTGGTTGGCGACCAGATGTCCGGCACCCGCAACAAGGCGCTCACCGCCGTGCACCACCTGATCGACGCCGCCCACGGCGTCACCATCCTCGGCAAGGAGAAGGGCCACGGCCTGCACAACAGCAACGGCGACGGCATCGAGCACTTCGGCTATGTCGACGGCCGCAGCCAGCCGCTGTTCCTCACCGAGGAAATCGACGACGAGCGATTGACCACCGACGGCACCGGCAACTGGGATCCGGCCTTCGGTCTCGACCGGGTGATCGTACCTGATACCGCCGCCCCCGATCCGACCAGACACTTCGGCAGCTATTTCGTGTTCCGCAAGCTCGAGCAGAACGTCAAGCTGTTCAAGAAGGAGGAGAAGGCGCTGGCCCGCCGCTTGCACCTGAAGGGCGACGACGCCGAGCGCGCCGGGGCCATGCTGGTCGGTCGCTTCGAGGACGGCACGCCGCTGACCGCCCAGTTCGCCGACGGCAGCCACCATCCCGTGCCCAACGACTTCGACTACGACAGCGACCCGAACGGCGCCAAGTGTCCGTTCTTCGCCCATATCCGCAAGGTCAATCCGCGCGGTTCCGGCGGCTTCGAGCCGGTGGAAAACGAGCGGCACCACATCATGGCGCGGCGCGGCCAGACCTATGGCGTGCGCACCGACCAGCCCAATGACGGCCGCATCGAAAACAAGCCGAGCAAGGATGTCGGCCTGCTGTTCATGGCCTTCAACGCGGATATCGCCCAGCAGTTCGAGTTCGCGCAATCGACATGGGCCAATAATCCGGGCTTCCCCCGCGTGCCCCCGGGCGCCGGGGCGCCGGGCCTCGACCTGGTGATCGGCCAGAGCCCCACCCCGCGCCCCGACATCCACTGTCCGGTCGCCTGGGGCGGCTCGACCATATCAACCACCACGGCGACGCCGCAGGCGGTGACGATGAAAGGCGGCGAATACTTCTTCATGCCGTCCCTGGCGTTCCTGCGGAGCTTATAGCCGCACGTAAATGGAGGGTTGGTGGCGCGCGAGAAGACTGTTGCACGCACCCATCCGCCACCTCATTCCTGTCCCTGTGACAGGAATCCAGCCACGGCGCGTCCGCGCCGTGAGAGGAGTCTACCGCGGTCACGGACGTGACCGCGCTGGATTCTCGCCACAGGGGCGAGATGAGGTAGGATGTGGAACGTCCCACCACGCAATCCCCACCACAAAATCCGTTTCCCTTTTGTACTCTTCCCCTCTTCCATTTCGCGATGACTCTCTCCATATTCCGGCCATGGCCAGATCTCCGAAAAAGTCCCCCGCCCCCGATGGTTTCGCGGAAGCTCCGCAATCCGGTTTCGAAGGCGCCCCGCTCGAGGGCTCCGTCGCCGATTGGGTGAAGCAGCTGGAGGCCGATGCGGAAGCATCCGGCGTCGAGACTCAACGGCAGATCGCCTCGAAGGCCGGCAAGCACCGCAAGAAGGTCGAGATCGCCGCCTCCAAATCCGCCCGTGGCACATCCATGGGCGGCTCGACCGACCCGAAGACCCGCGCCGCCGCCGGCCTCAACCC
Organism: Hyphomicrobiales bacterium; assembly: GCA_900470805.1. Classification (GTDB taxonomy): domain Bacteria; phylum Pseudomonadota; class Alphaproteobacteria; order Rhizobiales; family Rhizobiaceae; genus Rhizobium. The sequence continues at coordinate 47,588 of UCCA01000024.1, read as the reverse complement.
TGTGTCCGGCATGGACACGACGCTGGAGGAAGCTGCCGAACTGAAGGCCGGCACCGCCGTCACCGCGACGGTGGAAGCCCTATCGGCGTTGATCGAGAGCGGCAATCCGCTGTTCAAGGACGGCAAGATGTGGACGCCGCACCGTCCGGCCCGGCCGCCGAAATCCGAAGGCGGCATCGAGATCCGCATGGTCTCCGACTATGAACCCGCCGGCGACCAGCCGACCGCCATCAAGGATCTCGTCGAGGGCCTGGAGAACGGCGACCGCAGCCAGGTGCTGCTCGGCGTCACCGGCTCCGGCAAGACCTTCACCATGGCCAAGGTGATCGAGGCCACCCAGCGCCCGGCCGTCATTCTGGCGCCGAACAAGACGCTGGCGGCACAGCTCTACAGCGAATTCAAGAACTTCTTCCCAGACAACGCCGTCGAATATTTCGTCAGCTACTACGACTATTACCAGCCGGAAGCCTATGTGCCGCGCTCCGACACCTTCATCGAGAAGGAAAGCTCGATCAACGAGCAGATCGACCGGATGCGCCACTCCGCCACCCGCTCGCTGCTCGAGCGCGACGACTGCATCATCGTCGCCTCGGTCTCCTGCATCTACGGTATCGGCTCGGTCGAGACCTACACCGCCATGACCTTCCAGATGACGGTCGGCGACCGGCTGGACCAGCGCCAGCTGCTGGCCGACCTCGTCGCCCAGCAGTACAAGCGCCAGGACATCAATTTCGTCCGCGGCTCTTTTCGCGTCCGCGGTGATACCATCGAGCTGTTCCCGGCCCACTTGGAGGATGCCGCCTGGCGCATCTCGATGTTCGGCGACGAGATCGACAGCATCACCGAGTTCGACCCGCTGACCGGCCAGAAGACCGGCGACCTGAAATCAGTCAAGATCTACGCCAACAGCCACTATGTCACCCCGCGCCCGACGCTGAACGGCGCCATCAAGTCGATCAAGGAAGAGCTGCGCCTGCGCCTCGCCGAGCTCGAAAAGGCCGGCCGCCTCTTGGAGGCCCAGCGCCTGGAGCAGCGCACCCGCTACGATATCGAGATGCTGGAGGCGACGGGCTCCTGCGCCGGCATCGAGAACTATTCGCGCTATCTCACCGGCCGCACCCCCGGCGAGCCGCCGCCGACACTGTTCGAATACATTCCCGACAACGCCCTGCTGTTCCTCGACGAAAGCCACGTCACCGTGCCGCAGATCGGCGGCATGTACCGGGGCGACTTCAGGCGCAAGGCGACGCTGGCCGAATACGGCTTCCGCCTGCCGTCCTGCATGGACAACCGGCCGCTGCGTTTCGAGGAATGGGACGCTATGCGCCCCGACACCGTCGCCGTCTCGGCCACCCCCGGCGGATGGGAGATGGACCAGTCCGGCGGCGTCTTCGCCGAACAGGTGATCCGCCCGACCGGCCTGATCGACCCGCCGGTCGAGGTCCGTTCGGCCCGCAGCCAGGTCGACGACGTCCTTGGCGAGATCCGCGAGACCGCAGCCAAGGGCTACCGCACGCTGTGCACCGTTCTCACCAAGCGCATGGCCGAGGACCTCACCGAATATCTCCACGAACAGGGCGTCCGCGTCCGCTACATGCACTCGGACATCGACACGCTTGAACGCATCGAGATCATCCGCGATCTCCGCCTCGGCGCCTTCGACGTCCTCGTCGGCATCAACCTCCTGCGCGAAGGTCTCGACATTCCCGAATGCGGCTTCGTCGCCATCCTCGACGCCGACAAGGAAGGCTTTTTGCGCTCGGAGACGTCGCTCGTACAGACCATCGGCCGCGCGGCGCGTAACGTCGACGGCAAGGTCATCCTCTATGCCGACAACATCACCGGCTCGATGAAGCGGGCGATGGAGGAAACCAGCCGCCGCCGCGAAAAGCAGGTGGCGTATAACACCGAGCACGGCATCACCCCGGAATCGGTGAAGGCGAAGATCTCCGACATCCTCGACAGCGTCTACGAGCGCGACCACGTCCGCGCCGATATCTCGGGCGCCTCGGGCAAGGGCTTCGCCGACGGCGGCAACCTGGTGGGCGCAAACCTGCAGACCCATCTCAACGCGCTGGAAAAATCCATGCGCGACGCCGCCGCCGACCTCGACTTCGAAAAAGCCGCCCGCTTGCGCGACGAAATCAAACGCCTCAAGGCCACCGAACTCGCCATCATGGACGACCCGATGGCCAGGGAGGAATCCAAGGCGATGGAAGGCGGCAGAAAGAGCGGCAAAGCAAGGACGAGTGGCAACCACGGGTCGATCTCCCCACCTGTGGGGGAGATGGCCGGCAGGCCAGAGGGGGGCGATCTTGCTCCGTCCTCGCTCTTCCAGAAACCCACTCTCGACGACATGGGCCCCGGCACCGACACATCAGTCCCTGCCCGCACCTTCCGCAAGAACGACCTCGACGAAATGACCGTCGGCCGCACCGAAAAACCTGTCACCGGCGCCCTGCCCGCCAAGCCGGACGCCGCCAAAAGCACCAAGCGCTTCTCGCCGCTGCTCGAGGGCCTGCCGGAGATCGGCGAAGCCGGCGACGACCCGCGCCCGCTGGTGCGCGGCAAGGCCGGCGTAGGGAGTTATGAGGACGCGGGGGATGTGAAGCGGCAGAAGCGGACGAAGGGCAAGACCGGGCGGCCGGGGCGGTAGAGGGCGTCTTATTTCGGCCCGAAGCGGACAGCGATCACGCCTGTGACCAAACCACTACCTTCGTCGCTTGGATTAGGAGAAAGACGATAGTTAAGGTAATTCCTGAACGACCGAAAAGGTCGCGGAGCCCATTCCGTTTCGTCTTTCGCACCCTTATCTTGATCACAACCAGAAGAAGGACGCAGACCAAAATTTCAGCGATACGAAGTAGTGTCTGAACGTCATCTGTCATGCAGTCTTGCTCACCTTTCCGCGTCCGCACGATCAAGATACTCATAAAAACAATGACCGCAATTGGCGCGAAGCCGCCGACGTCTCCTATCGGCCCGAAAGGGACATGATGTGTCGCAAAGATCGACCGTGAAACTCCGATTTTTGCGACAGCTATTCTGCGGAATAGTCATCCTTATCGAACTCATCGCACCCTACAACTTCCCAGCCAACGGGGCACTTCCTGAAATAGTAAGGTTCTCCGTGTCTGCTGTCGAACCAACAGCCAGTCAATGTTTCCGATATACCTTGCAGCACTGCGTCATGTCCCACTAAAACAATGGCCGAACCGACTTCCTGAAGTGTTGCAAGCCGATCTAAAAGCGCTTTGCAACGAGTGAGAACGGATGCCCAGGCTTCCGCGTCTACCGGAAGGATGTCTGCAAGCTGTTCCTTCCGAGTAATTCCGTGTTCAAGCATGGTATCCTTGATCGGTTTACCGTCTAAACTCCCGAAGTCGCACTCTATTAGGTCGTCCTCAACCTCGATCAGGTTAGAGTTGGTTGGGAATGCCAATGTCGCGGTCTCTAGTGCTCGTCGCAGTGGACTAACCATCACCCTCGAAATAGCCAGACTTACTAATAGGCGTGAGGCCGCACGCGCTTGTTTTCTTCCGGTTTCGTTTAAAGGAACATCACTTCGACCCTGAAACAGCCCTGCTTGATTCCAGTCTGTCTCCCCATGGCGAATGAAAACGAACGGTTGAAGCTCGGTCACGGAGTGCTCCTCATTGCTGCTTTCGCAAAATATGGAGTTTTGAGATAACCCGCAATGTCCGCCGGTGGCGCAAAGCGGGCACAGTACCGTTGCGGATAGCGCATGCCATTCCTCCAAGAAAATCAATGGCACACCTCACATTTCATCCCCCACCCCAAAAACCCATGCCATCATCCCCTCGTCCCGTTTTCGGATACACCGGCAGGCGTGCCGGCGAGGCGGGATCGGCGCGTGGTATGAGGGTGAGACGCAAAACCTCATATTCCGGGTCCGAGAAAATGGTCTCCCTCCGTGGCTGGCGGATGCATGTCGACAAGATGTGTTCCCGTTGCAGAGCCTGGACGTGCCTGTGAGGCACACAACGCCGTCGCGAAGGTTGGAAGACGGTCGCAGAGGGACCGGAGTTCGGGCATAAACCGCCGAACGGGGCGCCTGAAGGCGCCATTATTATTAAATCTATCGAGGCTCTTTCGAGCGCCCCGTCCGAATAGCCGCCCCTCGGGTCGGCGCCAGCAGTGCAGGAGCAAGCCACGGGTGAAAACAGCCGCGTGATGGCCCAGCCGCGCGCGCCGACGAGAAGGACCGGCATGATGCGACAGCCTGACGAGAAACCGACCGGAAACATCGTCGACCGGCTCGGCCGCGAACGGATCTTCGAGATCGCGGCGCAAACATCGGATATGCTCTCGATACCGCTCTGGACCTGCCCCGTCCGCCGTTGCCGCCGCGCCCGCACCTGCCAGCGCATCGCCGCTGAGGGAAACCTGCCGGTCTGCTTTCCCACCCTGCCGTCCAAGTTCGTACCGTGCTACGAGAATTACCTCTGCTTGAGCGTCATGATCTGCGCCGACGCCCGCGATGGCGAGCACGGCGAAGTGTTCAGGCAGATGGAGCCGCTGGCGCCCGATATGCTCGCCAACGCGGCCTGGGTCGCCAGGCAGTGCCTGGCCGATGCGCCAGCCGCCATCGCCTGCCTCGACGCGACACTCGCCCTCATCGCCGATGCCGCATCCGCTCCGCCGGTCTTCCGGCACCCGGACGAGGCGGCGCAAGCGACCCCTGACGCAATCGCCGACGTCCCTTCCCCTGCCACCCATCCGCCGACGTCGCGTTAAACATGCATCAACGCCTGCATGGCATATCTCGCTGCAGCAGCGTGGAAGGAGACATGCATGGCCCTGGTTGGCTTCAAGAACACCCACAATCACACGATCTACGTCAACCCGGCCCAGGTGCTCTATGTCTCGACCTTCGAGGAAGACGTCACCATCATCGCCTATGCGGTATCAGATGCGTCTGGAAAGCCGCTCGTTTCGCATGTGCGCGGCAGCGCCGATTTCGTGCAGCACAAGCTTGGCGCCGCGGGCGCCAAGTAGGTCTCCCCCGGGTCGAGATTGCCTCTGCCCATTGCGTGGGCATTTGCGCGGATCGAGCTTGGAAATCGTGCCGTTTCGACACGCAATCCGCGTATGAAACAGTCACGCCGGCGCGCGGTTACCTTTCGTCAAGTGTTTGAATCTTCGACCATTCCCGGGTCGGCGGGTGCAGCGCAGCAATATTCTCGCTTGCAATCCGTTTCGTTTGCTGGCACCAATTATGCACTCGGGCATTTGCATGCCGGTGACTGGACTGATGTGGCTGATCCTTCCGGCAGGAGGGTGGCGTGGGGGGACCTCACGTGCGTAGACGTTCTTTCCCCGTTCGTGAACTACTCGACTGACCCTTCGCGCGCTGAGATAAGATGAGGGGGCGCGAAAGTGAAAGCCGTTCATTTCCTTTCGGGGGGGTGAATACCAGACAGACTACAGGGAAAAGGACCTATCCCAATGGCCACCAAAGGCGTCGTAAAATTCTTCAACCAGGACAAGGGTTTTGGTTTCATCACTCCGGATGGCGGTGCGAAGGACGTTTTCGTTCACATCTCCGCTCTCCAGGCTTCCGGCATCCAGTCGCTCCGCGAAGGCCAGCAGGTAACCTTCGACACCGAGCCGGATCGCATGGGCAAGGGCCCGAAGGCCGTCAACATCTCGGCCAACTAATTCAATCGCTGCTTCGGCAGGGATGACAACGGCGCTCCGCAAGGGGCGCCGTTTTTCGTTGGAAATCGGGATGGCTGGCCTCAGGCCCCGACCGCCTCCGCCGCCATGCCAGAAAAATCGACCGCCGCGAACGCCGCCGCGATCACCTCCGGCCCGGCCCCCGCCTTCACCGCCTCGGTGGAGAGGATCTGCCGATAACGCCGCGCCCCGGGCAGGCCGGTAAACAGTCCGACCATGTGCCGCGCCACCTGCTGCAGCCGGCCGCCATTGTCGATGTGGCGCGCGGCATAAGTCATCATCCGGTCGCGCAACCCGTCCCAATCGGCCTCGGTGTCCGCGGCGCCGAAGAACCGGTGGTCGACATCACCAAGCACGCCGGCATTCTGGTAGGCCGCCCGGCCGATCATGACGCCGTCGACATGCTTGAGATGCTCGGCCGCCTGGTCCAGCGTCTGGATGCCGCCATTGATGCCGATGAACACGTCAGGCCGCGCCTGCTTGGTGCGGTAGACGATGTCGTAGTCGAGCGGCGGGATCTCGCGGTTCTCCTTCGGCGACAACCCCTTCAGCCAGGCCTTGCGGGCATGGATCCAGATCGCGTCGGCGCCGGCGTGGAGCACCCGGTCGAGCAGGTCGGGCAGCGCCTGTTCCGGCTCCTGCTCGTCCACGCCGATCCGGCACTTCACCGTCACCGGCACATCGGAAACAGCCTTCATTGCCCGGACGCACCTGGCCACGACATCGGGCGTCAGCATCAGGCAGGCGCCGAAGGTGCCGGACTGCACCCGGTCCGAGGGGCAGCCGACATTGAGATTGATCTCGTCATAGCCATAGGGCGCCGCGATCTCCACCGCCTTCGTCAGCTTGTCCGGATCCGAACCGCCAAGCTGCAACGCCACCGGATGCTCCGCCTGGTCGAACGACAGCAGCCGCTCGCGGGGCCCATGGATGATCGCGTCGGCGACGACCATTTCCGTGTAGAGCAGCGCATTGCGGCTGATCTGCCGGTGGAAGTATCGGCAGTGGCGATCGGTCCAGTCGATCATCGGCGCAACCGCAAGGATCGGCCGCCCGGTTTTCAGCGCTTCGGCGTAGAAGTGAGATGTGGTCATGGCGCGCTCATAGCGCAAAGCCGGCGAAAACGCCAGTTTGCCGGCGCAGGGCAGCAATGCCCGGATACGCATGCCCACACCGAACGCCGCTTTCCCCCTCCGCGCGTTTGCGGATAAGATGACCGGACTCAATGAAACAGTAAGAGCATGTCATGTCCGCTACCGTCATCCCCCTTCCCCAGCCCGTCCTTTTGCCCGTCGAAGGCACCGCCGAACGCTTTCCGGTGCGCCGCGTCTATTGCGTCGGCCGCAACTATGCCGACCACGCGATCGAGATGGGCCATGACCCGAGCCGCGAGCCGCCTTTCTTTTTCCAGAAGAACGCCGACAACCTGCTCTCCGACGGCAAGGACTTCCCCTACCCGCCGCTGTCGAGCGATGTGCATTTCGAGGTCGAATGCGTGCTGGCGCTGAAAAAGGGCGGCCAGGATATCGCGCTCGCGGATGCGCTCGGCTGCGTCTACGGCTACGGCGTCGGCATCGATTTCACCCGCCGCGACCTGCAGGCCGAAGCCAAGAAGCTCGGCCGTCCGTGGGAGCTCGCCAAGGCCTTCGAATACTCGGCCCCCGTCTCGGCCATCGTCCCGGCGGAAAAGCTCGGCCATCCCGATAGCGGCCGCATCTGGCTCGACCTCAACGGCAAGCGCGTCCAGGATGGCGATCTCAATCAGATGATCTGGAAGGTGCCTGAAATCATCGCCGAACTGTCGAAGCTGTTCATCCTCGCCCCCGGCGACGTGATCATGACCGGCACGCCGGCCGGCGTCGGCGCCGTCAAGCGCGGCGACCGCATCGCCTGTGGCATCGACGGCATCGCGACGCTGTCGATCAACGTCGCCTGACGGAGAACTAGACCATGCCGATCTATGCGCTATCGGGACACGAACCGGACCTGCCGCCACCAGGCACATACTGGATCGCACCCGATGCGCATGTGATCGGCAAGGTCACGCTCTCGGCCGATGTCGGGATATGGTTCGGCGCGGTGCTGCGCGGCGATAACGAGCCGATCGCGGTCGGCGCCGGCACCAACATCCAGGAAGGTGCGATGCTGCACACCGATCCGGGCGCGCCGGTGACGATCGGCAAAGGCTGCACCATCGGCCACCACGCCATCGTCCACGGCTGCACCATCGGCGACAATTCGCTGATCGGCATGGGCGCAACGGTGCTGAATGGTGCGAAGATCGGCAACAACTGCCTCGTCGGCGCCAATGCGCTGGTGACGGAAGGCAAGGAATTCCCCGACAATTCCCTGATCGTCGGCTCCCCGGCCCGCGCCATCCGTACGCTCGATGAGACTGCGATCGAAGGCCTCAGGCGCTCGGCCGAAAAATATGTCGCCAACTGGCAGCGGTTCGCCCGCGATCTCAGGCGGCTGGATTGATCACGCCGCGCAGGCCTCGCAAAGCCCGCGGATCTCGATCGTCGTCTTCTCCGCCTTGAACTTCTTCGAGCGGGTCCAGTCCATCAGCCGCTGATCGACTTCGTGGTCGTGGAATTCCATCACTTGGCTGCAGCTCTCGCAGATGGCAAACGCAACGATACCGTGGCTGTGGCAGTTCTCGCCGGGATGGGCGCAGGCGACGAAGGAGTTGATGCTTTCGAGCCGGTGGACGACGCCATATTCCAGCAGCTTCTCCAGCGCCCGGTAAACCTGCAGCGGCGCCCGAAACCCGTGGTCGCGCAGCTTGTCGAGAATGGTGTAGGCGCTGAGCGGCCCATCGGCCTTTTCGAGAACGTCGAAGACAAGCGCCTGGTTCTTGGTCAGTGCGGGTGCGCTCATGAGCCTTGTCCTTCCGTGACGACCTGCCGCCGCCCAATCTTGGGCAACAGGCTGAGAATGAAGAGTACCAGTGCCGCGACCACGATCGACGGGCCGGATGGCGTGTCGTAAGTCAGCGAGCCGAACAGCCCGCCGACAACGGCAACGGCACCGATCAGCGATGCGAACACCGCCATGATTTCAGGGGTCGCGGCAAAGCGGCGGGCGGCGGCGGCGGGGATGATCAAAAGCGAGGTAATCAGCATGATGCCGACAATCTTCATGGCAATTGCGATGACCACGGCCATCAACAGCATGAAGAACAGTCGCGCCCGCTCCGGATGCAGCCCTTCGGCTTCCGCGAGTTCCGGATTGACGGTGGAGGCCAGCAGCGGCCGCCAGAGCCAGGCGATCGCCGCCAGCACGAAAAGGCCTCCCCCCCATATGAAGGCGATATCGGTCTTCGTCACCGCCAGAATGTCGCCGAACAGGAAGGCGATCAGGTCGATCCGCACCCAGCTCATGAACGCCACCATGACCAGTCCGATCGCCAGTGTCGCGTGCGAGAGGATGCCGAGCAGCGCGTCGGCCGATAGCGCCTGACGCTTCTGCAGCACCAGCAGCAGGATCGAGACGGCAGCGGCAACCACGAAGACCGAAAGCGTCAGGTTGAACTGCATGAGCAGCGACAAGGCCACGCCGAGCAGCGCCGAGTGGGCGATGGTATCGCCGAAATAGGCCATCCGCCGCCAGATGATGAAGCAGCCGAGCGGCCCCGTGGTCAACGCCAGGCCGACACCGGCAATGATGGCGCGGACGAAGAAATCGTCAAACATGCCGTTCTCCCGCCGGCTGCTTGTGCCCGTGCTCTTCGGTGGCGCTATGATGATGCCCATGGTCATGGGCGGCATGATCGTGATGGGCATGATCATGGGTAGAGTGGTCATGCCCGGCATGATCGTGGTGATGACCATCGTCAGGGTGGCAATGGTCGGTCACCGAGCCGTCGGAATGCATGACGCGGCCATCGGGGAGATGCGTATGATCGTGATCGTGACTATAGACGGCAAGCGATTGCGCCGCGCGGCTGCCGAACAGGCGCACATATTCCGCACTCTGCGTCACCGCCTGCGGCGTGCCGCGGCAGCAGACGTGGCCATTGAGGCAGATCACCGTATCGGTGGCGGCCATCACGACATGCAGGTCGTGCGAGATCAGCAGGATGCCGCAGCCAGTCGTGTTGCGGATCGACTTGATCAGGTCGTAAATGGCGATCTCGCCGGAAAAATCGACGCCCTGAACGGGTTCGTCGAGCACCAGCAGATCGGGTTTGCGGGCAATGGCGCGGGCCATCAGCGCGCGCTGGAATTCGCCGCCGGAGAGGTGCTGCACTTCGGCGTCCGGCATATGCGCCAACCCGACAGCGTCAAGCGCCTCGTTCATGTCGGCGGCCGAAAGCGGCCCTGTCAGGGTCATCAGCCGGCGCACCGTCAGCGGCAGCGTCCAGTCGATCGCCAGCTTCTGCGGGACATACCCGACCTTCAGGCCGGCAGCGCGCACAACCTTGCCCTCATCGGCCTTCATCACGCCGATCGCGGTTTTGACAGTCGTCGATTTTCCAGAGCCGTTCGGCCCGATCAGGGTGACGATCTCGCCGCGCGAAACCGAAAAATCGACGCCGCGCACCAGCCAGCGTCCGTTCCTGCGGACACCGACATTGGAAAGCGAGACGAGCGGTTTCGCCTCGAAATTTGCGGATGATGGCATCATTTTTCCGAAAGTGCTGTTGCGCCCTGCTATCGCACACGTTATAGCATAACGCAATTGATGTAATAACATAACAGACGCAATTCAAGCGGAGCATATGCATGAAACTCGCGACCAGCCTTTCCCTGGCGCTACAAGGCCTCGCCCTCCCGGCCCTCCTCCTTGCCGGCACCGCCCACGGTGCCGATGCTCCCGTCGTGGTGACCTCGATCAAGCCGGTGCACTCGCTGGTCGCGGCGATCATGCAGGGCGTCGGCAAGCCGGAGCTGATCGTCGATGGCGCCGCCTCCCCGCACACCTACACGATGAAGCCGTCGAATGCCTCGGCACTGCAGAGCGCCAAGGTCGTGTTCTGGGTGGGCCCCGGCCTCGAGGCCTTCCTTGAAAAGCCGCTGGAAGCATTGGGAACCGATGCCAGCATTGCCGAGCTCGACAAGGCGCAGGGCCTGACCAAGCTCAAGTTCCGAGAAGGCGGCGCCTTCGAGGCGCACGACGATGGCGACGGGCACGAGGCACACGATCATGGCAAGGAAGCGGATGGCCACGATCACGCCGCCGAGGCTGGCGATCATGACGCACACGGACATGATGATCACGGCCACGGCGAATTCGACACCCATCTGTGGCTTGACCCGATGAACGCCAAGGCGATGGCCGACGAGATCACCACGACGCTTGTTGCCGCCGACCCGGCCAACGCCCTCACCTATCAGGCGAATGCCAAGGTGCTGGACGACAAGCTCGATGCACTTGATGTCGAGATCGCCGGCATCGTGTCACCGATAAAGGACAAGCCATTCATCGTCTTCCACGACGCCTACCAGTATTTTGAGCATCGTTACAAAGTGCGCGTCGCCGGCTCGATCACCGTCAGCCCGGAAAGCATTCCCGGCGCGGAGCGTATCTCGGAGATCCACAAGAAGGTCGGCGATCTCGGCGCCACCTGCGTCTTCGCCGAACCGCAGTTCCAGCCGCGCCTCGTCGATGTCGTGCTTGAGGGCACCAAGGCAAAGGCCGGCGTGCTCGACCCCGAAGCGGCAACGCTGGACGCGGGACCGGACCTCTATTTCCAGCTGATGCGCGGCATCGCCAATAACATGAAGGATTGCCTGTCGCGCGAAAGCTGAGGCAGCAAAAACCGTAAACCAAAAAGGCGGGCGCCAAGTCCGCCTTTTCTAGAACTATCAATGTAATAATATAACATTTACAGGAGACTCAGATGAACAAGAAGCTGCCGGTCACCGTCCTCTCCGGTTTCCTTGGCGCCGGCAAGACGACCCTGCTCAACCACATCCTAGCCAACCGCGACGGCCTGCGCGTCGCCGTCATCGTCAACGACATGAGCGAAGTCAACATCGACGCCGCCCTGGTGCGCGACGGCGGCGCCAACCTCTCGCGCACCGACGAGGCGCTGGTCGAGATGACCAACGGCTGCATCTGCTGCACCTTGCGAGACGACCTGCTGAAGGAGGTCCGGCAACTGGCCGAGCAGGGCCGGTTCGACTATCTGCTGATCGAATCCACGGGCATCGCCGAACCCCTTCCCGTCGCCACCACCTTCGAGTTCCGCGATGCGGACGGCCTTAGCCTGTCTGATGTCGCACGGCTCGACACCATGGTCACCGTCGTCGATGCCGCCGGTCTGCTCGCCGACTACGCCTCGACGGACTTCCTCCGCGATCGCGGCGAAACCGCAGGCGAAGGCGACGTCAGGACGGTGATCGACCTTCTGGTCGAGCAGATCGAATTCGCCGACGTGGTCATTCTCAACAAGGTCGGCATGGCGACCGAGGCCCAACTGCAGGCCGCCCGCCAGATCGTCGTCGGCCTCAATCCGGATGCCCGGCTGATCGAGGCCGATTTCGGCAAGGTCCGCTTGCAGGACGTGCTCGGAACCGGCCTGTTCGACATCGACAAGGCCGAGACCCACCCGCTCTGGTACAAGGAGATGCACGGTTTCAAGGACCACATGCCGGAGACCGAGGAATACGGCATCCGCTCCTTCGTCTATCGCGAGAAGCGCCCCTTCGATCCGGCCAAGCTGCAACGATTCTTCGACACCGCCTGGCCGGGCGTGGTGCGTGCCAAGGGATTCTTCTGGCTGGCAACGCGGCCGCATCATGTCGGCGAGGTCAGCCAGGCCGGCGCCATCCTGCGCACCAGCCGCATGGGCACCTGGTGGTCGGCCGTGCCGCGCCAGCGCTGGCCGGACGATCAGCGTTTCCTCAACGCAATCTCTCCCTACATGGACGCAATCTGGGGCGACCGCCGTCAGGAGATCGTCTTCATCGGCGCCGATCCAATGGACGAACAATGGATCCGCAGCCGCCTCGACGCATGTCTGCTCGACGACAATGATTTCGTGCCGGAGAAATGGCGAGACCTGCCGGATCCGTTCGCCGATTGGGGAGACCGGGCCGCATGAAGGCACAGGCTATCAAGAGATACAAATGCGTCTGCAAGGAATGCGAACCGCTGCCGCCGATCGACGGCCTAGCTGCCCCCGACCCGGCTCCAGAGCCGAGCGGATCGAGCGCCAAAGGCATGCTCGGAAAACTGGCGGTACGGCTGATCCGCGGCAAGGGAGACGATAGCGCATGAAAAAGGGCGGTTCGAAACCGCCCTTGATCGATAACAGTGGCTGGACCGATCAGCGGCCGGAGATGATGTTGGAAATCACGTTTCCAGCGATGCTGATCATCAGGTAGTCGTTGTTGACCTGCACCCAGCGATAGCCGCGCGGCGGAGGCGCCAGGCGATAGCGGCGGTAGTCGCGCACTTCGCGCATGTTGCGGCGCTCGGCGGGGCTCATGCGATGGCCGCGGCTCCACTTGTACTTGTTCGGGTGGACGTCGCGCTCGACGCCAGGCCGACGGTGATCCTGGGCGCTTGCATCGGTTGCCGCAACCAGGGGCGCAGCCAGAAAGGAGGCGGAGAGCAGAACGGCGAAGATCTTTTTCATGGGGTTTCCTCGTTTTGATTACGCCCCGACCCTAGCCTTGAAATGATGAACCGAAACTGAAAGTTTAATTAAACTTCCGTAATGAAAACACAGGCTTGAAAGCACATATTAAATTAGCATCTCCGACATCGCCAGTAACGGCAGGCGATGTCGGCCCTCTCAGAGCTCCTCGTAGTTGAACCAGTCGAAATCCGCCGTCTTCGCGCGACCTGAGGTGTCGAAGGCGAACAGGCCGGCGAAGGCGCCGGTGAACGAGCCATGCTCACCGCGCCCGCCCTCGTCGGAGACCACGCCCGCGTCCAGCACCGGCCCGATCGGCTGCCACGCACCCTTGCCCTCCGTCTGCCAGAAGAACTGCAGGTCGTTATCGCGGATTTCCATTGACAGCTGCACCCGGCCCGACGCGGGCAACGCCACGCCGCTTCCCGCCGGAAAGCTCAGCCGGCCATTCGGATAGTCGCCGTCGCACGACAGGATGGTAACGCAGCGCCCCAGCGTCTCGTGCAGCGTCACCGCCACGGCGTGGAACTTGTGACGGTTGTAATAATGCGTCAGGCCGGCCACCTGCTGGTAGGTATCCGGATCGAACTCGACCACCGTCTCGGCGCGGAAACTGTGGTGCTCCTGCCGGCGTGCCACCAGCGCCTGCTCGAACCACGAACCGATGCTCTCGCGAGCGATCAGCCTGAGATGGCCGGGCCGATCGCCGAGATTGAAGATCCGCTCCGGCTTCGGGGTTCGAAGCCACTGGAAATCGTCGGGCAGCGTGCCGCCATCGAAGCTGTACTCGGACCGCATCGGCGCCTCGGTGGCAACAGCATCGCCCAGTCCCGGCACGGCGACATCGGGAACCGTCGTGCCGTTCTCGAGATAGAGCCAGTCGTCATACTTCCACACGCATTTCTGCAGGGCGGTCTCTCGCCCGAGCGTGCACCGGCGCTTCGGCGGCAGAGGCCGGCCGCAGAGATGCGTATGATAGACCTGGCCATCAGGCGTCTCGACATATTGCCCATGCCCCGCTCGCTGCAGGATGGCCTCCGGATTGCCTTTGGAGGTAATGAGATGCGTGTTCGGATGCATCTCGTAGGGACCATCGATGTTGCGCGACCGCGCCATGGTTACCGCGTGATCATAACCCGTCCCGCCCTCGGCGGTGGTGAGATAATAGTAGCCATTCCGCTTGAAGAGATGCGGCCCCTCGACCAGTCCAAGGTCGCTGCCAGCGAAGATGTTCCTGATCGGGCCCTTCAGCGCCCGCGTCTCGGCGTCCCACTCCTGCAGGAGAATACCGTCGAAGGCCGGCGATTTCGGCGCTCCGCCGAAGCTTTCGGTGCGATGGTTCCATTGCATGTTGAGAAACCACTTGCGACCATCGTCGTCGTGAAACAGCGTCGGATCGAAGCCCGAGGAGTTGACGTAAACCGGCTCCGACCAGTCACCCTCGATCGTCGGAGAGGTCACGACGTAGTTGTGCGCGTCCTTGAAGTTACCGTCGAAGCGCTTGACGTCGGTATAAACCAGCCAGAACAGCCCGTCGGCATAGGACAGGCACGGCGCCCAGACGCCGCAGCTGTCAGGATTGCCGCGCATGTCGAGCTGGCTCTCCCTCTCCAGCGGCCGCCGCACCAGCGTCCAGTTCACCAGATCGCGCGAGTGATGAATCTGCACACCCGGATACCACTCGAAGGTCGAGGTCGCGATGTAATAGTCGTCGCCAACGCGGCAGATCGACGGATCGGGATTGAACCCTGGCAGAATGGGATTGCGGATCATCGTTTGTTCCTCCTCTTAACTTCGTGCCCGTGGCGCCCCCCTCTGCCCTGCCGGGCATCTCCCCCTCAAGGGGGGAGATCGGATGGAGCGACCGCTCGCCCCACATTCATTGTTTGTCGGGGAGTTTCCCGCGAGCCAATCTCCCCCCTTGAGGGGGAGATGTCCGGCAGGACAGAGGGGGGTGCCCCGCCCTCCGCCCTTACCAAATCAATCCCGCTCCGCCGACTTCGCCCAGAGATTGACATCCGCCTCACGGGCATAGACATCGATCTCCTTCAGCTCATCCGCCGTGAAATCGAGATTATCCAGCGCCTTGACGCAATCGACGATCTGCGAGGAGCGGCTGGCGCCGATCAGCGCCGAGGTGACGCGGTCACCACGCAACACCCAGGCGATCGCCATCTGCGCCAGCGTCTGGCCACGGCGTTCGGCGATCTCGTTGAGCTTCTTGATGTTGTCGATAATCGAGGGACGGATGAAGTCCTTCTTCAGGAAGTGGTTCTGTGCCGCCCGGCTGTCCTGAGGAATGCCGCCGAGGTACTTGGTGGTCAGCATGCCCTGCGCCAGCGGCGAGAACACGATCGAACCCATGCCGACCTCGTCAAGCGCATCGAGCAGATTGTCGTCCTCGACCCAGCGGTTGAGCATCGAATAGCTCGGCTGGTGGATCAGGCAGGGCGTCCCGAGATCCTTGAGGATGGCTGCCGCCTCGCGGGTGCGCTGCGCATTGTAGGAGGAAATGCCGACATAGAGCGCCCGGCCGGACCGGACGATATGATCGAGCGCGCCGCAGGTTTCCTCGAGCGGCGTATCCGGATCGAAGCGGTGCGAATAGAAGATATCGACATAGTCGAGGCCCATCCGCTTCAGGCTCTGGTCGCACGACGCGATCATGTACTTGCGGCTGCCCCACTCGCCGTAGGGACCCGGCCACATGTCGTAGCCGGCCTTCGACGAGATGATCAGTTCGTCGCGCAGGCCGGAAAATTCGGTGCGCAGGATCTCGCCGAACGCGGTCTCGGCGCTGCCGGGAGGCGGGCCGTAATTGTTGGCGAGGTCAAAATGGGTGATGCCGAGATCGAAGGCCGTCCGGCACATGTCGATCTTGCGGTCATGCGGCGTGTCGCCGCCGAAATTGTGCCACAGCCCCAGCGAAACCGCCGGCAGCTTCAGGCCGGAGCGGCCCGTGCGGTTATACTTCATCTTCGAATAGCGGTCGGAAGCCGGTGTCCAGCTCATTGTCTCATCCCTCGTATAGAAACGGCGCGGGCTCCTCGCCCGCGCCGGACCATAGACCTTTAGGCACGTACTTCAAGAGCGGCAATTATCTCAAAAGTGCCCGTTATCTCAAAAGTGCTTGGGCCTCTTCGATGCCGAGTGCCGCCGGCTGCGTGCAGGTGGTCGTCAGCTCGATGAAGCGGCCTTCCTCGCCGGACTTCAGGATCGAGGTCATGACGTCGACGCCGTGCAGCGTGCGATCGAGCGAGCAACGTGCGTCGCGGCCCTCGATGATCGCAATCGCCATGTCGGCGAGACCGGCGGTGCGGTAGTTGGCGCGCGGTCCCTGCGGGCTCTCCTGGTTGGAGATGCCGAACGGGTGCTCCCAGCCGTCGAGCGGCTTGATGTCCTTGTCACGCCCGCTGGCCTCGACGACGCCACCGAAGAAGTTCGGATCCGGCACGTAGAGCGAACCATCGGTGCCGTAGAGCTCCATGTTGGCGTGGCGGTGCGACCAGACATCCCAGCTCGCCGTCAGCGTCACTGTGGCGCCATTGACGAATTCGAGGATTGCCTGGATCGTCGTCGGCGTCTTGACCGGGATCGTTTCGCCGTTGCGCGGCTCGCTGGTGATCGTGCGGGTTTCCGACGCCTTCGACGTCATGGCGCCGACGCGCTTCACCGGCCCGATCAGGTTGATCAGGTTGGCGATGTAATAAGGGCCGAGATCGAGGATCGGGCCGCCGCCGGGCAGGAAGAAGAAATCCGGGTTCGGATGCCACATCTCCATGCCCGGGCTCATGACGTAGCAGGCGCCCGAGGTGACGCGGCCGATGCCGCCCTCGTCGATGTATTTGCGTGCCAGCTGATGCGCACCGCCGAGGAAGGTATCAGGCGCGCAACCGACGGAGAGCTTCTTATCCTTGGCGATGCGGCGCAGCTCCTCACCCTGCTCGAGGGTGAGAACCAGCGGCTTTTCGGAGTAGACGTGCTTGCCGGACAGAAGGATCGCCTTCGACACCGGGAAATGCGCGTCCGGGATGGTCAGGTTGACGACGACGTCGACCTCGTCATTGGCGAGAAGATCCTCGATCGTCTGCGCCTTGACGCCATATTCGGCGGCCCGCGTTTCGGCGGCCTGCATGTTGAGGTCGGCGCAGGCGACGACCTTGAGGCCCTTGAACAGCGGGGCCAGCGAGAAGTAGGTGGTGGAGATGTTGCCGCATCCGATGATGCCGACGCCAAGTTCCCTGGTCATGATGAGCCTCAGTAGGTCTTGAAGGATGCGATCGAGCGGGTGATCAGGCGATCGATATCGGCCGGATTGTCATGCTCGACGACGAAATGCTTGGTCTTGGTGTCCTTGAGCGCGGCGATCAGCTTCGGCCAATCGAGCGTGCCATGGCCTACATCCGACCAGCCGTCCTCATTGGTGTTCTCGCCCGTGGGCGCGATGTCCTTGACGTGCACGGCGGTGATCCGCGAGCCGAGCTTCTCGATCCATGCGAAGGGATCAGCGCCGCCGCGCACGACCCAGGCGATGTCCGCTTCCCAGGAAATATCAGGCGCGCCCTCGAAGATGCGCTCGATCGGCAGCGAGCCATCGGCCAGCTTGACGAATTCGAAGTCGTGGTTGTGCCAGCCGAACGCATAGCCGGCGTCCTTGTAGGGCTTGCTCATTTCCTGGAGGCGCTTGCCGAAGGCAAGCCAGCCGGCGCCGTCGGTCGGGCGCTGCTCGGCGGCGAGATGTGGTGCATAGATCGCATCCATGCCGAGGATCTTGGCAATGTTCAGCGACTTCTTGACTTCGCCATCGAGGAAATCCGGGCTGAAGTGGCCGCTCGCCATCGTGAGGCCGTTCTTGTCGAGTTCGGCGCGCAGGCTGTTCAGGCCGGCATCGTCGAGATCGGCATAGATCCCGCCGAAACCTTCGACTTCCTGATAGCCGGCCTTGCCGAGCTTTTCGAAGATGGCCGAATAGGGCTGGAAATTGCGGGCGCTATAAAGCTGGAAACTCAGTTTCGTCATAATATCCTCCTCGGGCCTCGTGCCCACTCGTTTTAATCAGGATCAATCCACGGACTGGCAGGATTGCAGGTCGTAGAAGCGGAAGTCCGGCAGCGTACCGCTTTCAAGCGGCGTGGCCGGGGTAAAGACGATGCGGCGGGTTTCGCCGGCCGCGAGATCGAAGGCGTTGTCGGAATATTTGCCATCGGTGTCGGTCTCGATCATCACGAACAGCGCAAGTCCCTTGGCGGTGACGTTGAGGCAGACGGAGCCGTCCTCCTCGAAATATTCGTGCGTGACCATCAGGCCCGACGGCTCGAGCTCCAGCGCCTTGTAGGTGCCGTGGACGTAGTGCCCCTCGCCGCCCATGCCGTTTGATGCGGTAAAGCGCCAGGCAAGCAGCGTGCCGGCAGGGATCTCCGAAACGTCGATGCTGGTCGCGGTCACCGCCGCATCAGGCGTGCACACCGCCTGCACGTCCTTCAGATGCTTGCGCTCGCCGGACATCGTCAGGATCGAGATCGACAGATCGACGCTGACCTCATCGAGCGTGTCGTTGACCAGCGAGAAGCGGATCGTCTTGCCGTCGTCGGCAGGGATCGCCGCAACCGCGACGGACTGGAAGAAGCGCTTGACGAGATAATGCATCGCTTTCCAGCGGCCGCCGTAATCGAGGCTCGACCACGAGGCCACGGGCCAGGTGTCGTTGAGCTGCCAGTAGATCGTGCCCATGCAATGCGGCTTCAGCGACCGCCAGTATTCCACCGCCGTCTTGATCGCCAGGCCCTGCTGGATCTGTGAGAGATAGACGAAATTCGGGAAATCCTTGGGGAAGCGGAAATAGCGGAACATCGTCCCGGCGATGCGCTCGTTGCCGCCGGCATTCTTCTGGTGCAGTTCCATGACCGGCGACGCCACGTTCATGTCCTTGGCATCCGCATAGGTCTTGATGACGGGCAGCGAGGTGTAGGACTGGAAGCCGAATTCCGAGCAGAAGCGCGGGCGAACCGAGCGGTAATTGTCGAACGACTTGTTCTCGTGCCAGACCGACCAGTAGTGCATGTCGCCGGAGCCGTCCGCATGCCAGGCATCGCCGAAGTCGAGATAGCCCGATGCCGGGCTCGACGGCCACCAGATCGCATCGGGTGCGGCCTTCTTCATCGCCTGCTCGATCACCCGGTTGAGGCGGTCGTAGGAGACGAGATAGCGGTCGCGATCCTTGCGCGACTCCTCGAACCAGGTCAGCGCCCCCACAAGTTCGTTGTCGCCGCACCACAGCGCGATCGACGGATGCGAGTTCAGGCGGCGCACCTGGTAATCGACCTCGAGCGCCACGTTGTCGAGGAAGTCCTCGGTCGACGGGTAGAGGTTGCAGGCGAACATGAAATCCTGCCAGACCATCAGGCCGAGGCGATCGCAGAGATCGTAGAAATGCTCGTGCTCGTAGAAGCCGCCGCCCCAGACGCGGATCATGTTCATGTTGGCCGATTTGGCCGATTGCAGCAGATCCTCGGTCTTCTCGGGCGAAGACAGCGAAAACAGCGCGTCCGCCGGGATCCAGTTGGCGCCGCGGCAGAAAATCTCACGGCCGTTGACCTTCAGCGCGAACCGCGCGCCGGCAGCGTCGGGCGTGGTGATCAGCTCGACGGTGCGAAGACCGATCTGCTTGGTTACCGCGTCCGAAGGCAGATCGACAGTCAGAGCATAGAGCGCCTGCTCGCCATTGCCGGAAGGCCACCAGAGCCGGGGCTTGTCGATCTCGAACACGTGGTTGACCACCGTCTCGCCCGCACCAACACCGACATCGAGGCGCACCCGCTCGCCATCGAGCGAGAAATGCACCGGCACGATACCCGGATCCTTCGAAAACAGCGTCGCCGTGACCTTCAGATCGACCGAGCCGTTGAGATTGTGCACCTGCTGGGTGGTGACATGCTCGATCCGTGCGGTGTCGAGC
Organism: Hyphomicrobiales bacterium; assembly: GCA_900470805.1. Taxonomy (GTDB): domain Bacteria; phylum Pseudomonadota; class Alphaproteobacteria; order Rhizobiales; family Rhizobiaceae; genus Rhizobium. The sequence goes on along the minus strand of UCCA01000024.1, from coordinate 27,345 downwards.
TTGCGCAGCGCGATCGTGCCGTAGAGCCCGAGCGGCGCAATCGCGATGTTCCAGTCCCAACCGAAATGGCACTGCGGCTTGCGCAGCATGTTGCCGTTGGGGATCGGCGAATTGCCGGTCGAATAGGGAATGTAGAAGGGCTGCTTGTCCTGCCGGTCGGCACCAGTGGCGATGCTCGAATGCAGGATGATGCGGATAACGTTGTCGCCTGATCTCAGGTGACTGCTGACATCCGGGCGGTAGCGCCGGAAGCTGTTGTCGGCAAGCAATGCCGGCGATCCGTTGATGAAGACGGCGGCGACGGTGTCGAGATAGTCGATGTCGAGATACCAGTCGCCATCAGGCTCGGCGATCGTGAAGCTGCGCTCAATCGCCCAATCGCGATGCGCCACCCATTGCACCACCTCTTCGTTGCGGCCGAAATAGGGATCGGGAATGAGCTTGGCGGCGTGCAGCGCCGAGTGAACGTCGCCCGGCAGCGTGATCGCCGTCTTGATTTCGCCGTCGGTGGTGCTGAGCTGCCACGAGCCGGAAAGGTCGAGGTTGAACCCGTTGGTGGGCAAGGATGTCATATGCGTGTCCCGATCAGATCGCTCTTGGGAAGCCCGTTGCCGGGCTGCGATCGAATGTGGCTGGCCGGATCGGCCGATTGAAAGAACGGGCGAAGCAGCTTGCCGCTTCGCCCGCAGCGTAAAATCTAAAGGCGCAGTTCCGTTTCCGCATCGAAGATCGACGCCAACGACATGTCGAATCCGAGCTTCACCGCGGTGCCGGGGCTGAAGCGGCGGGAACCGTTGATGCGCACGGACATCGTATGCCCGGCATGGTTCAGCCACAAAAGGTTGTCGGCGCCCATCGGCTCCTCGATATCGACAGTCGCGTCGTGCACCTCGGATCCCAGGCCGTCATTGACCTTGACGTGCTCCGGCCTGACGCCAAGCGTGACCTTCTGCCCCGGATTGAGCGGCCCGCTCGCCTGGTAGGCGTCGATGTTGAAATCGACGCCATTGGTGGTGAACACCGTCGCGTCGCCGCGCTTGCCGATCTCGCCGCGCAGGAAGTTCATGGACGGCGAGCCGATGAAGCCGGCAACGAATAGGCTCTTCGGCTTGTTGTAGATCGTCGTCGGATCGGCCAGCTGTTGGATGACGCCGTTCTTCATGATGGCGATACGATCGGCGAGCGTCAGCGCCTCGATCTGGTCGTGGGTGACATAGATCATCGTGTTCTTCAGCGCCTGGTGCAGGCGCTTGATCTCGACGCGCAGCTCCGAGCGCAGCTTGGCGTCGAGGTTGGAGAGCGGCTCGTCGAACAGGAACACGTCGACGTCGCGCACCAGCGCACGGCCGATCGCCACGCGCTGCCGCTGGCCGCCCGAAAGCTCGGCCGGCTTGCGCTTCAGGAGCGGTTCGATCTGCAGGATTTCGGATGCCCGCGCCACGCGCTTGTCGATCTCCGGCTGCGGGATCTTGGCGACCTTGAGCCCGAAGGAGAGGTTCTTCTCCACCGTCATCTGCGGATAGAGCGCGTATGACTGGAACACCATGCCGATGCCTCGGTCCTTGGGCTCCTCCCAGGTGACGTTCTTGCCCTTGATGTAGATCTGCCCCTCGCTGATATCGAGCAGACCGGCGATGCAATTGAGCAAGGTCGACTTGCCGCAGCCGGACGAGCCGAGCAGCACGAGAAATTCGCCGTCGTTGATCTCGAGATTGAGATCCTTGAGAACGTTGACCGCGCCGAAATTCAGCGACAGGTCTTTGATGGATACGCTCGAATTCATGGATCAGCCTTTCACTGCGCCGGCGGCAATGCCGCGGACGAACAGTCGTCCCGACACGAAATACACAACCAGCGGCACCAGACCCGTGAGGATCGTGGCGGCCATGTTGACGTTGTATTCCTTCACGCCCTGGACGGAATTGACGATGTTGTTGAGCTGCACGGTCATCGGATAGTATTCCGGCCGGGTGAAGACGACGCCGAACAGGAAGTCGTTCCAGATACCGGTGACCTGCAGGATCATGGCGACGACGAAGATCGGCAGCGACATCGGCACCATGATCTTCAGGAAGATCTGCCAGAAGCCGGCGCCATCGACGCGCGCCGCCTTGAACAGCTCCTGCGGCAGCGATGCGAAATAGTTGCGGAAGAGCAGCGTCAGGATCGGCATGCCGAAGATCGAGTGCACGATGATGAGGCCAGTCAGCGTCCCGTAGATGCCCATTTCGCGCAGCACGATGACGATCGGGTAGATCATCACCTGGTAGGGAATGAACGCGCCGATGACGAGGATCGAGAAGAACAGTTCGGATCCCTTGAAGCGCCAGTTGGCGAGCGCGTAGCCGTTCACCGAAGCGATGGCGATCGAGACGATGACGGAGGGCACGGTGATCCGCACCGAATTCCAGAAACCGCGCGAAAGGCCATCGCAGTTCAAGCCGGTGCAGGCCGTCGCCCAGGCCTTCACCCAGGGCTCGAAGGTGATTTCCAGCGGCGGCGAGAAGATGTTGCCCATGCGGATCTCGGGCATGCCCTTCAAGGACGTGACGATCATCACGTAGAGCGGCAGCAGGTAGTAGGCGGCGGCGACGAACAGCGTGCCGTAGAGCATGATGTTGCGCGGCGACAGCACCCGCTTCGGCTTCGCGCCGTTCGGGCCGCTGAAGGTTTTTCCGGACGTCGCGGTGGTCTTGAGAGCGATGGTATCAGGCACGCTTACGCCCTCCCCCGAATTCGAGATAAGCCCAGGGCACGATGATGATCGCGACGGTCAGCAGCATCATGGTCGAGGCCGCGAAGCCCTGCCCGAGGTTCTGCGCCTGGAACATGTAGTCGTAGACATACTTTGCCGGCACTTCCGACGAGATGCCGGGTCCGCCTGAGGTCTGCGCCACCACGAGGTCGTAGACCTTGACGATGCCGGACGCGATGATGACAAGCGTGGTGATGAACACCGGCCGCATCATCGGGATGACGATGAAGAGGTAGGTTTTCCACATCGGGATCCCATCGACACGCGAGGCCTTCCAGATATCCTCGTCGATCCCGCGCAGGCCGGCGAGCATCAGGCACATGACGAGGCCCGTTCCCTGCCAGAGGGCTGCGATCAGGACGCCGTAGATGACGATGCTGGGCGTGTAGAGCGGATCGAAGGTAAAGCTCGTCCAGCCGAGCGAACGCACCACGGACTGGATGCCGAACTCCGGATTGAGCACCCACTGCCAAACAAGGCCGGTGACGATGAAGGACAGCGCGAACGGATAGAGAAAGATCGTTCGGAACGCATTTTCGAAACGGATTTTCTGATCCATCAAGGCGGCCAGCGTGAAGCCGATCACAAGGCTGAAGATCAGGGAAAGAACGCCGTAAAGGGCGAGGTTCTCGATGGAGATGATCCACCGGGGCGCGGCCCACAGCCGCTTGTACTGGTCGAAACCAACGAAGCTCATGCGCGGCAGCAGCTTCGAGTTGGTGAACGAGTAAAATACCGTCCAGAGCGTGCCGCCGAGAAAGATGACGACGGCGGTCAGTATCATCGGGATGGATGCGATTTTCGAATTCAGATTGCGCAGCAACTGATTTGGCCGGCCTGCTTTCGCTTGACCCGTCATTGTGTTTCCTCCTGAAACGCAATTGCTTCTGTGATCCGGAGCGGTGGCCGCCAAGCGAACACCGCTCCAGTCTCGTCCCTCCCGGCAGACCCGTCGATCGCACCTCCGCGAACGACGACATCAGGGAGAGAGCTGCTGCCGCCCTATCTCATCAGGAGATGGTGGGCAGATCCGGCTTGCCGTTCCTGGGCGGAAAGCCGGATCGCAACAGCAGCAACAGACGATCAGTCAGCCGAGCCGATGATCTCAGCAAAGCGCTTCTGCGCGTCCTCGGGCGTCATCGCCGCGTTGGCGAAGAACTCCGAGAACAGGTCTTCCTTCTGCTTCTGGCTGTCGGCGGAAAGCAGCTGGTCGGTGCCTTCGACGACGTTGCCCTTCTTCAGGATCTCGAGACCCTTCTTCATGCAGTCGTTGGCGGATGCGAGATCGACGTCGCCGCGAACCGGCAGCGAGCCCTTCTTCAGGTTGAAGGCAACCTGGGTCTTCGGATCAAGCAGTGTCTTGGCGAGAACGTCCTGCGCCTTCGACTTGGCTTCATCCTTGAGCAGCGGGAAGTAGAACGCGTCACCACCGGTGGAGATGATCTCGTTCACGCCGAGCCCCGGAAGGCAGGTGTAGTCGGTTCCGGCCTTCTGGCCAGCGAGAGCAAATTCGCCCTGCGCCCAGTCACCCATGATCTGGCCGCCGGCCTTGCCCGTGATGACGAGGTTGGTTGCCTGGTTCCAATCCTGGACGTTGGTGCCCTTGGACATCTTGCGCGCATCGTCGGCGGCCTTGAAGACCTTGGCGATCTCGGGGCCGGCTGCGGTATCCGCATTCTTGTCCTTGAACACCTTCAGGAACGTGTCCTTGCCGGCAATCGCCACCATCAGCGTGTCGAACGCGCCGGCTGCCTGCCAAGGCTGACCGCCGACGGCGAGCGGCACGATGCCGGCCTTCTCGAGCGCCGGCGCGGCGGCGACGAACTCGTCCCAATTCTTCGGCACGTCGATACCGGCCTTCTTGAAGGCGGCGTTCGAGAGCCACAGCCACTGCCAGGAGTGGATGTTGACAGGCGCGCAATAGATCTTGCCGTCGATCGTGCAGCTGTCGAGCAGGCTGGCCGGACGGATGATGTCCTTCCAGTGCTCGGCGGTTGCGACATCGGTGAGGTCGCGCATGAGGCCGGACTGCACCAGTTCCTCGGCCTGGCGTCCGTGGTTGAACTGCGTGGCGCCCATCGGGTCTCCACCGGTGATGCGGCTGACCATGATCGGACGCGCCGTGCCGCCGGAACCGGCGATGGCACCATCCACCCACTTATTGCCGGTGGCGTCGAAGGCCTTGGCGAGTTCCGCGACGGCCGCGGCTTCGCCACCGGATGTCCACCAGTGTGTGACTTCAAGATCCGTGGCGTGTGCCGCACCAAGCGGCAAGGCGACGGATGCGCACAGCGCTGCCGCCATCAAACGAATATTCATGAGTTCTCCTCCCTCACTGAAACGTTGCCGGAAAAACTTAGTTCAATCGATATTGGGGCGCAACAGCTGCATCTCAAAATTTTCTTTTCGGCCCCCGTTTGCTACCATTGCCTGTCAACCTTATGCACTTGACCGCAGATTGCCCAGCGGTTGGTGTGAACGAAGTGCACTTGCACAAATTCATTATCTATCTGTTATTATGGCAATAATTCAACTGGTATCGTGATGTGATCTAGCCGACGCATTCGCAGATGCAAAAAATTCGGGTAAAAACTATAGATTCAACCATTGAGAGCATTCAAGCCGAAGCGTCCGGAAAAACCACTCGACATTTCTACTGTAACGTTACAGATTTTAAGGCCCGTGGGAGGGAAGAGCATTTGCGTATTCGTGCTTACAGCGCTGCGAAAAGCATCTATAAGCGAACCAAATCGCGTAGGACGGCCTAGAGGGATGAAAAACAAAGCGAATTTCGGGTCAACGGTGACCGAGGCATCTCGGGGAAGACCGACACTGAAGACCATTGCCTTCATGACCGGCCTCGGCATCACCACCGTTTCGCGCGCCCTGAAGGATGCACCCGATATCGGCGCGGAGACCAAGGAGCGTGTGCGCATGGTCGCCAGCCAGCTCGGCTACCAGCCGAACCGTGCCGGCGTGCGCCTGCGAACGGGCAAGACAAACGTCATCGCGCTGGTTCTCAGCATCGACGAGGAGATCATGGGCTTCTCGAGCCAGCTTGTCTTCGGCATCTCGGAAGTCCTGACCGGCACTCCCTATCACATCGTCGTCACGCCACATTCGCACAGCAAGGATCCGATGCTGCCCGTCCGCTACATCCTGGAGACAGGTTCGGCCGACGGCGTCATCATCTCCCGCATCGAGCCGGACGATCCGCGCGTAAGGCTGCTCAGCGAACGCAACATGCCGTTTGCCACGCATGGACGCACGGATGCGGGCCAGACGCATCCCTACCACGACTTCGACAACGAAGCCTTCGCCCATCAGGCGGTCGAGAAGCTGGTCGCGCGCGGGCGAAAGCGCATCGCCCTCCTCCAGCCTCCGAGCAAGCTCACCTACTACACCCACACCCGCATCGGCTTCCAGACCGGCCTGCATGACTACGGCGCCGAGGAAGTGCCGCTGCGCGTCACCATCGATACGCCGCTCGACGAGATCCGCAACGCAGTGGAGACGATGATGCGCTCCAGCAATGCCCCTGATGGCATCGTCTGTCTCGCCGGTAGCGCCGCCATCGCCGTCAATGCAGGCATCGAGGCGGCGGGAAAGCGGCTTGGCCACGACGTCGACATGGCCTCGAAGGAATCGGCCCCCATTCTCAACTGGATCCGGCCGGAGATCATCACCGCCTACGAAGACGTCCGCCATGCCGGCCGCGAGATGGCAAAGGCGGTAATCGCGCGCATCGACGGCGTCGAACCGGAGCTGCTTCAGAGCGTCAGCCAGCCCGTGTGGAAGGCCTGAGCGGCAGGTGTAACGCTCACGCCTTACTGCGCTCCTAAGTCACAAACAGAAAAGCCCGGCACGATGGCCGGGCTTTTCCATTTCGCGGATCAGCAATCTCAGAACGTCGACGCACCGCTGCCCCATGGGCCGTGGTGGAAGTCCTTGCCGTCGAGACGATCGAAGCCGTGGGCGCCGAAGAAGTCGCGCTGCGCCTGGATCAGGTTGGCGGTGCCGCGGCCCTGGCGGTAGGCGTCGAAGTAGGTCAGCGCCGAGGTCAGCGCCGGAATCGGAAGGCCGGCTTCGAGCGCGGCTCCGACGACGCGGCGCAGAGCCGGCAGCGATTCCTTGACCATATCGGAGAAGGCAGGCGTGACGATCAGGTTTGCCGCGTCAGGCGCCTTTGTGAAGGCCGAGGTGATCTCGTCGAGAAACTGCGAGCGGATGATGCAGCCGTCGCGCCAGATCTTGGCGATAACAGGCATCGGCAGCGACCACTTGAACTCCCGCGACGCCTCGGCCATGACGGCGAAGCCCTGCGCATAGGCGCCGATCTTGGCGGCAAACAGTGCCAGTTCCAAATCCCTCGCGAGGTCGGGGCCGTAGGCGATCGGAAACTTGTATTCCGGCTTGCCGAAGATCTTCTCTGCGGCTTCGCGCTCGGTCTTCATCGACGACAGGCTGCGGGCGGCGACAGCCGCTTCGATCGCCGTTGCCGGGATGCCCATGTTCTGCGCCTCGATCGCCGACCACTTGCCGGTGCCCTTCTGGCCGGCCTTGTCGAGGATCATGTCGACCATCGCGCCTCCGGAGATCGGGTCGGTCGCGGCCAGAACCTTCTCGGAGATCTCGATGAGGTAGGAATTGAGACGACCCTTGTTCCAATCGCCGAAGATGCCGGAGATATCCTTGGCGCTCTTGCCGAGACCGTCGCGCAGAATGCCGTAGATCTCGGCGATCATCTGCATATCCGCATATTCGATGCCGTTGTGGATGGTCTTGACGAAGTGGCCGGCGCCGTCATTGCCGAGCCAGGCGACGCAGGGGTCGCCCTTGTACTTGGCGGCGATCGAGGTCAACACGGGCTCGACGCGCTTCCACGATTCCTCCGTGCCGCCGACCATGATCGACGGGCCGTGGCGCGCACCCTCTTCGCCACCGGACACGCCCATGCCGATGAAGGTCAGCTCGGTATCCTTGAGGCGATCGAAACGGGCGATCGTGTCGCGGAAGTTGGCATTGCCGGCATCGATCATGATGTCGCCCTTGGACAGATACGGGCGCAGCAGTTCCATCTGCTGGTCGACTGGCTCGCCGGCCTTGATCATGATGATGATCGGGCGCGGCGGGCGGATCGCCTCGACAAATTCCTCGATCGTCTTGCACGGAATGATCTGTTTCTTCAGATCGCCGGCGCTTTCGTAGAATTCATCGGTCTTTTCGGGCGTACGGTTGAAAACCGCAATCTTGTTGCCCTTTTCCGCGATGTTCAGCGCAAGGTTGGAACCCATGACCGCAAGGCCGATCAGCCCGATTTCTGCCTTTTCCACGATAACTCTCCGCTTCGTCAAATTGGACCGGTGTTGTGGCACTGTCTGGCTCAAACGGCAAGTTCGATTCGGCTCCGAACCGGTCGCGGATTGCCAAGCGCGCAAAGTGAAACATATTGCCCAAAGCGGCTGTGGAAAGGTAGTTTCCAGCCGGGGAGACAGAAATCGACAGGCATGCCAGGAACGCGTGCGACGTTACGCCGCCCGTTCGGCGGCAAACAGGGAGGACCAAATGGCCACGATGCCAGCGCGGATCATCCACCGCTCGATCGAAAAGAACTGGCGCGACGTCTGGGCTTTCGCCGGCGCGCCTGAGAACATGCCTCTCTGGGCGTCGGGACTGGCCTCCGGCCTTGAGAAGAGCGGCGACGACTGGGTCGCCAAGGGCGTCTTGGGCACCGTCCGGGTGAGCTTTGCCCCGCACAACGAATTCGGCGTGCTTGATCACACCGTCACAGTCGCCAACGGCCTGCGGGTTTACAACGCACTGCGGATCGTGCCGAACGGCGATGGCTGCGAGGTAATGTTCACCCTGCTGCGCATGCCCGACATGACCGACGAACAATTCGAGGCCGACGCCGCCCATGTCGCGCGCGACCTCGATACGCTGAAACATCTGATGGAAATGTAGGGACACCGATGACGCAACCGAAAGAAGACCTCCGCATCGACTACGTAGAATTCAACGTCGGCGATATCGAACGCTCAAAGGCGTTCTATGGCAGCGCCTTCGGTTGGCGCTTTACCGATTACGGACCGAACTACTGCGAGTTCGACGACGGCAGGCTGAAGGGCGGCTTCACAAATCTTGAACCCGCGCGCCCGGGTGGCCCTCTTGTCATTCTCTACGCTGACGATCTTGAAGCTGCCCTGGCCGCCGTCGAGAATGCAGGAGGCAGGATCATCAAGCCGATCACCGGCTTTCCCGGCGGCAGCCGCTTTCACTTTGCCGATCCAGACGGCTACGAATTGGCGGTATGGACGAAAGCCTGATCAGGCCGCGAGGTTTGCGGCCGACGAGCCGGCGTCCTGCGAGATGATCAGGGCGCCGATGACGTAGCCGGACGAATCGCGCAGCGGCGAAAGGCGATAGCGCGTCCTCTGCACTACGGAGTCTTCCTTGCGTTCATAAACGTGTTCAGCAGAATGTCCCGCGAAACATGAATCCAGCAATCCCTTGATGCAATCGTTGAAGCGCGTCTCTCCAAGGAAATCCTTGATATGGCGCCCGATCATCTCCATCGGCTTTTTGCCGGCATAGGCCGAGCTCGCCGCATTCGCGTAGAGATATCTGTAATCCTTGGTCAACACGGCCACGCGATCGGGCAATGCCTCGAGAATGGCGGCATTCAGAAAATTGCCGTTGTCGGTGTTCGGAACATAGGCCGCGGGGGCACCGACACGCTCTCTTTCGCGCTCAGGCCGCTCCAGAGGTGGCATTTGCCATCGAGGCACCGTCGACCCCAAATATAATTCCATCATGTGTGCCAGAAGCTTCACATGCTCGCGCACGGATTCGCTATCCTCGGCATACTGGTCGATCAGGCAGCCCACGAACTGCATCTGCATGTGCGCATAAAACAGATTGGTGGCCTTGTAGCCAAGTATCGTCTCAATCAACGCGTCGATGGAGACGTCGAGACTGCTCACGCGTGCGTCATCACCAAGCCGGATGGCTTCATCGATCTGCGAACACCGCAATGAGAATGCCTGAAAAAGCCCGAGCACGACACCTCCCATGCCGATTCCAAAGGGAATTCCTTCGATATCACGAGTTTGCCCTGCAGCGGATTTGCTGCAAAGCACCCGATTTGAAACAAATCGGTAACATGACGCCTGCCGATGTTCAATGAAGAATAGCGCTTGATTTTCAATGACAAGATGTGGGGGGAGGCTTTTACATCACCTTATGCTTAATTTCCCAGCGATCATGATACCAGAGCCACTGCTCCGGATATTCACGCACCCAGGTCTCCACCTTGTCGTTCAAAAGCTGTGCCGTGGCAGTCAGGTCGAGATTGCCATTGGCATCGCGCGGCACGTCCATGCGCGGCTCGATTTCCAGGCGGTAACGATTGCCGGGAAGCCGGATGCAGCGCGCCGGATAGACATCGCAATTGAACTGACGGACCAGCTTGCCGAGCAGTGGATTGGTCTTGACCGGCTGGTCGAAAAACTCGGTCTTCAAGCCTTTCTTGAACTTTTGGTCGACAAGCACACCCACACCCTGCCCCGCTTCCAGCTGCCGTGCCAGAGCAAACGAGGAGCCCGCATGCGAGGGCACAAGCTTGCCCATGCGGGCGCTGCGGAAGTCGAAGACCTTCTTGGCCACGTAGGGATTGTTCGGCGGGCGGAACAGCACGCTGACGTAAAGCCCGAAGGCGGCGCCCGCCACCGGCAGCAATTCGAAATTGCCGGTATGGCCGGTAAAGACGATGAACGGCCGCTTGTTTTCCAGAAGGTCGAGGAAGATCGGAATCCCCGACACTTCCACCCTGCCCGGTTCACCCTTCTCCGGATCGAAGTCGAACAACCGGTCGAGAAACACATATTCGGCGGCCAGCCGGCCCATGTTGGCCCAGCTGCCAAGCGCGATCTGCTGGATTTCTTCGTCGCTCTTTTCAGGAAACGCGTTGCGGAGATTGGCAAGCATCAGCTTGTGACGCTTCATCTTCGGGCCGATCTTGCGCATCAGCCAGTCGATGAAGTTGATCGCCCCGTCGGCCGGGAAGATCTTCAGGAAGTTCAGGAAGCCGAACATCACCTGCGCGATCAGCCACTGGCGGAAATGGTCCAGCTTCAGGACAATCCGGGTGATGAAAAGCTCCAATGGATCAATCCATCTTCAGGATGATCTTGCCGAAGATCTGGCGCGATTCCATACGCTCCAGCGCAACGTTGATCTCGTCGAAGCCGACTTCCGTGTCGATGACCGGATGCACTAGGCCGCGGCCCATCTTCTGCATGGCATCCGCCATGTTCTCCATGCGGCAGCCGAACGAGCCGAGCAGCTTCAGCTGCTGCTGGAACAGCATCATCAGGTTCATGTCGGTCGACACGCCCGACGTGGAGCCGCAGGTGACCAGACGGCCACCGCGCTTCATGCACAGCATGGAGCCGGCCCAGGTGTCCTTGCCAACATGTTCGAAGACGACGTCGACGCCCTTCTTCTTGGTCAGCTTGCGCACAACGCCCTCGAAGCGATCGGTGCGGTAGTTGATGACGTGATCGGCCCCAAGCGCCTTGGCCTTCTCGATCTTGTCGTCCGAGCCGACGGTGGTGATCACCGTGCAGCCGATCTTCTTGGCCAGCTGAATCGCCGCCGAGCCGATGCCGGAGCCGCCGGCATGGATCAGGATGGTTTCGCCGGGCTCAAGCTTGGCGTTGTCAAACAGCATGTGCTCGACCGTACCGAAAGTGACGGGAGCAACGGCAGCACCGATAGCATCGACACCGGGAGGTGCCGGCACCAGCAGGCGTGCGGGAAGGTTGACCTTCTCCTGCGCGAAACCATCGAGATGGAAGCCGTGTACGCCGGAGACATGTTCGCAGAGATTGTCGCGCCCTTCGCGGCACGGACGGCAGAGACCGCAGGTGCGCGCGCCATAGATGGCAACGAGCTGGCCGGGAAGCACGTTGGCAACGCCGGGACCGATCGATTCGACCACGCCCGAGGCTTCCGCACCGATCACCAGTGGCATCTTGCGCTTGGCGAACGCCATGCCGCGCCAGCCCCAAACGTCGATGTGGTTGAGCGCGACAGCCTTGACGCGCAGCGTCACTTCGCCGGGACCGGGCGCATCGGGTTCGGGCAGATCGGTGATTTCGAGCTTGCGGTCGTCGATCAGTTGCAAAGCGCGCATGGTTACAGTCTTCCTTCCGGATCCATCAGGGGCCGAGAACATCACTACATGTCCGTCATCATGCCCGGGTTTGTCCCGGGCATATGCCAACCTTCACTATTTCCGACGTTGTAAATCCCCGGCACAAGGCCGAGGATGACGTCTTGTCTCTGGCGCAGCCCTTAGACCGGTTCCAGCGCCATGACAAGACTGGCGTTCTGGCCGCCGAAGCCGAACGAGTTGGAAAGAACGGCGCTCACCTGCGCGTCGCGCTTCACATTCGGCACCACATCGACGACGATCGCCGGATCCGGATTGGTGTAGTTGATGGTCGGCGGCAGTGTGCCAGTCCGCATCGTCTGCAGCGAGAACACCGCTTCGACGGCACCGGCAGCGGTCAGCGTGTGGCCGATCATCGACTTGTTCGACGACAGCGGAATGGACGCGAGGCGATCGCCGAACACGGCAAGCATCGATCCATATTCCATCTTGTCGTTCTCTGGCGTCGAGGTGCCGTGGGCATTGATGTAGCCGATACCGCTCTCGTCCATGCCGGCATCGGCAAGCGCCGCGCGGATCGTCGCGATCGCCGGGCCGCCATCCGGCGAGGAGCGGGTGCGGTGGAAGGAATCAGCCTTTTCGCCGGCGCCCTTCATGATACCGAGCACCTTGGCGCCGCGGGCAATCGCTGATTCCAGCGATTCCAGCACCAACGTCGCCGCACCTTCGGCGATCACGAAGCCGTCGCGGTCCTTGCTGAACGGCTTGGAGGCCTTGGTAGGATTGTCGTTCTGCGTCGACAGCGCCGATAGCAGCGAGAAGCGGATGAGCGCTTCCGCGCTCACCGAGCCGTCGGTGGCCACAGCCAGTGCCCGCGTCGTGCGGCCCTGGCGGATCGCCTCGATGCCGAGCTGGATCGCGGTCGCGCCCGATGCACAGGCCGTCGACAGCGTCACCGGCAGACCGCGCGTGCCGAACCGATCGGCGAGCCGCTCGGAGATCGAGCCGAACAGCGCCGCCTCGTGAAACGCCGGGTCGGGACGCTGGCGCATCGCCGTCAGGAACCGATCATAGGCATCGCCAGGCTGAGAGGGTGGCGGCGAGCGGTCGCCGAGTTCGAAGCGTGCGATCCATTCCGGCTCGATCGGTGGCGCCGCCAGGAACAACGGGCCGTTGAAATCGCCTGAAATATCGGCGTCGGCGAGCGCTTCGATCGTCGTTTCCCGCGCAAACGCATAGGAACGCTCGACGGCGTTCGGCGCCGGGATATCGATGAAATCGACCGTACCGGCAATCCGCGTCGACAGACCGTCGGTCGGAAAGCGATTGATGTCGTGGATACCGGACTTGCCAGACGTCAGCGCCGCCCAGTTGTCCTTCAGACCCTGGCCGAGCGAGGTGATGATACCGACGCCCGTCACCGCCACGATCGGGCGGCCGAGATGATCCTTGTAAGCTTGATCCGTCATGTGCCTGCTCCTCACGCGTCCGCGGACAAAACCGCGACGCCTTCGCCACGCTGGTGGCCGACCGTCGTGACGACGGCTGCCCTGGTGCCTGATCTCATGGATTTTTCATGGCCGCCATCGAACGGCGGCACCTTGGCTTCGCTGTCGATGGCAAGGGCTGCCAGCGCCAAACCGAGCGTGAAGTGGGCTTCCAGACCGTGGCCGGTAACGCCACCAAAACCGCGGATCGCAGCGCCCGGGAATTGGTGCTCCAGCACCGCCTTTTCGCGCGAGGCGAGCTCCGGCATACCCGAGGAACCGGAGAAGATGGCCGTGCTGTCGGTCGGCAGTGACCGTGCCGGCTCAAGCAGCCGCTCAAGCCGCTTTTCGAGATTGCCGCCCGTGCGGTTGCCGCGGTCGCCTTCAATCGACGAGATCGTCGAGTAGATATGAGCGCCACGCGCCTCGGCGTGCGCCCGCGATTCCAGCACCAGGAACGCGCCAAGCGAACCGCTGGTAATGCCGCCGACATCGCGCGACCACAACGGCTGCCAGTCGCCGCGCGAATGCGAGCCGATCGCTTCGAACAGGAGCACCATGTCCAGCCGTTCGGCGGAGAATGCACCGCCGACCAGCGCGTGCGAGGATTCGCCCGACTTGATGCGGTAGAATGCCGTTTCGACGGCCGAGATGCCGGCCGCTTCTTCGCCCATGAAGGTGCGCGACGAACCGGTGACCTTGTGAACGATCGAGATGTTGCCGGCGAGCAGATTGGAGAGCTGCGCAAGAAACAGCGTCGGCCGCAGTTCGGTCGTCAGCTTCTCGTTGAGCAGCACTTCGCGGTCGTTGCGCTTCAGGCCCTCGTCGACGATCAGCGTATCGACATTGATGTCGCGCTCGCCGCCGCCGGCCGCCACGATCATGTCCATCGTGCCGCAGGCTTCGAGGTCTTCCTTCAGGCCGGCATCATCAAGAGCCAATCCAGCCGCGAACACGCCGATGCGCTGCCAGTTTTCCATCTGCCGCTGGTCGCCACGCTTGGCGATCTGCTGCGACCAGTCCACTTCGGGAAGCGGATGGATCGGATACGGCTTGAACTTCTCGGTTTCCACGACCGTCTTCGGTGCGTCGGCGGCGGTGAGCAGCGCGATATGCGGCTCCTTGCCGACACCCTGACAGGTGACGATACCGACGCCGGTGATGACGACATCATTCTGAGCCTTGCTCATTCATTCACTCCCTGCGCGGCGATCGCATCCATCAGGCCGATCTCGGTTGCCCGCTTCTTGACGATATCCCCGAGCGGCACTTCGCTGAACGGCATGGTGCGCAGTTTCAACTGCGCGTCGCACACCTTCTTGCCGCCGCTGGTGATCTTGGCCTTGGTCACGGCGAAGCCGGAACCGTCGTGCTCCAGAAACGCCTCGATGTCGAGAACTGCTTCCGGCTCGACGAAGGTGCGCATCTTGGCGCCGTCGACTGACATCAGGAACGGCATGGCGGCGAAATCTGTCGCGGCAAGCACCAGCATGCCGGAGGCCTGCGCCATGGTTTCAATGAGAAGCACGCCGGGAACGAGCGGCATGCCGGGAAAATGGCCTTCGAACACCGGGCTCTTGGCCGGCACGACGGAGCGCGCCTTGAGTATCTTGGTCTTGAGGTCGACCGACTCGACGCGGTCGATCATCTGGAAGTATTCCAGGAGCATCGTATCCTCCGGCCAAACCGGGGAAACGCCGGTGGCTAGGCCTACTTAGTAACAAAACCGCCCGGCCGCCATGGTGAATGGCGGCAGGGCGGACAAAAAATTGTTGACGGTGCAATCAGGCCTTGGCGGCGCGCAGCTCGTCGATCTTGGCGCAGAGGTTCTTCAGCACGAAGTATTCCGACGTGGAGACCTTGCCCTCGTTGACTTCCTGCGTCCACTTTTCGAGCGGGATCTTGATGCCGAATTCCTTGTCGATCGCGAAAACGATGTCGAGGAAGTCGAGGCTGTCGATACCGAGGTCGTCGATCGTATGGCTCTCCGGCGTGATCGTGTCACGATCGATCTCGCTGGTTTCTGCAATGATGTCGGCAACTTTATCGAATGTAGCGGTCACGCCTGTACCTCTTGGAAATGATAGTTTTCCCCCTCATAGGCAAATCCACTTCAAAAGCCAATGCTTTCGTCCGTTCTCCCGCGCGATTTGCGCAAGCACTGTTGCCCAAACAGCATGAACGGCGAAAGCGTGGAGCCCCTTCGAAGCGGCTGGCCGGATCGTATCAGTTGGTGACGACGACCCGCGTGTTGGCCAATCCCGCCTGACGCGTCAGGTCGAAGAACTGTGCTGCATTCTCTGGGTGAAGGCGGATGCAGCCGTGCGATGCCGGCCGTCCGAGACGCTTGAGGTCAAATGTCGCATGCACGGCATAGCCGCCGTTGAAAAACACGGCATACGGCATCGGCGCGTCGTCATACTTCTTGGAGCGGTGATCGCGCGACAGCCACTTGGCGCTCCAGGAACCGACCGGCGTCACATATCCCGAGCGTGCCGTCGAGACCTTCCAGCGATATTTGACGAAGCCGTTTTCGCTGACCGTCATCGTCTGCGAGCCGATGCTGATCTTGGCGACGAGGGTCGATGCCTGCGCCGCGACGGGCGAAAACTGCAGCAGCATGATCGCTGCGGCACCTGCAAGTATAGTCTTCATCGTCCCCTCGTTCTTCTGTCCTGAGTTCAGCGGAACGAGCGTACGCCCTGTGCAATTACATTGCTTTAAGGAGCATGGTAATCAACATGATAACAGTATTATTGCTGACCTAAAGAAGAAATACGAACAGCGCCAGAACAGCGACTGTCAGCACCGAGCAACTGGCGTAGAACACAGAGACGCCGCTCTCGATATCCTCGACGGTCGCAGTGTCACGGCCGCTGCCGTTGATCATCGGTTCCATCACCACGACGCCGGAATAGACGCGCGGGCCAGCCAGTTGCACGTTGAGCGCACCGGCCATCGCCGCCTCCGGCCGCCCGGAGTTCGGCGACCGATGCATGCCGCCATCGCGCACCGCGATGCGGAACGCCTCGCGGCAGGCGGCACCGCCGCGCTTCAGCCAGGCGCCGGCGGCAATCAGCAGGATCGATAGCCGCGCGGCCGGCCAGTTGGCGAGATCGTCCAGCCGGGCGGACGCCCAGCCGAAATCGGCATAGCGTTCGGATTTGTGGCCGATCATCGAATCCGCCGTATTGAGCATCTTGTAGGCCAGCAGACCCGGCAGGCCGAACACGAGATACCAAAGAGCCGGCGCCACCACGCCATCGGAGAAATTTTCGGCCAGACTCTCGATCGCCGCCCGGCATACCGCCGGCTCGTCCAGCGTCTCCGGATCACGCCCGACGATCATCGAAACGGCCTTGCGCCCGCCGGCCACACCGCCCTCACGCAATCCACTGGCGACGGCGCCAACGTGATCGGCAAGGCTCTTCTGCGCCAGGAAAACCGTGACACAAAGCACCTCCAGCAGAATGCCGGCCAAGCCGAACAGCGCGAAGAACCAGTGCAGGACGAGGCCGACGACAACGGAAAGCAGCAGCAACGCCACGATCGCCAGCACGCCGTTCCGGCGTCGGGTGGCAGCGCCGAGCTCCTCACGATTGAACCACCCGTCCATGCGGGCGATGGCCTTTCCGAACAAGGCCACGGGATGCGGCAGCCGCGCCCATAGCACATCGGGATCGCCGACGATCCTGTCGAGCGTCAGCGCCAAAACGAGCACGAGAAGGTTCAGTTCAAAAATCATCTGTCGAAACTCTGCAATGCCTTGGCAAGCCTGTTGTCGCCGTCGCTGTCGGCGGTCACCCCGAAGCGGAGCCAGCGAGGGGCGTAGTCGAACTTGCGGACGAGAATGTGGTGAGCACACAAATGCGCATGAAGCGCGCTTGCAGCAGCATCATCCACCAGCTGGAAAAGCGCCGTGCCGCCGCAAATGCGAAGACCACTTCCCTCCAGCACCGCGCGTAAGGCATCCCGCCTCTGAGTGATTGCCCGGCCAAGCGCCGCGGTGTCGGAGCGCAGCAGCGAGGCGGCAATAGAGAGGGCCGGACCGGAAACAGCCCACGGCCCCAGCGCCTGCTCGAGCGTATCGAGTATCGGGCGCGCGGCAACCACGAAACCAAGGCGCAGCCCCGCCAGCCCGAAGAACTTGCCGAACGAGCGCAGGACGATCAGATTATGATGATCGGCAACATCAGGCACCACGCTGCTTTCAGGAGCCATATCGCCGAACGCCTCGTCAACCACGAGGAGACCACCCTGCCCGGCCATGCGCCGGCTGAGGCCGATCAGCCGATCAGGCTCATAGATCCGCCCATCGGGATTGTTCGGATTGACGATGACGACGAGCGCGTGCTCATCCCGCACCGCGTCCAGACTGTCGATCAGATCGATGTCGCAACCGGCAGATCGAAAAGCCCGCTCGTATTCGCCATAGGTCGGCCCGGCGATGGCGACTCGGCGGTTTCCATCGAGCAGGCGCGGCAGCAACTGGATGACCGACTGCGTACCTGGCACCGGCAGCGGCAGGATCTCGCCGCTACGATAGTAGTCACACGCTGCTCGTCGCGCATCGTCGATCAGGTAGGCGTCGGGAAGCCTGTGCCAGGCCCGCAGCGCGATATCAGGCAAATCCGCTGGAAACGGGCTGATGCCGGTGGAGAGGTCGAGCCAGTCCTCCGGTCGCCCGCCATGGAGCGCCGCGGCCGCCGTTATGCCGCCGCCGTGGACGATAGGAGCATTCATCCGCTTATCCAGCCACATCGATCATGTGCATGTAGGAACCGGCCACCTGCCAGCGCTGCAACCCTGCACTCCCGAGATCGTTGTTCAGGGCGTCGGTGACGGCAAACAACCGATCCGCGTCGCCCTCCGAAACGATCGACGAATAGTGAAACTCATGCGCGGTCATCGGCCTTTCGAAGAACGAACCGTTGATCGGCGTCACCCTGCGATAACCGAGATGGCGTCTGCGCTCCTCGTAGCTTGTCACCAACGGCAGGAGGTCGAGCATCGCGTGGCGCTCCCCGCTCGCATCGATCAGCCCCTCGCCCATCACCATGTAGCCACCGCATTCGCCGTAGATTCTAACACCACTTTCGGCCGCCTGCCGCATGCCCGCCCGGAAGGTCGAAGCCGCGGCGATCTCGCCCGCGTGCAATTCGGGATAGCCACCCGGAAGGTAGACGGCATCCGCCGTGCGCTCCGGCGCCTCGTCGGCCAGCGGCGAGAAGAACGAGATACGCGCGCCGCGACGCCGCCAGCCAAGCAGCATGTGCTCGTAGCAGAAGGCAAAGGCAATATCGCGGGCAACGGCAATATGACTTCCGAGCGGCGGCAGGCGGTTGATGTTGGCCGTCGATGGCTTCGCCAGCCCCTGTCTGGCGACCCGCAGCAGGAAATCGAAATTGCAGGTCTGCGATACCGCCTGAGCCGCATGCTCGATGAAGTTCTCGAGCGCTTTGTGTTCGCCTGCCTGCACCAGGCCGAGATGGCGTTCCGGCAGAGCTATTTCGCTGTCGCGGCGAACGACCGCGATGATGGGCATGCGGATCGCATCCAGCGCCTGCCGCAGCATCATCTCGTGGCGATCACCTGCGACCTTATTGAGAATGACACCGGCAATGCGGACATCGGCACGAAAACCGGCGAACCCCGAGACCAGCGCCGCTACCGATTGCGACATGTGGGAAGCGTCGACCACCAAAATGACGGAGAGGCCCAGCATCGCCGCAAGATCGGCCGCCGTGCCCTTGCCGTCCGCCGCACCATCGAACAGGCCCATCATCGCCTCGATGATGAGCAACCGGTCGCCGGAACGGTGCAGCGTCGCATTGGCGGCGATAAGTTCGGGCCGCATCCCCCAGGGGTCGAAATTGAGACAGGCGACACCGCTGGCGGCGGCATGAAACGCCGGGTCGATATAGTCGGGACCGGCCTTGCCCGGCGCGATCTCCACACCGCGCTTGCGCAACGCCCTGAGAAGCCCCAGCGTTACCGTCGTTTTCCCCGATCCGGAGGACGGGGCTGCAATCAACAGACCACTCATGCCGTCTCCTTGCCATCAGAATGCCGGAACGGATCGGGTCGCAACCGCCGCCCGGCAAGCGCCCCCAGCCAGTCGAGAGACGCTCTCAGCCGCACCACCTCACCGACCACGACGATCGCGGGCGGCTCGAGCCCCGAGGCGACAACGACCGCAGGCGCATCGCCCAACGTCGTTTCGAGAACCTGCTGCGCCGATGTCGTCGCATCACAGACGAAAGCTACTGGTTCATCGCGCGAGCGTCCAGCAGCAATCAGCCTGGCGCTGATCTCGGCGATGTGTTTCATCGCCATGTACATGACGATGACCGGCGAGCCCTTGCCGATCGCATCCCAGTTGATGGCATCCGGTACCAGGCCCGACGAATTGTGACCCGTGAGGAACGTAACCGCGTGATTGATGTCGCGATGCGTGACCGGAATGCCGGCATAGGCAAGCCCGCCGATGCCGGCCGTGATCCCCGGCACTATGCGAAACGGAATATTGTGTTCGACCAGCGTCAGCGCCTCTTCGCCGCCACGCCCGAAGACGAACGGATCGCCCCCCTTCAGCCGCAGGACCCGCTTGCCGGTCTGGGCCAGTTCGACGAGGCGCAGAGAGATATCGCGCTGCTTGGCGGATGGCTTGCCGCCCCGCTTGCCGGCGTATTCGAGCAGCGTGCCGGGCCGCACCAGCTTCAGGCACTCGGCATCCACCAACGCATCGTGCACGACGACATCGGCCTCCATCAGCCCCTTGACGGCAAGCAGCGTCAGCAGGCCGGGATCGCCCGGTCCGGCGCCGACAAGCCAGACGCTGCCTGGATCCATCGCCGGAAGATGGGAAAGTGCGGTTTCGATCATCCGGATGATCTATGCCGCGTGCGTGCCGAGGTCAACGCCGTCCGAGTAGCGAAAACGAGGCATGCAATCCCGCTGAATCGACACGCGAACCACCGGATTCAAGATGCGAGGTTACAGGCGCAAGCGACTGAATGGATTCACCAATGCGCTTGCGCCGAGACCCGATCGAAGCGTTGCCGGCTAAACGGTCAGCAGCGTATCGCGAATGAGATCGACGACTTTTTCCGACTCGATGCCGGTGCAGACGATCTGGCTCGGCAAGCCGTCCCAGTCGCCCGGCGGAAAGCGGCGGCCGTCCGGCTTGACGATCGTCTGTCCGTCGGCGATGCCGCCGCACACCACGCGGACGCTGCCCGATATCGTGGTAAACAGTTCCGGCGCCACGACGTAGACGCAGGCGCAGCTGTCATGCACCATCATCCCGTCCTCGACGGCATGCTTGTAGAAATCAATGTAGAATTGCGAGAGGTCGTTGAGCAGCGCCACCGCCTTGTCGCCCTTGGCAGCCATATCGCCGAGATAACCGCGGCTCATGGTGGTGATCGCGGTGACGTCGAGACCGATGACCACGACCTGCCACGGCGCCGTCATGATGATATCGGCCGCCTCGGGATCGCCGTGAATATTGGCTTCGGCAACTGGCGTGACGTTGCCCGGCACATAGAAGTTGCCGCCCATGATCACCACCTGCTTGACCATGCCCGCGATCTCCGGGTCTGCTTTCAAGGCGAGCGCCAGATTGGTCATCCGCCCGACGGCGACCAGTGTCACCTCGCCCGGGTTGGCCCGCACGGTATCGATGATGAACTGGTAGGCCGGGCGCGGGTCGAGCGGCACGTCTACGACATCAGGGACGTCGATGTTGCCGAGCCCGTCGTCGCCGTGCACGAAGGTCGGCCAGGCGCCCTCCTTGCGCAACGGATCGATGGTGACGCTCGCACCCTTGGCGACAGGCGCTTGAATGCTCCACTCGCGCTTCAGGAACAGCGCATTGCGGGTGGTCGTCTCGATCGAGGCATTGCCGAAAACGGTTGTGATCCCGATCAGGTCGATCTCGGGGTGGCGATGCAGGAAAAGCAATGCCATCGCGTCATCGACGCCCGGATCCGTATCATAGATGACCTTGTGCATGATGTTCCTTCTTGTCTTCTTGTTATGGACGCAAGTCAGCCGGACGGCGCCGCGAAATCGCGGCCAACATAACGTGCCCTATTGTTTCTGCAACAGGATCCAAGCGATCGCAGCCGTGGCATGCGCCGATTTGATCTTCGGCAGGACAAGCTCCGCCGCAGGGCCGATAGCCGCCATCGCGGCCGATTCCGCGACGCCATGGCAACCGACCCGGGCAAAGACGACCGCCGACGGATTCTTGATCCGCGGCGTCTCCCGCTCCAGCGTCTCCGCATCGAAAAAGACAACTGTGACACCGAGATGATCGGCGACGCCAAGAATTGCCGGTTCCTCGCGGCGACCGTCGATCGACGCGATCCCCGCAAGCTGCTCCGGCGCGACGTCGGCCATGCCAAGCGCCTGCAACGCCAGCGCCAGCACCTCGTCGGCATCTGCACCGCGCTCGCAGCCGAGGCCGAGCACAAAACGTTGCGTCGAATTGAATTTGGGATTGCTCATGTCGGTGGAGAAAGCTTGCCTTCTGTGTCGCACAAGCCATTGCAGCCTCGCCCACGAAATGCAACATGCGCGCCGTCCCGCCGCGTTTCAGCGGCCCTGCAGATTCCCTCTTCGCAGTTCTCCACCCACAGGTTCCAGATTGTCAGATCTTGCTCCCCACCTCATTCTGCTGCTGGCCGCGGCAGGTTTCTTCGCTGGATTTGTCGATGCCATTGCCGGCGGCGGTGGCCTGATCACCGTGCCTGCCATGCTGATCGCCGGTATCCCGCCGTTACAGACGCTGGGGACGAACAAGGTGCAATCGGTCTTCGGCGCCGCGTCGGCGACCATCGCCTATGCCCGCAAGGGGCATGTCAATCTGCGCGAGCAGCTGCCGATGGCGCTGATGGCGGTCATGGGTGGAGCGCTCGGCGCGGCGCTTGCGACTATCGTTCCCGGTCATGTCCTGCGCGCGATCATGCCGGTCCTGCTGGTGGCCATCGCTATTTATTTCGCGCTCAAACCCAACCTTGATGACATTGACAGACACCGCCGTATCACGCCCTTCATCTTCGGCCTGACGCTCGTACCTGCTATAGGCGTCTACGACGGCCTCTTCGGCCCCGGCACCGGTTCCTTCCTCATGCTCGGGTTCGTTTCGCTGGCGGGTTTCGGGATGCTGAAGGCCACCGCTCACACCAAGTTGCTGAACCTGGGCTCCAATATCGGCGCACTGATCGTCTTCGTCTCGTTCGGCGCGATACTGTGGAAGATCGGTCTGATGATGGGCGTTTGCCAGTTTCTCGGCGCGCAGCTGGGCTCCAGACTGGCGATGCGCACCGGCGCACGGCTGATCAAGCCGCTGCTCGTCGTCGTCTGCATCGCCTTCACGATCAAGCTGCTGGCCGACCCGACCAATCCGATCCGCGTCTGGCTGGGCGTCTGACCTTCAGAACAGGGCCAGCAGCAGGGCGCCGCCGGCAATCAGGCTGACGCCGAGCCAGTTCATCATGTTGAGCTTCTCGCCGAGGAAGATGACGCCGAAGATGGCCACCAGCACGATCGACAGCTTGTCGATCGGCGCCACCCGCGCCGCATCTCCGATCTTCAGCGCCCGGAAGTAGGCAAGCCAGGAGGCCCCAGTCGCGGCACCCGACAGACACAGAAACAGCCATGTCTTCGACGAGATGCTGGAAAACGGCTGCCATTGGCCGGTCGCCACCACGATGGCGCTGATGATGCACAGGATCACCACGGTCCGGATCAGCGTCGCGAAATCCGAATTGACGCCCGCCACGCCGATCTTCGCAAAAACTGCCGTCAATGCGGCGAAGGCGGCCGAAAGGAACGCCCAGAAAATCCAGCTCTGTGTCATCAATATTCCACGCCTGCCTGCCCTTTGATGCCGGACCGGAACGGATGCTTGATCAGTTCCATCTCGGTCACAAGATCGGCAATCTCGATTAACTCGTCCTTGGCATTACGCCCCGTGAGGACGACGTGAGTCATGTAAGGCTTTTCCGTTTTCAGGAACGCGACGACGTCGTTGATATCGATATAGTCGTAGCGCAGCGCGATATTGATCTCGTCGAGCAGCACCATCGAATTCCGCTCGTCGCGGATCAGCTCCTTCGCCTTCTCCCACGCCATCCCGGCCGCCGCCACGTCGCGGGCGCGGTCCTGCGTTTCCCAGGTAAACCCCTCACCCATCGTGTGGAACTGGCAGATCTCGGAGAAATGCTTCTCGATCAGGTCGCGTTCGCCGGTCCACATCGCGCCCTTGATGAACTGCACGACCGCCGATGGCTTTCCGTGCGCGATGTGCCGGAAAATCATCCCGAAAGCCGAGGACGACTTGCCCTTGCCCTTGCCGGTATGGACGATGACCAGGCCCTTTTCGCCGGTCTTCGTCGCCATGATCTTGTCACGCGCAGCCTTCTTCTTCGCCATTTTTTCGCTGTGGCGGGCGTCGTCGTGGCCAGCAGTTTCGGTGGTTTCCTCGGTCATATCAGTTCCCCGGATGCAAGCTTTGGTCTGTGATGTGTTTCGAATGCGTCATGATGAGCGGGCGCCAGATCGAACTGCGCCGAATTGCTGCGCGGCGTCCAGAGACGGCGCTCCACAGCCTCCAGCAGCCGCGCCTTCATTTCCTCGAAGGCATGCGGGTTCTTCTCGATCATGAAATCGCGAACCCTGGGGTCGGCGACGAAGGCCTGGTAGACCGCCTCGAAGTGATGATTGCCGACGGCGCCCGTCGTCGCCGCGAAAGCAAAGAGATAATCGACCGTAGCGGCGATCTCGAAGGCGCCCTTGTAGCCGTGGCGCATGACGCCATCGATCCATTTCGGATTGACCACGCGCCCGCGCACGACACGCCCGATCTCCTCTTCCAGCGACCGGATCACAGGCTTTTCCGGCATCGAATGGTCGTTGTGATAGATCGCCGGCCTGCTACCACCCAGCGATTCGGCCGCCGCCGCCATGCCGCCTTCGAACTGGTAGTAGTCGTCGCTGTCGAGCAGGTCGTGCTCGCGGTTGTCCTGGTTCTGCACCACCGCCTGGATCGACCGCAGCCGCTCCTCGAACACGCCGCGCTCGGCCCGTCCCTCCTCGCCGGCGCCATAGGCGTAACTGCCCCAGACCAGATAGGCCTCCGCCAGATCGGCCCGCCGCTCCCAGCCCTTTTCGTCGATCAGCGCCTGAAGCCCGGCACCATAGGCGCCCGGCTTCGAGCCGAAGATCCTGTACCCGGCACGCCGCCGTGCCTGCACCTCGTCAAGCCCCGCAGCAACAAGCCGGGCGGCCTCACCCCGCATGCGTGCGGCAATCGGATTGTCCCCGGCATCCTCGTCCAGCGCGCCGACCGCGCGGATCGCCTTGTCGAACAGCGCGATCTGCTCCGGAAAGGCATCGCGGAAAAAACCCGAAATCCTCAGCGTTACATCGACACGCGGGCGCCGCAGCATGGCCGGCGGAATGATCTCGTAGCCGGTCACCCGCCGCGAGGTCATGTCCCAGACCGGCTTGACGCCGATCAACGCCAGCGCCTGGGCGATATCGTCACCGCCGGTGCGCATGTTCGACGTTCCCCAGGCCGTCAGCCCGAACGACACCGGCCACTCGCCGTGATCCTGCACGTAGCGGCGCACCAGCAGTTCGGCCGATTTCTTGCCGAGTTCGTAGGCCGCCGGCGTCGGCACGGCGCGGCTATCGACCGAGTAAAAGTTACGCCCCGTCGGCAGCACATCCGGCCGCCCCCGCGTCGGCGCTCCGGAGGGACCGGGAGCTACGAAGCGGCCATCGAGGCCGCGCAGCAGTCCCTCGATCTCGGCGGCGCCGCAGGCGAGGATGGCCGGCTTCAGGCGGGTGTCGATTTCACTGAGGACGAGTTGGGTGGCATGCCAATCGTCGGGGCAGGCAATCTCGCCGGACACGAATTTGGCCGCCAGCAATTCGATGCGCTCCACCGTGTCGCCGTGCGTGCGCCATGGGTCGGTGAAAACGGCGCCGAGGATCTGTGGACGTGGGCCGGTCCATTCGGCGGCCATGTCGCAGTCGAGGGGATCGAAGGGTCCGTTGGGGCCGGTGGCACCCCCCTCTGTCCTGCCGGACATCTCCCCCTCAAGGGGGGAGATCGGATGGGAGCGCCCACTCGCTCCAACATCAACTGTTGAACGAGGCGACCGCTGCGAGTCGATCTCCCCCCCTGAGGGGGAGATGCCCGGCAGGGCAGAGGGGGGTACGCCACACGGCACTGCGCCCGTAAAGCCCGACAGCCCCGCATCCTCAGCAATCACCCGCTGCAAACTCCGGTCACCACCCTCGCCCAGCCCGCGCGGCACGCGCGCCAGCGCTACCGTCAAATCCGTCAGCAACCGTCCCTCAGGCGACACGCCGAAGACATGCAGGCCATCGCGGATCTGCATCTCCTTTAGATCGCAGAGATAGGCATCGAGCTTCTTCAGCGCCTCGGTCTCGCTCTCACCAGCAGCAATGCCGGCATCGCGGTCGAGGCCGATATCAGCAACCAGCTCAAGGATCTGCTTGCTGAGCAGCCGGATACGGCGCGGATCGCTGCCCGACGCCTCGTAATACTCATCGACCAGCGCCTCCAGATCCTTCAGCGGCCCGTAGCTCTCGGCCCGCGTCAGCGGTGGCGTCAGATGGTCGATGATGACGGCGGCGGTGCGGCGCTTGGCCTGCGTACCCTCGCCGGGATCGTTGACGATGAAGGGATAGAGATGCGGCATCGGTCCAAGGATCGCCTCGGGATAACAAGCCTCCGAAAGCGCCAGCGCCTTGCCGGGCAGCCATTCGAGATTGCCATGCTTGCCCATGTGGATGACCGCATGCGCGCCAAAGGAATGGCGCAGAAACGCATAGAAGGCGAGATAGCCATGCGGCGGCACGAGGTCCGGCGAATGGTAGCTTTCCTTTGGATCGATGTTGTATCCGCGTGCCGGCTGGATACCGACCAGCACCGCGCCGAAGCGCGAAAACGGCAGCGCGAATGCGCCATCCACGACATAGGGGTCGGCCTCCGGATCACCCCAGCGGGCAGTGATCTCGTCTTGAATCTTTTTTGGAAGAGTTTCCAGGAATCCCCTGTAATGACTCAGAGAAAGCGTCTCACGCACGACCTTTCCGTCATGCCCGGAGTTGGTTGGACCCTCCATCAGATGACGGATCAATGCATCGCCATCCGCAGGGATATCGGCGACCGGATAGCCGGCGCCCTGCATCGCCTTCAGCACCTCGATCGTCGCCGCAGGCGTGTCCAGCCCGACGCCGTTGCCAAGCCGTCCATCGCGGTTCGGATAATTCGCCATGACGAGCGCAACACGCCGATCCCCCGCCTGCGTCTGCCGCAGACGGGCCCAGTTGGCGGCGAGCGTCGCGGTATAGGCCATCCGCCCCGCATCCGGCTCGCTGGCGACGATATTAGCCTCGACAAGCGCATCGTAACGCGCCGCCGATTTGAACGACACCGCCCGCGCCAGCACCCGGCCATCCACCTCCGGCAGCGCCACGTTCATGCCGAGATCGCGTGCCGAAAGCCCCTGCGACGAGGCCGCCCACGCATCCTTCGACGAGGCGGAGAAGATCGCCTGCAGCACCACGGCATCGCTAACTTCGAGCACCGTCGACTGGCGCGCAGCGCCTGGCGCCGAGACGGCGAAGCCGGTGGTGTTGATGACGACGTCAGGCATCGTGACGGTGAAGACGCTCTCGATGATGCCCTTGGAAACGGGGTCCTTGAGGCTATAGGCAAACACCGGCAGTGGCCGGATGCCCTGTTCGGTCAGCGCATTGATCAACGCCTCGATCGGCTGTGTTTCGCCGCTCTGGACGAGGGCGCGGTAGAAGGAGATGGCGACGGTGGGTGGAGTGCCTGCGGCTGGCGGTGCACCCGGAATACCCCCCTCTGCCCTGCC
>UCCA01000041.1 GCA_900470805.1 Hyphomicrobiales bacterium | reverse complement strand
AGGACAGAGGGGGGTAACCCACCCGCCGTCGCCCATGTCCTCACACACCCATCCGCGGAGGCATCGCAATGACCGACACCCCCCTTCTCAAAGTCAACGACGTCTCGAAGTTCTACGGCAACCGCATCGGCTGCAAGAACGTCGCCTTCGAGCTCTGGCCCGGCGAGGTGCTGGCGATCGTCGGTGAATCCGGCTCCGGCAAGACGACGCTCCTGAACTGCATCTCCACCCGCCTGATGCCGACCACCGGAAGCGTCGAGTATCACATGCGCGACGGCCAGTACCGCGATCTCTACCGCATGAGCGAAGCCGAGCGCCGCTTCCTGATGCGCACCGATTGGGGCTTCGTCCACCAGAACCCCGCCGACGGTCTGCGCATGACGGTATCGGCCGGCGCCAATGTCGGCGAGCGGCTGATGGCGATCGGTGACCGCCACTACGGCAATATCCGCTCTACCGCGGTCGACTGGCTGCAACGCGTCGAGATCGACGAGAGCCGCATCGACGACCAGCCGCGCGCCTTCTCCGGCGGCATGCGCCAGCGCCTGCAGATCGCCCGCAACCTCGTCACCGGCCCGCGCCTCGTCTTCATGGACGAACCCACCGGCGGCCTCGACGTTTCGGTGCAGGCCCGCTTGCTCGATCTCGTGCGCGGCCTCGTCAACGATCTCGGCCTGGCCGCCATCGTCGTCACTCACGATCTCGCCGTCGCCCGCCTGCTGTCACACCGGATGATGGTGATGAAGGACGGCCACGTCATCGAACATGGCCTGACCGATCGCGTGCTCGACGATCCCCGCGAGCCCTACACCCAGCTCCTCGTCTCCTCGATCCTGCAGGTCTGACCGCAAAAGGCCTGATCCGTAAGCCGGCTAACGGAGGCGGATCGGCCACAGCGAAACTCAAGGAACCCAAACCATGGCAACGCCACTCGTTGTTTCGGAAGTCGCCAAAAGCTTCACCATGCACCTGCGCGACGGCATCAAGCTTCCCGTCGTCTCCAACGTTTCCTTCTCGGTCGCGGCGGGCGAATGCGTCGTGCTCGGCGGCCCCTCGGGCATCGGCAAGAGCTCGCTCCTGAAGATGATCTACGGCAACTACGCCGTCGACAGCGGCCAGATCCTCGTGAGCCACCAGGATCGCCTCGTCGATCTCGCCACCACCGATCCGCGCACCGTCATCGACGTCCGCCGCCACACGCTCGGCTATGTCAGCCAATTCCTGCGCACCGTGCCGCGCGTCGCGGCCATCGACGTCGTCGCCGAGCCGCTGGTCGCCCGTGGGACGAAGGCCGAGGCCGCCCGCGAAAAGGCAGCCGAACTGCTCGCCAAGCTCAACCTGCCGGAAGCGCTCTGGCAATTGCCCCCCGCCACCTTCTCCGGCGGCGAGCAGCAGCGCGTCAACATCGCCCGCGGCTTCATCACCGAGCACACCATTCTCTTGCTCGACGAACCGACCGCGTCGCTGGATGCGAAAAACCGCGCCGTCGTCGTCGAGATGATCGCCGAGAAAAAGAAGGCCGGCGTCGGCCTGCTTGGCATCTTCCATGATGAGGAGGTGCGCGAGGCCGTCGCTGATCGCATTCTCGACGTGCAGGCCTTCTCGCCACGGAGGCCGATCGCAGCATGAGCCGCAAGATTGGCCTCGAGCCCTATTTCCACGAGACCGCCTCTGTCAGCAACGCCACCTTCGGCCGCTACACCGAGGTCTCCGAACGGTGCCGCATCGACGAGGTCGAGTTCGGCGATTATTCCTACGTGATGCAGGACGGCGCCATCTGGTGCGCCACGATAGGCAAGTTCGTCAACATCGCCGCATCGGTCCGCATCAACGCCACCAACCATCCGACTTGGCGCGCCACGCTCCACCACTTCACCTATCGCGCCACCGACTACTGGCCGGACGCCGACATGGAGACGGAATTCTTCGAGTGGCGCCGGTCGAACCGCGTCGTCATTGGCCATGACGTCTGGATCGGCCATGGGGTCACCATCCTGCCGGGCGTCAAGATCGGCAATGGCGCTGTCATAGGCGCCGGCGCGGTCGTCTCCAAGGATGTCGCGCCCTATACGATCGTCGGCGGCGTCCCGGCCAAGCTGATCCGCGAGCGTTTCCCGAAAGAGATCGGCGAGCGCATGGACGCTCTTGCCTGGTGGGACTGGGATCACGACCGCCTGCGTGTCGCCCTGCAGGATTTCCGCGCGCTGAGCGCCGAGGACTTCCTCGTTCGCTACGAAGGCTGATGCCCCTCAGGTGAGCTGATCGACAACCATGACGCTACCGCCGCCGGCAAAAATCGGCGGCGCAACTGTCACAATAGTCTCGTCTACATCGGCTAGGAAAGACGACGGTCGCGGCGGTCTTCAGCCCTGCTGTCGGTCGTCATCGCCGCGGATTACCCGATGCAAGTGCCAATTCCTGTAAGAATCGGAAACACATTGTGACTAAGCCTTTACAAAACCTGTCTTTTTCTGACTTGTCTCGCAATTGGACATCATGGATATTAGCCTGATCTTGAGGAAGCGGTCATGATCAGAATGATTGAAGACCCGGCCGAGCTGGCTGGCGAAGACATCACTGGCAAATATGTTCTGCGTAAGCTGAACTACCATTGGTTTGCTTATGGCAAGGCCGGCATCGTCACGGCCTGCAAGGGCACGATCCTGCACATCGATCGCGAAGAGACCGTCTACTCCGAACGCTGGGGCCGCCGCGCCTACACAGGCTCGGGCAAGCGCTACCCCGGCGGCATCTGCCCGATCTCGGCCATTGCCTGCGTCTGCGACACGCCGGATGAAGTCAACGCCGTCATCCAGCTCGACGTCGAGGCCCAGGACGAATTCTACCAGCTGATCGCCAAGACCGAAGCCCGCGTCCAGGCGCTCGCCGCCGCCTCCCGCGATGATTTCTATCTGCAGGCGGCCGAGTAAGGTCGACAGCTTTCACGTCCTAGAAGACGAAGCCCAGTTGCTCTTTGTCGAGCCGTTCGATCCTGGCGGAAAGTCCTATCTTCTTCTCTGCAAGTTCGCGTGCACCCGCCGACATTTCTTCGGTCAGCTGCTTGAGTGTCTGGACATCCCTGACGACGGTGAAGGCGCTGCGTCTGTTGACGAACACGACGCTTTTCTTTCCACGCCTCGTCAACTCGATCACATTGCTCAATGTCCCGGTGCTCTTCGCATCCCAGAGCATCAGCCCGACGTCCGCCACCTCAGCCATGGCGACGTCCTTGGCTGCGAAAAATGCTTTCGTTCCAGGCGCCGCATCGCTATCGATCTGCTGTATCGGCCAATGGCCAAGATTGTTGCGCGGACGACCGCCCGAGCAGTAGACGGTAACCTCAGTCGCACCACGATCGCTCAGTATCTGCTGCACCGCCTTGTCGGCCCCATTGGCGTCGCCGACAACGACCCCAAGCCGTGCGGCCAACAGGCTGTCCAGCCGCTCGACAAAATTCGTCGGCAGATGCTTGATAGTGATAGAGCCGGCTACGAATACGGATTGCATCTCTTATTTCCACGTCAGTGCGGCCACGTAAATTCCACTGATCTTCGAATACGACCTTAGCACATTCGTGGCCGCATGCATCGACGCGCCGCTGTCGAAAAGGTCGTCAAGGAGCAATGCGTTCCAGTTTCCTGTGGCTTGTATGGCGTCGTTTATCGAAAGCCTGCCTGCAAGTTCCGCGTCCTTCTCCTCGCGGGTCGCAAGGTTTTTGAGCGTAGCCCCGCTGGTCGAAGGCGCCTTGACGATGATATTACCAAAGACCGGCAGACCCGTGAGCTTCCCCAAGTCATTTGCGACTTCATCGACTGGCTGCCGCGTGCGTGCCTGTGACGCCGGCATGGGCACAATCAGTCCGATTGCTGGGAAGCGTGGAATGATGTGCGTGGCAACAGCCTGCGCCAAAGCCGCGCTATGCGTCCATCCGCTTCGGTATTTCAGCTGATAGACCGCCTCGCCTACTTCTGTCCTTTTATTGTCGAACTGCGGGTGCCCCTGTTCGTTATGCCCGAGGAACGTGCTTGAGGACATATGCTTATCCAACGCATAACCATCGTCCCAACCACCGGAAAGCTGCTTGATATGAACGTCCATAACCCCGCCAGCAAAATATTCGCTATAATATAGCAAATATTATATGCAAACATGGGCTGTAAATTAAACCTTAAAAACCTGGGGGTGCATTCAATTCGTTTGGCGACGAACCATTTCTATGTCGCTCCGCGCAAGCGGCGCTCAGCCTTCCTCTTCCGCCGCCTCGTCCAGAATGTTCTGCGCCAGTTCGCTGATCGCCACTTCGGCCTCTTCCAGCGACCAGCCGACCGCCTCCGCCCGCTTCGCCAGCGCCATCATCACCGGCGACAGCTTGCCGCCGGCCGCATCGACGATCTGGTTGGCCGGCACGCTGCGGGATATCTCCGCCATCGCCCCTTCGAGCGCTTCCTGGCAACCGATGTCGCGGTCCTTGTACTGCTCGTTGCTGCGCGGTCTGTTGAGGATCTGCATTCTGTCATTCCGTCGGGTGTTGATCTCTGGCCGACCCAATAGCTTAAATTCCGCGGTTCCGCTAATGCTGAGATAATGCCATTGTCCGCCGCGAACGGTCGGGCAGGGAAATCAGCCCTCGACTTGAGGGCCAGACTTGAGCCCGAGACCTGAGCGACGGCAAGACGGAGACGACACGGTGAAACACGCATTGCACGCTTCGGTGCGCCTTTGACGACGGATCGGGACGCGACGTTCCTGGCATCGCTCGGCTGGTCGGATTTCTTTGCCGAGCAGCTGGAGGACGCAGATAGCGACCTCGTGCCGCGCCGCATCGCCGAGGTGCACCGCAGCCGCCTCAGCGTCACGTCGGTGGATGGCATCGTCAGGCTGGCCATTTCGCATCAGGTCAACACCTCCGATTATGCCGTCGGCGACTGGGTGATGGTCGATCCCGATGGAAACCAGCTCATGCGCCGGCTGGAGCGCCGCACCCTGCTGCAGCGCCGCACCGAGGGTCGCCAGACCCACCAGCTCGGCGCCGCCAATGTCGATACGCTGCTGATCGTCACCTCCTGCAACGCCGATTTCAACGTCGCCCGCCTCGAGCGCTACATGGCGCTTGCCAACCAGGCCGACACCCAGCCCGTCATCATCCTAACCAAGGCAGACCTGGCGCCCGATGCCGCGGATTACGAGGCGCAGGCGAAGGCGCTGCAGCGCGATCTTCCAGTCATCGTCCTCAACGCCAAGAGCGACGACGCCGCTGAAGCGCTGGCGCCTTGGTGCGGCTTCGGCCAGACCATCGCGCTGATCGGCTCCTCCGGCGTCGGCAAATCGACGCTGGTCAACACGCTTGCCGGGCTGAGCGGCGAGGGCTCGCAGGAAACCGGCGGCATCCGCGAGCGCGACGCCAAGGGCCGCCACACCACCACGGCCCGCTCGCTGCATGCCATGTCAGGCGGCGGCTGGGTCATCGACACGCCGGGCATGCGCACCCTGCAGGTCAGCGACGTCGCCGAAGGCATCGAGACGGTCTTTTCCGAGATCACCGAACTCGCCGAACACTGCCGCTTCCGCGACTGCACCCACGACCACGAACCCGGCTGCGCCGTCCAGGCCGCCGTCAAGTCAGGCACGCTGGCGCCCGAGCGCCTGGCCCGCTGGCGGGTACTGCTTGACGAAAACAAGAAGAACACGCCGCAGCTGACGGGGCCGAAGGGCAACAAGGTGTTTCAGAAGAAGCGGTGAGGGGAGAAGGCAGTAGCGGTGTTGCTTGCGCGCGGCGGAATACCGCCCCTCGGATCACCGATCGCTGCCGAAATCCACCGAGGAAATCTCGACTGACCACTCGAACTCCCTGGGCGATGGCTTGCCCGGCATCGTGTCCAGCCCTCGGTAGCGGTTGAGGGTCCAGCACGATCCGAAGTCGCTGTGCGGCGCGATGATCTTGTCGCTTGAGAAATAATCGGAATAGGCTTCGTTGCTGTAGCCCGGGCGCTTGGCGATCAGGCGAAAGCGCACCACGTTCACCTGACGGTCGGAGCCATTGGACAGTGTCACGAAAACGGCGCTCTCCGGATCGGTGCAGCTCTGGCTGCCGGTGCTGGTGCCGGACACGAGGCTTGCCATGCTGCTGCTGTCGGATTGCTGGAAGTAAACATAGGCGCCGACCGCCATTCCGATGCTCAGGACCAAGGCAAATGCAGTCGCGGTGGGTCGTGGAAAAAGCAGGAAGCACGCAAGAACGAGGGGAACCGCGACAATCATGAAAATCATTTGGCCTGCTCCATTTCATATGTGAGCTAAAGCAGCTGACGATCCGAGGCAAGGCTGGGTTTGCCGGATCGCGGCAAATGCCCATCGGCTTGCCAATACGGCAAAGCGATCGAGCGGGCCCAAGGCAGCTGCGCTCAAGCGTCCCCACTCAGAAGCGCCTTCACCGAGCACACCTCAACAAACGCGCGCGCCGCCTTTGCAAGCTGCGCGTCATCGGTCACCAGCATGTCTGCCTGAAGCTGCGTTACCGCGATATACTCGGCGGCATAGGTGTCGGCCCAGTCGAGCTTGCTTGCGATCGCCCATGCGTGTCGCTGCAACACCCGATCGCCGAGCAGCCGGATGCGCAGCGCCCTGATATAATCCAGCCGAAGCTCTGCCTCCCTCTGTTTCAGGTCGCCGTGCCGGGCTGCCGCGTAGAGCTGCGACAGCACCTGCGATCTCAGCAGCGCCGGGGCGACCAAGGCGTGCTGGTCCGGAACCTTGGCCTGGCTTTCCGCCAGAAGCAGCGCCGCATCGACGGTTATCGCAAATCGCCTTGTCACCTCGGTCTCCTCTCCGTCCGCCTCACCGTCACGGAACTGTGAACCCCGCTGTCACAAATCAATCCACACCCGCCCCGATTGTGACAGTCCTTACACAAAACTGACATTCACCGTTCACGGAGCGGGCCTAATGCACTTCCTCATATCGCGTAAGGACTATGAGGAAGAGCATGATGTTCGAGCTGAAGAATGTCACCCGTCAATTCGGCAAGAAGACCGCCGTCGATTCGGTGACGCTCGACATTCCCCAGGGCCAGATGGTCGGTATCATCGGCCGTTCCGGCGCCGGCAAATCCACGCTGCTGCGCATGATCAACCGCCTGCAGGAGCCGACATCAGGCTCGATCCATTTCAACGGCTCGGAAGTCTCCCGCCTGCGCGGCAAGGCGCTGCGCAACTGGCAGCGCGATTGCGCCATGATCTTCCAGCAGTTCAACCTCGTGCCGCGCCTCGACGTGATGACCAACGTCATCCTCGGCCGTCTCAACCACCGCTCGACGGCGCTGAGCCTGCTCGGCGTCTTCACCCGCGAGGAGCGCATCCAGGCGATTGCAGCGCTTGAGCGCCTCGGCATCGAGCAGACGGCGCTGCAGATGGCGGGCACGCTGTCCGGCGGCCAGCAGCAGCGCGTGGCGATTGCCCGCGCCCTGATGCAGGCGCCGAAGATGCTGCTCGCCGACGAGCCGATCGCCTCGCTCGACCCGCTCAACGCCAAGATCGTCATGGACGCCCTGCGCGACATCAACGAGCGCGAGGGCATCACCGTCATCACCAACCTGCACACGCTCGACACCGCCCGCAGCTATTGCGAGCGCATCGTCGGCATGGCCGGTGGCCGCGTCGTCTTCGACGGCAAGCCGTCCGAGCTGACGGCCGATGCCGTCAACGAGATCTACGGCACCGACAAGAACGGCGCCGGCATCGACGAGACAATGACGTCCACCAGCCTCGATAACATCAAGGGCAAGCAGGACGCCGTATCCCGTGTCATGGCCGCTTCCGCCGTCATGCGCTGACAAGTTTCCGGCCTGGGGACAAAGCCGGAAGAACGAAGATCCCCGATATCTCTGAAATCAGTCACTCAAAGTCACTGAAAAACGTCACCAAAGGAGACTACCATGTCTGCGTTCCGTAAGATCCTGATGGCCACGATCGCCATCGCCACTGTCGCCGGTCAGGCCTACGCACAGGACGTCAAGGTCCTGCGCATCGGTCTCGATGGCGGTGAAAACGAAGCCGACCAGGTTCGCCGCACCGAGTGCGTCAAGCCGGGCCTGATCGCCGCCACCGGCGTTTCGGAAGTCCAGATCTTCCCGTCGCCGAACTATAACGGCGTCATCCAGGGCCTCCTCGGCGGCACCATCGACATGGCGATGATGGGCGCTTCGTCCTACGCCTCGATCTACCTCAAGGATCCGAACGCCGTTACCCCGGTTCTGACCACCAAGCAGGAAGACGGCTCGAACGGCTACTACTCGATCATGGTTGCCCGCAAGGATTCGGGCATCAAGACGCTCGCCGACGCCAAGGGCAAGAAGCTCGGCTTCGCCGATCCGGACTCCACCTCGGGCTACCTCGTCCCGAACGTCTCGCTGCCGAAGGACATCGGCATGCCGGTCAAGCAGTTCTTCTCCGAAACCGGCTTCGGCGGCGGCCATGAGAACCTCGTTCTCGGCGTTCTCGACAAGAAGTTCGACGTCGGCACGACCTTCGGTTCGGCCACCGGCGATTGGGCCCAGGGCTACACCTCGGGCAACCTGCACATCATGGTCAGCAAGGGCCTGCTCGACATGGACGATATCGTCCAGGTCTGGAAGTCGCCGCTGATCCCGAACGGCCCGCTGATGGTCTCCAACAAGCTGCCTTCCGACATCCAGAAGAAGGTCACCGCCTACTTCGCCGAACTGCCGAAGACCGACAAGGGTTGCTTCGAAAGCTTCACCGGCGGCGGTTATGTCGATTGGACCCCTGTTGATCAGTCCTTCTACCAGACGATCATCGACGCTCGTAAGTCGGTCATCGGTGGTTGATCCAAACGCCTGAATAGCTTCACGGCGGCATCCTTGCGGTGCCGCCGTTCGTTCAACAAGGATGCTCACCATGGCGCACGTGGCCGAAACCGACCACCTGGGCGGACTGCAGCAAGGTTCCCGCACCATTCTCGATCACTATCAGCAGCAGGTCCGGACGCGGCGTCTCTACACCGTGATCTCGATCGTCGTCTTCCTGATCGTGCTCGGCGCCTCGCTGGATTTCGCCAACAGCGCCAATTCAGGCAAGTTCTTCGAACGCCTTCCCTATCTCTTCGATTTCATGAAGCATTTCGTGCCGGACAGTCCGCTGGAGATCTTCCGCGCCATGTTCGACCTGCCGTCGCCCTATGCCGACGGCTCGATCAAGTATGATTACGTCAGCGATCGCATCTACATCACCGACACCTTCTACATCCCGAATTTCTTCTACCAGCTGGCGATCACGATCAATGTCGCCATCGTCTCGACCATCATCGGCGCGACCGGCGCCTTCCTGCTCTGCTTCTTCGCCTCGACCAATCTGGTCGGCGCCGGCGCTACCCGCTGGTTCGTGCGCCGCGTCATGGAAATCCTGCGCGCCTTTCCGGAGATCGTCATCGCCGGCCTGCTCGCCGCCATCCTGTCGATCGGCCCGATCTCGGCAATGATCGCCGTATCGATCCACACCATCGGCGCCCTCGGCAAGCTGTTCTTCGAAGTGGTCGAGAATGCCGACATGAAGCCGGACGAGGGCCTGCGCGCCTCCGGTGCCAGCTGGCTCGAGCGCGTCCGCTTCGCGATCATGCCGCAGGTCATGCCGAACTTCGTCTCCTACACGCTGCTGCGCCTTGAGATCAACGTGCGCGCCTCCACCATCATCGGCGCCGTCGGCGGCGGCGGTATCGGCGAGGTCTTCAGCCTGGCGATCGGCCGCGATCACGCCGCCAAGACCTATGCCATCATCATCCTGCTTCTGATCACCGTCGTTTGCGTCGACCAGTTCTCCGCCTGGCTGCGCCGCCGCATGATCGGCAAGCAATCCTTCGAATTCGGCCGGGGAGCAGCCTGATGTCCTCTCTCACAGTCAACGCCGCCGATCGCCAGCGCCTGCTGGAGGCCTATCCCGAGGTATTCCACCGCAGCTTCCTGCAGCGCTGGGGCGTGCTGCTGATCTCCGTTGCGGTGGTGATCTACCTCGCGCTCTGCTTCAATTTCTTCAAGATCATCCCGACCTTCGCCAACGGCAACTGGGACCGCGCCTCGATCTATGTCCAGGACTGGTACTCTTGGCGCGCCCAGCCGCGCCTGCGCTTCGTCGACGGCAAGGTCACACCACAATGGACGAGCCGCGGCCAGTATCCCAAGGACGCCGCCATTGACTGGCTGCGCCCAACGGCGACGGGCGGCTATACCGTCACCTACGGCAGCGACGCCGACCGTCTGGAAGTCACGCCTGAGCGCGTCGACATCTACATGGGCGGCAAGCTCTATCCGGTCGAGATATCGGGCGACCGCGCCATCCTGCCGCCCGGCGCGCCTGCAAGCATGAAGCAGGACGACAGCAAGGTCACCGTCTCCTTCGGCTTCGAGGGCCAGGCCGAAATCCGCTCCACGCAGGTCTATGTCCAGCGTCGATTCCTCGGCTGGGCGAACTTCTTCTTCGACACCCAGTCGCCCTTCTGGGGCAAGAGCCTCGTCGATGTCGCCGGCCTGATGCTGTCTGGCGATCGCATCGATCCGAGCCAGTCGAATGCGTCGCTCGTGCTCGACAACTTCCTCAACAATGCCAGCTGGCAGCATGGCGATATCCTATCGAAGCTGATGCAGACGCTGGTCATGGCCTTCGTCGGCACGTTGCTCGCCTCGCTCTTCGCCTTCCCGATCGCCTTCATCGCCGCGCGCAACATTACCCGCAACCGCCCGGCCAACTGGGCGACCAAGCGCCTGTTCGATTTCCTGCGCTCGATCGACATGCTGATCTGGGCGCTGTTCTTCACCCGTGCCTTCGGCCCCGGACCGATCCCCGGCATCGCCGCCATTTTCTTCACCGACACCGGCGCGCTCGGCAAGGTCTATGCCGAAGCGCTGGAGAATGTCGATGACAAGCAGCGCGAGGGCGTCAAGTCGGTGGGCGCCGCCCCCGTCGTCGTCCAGCGCTTCGGCGTCGTGCCGCAGGTGCTGCCGATCTTCATCTCGCAGTCGCTGTACTTCTGGGAATCCAACACCCGCTCGGCCACCGTCATCGGCGCCGTCGGCGCCGGCGGCATCGGCCTGAAGCTCTTGGAATCGATGAAGACCAATGCCGACTGGGACAAGGTCGCCTACATGGTGCTGCTCGTCCTCATCGTCGTCTTTATCTTCGACAACATCTCGAATGCGCTGCGCTCGCGGGTGATGGGCAAAAAGACCCATTGATGGTCCTTGATCATCATCATTCTGTCATGGAAATCTTTTAGCCGGAAGCAAGCTTGCGGCAGGCGGTCAAATCATCGAAGACTGCCTGCGCATTCATAACAATTTCCGGGATACTGGCCTTGCGCTACGCACTCTATGTCACGCCGCCGAAGGATGATCCTTTGAATGTTGCGGCCGCCCGCTGGCTCGGCCGCGATGCCTTCACCGGCGAAACTTACCCGGCTCCCGATTATCCCGCGCTGCCGACAGCCGAGCAGTTCGAGCTCACCGCCGAGCCCCGCCGCTACGCCTTCCACGCCACGATCAAGGCACCATTCCATCTGGCTAGCTCGGTCACCGAAAAGGACCTGATCCAGGCCGTCGAGGATTTCGCCGCGCGCACGCCGGCCTTCGAGATCCCTGAACTCGTTCTCGGCCAGCTAGGCCGCTTCTTCGCGCTGGTGCCGGGCAGCCTGCATCCGCCGCTGCAGCAATTCGCGGCAAGCGTGGTAAAGTCGTTCGAACCGTTCCGCGCCGCCTTGTCGGAGGCCGATATCGCCCGCCGCAATCCGGACAGGCTGAGCGACAGCCAGAAGGCCAATCTGTTGCGCTGGGGCTACCCTTATGTGATGGATGACTTCGGTTTCCACATGACGCTGACCGGCCAGGTGCCGGAAGCGCGCGCCGAGGTGATGAAGGCCATCCTGACCGAGCGTTTCGCCGCCTTCACCGGCCGGCCGCTTTTGGTCTCCGGCCTTGCCGTTTTCGTCGAGGAGGCGCGTGGCGCCCCGTTCACAGCCCATTCCTGGTGGCCGCTCGCCGCCGCCAAACCTTGAAAGACCTGACCTGATGACAAAAGAAACCGTCTTCTCCAACGCCCGCATCGTCCTCGAGGATGAAATCGTCGAAGGCTCGGTTCTCGTCCGCGACGGCAAGATCGAGGATATCTCGGGCGGCAGCTCCCGCGTCGGCGAGGATTTCGAAGGCGACTATCTGATCCCAGGCCTGGTCGAACTGCACACCGACCACCTTGAGGGCCACTATTCGCCGCGCCCCGGCCTGCGCTGGAACAAGACGGCGGCGATCCAGGCGCACGACGCCCAGATCGTCACCTCGGGCATCACCACGGTCTTCGACTGCCTGCGCATGGGCGCCGATGAAGATGGCGGCTTCGAGCATGGCGAGATGCGCGACATGGCCGATGCCATCCAGAAGGCCGAGAAGGAAGGCCGTCTGCGCGCCGAGCACCTGATCCACCTCCGCTGCGAGGTCTCGGCCGACAACGTGCTGCAGCACTTCGCCGATTTCGAAAACGATCCCTATGTCCGCCTCGTCTCGCTGATGGACCACGCGCCGGGCCAGCGCCAGTTCCAGACGATGGACCAGTACATCTTCTACTACCAGAAGAAGCGCGGCCTGACCGACGCCCAGTTTGCCGAGTTCATCGATCGCCGCGTGTCGGAATCCGAGCGCAACTCGACGCCGCACCGCGTCGCCATCGCAAAGGTCTGCGCCGAGCGCGGCATCACCGTCGCCAGCCACGACGACGCCACGCTCGCCCATGTCGACGAGGCGATCGAGAACGGCGTGCGTCTTGCCGAGTTCCCGACCAGCTTCGACGCTGCCAAGGCCTCGCATGAAAACGGCATGAGCGTCTTGATGGGCGCGCCCAACATCGTGCGCGGCAAGTCGCACTCCGGCAACATCGCCGCCCGCGATCTGGCCGAACGCGGCGTGCTCGACGTGCTCTCGTCGGACTACGTACCGCTCAGCCTGCTCTACGCCCCCTTCCTGATCGCCGACGAGGTCGAGAGCATCTCGCTTCCGAAGGCAATCGCCATGGTCACCTCGACGCCGGCCCGCACCGTCAGCCTGAATGATCGCGGCCGCATCGCCACCGGTCTGCGCGCCGATCTCGTCCGCGTCTTCCGCGACGAGGGCGTTCCTGTCACCCGCTCGGTCTGGCGCGAAGGGCGCCGGGTCGCATGACCGCGCACGAAACGCACCCCTCGCACGAGCCCCACGTCGTTCCCGGCACCGAACGCGGCATGATGGTCGTCGTCGTCGGCCCGTCCGGCGCCGGCAAGGACACGCTGATGGCGGCGGCCGCAAAACATTTCCACGGCCGCCCCGACATCCATTTCGTCCGCCGTGTCATCACCCGCGATCACGATGCCGGTGGCGAGGATCATCTGGCCGTCTCGCCTCAGGGATTCGCCTCGATGGAGCAGGCCGGCAGCTTCTCCGTCTGGTGGGAAGCCCACGGCCTGAAATACGGCATCCCCTCGGAAGTCTCGGTGGCGTTGGCCAGGGGCAACCTCGTCATCGCCAACGGCTCGCGCTCGGCGCTGCACCACTTTCACGCCGTCTTCCCGCGCCTCAAGGTCATCAACGTCACCGCCCGCGCCGAGGTACTGGCCGGACGGCTCGAGGCCCGCGGTCGAGAGACCCACGAGGACATCATGGCCCGGCTCGCCCGCGGCCCGCTGACGGTGCGCGGTGATTACGACGTCGTCGACCTCGACAACAGCGACAGCCTCGAAGAGGGCGAACGCCGCATGGTCGAGACGCTGACTGCCTGCCTCGCCGCGATCGGCTAGGGGACGCGGCGATGCGGCCGATCAGGATCGTCGACTACGACCCTCGCTGGCCGGCCCTCTTCGAAGCCATGAAGGCCGAACTGCTCGCGATCGGCGGTGCCGGCATCGTCGCCATCGAGCATATCGGCAGCACCGCCGTTCCCGGCCTCGCCGCCAAGCCGAAGATCGATCTCGATACCGTGCTGGTGGACGAGACCGCAGTCTCCGATCTCGCCGCCACACTGCGAGCCTCTGGCTTCCGCGACTACGGCGATCTGCACGGGGAGGGACGACGTCTGCTCACCCGCGAGCACGATGGTTACGGGTTGCGCCTCTATCTGTGCCTGCGCGACAACCCCGCCCATCGCGACCGCCTCCTTTTTCGAGACCACCTCCGCCGCCATCCCGAGCGCGCCGCCGAATACCAGGCGCTGAAACGCCGCCTGGCCATTGCGGCCGATGGCGACTGGGACCTCTACACCGGCGGCAAGGCGCAATTCATCGCAGAAACGATCCGGCGGGCGGAGTCCGAAACGGATGTGTAATCGCCGCCGCCCGGTGACCTTCGTTGACGGCACAGTGCGAAATCTTCTTGCGCCGCGAAAGATTTCTTCGTGATCTCAACCACTTGCCCCAACCCATCGTCCCCCTGCATCCCCGTCGATCCGGACCCGCGATACACTGATGGCGTCATTGGACAGGGAACCGGGTCGCGAACCGGATCTGACACATCCTGGGCCGCAAGCCCGGCGTCCGGTGATGATCGTAAGAGGTGGTTGAACGGTCGTCAGGACCTGAAATCCCCCGGAAGGGAAAGGCCGAGAGACGCTCCTGTCGGCCCGGACGAACCGGAACCCTCGAAACGATCGGGCAGGCGGAACGCCTGACACAATATCAATACCGAATAGACTGCCTGCCCATTCCCATTTCGGGAGACGACTGCAGCATACCGTCGCGGAGGAACACTCCGGCGCGGGGTTTCGTGTTGTGCCCCGCCTCGCCCTTGGTGCCACGCATCCATTCACCTTGAGAAAGTGGAGCCGTGCTTAGATCCTCGGGACAAGCCCGAGGATGACGACGGAACAAGTGGCGGTGGTACACAAGCTATTGAAATAAAACAGAAAATATCCCCCGCGACGTCATCCTCGGGCTCGTCCCGAGGATCTGACCACGCGGCCCGGACTACACCGATGATGGCTCGAAGCGGCAAGGGCCGCACCGACCAACGTCTGTCGCCGCCCACCGCCTCCTCGTCACACCACAGGCACGTCGAACACCTCGCCCGCCCGCAGCGGCCGGAACCGTTCCGCCGTCACGCCGTGTTGCTTGAGCGCCACCTCCAGCGCCGCGACCGGCGCGTCCATCGCCTCGTCGGTCAATTGAAACGTCGCGAAGTGGTGGCCGGCGACGTAGGTGGCGTTGGCAAGCTGCATGCCGCGCACCGCCTCGTCGGGATTCTGGTGCTGGCCGATCATGAACCAGCGCGGCTCGTAGGCCCCGAACGGCAGGATGGCGAGGCGGAATCCGCCATGCTTTTCGGCCGCCGCCCGATAGTTGATGCCGTCGTGAAAGCCGGTGTCGCCGACATGGTAGATCCTGCCCGCCGGCGTCGAGATCACGAAGGCGGCCCACAGCGCCATGCTGCGGTCACCGGTACCGCGCGCCGACCAGTGATGCGCCGGCTCGGCGTCGATGGCGACGTCGTCGGTGATCGCGATCCGGTCGCCCCAGTCCAGCGTGCTGGCGCGGGCATCGGGCACGGCGCGGCGGATGATCGTGTCGTTGCCGAGCGGGGTGACGAAATGCGGCTTGTGGGCCGCCTGCAGCCGCTTCAGCGTGGCGATGTCGAGATGGTCGTAGTGATTGTGCGAGACCAGCACAAGATCGATCTCGGGCAGGTCCTCGAAGCGGATGCCGGGTGGCGTCACCCGCCTCGGACCGGCGAAGGCGAGCGGGCTGGCGCGGTCCGACCAGACGGGATCGGTCAGAACGTTCAGCCCGGCGACTTGCAGCAGCATCGAGGCGTGGCCGACCATGGTCACCCTGAGCTCATCACCCGACAGGCGTGGCGCGGGCTTGGCCGGTGGAAACGGGCTCGGCACCTGTTTTTGCCAGCGCTGCCGTTCGCCGTTGAACTGCCAGCGCATCAGCGCGCGAAAGCCGAGCGGCTGGATGCCATTGGGGTTCAAGAAGCGGGTGCCGTCGAAATGGTCGGTGACCGGGCCTTGGTAGTAGGGGTTCTTGGCGTTTGCCATGCGGTAGGGGCCTTGCTGGATGGGATCTGCATTTGGGTCGCGCGATCGGCTTTTGAAAGGCCGGAGCGGCTTATTTCCCGTCTTTGCCTTGACTCACCGGCCATTTTCCTGTTTACCGCCGCTCAATCTGCGACGAGCTTCAAGACTCGAGCCACCGACCGGGACCCGCACAGGTATAAACTGATCCCGGAGGTCCACACCCGACAGCGCGATGCGCCCTCGGGTGCTTTTTGGCTATGCGTCTTGTTTTCGTCAAGGAAAAGCACGAGGTTTCCGTTATCCCGGAAACACAAGGAAGAGCCGATGTTTGAAAACCTCCAGGACCGTCTTGGTTCCATTCTGAATGGACTGACAGGCCGTGGCGCGCTTTCGGAAGCTGATGTTTCCGCGGCGCTGCGCGAGGTTCGCCGTGCGCTGCTGGAGGCCGACGTCGCCCTCGACGTGGTGCGCGCCTTCACCGATCGCGTCCGCGACAAGGCCGTCGGCGCCGAGATCCTGAAGTCGATCAAGCCCGGCCAGATGGTCGTCAAGATCGTCCATGACGAGCTGATCGAGATGCTCGGCGGCGAAGGCGTGGGCGTCGACCTGCACGCCGCGGCACCCGTCGTCATCATGATGGTCGGTCTGCAGGGCTCGGGCAAGACCACGACATCCGCCAAGATCGCCCACCGCCTGACGACGCGCGACAAGAAGAAGGTGCTGATGGCATCGCTCGACACGCGCCGTCCGGCCGCGCAGGAGCAGTTGCGCCAGCTGGGCGTCCAGGCGAGCATCGATACGCTGCCCGTGATCGCGGGCCAGTCGCCGACCGATATCGCGGCGCGCGCCGTTCAGGCAGCCAAGCTCGGCGGCCATGACGTCGTCATCCTCGACACCGCCGGCCGCACCCATATCGACGAACCCTTGATGGTCGAGATGGCCGACATCAAGAAGAAGTCGAACCCGCATGAAATCCTGCTGGTCGCGGACTCGCTGACCGGTCAGGACGCCGTCAACCTC
The DNA here is from genome assembly GCA_900470805.1 of Hyphomicrobiales bacterium. Taxonomy (GTDB): domain Bacteria; phylum Pseudomonadota; class Alphaproteobacteria; order Rhizobiales; family Rhizobiaceae; genus Rhizobium. Next base: position 4,205 of record UCCA01000041.1, on the reverse strand, counting down.
GCCCGCAATTTCGACGAACGCGTCGGCATCACCGGCCTCGTCTTGACCCGTATGGACGGCGACGGCCGTGGCGGTGCAGCGCTCTCGATGCGCGCCGTGACCGGCAAACCGATCAAGCTGATCGGTGTCGGCGAGCGCATGGGCGAGCTGGAAGAATTCCATCCTCGCCGCATCGCCGACCGCATTCTCGGCATGGGCGACATCGTCAGCCTCGTCGAGCGTGCCGCCGAAAACATCGACGCCGAAAAGGCGGCTGCCATGGCCGCCAAGATGGCCAAGGGCAAGTTCGACCTCAACGACCTCGCCGACCAGCTGCGCCAGATGCAGAAGATGGGCGGCATGGGCGGCATCATGTCGATGATGCCCGGCATGTCCGGCATGAAGGACAAGATGGCCTCGGCCGGCCTCAACGACAGCCTGTTCGGCCGCCAGCTCGCCATCATCGGCTCGATGACCAAGGCCGAGCGCGCCAACCCTGATATGCTCAAGCATTCCCGCAAGAAGCGCATCGCCGCCGGCTCCGGCACCGACGCCTCCGACATCAACAAGCTTCTGAAGATGCACCGGCAGATGGCCGACATGATGAAGATGATGGGCGGCAAGGGCAAAGGCGGCATGATGAAGCAGATGATGGGCGGCCTTGCCGGCAAGATGGGCCTCGGCGGCCTTGGCGGCGGCATGGGTGGCATGCCTGACCTGTCGAACATCGATCCGAAGCAGCTCGAAGCCCTGCAGAAGCAGGCGGAAGCCGCCGGCCTCGGCAAGCCGGGCGGCGGCATGCCCGGCCTCGGCGGTCTCCCCGGTCTGGGTGGCGCCAAGCTGCCGGGCCTCGGCGGTGGTTTCCCCGGCCTTCCCGGCCTGCCCAAGAAGAAGTGAAGGGGTCGCGTAGAAGATGATTGATCCTGAGATCAAAGCCCAGCTTTTGAGCTACCGCCAGTCGATCGACAATATCGACGCGGCGCTGGTGCATATCCTGGCCGAACGGTTCCGCTGCACCAAAGAGGTCGGCGTTCTCAAGGCCAAGTACAAGTTGCCGCCGGCCGATCCGGCGCGCGAGGAATACCAGATCGAACGCCTCCGCCATCTGGCGCGGGATGCCAATCTGGATCCGGATTTCGCCGAGAAGTTCCTGAACTTCGTCATCAAGGAAGTCATCCGGCATCATGAGCAGATCGCAGCGGATCACGCCGAACAGGGCGCCGTCGCAAAATAACCAGCGCCGCCGAAAAGCGGCGCAGAAACATCAACAGACACATCCAAGGAGTTAACAACATGGCACTGAAAATTCGTCTCGCCCGCGGTGGTTCCAAGAAGCGCCCTTACTACCACGTCGTTCTCGCTGACGCCCGTTCGCCACGCGACGGCCGCTTCCTCGAGAACCTCGGTTCGTGGAACCCGATGCTGGCCAAGGACAACGAAGCCCGCGTCAAGCTCGACGCCGACCGCATCAAGCATTGGCTCGACCAGGGCGCACAGCCGACCGACCGCGTTCTGCGCTTCCTCAACGAAGCCGGCATCGCAAAGCGCGAAGCCAAGAACAACCCTGAGAAGGCAAAGCCAGGCAAGCGCGCTCAGGAGCGTGCCGCTGAAAAGGCTCAGAAGGTTGCCGACGCTGCCGAAGCTGCTGCTTCCGCGGAATAATCGAAGGCTTCGGCCTTGATCGAACGGGCGGCATGGAAACATGCCGCCCGTTTTCGTTTCCATTCCCGTCCACTTCGGTTATGAGAAACCAAACGCGGGCTTCAGACTAGGGATGCCATGACAAAGCTAGACAATCCGGTGCTGATGGCAACGATCGGCGGGGCGCAGGGACTGCGCGGCGAAGTGCGCGCAAAGTCCTACAGCGCCGATCCGACGGCGCTCGGCGATTACGGCCACCTGCACAGCATGGATGGCCGCAGCTTCGAAGTGCTCGAAATCCGCGAGATGAAGAATGTCGTGGTCATCCGCTTCCGCGGCATCAACGACCGCAATGCCGCCGAGGCGCTGAACGGGCTGGAGCTCTATATCGACCGCGACAACCTGCCGGATGACGAGCTCGACGAAGACGAGTTCTTCTATGCCGACCTCGAGGGCCTTGAGGCGCTCGACGATCAGGGCGTCAGCTACGGCACCGTCACCGGCGTCTTCGATTTCGGCGCCGGCGATCTTCTGGAGCTCAAGGGCCCGGGCAAGCGTCCGGTACTGATCCCGTTTTCCGAGGCCTCGGTGCTGGAGATCGATCTCGAAGCCGGCAAGATCACCATCGACCCGCGTGCCGCCGGCCTCATCGACGATCCCGATGACGGCCCGTCGTTCACCCCAGACAAGCCGAAGAAGAACAAGTGACCGACGCACCCGCCTTCCGGGCGACCGTGCTCACGCTCTACCCGGAAATGTTTCCCGGCCATCTCGGCTATTCTCTGGCCGGCAAGGCGATGGAACGCGGCCAGTGGGCGCTCGACGCCGTTCAGATTCGCGATTTCGCCACCGACAGGCACCGCACCGTTGACGACACGCCCGCCGGCGGTGGCGCCGGCATGGTGCTGAAGCCGGATGTGCTGGCGCGTGCCATCGACACCGTCTCCGACAACGACACCCGCCCGCGCCTGCTGATGAGCCCGCGCGGCAAGCCGCTGACCCAGAAGCGCGTGCGCGAGCTGGCGGCCGGCGAGGGCGTCATCATCGTCTGCGGTCGCTTCGAAGGCGTCGACCAGCGGGTGATCGATGCCCGCCAGCTGGAAGAGGTATCGATCGGCGACTACGTGCTCTCGGGCGGCGAACCGGCGGCGCTGACGGTGCTCGACGCGATCGTGCGCATCCTTCCCGGCGTCATGGGCAACGACCTTTCCGGTCTCAACGAAAGCTTCGAGGGCGGCCTGCTGGAACACCCGCACTACACCCGCCCGCAGGAATGGGAGGGCCGCGACATCCCCGCCGTGCTGACCTCGGGCAACCACGGCGCCATCGACAAGTGGCGGCGCGAGCAGGCGGTGAAGCTGACGCGGGAACGGCGGCCGGACTTGCTGGACGAATAGGGGGGCGAGGGGCCAAACGCGTCACGTGCAATGCCGCGTTGGTGGATATGAAGGACAGCCATCCACGTACCGCGTAGAGGAACCCTCGGCAGATCCTCGGCACAAGGCCGAGGATGACGGCGGAATGCGTGGCCGGCGATGGTAACCGATTGATAGAACGACGGTTTCATCCTCTCGGCGTCATCCTCTGGCTTGTCCCGAGGATCTAAGCACGTTGCCACGAATGCAGCGCCGATGGAGCCTCCTCGCGGAACCGACAGCCCGCCGACGCCGTCTTCGGCCAGTTCGTGCAGCCAAAGCCTCCCTTGCGTCGCGCCCGAATGGCCGCAAAACCGCGCCATCGCGCAGAAATATCGCGCCCGAGGGATGACAAGCCGGACTTACTCGTGTAGTAGCGCACGCGGAAATGGGGTTATCCCTGTCTACCAGCAACAAAGAATGGCGAACCCGCTCCCGTCCGTAAAGGGCTAAATCCGGAGGTCATGGACCAAAGGAGAAGTGTCGAGCGCTCTGGCTGTTTCAGAAGAACCAAGGGTTAAGACAATGAACATCATTCAGCAGCTTGAGGCCGAACAGGTCGCCAAGATCGAAGCCAAGCGTACGCTTCCGGAATTCTCCCCGGGCGACACCGTCCGCGTCAACGTGAAGGTCACGGAAGGCACCCGTACTCGCGTACAGGCCTACGAAGGCGTTTGCATCGCTCGCTCCGGCGGCGGCCTGCAGGAAAACTTCACGGTCCGCAAGATCTCCTACGGCGAAGGCGTCGAGCGTCTGTTCCCGATCTACTCGCCGGCAATCGAAAGCGTCGAAGTCGTTCGCCGCGGTAAGGTCCGTCGCGCCAAGCTGTACTACCTGCGCGATCGTCGCGGTAAGTCGGCCCGTATCGTCGAAGACACCGGCACCCGCGCCCGCAAGCTCAACGACGCCGAGCGCGCCGCTCTTGCCCAGGAAAAGGCCCGTCTGGAAGCCGAAAAGGTTGCAGCAGCTCAGGCGCTGGCAGCCGAAAAGGCAGCACAGGAAGCCGCAGAAGCCAAGGCCGCTGAAGAAGCAGCCGCTGCTGCAGCTGCAGCCGAGCCGGCAGCAGAATAAGTTTCGATCCGCATGGATTGACGGAAAAGGCGGCCTTCGGGTCGCCTTTTTTTTGTTTTGGGGGTGGTGAGCTGCGGCGATACCCCTCCCCAACCCCTC
>UCCA01000010.1 GCA_900470805.1 Hyphomicrobiales bacterium | reverse complement strand
CCGCTCACCCCTATGTACTGGTCAACTATCTCGGCAAGCCGCGCGACGTGATGACGCTCGCCCACGAGCTCGGACACGGCGTCCACCAGGTTCTGGCCGGCGGTCAGGGTGCGCTGATGTGCCAGACGCCGCTGACGCTGGCCGAAACCGCCTCCGTCTTCGGCGAAATGCTGACCTTCCGCGCCCTGCTCGACAAGACGAAGGACAAGCGCGAGCGCAAGGCGATGCTCGCCCAGAAGGTCGAGGATATGATCAACACGGTGGTGCGCCAGATCGCCTTCTACGAATTCGAGCGCAAGGTGCACACCGCCCGCAAGGAGGGCGAGCTGACATCAGAGCAGATCGGCGAACTGTGGCTGTCGGTACAGGAAGAGAGCCTCGGCCCGGCGATCAAGATCTCGGAAGGCTACGAGACCTACTGGACCTACATCCCCCACTTCATCCACTCGCCCTTCTACGTCTACGCCTATGCCTTCGGCGACTGCCTGGTGAACTCGCTCTACGCCGTCTATCAGAACGCCGATCAAGGCTTCCAGGACAAGTATTTCGAGCTCCTCAAGGCCGGCGGCACCAAGCATCACTCCGAACTGCTGAAGCCCTTCGGGCTGGATGCGACCGATCCGTCGTTCTGGAGCAAGGGTCTGTCGATGATCGAGGGGCTGATCGACGAGCTTGAAGCGCTAGATAAGGGCTGATCAGTAGTCGTCGGCGCTGCAGCCAGACCGCCCCCTCTGCCCTGCCGGGCNNGGGCAGAGGGGGGTGCCACACGGCACGACCTCGCCGCACGACGCCCCGATCACCGTCCCCGTCGCAAAACAACGCTTGCCGCACGCCCGCCAGCTGCTAAACGCATCGTGATATGACACGCTCGAAGCGCCACATCCTCTTCCGCGACGACACCACCAGCCAGGTCATGCTCTTTGCCGACCCGTCGGACATCATCGTCGCCCACACCCGCGCCGAGGTCTTTATCGGCCTCGTCCGCATGGAGGAAGCCAGAAAGTCGGGCAAGTGGCTGGCGGGCTACATGGCCTACGAAGCCGGACACGTCTTCGAAGACAAGCTCGCCCCCTTCGCCGCTGAAAACCGCGAGACACCCCTCCTCTGCTTCGGCATCTTCGATGCCCCGCAGCCCGACACGCACCCGCTGGCGCAGCCGGTCCAACGCCTCGAGAACGAGGAATTCCTCACCGCGCCGAAAGCCGCCTGGGACTTCGACACATACAGCGACCGCTTCGACCGCCTGCACCAGCACCTGCGCCAAGGCGATTGCTACCAGGCCAATCTCACCATGCCGATCGAGGCGCGCTGGTCGGGCGACCCACGCGCCGCCTTCTGGTCGCTGATATCGCGTCAGCCGGTAAAATACGGCGCTCTGGTTGATCTCGGCGGACCGGTCATCCTGTCGCGCTCGCCCGAACTCTTCTTCCGCACCGACGAGGCCGGCTGGATCGAGACGCATCCGATGAAGGGCACGGCCCGGCGCGGCAATTCGCCCACCGAGGACGCCGCGATCATTGCCGCCATGCGCGACGACATCAAGACGCAGGCCGAAAACCGCATGATCGTCGATCTCCTGCGCAACGACATCTCGCGCATCACAGAGGTAGGCACGCTCGACGTTCCAAAACTCTTCGACATCGAGACCTACCCTACTGTCCACCAGATGGTCAGCCATGTTCAGGCCAGGCTGCTACGAGGTCTCAGCATCCGTGACATCTTCGCCGCCCTCTTCCCCTGCGGCTCCATCACCGGCGCCCCGAAGCTCAGCGCCATGACCATCCTGCACGCGCTGGAAGACGGCCCGCGGGATGCCTATTGCGGCGCCATCGGCATGATCGCGCCATCGGGCGCCATGCGTTTTTCCGTCGCCATCCGCACCGTGAGCCTGTTTACCGACGGCAGGGCGGTCTTCAACGTCGGCGGCGGCATCGTCTTCGATTCCACGGCAGAGGCCGAATACGAGGAATGCCTGCTCAAGGCCCGCTTCGCCATCGGCGACCAGCCGATCGCGGGAACCGAAAGGCCGGCCACATGACCGAATTCTCGCTGATCGAGACCCTGCGATACGAGCCCGACGCCGGCTTCATCCGCCTGCGCCTGCATCTCGCCCGCCTCTCCCGCTCCGCCGGCCGCATCGGCTTTCCCAAGCCCATCGACGCAGCGGCCAAGCTCCACGACGCCGTCGCCGGAACGACCACCGCCCAGCGCCTCCGCCTCACCTTCGACCGCCACGGCAACACCGCCGTCACCACCGCGCCCTTCACGCCGCTGGCGCCCGAAACCGTATGGACCGTCCGCGTGGCAAACACGCGCCTCGATTCATCCGACAAGCTGCTCCGCATCAAGACCACCCGCCGTGCCGTCTATGAGACTGCCCGCGCCGAGCATCCAGCCTCCGAGGCCGACGAGATCATCATGCTCAACGAACGCGGCGAGGTCTGCGAGGGCACCATCACCTCCGTCTTTCTCGACGACGGCTCGGGCATGCTGCGCACCCCGCCGATATCATGCGGCCTGCTCGCCGGTGTCCTGCGGACCGAACTGATCTGCCAGCGCAAGGCCCGCGTCGGCCGGATCACGCTTGATGATGTGAAGGCCGGGCGCCTCTATCTCGGCAATTCGCTGCGCGGCCTGATCGCCACGAGGCTCATTTTCTAGCCAGAGCCTCACCCATCACTGCCCGTGGAGAAATCCTAAGCAACGATCCGCAACCGATCCCGCCCGCTCTGCTTGGCGTGATAGAGCGCCTCGTCGGCCCGCGCATAAACCTCGCGCGCTGTCTCGCCGACATGCAGTTCTGCCAGGCCCGCCGAGCAGGTGTAGGAGAACGCCGGCGCGTTGCGGATCGGCCGGGCGCCGCGCACCGTCGTCAGCACCCGGTCGATGATCATCGCCCCCTGCGTGAGCGTCGTATCCGGCAGGATCAGCATGAACTCCTCGCCGCCGATCCGCCCAAAGCTGTCGCGCCGCCGCACCAGCGGATGCACCCGCCGGGCAAAATCGACCAGCACGTCGTCGCCGGTCTGGTGTCCGTAGAGATCGTTGATCCGCTTGAAGAAATCGAGATCGATAATGCAGATGCAGCCGCTCGCGGCCTCGGCCGAGGCTTGCCGTTTTACCAGGCTCTCCAGCGCCGCCATCATGAAGCGGCGGTTGGAGATGCTCGTCAACTCGTCGGTCTGCGACGCCTTCAGCGCGAAATCGCGGTCCTGCCTGATATCGCGCTCACTGGCCTTCAGATGGGTGATATCGCTGGCGACGCACAGCATCCAGCCGTCCTTCTGGACCGTTTCCGTCATCCACAGCCAGCGGCCGTCGGCGACGTCCGTTTCGAAGGCGCGGAACGGCAGCTTGCCGCGCCTTGACTGGGCCGAGACCAGCCACGTCTCGAAATCGGCGGCACGGATGATCGTCCCAATGCCCAGTCTGGTGTTTCGACGCATAAGGTCTGCCCAGAAAGGGCATTCGTCGGGCTCGAGCGCGAAGGTGGAGCGAAACGCCGCGTTTGCATAACGCAGCCGGTCGTCCTGATCGTAAAGCGCGATCAGCACGGCACTCTCCTCCTGCAACTCCGCAAGCCGCTCCGATATCTGGGTCATCCGATGGTCCCGGGGCGCTGGAATAACAATGATTCGCAGTTTGGAGCGGAAGTCTGAAAAGATTATGGATGGACCGGGCCGCTTTGCCGTTGCACATGTATCGAAACCAAACAGCCTGCAAGGAAATCCCCGATGTTCATCCTCTCCCTCACCTATGTGAAGCCCAGCGAAGAGGCCGACAAGCATATGGAGCCGCACATGGCCTGGGTGAAGGAAGGCTATGCCAAGGGCTGGTTCCTCGCCTCCGGCCGCAAGGTGCCGCGCACCGGCGGCGTCATCCTTTCCCTGGGCGATCGCGCCGCGATCGAGGCCTATGTCGCAGCCGACCCCTTCACCATCCACGGCATCTGCGAATACGATATCACCGAAGTCGCGATCACCACGGCCAATGAAGGCCTGGAGCGCTTGAAGGACTGAACCGATGGCCGATGACACCGACGATCTGCGCGCGCATATCCGGTCGCTGGAAGAACAACTGTTCGACCAGACCGTTCGCAACACGCGCACGACGTTGGAAACCCTGCTCTCGCCAGATTTCCACGAGATCGGCAGCTCCGGCCGCCTCTACACCTTTGATGGGATCATCGCCGCCCTGCTCGAGGAACCGGCGGACGGCACGACCAGAACGCTGACCGACTTCGGTATCCGTCCGCTCGCAGCCAACGTGGTGCTGGCCACCTACCGCTCCGAGCGCACGACACCCGGCGCTTCGCCGGCCCGCGCGCTGCGAAGCTCCATCTGGCGCCGCGATCCTGACAACCGCTGGCGCATGGTCTTCCATCAGGGAACGCCGGCGGGTTAGGCTGCACAATGACGCTCCCTGTCTACACACCCTATGACGGCTCGGCCAAGCCCTTCACCATCGGCCTGATGCCGCTCGATGCCACCCGCTGGATCGAGCCGGATGCCGACTGGGCGCGATATGTCGACGAGAAGCGACGGCTGATCGCGACGCACCGCGACGCGGTCTTCGTGGCGGAAGACGGGACCGAAAATGCCCAGCAGGAAGCGCTCGCGCTGCTGCAAGCCCATCTCGCCGAGCGCCATCCGGCACTCTGCCCCACGGCCGTGGACGACGATCTTCCGCCGCTGCTGCGCGCCGGCCTGATGATCCAGGACGACCTCGTTCTCATGCGCCGCAAGCCCGACGGCTGGCATCTCGTCGCCGGCTTCGTCGCCTTCCCCTCCTCCTGGTCGCTGCGGGAGAAATTCGGCCGGCCGATGCAGGCGATCCATGCCGATGTTCCAGGCTTCGGCGAAGGAACGCGCAATGCGTCGCTGATCACCCGCATCTTCGACAATCTGCAGGTGGCGCAGCCGGTCGAACGGCTGAACTGGTCGGTCAATCGCACCGACGATCTCTTCCTTCCGGTCTCCAAGCATCACCGCCCGCCGGAGAACGAGCCTTTCACGCTCAACCAGCGCTTCGCCCGCGTCGAGCGCCAGACGCTCCGCAAGCTGCCCGTCTCCGGCGATATCCTCTTCACCATCCGTGTCTATGTCGATCCGATCGCGGCGATCGCCGATCATCCCGAGGTGGCGACGCTGGCGGCGAGCTTCGCCGCGCAGCTCGAAAGTCTCGACGAGCACCAGGCGGCCTACAAGGGCCTGACCTTGCAGAAGGCGGCACTTGCGGCAAAGTTGCACGCGCTTGCAAGACCTTGATCCTTCACCCGATATTTACATTCCCGGCTTGAACGCTCTTTATTGTGACGTGATTTTATGATTAGAGCCGGTCACCTCGCAGTATTTGCACGATTTCAAATGAATTCTTAAAGGCCTATCGCCTTTCGCTGCCTTCCACAGGAGAAGAGAATGACGGAACAGACCCACCCGGTGTATGCCGAAATTACCGGCCCGATCGTGATGATCGGCTTTGGCTCCATCGGCCGCGGCACGCTGCCGCTGATCGAGCGCCACTTCAAGTTCGACAAGAGCCGGCTGGTCGTCATCGATCCGCGCGAAGAGCCCTCCGACATGGAGATCCTGAAGCAGCACGGCGTCCGTCACATCAAGGAATACGTGACCAAGGACAACTACAAGGAGCTCCTGAAGCCGCTTCTGACCGAAGGTGGTGGCCAGGGCTTCTGCGTCAATCTCTCGGTTGACACCGGCTCGCTCGACCTGATGAAGCTCTGCCGCAAGCTTGACGTGCTCTATATCGACACCGTCATCGAGCCTTGGCTCGGCTTCTATTTCGACAAGAACATGAAGAATTCCGACCGCACCAACTATGCGCTGCGCGAAACCCTTCGCCATGAGAAGAAGAAGAGCCCGGGCGGCACCACCGCCGTTTCCACCTGCGGCGCAAACCCGGGCATGGTCTCCTGGTTCGTCAAGCAGGCGCTGGTCAACCTCGCCAACGACACCGGCCTGAAGTTCGACGAGCCGGATCAGCATGACCGCGAAGGCTGGGCCAAGCTGATGAAGAAGCTCGGCGTCAAGGGCGTTCACATTGCCGAGCGCGACACACAGCTGACCAAGAACCCGAAGCCGCTCAACGTCTTCTGGAACACCTGGTCGGTCGAAGGCTTCATCTCCGAAGGCCTGCAGCCGGCCGAACTCGGCTGGGGCACCCACGAAAACTGGATGCCGAAGAACGCCAAGAAGCACAAGAAGGGCTGCAAGGCAGCGATCTACCTTGATCAGCCGGGCGCCAACACCCGCGTTCGCACTTGGTGCCCGACCCCTGGCCCGCAGTACGGCTTCCTCGTCACCCACAACGAATCCATCTCGATCGCCGATTACTTCACGGTGCGCGACAAGGACGGCGAAGTGACCTTCCGCCCAACCTGCCACTATGCCTACCATCCCGCCAACGACGCCGTTCTGTCGCTGCATGAGATGTTCGGCAACGGCGGCAACGCGCAGCCGGTTCATCACGTTCTCGACGAGCACGAGCTGGTCGAAGGTGTCGACGAACTCGGCGTGCTGCTCTACGGCCACGAGAAGAACGCCTACTGGTTCGGCTCGCGCCTGTCGCTCGAAGAGACCCGCCGCATCGCGCCTTACCAGAACGCCACCGGCCTGCAGGTTACCTCGGCCGTTCTCGCCGGCATGGTCTACGCGCTCGAAAACCCGAAGGCCGGCATCGTCGAAGCCGACGAGATCGACTACAAGCGCTGCCTCGAAGTGCAGCTGCCCTACCTCGGCCCGGTCGAAGGTCACTACACCGACTGGACCCCGCTGGACGGTCGCCCCGGTCTGTTCCCGGAAGATTTGGACACCAAGGATCCCTGGCAGTTCAAGAACATCCTCGTTCGCTAATCGCTGACGGACCGCATTCGAAAGTGCCCGCCGCAAGGCGGGCATTTTTGTAACGCCTGCTGTATAAATGCCATCCCGTCGGCCGCAAGGCTTGCCTTCCCGCACCACCCGCGCCATGTGTTCGTTAACCAAACGTATCTTTTCGGTCATCTTCCGGGAGCATCTCATGAAACTCAGAACCCTCATCGTGATCGCCGGCGCCTCGGCCGCCCTTACGGCCTGCATGCCGCAATCGCCGCGCCCGATGCCCGTTGCAGCCGCGCCGGTGCAGGCGACAGGCGTTGAGGGTTCCTGGTCGGATCCGAACGGCATCATCTCTACCTTCCAGGCCGGCACCTTCACCACCCGCACGACCGACAGCAACCAGATGCTGGCGTCGGGCACCTACGTCAACACCTCGCCGACGCTGGTCGAGATCAACATGACCTCGCTGGTGCGCAAGACGCAGTCCAAGGTCAACTGCGCGCTGGTCACCCAGAGCCAGCTCAACTGCACCTCCGACAGCGGCTCGCAGTTCAGCCTCAACCGCCACATGTAAGTCGCCTTAAACGGTCGATCGGAAAAGCTCCCCTCGCGGGAGCTTTTTTTATGCTCCGCTCTTGGAATACACTCACCCTGTCACAGGTTTTTCTCTTGCGGCCACTAAGGGTTGATGGAAACATCGATCGCGTGGGGACAGCGAAGCGTGGGGGACCGGCATCCGGTTCGGGCTTCGTCTTCAAGAATCAGGAGAACAGCATGACGAAATCATTTCAATTCGGTCTGTTGACCGCGTCCGCATTGGCGCTGTCGAGCAGCGCCGCCTTTGCCGATTACCAGCTCAATATTTTGCACATCAATGATTTCCATTCGCGCATCGAATCGATCAACAAGTTCGATTCCACCTGCTCGGCCGAGGAAGAAGGCAAGAACGAGTGCTTCGGCGGCGCCGCCCGCCTGAAGACCGCGATCGATCAGCGCCGCGCGGCCCTTTCGGGCCAGAATGTCCTGACACTCAACGCCGGCGACAATTTCCAGGGCTCGCTGTTCTACTCGACCTACAAGGGCACGGCCGAGCTCGAGATGGTCAACGCGATCAAGTTCGACGCCATGACACTCGGCAACCACGAATTCGACGACGGCGAAAAGGCGCTGGCGCCGTTCATGGACAAGGTGGCCTTCCCTGTTACCGCCGCCAATGTCGAATTCTCCGACGCCTCGACAGTCAAGAAGCACCCCGAACCCTCCGTCGTGCTCGAGATCGGCGGCCAGAAGATCGGCATCATCGGTGTCGTGACGACCGAGACGCCTGAGCTCGCCTCGCCCGGCCCGAACATCAAGTTCACCGACGACGTCGCTGCGATCACCAAGGAAGCCGCCAGGCTGAAGGCCGAGGGCGTCAACAAGATCATTGCGCTGACCCATGTCGGCTACACCAGGGATCTATCCGACATCGCCAAAATCCCCGATGTCGACGTCGTCGTCGGCGGCCACTCGCACACGCTACTGTCGAACACCGATCCGAAGGCAGCGGGACCCTATCCGACGATGGTCGATAACCCCGGCGGCTACAAGGTTCCCGTCGTCACCGCCGCCTCCTACGGCAAGTATCTCGGCGACGTGGTCATCACATTCGATGACAACGGCGTCGTCAAGGAAGCCAAGGGCGATCCGATCCTGATCGACAGTTCCTTCAAACCCGACGAAGCCATCACGGCCCGCATCGCCGAACTTGCCAAGCCGATCGAGGACCTGCGCAAGAAGGTGATCGGCTCGTCGGAAGGCCCGATCGAGGGCGCCCGCGAAGTCTGCCGCGTCAGGGAATGCACGATGGGCAATCTCGTCGCCGATGCCATGCTCGACCGCAGCAAGGCTCAGGGCATGCAGATCGCCATCCAGAACGGCGGCGGCCTACGGGCATCCATCGACGGCGGCGACGTCACCCAGGGCGAAGTGGTGACCGTGCTGCCGTTCCAGAACACGCTGGCAACCTTCCAGCTGACCGGCGCCGACATCCGCACTGCGCTTGAAAACGGCCTCGGCAAGATCGAGGAAGGCGCCGGCCGCTTCCCGCAGGTGGCGGGCATGAAGTACAGCTACGACAAGTCCAAGCCTCCGGGTAGCCGCGTTGTTTCCGTCGAGGTCAAGGACGGCGATACCTTCGCTCCCCTCGACAATGCCAAGACCTACGGCGTCGTCACCAACAACTACATGCGCGCGGGCGGCGACGGCTATTCGATCTTCGCCACCGCAGGCAAGAACGCCTACGACTTCGGCCCCGACCTCGCCGACGTCACTGCCGACTATGTCGCCGCGCACTCGCCGTACAAGCCCTACACCGACGGCCGCGTGACCGAGGTCGCCTCTTCTGTGGCCGCCCCACCACCGACGGCATCGGAACCCACGACACCCTCCGCGACTCCGGCACCCGCCACGCCGGCCGCTCCCGCCACAACACCAGCTGCACCTGCAACGGAAGCCCCGGCGACAACCCCTGCTGCACCAGCCCCAACCACCGAAGCGCCTGCTACGGCAGCCCCTGCCGCCGAGGCACCGGCGCTCGCCCCGAACACGCCGACCAGCCACGTCATCGCCTCGGGCGACACGCTGTGGGATCTCGCCAAGCAGTTCTACGGCGACGGCACGCTTTGGCGGAAGATCTCCGAGGCCAACGGCAAGCCGACGCCGCGCCACCTGACCATCGGCAAGGAGCTGCAGATCCCTTCCAAGTAACGGGAAGCCGGACAGCGGCAACGCAGACATCGCAGATCGGCGTAAGACGATTTGTCCCAAGCAGAAAGGCCGGTTCGGGGTTCCCCGGATCGGCTTTTATTCCTATATGGGTGAACCATCGTATCCGGGCTGCGTATGATCGGCCAAAGAAGACGAGCATTGAGGTTTAGATGACGACCGTTGACACCGCGCACCGCCCGGCGGAGCATCCTGATGTGAAGTTCGGCAAGGTCGGCGTGCTCCTCGTCAACCTCGGCACGCCCGATGGCACCGACTACACCTCGATGCGCCGCTATCTCAAGGAGTTCCTGACAGACAGGCGCGTCATCGAGTGGTCGCCCTGGAAGTGGTACCCGATCCTCTTCGGAATCGTCCTGAACACCCGCCCCGGCAAGGTCGGCAAGGCCTACGAGCTGATCTGGAACAAGGACAAGAACGAGAGCTATCTGCGCACCTACACGCGCAGCCAGTCCGAGCTGATGGCCGAGCGCCTGAAGGACCTGCCCAACGTGAAGGTCGACTGGGCGATGCGCTACGGCACGCCGTCGATCGCCTCACGCATCGACGCGCTGAAGGCGGACGGCTGCGATCGCATCGTGCTCTTTCCGCTCTACCCGCAATATGCCGCCGCCACCACGGCGACCGTCAACGACAAGGCCTTCCAGCACCTCCTGAAGATGCGCTGGCAACCGGCGTTGCGCACCGTGCCGGATTACCACGACGACGACGCCTACATCACCGCGCTCGCCAACTCGATCACCACGCATCTGGCGACGCTGGACTGGAAGCCGGAAAAGATCATCGCCTCCTTCCACGGCATCCCCATGTCCTACTTCAAGAAGGGCGACCCCTACTACTGCCAGTGTCAGAAGACCGGTCGCCTGCTGCGCGAAAAGCTCGGCCTGTCGAAGGACGAGTTCATGATCACCTTCCAGTCCCGCTTCGGCCCGGAAGAGTGGCTGCAGCCTTATACGGACAAGACGGTGGAACAGCTCGGCAAGGACGGCATCAAGCGCATCGCGGTGCTGAACCCCGGCTTCGTATCGGATTGTCTCGAGACGCTGGAAGAGATTGCCGAACAGGCCGCGCATTCGTTCCACGAGAACGGCGGCGAGAAGTTCGCGCATATTCCGTGTCTGAACGACAGCGAGGATGGGATGATGGTGCTGGAGAAGGTGGTGCGGCGGGAATTGCTGGGCTGGGTGTAATCACAACCGAAAGACCTAAATTCCACCGGAAAACAACGCTGGATTTTATCCGGATATACAGCGAAGATTGCTGCTCATATAGCAATCTCCGGGGTGACAAATCCGTGGCTTTCAGCGATTACGTTGTCTACGTCGATGAAAGTGGCGACCATAGCCTGACGTCTATCGACGAGAACTATCCGATCTTCGTGCTAGCGTTCTGTATCTTTCGCAAAAACGAATATGCTGCGGTCGCCAGCCGGGATCTTCAGAACTTCAAGTTTCGATGGTTTGGCCATGACAGCCATGTCCTGCACGAAAGCGATATCGTCAAGCGACGCTTCCCATTCGCCTTTCTAGACTATGACAATATCCGAGAACGCTTCATGAGCGACCTCAATGGCGTACTCGAGCAGACGCCGATGACGGTCATCACCGCCATCATTCGCAAGGATGCGCTGAAGCGCAAATACGTCCACCCTGAAAATCCATATCAGCTTGCGCTACTCTTTTGCTTGGAGAAGACCCGGGAGTTTCTGCGCCACAAATGCGAAAGCGCGCAGGAATGCCACATCGTCTGCGAGTCCAGAAGCCCGCGAGAAAAACCGGGACGCGGCAAGGAGGATCGCGAACTCGAGCTTGAATTCCGCCGTATCGTCGCCGGGCACCATCCTTTGCAAGACCCTGGTGGTGCCATGCCGGATTTCGACATCGTCTTCGTCTCGAAGCAGGCAAACAGCGCGGGACTTCAATTGGCGGACCTGATCGCCCGACCGATCGGCTTGCGAATACTGCGTGAGGCCCAAAGGAACCGCGCCTTCGATATTATTGAACCTAAGATATGGAGGGGCGGGCATAGCCATGGCTGGCCCTATGGCATGAAGGTATTCCCTTGAAAGCGAAAGGCCCCGGATAAACCGAGGCCATGACGCCGACCAGGAACGAACCCCAATCCACTTATCTTTAAAATAGGATGTTTCGCGATAATCGCAATATATTTCACACCCCGCGCTGGTTCCCCCACAACAGCACATGCAGCTGCGGCAGCACACGCGCCGAAAACCAGCGATCCTCGGTCACCTTCCCCACCAGCCACAGCATCCGCTCCATGATCCCGTCCATATCGATGCGCGCATCGTCATCGTCAGGCGGCGGCGGGGTGTGGTTGCCGGGCTGCAGATAGACCGGCAGTTCCGGATAGCGCAGTGACGTCTCTTTGGCGAAATCATAGTCCACATCGTCGAAGATCACGAACTTGAGCGCAATGCTCGGCGCCTTGCCGGCCGCCTCGAGACAGTCCGCGAACGCCGCCCAGTCCGTCTCCATGCCGCTCGACGGCGGCTTCGGTGAAAGCACCAGCACGTCGAGATCGGCGAACCAGTCACGGGCGACGCTGCCCTGCGTCTCGATCGCGAAGCGATAGCCATCATTCTTGCCGCGCCGGATGAGCGGCTTCAGCGGCTGGATCGCCGGATTGCCGCCCGAAAGCGAGACCATCAGTGGGCTGCCGCCCGAGAGCTCGCGCACCTCCTCCCAGATCGCCTGCGCCGTCATCGGCTTCCACTGGGCGCGATACTCGCTGTCGACAGCATGCAGCGTGTCGCACCACGAACAGCGATAATCGCACCCACCGGTGCGCACGAAGACCGTCGGCTGGCCGATCAGCATGCCCTCGCCCTGGATGGTCGGGCCGAAGATCTCGCTGATCCGGATCCTCTCCTGAGCCGCGCTCACGGCCGGTACTCCGCCCATGTCTTCGGCGTCTCGCTGACCTTGACGGCCGACGTCTCCGGCAGGATCGCCTTGCACCAGTCATAGAAATGCTTCGCCAGATATTCCGACGTCACCCGCTCATGCCCCAGCACCTCGTTCAGGTGCCGGTGGTCGAAACGCTCGTCGATATACCGCTTCAGCGGCGTTAGCTCGTGATAATCGCGCACGAAGCCGTCGCCGTTGAGTTGGGTGGCGGCAAGCTCGACGACGACAATGTAGTTGTGCCCGTGCAGCCGTGCGCACTGATGATCGGCAGGCAGATGCGACAGCTGGTGCGAGGCGGAGAAGTGGAACTCCTTGGTAATGCGGAACACGGCTCAGACCTCCGTGGCCGAAAAGCCTGAGGTCGCCGCCTTCCAGAAGTCGGCATCGTCATACTCGGTCGGATCCGCAACGCCGGCCAGATGAAACGCCTCGCGCCGCTCCACGCAGGTGCCGCAACGCCCGCAATGGCGCAACCCGCCCTTGTAGCAGGACCACGTCTCGGCAAACGGCGTCCCATGCTTCGCGCCGTCGGTGACGATATCCGCCTTGCTGACGTTGACGTACGGCGCCTGTAGCCTGACGCTGGCATAGCCATCCAGCGCCGCATCCTGCATCGTCTGAAACGCATCGATGAAGCCTGGCCGGCAATCCGGATAGATGAAGTGGTCGCCGCCATGCACGGCAACGGCCACCGCATCCGCCTTTTGCGCGGCGGCAAGCCCGAAGGCGATGGCGAGCATGATGGCGTTGCGGTTCGGCACCACGGTCGATTTCATGGTCTCCTCGGCATAGTGGCCGTCGGGCACGTCGATGTCGTCGGTCAACGCCGAGCCGGTGAGATGGCTGCCGATCGGCCGGATGTCGATGATCTGGTGCGGCACGCCGAGCCTCATCGCGCAGGCGGCGGCATAGTCCAGTTCCTTGCGGTGACGCTGGCCGTAATCGAAGGAGATGAGGCCGATGAGCTGTTGTTCCGCTGCGATTTTGTAGGCAAGCGAAACGGAGTCCAATCCGCCGGAGCAGATGACGATAGTCTTCATGATTGAGATCCCTTGTTTTGACCGGGTGGGCTGCGACCGGATACGGCGTGCCTTCTAGGCCAAAGGGCGCCCGTTGTGAAGAACCAATCGGAGCCCCATATTTGAGGTGTGACACCATGGCGCGGCAGCCTGAGAGCGTGGCTTTCGGGATTGTCTCGGTTAAGGTGTATGCATTCGATTCGATTTGGGGAGGAATTTCATGGTTTTGGGCGGCTTCGACATCGTGGTCATCGCTTTGGTGGTCTTCGTCATCATGGTGCTGTTCGCCGGCATCAAGACCGTGCCGCAGGGCTATCAGTACACGGTGGAGCGCTTCGGCCGCTACACCCGGACGCTCGGACCCGGCCTCAACATCATCACCCCCTTCATCGAACGCGTCGGCGCCCGCATGAACGTGATGGAGCAGGTGTTGAACGTTCCGACCCAGGAAGTCATCACCAAGGACAACGCCTCGGTCTCCGCCGACGCCGTCTCCTTCTATCAGATCCTCAACGCCGCCCAGGCAGCCTACCAGGTGTCGAACCTGGAAAATGCCATCCTCAACCTGACGATGACCAACATCCGCTCGGTCATGGGCTCGATGGATCTCGACGAGTTGCTCTCCAACCGCGACGCGATCAACGATCGCCTGCTGCGCGTCGTCGATGACGCCGTCCAGCCCTGGGGCATCAAGGTCACCCGCGTCGAGATCAAGGACATCCAGCCGCCGCGCGATCTCGTCGATGCCATGGCCCGCCAGATGAAGGCTGAGCGCGAGAAGCGCGCCCAGGTTCTCGAGGCCGAGGGCTCCAGAAACGCCCAGATCCTGCGCGCCGAAGGCGCCAAGCAGTCGGCGATCCTGCAGGCCGAAGGCCAGCGCGAAGCCGCCTTCCGCAATGCTGAAGCCCGCGAGCGTCTGGCCGAGGCCGAAGCCAAGGCGACGAAGATGGTGTCGGAAGCGATTGCCGCCGGCGACGTGCAGGCGATCAACTACTTCGTGGCGCAGAAATACACCGAGGCGCTGACGGCGATCGGCTCGGCCAGCAATTCCAAGGTCGTGCTGATGCCGATCGAGGCCTCCGCCATCCTCGGCTCGCTGAGCGGCATCGGCGCCATCGCCCGCGAAGTCTTCGGCGACGGCGGCAATCCGCCGGTGTCCCCGGCCCCGCCGGCACCGCGCCAGGTTTCGGCGCCGCGCACCACGCCGCAGGTCAATCCGTTCAACCAGAACCCGGAGCGCTGATCCATGCTGTCAGCCATCACATCGGAGCTGGGGCCGTGGAGCTGGTGGGTGATAGGCCTCGTGCTGCTCGCCGCCGAGATGCTGGTGCCCGGCTTCTTCCTCGTCTGGATCGGTCTGGCGGCAATTGCCGTCGGCGCGCTGTCGCTGCTTTTCTGGGATGCCGCCTTCTGGGTCTGGCAGCTGCAGGCGATCCTGTTCGCCGCCTTCGCCGTCGCCGCCACCTTCATCGGCCGCAAGATCACCCGCGATCATGGTGAGACCGACGAACCCTTCCTCAACCAGCGCGGCGCCAGCCTCGTCGGCCGAACTGCTACGCTGGCCGAACCGATCACCGAAGGCCATGGCCGCATCAAGCTCGACGACACGCAGTGGAAGGTCACCGGCCCGGACCTGCCGGTCGGCGCAAGGGTGAAGGTGATAGCGAGCAATGGCCGCGACCTGACGGTAGAGCAGGCCTGATCCGATCAGCCTGCGCTGATCGCATCGGGATTAGGCGACGCCGATCCTCAGCAGATCGTGGAAGTGGATAAGGCCGATCGGGCGATTGTCGTCATCGACGACGATCAACGCGCCGATGCTATGCTTGTCGAGCAAGGCCAGCGCGGCCGTTGCCAGCACATTGGCTTTCACCGTCTTCGGCGACCGGGTCATGATGTCATCGACGATGAGTTCCGACAGGTTGCGCGTCAGGTTGCGCGCCAAGTCACCCTCGGTCACGATGCCGCAAAGCCGTCCGTCCTCGTCGAGAATGCCGACGCAGCCGAAATGCTTGCGCGACAGGATCGAGATCGCCTCGGGCAGCGGCGTGCCCTTTGCGACCAGCGGCACCCGTTCGCCGGTGTGCATGACATCGGCGACGTGGCTGAGCACGGCGCCGAGCTTGCCGCCCGGATGGAACACGTGGAAATCGCGCGCCGTGAAGCCCCGCGCCTCCAACAGCGAAATCGCCAGCGCATCGCCCATCGCAAGCTGCATCAGCGTCGAAGTCGTCGGCGCCAGCCCGTGCGGGCAGGCCTCCTCCTCGTTCGGCATCAGCAGCACGACGTCCGACGCCTTCCCCAGCGACGAGGTGGCCGAGCAGGTCATGGCGATCAACGGAATCGAGAAGCGGCGGGTATAGGCGATGATGTTGCGAAGCTCTGCGCTCTCGCCGCCCTTCGACAGCGCCAGCACCGCATCGCCGCGGCCGACCATGCCGAGATCGCCGTGATTGGCTTCGGCCGCGTGCATGAAGAAGGCAGGCGTTCCGGTGGAGGCCAGCGTCGCGGCGATCTTCACGCCGATATGGCCGCTCTTGCCGACGCCGGTGACGATCACCCGCCCCGATAGTTCGCCGATCAGCTCGACTGCCTGCAGGAAGGGTCCGGCCAGATCGGCGTCGAAAGCCCGTTCTAGGGATTCCATCGCCCGTCTTTCGGTCCCGAGCGTTCGCTTGGCCGACTCGAGCACGCCGTTCTCGATGAGATTTACCGCTCTCTTGATCATGGCAATCCGTTAGCCGCTTTCTCGCATCCTGTCCACCGGCTGCTGATGGACGTCTATCCGGGGCCTTGGCAACGAATGCTTAACCACGAGGCTTTACCTTCGGGTAACCACTTCGAAGCATGCCGAGCGCCGATACATGAACCACTGGACATATACGAGCAGCCTGACACCGCTCCGCGCGGTCGGCTTTGCCGTGTCCATCGCGCTGGCCGGCAGCGTTCTCGCGGCGCCGCAGGCATTTGCCCAATCGACGCAGCCGCAGCCATCGACGTCAATCAATCGCGCAGCGCAATCCGCCTACATCGCCACGCCCGATTCGACCGGCGACGAAAGCGATGACGGCACGTCGGTGCCGAGCACCGCCACCTCGGCCGACGAGGCTGCAGCAACCACCTACGCCGCCAGGAAGACCTCCGACGGCGACCGACCCAGCGACGAAACCACCGGCTCGATCCTCGACGAGGACACGATGCGGCTGAACACCCGCGAGGCACCGCTCGACGAGCGTCGTCCACGCAAGCCGGACAGCTATATCTCCACCGAGGAGACGCCGGGCATCCGCATCGGCACCTTCGTGCTGCGCCCGACCGTCAGCCAGAGCATCAACACCGAGACGCAGAAGGACGGCGGCACCAAGGAGACACGCGCCTTTCTCGAAACGGACATGAAAACGACACTGACCTCCGACTGGGGCCTGCACCAGCTGCTGATCACCAGCGAGGGTGCCTGGCAGAAAAATGTCAGCGGCGAAGGAGAGGAACAGCCGGATTTCAGGATCGACGGCGACTTGAGGCTGGATCTGCCGGAAGAGACGACCGCCCATCTGACCGGCGGCTACCACTACTACCGCCAGGACACCGATGATCCGAATGCGATCCAGAACGCCGACCGGCAATCGGCCGTGCAGGAGTTAAATCTCGGCGCCGCCATCGAGCGCGATTTCGGCATATTGCGCGGCAGCACCGGGATCGAGCTGACGCGCAGCATATATTCCGACGCCACGCTGTCGGATGGCACCACCGTTTCGCTCAGCGACCGCAACCAGACATCAGGCACGCTGCGCGGGCGCGTCGGCTACGAACTGTCACCCGCGCTCATCCCCTTCATCGAGGCCAATGTCGGCAAGACCGTCTATGACGAGACGACAGACAGCCAGGGCTATAGCCGCTCCGGCAATTCCTACGGCGCCAAGGCTGGCGTCGAAGTCGATCTCGGCGAGAAGCTGCGGGGCGAAGTCGGCCTCGGTTACGAGATCGCGCGCTTCGACGACAGTCGACTGTCCGATATCGACGCAGCCGTCGTCGATGCCAGCGTCCGCTGGTCGCCGCTCCGGGGCACGGATATCGATTTCGGTCTTCAGACAAGCATCCAGCCGTCCACGACGGCGGGAGAAGCCGGCTATATCTCGCGCGCGATGACCACGACCGTGACGCATCAGCTGCGCGACAACCTTGTCGGGACGTTTCTGGGTGGGATAACCTTGCGCGACTATCCGTCGGATAGCCCGACCAGCGACGAAACGGTCTACACGACCAGCGCCGGCCTGACCTGGAACATCAACCGCTATCTCGATCTGACGAGCACCATCGGCTACGAACTGACGTCCAGAAAAGTCGGCGCCGACTCGCAACAGTGGCGAGCCGGCGTCGGTCTCAGACTGAAGCGCTAGACTGGATCAAAGACCGCGAGGCGGTCTTTTCCAGCTGCGATCAGATACCCTTCAGCAGGTCCTTGAAGCCGTCGATCACGGTCGGGCGGATATCCGCACGCTCGAGCGCGAAGGCGACGTTCGCGAGGATGAAGCCATCCTTGGCGCCGCAGTCATAGGTCGTGCCCTTGAAGTGATAGCCAGCGAAATCCTGGTCCTTCAAAAGCTTCAGCATGCCGTCGGTCAGCTGGATTTCGTTGCCGGCACCGCGTTCCTGCGTCTCGAGGATCTTGAACACCTCCGGCTGCAGGATATAGCGGCCGTTGATGAAGAAGTTCGAAGGCGCCGTGCCCTTCGCAGGCTTTTCCACCATGCCGGTGATCTTGAAGCCATCGCCGATCGCGTCACCGACGCCGACGATACCGTACTTGTGGGCCTGATCGGGCGCGCACTCTTCCACCGCGACGATGTTGCCACCGCTTTGGGCGTAAAGGTCGATCATGCCCTTCATGCAGCCCTTGGCTTCGCTCTTCATGATCATGTCGGGGAGCAGCAGCGCGAAAGGTTCGTCACCGATGATCTCGCGGGCGCACCATACGGCGTGTCCGAGACCAAGCGGCTCCTGCTGGCGCGTGAAGCTGACCGTGCCGGCCTTGGGAAGCTGGCCGGCCAGAAGCGTGATCTCGGCATTCTTGCTGCGCTCGCGCAGCGTCTGCTCGAGTTCGAAGTGAATGTCGAAATAGTCTTCGATGATGTGCTTGTTGCGACCGGTCACGAAGACGAAGTGTTCGATGCCGGCTTCCAGCGCTTCATCGACCACATACTGAATGATCGGTTTATCGACCACGGTCAGCATTTCCTTCGGTACGGCCTTCGTGGCCGGAAGAAAGCGCGTGCCGAGACCGGCGACCGGGAATACAGCTTTGCGAACTTTTTTATGCTCTGCCACACAGGCCTCCTGCGATGATTCTACCGCTTGAAATATAACGTAATTTTGATTGGATTAGATGAGATTTGCTACGCTTTTGCAAATGGTGACTGCGTTCGTTTGTCATGGTAAAGAATTTGTTGACTCCGTTCGGGTAGTCTAAGGTCCGAGCGGTAATTTCGCGCTCTGCTGTGCCTGAAACGAAAGGACGGATGACCGCCGATGACTCAAAATCACAAATACTCCCTTCGTGGTCTTGCTCTCGCATTCATCATGACCGCATCCGCCAGTCTGGCTCCCATAAACGCGAAAGCCGACCAGCGGTTCCAGAAGTGGATCGCGGACTTTTACCAAACAGCCGCTCAAAATGGCATCAGCAAGGCAACGTACCGCAAAGCGTTCTCCGGCGTCAGCGATCCCGACCCGACGGTGCTGGAAAAGGCAGCCTATCAGCCTGAATTCACAACGAAAATATGGGACTATGTCGATTCCCGTGTAAATCCGTATACCGTGCAAATCGGCCGCAAAATGATGGCCAAACACGCGTCCACGTTGAATTGGGTCGAGCGGAATTTCGGTGTCGACAAGACGATTCTCCTGGCGATCTGGTCGATGGAATCGAATTACGGGGCGATTCTCGAGAAGGACGACCGGCTGCATTACGTGCCGCGCGCACTGGCAACGCTTGCCTATGCCGACCAGAAGCGCGCCAAGTTCGCACAGAAGCAGCTGATTGCCGCGCTGAAAATCCTGCAAAACGGCGACATCTCGCCCGACGGCATGACCGGCTCCTGGGCCGGCGCCATGGGCCACACCCAGTTCATCCCGACCAGCTATCTCCTCTATGCGGTCGACGCCGACGGCAACGGCCACCGCGATATCTGGAACTCGGTCCCCGATGCGCTGGCGACCTCCGCCAACCTGCTGGCGAAGAACGGCTGGGATACCGGCAAGACCTGGGGCTACGAAGTCCAGGTTCCATCAAGCGCCATGAAGCAGGTCGGCAAGACGCTGACGCTGTCGCAATGGTCGGCGCTCGGCCTCAAGCGCCCCGGCGGCAACGGCTTCAAGAATGGCAGCGACAGGGCCGTGCTGAAGATGCCGGCCGGCAATGACGGCCCCGGCTTCCTGATGACCGCCAACTTCTTCACTATCAAGAAGTACAATTCCTCCGACAGCTATGCCATCGCCGTTGGCCTGCTTGCCGACGAGATTGCCGGCTATGGCGGCATGAAACAGCGCTGGCCGCGCCCGGACGGTACGCTCGACGTCAAGGAAAAGTTCGAGCTGCAGACCCGCCTGAAGGCGCTCGGCTATTATGATGGCGAGGTCGACGGCAATTTCGGCAGTGGTTCGAAAGCGGCGATTGCAGCCGTGCAGGGCCGCATCGGCATGCAGACGGATGGCGAACCCTCGCTGCCGCTGCTGAACGCGCTGCGCAGGTAAGTGGGCGCAAGCCGAGCGATCAAAAACACGCACATCGCGCCATGGGGTGTGGACTGAGGTCCCGCTCCATGAGAAAATAGGCGTCGATGCGAGGCGGCTGACAATGCGTAAACGAGTAAACAGAACGATGGCCCGCTGGGGCGCTTTCGGCGTCGCCGCGCTGGTGTTTTCATCGGGCATCCTGCCGCCGGTTCCGGTGGCCGAGGCACAGGAGCGCTACTACCGTCGCTCCATTCTCGATTTCTTCACCGGTCGCCGGTACATCGACGAGACGCCGCAGGTTCCGGACGGATACGCACCGCCACGCGCCATCCCGCAGAAAAAGAAGAAGGCGCCGCCGAAGGCCGCGGTCTCGGCGCCCCGCCCTGCCCCCGTCGCGGCTCCGGAAGAAAAGGTCGTCCAAAAGCTCGACAACGCCCAGAAGATACTCGTGGTCGGCGATTTCCTCGCCGGTGGCCTGGGCGTCGGCATGGATGCGGCCTTCCAGGATTCGCCGGGCATCTTGATCGAGACCCACAGCAATGTCGCCTCCGGCCTGGTGCGCGACGACTACTACAACTGGCCGGCGCAGCTGACCAAGTTCATGGACGAGGCCAAGCCCGCCATGGTCGTCGTGATGCTCGGCGCCAACGACCGCCAGCAGATGGTTACCGACGTCGGCAAGGAGAAGTTCCGCACCGATGGCTGGTACGCGGAATACCAGCGCCGCGTGCTCGCCTTCGCCAAGGACGTCACATCAAGAAAGATTCCGCTTCTCTGGGTTGGCCTTCCAGCCTTCGATTCGCCGTCGATGATGGCGGATGCCGTGCAGATGAACCAGGTCTACCGCAAGCAGGTGGAATCGATGGGCGGCGAGTTCGTCGATATCTGGGATGGCTTCGTCAGCGAAGGCGGTGATTTCATCGTCACGGGTTCCGACATCAATGGCCAGCAGGTCCGCCTGCGCACCTCGGACGGCATCAACATGACCGAGGCCGGCCGCCGCAAGATGGCCTTCTACGTCGAAAAGCCCGCCCGCCGGATTCTCGGCACTCAGGCAAGCCCCGATCTGGTGCGCCTCGACACCACCACCGGCCCGCCGATCGGCCTGTCCTCCAACCCGGCCGACCACACCGACCCGATCAGCCTCTCCGACCCTAATCTCGACGGCGGAACCGCGCTTCTCGGCGGCACCGTCCAGCCGGTCAGTACCGGCGCAGTTGGATCTGGCAAGTCGCCGCGCGACAGACTGGTGCAGGACGGCGAGATGGCCAAGCCACCGGCCGGCCGCGTCGACGACTACAGCCTGCCGGCAGCCAAGCCGGCGGCCGAGGTCTCGGCCAAGTAGCATCACACCGCAACCTCTCTCTTCAGGAAGCCGATGCCATCTCGGCGTCCTGGTGCACCGCATCGACGAGAAAATCGAGCACCGTGCGCACCCGTAGCGGAATGTTCCGGCGCGAGGGATAGACGACATTGATCGGCAGCCGCGATGGCGGAAACGCCGGCATAAGCTTCACCAGCCTGCCGGCCTCGACATCCGCCCCGACCAGAATATGCGACAGGACGGCAAGGCCGCTGCCGGCCAGCACGGCGCGATGGACGGCCACCGAATTGTTGGCCGTCAGCCTTGGCGATATCCGCACCTGTGTTTCTTCCGCGCCGTTGGAGAAGGCCCAGATCCGGCTTTCGCCGGCGCGGCTGTAGCACACGCACTCGTGCGAACAGATCGCGTCGGGCGTTTCCGGCGCACCGCGCATTTCCAGATAGGATGGCGCGGCGACGAGAAAGGCAGTCGTCCAGCCGATCCGCCGGCAGATCAGGCTGCCATCGGAGACCGCGCCAAGGCGCACCTCGAGATCGATCCCTTCGCCGACAAGATCGGACGGCTCCTCGCGGAAAATCAGTTCCACCGTCATCGCCGGATGGCTCTGCAGCAACTGCGGCAGCCGGTCGCTCATATAGATCCCGAGCGGCGCCGGCAGGCTCATCCGCACTTTTCCCGACACCGTCCCGCCCTCGCCGCAGGTCGCCTCCCCCAGTGCATCCACCGCATCGACCACCTTGCGCGCCATCGGGATCATCTGCTCACCCTCGGCTGTGACCGCCAGCGCGCTGGTGGAGCGGTGCAGCAGCCGCGTGTTCAGATGCGCTTCCAGCGCCGACACCTGCCGCGACACCGCCGGCTGCGTCAGCCCGAGGTCGATCGCCGCCGCCGAAAACGACCCCGTCTCCGCCACCCGCAGGAACGTCCTCAATGCCGAAACGATATCCATGTCCGTATCCCCCATACGTTTCGACATAAGCCTTATGCCCGCACCTTAGGCGGGAAGGGCTTTACTGTCCAGCCATTAAGGATATTGTATATCCATAAGGACAACAAATGTCCTTGATAGGAGAAAGACAATGACACAGCGCCTCAACTACGCACAGCAATCGCCGGAGTTCTTCAAGAAGATCTCCGA
This sequence comes from Hyphomicrobiales bacterium, assembly GCA_900470805.1. GTDB lineage: Bacteria > Pseudomonadota > Alphaproteobacteria > Rhizobiales > Rhizobiaceae > Rhizobium. Next base: position 28,014 of record UCCA01000010.1, on the reverse strand, counting down.
CCTCAGCATGTCGCTGAAGGACAGCACCATCGAACTGAAGATCCGCGACCTCGTCAACATCCGCGCCTCGCAGATGAACGGTTGCGCCTTCTGCCTCGACATGCACGTCAAGGAAGCCAAGATCCACGGCGAGAGCGAACTGCGCCTCTACCACGTCGCCATCTGGCGCGAATCCAACCTCTTCATTCCACGCGAACGTGCGGCCCTTGCCTGGACCGAAGCCCTGACGAAGCTTCCCGAAGGGGGCGTTCCCGACGAGCTTTACGAGCGCGTCCGTGGCCAGCTCTCGGAAAAGGAAATTTCCGACCTGACCTTCTCGATCACCACGATCAACGCCTGGAACCGCATCAGCATCGCCTTCAAGGCCGTGCCCGGTTCGGCCGACAAGCTCTACGGCCTCGACAAGGCCGGCCTGAACTAAGAGCCTGAATTAAGAGCCTGAACTAAGCTTTCATCCATCCACATCGTTGACCAAGACAACGCGGCGCTCGGCTGTCCGCGAACGGAGAAGTCTTATGAAAATCGTCATCATCGGCGGAACCGGCCTCATCGGTTCGAAGACGGTCCAGCGGCTGCGCGACAAGGGCCACGAGGTGATCGCCGCCTCGCCCAACACCGGCGTCAACACCATCACCGGCGAGGGTCTGAACGAAGCGTTGGCGGGCGCAGAGGTGGTGATCGACCTCGCCAACTCGCCATCCTTCGAGGACAAGGCGGTGCTGGAGTTCTTCGAGACCTCCGGCCGCAACCTCATCGCCGCCGAAAAGACGGCGGGCGTGAAGCATCACATCGCACTGTCAGTCGTCGGCACCGAACGCCTTCAGGAAAGCGGCTATTTCCGCGGCAAGCTTGCCCAGGAGAAGCTGATCAAGGCCGGCGGAATTCCCTACACGATCGTCCATTCGACGCAGTTTATGGAGTTCCTCAGCGGCATTGCCCAGTCCGGCACCTCAGGCAACGTCGTCCGCCTGTCGCCGGCCTATGTGCAGCCGATCGCCTCCGACGACGTGGCCGACGCCATGGCCGACGTGGCGCTGGCCGCCCCCGTCAACGGCACCATCGAGATCGCGGGGCCCGAGAGATCGCGCCTCAGCGATCTCGTCGCCCGCTATCTCACGGCCACCGGCGACGGCCGCAAGGTCGAGGCCGATCCCGAAGCCCGCTACTTCGGCGCCCGCCTTGATGACGGCTCGCTGGTCTCGGACAACAATCCACGCCTCGGCCGCATCGGCTTCGAACAATGGTTCGCGACATCGCCGCGCAAGTGAAGAGCAGCAACCCAATCAAAGGAATAGGGACATGATCAAGACAATTATCACCACAGTCGCTGTCGCCGCCATGCTGTCGGGCGCCGCCCTTGCCCACGACACCGCCTCCGGCAAGGCCTCGAAGGTCTCCGTCGTCTATGAACACGAACTGCCGAACGTGCCCGGCAAGAGCATCAAGGGCATTCTCGTCGAATACGGTCCGGGCGGCTTTTCGGAAGCCCACACCCATCCGACATCCGCCTTCATCTATGCCACGGTGCTGGAAGGCTCGATCCGCAGCCAGGTCAATGACGGCCCGGTGAAGGTCTACAAGGCCGGCGAAAGCTTCTCCGAACTGCCTGGCGATCGCCACGGCGTCAGTGAGAACGGCAGCAAGACCAAGCGGGCAAAGCTGCTGGCCGTCTTCGTTGTCGATACGAACCAGAAAGAGCTGACCTTCCCGATCACCAAGTAGGGATAGCAACGCCGGGCGCCCCACGGCGCCCGGCCGACCGCGAATGCACACGCCCCAAACGGGAGGCACCGCCATGTTCGCCGATCATCTTTCGCTGCCGCTGGCTCTGCTCAATCTCCTGGGGCTGTCTGGCATCCTCGTCTGGCACCTGCAGGGCCGCGACCGGCCGACGGCCCGCCTTATCGTGCAGATCCTGTTCTTCGCCGCCATGACGGCAGCGCTCGTCTCCAGCGGGATCATGCCGCACCGCGTCGCGCAATCGGAACTCAGCGGCGGCGCCACGGCGCTCGGAACCTCGGCGCGCGTTCTCTGGTGGGTGCATCTTGCCTGGGCCACGATCGGCTTCGTGCGCATCTACATCGTGCTCGACCGCCGGCCCCGCGAAGCCCGCCTGATCCAGGACCTGATCGTCGCCGGCGTCTATCTCGGCGTGACGCTCGCGATCATCGGCTTCGTCTTCGGCGTGCCGGTCGGCACCCTGGTCGCGACGTCAGGCGTCGTTGCCATCATTCTCGGCCTAGCCCTGCAGAACACGCTGGGCGACCTGTTCTCAGGCATCGCGCTGACCCTCGGCCGCCCCTTTTCGATCGGCGACTGGATCCAGCTGGCTGACGGGACGGAAGGAAGGGTGGTGGAAAACAACTGGCGCTCCACCCAGGTGCTGACCCCAGCGCACAATGTCGTGGTTTTGCCCAACAGCGTGCTCGCCAAGGTTGGCCTCACCAATCTCACCCGTCCCGACGAAACCCACCTGATCATACTCGTCGTGCGCATCGCCGCGCAGCATCGGCCGGGCGAGGTCGAAAAGGTCATGCGCGCCGCGCTGCAGGGCTGCGGCTGCATCGTCCAGGATCCGCCGCCCAACGTTGCGCTGAAAGCGATCGATGCCATCGCCATTGAGGCGGAGCTGCAATTCCGGGTGACCACGCCCGCCAACCGCACGCCTGCCCGCAACGAGGTGATCGACGTGATCTATAACAGCTGCGCGGAAAACGGCCTGTCTTTCGCCCCGCCGGCGCAGAGCTATCTCAACATCACGCCCGGCAACGCCGCAGATCGGGGCACCCTGCCCGCCGTCGCGAAATCAGCCGGCGCGCTTTAGCACCCAGGCAAAGGTCCCGCTCCAGATATCCGGCGGGATTTCCTGCGATAGCGTCTGCCCGAGATCGGCCATCGTCACGCCGCGCAGCGTATTGCGCCACGCCTCGTCCGCCTGCCACATCACCCGCGCCACCGCGCAGGGGCCTGTGTCGCAAAATCCTTTCGGACGACAGGGATTGTTGGCGCGGATATTGTTGCACACAAACGTCCGCCCGCTGCCCTCGACCGCCTCGACGATATCGAGAAAGCTGACCTCAGCCGGCGGCCGCGCCAGCCGGTAGCCACCGGACGGGCCGAGCGTCGTATGCACGAGGCCTGCCTGCGACAGGCTCTGCAGCGCCTTGGAAAGATACTCCTTCGGCAGCCCGTGAAGCTCGGCCAGCGCCTTGGTGGAGAGATAGCGGCCTTCAGGCAGACCGGAGAGAATGGCGCAACAATGAAGTGCCCATTCGACTTGGCTTTTCAGGATCATGGATTCATTCCGGGGCCGATACCGATCGACATCTATTAAGGATACAAGATATCCCTATTTAAAACCATTGTAAACTCCCAGCTTTTTCGTTCAGCGATCGACGGTGAGATGCTGACTAGCTCCGCTGCAGCGCCAGATGCGCACCGAGCCCCACCAGCATCGCCCCGCCGGCGCGCTGCACCAGCCGCTGGGCCGATCCGGACCTGCGAAGCCTCGAGACAATCGCCCCCGCCAGCATCACGCAGACGATATCAGCCGACGAGAAGATAACATTGACGATGGTGCCGAGAACCACGAACTGCAGCCACACGGGAAAGCCCGCCGCGGGATCGATGAATTGCGGCAGAAACGCCAGAAAGAAGATCGCCGTCTTCGGGTTCAGCACCTCGATCGAGATGCTTTCAAGGAAGGCGCGCCGGCCGGATTTGGGATCGATGGCGGCAAGCGCCGCGTCACCTTGGCTCTTGGCGCGAAACAGCGAAATGCCGAGCCAGACCAGATACGCCGCGCCGACGAGCTTCACCGCCATATAGAGAACCGGCACCGCATGAAAGATGATCGACAGACCGGCCGCGGCGGCGACCACGTGAACATAACAACCCAGATGAATCCCGAGCGTCGCCATGAACCCGGCCCGCCGTCCCCGCGCCAGCGTCTGGGCGGCCGCATAGAGCATGGCCGGCCCGGGAATATAGGCAAACAGCGCGGTGGTGATGAAGAAGGTGATCAGCAGCTCGGTCGATGGCATCCCGGTGTTGTTCCTTGCCGCATAGCCATGCGGGGCGATGGCCCACGCACCATAGATCGCCGTATCGCGCTTGACCATGCCGTAGTCATATCAGGCGGCGGATCGAGACGTCCGTTCGAGCGAACACCCGCTACTCGATCACCTCCACCGCGGAAAGCACCTCCACGCTGGCGGCCGCGCCGCATCCATGCACTTCGAGCTTGAGCTTCGCGCCCGGAACGATGATCTTCATCAGCTTCGTCTGCATGGCTTTGCTATCGCCCGGCGGATCGACGTTGATGTAGCCGGTGCCGTATTTGTCCTTGAAGCGGAATCCTTCGATCGCCTGCCCAGAAGCCTTCATCGTCAGGTCCACCACCTGTCCCGTCGTCGTCGCCGTCTGGCAATCCGTCTCCGGGCTGAGGCCGGAGAGACGCCCACCCGATGCAGCCACGCTGACGACAGGCTCGGACGACGATCCGCAGCCGGAAAGCACCCCCCGCACGGCAGCCCCACTTCCGCGCAGTGAAAACGCATAGGGCAGCCCGGCTGTATCGAAAGCCAGCGTGGCCCGGCTGCCCTTCTGAAGCGCCTCGGCGAAATCACTGGCAAGCGGCCAGCGATAGAGATCGTTGGCGCCCCGCTCCGGCAGATTGAAGGTGAATGTACGGCCATCGATGATGATGTCGAACGGCTCGCCGGTCGCCTTGCCATGCTCGTAGATCACCATCTCGAAGCTCGGCACCCCCATGGCCGGGCAACTGACCAGCAGGCACATGTTCTCGCTCAGGCACTTCGCCGTCGCCGGATAATCGACGTAGCCGGCCCGCTCCCAGGCCCAGGCCGGCGATCCGGCGACGCACAGGAAAACCGAGACGATGCAGATGACAGATCGAGCAGACATATTCATTGACCCCCGTGCAACAAATAGCCTGTCCATACTCGCCGAATTGGCGCACCCGCCGCCAGATAGACTTTCTCGGTACGCGCCGCGCGGATGCACAAAAAAGCTCGGGGCCGCATGACGCAGCCCCGAGCCAAAGATCAATCGATCGGTCCGTGTCTTACCGCGGCAGAACCGTCGAGCCCATCAGCGCCTCGTCGATGGCGCGCGCAGCCTGCCGTCCTTCGCGGATCGCCCAGACCACCAGCGACTGGCCGCGGCGCACGTCGCCCGCCGTCCACAGCTTGTCGACCGAAGTCTTGTAATCCTTGTCGTCGGCGACGACGTTGGTCGAGCCGCGGCGGTCGGTGTTCAGCGTCAGCTTGCCGTCGAGTTCCTTCAGCACGCTCGTGGTGAACGGGCCGCTGAAGCCGATGGCGATGAAAGCGAGGTCGGCCTTGATGATGAACTCCGTGCCGGCGATCGGCTTGCGGCGCTCGTCGACTTCGCAGCACTTGACGCCCGTCAACACGCCGTCTTCGCCGACGAATTCGAGCGTCGCCACCTGGAATTCGCGAACGGCACCTTCGGCCTGCGATGACGAGGTGCGCATCTTGGTGGCCCAGAACGGCCAGACGGCGAGCTTGTCTTCCTTCTCGGGCGGCTGTGGGCGAATGTCGAGCTGGGTGACCTTCACCGCGCCCTGACGGAACGCCGTACCGACGCAGTCCGACGCGGTATCGCCACCGCCGACGACGACGACATGCTTGGCACCGGCGAGGATCGGATCGGACGCCCAGCCGACACTGTCGATGTTCTCGCGACCGACGCGCTTGTTCTGCTGCACCAGATACGGCATTGCATCATGCACGCCGGCGAAATCGAAGCCCGGAATGCCGGCTTCGCGCGGCGTCTCGGAGCCGCCGCAGTAAAGCACCGCATCATGCTCGGCGATCAGCTGCTCGACCTTCAGGTCGACGCCGACATTGACGCCGTAGTGGAACGTCACGCCTTCGCCGGAGATCTGCTCGACGCGGCGATCGATGAAGTTCTTCTCCATCTTGAAGTCGGGAATGCCATAACGCAGCAGGCCGCCGGCCTTGCTCTCGCGCTCGTAGAGGTGGACCTCATGCCCGGCGCGGCCGAGCTGCTGGGCAGCCGCCATGCCGGCAGGACCGGAACCGATGATCGCAACCTTCTTGCCGGTGCGCACCGCGGCCGGCTGCGGCCGGATGAAGCCGAGCTCATAGGCCTTGTCGGCGATCGCCTGCTCGACGGTCTTGATGGCGACGGGCGCATCCTCGAGGTTCAGCGTGCACGCCTCCTCGCAAGGCGCGGGACAGACGCGACCGGTAAATTCAGGGAAGTTGTTGGTGGAATGCAGGTTCTGGATCGCTGCTTCCCAGTTGTTGTTGTAGACCAGATCGTTCCAGTCAGGGATCTGGTTGTGCACGGGACAGCCGGTCGGGCCATGGCAATAGGGAATGCCACAGTCCATGCAGCGGGCAGCCTGTTTCTGCACCTCCGGGTCCGACATCGGGATCGTGAATTCGCGGAAATGCCGGATGCGATCCGACGCCGGCTGGTACTTCGCCACCTGCCGGTCGATTTCCAGAAACCCTGTTACCTTACCCATGCTGCTGTCTTCCCTTACACTCATGACCGCCTCTTTCGTCAGCGCAGCCAGTTTTCAACCTTTAATCCCGGCACGCGGGAGAATATCTCGTCATTCGTCACCATGACCGCATCCAGCGCGAGCGCGTGCGACGCAATCCAGAGATCGTTGGCCTCGATCCCATCACCCTGAAGCCGCATCTCATTTCTAACGCGACCATAGACCTCTTCCACGGGCGCCTCCAAAGGCCAGACTGGCATCGCCCCCAACATCGCATCAAGCGCCTCGCGGCCTCTGACGGATGCATTCTTCGCCAGTCCGTAAAGAATTTCTCCTCTTACAACGATACTGGTACCCACCTCATCAGCCGCGCTGAACCGCAACTGTCGTGCCGCCTGACCTCGAGGGTTTCGAACAACATCCGAAATGATGTTCGTGTCCAACAGAAATCGCGTCATAGATCGACATCATCAGCTGGCAGAAGCCCCTCATCCCCGGGGTCTCCCGGAAACTCTTCGCCAAGCGGCTCCTGCTCCTCCAGCCAGTCTAGCACCTCGATCAACGACATCTTCTTCTGCTTCGGACGCATATGGATAACCCCATCCTCGTCCTGCGAAATCATCACGCTGTCGCCCTCGACGGCATACTCGGCCGGAATGCGGACCGCACGACTTCGCCCATTGCGAAAGATGCTGATTTCCTTTTCGTCCTTTGCTTCCAAGGTCGCCTCCAGAGTGTGATATGACACGTCATATCACACTCCATTGTCAACGCCAAATCACTCCGCGGCGATCCCCATCCGAGCCCGCTCCATTTCCTCGAGCGCACGACGGTACTCGACCGGCATGACCTTGCGGAACTTCGGACGGTATTCGGCCCAGTTGTCCAGGATCTGCTTGGCGCGGGTCGATTCCGTGTAGTGCAGGTGGTTGGAGATCAGCTGGTAGAGGCGCTCCTCGTCATGACGGGTCATGTCGCCGGAGACGTCGACACGTCCCTTGTGGGCGAGGTCACCACCGTGATGATGCAGCTTCTCCATCATGTCGTCCTCTTCCGGAACCGGCTCGAGCTCGACCATCGCCATGTTGCAGCGTTTGGCGAAATCGCCGCTCTCGTCGAGAACGTAGGCGACACCGCCCGACATGCCGGCCGCGAAGTTGCGTCCGGTCTCGCCGAGGACGACCACCACGCCGCCCGTCATGTATTCGCAGCCGTGGTCGCCAACGCCTTCGACGATGGCGATGGCACCCGAGTTGCGCACCGCGAAGCGCTCGCCCGCGACGCCGCGGAAGTAGCACTCGCCCTCGGTCGCACCATAAAGAACAGTGTTCCCGACGATGATCGAATCCTCGGCAACGATCTTCGAGTTTTCAGGCGGACGAATAATGATCTTGCCGCCCGAAAGCCCCTTGCCGACATAGTCGTTGCCGTCGCCGATCAGCTTGAAGGTGATCCCGCGCGCCAGGAACGCCGCGAACGACTGTCCCGCCGTGCCGCGAAGCGTCACGTTGATCGTGTCTTCCTTCAGGCCGCGATGGTTGTAGCGCTTGGCGACTTCGCCGGACAGCATGGCGCCGGCCGAGCGGTCGACATTCTTGATCGCGACTTCGAACGACACCGGTGTCTTCGAGGTCAGCGCCGGCTGCGCCTGCTCGATCAGCTTGCGGTCGAGAATGTCGTCGATCGGGTGCTTCTGGCGCGTCGTCCAGTATGTGGCCTCCTTCGGCGCCTCGACCTTGTGGAAGATGCGGCTGAAATCGAGGCCCTTGGACTTCCAGTGCGCCAGCATCTCGTCCTTCTCGAGCAGCTCCGAAGCGCCTATGATCTCGTCGAACTTGGTAAAGCCGAGAGATGCCAGGATCTCGCGCACTTCGTTGGCAACGAAGAAGAAGTAGTTGATGACGTGCTCCGGCGTGCCCTTGAAGCGCTTGCGCAGGACAGGATCCTGGGTAGCGACGCCGACGGGGCAGGTGTTGAGATGGCACTTGCGCATCATGATGCAGCCGGCGGCGATGACCGGAGCGGTGGCGAAGCCGAATTCGTCGGCGCCGAGCAGCGCCCCGATGATGACGTCGCGGCCGGTCTTCAGGCCACCATCGACCTGCAGCGCGATGCGCGAACGAAGGCCGTTCAGCACCAGCGTCTGCTGGGTCTCGGCAAGGCCGATTTCCCAAGGCGAACCTGCATGCTTCAGCGAGGTCAGCGGCGAAGCGCCGGTGCCGCCGTCGAAGCCGGAGACGGTGATGTGGTCGGCGCGCGCCTTGGCGACACCGGCGGCAACCGTGCCGACGCCGACTTCCGAGACGAGCTTGACCGAAACGTCAGACGTCGGGTTGACGTTCTTCAGGTCGTAGATCAGCTGCGCCAGATCTTCGATCGAATAGATGTCGTGGTGCGGCGGCGGCGAAATCAGGCCCACACCCGGTGTGGAGTGGCGCGTCTTGGCAACCGTCGCATCGACCTTGTGGCCGGGCAGCTGGCCGCCCTCGCCGGGCTTGGCACCCTGCGCCACCTTGATCTGCAGCATGTCGGCATTGACCAGATATTCGGTCGTCACGCCGAAGCGTCCCGACGCGATCTGCTTGATCGCCGAACGCTCCGGGTTCGCCGAACCATCAGGCAGCGGGAAGTAGCGATCGCTTTCTTCGCCGCCCTCGCCGGTGTTCGACTTGCCGCCGATCTTGTTCATGGCGATCGCCAGCGTCGTATGCGCCTCTCTGGAGATCGAGCCGAAGGACATGGCGCCGGTCGAGAAGCGCTTGACGATATCCACCGCCGGCTCGACGTCATCGAGCGAGACCGGCGCACGGCCGATCTGCTCGGCGCTCTTGATCTTGAACAGGCCGCGAATGGTGTTCATGCGCAGGGCCGACGTGTTCACCATCTCGGCGAACTCGCGATAGCGGTCCTCCGAATTCCCGCGTACGGCGTGCTGCAGCGTCGCCACCGCATCCGGCGTCCAGGCATGGCTTTCGCCACGCATGCGGTAGGCATATTCGCCGCCGATATCGAGCGTGTTCGCCAGCAGCGGATCCTTGCCGAAAGCCGACGTGTGACGGGCAACGGTCTCTTCCGCGATGGCCGCGAGATCGACACCTTCGATCATCGTCGCCGTGCCGAAGAAATACTTGTCGACCAGCGTCTGCTGCAGGCCGATCGCATCGAAGATCTGGCCGCCGCAATAGGACTGATAGGTCGAGATGCCCATCTTCGACATGACCTTGAGGATGCCCTTGCCGACCGCCTTGATGTAGCGATAGACGACTTCGGACGCGTCCACTTCCTTTGGGAACTCGCCGCGCATGTGCATGTCGGTCAGCGTGTCGAAGGCCAGGTACGGGTTGATCGCTTCCGCGCCGTAACCGGCGAGAAGACAGAAGTGGTGCACTTCTCGTGGCTCACCTGTCTCGACGACGAGGCCGACCGAAGTCCGCAGACCCTTACGGATCAGATGGTGGTGCACGGCAGCGGTCGCCAGCAGCGCCGGGATAGCGATGCGATCGGGGCCGATCTGGCGGTCGGAGAGCACGATGATGTTGTAGCCGCCCTTGACGGCCGCCTCGGCGCGCTCGCACAGGCGATCCAGCATCTCGGGCATGCCTTCGGCGCCACGCTCCACGTCATAGGTGAAGTCGAGCGTCTTGGTGTCGAAACGGTCTTCCGTGTGACCGATCGAGCGGATTTTTTCCAGATCGCCATTGGTCAGGATCGGCTGGCGCACTTCCAGACGCTTGGCGTTGGCAGCACCCTCGTGGTCGAGCAGATTCGGCCGCGGCCCGATGAAGGAGACGAGGCTCATCACCAGCTCTTCGCGGATCGGGTCGATCGGCGGGTTGGTCACCTGCGCGAAGTTCTGCTTGAAATAGGTGTAGAGCAGCTTCGACTTCTCGGACATGGCCGAGATCGGCGTATCGGTGCCCATCGAGCCGACGGCTTCCTGGCCCGTCGTCGCCATCGGCGACATCAGGATGCGGGTGTCTTCGGTGGTGTAGCCGAAGGCCTGCTGGCGATCGAGCAGGGAAACGTCGCGACGCAGCGCCCGCGGCTCCACCGGCTTCAGGTCTTCGAGGATAAGCTGCGTACGGTCGAGCCACTTGCCGTAGGGGTGACGGGTCGCCAGCGTCGTCTTCAGCTCCTCGTCGGAGATGATCTGACCCTTTTCCATATCGATCAGCAGCATCTTGCCCGGCTGCAGGCGCCACTTCTTGATGATCTTTTCTTCCGGCACCGGCAGCGTACCGGCTTCCGACGCCAGGATGACGCGGTCGTCGTCGGTCATGAGGTAGCGCGCCGGGCGAAGGCCGTTACGGTCAAGCGTCGCACCGATCTGCTTGCCGTCGGTGAAACAGACCGCCGCCGGTCCGTCCCACGGCTCCATCAATGCGGCATGGTATTCGTAGAATGCCTTGCGCTCCTTCGACATCGACTGGTTGCCGGCCCAGGCTTCCGGGATCAGCATCATCATCGCATGCGCAAGCGAATAGCCGCCGCGGGTCAGGAACTCGAGCGCGTTGTCGAAACAGGCCGTGTCCGACTGTCCCTCGTAGGAGATCGGCCAGAGCTTGGAGATATCCTCGCCGAACAGCGGAGAGGAAACCGACGCCTGACGCGCCGCCATCCAGTTGACGTTGGAGCGCAGCGTGTTGATTTCGCCGTTATGGGCGACCATGCGGTACGGGTGCGCCAGCTTCCACGACGGGAAGGTGTTGGTCGAGAAGCGCTGGTGCACGAGGGCGACGGCGCTTTCGAAGCGCGGATCGGCCAAATCCTTGTAATAAGCGCCGACCTGATAGGCCAGGAACATGCCCTTGTAGACGATTGTCGTGGACGACAGAGACACGGGATAGAAATGGCTCTCCTCGCCGTCGAACTCGTCATAGATGCGGTTGGAGATCACCTTGCGCAGCGTGAACAGGCGGCGTTCGAATTCATCGGTCGTCGCGGCATCTTCGCCGGCGCCGATGAAGATCTGACAGTGATGCGGTTCGGTCGCGGCGATATCGGGCGCCTTCGACAGCGAAGCGTTGTCGACGGGCACGTCGCGGAAGCCGATGAGAACCTGGCCTTCCTCGGCGACGACGTCCTGCATCACCTTCTTGAAATGCGCGATCTGCTGTTCGTCGCGCGGCATGAAGATATGGCCGACGCCATATTCGCCGGCCTTCGGCAGAGTAATGCCCTGCTTGGCCATTTCCTCGCGGAAGAAACGATCGGGAATCTGCACGAGAATGCCGGCGCCATCGCCCATCAGCGGGTCGGCGCCGACGGCACCGCGGTGCGTCAGGTTTTCCAGAATGAAGAGACCGTCCTGGACGATCTGGTGCGACTTCTGACCCTTCATATGCGCGACGAAGCCGACGCCGCAGGCATCGTGCTCGTTGCGCGGATCGTAAAGCCCCTGCTTGCCCGGAAGACCGGAGGCGAACTTACGCGTATCGGCCACCGCGCGCACATCTGCTGCTGCGATCTGGTCGATGTCTGTAGATGGCGTGTTCTTCGTCATCGTCTTCCTCCTGTCAGAGCCCGTCACCTGCGGGCGGCTCTTCGTCGCACACCGTCCCTGATCTTAGGTTCGGCGCGTGACAGCGCTGTTGCATTATCGAAGATCCGGTCGCCGGCGGCAGGCTTTCCCGGGGAAAAGAGAGGCTTTCCCGACAAACCGACCGTTGCGCTCCGCGCCTGCCATGCGTTCCGTGCGACAGACATGATCCGCGCTCGGTGAACTATAGCGTGAAACCCCAAGAGTGTAAGGTGTTTCGGCGCCTCTTCGGCCGTAGTGGCCAAGATAGGACAGCAACCCTGTCCTAATTCACTGGTTCTATGCCAGAAACCTGAGGGCTTCGCAAGAGCCGGAATCTAAAAAAACGCCGACGATCGACGCAAAGTTGCTGAAACATCAGCAATGGCGACATAAAATTACGCCGATGCATATTATCTTGTTTCTTGATTGCGGAATTCAATTTTTGTGATGGGTTGCGCCTGCACCGCTTGATCCGGTGAAGCTTTGCATTAGTCTCTCGCTCCGAACCCGCCCCCGCAGCTTTTTCCCTAGGTATTTTCCGATGTTTTTTGCTTCCGATAACTGGGCCGGCGCCCACCGCTCCATCGCCGAACGCCTGCTGCGGGAATCCACAGGTTTCGCAGCCGCCTACGGCAACAGTGATCTTGATCGCCACGTCGAGGCGCGGTTTGCCGAAATCTTCGAGCGCGACGTCTCGGTCTTCTTCGTGGCGACGGGCACCGCCGCCAACTCGCTGTCGCTTGCCAGCGTCCAGCGCCCCGGCGGCATCTCCTTCTGTCATTCCGAAGCCCATGTGATCGCCGATGAATGCGGCGCGCCGGAGTTCTTCAGCAGCGCCCGGCTGGCGCCCGTCGATGGAGAGGCCGGCAAGATCGATCCTGCAAAGCTCGCCAAGGCGATTGCCGGCTTCCCACAAAACGCCGTGCATCATGGCCGCGCCACCGCGGTCACCATCACCCAGGCCACCGAGATCGGCACGGTCTACTCGCTCGACGAGATCGACGCGATCTCCGCCATCGCCAAGGCGAACAACCTGCCGCTCCACATGGACGGTGCGCGCTTTGCCAATGCGCTGGTGGCGCTCGACGCCAGCCCGGCCGAGATGACATGGAAGCGCGGCATCGACATGCTCTCCTTCGGCGGCACCAAGAACGGCTGCTGGTGCGCCGAAGCGATCGTCTTCTTCAATCCGGAGCAGGCGAGCGAAATGCCCTTTATCCGCAAGCGCGCCGCCCAGCTGTTCTCCAAGTCGCGCTTCATCTCCGCCCAGTTCGACGCCTATCTGGAAGATGATCTCTGGCTCGGCCTCGCCCGCCACGCCAACGGCATGGCCGACCGTTTGCGCGCCGGCATCGGCGCCAGCAACTCGGCCCGCCTGGCATGGCCGACGGCATCGAACGAGGTATTCGCCGTGATCCCCAAGACCGCGGCAAAGACAGCCGAGGATAAAGGCGCGAAATTCTACGAATGGCCGATACCGGCAGCGACGCCGGAATTGGTTGATGAAAACGAGACCCTCATCCGCCTCGTCACCAGCTTTGCCACTGAAGAGGCGGATGTCGATGGGTTTCTCGGCTGCCTGGCGTCCTGATCGCCAGTATCGCTAATTCTGATGCAGCATGACGGCGGAAGGTGGCGCGCCACTGTCCGTCGTCGTCGCGTCGTGACCACTCACGACAATCAGCATCACGCAGGCCACCAGCCCGGACACGAAGAGTGCTCCGTATAACATTGGTCCGTTCTCCCTGTTGCCCCGAACGTCGACCATGAGCCAGGGCCAAACTAGGAGCGCGAGGTAACCAGAAGCCTAACCGACAGGGTTGAGAGATGCTTAAAATCCTAGGCAATTCGTTAACGTCTTGGCAGGCGCACCCGATGTTCTCGATTGCACCGCCAATTCAACTCGACCGCAGGCTCCGGACTTTCGCGAGGATATCGTCCGACAGCGCCGATACCAGCGCCTGATCGGCGCCCTTGCGCGGCACCAGCACGAACTCGACATCCTCCAGCACCGGCAGCTTGCCCTTGCCGATCTCCCGAAGCCCCGATGGCGCCATGCTGCGCGGCTGCACCAGCACGCCCATGCCGGCGCGCGCCGCCGCCGTCAGGCCGCTCAGGCTGCCGCAGGTGCAGACGATCCGCCAGGCGATCTGTTGTCGCCCCAGCGCCTCCAGCGAAATCGCGCGTGTGACGCTCGGCGGTGGAAAGGCGATCAGCGGCAGCGGTGCGACGCTCAGTATGTGTTCGGGATCGCGCGCCAACCACACCAGCGGCTCGCGATAGACCAGCCGGCCACGCGCATCGCCCAACCGGCGTTTCGCCAGCACCAGGTCGATCTCGCCGTTATCCTGCATCTCGTAGAGCGTGCCCGACAGCGCCACCGTCAATTCCAGATCGACGGAGGGATGCGAGCGCACGAAATCCTCAAGCACAACGGGCAGCTGGCTGGTGACGAAATCCTCCGAAACCCCGAGCCGCAATCGACCGCGCAGGCTGCGGCCGGTAAACAGTGACTGCACCTGACCTTCTATGGCCAGCATGGCGCGCGCATGCGACAGCAACGCCTCGCCATCCGTAGTCAGCACGACCTTATGCGTATCGCGCGCCAGAAGCCGCCGCCCGACCGATGTTTCCAGCCGCTGGATATGCTGGCTGACGGTCGATTGCCCCAGCCCCAGCCGCTCGGCGGCAAGCGTGAAGCTCCCCATCTGCTCGACCGCCACGAAACTGCGCAATTGGGTCAGATCCAGCATCATCATCCCATTTCGTGATAACTGTTATTCCTTGCATCCTGTATCATAATGGAAGAAACAGAATGCATCCATCCGAAGACGAAGACCGAGACATCCCATGCGCCGTTTTCTGCCCGATACGTTCACCCTGCTGCTGATCTGCACGGTCATTCTCGCCTCGATCCTGCCCGCAAGCGGCATCTTCGCCCACTACTTCGGGATTGCCACGACGCTTGCCATCGCGCTTCTCTTCTTCCTGCACGGCGCACGCCTGTCGCGCGACGTCGTCATCGCCGGCCTACTGCACTGGCGGCTGCATCTGGTCATCCTGTTGACCACTTTCGGCATCTTCCCGCTGCTCGGCATGGGCCTCGGCCTGCTGCCCGACTCGATCCTGCCGCACCCGCTCTATCTCGGCATTCTCTTCTTGTGTGTCCTACCGTCGACGGTTCAGTCGTCGATCGCCTTCACCTCGATGGCGGGCGGCAATGTCCCCGCTGCGATCTGCTCGGCCTCGGCATCCAACATCTTCGGCATGTTCCTGACCCCGCTCCTCGTCGGTCTGCTCTTTTCGGTCGGCGGCCATGGCGGATTCTCCTGGGATGCGCTGCTGCAGATCTTCACCCAGCTGCTGCTGCCCTTCATCCTCGGACAGCTCCTGCAGCCCTGGATCGGCGACTGGATCCGCGCCAAGAAGAAGCTCCTGATGCCGGTCGATCGCGGCTCGATCCTGATGGTCGTCTACCTCGCCTTCTCGACCGCCGTCGTCGAGGGCCTGTGGCACACCTTCTCGATCTCGGATATCGCCGTCGTCATCGTCGCCGACATGGTACTGCTCGCCATCGTGCTGTGCGCCACCACCTTCGGCAGCCGTCTGCTCGGCTTCAACGAGGCCGACCAGATCACCATCACCTTCTGCGGCTCCAAGAAAAGCCTCGCCAGCGGCGTCCCGATGGCCAACGTCATTTTCGCCGGCCAGGCGATCGGCGCCATCGTCCTGCCTTTGATGCTGTTCCACCAGATCCAGCTGATGGTCTGCGCCGTCATCGCCCAGAAATACGCCGCCGCCCACCGCCGCCGCGTCACCACCGCCGAAGTTGAGCAGGCGGCCAACCCGGCGTGATTGGTGGCCGGAAGAACCTTTCGGCCCTCAATATTGACGGGATATGGAACCGGCATCTCAGCTACGCTGCTCATTCACGGCATAAGTGTTGACACCGATTCTTCGAAGTGAATTATAAGCCTATGAGCGATGGAAATTTGATCGGATTGGGCCTGTATACACCTGCGGAAGCGGGAAGGCTGCTCCGTGTCGCACCGGCGAAAATCTCGCGCTGGTTGCGAGGTCATTACATCCAGAACAAGTTTTATCCACCCTTGTGGGCATCGGAGGTCTCGCTTGGTGATGACAGGGTATTCCTGAGCTTCCGTGACTTAATGGAAACCCGTGTCGCAGACGCCTTCATCAGACGAGGGGTTTCGGCGATCCGCGTTCGTGCAGCTATCGCTGTTGCAAAAGAAGTAATTGGCGAAGATCGCCCGCTCTCCACAAACCGCTTTAGGACGGACGGGCGCGAGATTTTTCTGCATATCATCAAAGAAGATGAGAACGGCGAGCAGCGCGAGCAGTTGCTCAATCTCTTTCGTCGGCAGTTTGAATTCAACGGGATCATCGATCCGCTTTTGAAAACAGTCGATTTCAGCGAGGATGGAAATCCGCTCACTTGGTGGCCAGGCGGACGCCGACTTGATGTTGTTGTCGACCCCGCCCGTTCCTTCGGCCAACCGATCGACGCCCAGTCCAGTGTACCGACCGCGGTTCTGGCTGCGGCAGCCCGCCAAATTGGCGACACCAAAGCTGCCGCTCGTGCCTATGGTGTCCCGGAAACGTCAGTCAGAAACGCTGTCGAGTTCGAAACCATGATGGAACAACGGCTGGCAGCGTGAACGTCTTCTTCGACAACTGCACGTCGCCTGTCTTCGCCAACACTCTGAATGGATTCATCGAGCACGAAGGACATGCTGCCGTCCACATTCGCCATCTCGACGGCTTGCCGAATGGACGTAATTCTACAGATGTCGAATGGATAGACTTTCTACGGAAATCCAACGATGAGTGGATATTCTTTTCCGGAGACGCGCGGATTCTCAAAAACTCCGCCGAGAGGGCCGCGCTCAGATCGGCGGGCCTCCATGGTTTTATTCTGGCGCCGGCTTACCAGAAGACACCACTCCATCAGGTCGCGTCCATCTTGGTATGGCGATGGCCGGAAATCATGCAAATTGTTAGACTGCTTCAAACGCCGTCCATGCACGAGGTCCCGATAAACAGAAGTAGCAAGTTGCGTTCCTTGCCTATTTGACAACAAAAAACGGCGCCCCTTTCGGAGCGCCGCTTCATCTGCCAAATCCTGGAGGATCGGTTAGTTGGTGACTTGAGCCTCGATCGACTTCGGCGCGCTCACCGGTTCGGCGGCGATCGCGATCTTCCGCGGCTTCATGGCTTCGGGAATGCTGCGAAGCAGGTCGATGTGGAGCAGGCCGTTCTTCAGCGAAGCAGCCGTCACCTCGACATGGTCGGCGAGCTGGAAGCGACGCTCGAAGGTGCGCTTGGCAATGCCGCGATAGAGGAATTCGCCGCCTTCGGCATTGTCTTCGCTCTTCTCACCCTTGACGGTCAGGGCATGGGCCTGTGCCTCGATCGAGATTTCGGTCTCGTCGAAACCGGCAACGGCCATGGTGATACGATAGGTGTTCTCACCGGTCCGCTCGATATTGTAGGGCGGATAGGTCTGGCCCTGGTCGGGCTGGCCCAGGCTGTCGAGCATGGTGAACAGGCGGTCGAAACCGACCGTGGAGCGGTAAAGCGGGGTAAAGTCTACGTGACGCATGATGTCCTCCTGAGGAAGCGACTGATTGCGATAAAGTATCCCGGAAACCCCATCATTGGCGGCTTCGGGACGGTTCCGCGGACCCGTTCTGGCGTCCGCTACCATGAGATGGTGATCACGTTTTCGGACTTCAAGGCCTGTTGCGGAACCCCGCCGTTGCCCGCGTGAACGGCATATGAACGCGAAGTTCGGCATCCGTTCAGACGCATCGCGTTAGATATCGTGGCATCGGGTTACACTGGCTCGATGGCTGGAGAGTATCGTCCCTTCGTCTCCAGCTTGATCTAGGGCCGGCATTGCGCATTCCATCAGGTCCCGCATGCCGGCCACTTTTTCCCGCTCAGCAGTTGCGGCATCCGTGCAGGACCCGCGCCTTACATCAGACATCCCGCATAAGAAGCAATTGAATAAAACATGCGTGCGTGGTTCTATTCCTCCTTGGCTGAAACCCAGGGAGATATCGATGCCTGCGGATATCGGGAAGCCCAAATTTCGCCGACACAGATTGACGACATCGCTGCTCGCCGCGCTCTCTGTTCTCGCCGGCGCGTCGCTCGCCCGTGCCGAAACAATCACCGTCAGTCCGAGGGTTGACCAAGCCGGCGGGGCGATGAGCATCCAGCAGGCGCTGGACAAGGCGCAACCCGGAGACACCATCGTTCTGTCACCCGGTCTTTACCTTCAGGACATCAGGTCGGTTCGCGACGGTGAGCCCGGCAAGCCGATCGTCATTCGCGGCACCCCCAAAAGCGTTGTCAGCGGCGGTGGCCAGCCGCGGGTGATCGAGATCAACCATGATTTCATCCAGCTGCGCGGTTTTACCGTCGATGGCCACTTCGAGGCCGCCAACACCAAGGCGAGCTATCGCGACAAGCTGATCTACGTCATCGGCAACCGCCCGGGACGCGCCCTGACCGGCCTCAAGATCCTCCACATGAACATCCGCAATGCCGGTGGCGAATGCGTCCGGCTGCGCTATCAGGCGCGCGGCAACGAGATCGCCCATTCCCGCGTCACCTCCTGCGGCCATGCCGATTTCGCCTTCGAGGATGGCGGCAAGAACGGCGAAGGCATCTATATCGGCACCGCCCCCGAGCAGCTCGGCGGACGCGGCGCGCCTGACGCCGCTGTCGATCGGTCCGATCGCAACCATATCCACGACAACATCATCAACACCGCGGGCAACGAGTGCGTCGACATCAAGGAAGGCTCGAGCGGCAACATCGTCGAGCGCAACAGCTGCACCGGCCAGAAGGACCCTGAATCCGGCGGCTTCGATTCCCGCGGCAACGGCAACATCTTCCGCTACAACACGGTCTTCAACGTGCGCGGCACCGGCATCCGGCTTGGCGGCGACACCGCCCGCGACGGGCTGAACAATGACGTCTACGGCAACACCTTCCGCAATGTCGGCGTCGGCCTGATCCGCGCCCAGCGCGCGCCGCAGGGCAAGATCTGCGAGAACGTCTCGATCGGCAACAAGATCGTGCCACTGAATGGCATCGGCAAGACGCTCGATCCGACAGGCCCCTGCACTGGCCCGAGGGCCACCGCCGACGCGCGCACCAAGGCGCCGGCGACCGAGGCGATCGACAAGCCGCGCAAGCAGGCCAAGGCCAATGACGACAAGGATGATGACAACAAGCAGGAAGCCAGGCGTGGCGACGACAAAGCCTCCCGCTCGGCCGCAACGCCGACCCGCGAAGTCAAGGGCGGCCCCGCCATGCCCTGCCGCTCCTCCGTCGCAGGCTGCATCGTTGGCCGCGTGGAAGGCGACAACCGCAACCGCATCAAGATATTCGATGCCAGCGACACCGATCTGCGCGGCCACCACCTGATCCTTGCCACGGCTGTCGGGCGCGACGGCAAGCCGGTGGCGATGAAGTCGCTGACCGGCAAGGTGGTCAGGGTCGAATATGCCGACATCGAGGAAAAGACCTTCGCCGGCGCCAGGATCATCGAAGTGGTGAACCAGTGACAGCCTGCGAATGACGCCGACCTGACAGCGCGTCCGCCGATCCGCGGCCGCACCATATCATCGCCACGCTTTATTGCTTGATTTGACAGGCCAATCACCTATCCACTGTCACTGACATCCGAATCCGCCTGAAGGACACGTTCGAGCCGCCATGGACCAGGTTCTGTTTTCGACACCCGGCAATCCTGTTCCCGAAAACCGGACCGAAGGTTTCTTCGAGACGCATGACGGCCTCAAGCTGCGCTACGCCGTGTTCCGCTCCAGCGCTTCCGTGGCCAAGGGCACCGTGGTGCTGCTGCATGGTCGCAACGAGTTCATCGAGAAATACTACGAGACGATCCGCGACCTGACCGACAAGGGCCTGTGGGTCGCCACCTTCGACCTGCGCGGCCAGGGCAACTCCGCCCGCATGCTGAAGAAGCGCCAATACGGCCACATCAGGCGCTTCGTCGATTATGAGCACGATCTCGATACCTTCCTCGAAAAGATCGTGCTCCCCGACACCCGCCTGCCCTTCTATATCCTGGCGCACTCGACCGGCGCTCTCGTCGCGCTGTCGGCGGCGCCGTACCTCTCGACCCGCATCGAACGCATGGTGCTGACCGCGCCGTTCATCGGCCTCTCCGGACAGGCGGCATCGTCGGCAACCATCCGTCGGCTTTCGACGCTCGCCTGCTCGCTCGGCCTCGGCTCCTTCCCGCTGTCGCGCAAGCTTCGCGAAAAACCGTTCCGCGACAACCCGCTGACCTCGGACGAAACCCGCTTCGAACGCAACGTCGCCATAGCAGCCGCCTATCCCGAGCTGTCGCTGGGGCCGCCGACGGCGCGCTGGCTGTTCGAATCATTTCGCACGATCGACCGCGTGACGTCCCCCAACCACCTGTTTTCGATCACCATACCCACCGTGGTCATCGCCCCGACCCGTGATACCATCGTGCCCTACATCGCCCAGGAGCGGCTTTCGCGCTATTTCCGCGCCGGTCAGCTGGTGCCGATCAACGGCGCTCGTCACGAAGTGTTGCAGGAGCGCGACGTCTACCGCAAGGCGGCGCTGGCGGCGTTCCACGCCTTCATTCCCGGCGCGGATGCGGAGGTTGCGGAGGAACTTGAGGGCTTCGGAACCTGATCCGCACACGCCGCCCCGGAGTGACCCCATGGGCAAAAATGCAACACCCGAATGTTCGACTACGCGTCGGCGTGACGCCGGCGATCACATTTTGCGACAAAAATGTAACGCGGTGTTTGAATTTTTACCAATGTAAGATAATAGTTACTCACTTTATCGATAAGGGCTGAACTAATCACATAGGGGGCACCTGGCGTTGAGGGCGCAATACGTATTGGGACGATCCCTGTTCGGGATCATGATTGTAGGCTTGGCCGCGACAGGGTGCACCACCGCACCCAAGACGACAGGATCCATTCACACCACCAAACGCCTGCAGACAGGCGCGCCTGGTAAGGTGACCTACAATTACACGACAGAGGACCGCTCCTGTCTGAAGCGGGCGATGTATTTCGAATCGCAGCATTCCGACCACGATGGCTACATGGCCGTCGGCAGCGTCGTGATGAACCGGCTCACCTCGCCGGCCTATCCGAAATCGATCTGTGGCGTGGTCTCGCAGGCCAAGCAGTTCGCACCCGGCGTCATGACGCGCGAAGTGAAGGTTCAGGCCGAGCCTGACCTTGATGCCGCGGCCGACGCTCTTCTCAAGGGCGAGCGCAATCCCGACGTCAAGGAAGCGATGTTCTTCCACACCGACGGCCTGAAATTCCCCTACGACAACATGCATTACGTGGCCGTTGCCGGCGGCAACGCCTTCTACGAGAAGCGCGGCGCCGATGGCGAGCTTCAGACCCCCTCGCCGCTCCCGGCCTATGAAGTGGCGATGAACTACGTGCCGAACCATAGCAACATGGCAGCACAGTTCGAACTGCTGACTCCGCCGGTATCGCCGACCCCGACGCCGATCCCGATGGCCGAAGGCGTGGTCGAGACTTCCTATGAGGCACCCGCCGAAGTGCCCGTCCCGCAGCCGGCACCGATGCAGGTCGCAGCGGCAGAGGTCGCGGCGCCACCCGTCCAGCAGATGCAGTTCAAGCAGCCGGCGATCCAGCAGGCCTACGCACCGCAGCCCGCTTCGCCGCAGGCAACGTTCGAGACCGTCGCCTTCACCATTCCGACGGCGGTCGCCGTGCCGATGCCGCGCCCCGCGACCTTCGACAATGCCCGCATGCGCGGCAACATCGGCGGCTGATCGGCGCACCTGCTGCGCCGCTCGCGACATCGCTACCAATCGCCCGGGAGGTCCGCTCAGGTTGAGACCAGGACCTCAGTCTGATAAACAGTCGGCATGAGCGATACGGTGAAAAATAGAGCGATCTGGCGCGCATTGACCACGGTCAATGCGCCTTTGCCACATCATATCGACGCCAATACCTTGCTGTCCTGCCTGACTCTCTCGACGACCGAACTTCGCTGGCGACCGCATGTCCGGGCCTTTTTCAGCGAGGTCGGCGTCGAAGTCATCATGGACATGGTTGTGGAAGGCGCGATTACATTCGATAGTCTCTCGAAGGCGATTTCGTTCTGGAACGTCGATGAGGACTACGAGAATGCGCGATGGATACGGGAGATGGTTGCCGTCCCAATGGCAGCATCTGATGAAACTCACGCTACAGGCACTCGACTCCGTCACACCGACCGATGAGCCTGCGCCAGAGTGGACGTTTGGCGGCGGGACATCGCTTGCCATCGATCTGGAGCATCGCATCAGCTACGACATCGACGCGTTTCTCGATTCAGCAAGGGTGATCCAAAGTCTTGTCCCCGTGCGCAATCCCGTCACTCGTGAGATCTGCTGGAACAGCGAAACGCAACGCGCGGACTATCAGTATCCGGGGAAATACCTGAAGCTCATCATCAAGGGTTTTGGTGAGATCGATTTTCTCGGCGCATCGCCTCTGTTGGAGGACGCCACGACCCCGTTCGAATTCCAGGAACGGACGATCCTTCGCGAACTACCGTCGGAAATCATCGGCAAGAAAATCTACTATCGGGGATCGACGTTCAAGGCCCGCGATGTCTTCGATCTGGCTGGAACCTACCTCGCCCTGCCCGACTCTCTTCGCACGGCTGCCGCGTCTCCATTTCTGACATCGGAAGTCTACGACCGCGCTCGGCTGCGGATAGAAGCCCGCATAGGAGCCTTCGAGGAAGAAATCCTCGAAGAGCTAAATCCCACCGAGTTTGGCCGCAGCTACATGCGGGATGCATGTCAGCTGGCACTCGAAGCGCTCGATTTCATGCGGAACGGCGCCAAACCTGAAGTTTGAAGTCACCGTGAGGATGATCACGCAGCCCGGGCGACATGCCCCGTCTGACGATCATCTCTCTCATCGCCAACCTTGAACTGGCCGATCAGCTCGAAAAGCGCGCTCGCCTCCGCAGCCAGCTTGCGGCTGGCCGTTGCGGTTTGCTCGACCATCGCCGCATTGCGCTGCGTATCCTGATCCATCGACATGACCGCCTCATTGATCTGGCCGAGCGCCTGCGACTGCTCGCGCGCAGCCACCACGATGCCCGAGACGTTGTCGTGAACCTGCAGCACCCGCGCCGCGATCGCCTCGAGCGCGGCCCCGGTCTTGCCAACCAGCGTCACGCCGTCGCGAACCGATGTTTCGGAGTCGCGGATCAACGCCTTTATCTCCTTTGCGGCGCTCGCCGAGCGCTGGGCAAGTTCACGCACCTCATGCGCGACAACGGCAAAGCCCTTGCCAGCCTCGCCAGCGCGAGCCGCCTCGACGCCGGCATTCAGCGCCAATAGGTTGGTCTGGAAGGCGATGTCGTCGATGACGCTGACGATGCCGGCGATCTGCGTCGAGGAATGCTCGATCCTCGACATCGCCTCGACCGTCTGCTTGACCACATCAGTCGATTCTTGAGCGCTCTTTGTCGTGTCATCCACCAGTCGGCCAGCATCAGCCGCGCGACGCGCCGAATCCGAAACCGTGGTGGAAATCTCCGTCACCGCGGCCGCCGTTTCCTCGACCGACGACGCCTGGCTTTCCGACCGTCGGGCCAGATCGTCGGAAGCCGCGCTGATTTCGCGCGTACCGGAGGCGATCTGCGTGGCATTCCGGGCAATCGCCCGCATGGCGGAGCGCAGCCGGCCGATCGAGGCATTATAGTCGGTCCGCAGCGTCTCCAGCGCGGCGATGAAAGGCTTGTCGATCGTCTGGTCCAGATCACCCTCCGCCATCGCCTGCAGGCCGACGGCCAGCTCGTTGACGGCCCGCACCCGCTCGCTGACATCGCTGGCGAACTTGACGACCTTGAACACCTTGCCGTTCATGTCGAAGATCGGGTTGTAGGACGCCTGTATGAACACCTCTCTCCCGCCCTTGCCGATGCGGGTGAACTCGTCGGCCGCGAACTGGCCGGCCCCGAGCTTGCGCCAGAATTCCTTGTATTCGGCGCTCGCCGCGTAGTGCGGATCGCAGAACATCGCGTGATGCCTGCCGCGGATCTCGTCCAGCGTATAGCCGAGCGTCTTGAGGAAATTCTCGTTGGCCGTCAGGATATGACCGTCAGGCGTGAATTCGATCGTTGCCTGCGCCCGCGACAGCGCGTCCAGCTTGCCGGCGTCTTCGGCGCTCTTCAGCTTCGTCTCGGTGATGACGGTTGCGAACTTGACGACCTTGTAGGGTGTGGCGCCCTTGAACACGGGATTGTAGGATGCCTCGATCCACACCTCGCGGCCGCCCTTGCCGATGCGCTTGTACTGCCGGCGATCGAACTCGCCCTTGCCGAGTCGCGCCCAGAAGGCGCGATAGTCCGCGCTCTTGGCCTCCTCAGGTTCCACGAACATGCTGTGATGCCGCCCGACGATTTCGTCGAGCCGGTAGCCCAGCGCCTCGCAGAAGTTTTCGTTGGCGGACAGGATATTGCCCGCGAGATCGAACTCGATCACCGCCTGCGATCGGCTGACTGCATTGAGAACGGCCTTTGCGCCGCCGGATCCGAAAGAAAAAAGCTGCATTATAACTTGCCCCGAAACCGAAATGTGGATCGCCGAACAGGCAAGATCCGGAAATGGCTATTACGGTTGCAAGATTTGCAGCGAAATCTTTCGCTTCGATTAAGATTCATCTCAGGCGCGTATCATCACGCCAAGTATCGTTAAGTTTAAACCAAGCAGACAATCAGAGGCTGACAAAGAGCTTTTTCCAGCAACCCTGAGAAGGAGAAATAATCCGCCAAGCCCGGACGTTGGAACGCCACGTGACGTCCAGAGCCTACCGCTGCAGCAACGCGACCGCCGCGTCGTAGACGGCCTGGCTGCCGGCCGCGATGATCGAGCCGCCGTTTTCCGGGCGCCCGCCATCCCACGTGGTCATGATCCCGCCGGCCTTCTCGACCACGGGAATGATGCCGCCGACATCATAGGGCTTCAGCCCGTTCTCGATCACCAGATCGATATGCCCGGCCGCCAGCAGCGCATAGGCGTAGCAGTCGGTACCGTAGCGGAACAGCCGCACCTGGCTCTCGATCTCGCGATACTTGTCCATCTCGACGCCGGTGAAAAGATGCGGCGAGGTGGTAAACAGAATGGCGTTGGCCAGCGCGCCGCAATCGCGCACCTTGAGCTGCCGCTCGCCCTCGGGTCCGGTGTAGTAGGAGCCGCTTTCATCGGCGAAATAGCGCTCGCCGGTAAACGGCTGCTCGATCATTCCCATGATCGCCCGACCGTTCTTCTGCAGCCCGATCAGCGTGCCCCAGACGGGAACGCCCGAGATGAAGGCCCGCGTCCCGTCGATCGGATCGATCACCCACACATGCTCGCGATCGAGCCCGATATTGCCGAATTCCTCGCCAAGAATGCCGTGCTCGGGAAAATGCTCTTCGATCAACGCCCGGATCGCCGCTTCGGCTGCCCGGTCGCCCTCCGTCACCGGATCGAACCCGGATGACAGCTTGTTGACGACATCGACACCCGAACGAAAGCGCGGCAGCGTCTCGGCCTTGGCGGCTTCGGCAAGGCGATTGAAAAACGAGCGATCGGGGAGCATGGCAAAATCCGTATGATGGCGGTCAATGGCGCTTTTCATAGCCGAATCCGCGCCCGTTGCAAACGCAAGCAGCAGTTTTTAGCCGGCTGCCCATTAATTGCGCACCGCAATAAAATGCTTGACAATTGTGCACTGCAATAGTAGAACTCTCCTCACAGTCTTCTGACTGTAAATACCCTCCTTGGGTGTTTCCTCCCTAGACTTGGACCGCCGCAAGGCGGTCTTTTTTTGAGTCAGGGATGGGGAAGTAGGCAGAGGCTGATTTCGGCTCGGGGGCATGTGCAGGCAAGGCATCACACAGCGCCGACGCTACAGATGACTCAAGACAGCGATATGACCGGAAAAGCCCCTACTCGGCCGCGAGCGCCGTATCGCCGGCGAACTTGGCGACATAGTCGGCCATCTGGTGCATGAACGAGGTGATCGCGGCGGCCACGTCAGCAAAGTCGGCGCGGCGCTCCAGCGTCACTTCGTCGACATAGATCGACCGGTTGACCTCGATCTGCAGGGCGTGCAGGCCGCGCGACGGGCGGCCGTAATGCTCGGTGATGAAGCCGCCGGCATAGGGCTTGTTGCGGATCGCCGCAAAGCCCATCTCCTCGAAGATACTCACCGCCATGCGCGAGAGCTCGGCCGAAGCGCTGGTGCCGTAGCGGTCGCCGATGATGAAGTCAGGCCGCCCTGTGGCGCCGGCAACGCGGATGTTGCCGGGCATCGAGTGGCAGTCGATCAGCACCCCGAAGCCGAATTTCACATGGGTGCGGGCGATCAGCCGGCGCAGCGCCGCGTGGTATGGCTTGTAGACGCTGTCGATGCGATCGAGCGCCTCCTGCACCGGCAGCCGCCTGGCATAGATCTCCATGTTCTCGGCGACGATGCGTGGAATGGTGCCAAGCCCGCCGGCCACCCGCAACGAATTGACGTTGGCATAGGGCGGCAGCAGGCCATCGAACATCCGCGGATCGAGCTCGTAGGGCTCGCGGTTGACGTCGAGATAGGCGCGCGGGAAATTGGCGACCAGCAACGGTGCGCCGAGCGCGCCTGCCGCCGAAAACAGCTCATCGACATAGTGATCCTCCGAACGGCGGATCGACATGCCCTGCAATCTCGACTGGGCAATGAACTCGGGGGGATAGATGCGGCCGCTATGGGGGGAGTTATAGACGAATGGGATGGTATGCTGCGCGGGCTCCCGGATCTCGAAAAGCTCGTACTCCGGAATCTCGTCCACCTGTTTCCCTCTTAACCATGCCCACAAGCTGCTGCTTTGTGCATGTTGCCAGTTGAAGGCCTCCAAGTCCATACTATCTCATGGGGATGACGCTTTCCACGGATGGTTCACCGGTTGTTTACTGCCCGAATTCTAGTGTAAATGATCAACGCCCCTCGCATAAATTCCACTGATCAGCGGTCTGGATAATGACTCAGAAAATACTTCTCGCAGAAGACGACAACGACATGCGCCGCTTCCTTGTGAAGGCGCTCGAAAAGGCAGGCTACAAGGTCCTGTCTTACGACAACGGCGCAAGCGCATACGATCGGCTTCGCGAAGAGCCCTTTTCGCTTCTCCTCACCGATATCGTCATGCCCGAGATGGACGGCATCGAGCTGGCGCGCCGCGCCACCGAACTCGATCCCGACCTCAAGGTCATGTTCATCACCGGCTTCGCGGCCGTCGCGCTCAATCCTGATTCGAAGGCACCGAAGGACGCAAAGGTTCTTTCCAAGCCTTTCCACCTTCGCGACCTTGTCGACGAAGTGAACAAAATGCTTGCCGCATAAGGCCTTTTGCGGCGCGCGTCACAAATCTGAAAAAGGCCTATTGACGGCCAAAAAGGTTTGTGGTCTATGCGCCGACATCGGATGGGCGTGTAGCTCAGCGGGAGAGCACTACGTTGACATCGTAGGGGTCACAGGTTCAATCCCTGTCACGCCCACCATCCAGATTAGACTGAATAGTCAAGGGCTTAGCGAGAAATCGCTGAGCCCTTTTTCATTTCGGACGGCACGTGTTGCTCACCACTGGAACAGCATCGAAACCGCATTTTGCTAAAACACCATCCGATTGGATAGAACTGTTCAGAATCCATTAAGTTGGCGAATGCCATGTTGTGGGCATGTTGAGCGGCTAGCTGTTTGCTCGATCCCAATGGAGACGCATGCGAATGAAGAAGATGGTTCTGTACGCTGTGGTTGCCGCAACCACGTTCAGCAGCGTCCTGGCAACCTCGGCCCCTGCTATGGCCCAGTATTACGATCGCCGCCCAGGCTACGGCTATCGCGACCAGCCGCCACCC
>UCCA01000015.1 GCA_900470805.1 Hyphomicrobiales bacterium | reverse complement strand
GAGGAAAGGCGCGGAAATCAGCGTTCGGGGCCGTGAAAATATCCGCTTCGACCCTGTTTCTGTCCGCTCGACGCCTCGCGCTGCTTGTGCGGCGGCTCGTGATGGCTCATTTCTCCGCTGACGAAACGGCCAAACATGGCTGTCCTATATATAGAAGAGGAAACGAGCGGGCGTGACCGACAAGCGTGTTCTGCCGGAGCTGCCGGTATCCCATGTCCTGCCTGAGATCGGCGCCGCACTAAAGAGCGGGCGGCGTGCCGTGCTTTCGGCCCCTCCCGGCGCCGGCAAGACGACGCTGGTGCCGCTCTACCTGCTGGACCAGGACTGGCGCGGCGACGGCAGAATCATTCTGCTCGAACCACGACGGCTGGCGGCGCGGGCGGCGGCCGGGCGGATGGCATCCCTGCTCGGAGAAGTCGTCGGCGAGACGGTCGGTTACCGGATGCGGCTCGATACCAGGATTTCGGCGCGCACACGGATCGAGGTGGTGACGGAAGGCGTGTTCGCGCGGATGATCCTCGACGATCCCGAACTGTCCTGGGTCGCCACCGTGATCTTCGACGAATTTCACGAGCGCTCGCTGGATGCGGATTTCGGGCTGGCGCTGGCGCTCGACGTGCAATCGGCGCTGCGCGAGGATCTCAGGATCCTGGTGATGTCGGCGACGCTCGATGTGGCTGGCGTGGTGGCGCTGCTCGACCAGCCGCCTGTCATAGAGAGCTTGGGACGCGGGTTCCCGATCGATATCCGCTATCACGATCGGCCGGCCGGCGAGCGGATCGAGGACACGGTGACGCGGGCGATCATCGAGGCGCATCGGACCGAGAGCGGCTCGATCCTGGCATTCCTGCCCGGACAGGCGGAAATCACCCGGACGGCGGCGCGCCTGCAGGACCGGTTCGGCGACCAGACGCTGGTGGCACCGCTCTACGGCAATCTCAGCCAGAGGGAACAGGACGCGGCGATCCGGCCGGCGGCGGCGGGCACGCGCAAGATCGTGCTGGCGACATCGATCGCTGAGACATCCATTACCATAGACGGCGTCAGGATCGTGATCGACAGCGGGCTGCAGCGACTGCCGGTGTTCGAGGCATCGACAGGCATTACCCGGCTGGAGACGGTGCGGGTGTCGCGGGCCTCGGCCGACCAGCGGGCCGGGCGCGCCGGGCGAACGGAGCCGGGGATCGCCATCCGCCTGTGGCACCAGGGGCAGACGGCGGCCATGCCGGCCTTCACGCCGCCACAGATTCTCTCGACCGATCTTTCCGGCCTGGTGCTCGACCTCGCGCATTGGGGTGTGCAGGACACGCGCAACTTGGGCTTCATGGACCAGCCGCCGGAGACGACGCTGAACGAGGCGCGGGCGCTCTTGCGCCAGCTGGGCGCGCTCGACACCACGGGCGCGCTGACACCGCGCGGCAAGGTGATGCGCGACATGGCGCTGCCACCCCGGCTGGCCGCGATGGTGATCAGCGCGGGCGAGACCGGGCATGCGCGCGACGCGGCCATGCTGGCGGTGCTGATGACCGAGCAGGGACTGGGCGGAACCAGTGTCGATCTCGAGGACCGGATGCGGCGGTTTTCGTCCGAACGCGGCGAGCGCGCGGAGGCCGCCAGACAGTTGGCCTCACGGCTGGCCAAGGGCCTCGACACGGTGAGGGCGAGCGAACCCAGCCTGGCTGGGCGTCTTCTCATTCATGCGTTTCCGGATCGGATCGCGCTGCAGCGTGGCGGACGCGGGCGCTTTGTCATGGCGAACGGGCGCGGGGCCGAACTTCCGGAGACGGAGCGGCTGGCGAGCAGTCCGATGCTCGTGATCGCGGATCTGACCGGACGCGCGGCGCAGGCACGGGTTCTCGCGGCCGCGGAGTTGACGCGCGGCGATGTCGAGGACGCGCTTCCCGGCGCCATCGTGACGGACGATCAGACGTTTTTCGATCGACAGAGCCGGCAGGTGCGGGCACGGCGGGCAACGCGGCTGGGCGCGATCATCTTCGACGAGACGCCCCTGCCCCGGCCATCCGGCGAAGCGGTGACGCGGGCGCTTGCCGACGGCGTACGCGAGCTTGGACTGGAAACACTTCCTTTTTCCAAGGAGGTGATCCAGCTTCGCGAGCGCATCGGCTTTCTTTATAGAAGCATCGGCGCGCCGTGGCCCGATGTCGACGATGCGGCGCTCGTTCAGCGCATGGAAGACTGGTTCATTCCTTACCAGGCCGAGGCGCGCGGGCTTTCCGACATTTCGGCATCAGGGCTTTCGAACGGGTTGATGTCGCTGGTGCCGCACGAGCTGCAGCGCGACCTCGCGCGCCTGGCGCCGACGCATTTCGAGGCGCCGACCGGGCAGCGGCATCCGATCCAGTATGATGGAGAGGAGCCGACGCTGACGATCCGGGTGCAGGAGCTCTACGGGCTGAAGCAACATCCCGCCATTGCCGGGGGGCGGCTGCCGCTGCTGCTCGAGCTGACCTCGCCGGCACATCGGCCGATCCAGACGACGCGCGATCTTCCGGGCTTCTGGGCTGGATCGTGGAAGGACGTGCGCGCCGACATGCGCGGGCGCTATCCCCGGCATCCGTGGCCGGAGCGACCGGACGAGGCGCTGCCGACGACAAGGGCAAAACCGCGTGGTACATGAGCCGCAAAGCGGTTCAAGGACGAAGAGATGGTCGATAACGTCGAGAGCATTCCGGAAGAAGACAGGCACAGCAGCCGGCGGCTGAGGCTGGAAACACTGGTGCGGCTGCGGTGGCTTGCCGTCTGCGGGCAGACGGTGACGGTGCTGATCGTTGCCTTCTGGCTGCGGTTTCCGCTGCCGCTGGTGGCAAGCGGCGCGCTGATCGCGGCGCTTGCGGTGGTCAATTTCTACCTGATGATCCGCTATCCCGCGACGCACCGGATCGATCCGGTTGCGGCCTTCGCGCTGCTGGGCTTTGATCTCCTGCAGCTTTGCGCCCTCCTGTTCATCACCGGTGGTCTCGCCAACCCGTTTGCCGCGCTGATCTGTGTTCCCGTGATCATCTCCTTCGCGTCGCAGCCGATCCGCTACAGCACGCCGCTCATCGTCATCGCGATGATCTGCATCACCATCCTCGCCTTCACGCCATTTCCGCTGCCATGGTTCGGCGGGGCCGAGATCAGTGTTCACAGTGTGATGCAGTTCGGCGTCTGGTGCTCGATCGCATCGACCATGACCTTTGCCGCCTTCTATGCCTATCGTGTCTCGAAGGAGGCCGGCCAGCTGGCCGATGCGCTCGCCGCCACCGAGCTGGTGCTGCAGCGCGAGAAGCATCTTTCGCAGCTGGACGGCCTCGCCGCCGCCGCCGCCCACGAACTCGGGACGCCGCTTGCGACGATCAGCGTCGTCGCCAAGGAGATGGAGCGCGAACTGAAGACGGACGACCGGTTCCGCGAGGACGTGATGCTGCTGCGCAGCCAGAGCGAACGCTGCCGCGATATCCTGCGCCGGCTCACCACGCTTTCGGTCGAGGGCGATGCGCATCTGCGGCGGCTGCCGTTGTCGTCGATGATGGAGGAGATCGTTGCGCCGCATCGGGAGGCGGGCATCCGGCTGAAGCTCATCGAGAAAGATCCGCGCAAGGGCGAGCCGGTGACCGAGCGCAATGCCGGCATCATGTACGGCCTCGGCAACGTGATCGAGAATGCGGTCGACTATGCCCGCAAGGAAGTGACGGTGACCGTCGAGCACAACCAGGAACGGGTTTTGATCGTCGTCGAAGACGACGGCGAGGGATATGCACCCGACATCCTGACGCGGATCGGCGAGCCTTATGTGACCAAGCGGCAGAAGGAGGACAGGGCCGGTGGCCTGGGGCTCGGACTGTTCATCGCCAAGACGCTGCTTGAGCGTTCCGGAGCCGTGCTATCCTTCGAAAATCGCGGGCCGGAGACGGCCGGTGCCCGGGTTCGCGTCGAATGGCCGCGCATGCTGATCGATGCGCATTCGACAAAATGATGCAATCGGCATAATGAGGATGCAATGCAATTGGCCCAAGCAAGGTCGACAGCGCCAGGATTGAGATGATGAGCGAGCAGATAAACGAAACGCCTCCAGCCAGCGACGACCATATCGGTCCGGATGCCAGCCTGCTGATCGTCGATGACGACGGTCCGTTCCTGCGCCGACTGGCACGCGCCATGGAGAGCCGCGGCTTTCAGGTGGAAACCGCGGAATCGGTTGTCGAAGGCGTGGCCAAGTCGAAGATCAATGCGCCGAAATATGCCGTGGTCGATTTGCGGCTTGGTGACGGCACCGGGCTGGATGTGATCGAGGCGATCCGCCAGAAGCGCGACGACACGCGCATCATCGTTCTGACCGGCTACGGCAATATCGCAACGGCGGTGACGGCCGTGAAGCTTGGCGCCGTCGACTATCTGGCAAAGCCCGCCGACGCCGACGACGTCTATGCGGCGCTGACCCAGCGGGCCGGCGAGAAGGCCGAGCTGCCCGAGAACCCGATGTCGGCCGACAGGGTGCGCTGGGAACATATCCAGCGCGTCTACGAAATCTGCGAGCGCAACGTTTCGGAAACGGCGCGGCGGCTGAACATGCACCGCCGCACGCTGCAGCGGATTCTTGCCAAACGGGCGCCGAAGTAAGCCGACTACGCGTCGTCGTCGCCGAAGGTCTTGCCGGTGGCCCATTCGGCCATCATCAGGCGATGGGCGGCGGCACGGGAGAAATTCAGTGTCACGGATTTGCGTGTCGCAGGCGCCAGCCGGTGTTCCGGCGCCTCGCGGATCATGTGGGCGCCGTAGCCATCGGACAGGAACAGGCCGCAATCCTCCGGAAAGATGTCGAGCGGTACGTCCTGATGCGTCGCGAAGAACAGGCGATCACAGTGCTGGCGGTATTCCGGCCACTTGCGATCGACCCTGAAGTCCTCGATCGACGTCTTGATCTCGACGATCCAGATCTCGCCCTTCTCCGTGATGGTGATCAGATCGGCCCGCCGGCCGCTGGCGAGCGGCAATTCCGGCAGCACTGCATGGCGCATCTCGTGCAGGAGAATCTGGGTGCCGCGGCGCACCATCATGGCCCTGTCCGATTGCCGGCCATCTATTAACGGATTGTTATTGTAAATACTCAAAATCGTCATGGATAACCCAAGGTCCGGCGACCGCGTTGTTGCAAAAAAACCATGCGGTTCTAGTTTGCCGTTGCGTATTCACTCCGCCGCCCTGCAACAGCTTGCAAAGGCGAAGTTAATCGAAAATAAACCATACTCAAAGATGGTTGAAACACCGATTCTCCTTGCCCCCATTCTTAAGAGACATCCATGCGCATCCGTAATGCACTTCCTGTATTCGGCCTGATGGCGACGCTCGCCCTGGCCGGTTGCTCCACGACGTCCGAGAGCGCATCCGTTCAAGACAAGACCGCAGCGCCGGGACCGATCGTCCAGACCGCGCAGATCTTCGACGACGCCTATGGCGTGACGACGGATGCAGGATACTCGCTGCCGGCGATCCCGATCCAGAAGGTCAAGCCGCAGTTCCATCGCCAGGTTGTCTCCTACGAAACCACGGAACGCCCGGGTACGATCATCGTCAACACCCGCGAGCGCTTCCTCTACTACATCATGCCCGGCGGCAAGGCGATGCGCTACGGCATCGGCGTCGGCAAGCAGGGCTTCGCATGGGCCGGCACCGCCTACGTCGCCTGGAAGCAGGAATGGCCGAACTGGCATCCCCCGAAGGAAATGGCCGTTCGCCGCCCCGAGATCGCCAAGTACGTCGAAGACGGCATGGGCCCTGGCCTCAGCAATCCGCTCGGCGCGCGCGCCATGTACCTCTTCAACG
Organism: Hyphomicrobiales bacterium; assembly: GCA_900470805.1. Taxonomy (GTDB): domain Bacteria; phylum Pseudomonadota; class Alphaproteobacteria; order Rhizobiales; family Rhizobiaceae; genus Rhizobium. The sequence goes on along the minus strand of UCCA01000015.1, from coordinate 242,463 downwards.
AAGAGGGCAAGGACACGCTGTTCCGCTTGCACGGCACGCCGGAATGGGCCTCCATCGGCACTGCCGCCTCTTCGGGCTGCATTCGTCTGATCAACCAGGACGTCATCGACCTCTACAGCCGCGTCCGCCCCGGCAAGACGACCTCGAAGGTCATCGTTATCCAGTAAGCTGGACCTGAAATTCGGTATAAAAAAGGCCGCCAGAACGCAAGTTCGGCGGCCTTTTTGAATCTCTCTTTCCTGATCAGGCGGACTGCGCCGCCTTCAGCTCCAGGCGGCGGCGGTGCAGGACCGGTTCAGTGTAGCCATTTGGCTGCACCCTGCCCTCCAGCACCAGCTCGAGGGCGGCCTGGAAAGCGATCGAGCCTTCGAAATCCGTCGCCATCGGATGATAGAGCGCATCACCGATGTTCTGCTGATCGACGACGGCGGCCATGCGCTTCATCGTCTCCAGGATTTGCGCCTCGGTGACCACCTTGTGGTGCAGCCAGTTGGCCATGTGCTGGGCGGAGATGCGTAGCGTCGCGCGGTCTTCCATCAGGCCGACATTGTTGATGTCTGGCACCTTGGAGCAACCGACGCCCTGATCGACCCAGCGAACGACGTAGCCGAGGATGCCCTGGGCATTGTTGTCCAGTTCACGCTGGATTTCCTCCGGCGTCCAGTTGGGACGGACGGCGACCGGGACCGAGAGGATATCGTTCAGCTTGGCGCGCGGGCGGTCCTTCAGGCCGCGCTGGACATTGGCGACATTGACCTTGTGATAGTGGGTGGCATGCAGGGTTGCCGCCGTCGGTGACGGGACCCAGGCGGTGTTGGCGCCGGCCCTCGGGTGGGCAATCTTCTGTTCCAGCATCGCCGCCATCAGATCCGGCATCGCCCACATGCCCTTGCCGATCTGAGCATGGCCGGAGAGGCCGCATTCGAGGCCGATATCGACGTTCGAGTTCTCGTAGGCGGCGATCCAGGCGGCCTGCTTCATGTCGCCCTTACGGATCATCGGGCCGGCTTCCATCGAGGTGTGCATCTCGTCGCCGGTGCGGTCGAGGAAGCCGGTGTTGATGAAGACGACGCGCTCACGGGCGGCGCGGATGCATTCCTTGAGGTTAACAGTAGTGCGGCGCTCCTCGTCCATGATACCCATCTTGATGGTATTCTCAGCGATGCCCAACGCATCCTCGACGCGCGAGAAGATCTCGACGGCAAAGGCCACTTCCTCGGGGCCGTGCATCTTCGGCTTGACGACATACATGGAGCCGGTGCGGGAATTCTTGCGGCGGCCGTTGGGGCCGATGTCGTAGAGCGCGATCGCTGCCGTGATCATCGCGTCCATGATACCCTCGGGCACCTCGTTGCCGTCACGATCAAGGATAGCCGGATTCGTCATGAGGTGGCCGACATTGCGGATCAGCATCAGCGAGCGGCGGTGGACCTCGAAAGACGCGCCGTCCGGGTCGATATAGTCGAGATCCGGGTTGAGCTTGCGGATGAAGCTCTTGTCGCCCTTTGTGACGTCTTCCTGCAGATCGCCCTTCATCAGACCGAGCCAGTTGCGGTAGACCTCGGTCTTGTCCTCGGCATCAACAGCGGCGATCGAATCCTCGCAGTCCATGATCGTGGTGATCGCGGATTCGAGCCAGACGTCGGAGATATGCGCCGGATCGCTCTTGCCGATCGCCGTCGAGGCATCAATCACGATGTCGATATGGATGCCGTTGTTTTTCAGCAGGAGATTGGTCGGCGCAGAGGCATCGCCTCGGTAGCCGGCGAAATGACCGGCATCCTTGAGTGCGACATGTTCGCCATCGATGGAGACCAGTGCAAGCGCGCCATCCTTTACCGAAAGACCAGCGATATCCTTCCAGCTCCAATCGACGAGTGGCACTGCCTGGTCGAGGAAATCGCGGACCCAGGCGATGACCTTCTCGCCTCGCTTCGGATTGTAGCCCCTGCCCTTTTCCGCCCCATCCGCCTCGGGAATCGCATCGGTGCCGTAAAGCGCGTCGTAGAGCGAGCCCCAGCGGGCGTTCGCGGCGTTCAGCGCGTAACGGGCATTCATGACGGGGACGACAAGCTGCGGTCCGGCGATCGAGGCGATCTCGGGATCGACGTTACTGGTGGAGACGTGGAAATCGGATCCTTCAGGCAGGAGATAGCCGATCTCGCGCAGGAAAGTCTGGTAGGCGTCCATGTCGCTCGGTGCACCGTGCTGGCGATACCATTCGTCGATCCGCAGCTGCAACGCATCGCGCTTGGCCAACAGCGCCCGGTTTTTCGGCGCGAGATCGTGGACGATGGCGGAGAAGTCGGCAAAGAATTTGTCCGCATCGAGACCAAGACCGGGCAGCGCCTCGTCCACAAGGAAGTCATGAAGGACGGCTTCGATCGCGAGACCGTGTTTTTCGATGCGGCTCATAGATTGTCTCCTCGGGCACTGACGGCTTTCCATATGCCGCCACTTTGACCGGCTTTCACCGATAGTCAATTGTGCAACAGTTCGAAAGCTTTATGCCTTCGGCACGGCGCGTGGCGTGACACGCATCGGCAGGCCGTTCTGCGGCTGTGTCGTCAGTTTCTGCACCGGCCAGGGGTTGGTGTCCGCGGTCATGTCGAAGCGGAAACGATGCATCATCACCGCAAGCGCGATCACCGCCTCCTGCAGCGCGAAGGTGGCGCCGATGCAGACGCGTGGGCCGGCGCCGAACGGGAGGAACTGGAAGCGGCCGATCTTGCCGCGGTTTTCGGGCAGGAAGCGCTCGGGCATGTAGGCGCGCGGCTTTTCCCAGTAGAGTTCGTGGCGATGAAGCGTCCACGGCATGATCAGCACAGTGACGCCCGCTTCGATGGTGATGGTTTCGCCCTTGGCATTGGTCCAGCGATCATCCGCTATCGCCGCGCGATTGATAGATGGCGCCGGCGGATAGAGGCGAAGCGCCTCCTCGAAGGCGGCGCGGGTATAGGGCATCAGCTCAAGCCACTTCACCGGCTCGGCGCCTGTCGCCAGCACGCGGTCGATTTCTTCCTCCATGGCGTCGCGGATATGCGGCGTGTTGGCGAGACAGTAGAGCGTCCAGGCGAGCGCGCGGGCCGTGGTTTCGTGACCGGCGCCGATGAAGGTGAGGATGTTGTCCTCGATCTCGGCATTGGTCAGCCCACCACTCGCCGCCTGGTCCAGCAGCAGGGTGAGGAAATCTTCCGGCGTGCTGGCACGGTCGGCCTGCATGCGGGCGAGCCGCGCATCCATGGTTTCGCGTACGATGGTCCGGAATTTCTCCAGCACCTTCTGGCCACCAATGCGGGTGACGCGCGGCACCCAGGAGGGTGCGCGTAACAGGTCCATCGGGTCAACGCGACCCATGCGATGCAGGAGCGCGTTGACGTCGTCGGCGAAGCTGTCCGAGGAGGTGACGATTTCGCCGGAGAACAGCGTATCGGCGAGGATGGCGAAGGTGAGCTCGGCCATGTCACTGGCGATCTCGAACGTCTGGCCATCGGCGCCTGACGTCTCGTATTTGCGGACGTATTCCTCCGACTGGCGCAGCATCTGGCCGGCGAAGCCGTTGGCATGGCGCGGCGTGAAGACGGGGGCGACGGCCTTGCGCGAACGCTTCCAGACCTCGCCTTCGGCCGTCAGCAGTCCATCGCGCAGGATGGGGCGCAGGATCAGCTGGCGAATGTCAGACATGCGGTAATTGGCGGCGTTATCGACCAGCACATGCTTGATCAGGCCGGGATCGTTGACGATCAGCGTGCGTTCGCGGAAGAACTTCGTCTTGATCCAGGGCAGCGTGTAGGAGGGTTCGCCCCAGAGCTCCAGCGGGTTGCGCAGGATGGTGCGGATGATCTCAAGCCGGCTCGGCGGCGAATTGCGCGGAATCGGCGCTGGCGGAACGAACGGGTCCGGACGCATGTCCATGTGATACTGGCCTTTCGCGGAAGATGCCCTCCCCGGCTAGACCAGAGTTAGAGCAGGCGCTGCAGCTCGTCCAGCTTGTCGTTGATCAACCATCCGTAATAGTTCTCTTCCGGCCAGACCGTGTCGCCCGATGCGCGGTTCCTGGCGGCAAGCGCCGCGGCGCGCTGGCGGGAATTTCCAAGGTTGTAGAGCGTTGCCGTCAGGCCGGGGTTCTTGGAGATGTCCATGCCGGCGATCTGCTTGTAGTCGTCGATCGAGCGGCGAACGGCGGCGGCGACGAAGGCCAGCGAAATGTCGGGCTGCATGATCGCCTTGTAGACGCTGCCGGCGTCCTTTTCGTTCAGCTTGTCATATCCGGAAACCTTTGAGACCAAGTCCGACAGCATCAGCGCCGTCAGCGGGTTGATCTGGCCGAGGCCGAAGGTCTGGCCGGCATAGAAGGGCTGGAAGAAGACGGCGCTGAAGCGATTGTTCGGGAAGCTCTTGCCGCCGACGGTCTTGCCACGGAAATCGCTTTCCCAAACATCCTCGCGGCAGCTCCACAGCGTATAGGAATCATTCTTGCCGTTGCATTCGGCAAACTGCGGACGCTTGATAAAATCATCGACATCCTCGCCATCATAGGCGAAGCGGAAGCTCTGGCCGGCATAGGACGCGGCCTTGACATAGTAGGACTGCAGGCGGTCGTAGGCGTCGACATTGTAGGTGTGCTCGCCGACGATGGCACCGACGACGTGGATCGGATCAACGCCGTAGGCGGCCGAGACCTTCTTGATCTTGCCCATCAGCTCGTGATCGGTGGAGAGCAGTTCGTAGACCTTGTCGTATTTGCGATCGAAGGTCGTCTTGGTGCCCTTGGTGCGGCGGACCGATGCGCCGGGAACATTCGGCTGCTCGACGTTACGATTGCCTGGCGGGACAAGCTGCATGGAGAAGGCAGGCGCTGCTGTCAGCACCGTGGCGGCAATCATAAGGCTTGTCAGAAGGCGTCGCACGATCAGCGTTCCCATCATTCCTGGCAGTGTTCGGCGCTGACTGGCCTATAATCTTGGCCGAATAATGCTGGCGCCGACAACAAAACGGGCCTTTCACTAAAAAGTAAAAGACCCGTTGTCGAGAGTGCAGTCGGTCAAAGTTGCGGCATCACGCCAGTAATGACGAAGGCCGGTGCTCGCGCGTCACAGAATGAAGCGCGAGAGGTCGGTGTTCTGGGCGAGATCGCCGACATGCTTGCGGACGTATTCGGCGTCGATGGTCACCGCCGTACCGCCGCGATCCGGCGCGTTGAACGAGATCTCGTCCAGCACCCGCTCCATCACCGTCTGCAGGCGGCGGGCGCCGATGTTTTCGACCGAGGCGTTGAGATGCACCGCGACATCGGCGAGCGCATCGAGAGCGTCGTCGGTGAATTCGAGGTTCAGGCCCTCGGTCTGCATCAGCGCGATGTACTGGCGGATCAGGCTGGCCTCGGTTTCCGTCAGGATGCGGCGGAAGTCTTCCTTGGTCAGCGGGCGCAGCTCGACGCGGATCGGCAGACGACCCTGAAGCTCCGGCAGCAGGTCCGACGGCTTGGAGACGTGGAAGGCGCCGGACGCGATGAACAGCACGTGGTCGGTCTTGACCGGGCCGTACTTGGTCGAGACCGTCGTGCCTTCGACCAGCGGCAGCAGGTCGCGCTGCACGCCTTCGCGGGAGACACCGGCACCCATGCCGCCATCGCGGGCAGCGATCTTGTCGATCTCGTCGAGGAAGACGATGCCGTCGTTCTCGACGGCGCGCACCGCCTCGCGCTGGATGACTTCATTGTCGATCAGCTTGTCGGATTCGTCGCGGATCAGGTCGGTGTAGGAGGCCTTCACGGTGGTGCGCACCTTCTTGGTGCGGCCGCCCATGGCCTTGCCGAACATTTCCGACAGGTTGATCATGCCGATGCCGCCCTGCATGCCGGGGACGTCGAAACCGCCCATGCCGGTGCTGGTATCGGCCACTTCGATGTCGATCTCCTTATCGTCAAGTTCGCCCGATCGCAGCTTCTTGCGGAAGCTGTCACGGGTGGCAGGCGATGCGGTGGAGCCGACCAGCGCGTCGAGCACGCGTTCCTCGGCGCTCATATGCGCCTTGGCTTCGACCTCGGAGCGCTTCTTTTCGCGGGCAAGACCGATGCCGACCTCGACGAGATCGCGGATGATCTGCTCGACGTCGCGCCCGACATAGCCGACTTCGGTGAACTTGGTGGCTTCGACCTTGATGAAGGGCGCGCCGGCGAGCTTGGCGAGGCGGCGGGAGATTTCCGTCTTGCCGACGCCGGTCGGGCCGATCATCAGGATGTTCTTGGGCATCACTTCGTCGCGCAGGCTCTCGTCGAGCTGCTGGCGGCGCCAGCGGTTGCGCAGCGCGATGGCGACGGCGCGCTTGGCGTCATGCTGGCCGATGATGTGGCGGTCCAGCTCGGAGACGATTTCTCTCGGAGAAAAATTGGTCATGATATCCTCTTGGCTTTCCCGTTTCGGCCGGCCGTTCGCGGCCCGGCCCACGGGACCCATGTTCAAAGCTTGACGTTATTCGGCATCCAGTGTTTCGACCACGAGATTGTGGTTGGTATAGACGCAGATGTCGGCGGCGATATCGAGCGCCCGGCGGGCGATGTCCTCGGCCGACTTGTCGCTATCCATCAGCGCGCGGGCGGCCGCGAATGCATAGTTGCCGCCGGAGCCGATGGCGATGGCACCATGTTCGGGTTCCAGCACGTCGCCATTGCCGGTGATTGCCAGCGTCACCGACTTGTCGGCGACCAGCATCATGGCTTCGAGATTGCGCAGATACTTGTCGGTGCGCCAATCCTTGGCGAGCTCGACGGCGGCGCGCATCAGCTGACCGGGATATTGCTCGAGCTTCTTTTCAAGCCGCTCCAGAAGCGTGAAGGCATCGGCGGTGGCGCCGGCGAAACCGGCGATGACGTCACCGCCCTTGCCGATGCGGCGCACCTTGCGGGCATTGCCCTTCATGACGGTCTGGCCGAGGCTGACCTGACCGTCGCCCGCCATGATGACCTTGCCGCCCTTTCGAACTGTAATAATCGTTGTCATCGAATACATCCTGGCCCGTCAGGCGGGCTGATACCTCGGGCCGTTCATCGGCCCTGTCGAGCCCTATGTAAGTTGGCGAATGCCGATTGCAAATGGCTTCGATTTCTACGGCCGCGCTTCTGGATATTTCCCAGCACGCCTGATAAGGAACCCGCGTATTTCCGGAGGGAGCGCCATATGGCCGAGACCGCAGCAAGCCGTACGGGATCCGTATCCCGCAAGACCAACGAAACTTCGGTTTCCGTTTCCGTCAATCTCGACGGCACCGGCAAGTCGACGATTTCGACCGGCGTCGGCTTCTTCGACCATATGCTCGACCAGCTGTCCCGGCATTCGCTGATCGACATGGAGATCGAGACCAAGGGCGACCTGCATGTCGACGATCACCATGCGGTCGAGGACACGGGCATCGCCATCGGCCAGGCGATCGCGAAGGCGCTCGGTGACCGCCGCGGCATCACACGCTATGCCTCGATCGATCTTGCCATGGACGAGACGATGACGAAGGCCGCCGTCGATCTCTCGGGCCGTCCGTTCCTCGTCTGGAATGTCGCCTTCAGCGCGCCGAAGATCGGCACCTTCGATACCGAACTGGTGCGCGAGTTCTTCCAGGCGCTCGCCCAGAACGCCGGCATCACGTTGCATATCCTGAACCATTACGGCGCCAACAACCATCATATCGCCGAGACTTGCTTCAAGGCCGTTGCCCGCGCATTGCGCACGGCGACCGAGATCGATCCGAGGCAGGCGGGCCGTGTACCCTCGACGAAGGGCACGCTCGTCTGAGCCCCTCCAGGGAGCCTGACGATATGAGTTCAAGCTATATGGTTCTGACGGCGCCTAATGGAGCCGATAAAGCCCACGATAAGACACGCTTCATCCGCGACGGATTTACCGTGCTCGGCTTTGCCTTTCCATGGATCTGGCTGGCGAGCCATCGGCTGTGGCTGCATGCTATTGCGGCCTTCCTGCTGCAGAGCGTCGGCGGCGCGCTGATGGAGCGACCGGGGCTCTGGCTGGTGGGCGGCGCAGTAACCTTCGGCACCAGCCTGTTGGTGGCGCTGGAAGGACAGAATTTTCGCGTGCGCAACCTGGTCTCCAAGGGCTGGGACGAGCATGCGCTGATCTCGGCGGACTCGCTTGAGGTCGCCGAGGACATCTATTTTTCGACGATACGAACCGACACGGATGACACCGGCAAAGCGCCTTCGCCGCAATGGGACAGCGCGTCCCGTGGCGATCGCGGCAATGCCACGTCGCTCGGTCTGTTCGGCTTTGATGGAGGACGTTGATGCGCGTCGCAATTATCGACTACGGGTCCGGCAATCTGCGTTCGGCGACGAAGGCATTCGAGCGGGCGGCGCGCGAGGCCGGCATCGATGCAGTAATCGACCTCACCGACAAGGCTGACGACGTGGCCGCCGCCGATCGCATCGTACTACCCGGCGTCGGCGCCTATGCCGATTGCCGGCGCGGGCTCGATGCCGTTCCGGGGATGACCGAGGTGCTGATCGAGGCGGTCGAGCGCAAGGCACGGCCTTTTCTCGGCATCTGCGTCGGCATGCAGCTGATGTCGTCGCGCGGGCTGGAGAAGACCACCACCGAAGGTTTTGGCTGGATTCCCGGCGACGTCGTTGAAATGACGCCCGACGATGCCAATCTGAAGATCCCGCAGATCGGCTGGAACACGCTCGATATCAACAGCCCGCATCCGCTGTTCGACGGCATTCCGACCGGGCCGGACGGTTTGCACGCCTATTTCGTGCATTCCTACCATCTGGCGGCTAAGAACCACGCCGATGTGATCGCGACCACCAGCTACGGCGGACCGCTGACCGCCTTCGTCGGCCGCGACAACATGGCGGGCGCGCAGTTTCATCCGGAGAAGAGCCAGAAGCTCGGCCTCGCCCTGATCGCCAATTTCCTGCGCTGGAAGCCCTGAGCTCGCGCCATCCAAGGACTGACCGAATGATTCTATTTCCCGCCATCGACCTCAAGGACGGCCAGTGCGTGCGCCTCAAGCTCGGCGACATGGAGCAGGCCACCGTCTACAATCCCGACCCCGGCGCGCAGGCGAAAGCCTTCGAGGACCAGGGTTTCGAGTGGCTGCACGTGGTCGATCTCAACGGCGCGTTTGCCGGTGAAAGCGTCAATGGCGCGGCCGTCGACGCAATCCTTAAGTCGACAAAAAACCCGGTTCAGCTCGGCGGCGGCATTCGCACACTCGACCATATCGAAAGCTGGCTCACCCGGGGGCTGACGCGTGTCATCCTCGGGACCGTCGCGGTGCGTGATCCTGATCTGGTCATAGAAGCCTGCAAGAGGTTTCCCGGTCACGTCGCCGTCGGCATCGACGCCAAGGGCGGCAAGGTGGCCGTCGAGGGCTGGGCGGAAGCATCCGAACTCGGCATTGTCGAGCTGGCAAAAAAGTTCGAAGGCGCTGGCGTTGCGGCGATCATCTATACCGATATCGACCGGGACGGCATCCTTGCAGGCATCAACTGGGACTCGACGCTGGCGCTTGCCGGCGCCGTTTCGATTCCTGTCATCGCGTCCGGTGGCTTGGCTTCGATCGACGACGTCAAGCGGATGCTGCAGCCCGATGCGCGCAAGCTGGAAGGTGCGATTTCCGGCCGGGCGCTCTATGATGGCCGCATCGACCCGACCGAAGCGCTGGCGCTGATCAAGGCGGCAAGGGCGAAGGAGACAGCACAATGACCCTGAAGGCTCGCGTCATTCCCTGCCTCGACGTCAAGGACGGCCGTGTCGTCAAGGGTGTCAACTTCCTGAACCTCGTCGATGCCGGCGATCCCGTCGAGGCCGCCAAGGCCTATGACGCGGCCGGCGCCGACGAGCTCTGCTTCCTCGACATCACCGCATCTTCGGACAATCGCGAGACGATCTTCGACGTCGTGTCGCGCACTGCCGATCAGTGCTTCATGCCCGTTACCGTCGGTGGCGGCGTTCGCACCATCGCCGACATCCGCAAGCTGCTTTTGTGCGGTGCCGACAAGGTTTCGATCAATTCCGCCGCGGTCAGCAATCCGGATTTCGTGGCCGAGGCGGCCGACAAGTTCGGCGACCAGTGCATCGTCGTGTCGATCGACGCCAAGCGCCGGCTGACGCAGGCGGTCGGTGGCGACAACATGAGCGCCTGGGAGATCTACACCCACGGCGGCCGCAACGCGACCGGCATCGATGCCGTCGAGTTCGCCCGCAAGATGGTCGAGCGCGGCGCCGGCGAACTGCTGGTGACCTCGATGGACCGAGACGGAACCAAAGCCGGCTACGATCTGGAACTGACGCGGGCGATTGCCGATGCCGTCAGGGTGCCTGTGATCGCGTCCGGTGGCGTGGGCGATCTCGACGATCTCGTGGCCGGCATCAAAGAGGGCCACGCGACGGCGGTTCTGGCCGCTTCCATCTTCCACTTCGGCACCTATTCCGTCGGGGAAGCGAAGCGCTATATGTCTTCTTGCGGCATCGACATGCGTCTCGACTGAGCCTGAAAGCGAAATCATGAGCGAATTCACACTTGATGACCTGGAAAAGATCGTAGACGCGCGATCGAAAGCCTCGCCGGACGAATCCTGGACCGCAAAGCTCGTTGCCGCAGGCCAGAGCAAAGCCGCCAAGAAGCTGGGCGAAGAGGCGATCGAAGCCGTCATGGCAGCGGTGGCCGACGACCGCGACAACCTCACCTACGAAGCCGCCGACCTTCTCTATCATCTCTTGGTCGTATTGAAGGTCGCGGGCATTCCGTTGCAAGATGTCATGGCGGAGCTTGAGCGCCGTAGCGCTCAATCCGGCCTCAAAGAAAAGGCCAGCCGGCAAAGCTGATGGGTATCGCAAGACAGATAACGGGAGCGCCTGAGACGCTCGATCATTTCCAGGCGAATGCCTATTCGCCCTATCACTTCTTCTCATCCGAGGAATGGGCGCATTTCCGGGCCGATACGCCGATGACGCTGACATCCGACGAGGTCAAGCGGCTGCGCTCAATGGGCGACCCGATTGACCTCGACGAAGTCCGGCGCATTTACCTGTCGCTGTCGCGGCTGCTGTCGGCGCATGTGGAATCGTCGCAGCTGCTGTTCAAGCAACGCAACCGCTTCCTCAGCCTTTCCAACGTGGCGAAGACGCCGTTCGTGATCGGCATCGCCGGCTCGGTCGCCGTCGGCAAATCGACGACGGCACGTATCCTGAAGGAACTGCTGCGCCGCTGGCCGTCGAGCCCGAAGGTCGACCTGGTGACGACCGACGGCTTCCTCTATCCGAACGCAGTGCTGCAGCGTGAAAACCTGATGCAACGCAAGGGCTTTCCCGAGAGCTACGATACCGGCGCGATCCTGCGCTTCCTGGCAGCGATCAAGGCAGGGCAGCCTGATGTCAAAGCACCTTCCTACTCGCATCTGGTCTATGACGTGCTGCCGAACGAGCACAAGATCATCGACCGACCCGATATCCTGATCTTCGAGGGCATCAACGTTCTACAATCGCGCGACCTGCCGGCCGGCGGCAAGATCGTGCCGATGGTATCCGACTTCTTCGACTTCTCGATCTATATAGATGCGGATGAAAGCCGGATTCACGACTGGTACGTGACCCGTTTCATGGGCCTGCGCGAGACGGCGTTTCGCGATCCGAACTCGTTCTTCCACCGCTACGCCTCGATCAGCGAAGAGGAAGCGCTGTCGATCGCCGAGGGGCTGTGGCAAAATATCAACCTGAAGAACCTGCGCGAAAATATCCTGCCGACGCGGCCGCGCGCCGACCTGATCCTGCGCAAGGACCAGAATCATCTGACCGAACAGGTGGCGCTGCGTAAACTTTAAGCCGTTACCCGGCGAAGCGTCAGGTTGATGCGGCCGCCGTTCTTCAGCAGCGTCGATGTTGCGGGATAGATGCGGTCGACGCCATGAAAGCAAAGGCGCCCCTGCCCGCCCAGAATGACCACATCGCCGCTGGATAGCTTGAACGACATGGTCTTGTCGGTGCGCGCCAAGCCACCGACGCGGAACAGACAGGCATTGCCGAGCGAGATCGAGACGACGGGGGCCGACAGGTCCTGCTCGTCCTTGTCCTGATGCAGGCCCATCTTGGCATCATCAGAATAGAAATTGACGAGGCAGGCTTCGGGCGGCCTATCGTGGCCGGATACGTCATTCCAGATATCGAGCAGTTCACTTGGAATGTCCGGCCATGGCTTTCCCGTCCCCGGGTGCGTCGGCTGATAGCGGTAGCCGCGATCCTTGTCGGTGACCCAGCCGAGCGCACCGCAATTGGTCATGCGGACCGACATGGGCTTGCCGTTGCCGGGCATGACGGGCGTATAAAGCGGCGCTTCGGCGACAAGGGCGCGGATGATTTCGACCAGAGCCTCCTGGCGCGGGCGGCTCAAATATTCCGGGCTGTGACGGACGCCGTTCGGGAACTCTAACATATCACTCGCTGTTCCTAGTCGCCACTCGGGCGGCCGCGCATTTTCTTGACATCGGAGCGGCCGGATTTGGCCTTCAGCCGGCGTTCCACCGAACCCTTGGTCGGCTTGGTTTTCCTCCGCGGTGGGGGTGGCGGCTTGGCAGCTTCGAGGATCAGTTCCTTCAGACGCTCGCGCGCGTCCTCGCGGTTGCGTTCCTGGCTGCGAAAGCGGCTGGCCTCGATCATCAGCACGCCTTCCTTCGACATGCGGCGACCGGCAAGCTTCATGGCGTTGATCTTGACGCGCTCGTTCAAAGCCGGCGAGGTCTGGATGTTGTAGAACAGCTGGACCGCGGTCGAGACCTTGTTGACGTTCTGCCCGCCGGGACCGCCCGCCAGAACGAACTGTTCCGTCAGTTCCCATCCTGCGATGGTGATCCTGTCATTGATATAGAGCGGGTCGCTGGCCATGGGATTTCTATCTCACATCACCGGCTGCTTGAAAACATGCAAAACCCGGCCGCAGGGGCCGGGTTTCACGTGAATCATCAATCAGTTGTCGCTGATTTACTCAGCGGCGACCCGAAAACCCGGGGCCGCATCGCGCACTCCGCCGTCGACGTGCTCTTCGAACTTGGCAAAATTGTCGATGAACATCGTCACTAGCCTGGTTGCCTGCGCGTCGTAAGCATCGGCATCGGCCCAGGTCGAGCGCGGGTCGAGGATAGCGGTCTCGACGCCCGCAACGGCCACCGGTACGGCAAAACCGAAGTTCGAATCGGCGCGGAAATCGGCCTTGTTGAGTTCACCCGACAGTGCTGCGGCCAGAAGCGTGCGCGTCGCCTTGATCGGCATGCGCTTGCCGGTACCATAGGCGCCGCCGGTCCAGCCGGTGTTGACCAGCCAGCACTCCACCCCGTGGCGACCGATCAGCTCCTTCAGCAGATTGCCATATTCCGACGGGTGTCGCGGCATGAAGGGAGCGCCGAAGCAGGTCGAGAAGGTGGCTTCAGGCTCGGTGACGCCACGCTCCGTGCCGGCGACCTTGGCGGTGTAGCCGGAGAGGAAGTGGTACATCGCCTGGTCCGGCGTCAGTTTGGCGATTGGTGGCATGACGCCGAAGGCATCGGCGGTCAGCATGATGATCGTCTTCGGATGGCCGGCCAGACCTGACTTCGAGGCGTTCGGGATGAAATCGAGCGGATAGGCGCAGCGGGTGTTTTCCGTGAGCGAGCCATCGTTGAAATCGGGCACGCGGTTTTCGTCGAGCACGACGTTTTCGAGCACAGTGCCGAAACGCTGTGTCGTGGCGTAGATTTCCGGCTCGGCTTCCGGCGAAAGCCGGATTGTCTTGGCGTAGCAGCCGCCTTCGAAGTTGAAGATGCCGTCCTCGCCCCAGCCGTGCTCGTCGTCGCCGATCAGCGTGCGGGCGGGATCGGCCGAAAGCGTGGTCTTGCCGGTGCCGGAGAGTCCGAAGAACACGGCTGCATCGCCATCCGGGCCGACATTGGCCGAGCAGTGCATCGGCATGACGCCCTTTGCCGGCAGCAGGTAGTTCAGCGAGGTAAAGACGGACTTCTTCATCTCGCCGGCGTAGAAGGTGCCGGCAATCAGGATTTCGCCGTTCGTAAGGTCGCAGGCGATGACGGTTTCGGTGCGGCAGCCGTATCGCTCCGGATCAGCCTTGAAGGTGGGGAGGTCGATGATCGTCAGCTTCGGGACGAAGCTTTCGAGCGTGGAACGCTCCGGGCGGATCAGCAAATTGCGGATGAACAGCGAGTGCCAGGCAAGCTCGGTGACGACGCGGGTCTGCAGGGCGTTGGTCTCATCGGCGCCGCCGATCAGGTCCTGAACGAAGAGTTCCTTGCCGGCCGCATGCGCCAGCATATCGGCCTTCAGCAGCGCGAAATGCTCCGGCGACATCGGCTTGTTGTTGTCCCACCAGATCTCGCCATCGGTATTGGCATCGCGGACCACGAATTTGTCCTTGGGCGAACGCCCGGTGTGCTGGCTCGTCAGGGCGCGAAGGGCGCCATGTGCGGTGAGTTCGGCCTCGCCCCGGCGAATCGACTCTTCATAGAGAGACGCGGCGGTGAAGTTGTAACGGACGCTGCGTGCATTTCCGAAACCTGCCGTCGCAAGCTGTATCGCTGGGTTGTGGATGCCGAACTGCTCCATGGTCTTTCCCTTCCTTCGGGGCTTACGCCGTTGAGAACTGAGCGCGACCGTACGGAGAGGTTTTTTAAAACGCAAGTGGCACAAATCGATAATATATAACGATATCAATTATTTAATCGATTTAAATTTGAGGTGTTTATTTTAAATCGTTTGAAATACCCAGCGACTGGTCAGCTCGTCACACCACTTTCGGTTGTTATGAATATTTTGCAACGGCGGCGCCCTTTATCTTTGCCACAATTTGTTCCACCTTTATCCCCATAAGCGCATCCGGTTCATGTGGCCGCCTGGGGACCTTCAAAAAATCCTGGAGACGCGCATTAGATGACGGAGACGAATACAATGCCGACAATCGCGCTCGTTGATGACGACCGTAACATCCTGACCTCCGTGTCGATCGCGCTCGAGGCCGAAGGATACAAGGTCGAGACCTATACGGACGGCGCTTCGGCCCTCGACGGTCTGCTCGCCCGCCCCCCGCATCTCGCGATCTTCGATATAAAGATGCCGCGCATGGACGGGATGGAACTGCTGCGCCGGCTGCGCCAGAAATCCGACATGCCGGTCATTTTCCTTACCTCCAAGGACGAGGAAATCGACGAACTGTTCGGCCTGAAGATGGGCGCCGACGATTTCATCACCAAGCCTTTCTCGCAGCGCCTGCTGGTCGAGCGCGTTCGCGCCGTTCTGCGTCGCGCGGCCGGTCGCGAGGCGGCCGCGGCTGCCGCCAGCGGCAGTGCTCCGAAACCGGGCGCCGCGCAACTGGCGCGCTCGCTTGAGCGCGGTCAGTTGGTCATGGATCAGGAACGCCACACATGCACCTGGAAGGGTGAGCCGGTGACGCTGACGGTCACCGAATTCCTCATCCTGCATTCGCTTGCTCAGCGCCCCGGCGTGGTGAAAAGCCGCGACGCGCTGATGGATGCGGCCTATGATGAGCAGGTCTATGTCGACGATCGCACCATCGACAGCCACATCAAGCGGCTGCGCAAGAAATTCAAGATGGTCGATAACGACTTTGATATGATTGAAACGCTCTACGGAGTGGGATACCGCTTCCGCGAAGCAGCCTGACGCCCACGCGGCGCGGCGGATAGGAATGAGAGAGGGCTGAGGCCGCTGACGCGGTCCGCTCTCCGAAAGGGCTGTCGTTGGCACAGTTGGTGCAGGAAAGGGATCTGGATGACGTGGAGGGCGTGGGCCGCCGCGTCAGGGGGCGACGTTGGTCTCACCCATTCACGATCATTCGCCGCATCTTCGGTAACGCCGTCTTTTCGAGCCTGACACGCCGTATCCTGTTCTTCAACCTCGTGGCGCTGGTCGTTCTGGTCGGCGGCATTCTCTATCTCAACCAGTTTCGCGAAGGGTTGATCGACGCCCGTGTCGAAAGCCTTCTGACGCAGGGTGAAATCATCGCGGGCGCCGTCTCGGCATCGGCGTCGGTGGACACCAACTCGATCACCATCGATCCGGAGAAACTGCTGGAGCTGCAAGCCGGCCAGAGTATCACGCCGGTTCCGAACGACGAGGATCTGGAATTCCCGATCGATCCGGAAAAGGTCGCGCCGGTGCTACGCCGACTGATCTCGCCCACCCGCACACGCGCTCGTATCTTCGACGCCGACGCGAACCTGCTACTCGATTCGCGTCACCTCTATTCGCGCGGCCAGGTTCTGCGCTTTGACCTACCGCCAGTGGCCGACGAGAAGCAGACCTGGAGCGAGTGGTTCACGACGATCTTCAACAAGGTTCTGCAACCGGGCAACCTGCCGCTCTACAAGGAAGCGCCCGGCGGTGATGGCTCTATTTATCCCGAAGTGATGAATGCGCTGACGGGCGTGCGCGGCGCCGTGGTGCGCACCACCGAAAAGGGCGAGCTCATCGTTTCGGTCGCCGTTCCGATCCAGCGTTTTCGCGCAGTGCTCGGCGTATTGCTGCTCTCGACGCAGGCGGGCGACATCGACAATATCGTTCATGCCGAACGGCTGGGCATCATGCGCGTGTTCGGCGTCGCGACGCTGGTCAACGTGCTGCTGTCGCTGGTGCTGTCCTCGACGATCGCCAATCCGCTCCGTCGCCTGTCTGCGGCCGCCATCCGGGTGCGTCGCGGCTCGAAGGAGCGCGAGGAAATTCCCGATTTCTCGGTGCGGCAGGATGAGATCGGCAACCTTTCGATCGCACTCCGTGACATGACGACAGCCCTTTACGACCGCATCGATGCGATCGAGAGCTTCGCCGCGGATGTCAGTCACGAGCTGAAGAACCCGCTGACGTCGCTGCGCAGCGCCGTCGAGACGTTGCCGCTTGCCAAATCCGATGATTCCAAGCAGCGGCTGATGGATGTCATCCAGCATGACGTTCGCCGCCTCGACCGGTTGATCAGCGACATTTCCGATGCATCGCGGCTGGACGCCGAGCTTGCCCGCGTCGATGCCGGCTCCGTGGACCTCGAAATCCTGTTGCGCGATCTGGTGGACATCTCACGGCAGATCCGCAGCCGCAAGAAGGAAGTGCAGATCGAGTTCGCGATCGAGCGCAAGCCTGGCGTCAAGACGCGCTTCCTGGTCAACGGCCACGATTTGCGCATCGGGCAGATCGTCACCAACCTGATTGAAAACGCCCGATCCTTCGTGTCCGACAAGGACGGACGTATCACCGTTCGGCTGGTTCGCACCCGGTCGCGGTGCATCGTCTATATCGAGGACAACGGTCCGGGCATTCAGGCCGAAAACATCGACCGTATTTTCGAGCGCTTCTATACCGACCGGCCCGAAGCCGAGGGCTTCGGACAGAACTCCGGTCTCGGCCTGTCAATCAGCCGGCAAATTGCCGAGGCGCACGGCGGGTCACTCAGAGCCGAAAACATCATCGACGCCGAAACCGAGGAGGTTGTCGGCGCCCGCTTCACGCTTGCCCTGCCCGCCGACCCAGCCTCATGACGACGGAACCGGTTAACGTCCACGCGACAGCCATCGTGGTCGGGAAGACCGGACTGCTGTTCGTCGGGCCGTCCGGCTGGGGGAAATCCATGCTCGCCTTTGCCTGCATCACCGAGGCGCAGCGGATCGGGATCGAAGCGGCGCTGGTGGCAGACGACCAGGTGATGATGTCAGTACACGGCGCCGAGGTGATGGCGGCCTGCCCGCCAGCAATCGCCGGGCTCATCGAACTGCGTGGAACAGGCATCGTCACGTTGGCCAGTGTCGGCCCATCCGTCATGCACTACGCCATCCTTCCCGCTCAGACTACCGGATCACTTCGGCTTCCGCCGGACCACGAAATTTGTACCGTCGCCCCCGGCATCGAGCTTCCGGCAATCCGGTTGCTGGCTAACGTGCCGTTTCCACTTGCGGTACTGATGGCAAAAGCGGCCGATATCGGGCATTAATGCCCACCAAACTGGCAGGTCCGGCAGGAATGCATGCATTTTTGTCTTGCACTTCGGCTTTTCATCGCCAAGATGTGCCCCCACGGTGGACGCAGTTGTTGCATTGCGATATTGGCCCTACCGTTGCATACGCCATGAGGAGCAGTAGTATCATGATCGGACTTGTGCTTGTCACGCACGGCAAGCTGGCTGAAGAGTTTCGTCATGCGGTCGAACATGTTGTCGGTCCTCAGAAATTCATCGAGACGGTCTGTATCGGCCCCGAAGACGACATGGATCAACGGCGCCAGGATATCCTCGCAGCCGTGGCGAATGCGGATGACGGACATGGCGTGGTCATCCTGACCGACATGTTCGGCGGTACTCCATCCAACCTGGCGATATCGGTGATGAGCAGCGGCCATACCGAGGTGATCGCCGGCATGAACCTGCCGATGCTGATCAAGCTTGCGGGCGTACGTGGCGAAAACAACATGGAAAAGGCGCTTGTCGAGGCGTCGGAAGCCGGTCGCAAGTACATCAATGTCGCCAGCCGCGTCCTCAGCGGCAAATAACGAGCCCTCCCCCTCATGACATCTCCGTTCTCCCGCGAAATTCTGATCATCAACAAGCGTGGCCTGCACGCGCGCGCTTCGGCGAAGTTCGTGCAGACGGTCGAGACTTTCGACGCGGCAATCACCGTGTCCAAGGACGGAATGACGGTCGGGGGCACATCGATCATGGGCCTGATGATGCTGGCGGCGAGCCCAGGCTCCAGCGTCCTGATCTCCGCCAGCGGCAACCAGGCCGAACAGGCGCTCGACGCTCTGGATCAGCTGATCCAGAACAAGTTCGGCGAAGAGATGTAAGGCCCGATCGGGCCATATAAACATATAAAGACTTCTTTATATCATTATTGCGTTCGTCATAGAAGCCTGCTAAACGGCTGGCATGACCGCGCCTGCGCGGAGATTTTCGTCGCGCGACCTAGCTTCGCGCCTTCGCCCTTTGAGACGATTCAGCATGGAGAACCCAATGAGCACTGAAAAAGATTACGTCGTCGCCGATATCGGCCTCGCAGACTACGGTCGCAAGGAAATCACGATCGCTGAAACCGAAATGCCGGGCCTGATGTCCTGCCGCGAAGAATTCGGCACGACCAAGCCGCTCAAGGGCGCGCGCATCACCGGCTCGCTGCACATGACGATCCAGACGGCCGTTCTGATCGAGACGCTGGTTGAACTCGGCGCCGAAGTCCGTTGGGCATCGTGCAACATCTTCTCGACGCAGGACCATGCCGCTGCCGCGATTGCAGCCTCCGGCGTTCCTGTCTTCGCCATCAAGGGCGAGTCGCTGCATGACTACTGGGTCTACACCGACAAGATCTTCCAGTGGGCCGACGGCGGCCTCTCCAACATGATCCTCGACGACGGCGGCGACGCCACGATGTACATCCTGCTCGGCGCCCGCGTCGAAGCCGGCGAAGACGTGCTGTCAAACCCGCATTCCGAAGAAGAAGAAATCCTCTTCGCACAGATCAAGAAGCGCCTCGCCGCTTCGCCCGGCTGGTTCACCAAGCAGCGCGACGCGATCAAGGGCGTCACCGAAGAAACCACCACGGGCGTCAATCGCCTGTACCAGCTCAGCCACAAGGGCTTGCTGCCCTTCCCTGCCATCAACGTCAACGACTCGGTCACCAAGTCGAAGTTCGACAACAAGTATGGCTGCAAGGAATCGCTGGTTGACGGTATCCGCCGCGGCACCGACGTGATGATGGCCGGCAAGGTCGCCGTCGTCTGCGGTTACGGCGACGTCGGAAAGGGTTCGGCCGCCTCGCTGCTCGGCGCCGGCGCACGCGTCAAGGTCACGGAAGTCGACCCGATCTGCGCACTGCAGGCCGCCATGGACGGCTTCGAAGTCGTCACGCTCGAAGACGTCGTGTCCTCGGCCGACATCTTCATCACCACGACAGGCAACAAGGACGTCATCCGCATCGACCACATGCGTGCGATGAAGGACATGGCGATCGTTGGCAACATCGGCCACTTCGACAACGAAATCGAAGTCGCCTCGCTGCGGAACCTGAAGTGGACCAACATCAAGCCGCAGGTCGACCTGATCGAATTCCCGGCCGGCAACCGCATCATCCTTCTCTCGGAAGGCCGCCTGCTGAACCTCGGCAACGCAACGGGCCATCCGTCCTTCGTGATGTCGGCTTCGTTCACCAACCAGACGCTGGCGCAGATCGAGCTTTTCACCAAGCCCGCGCAGTACCAGAACCAGGTCTACATCCTGCCGAAGCACCTCGACGAGAAGGTCGCGCGCCTGCATCTCGCAAAGCTCGGCGTCAAGCTGACGCAGCTTTCGGAAGAACAGGCATCCTATATCGGCGTCACACCGCAGGGTCCTTTCAAGGCTGACCACTACAGATACTAATCGAACGATCGATATCCACAACATCTAGACGGGCGCAGCATTGACAAATGCGGCGCCCTTATTTTTTGGCACACACCTTCCCGACGATTCCTATCCGAAGTATTGTTTTAGCACTCGATTCGTGGAGACGGACGCGTCCGTTTGCTACGAAAATGGGATGTCTTGTCGTAATGCGGCACAATGGACGGAGACATACCGCGCATGTCGGAAATGATGCACGGCCTGATCAAACAGGCGGGGAATCGCGCTTACGCCGCTTCCCGACCTGATAGTTCGGCCAACGAAAGACCTGTCGACGCCCCCAAGGCTTCGGCGAAAAGACGAGGCGTATTGGCTCGCGTGGCGACGATGTTCGCAGCGGGCACCGCGATCGCGTCTGTCGCCCGCCCGGTATTCGCGCAGGTGGAAGCCGAAGCTGCCGCTTCGGCGCATCTTTTCACGTCCACGCAGGTTGTCGGTCTTTCTGTCGTCATCGGCGTCATCTCGGCCGCCCTGCTGTCCACGCTCTGGGTGGTTCGTCAGCGCGGCAATCTCGAAAGCGAGAGCCGCGAGATGCGCTCGGCGCTCTCGGACGCACAGCAGCAGATTTCCCAATACCAGGCGCTGATTGCCGACAAGAACCGCCGCATCGTGATCTGGAACGGCGACGAACGCCCCGAACTGCTGGGGCAGCTGCCCGCGGAGACCGGCGCGCCGCAGGATAACGAATTCCTTGCCTTCGGGCTGTGGCTGAAGCCACGATCGGCATCAGAGCTCGACCGCGCGATCGACGGCCTGCGCCAATCGGCGAAGAGCTTCGACATCGTCGTCGAGACGCACCGCGAAGAGGTTCTGGAAGCGCAGGGCCGGGTCTCCGGCGGCCGCGCCTTCGTGCGCTTCGTCGCACTCAACAACCTTCGTGCCGAACTGGCGGAAATCAAGATCGAGCGCGATCGCCTGATGGCGTCGATTTCGGCCTTCCAGGGGTTGCTGGATTCGATCGATCTGCCGGCCTGGCAGCGTGATACTGACGGCCGACTTACATGGGTGAACCATGCTTATGGCGAAGCGGTTGATGCGGCATCGCCCGATCAGGCCATTGCCGAGGGTCGCGAAATCCTGACGACCATCGCCCGCGAGCGTATTCGCTCGGTGGCGACACCGGAATCGCCGTTCCACGACAAGATTTCGACCGTTATCCATGGCAACCGTACCTTCCTCGATGTCGTCGACGTCAAAATTCCGAGCGGATCGGCCGGTATTGCCGTCGATATCTCGGGAATCGAGACGGTCCGGGCTGAACTGGAGCGGACGCTGAAGAGCCATGCGGAGACGCTGGACCATCTGGGAACGCCCGTCGCGATCTTCGACGGCGACCGGCGCCTGCAATTCTATAACCAGGCTTTCGTTTCCCTCTGGCAACTCGACATCGCCTTCCTTGAGAGCAAGCCTGACAATTCCGAACTGCTCGAGCGGCTGCGCGCCGCCAAGAAACTGCCGGAGCAGCTGAACTGGAAGAGCTGGAAGGAAACGGCGCTTTCGGTCTATCGGGCGCTCGATACCCAAACCGACATGTGGCACCTTCCAAACGGCCAGACGCTGCGCGTTTTCGCGACTGCGCATCCACAGGGCGGCGCCACCTGGGTGTTCGAGAACCTGACCGAGCAGGTCGATCTGGAAACCCGCTACAACACGCTGGTGAAGGTGCAGGGCGAGACCATCGACCACCTCTCCGAGGGTGTGGCGGTGTTCGGCCCCGACGGGCGCATCCAGCTGTCGAACCCGGCGTTCCGGGCGCTCTGGGGCATCACCGAAGCCGAGGCTAAGCCGGGCACGCATATCCGCGCGCTGGGTGACGCCTGCCTGCCATCCTACGACAAGCCGGACGGCTGGAAGACCTTTGCCGAGCTGATCACCAGCTTCGACGACGAACGCCGATCCAGCCAGGGAACGCTGGAGCTGTTCTCCGGCCTCGTGCTCGATTACGCGATCATCCCGCTGCCGAACGCACAGACGATGCTCACCTTCGTCAACATGACGGACAGCGTGCGTGCCGAACGGGCGCTTACCGAGAAGAACGAGGCGCTGCGCAAGGCCGACGAGCTGAAGAACGATTTCGTCCAGCACGTTTCCTACGAACTGCGCTCGCCGCTGACCAACATCATCGGCTTTACCGACCTCTTGCGCACGCCCGGCCTTGGCGAACTCAACGATCGCCAGGCCGAATATATCGACCACATCTCGACATCCTCGTCGGTGCTGCTGACGCTGGTGAACGACATTCTCGATCTTGCCACCGTCGACGCCGGCATCATGCGGCTGAACTATTCGGAAATCGATCTCGGCGACCTGCTCGACGACGTGTCGATCCAGATTGCCGACCGGCTGCAGGAAAGCGGCGTGACGCTGGAGATCACCGCGCCGGCCCGGCTCGGCTCGATCATCGCCGACCCGCAGCGGCTGAAGCAGATCCTGGTGAAGCTGCTGTCGAACGCCGCGAACTTCTCGCCCGAGGGTGCCGCGATATCGCTGACCTGCCAGCGCGAGGGAACGGATTTCGTGTTCACCGTCAGCGACCATGGCCCAGGCATCTCGCAGGAGATGATCGCCAACGTTTTCGATCGCTTCGCCACCGGCGCCAAGAGCGGCAAACGTGGCGGCGCCGGCCTTGGCCTGTCGATCGTCGACAGCTTCGTCAACCTGCACAACGGCAAGGTCGTCATCGATAGCCAGCCGGGCAAGGGAACAACGGTGATCTGCCGCATCCCTTCCGCCAACCTGCCCTCCTACGCCGCCGCAGAATGACGACGACCGCACCTGTCATCTCGCTCTATCTCGACGACGAAGCCGCAACCGATCGCCTCGGGGAAGATCTGGCTCTGGCCTTGAAGCCGGGCGATTGCCTGGCATTGTCGGGTGATCTTGGCGCCGGGAAATCGTCGCTCTCGCGGGCGCTGATCCGCGCGCTGGCCGATGATGCCGAGCTTGAGGTACCGAGCCCGACCTTCACGCTGGTGCAATCCTACGACCTGCGCATTCCCGTCTCGCATTTCGATCTCTACCGGCTTGGCGATTCCGCCGAGCTCACCGAGCTTGGTTTCGACGAGGCGTTGCAGAACGGCATATGCCTTGTCGAATGGCCGGAAATGGCCGCGAGCGAGCTGCCGGACGATCGCATCGTGCTGACGTTGACGCATGAAGGCGCGGGGCGCCGGGTGACGATACAGGCACCCGGCAGGCGGGAGGCACGCATACGGCGCGTGCTTGCCATTCGCGACTTTCTTCGCGACGCCGGCTATCCCTCGGCAAAGCGTCGTTTCCTCACCGGCGATGCGTCGCTACGCGCGTACGAGGCCGTCTACACCGGCGACGGTGTTCGCCGTATCCTGATGGACTGGCCACCGCTGCCCGAAGGGCCGCCGGTGCTCGACGGAAAGCCCTACCCCAAGGTCGCACATATTGCCGAAAACGCCTATCCGTTCGTGGCCATCGCCGAGGCCCTGCGCCACGACGGCTTTGCCGCGCCGGAGATCTACCGCGTCGATTACGACAACGGCATCCTGCTGATCGAGGATCTCGGCAGCGACGGTGTTCTCGATGACAAGGGCACGCCAATCGCCGAGCGCTATCTGGAAAGCGTCGCGTGCCTTGCCGCCCTACATGCCAAGAGGATGCCGCAGGATATCCGGGTAACGGATACGCATGTGCACCATATTCCCGACTTCGACCGTACGGCGATGAAGATGGAAGTGCGCCTTGTTCTCGATTGGCACCTTCCCTGGAAACGGGATGGCGCGGGGCCGAGCGACGTCGAGCGGGAAGAGTATCTGGCAATCTGGGATGACCTGATCGATCAACTCGGCGCCGCCGAGAAGAACCTGCTGCTGCGCGACTTCCATTCGCCGAATCTCATCTGGCGAGAGCAGGAGAGCGGCATCCGGCGCGTCGGGCTCATCGACTTCCAGGACGCGATGATCGGCCCGACGGCCTATGATCTCGCCTCGATCGCCCAGGATGCGCGGGTGACCATCGAGTCCCCGCTCTTCGATCAACTGATGCAGCACTACCTGTCGCTGCGGCGCGCGCAGGGCGGTTTCGATGAAGCAGGCTTTCTGAAAAGCTGGGCGATCATGTCGGCGCAGCGCAATTGCAAGCTGGCCGGGCTGTGGGTGCGGCTGATGCAGCGCGACGGAAAGCCCGGTTACATGAAGCACATGCCGCGAACGCTTGCCTATCTCGATGTCGCGCTTAAGCACGAAACGCTTGCCCCCTTGCGCGACTGGTGCGTAAGGACTGGAATAGTCAGCAGCGAATCATAGATTTCGGACGACATGACCATCAAACAAGCCATGGTGCTGGCTGCCGGTCTCGGCACCCGTATGCGCCCGATTACCAACACGATCCCGAAGCCGCTGGTGAAAATCGACGGCAAGCCGATGATCGACTACGCGCTCGATTCGCTCGCCGAGGCCGGCGTCGAACGAGCCGTGGTCAACGTGCATCACCATGCCGACCAGATGCTCGATCACCTCCAGTCCTACAAGAGGCTGGAGATCATCATCTCCGACGAGCGCGAAGGGCTGATGAACAATGGCGGCGGGCTGGCCAAAGGTTTGAAACTGCTCGATCGCGGTCCTGTCTTCGTCACCAACGCCGATCTTTTCTGGATCGGGGAACGTGCGGGGCAACCGAGCAATCTTGTGCGCTTAGCCGGATTCTTCGATGCTGAGCGAATGGACATGGCGATGCTGTGCGTCAAACTCGAGGACACCACCGGCCACAACGGCAAGAACGATTTCAACCGCGATGCGGAGCAGCGGCTGAGCCGCTTCCGCGCCGACGAACCGGATCCGGTGGTCTATGCCGGCGCGATCGCGATGCAGACATCGTTTCTCGACGACGCGCCTGACGACGCCTTCAACGTGAACATCTACTTCGACAAGGCAATCGCGCGCGGCCGGCTTTACGGCATGATGCTCGAGGGCCATTGGCTGACCGTCGGCACGCCAGAGGCGATCGGCGATGCCGAAGAGACGATCCGGCGATACCGGGCACTGGCCTAGGCGATGAGCGAGCGGCACCAGCCCAGGGTTCTGACCATTCCAGCAGGACTACCGTTTCTTGCCACCCTGGCAGAGACCCTGTGCGACGGCCGGCTGACACCATTGTTTCGCCACAACCCCAGCGATCCGCTGTCGCTGTCCAAGGTCACCATCTATCTGCCGACGCGGCGCGCGGTGCGCGTGCTGCGCTCGGCATTCGTTGATCTGCTCGGCGGCCGCTCCGCCATTCTGCCCGTTATCCGGCCGCTGGGTGAAACCGATGACGACAGCGGTTATTTCGACGAGGCGCTGCCGGCGACAATGGATCTGGCGCAGCCGCTTTCCAACACCGCCCGCCTGCTGGAACTGGCGCGGCTGATCCTTGCCTGGCGCAACAAGCTCCCCGAGATCGTGCGCAGCATTCATTCCGACTCGCCGCTCGTCGCACCCGCCAGCCCGGCGGATGCGATCTGGCTGGCGCGGAACCTTGCCGAGCTGATCGATTCGATCGAGACCGAAGACCGGGACTGGAGCGAACTCGGAAACCTCTCCGCCAAGGACCATGCGCTCTGGTGGCAGCTGACGGCGGAGTTCCTGCAGATTGCCAGCGCCTTCTGGCCGGAGCGCTTGAACGAGCTTGGAAAATCCTCGCCGGCGCGCAATCGCAATGCCATCCTGCGGGCGGAAGCCAATCGCATCGAGACGATGCAGGCCAGCGGGCCGATCATCATCGCCGGCTCGACCGGTTCGGTTCCGGCGACCGCCGATCTGATCGCCGCCGTGGCCGCCCGCGCCGAAGGCGTGATCGTCCTGCCGGGGCTGGATATCGGGATGCCCGACGCCCATTGGCGGATGGTGGCGCCCGACATGGCGGATGCGGCGGCCCGCAGCCATTCGCAATACGGGCTTGCGCTGCTTCTGAAACGTCTTGGGCTGACGCGCGACGACGTGGCAGCGCTCGCCGAAGCGCCGGAAACGCTGGCCCGGCGCGCGGCCATCCTGTCGCACGCGCTGTCGCCCGCCGAGGCGACCAGCGACTGGGGCAGCTGGAAGACGGCGCTCTCCGATGATGACATCGCCTCCGCATTCGCCGACGTCTCGCTGATCGAGGCCGGCAACGAGCGCGAGGAAGCGACGGCGATCGCGATCGCGCTGCGTCTGGCGCTGGAGCGGCCCGGGCTCGATGGCGAGAGCCGGGCGGCGCTGATCACCCCTGACCGCAACCTTGCACGCCGCGTTATGGCCGAGCTTTCCCGGTTCGGCATCGTGGCCGACGATTCGGCCGGTACGCCGCTTTCGGCCACGCCGCAGGGAACGCTGCTGCAGTTGCTGCTCGAATCTGCACTCAGGCCGGGCGATCCGGTTGCGATCGTCAGCCTGCTGAAGCATCCGCTGGCCCGTTTCGGGTTGGAGCGCGGCGTGCTGACCGAGGCGGTGGCGGCGCTGGAATTGCTGGCGCTGCGTGGCGGCGTGGCGGAGGTGGATATCAGCGCACTCGGGCCGCTGCTCGAGCATCAGCTGTCCGAGCAGGCGCTGGATCGGCACGCACCACAGTGGCGAAAGGCATTGCCTGTGCATGCCGTCGATCTGGCGCGTGACCTGGCGCGACGCGTGGGAGACGCAACCGAGCCGTTGGCATCGGCACTTGTGCGCCACCATCCCGGAAAGCCCGGATTGACGACGCGCTTCACGCTTTCGGACTGGGCCGAGCGCACCGGGCGCGCCATTGAGGCCATTGCGCGCGACGAGAAGGACGACCTGTCGGGGCTGTGGTCCGGCGAGGCCGGCGATACGCTGGCGACGATGCTTGGCGAGGTGATCGAGACGGACGGGCAGATCGAGGCCGATGGCGCGCAGTGGATCGACGTCATGGCCGCCCTGTCTGCCGGCCAGGCAGTCAAGCCGCGCGCGCTCAGTCATCCCCGTCTGTTCATCTTCGGGACGCTGGAAGCGCGCCTGCAGAGCGTCGATACGCTGATCCTCGGCGGCCTGAACGAAGGGTCGTGGCCGGGGCAGACCGCCAACAACCCGTTCATATCCCGATCGATGAAGACCGAGATCGGACTTGAGCCGCCGGAGCGGCGGATCGGGCAGCTGGCGCACGATTTCGAGATGGCGAACGGCACGCGGCATCTGGTCTATACGCGCGCGCTCCGCAATGGATCGACGCCGACCGTTGCGTCCCGCTGGCTGCAGCGGTTGATGGCATTTGGCGGCAAGCGGTTCGAGGCAGCCCTGACCGACCGCGGAGAGCAGTTTATCCATTGGGCGGGGCTGCTCGACGAGGGCCCGCGACAGGCGCCGGCACAGCGGCCGAGCCCAACGCCGCCGCGCGAAGTGCAGCCGAAATCCTATTCCTTCAGCGAGGTCGGCCGGCTGCGGCGTGATCCCTACGCGATCTATGCCCGCCGCGTCTTGAGGCTCGACGCCGTCGACCCGTTCAATCGCGATCCCGGGGCGGCCGAGCGCGGCACGCTTTATCACACCATCATCGATCGGTTCATCCGCGAGGGCAACATTGCCGGTTCACCGGATGCTGCGGCCGCGATGGAGCGGATCGTCACCGAGCTGTTCGACATGGAACAACTGCCGCCGCATATCGATGCCGTGTGGCGGCCGCGCTTCCGGGAAGTCGCGCGGGCGTTCCTCGACTGGGAAGCGAAGCGGCGGCCGGGCATTCGGCAAACATTGACGGAAGTGCGCGGGGCCATGCAGCTGGAGCAGGTCGATATCCGGCTCAGCGGCGTCGCAGACCGGATCGATATCACCGGTCCGCACGCGGCCGACCTGATCGACTACAAGACCGGCTACAACCCCTCGCCGGCCCAGGCGCGCGCGCTGCTCGATCCACAGCTGGCACTCGAGGCCGAAGTGCTGAAGGCAGGTGGCTTTCAGGATGCGGGTAAACGCGTGCCGCAGGACCTGCTCTATGTCAGGCTGCGGCCGGGGAGCCGTTTTCAGGTCGATACCGTCAACAACGAATTCTCGGCGCGCAGCGACAAGGCGAAGTCGGCGATCGATCTTGCCTCCGATTCGATCGACCAGCTGATAAAGTTCGTGGCGCTGCTGCAATCGGGCGAGAAGGGCTTTACCTCGCGGCTCATTCCGGCCCAGCAATTTGAGTTCGGCGGCGATTATGACCATCTGGCCCGCGTCTCTGAGTGGTCCACGGCAGAAAGCGACGAGGCCACCAACGATGAGTGACGAAACCGCGCTGCCCGAAGGCGACGATCCGCTCGTCTGGACCAACTGGACGACGGTTCAGCAGTCGATCGCTTCGGATCCGCAACGATCCGCCTGGGTATCGGCCAATGCCGGCTCGGGCAAGACGCATGTGCTGACGCAGCGGGTGATCCGGCTTTTGCTCTCCGGCGCACGCCCATCCGCCATCCTTTGCCTGACCTACACCAAGGCAGCTGCCTCGGAAATGTCCAACCGCGTGTTCGACCGGCTGGCGGAATGGGCCGTGCTTTCCGACGAGGAGCTCGGCAAGCGCATTGCCCAGATCGAGGGTTCTGAGCCGGATTCAATCAAGCTGGCGGAGGCACGGCGGCTGTTTGCCAAGGCGCTGGAAACGCCGGGCGGACTGAAGATCCAGACCATCCACGCCTTCTGCGAATCCCTGCTGCACCAGTTTCCGCTCGAGGCGAATGTCGCCGGCCACTTCTCCGTGCTCGATGATCGCGCCGCGGCGACGCTGCTGTCGGATGCGCGACGCTCGCTGCTGACGGCGACGACGCCGGAGGAAGACCCGGCTCTGGCGGCGGCGTTTTCCTACGTCCTCAATCTCGGCGACGAATCCGGGCTGGAAACGCTGCTGCAGGAAATCGTCGCCAATCGCAACGCGATCAAGGCGTTTACGCTGGCCGCCGATCAGAATGGTGGCATCGACCGCGTTCTGCGGGCACAGTTGGGGCTCTCCGACGACGATACCGAGATCGGCATTGCCGCGCAGTACTGGCCGCTACCCGGCCTCGCCGGCAGCGCGTTGAGCCTCTATATCGACCTTGCCGACCAGAAGGGCGGCGCCAAGGCGCAGGATGTTGCGGCGGCGCTGAAAGCTGTCGTGACCGAGCGCGACCCGATACAGCGCATACCACTGCTCGAAAAGATTTTCCTGACCGGAAAGGGCGAGCCGAAGGCGGATTCGCAGTTTTTCGTGAAGGCGATGTTGAGTGCGGCACCGGAACTGGCCGACGCAATCGCAGAGGCGCGGACGCACGTCGTATCCTGCCGGGACCGGTTGAAGATCATCCGGATGTTCGACGCGACGCGAGCGGCGCTGATCCTCGCCGACCGGCTGAACCGCGACTATGACGACCTGAAGAAGCAGCGGAGCCAACTCGACTTCGAGGATCTGATCACCCGCACGGCCGATCTTCTGACCATGAGCGATGTCGGTCCGTGGATCCATTACAAGCTCGACCAGGGGATCGACCACATCCTCGTCGACGAGGCGCAGGATACCAGCCCGATCCAGTGGAGCGTCATCCAATCGCTGGCGGAAGACTTCTTTTCTGGCGACAGCGCCCGCAGTGTGGTGCGCACGCTGTTTGCGGTCGGTGACGAGAAGCAGTCGATCTATTCCTTCCAGGGCGCGCGGCCCGAACGCTTCTCGGAGGAAAGCCGGCGAACGCGGCAACGGGTGTCGCAGAGCGGCCTGGCCTTTTCCTCCGTGCGGTTGCCGCTATCGTTCCGATCGACCTCCGACGTTCTTGCTGCCGTCGATCACATCTTCACGTCGCCCGAGAATGCCCGAGGGTTGAGCGCTGGCGGCGAGCCGGTGGTGCATCGCTCGAACCGTATAGGCCACCCCGGCGCCGTCGATCTCTGGGAGATGATCGCGCCCGAGGTGGCGATCAAGGAGGAAGACTGGACGGCGCCCTTCGATGCGACGCCGGAAAGTGCGCCGGCCGCCATTCTGGCGCGACGGATGGCGCACACGATCGATACGCTGGTCGGCAAAGAAACGATTATCGAGAAGGGCAAGGAACGGCTGATCGAAGCCGGCGACATCCTTGTGCTGGTGCGCAAGCGCGACGCCTTCGTCAATGCCCTGACGCGGGCGCTGAAGCGGCGTGGCAACATTCCGGTCGCCGGCGCCGACCGCCTGAAGCTTACAAGTCATATCGCGGTGCAGGACCTTGTTGCGCTGGGTCGCTTCCTGCTGCTGCCGGAAGACGATCTGTCGCTTGCGGCTTTGATGAAAAGCCCGCTCTTCGATCTCAGCGAAGAGGATATCTTTGCGGTCGCCGCGCTTCGCGGGGATGGCCAAAGTGTCTGGCGGCACATGCAGGCGTTTGCAGATGACGGCAACGAACGGCTCGGCGCTGCCGTGCGGCTGCTGCAGCTGTTTCTCAGGGAGTCTCAGGATCTCTCGGTGCATGATTTCTATGCCCGCGTGCTAGGCGTCCATGGTGGGCGGCGGCAATTCCTGGCGCGGCTTGGCACCGAAGTCAGCGACATTCTCGACGAGTTCCTGACCTTCACGCTCGACCACGAGACGGCGACGCTGCCCGGCCTGCAATCCTTCATCTCGACGCTCGAACTCGAAGCGCCGGTCGTCAAACGCGAGCAGGACAAGGGCCGCAACGAGGTGCGGATCATGACGGTTCATGCCTCCAAGGGCCTCGAAGCACCAATCGTGTTTCTGGTCGATGGTGGCTCGAAGGCCTTTACGCATTCGCATATGCCGAAGCTGCGGCTGCTGGAGCAGCGCAGCGACCGACCGCCAATGCCGGTGTGGGTGCCGCTCGGCGATCTCAGCAATTCGTTGACGCAAGCCGATGCGACCCGCATCCAGGTGCTGGCGGAAGAGGAATATCGACGGCTGCTTTATGTGGCGATGACGCGAGCGGCGGACCGGCTGGTTGTCTGCGGCTATCGCGGCGTGCGGCTCAACACCGACACCTGGCATGCAATGATCTCGGCAGCGATGAGCGACAGCCATCCGCATGTGTCGACCGCAACATTTGCGGGTCCGGATGGCGAATGGCAGGGTTTCAAGTGGCGGGTTCCGACCATCGAACGCCGGTTCGAACGGGCCGATCCTGTCGAACAGGCGGCGAAGCGCGAGCCGCTGCCGGTCGATCTCGCTAAGCCGCTACCGCCGCAACAGCAGCTGCCGCGCCCACTCAGCCCTTCCGGCGCCGGAACGATCATCGACGAGGATGCGGACAATCTGCTGGTCACCTCTCCGTTGTTCAGCGACAAGCCGAAATCCGATCGGGCGCTGCAGAAGGGTCGGTTGCTGCACCGGATGCTGCAGGTTCTGCCCGATATTCCCGCCAACGAGCAATCCAACGCGGCGCGGCGCTATGCCGAGCGGGCAGCGCGCTTCTGGCCCGATGCCGAACGTGACCGACTGGTCGATTCGGTTCTGAAACTATTGAGTGCGCCTGAACTGCAACCGGTTCTCGCGACACATGCGCAGGCCGAGGTTTCGATCATGGGAACGCTCAGTCTTGAGGGTCGGGATTATGCTGTATCCGGCCGGGTCGATCGGCTAGCTGTGCTTGAGGACCGCGTCGTCATCCTCGATTACAAGACCAACCGCGTGCCACCGGAAACGCTGGACGGCATACCCTTCGCGCATCGGGCGCAGCTTGCCATCTACCGGACGATCATGGCGCCGCTCTATCCGGACAAGCGCATCGACTGCATGCTCGTCTACACCGAGAACGGCGCCGTTCACACGCTGACGCCGGAGGCAATGGCATTGGCGCTTGCACAGCTCAAGACAAAGTGAAATACCGGTCATTGAAATCCCGCCACCGCACCCTCACATGTGCTTCAACAGGAAATCCTTTAAAGGAGCGGCCTTATGGCTACCGTGAAAGTCGATATCAATAATTTCCAGGCTGAAGTTCTGGACTCCGCAGAACCCGTCGTCGTCGATTTCTGGGCTGAATGGTGCGGCCCGTGCAAGATGATCGCGCCTAGCCTCGAAGAACTCGCCGTCGAGTTCGCCGGCAAGGTCAAGGTTGCGAAGCTCAACATCGATGAGAATCCGGAACTTGCCGCCCAGTTCGGCGTGCGTTCCATTCCGACGCTTGCGATGTTCAAGGCCGGCGAAGTCGCCGACATCAAGGTTGGCGCCGCACCGAAGACCGCTCTGTCGAGCTGGATTTCGAACGCTGCCTGATCAAGCGTCACATCAATGAAAAAAGCCCGGCTTCGACCGGGCTTTTTTCATTTTGGGGGTGTGCCGTTGTCGGCGAGAACGTCCCCGACCAGATAAAGCGATCCGCCGATCAGGATGCGTGGCGGGTGCTCCTGTTCGAAGGCGGTTTCCTTGATCGCCTCAAGAGCCTCCGCCACCGTTGATATGGGTTCGGCGATCAGGCCGGCATCATAGGCGGCGTTGGCGAGAATGACCGGGTCGATCATTGCATCGCTGCCACGGATCGGCACGCAGTAGACCTTTACCGCCAACCCCTTGAAGGCCTGGAAATAGCCGACCGGGTCCTTGGTGTTGATCATGCCTATGATCAGGAACAGCGGCCTGGGTTGGCGTTCCTCGAAGTTGGCCATCGCCTCGGCGATGACTTCACCGGCGCCGGGATTGTGGCCGCCGTCCACCCAGATTTCCGCGCCATCAGGGGCGCTTGCCATCAGGCGACCGTCGCTCAGCTTCTGCAGGCGGCCTGGCCATTCGACCGTGGCCATCGCCTTTTCCATCATCGCTTCCGTGACGACAAAGCCCGCAGCCTTGACGGCGCGGATGGCGGCAGCGGCGTTGGCATACTGGTGCCGCCCCGGGAGCCGGGGCAACGGCAGGTCGGCGAGGCCGAACTCGTCCTGATAGACCAGACGACCATATTCCTCGTGGGCCATGTAATCCTGGCCGAAGACGGCGGTCGGGCAGCCCAGGCGCTCGGCGGTGGACATCAGCACGTCGAGCGCCGTATCATATTCCTGCTTGCCGATAACCACCGGATGCTTGCGCTTCATGATACCGGCTTTTTCAGCGGCGATCAGCTCGACGCGATCGCCGAGATAGGGCTGGTGATCGAGCGAGATCGGCATGATGACGGATACGGCAGGGTCATCAATGACGTTCGTTGCATCGAAACGGCCGCCGAGGCCGACCTCGATGATCGCGGCATCGGCGGGATGCTCGGAAAACAGGATGAAGGTCACCGCCGTCAGGATCTCGAAGACAGTGATCTTCTGGCCGGCATTGGCGTCGGCAACGCGGCGCAGGGCGTCCGCGAATACGGCATCATCGACCAGTTGGCCGCGTGCGCCTTCGACACCGATGCGGTAACGCTCATGCCAATTGACAAGATGCGGCGAGGTGTGGACATGGGCGCTATAGCCGCCAGCCTCCAGAAGCGCGCGGCAGAAGGCCGTGACCGAGCCCTTGCCGTTGGTGCCGGCCACATGAATGACGGGCGGCAGCTTCCTTTGCGGATCGCCGAGAATGGCAAGAAGACGGGTAATGCGGTCGAGCGAGAGATCGAAGCCCTTGGGATGCAATCCCATGAGCTTGTCGATCTCCTGCGCTGCTTCGCTCACTGCGGTTTGACCTCTGGGTATCATCGCTCAACCCGCCTGTGGTTGTTGAGATCAGGCGCTTGCGGCGATCGCAAGCGCGCCTGTGCTTTCCGCGGAGACGGTCGCCGGCTTCTTGGTCAGAATCTTCAGGACGCGCGCCAGCGTGTCCGGAATGTCGTGGCGCTTGATGACCATATCGACCATACCGTGTTCCAACAGGTATTCCGACGTCTGGAAGCCTTCAGGCAACTTTTCGCGGATCGTCTGCTCGATGACGCGCTTGCCGGCGAAGCAGATTTCCGCACCCGGTTCGGCCATGTGGATATCGCCGAGCATGGCGTAGGACGCGGTGACGCCGCCGGTGGTCGGGTTGGTAAGAACCACGATGTAAGGCTGGCCGGCTTCCTTCAGCATGTCGACGGCAACGGTGGTGCGCGGCAGCTGCATCAGCGACAGGATGCCTTCCTGCATGCGGGCGCCGCCCGAGGCCGGGAACATGACCAGCGGGCACTTCTCGGCGATGGCGCGCTCGAAGGCCTTGACGATGGCCTCGCCGGCAGCGATGCCGAGCGAACCGCCCATGAAGTTGAATTCATGCACGACGGCAACCAGCTTCAATCCACGCACCTTGCCGAGACCGGCAACAATGGTGTCTTCCTGATCGGTCTTGATGCGGCTGTCGCGCAGGCGATCGGTGTACTTCTTGGAATCGCGGAACTTCAGCGGATCCTGAGCAACCTTCGGCTGGACGAAGGCTTCGTAGGCGCCATCGTCGAACAGATCGGTCAGACGGGCCTTGGCCGGCATCTTCATGTGATAGCCGGAAGCCGGGATGACCCACTTGTTGTCTTCGAGATCCTTGTGAAATACCATCTCGCCCGTTTCCGGGCACTTGATCCAGAGGTTCTCCGGCACTTCGCGACGGCCCAGCATGGAATTGATGCGGGGGCGAACGTAGTTGGTGATCCAGTTCAAGTCGAAAACTCCTGATTAACTCTTGCCAATGTGGGGAAACTATTCGGCAGCAACAAGGCGCGCCGAACGTGTTCCCGATGACAGCCCGCGAACGAGCGTTGCGACCGCCTGGACGGTATCGGCTGTTGCCTTGCCGTCCTTGGTCAGGCTGAGGGCTACTTGGTTGACGATAGCGGTACCCACCACCACGCCATCGGCCGAGCCGCCGATGACCTTTGCGTGCTCTGCCGTCTTGATGCCGAAGCCGACACAGACGGGCAGATCGGTGTGCTGCTTGATGCGCTGGACAGCGCCCGAGACCAGCGAAGGATCCGGTATGGCGGAGCCGGTGATACCGTTCATGGATACGTAGTAGACGAAACCGGAGGTGTTCTTCAACACCGCAGGCAGACGCTTTTCGTCCGTCGTCGGCGTTGCCAGGCGGATGAAGTTGACACCCTTGCGCAAAGCGGGGATGCAGAGCTCGTCGTCCATCTCCGGCGGCAGATCGACGACGATCAGGCCATCGATGCCCGATGCCAGCGCATCGTCGAGGAACTTTTCGACGCCGTAGATGTAAATCGGGTTGTAGTAACCCATCATCACGATCGGGGTCGCATCGTCGGCCTTCCGAAAATCGGCTGCAAGCTGCAGCGTCTTCTTCAGCGTCTGGCCGGCCTTCAGCGCCCGTTGACCGGCAAGCTGGATGGTCGGGCCATCGGCCATCGGGTCCGAGAAGGGCATGCCGAGCTCGATGATATCGGAGCCCGCCTCTGGCAGCGCCTTCATGATGCCGAGCGATGTGTCGTAGTCGGGGTCCCCACCCATGAAATAGGTGACCAGCGCCGGGCGGCCTTCGGCTTTCAGATCGGCAAAGCGTTTGTCCATACGTGCGGTCATGACTTAAACATCCATTCCCAAAATCTTGGCCACCGTGAAGATGTCCTTGTCGCCGCGACCGGACAGGTTCATCAGAATGATCTCGTCCTTGCCCATCTTCGGGGCTCGCTTGATCACTTCGGCCAGCGCATGTGACGGCTCAAGCGCGGGGATGATGCCTTCGAGGCGGGTCAGCGTCTGGAACGCTTCGAGCGCTTCGTGGTCCATGATCGGCACGTATTCGACGCGGCCGATATCGTTCAGATAGGAGTGCTCCGGGCCGATGCCGGGATAATCGAGGCCGGCAGAGATCGAGTGGCCTTCCTTGATCTGGCCGTCGCCATCCTGCAGCAGGTAGGTGCGGTTGCCGTGCAGAACGCCCGGCGAGCCGGCCGTGATCGACGCACAGTGTTCATCGCCCTGCAGCCCCTTGCCGCCGGCTTCGACGCCGACGATCTTGACGCTGGCGTCATCGAGGAAGGAGTGAAAGATGCCGATCGCGTTCGATCCGCCACCGACGGCGGCAACGACGAGATCCGGCAGGCGGCCTTCGGCCCCCAGCATCTGTTCCTTGGCTTCCGCGCCGATAACGGCCTGGAAATCACGAACCATCTCGGGATAAGGATGCGGGCCGGCGGCGGTGCCGATCAGGTAATAGGTATCGTCGACATTGGTCACCCAGTCGCGCAGCGCCTCGTTCATCGCGTCCTTGAGCGTGCCGTGGCCGGCCGTGACCGGCTTCACTTCGGCGCCAAGGAGCTTCATGCGGAACACGTTCGGCGCCTGGCGCTCGACATCGGTTGCGCCCATGTAGACAACGCAGGGCAGACCGAAGCGGGCGGCGACAGTCGCCGAGGCGACGCCGTGCTGGCCGGCACCGGTCTCAGCGATGATGCGGGTCTTGCCCATGCGCTTGGCGAGCAGGATCTGACCGATGCAGTTATTGATCTTATGCGAACCGGTGTGGTTCAGCTCTTCACGCTTGAAGTAGATCTTGGCGCCGCCGAGTTCAGCGGTCAGGCGCTCTGCGAAATAGAGCGGGCTCGGACGGCCGATATAGTGAGTGCCGAGATCCTTCAGTTCCGCCTGGAATTCCGGATCGGTCTTCGCCTTGTCCCACTCCGCCTGCAATTCCAAGATCAGCGGCATCAGCGTTTCGGCGACGAAGCGGCCGCCATAGATGCCGAAGCGGCCATCCTCATCGGGGCCGGAACGGAAAGAATTCGGTTTTGGCGTCTCGTTCAATTTCAACTCCCTGAGGCCATTTCAGGCTGGCACGCCTGTTCGACCGCATCGAAAAACTCATCGATCATTGCGACGTTCTTCACGCCGGGTGCGCTTTCCACGCCCGAGGATGCATCGATCCCAGGCGCCTTGGTGATGGCAAGCGCTTCCGCGATATTGCCTTTGTTGAGGCCACCGGAAAGCATGTAATCCACCGTGCCGTCAAGCCAGCTCAGCAGGCTCCAATCAAAGGACACCCCATTGCCGCCCGGCAGCTCAGATCCCTTCGGCGGCTTCGCATCGAACAAGAAACGGTCGGCGATGCCGATATAGGCCTCGACGCGCTTCAGATCATCGGCCGTTCGGATCGAGAACGCCTTCATGACGGGAAGACCGTAGACGGCCTTTATGGTCAGAACGCGCTCGGGGCTCTCATCACCATGAAGCTGCAGGACATCCGGCTTCAGCAAGGCCACGATTTCGTCGAGATCGTCGTTGCTCGGATTGACGACGACGGCGACGATCTTGGCGCGGCCACGGATTGCTTCGGCCAGTTGGCCGGCGACGTCGGGCTCGACGTAACGCGGGCTTTTTTCGAAGAAGATGAATCCGATATGGGTCGCGCCGCGCGTCAGCGCGCGATCAATCGCCTCGGCCGTCTTCAGACCGCAGATTTTGATATCCGGTTTCATGGCAGCGAAGTGACACGAAAAAGGCCGTGAGTCGAGCCAATTTGCGACTGCGGCTGTATTTTGAGCGGTTATGTCTCAGTCGAAATCGATGGCGTGGAGCAGGCTGCCATGCCGCTTTAACCAGGCTTTCGACGTCTCCATATCGGGGCAAAGCTTCTTGCACAGTGCCCAGAAGTGGGGCCCGTGATTCATTTCCTTGAGATGAGCCACTTCATGGGCCGCAAGATAATCGACCACTTCAGGGGGCGCCATGACGATGCGCCAGGAGAAGCTCAGATTGCCTTCCGCCGAACAGGAGCCCCAGCGGCTGCGCGTGTCCTTCATCGAAATTGAATTGATCGGCGCCTTGATCGACCTGGCATGAAACCTTGCCAACCGTTCGAGCTCGGCCCGGGCTTCCTTCTTCAGAAAGGTGGCGATGCGTCGACCGATGTGCTCGGGCATGCCGCTGACTTTCAGCACGGGCCTGCCATTGACGACGATGGCTTCAGTCAAGCCGCGCAGGCTGCCCGTATGCTGGATACGGTGGGAGACGCCGCGAAAGAGGATGGTGCCGCCGTCATGCAGGCCGGTGTCAGTCGAAAACTTGGCGAGCTTGGTGAGAAGCCAGCCTTGGTGCCGATCGAGAAAATCGTTGACCTCGCGCTGCGCCAGCCCACTCGGAATGGTCATCTTCAAGGCGCGGCCGCCCGGTTCGATGCGAAGCGTGATGCGCGTGGCCCGTTCGTACTGCTTGATCGTCAGCGGCATGAGACGTCCGGCAACATCAAGCGTCCGGGTCTCTGGCGGAGCCGGTTTTCGGACGCTACGGCGTGGCTTGGACAAGAGCGGGAACATCGGCCTTTTCTATATGATTCGGTACCGTTTCGGTCAAAGAAAAACCGGCATCGGAGGATGCCGGCTGGAGTTTTCAGTGCTGAATGGATTATGGCGTCTGATATTCAGCCACGGGGCCATTGTCGTCACGCTTGGCGTTCTTGCGTTCCCGCATGAAGCGATCAAACTCTTCCTGGTCCTTGGCGCGGCGCAGTTCACGGGCGTAGGTTTCGAACTCCTCGCGCATCTCGTTCAGCCGACGGCGTTCTTCGTCGAGCCTGTCGAGTTCGGCCTTGCGCCAGTCGTCGAAGGCAACGTTGCCCGTGGTGAACTGAGGGCGGTAACGGCCATGAGACCGTCGGCAGCCGGCAAACAATCCATCGGCGGCGCTGTTGGCATCGCGCTTGAATCCCTGCAGGCGCTCGCCAAAGATGATGTAGGCGAGCATGGCAAGACCCAGAGGCCAGAAAACCACGAAGCCGAGGACCATCAAGGCAATGGTAGCCGGAGTCCAATCCGGCCGAAGCAATGCTGACGTATTCATCGTGCGGTATCCTCGTATTTCCGCGCCCGGCGGAATGCCGAACGCTGGAAATCGATGTGGTTACCGAAATAAGGCGCTTCAAGACGGTGTTCGCTCAAATCGAACAAGGCCTTGAAATGCAATCACTAATTCAGAATGATCTAAATCAGATGGATTTGCCGCCCTTGATGACACGCTTGAAGACCGGTTTGCCGGCACGTCCATGCTCGCGAACGAAATTGAGGATGCGCGGCGCGATCTCGCGGCGGAAGCGCGAGCCGTTGAACACGCCATAGTGGCCAACATCCGGCTGCAGATAATGCATGCGCATGTTCTCGGGGATATTGACGCAGATCGTTTGCGCTGCTTTCGTCTGGCCGACGCCCGAGATGTCATCGTTCTCGCCTTCGACCGTCAGCAGCGCAACATTGCGGATCGCGGCGGGATCAACCAGCTTGCCGCGATGCTCAAGCTCACCCTTCGGCAGCGCGTGCTTGATGAACACCTGATCGACCGTCTGCAGATAGAATTCCGCTGTCAAATCCATGACGGCGAGATATTCGTCGTAGAAATCGCGGTGCTTTTCGGCCGGCTCGCCATCGTTCTTCACGAGATGCATGAAGAATTCCTTGTGGGCCACGAGATGGCGGTCAAGGTTCATCGACATGAAGCCGGAGAGCTGCAGAAAACCGGGATAAACAGGACGCATGAAGCCCGGCTGCGGCCAGGGAACGTTCATGATGACGTTGTCGGCGAACCATTCAAGCGGCTTATCCTTGGCCAACTGGTTGACAGCGGTCGGATTGATGCGGGTATCGATTGGTCCGCCCATCAACGTCATCGACGCTGGCGCCAGCGGATCGTTGGCTTCTTCCATCACCGCGGCGGCCGCCAGAACCGGGACAGAGGGCTGACAGACCGCGACCACGTGCGTGTCCGGCCCCAGAAAGTGCAGCATTTCGATGATGTAGTCGACGTAATCGTTGAAATCGAAGGTGCCGTCGGTCATCGGCACCATGCGGGCATCGATCCAGTCGGTGATGTAGACGTCGGCGCTCGGCAGCAGTGCTTCGACGGTGCCGCGCAGCAGCGTCGCGTAGTGGCCGGACATCGGCGCGACGATCAGGATGCGCGGGTCCGGTGCGTGGCCGCTCGGCAGCTTGCGGGAGAAGTGCAGCAGATCACAGAACGGACGCGCCCAGACGACTTCTTCCCTGATGGCGACCTTGGCGTCGTCAATGACGGTATGCGGGAGATCGAAGGATGGTTTGCCGTAGCGGCGCGTCGTGCGCTCGAACATCTCAAGGCTCGCCGCCATCGTGCGGCCCCATGGCGTCTGCGACAGCGGATTGAGGGGATTGGCATAGGCGAGCCGCATGACGTCGGCCATGGCGCGGTATGGGGCCATGGCGGCATGGTTCAGTTCGTAGAGCTGGTAAAACATGAGATGCGTCACCTTTCTTTCACCTGGACGATGATGCCGCTTGAAAGGCATCGAATTCGCTCCAACGACGTGCTGGCATCTCAACGCACAGTAACAGGTTTTTGTTGCACAGCAACATAAGCGATCCGCACCGCAAAAGAGAAATGCCGGAGATCGTATCCCCGGCATGATGCTGCACTTGAATGTTTAAGAGTCGCCAAACTTACTTCAGTGATCGGCCACGAATGTCTGTTTCTGCACGCCAAGACCTTCGACCCCGAGTTCGACGACATCGCCGGCCTTGAGGAAACGTTGCGGCTTCATGCCCAAGCCGACGCCCGGCGGCGTGCCGGTCGAAATCACGTCGCCCGGATGCAGCGACATAAACTGGCTGAGATAGGAAACGACGAAGGCAACACCGTATACCATGGTCTTTGACGAGCCATTCTGCATCGTCTCGCCATTGACCTTGAGCCACATGCCGAGGTCCTGCGGATCGGCGACCTCGTCCTTGGTGACGAGCCAAGGGCCGATCGGGCCGAAGGTGTCGCAGGACTTGCCCTTTGTCCACTGGCCAGCGCGCTCGGTCTGGAAGGCGCGCTCCGAGACATCGTGAGAAACGCAGTAACCGGCCACATAATCGAGCGCATCGGCTTCACTGACATATTTCGCCGTCTTGCCGATGACGACACCGAGCTCGACTTCCCAGTCGGTTTTTTCGGAGCCGCGCGGAATGACAACATTGTCATCCGGACCGACGATCGCGGAGGTCGCCTTCATGAAGATTACCGGCTCGGGCGGAACGGCGGCACCTGTCTCGGCAGCGTGGTCGGAGAAGTTGAGGCCGATACAGATGAACTTGCCGGTACCGGCAACGCAGGCGCCGATGCGCCCCGGCTGAATCTCTGGCAGCGTCTTAAGATCGAGTGCCGCGATCTTCGCCAAACCATCAGGCGAAATCGCATCACCAGCAATATCAGAGACGTGGGCCGACAGATCGCGAATCTTGCCGTCGGCATCCAGGATGGCCGGCTTCTCCTTGCCGATCTCTCCAACGCGCATGAGCTTCATGGAATATCCTCCTCAGCATAAGCAATGTTGCGATCACCTATGAACGAATTATTCACGGGTGTCATTACGGCTTTTGGCTGCGGCGGTACGCCTGCCTAGAAAATCTCGGAAAGCTCCGGTCCCGCCGGAACGATCCTGGTCGGGTTCAGGCTTTCGATCGAGTAATAGCCGCGCTTGATGTGATCGATGTTGACCGTCTCGGCGATGCCCGGCCAATCCAGCATCCGACGGCAGAAAGCGCGGAGGTTTCGATAGTCGGACAAGCGGCGCAAATTGCATTTGAAGATGCCGTGGTAGGCGACATCGAAGCGAACGAGGGTGACGAACAGACGAATATCGCTTTCCGTCGGATGGTCCGCGAACAGGAAAGATCGCCCTTCCAGTTGCGGCTCGATCCAGTCGAGGCAATCGAAGACGCCGGCGAAGGCTTCGTCATAAGCGAGCTGCGTGGTTGCAAAGCCCGTGCGATAGACGCCGTTGTTGAGACGCGGATAGATGTGCTCGTTGAAGGCATCGATCCTTGAGCGCAGCTCCTCGGGATAGAGATCGATCGCGTTAGAGGCGAGATCACCGAAGCCTGCGTTCATCATCCGCAGGATGTCGGATGACTCATTGTTGACGATGGTCTGTTGCTGCTTGTCCCACAACACAGGCACCGTCGCGCGACCGGTGAAGGTCGGATCTACGCTGGTATAGATCTGGTGCATGTAGTTGGCACCCTGCAGGTGGTCTTGCGTTGCACCCGGATAATCCCCGAAGCGCCAGCCCTGCTTCGTCAGTGCGGGCTCGACAACAGAGATCGAGATAGCGGTTTCCAAACCTTTCAACTTCCTGCCAATCAGGGCGCGCGAGGCCCAGGGGCAGATATAGGCGACATAGAGATGGTAGCGTTCGGCCTCAGCCTTGAAACCGGCGCGCCCTGTTGGTCCGGCGCTGCCATCCGGCGTGACCCAGTTGCGAAAGCTCGACGTCTGACGCACGAAGCCGCCTTTTTCGTCCTTGGCCTGCACAGGCTGCCAATCTTCCGTCCATTTGCCGTTTACGAGCAACGCGCTCTCCCTATGTTGTTAGGCTAGAGGGTTATTATCCTGCTTTCGCGCGCGCGGGAGGCCATATTTATTGAAACAGACTGTGCACCGTCCGCATCTCAATACAATTCTCGGCATTATCCCAAGTCGTTCGAAAAACCCCGCTCCATCCAACGCACCGGAAGAACCATGACAAGAAGCAACAATCGCGAATCTCAATATCCGATCGAACCGATCTTTCTCGATCGCTGGTCGCCGCGCGCCTTCACTGGCGAAGTCATTCCCGAGTCCGACCTGCTTGGCATCCTCGATGCCGCGCATTGGGCACCGTCGTCCGCCAATCAACAGCCTTGGCGCTTCATCTACACGCTCAAGGGCGCCGACGACTGGGATGTGTTTGTTTCGCTGCTGGTCGATTCCAATCAGGAATGGGCAAAACACGCGTCGGCACTGATCTTCGTCGTGTCGAAGGATTTCAGTGGCGACTTATCAGAGGGACGCAAGAGCTATACGCATTCCTTCGACGCGGGCGCTGCCTGGGCGTATTTGGCTCTCCAGGCGAAATTCTCCGGATTCCATGCGCATGGTATGGGCGGAATCAAGCATGGCGAGATTCGCGAATCGTTTTCCATTCCGGAGGGCTACCGGGTCGAAGCAGGGATTGCAGTCGGTCGCATCGCGGACAAGAGCGTGCTTTCGGAGCGCAACCAAGAGCGGGAGTTTCCAAGTCAGCGCAAACCGCTTGGAGAAGTCGCGTTCAAAGGAACATTCGTTGCCGGCTAAGCGCGCATGAAAAAGCCCCGCGTCTCGACGAAACGCGGGGCTGATTCCGTGAACTTTTAACGGTCAGATGTCGAGGTTGGCGACGCTGAGCGCATTTTCCTGGATGAATTCGCGGCGGGGCTCGACTTCG
This sequence comes from Hyphomicrobiales bacterium, assembly GCA_900470805.1. Classification (GTDB taxonomy): domain Bacteria; phylum Pseudomonadota; class Alphaproteobacteria; order Rhizobiales; family Rhizobiaceae; genus Rhizobium. The sequence goes on along the minus strand of UCCA01000015.1, from coordinate 199,017 downwards.
TCACCCATCAAGCGGGCGAACAGGCCATCGGCATCCGTAGCGTCAGGCACCCGGACCTGAAGCAGCGAACGGACATTCGGATCGAGCGTGGTTTCCCACAATTGCTCGGCGTTCATTTCGCCGAGACCCTTGTAGCGCTGCATGGTCAACCCCTTGCGGCCGCTTGCAAAGACAGCCTCGAGGAGTGCTCTGGCACCAGAAAGTTCCAGCTGACCTTCGCGACGCTTGAGCGTCGGCGGGGTCTGATAGATTTCCTTGAGGCGCGACGACATCTGGTCGATCATCCGGGCGTCCTGGGAACCGATCAATGCCATATCGAGGATGACAGCCTCCTTGACGCCGCGAACCATGCGCTCGAGGCGCAAACCGCCTTCGCTGGTCAGGCCACCTTCCCAGCCACGCTCGGTTTCCTCGGCGATCACGTCGAGACGACGCGCGACCTCGGCAACCAGTTCTTCGGCGCGCGTGCGGTCACTGATTGCTTCGGCATTAAGCGCGCCGGCAATCGCCGCCTGCTCGACAGCCGCCCTGTGGTAGCGGGAATGCAGATTGTCGAGGAGTGCGCGCAGACGCAGCGCATCGACGATCACTTCGCGCAAATCCTGCCCGACGCGGACTTCGCCGCTGCCAAGCGTCAGCGCCGCATCGTCCAGACCTTGACCGATCAGATATTCCTCAAGCGCCTTCTCGTCCTTCAGATACTGGATCGATTTACCGCGCGTGACCTTATAGAGCGGCGGCTGGGCGATATAGATGTGGCCGCGCTCGATGAGCTCAGGCATCTGACGGAAGAAGAAGGTCAGCAGCAGTGTTCTGATGTGGGCGCCGTCGACGTCGGCGTCCGTCATGATGATGATTTTGTGGTAGCGCAGCTTGTCGGCGTTGAACTCGTCCTTGCCGATGCCGGCGCCGAGCGCGGTGATCAGGGTTCCGATTTCCTGGCTCGACAGCATCTTGTCAAAGCGCGCGCGCTCGACATTGAGGATCTTGCCGCGCAGCGGCAGGATCGCCTGGTTTTCACGCGAACGGCCCTGCTTGGCGGAACCGCCAGCGGAATCGCCCTCGACGAGGAAGACTTCGGACTTGGCCGGATCGCGCTCCGAGCAGTCGGCAAGCTTGCCGGGCAGCGAGGCGATGTCGAGCGCACCCTTGCGGCGTGTCAGTTCGCGCGCCTTGCGGGCGGCTTCACGGGCGGCTGCGGCTTCGACGACCTTGCCGACCAGGATCTTGGCATCGGCCGGGTGTTCTTCAAGCCAGGTGCTGAGCGCCTCGCTGACGAGGTTTTCCACGACAGGGCGGACTTCCGATGAGACAAGCTTGTCCTTGGTCTGCGACGAGAACTTCGGATCCGGCACCTTGACGGAGAGAACGGCTGTCAGGCCTTCGCGGCAGTCATCGCCGGTCAGCGAGACCTTTTCCTTCTTGGTAATGCCTGATGTATCGGCATAGGAGGTGATCTGGCGCGTCAGAGCCGCACGGAAGCCAGCCATGTGGGTGCCGCCGTCGCGCTGCGGAATGTTGTTGGTGAAGCAGAGCACGTTCTCGTGGTAGCTGTCGTTCCACCACATCGCGACTTCGACGGTGATGCCGTCCTTCTCACTGCGAATGGCGACAGGCTTATCGACCAGCGGCTTCTTGGCGCGATCGAGATAGGACACGAATGCTTCGAGACCGCCGTCGTACAGCAGCTCTTCCTGGCGCACGTCGGAATGGCGCTTGTCGGTGAGCAGGATGCGAACGCCGGAATTCAGGAATGCGAGTTCACGCAGGCGATGCTCCAGCGTTCCGAAATCGAATTCGATCATCGTGAATGTCTCGCTGCTCGGCATGAAGCTGACTTCAGTGCCGGTCAGACCTTCGGAATCGCCTGTCGACTTCAACGGTGCGTCGGCAACGCCGTGGGTGAAGCTCATCTCGTGAACTTTACCCTGGCGGCGGATCTTGAGCTTCAGCCAGATGGACAGCGCATTGACGACCGAGACGCCGACGCCGTGGAGACCGCCAGAGACCTTGTACGAATTCTGGTCGAACTTGCCGCCCGCGTGCAGCTGGGTCATGATGACTTCGGCGGCGGAAATGCCCTCGCCCGTGTGAATATCCGTCGGAATGCCGCGGCCGTTGTCGGTCACGGTCACGGACCCATCGGCGTTCAGCGTCACAGTCACGATATCTGCATGGCCAGCCAGCGCTTCGTCGATGGCGTTGTCGACGACTTCGTAGACCATGTGATGAAGGCCGGAGCCGTCGTCAGTATCGCCGATATACATGCCGGGGCGCTTGCGCACGGCATCGAGGCCCTTCAGGACCTTGATCGAGTCTGCGCCATACTCGGTGCTAACGCCGTTTTCCGTCGCGGGTGTATCGGTCATATTGTCGAGAATTCCCTGTTGTCGATGCCATGGTGAAACACCTGCGAATCACCGGCCTTAGTCACGCCGAATATAGGGTTTTTGGTGGAAGTTCCCAATGCCGGCGGCCCTAAAGAGCGCATAAAACAGGGGATTATGACCGTTTTCCGTCTGCATTTTCAGCATTTTCCAGAACCTCCGAGAGTTTTGCCAGGCTAGCCTCATCCAGATGCCGGATAGAGCCCGCCAAGCGGTTGGCAAATGCCGTGTATTCGGCTGACAAACCCGAGGTATCGATGACGATACGGGGGTCCGAAAAGCGGGCGACGAGGAACAGATCGTCGGCTTCATCCCAGATGATGTTGAAATAGCCGGCAATGCGCTGGAGCAGATCGAAGGTCGGCAGCCCGCGCTTTCCGTGTTCCAACGCGGACAGATAGGCCGGAGAGACACCGAGCGCGGCGGCCATCTCTTTCTGCGACACACCCTTGCGCTGACGGAGCTTGCGGATCGCTTCTCCAAAAGGGGTCATGATCGATCACCGGCTCGGCGCGACAGGCGAATGTAAAGGGCGCCCTCACCGCCGTGGTGTTGCGCGGCGGGCTCATAGGACGAGATCAGATAGCGGAACTCGGATTGCGAGAACCACATAGGAACCGCGCGCTTCAACGCACCTTCGCTGCCGTACGAGCTGCCCTTGCCGGTGATGACAAGGACATGACGCATGCCGCGCTCATGGGCCCGGATCAGGAAATCGAGCAGCATCACGTGCGCTTCGCTCTGATACAAGCCATGGAGATCGATGCGCGCCTCGAGTGCGAGCCGACCCTTGGCGATCTTGCGCTTGACCGGACGCTCCAGTGGATGGTGCACGCCCACGGATGGCTTCGCCGGTATTGTGGCATCTTGCTGAGCAGGAGATGTCTCGCCTGATTTCGGCGCGGCCGCGCTGCGCTTTTCCGCTGCGATCACTTCGGCCTCCGCTTCGGAAAGGAATGCATCGAGCTCGCTTGCGGCGCCCGTCATCCCCGGCATTGGTCGCGCGCTGCGGGCGACCTTGCCCCAGAGTATCCGTTCATCGGTGCTGAGCTTGCGATCCTTCGCCATCAGCCAAACCTCGCAGCCGCTTTGTTCGGTATCAGAATGACGAAATCGGCATCGTGACGCACCGTGCCGGCAAGCTCGCCGGCCGCGTCGCCGGAGCCGGTGAAGATATCGCCTCGGGCCGGGCCGACGATCGCCGATCCGGTGTCCAGCGCCAGCATAAGCCGCTGGAACGGTCTTCCCTGGTCGAGATGCACGAGGTTGTTTGAGCTGATGAAGAACGGGAAGCCGAACGTATGGATCATTCGATCGACGGCAAGCGAACGACCGGCAATCAGTGGCACCTTGGCGGCGGCGATGGGCCCCGCCCCCTCATCATCAACCGCCACCTCACGAAAGAAGATATAGGACCTGTTGTGGCCGAGGACGTCGATGACCTGGTCAGGATGCATCGCCAGCCATTGCCGGATGGACTGCATCGAAATATTGGCGCGGTCGATCTCACCCCGCTCGATCAGCAGTTTGCCGATTGCCGAGAACGGATGGCCCGCCTTGGCGGCATAAGTGATGCGTCCCCTCCGACCGTCACGGTACCGCAGCCGTGCGGCGCCCTGGACATGCACAAAGAAGACGTCCACGAGGGATTTCGCCCAGGCAATCTCCAGCCCCTGCCCGGCAAGCGCACCTTGGTCGATCTGCCGGCGATCGGGGTAGTAGCCGATATTGCCATCGAGCAGTCGGCCGAACGCGTAGCTATCATCCATATCCACCGGGCGATTGTGCTCGTCGAGATCCACCAGATCATCGGGCCGACGGTAGAACGGAAAGCGGTACTCGTGGTCCCGCTCTGCGGCCACCGATATCTCGGGCTCGTAGAAGGCGGTGACGAAGCCACGCTGTCCATCGTGGAGATGAATGCGAAATGGACGACAGTTTTCCTGAAAGAACGCCCGCGCCGAAGCCGGTGATGTGGATCTCGCGTCGCGTGCTGCCGTCAACAGTTCCAGAAGATCATCCGAAGTCAGGCCCATGGATCCTGTCCTGTAGGGCTTTGCGTCTTCGATATGCCGCCGGCATGCATCCATGACCTCAAAAAGGCTGGAGGGGTCGTCGTCCCTCCAGCCTTCCAGTTGTTCGAAGTCTATCGCCTCAAGGGCAAAGCCCTGCGTGTCGTCACTCATGTTCCGATTCGGTAGCCACGAGTTTCCAGTTGGGGTCGCGCGAGCGCGTGTCGCGGGCGAATGTCCACAGATCGCTCACTTCCGCAACTGTCTCGGCATCGCCGTCGATCAAGACGTCAGCCTTGTCGTAGGTGGCGGAGATCATCTGGCTGACGATGCGCATGGTGATCTGCGCCTCGCTGCCCTTGACCTCGACATTCTTGATCTCGGCCTTGTCGATGCCAACGAAGGTGGACTTGACCTTTTCGCCCTTGGCTTCGCGATCGGCGATCGCTGCATCGAAACCCTCATAGACCTCCTTCGACAGGAGATTCTTGAGCGCCTTGCGGTCGCCATCGGCAAAGGCCATGACAATCATCTCGTAGGCCATGCGCGCGCCGTTCACGAATTCCTTCGGGCTGAAGGATGGATCGGCCTTGATCATCTCGCGCAGGGAGTCGTTCAGCGGCGTTCCCGCTGGCGCGAAAGCATCGACCGCTGCAAAACGGTCTTCTTCCTCGACGGGGGTATCACGTCGAGGGAGCGTGACGACCTTGCCGGCATCCGGCGTATCGGGTCCTACCGCGTCGCGCGGCGTATAAAGATCGCGTGGCGGCTTCTCATTTCCCGTGCGCCGACCAAGAACGTTGCGCAGCTGCAGAAAGATCAGCACTGCCGCCACGAGAAAAAACAATGTGATGAAGTCGTTTGAACCCATATCCCGCCGCAATCGCTGTTAACATCCATGATTTGTATACCCATATAGGCTGCATATACAGATGATTCAAATAGGTCCGCTGATCGGATCGATTTCAGTGGAGGCCGGTTAACGCCGGAAAGACATATGCGCCTGACGATGTTGCCTGGTTTTCTACTGCTCCTGCCGCTGGCCGAGATCGCCGGCTTCGTACTCGTGGGCAAAACAATCGGCCTTTGGGCTACCCTTGCACTTGTCATGTTGAGCTTCGTCGCCGGAATGACGCTGCTGCGTCGACAGGGTTTGGGTATCCTCAGAAAGATGTCGACGGAGGGACGGACCGGGGCGCTGCCGGGGCGCGAGCTACTTCGTCCGGCAATGTTCGTGATCGCCGCGATCCTATTGATCATCCCCGGCTTCATCAGCGACATTGTTGCGCTTCTGATTTTCATCCCGGCGGTTCGCGACCTTGCCTGGAACTACGTCAGCCGCCGGTTCGTGGTCGTTGGTGCGGCCGGCGCAGGAGGGCCGAAGCAATCTCCTTTCCGCGATACCAACTCGACGGTAGTCGATCTCGACGAAGAGGATTACCGGCGAGACCCCGACAGCAAGTCGCCATGGTCGGGAAAAAGTCTCGGCAAATGAGGCTACCGGAGGCGAGCGCCCCTGATGGGCCAGGGTTGTAACGACATCATCGAAATGATAGACGCGACACAATCCAATGCCCTCGAGGAAAAGCCAATGGACAGCGAAAACAGCAATAACGGTGCGACGAGCCCGAACCTTACCATCCTAGCACAGTACACCAAGGACCTCTCCTTCGAGAACCCAGGTGCTCCCCGCTCGCTGCAGGCTCGCGACAAGGCACCTGCGATCAACATCAATGTGAACGTGAACGCGAACCCGCTTTCCGAAACGGACTTCGACGTTGTTCTCACCCTGAACGCCGAAGCCAAGGAAGGCGACAAGACGGTTTTCCATACGGAGCTGGTCTATGGCGGCGTATTCCGGATCGCCGGTTTCCCGCAAGAGCATATGCTTCCGGTTCTCTTCATCGAGTGCCCGCGGATGCTCTTCCCGTTTGCGCGCCAGATCATCGCAGACGTCACGCGCAACGGCGGCTTCCCGCCACTGATGATCGATCCGATCGATTTTTCGCAGATGTTCGCGCAGCGCGTCGCCGAAGAGCAGACCCGCGCCAAGGTTCAGACAAACTGATTTTTCAGTCGCATATCTTTTCGAAATGCCCGGGTTCGCCCGGGCATTTTCATTTTGGGTGATCGTATTTTGCCCAGATGCCCTTCTGGCCGAGCTTGGCTATCAGCGCGTCGTGCTGCTGCGCTTCCAGCTCGCTGAGACGCGGCGCCAAGGGCTTCGGCCTTTCCAGCGTGACCAGCACGATATCGTCATCGCTATCATCACGCTCCGATGCGCCGTTGCTCTGCGCCATCCCGAGACCAAGTGCCGTCTGCCGGCCGCCGATCATCTCGATATAAACTTCCGCCAGCAATTCGGAGTCGAGCAAGGCGCCGTGCTTTGCGCGGTGAGAGTTGTCGATCCCGTAGCGGCGGCAAAGCGCATCGAGCGAGTTCGGCCCCATTGGATGCTTACGCCGCGCCATCGACAACGTATCGAGCACATGCTCCGGCGAAATCGGCGGCAAGTTTATTCTCGCCAATTCGGCATTGATGAAGCCCATATCGAAAGTGGCGTTGTGGGCGATCCACTTTCCGTCACCGAAAAAATCCAGGATCTCCTGGGCAACCGACGCAAAGGGCTGCTTGTCCTTCAGGAACTCGTCGGTGATGCCATGCACCGCCAAGGCGTCCGGGTGGACCTTCTGATCGCCAGGACTGATGTAGATGTGAAGGGTGCGCCCCGTCGGAAAGTGATTGAACAGCTCGATGCCGCCGATTTCGATGATGCGATCGGTGCGGTTATCGAGGCCCGTGGTTTCCGTATCAAAAATGATCTCACGCATTCTGGAAGTCTCCGCTTGCCATCCGCTGCTTCAAGTCGGCGATGATATCCGCGACCCGCGCTCTCGCCTGGTCGATGCCATGCCCGGTATCTATCACGTAGTCGGCTTTAAGCCGCTTTTCCGCATCCGGCGTCTGGCGAGACAGTATCAGGTTGAATTTCTCTTCCGTCATGGCCGGTCGCGCAAGTACCCGCTGCCGCTGAATCTGTGGATCGCAGCTGACGACGACGGTAACGTCCACTCTGGCTTCGGCGCCACTTTCGAACAGCAATGGAATATCGAGGACGATCATGGATGCTCCTCGCTGATCTTCCCTTGCAATAAAGTCGGCTTCCCGCTTTCGGACCAGCGGGTGAACAATCTGTTCCAGCGTCTTGAAGTCATCCGGCCGCAAGGCGAGTTGCCGCGAAAGCTCCCGACGATCAACGGTGCCGTCTTTCATCGAACCTGGAAAAGCCGTGTCGATCAGAGGTGCCGCCTCGCCGGCATAGAGATCGTGAACCACCGCATCGGCGTCGTTCACCGGCAGGCCGGCTTCGGCAAACAATTTTGCCGTCGTTGATTTCCCCATACCGATCGATCCGGTCAGTCCGATCTTCAGCATCAATGCTTTTCCATATCGGCGATGATCAATGCTCTCAGAGTATCATCGACGAGCGGCCGCTGGCCAAACCACTTCTCGAATCCTGGCGCCGCCTGATGCAACAACATTCCGAGCCCATCGACGATCGCGAAGCCCTGTTTGTCGGCCTGCGCGAGGATTGGCGTCTTCAGCGGGACGTAGACGATGTCGGTGACCACCGCATCCGGCCGCAGGCCCGAGAAATCGATGGACGGGGCCAATTCCCCCTCCATCCCGAGCGACGTCGTGTTGACGAACAATCCGGCGCCCTGGGTGACCTCGGCAAGGGCTTCCATCGGATGCGGACGCACCGTCTTTCCAAAACGATCCGCCAATTCTACGGCGCGGCTGACCGTTCGATTGACGAGGTGAATCTCCTTGAAGCCGCGATCACGCACGGCCTGGACGACAGCGCGGCTTGCGCCGCCGGCACCTAGAATGACGGCTGAATCGAATTTGTCCCAGCCAGGATGACGTTCATCGAGATTGGCGGTGAAGCCCTGGCCATCCGTGTTGGTGGCTTTCAGTCGTCCGTCTTCCATCCAGAGCGTGTTGCACGCTCCGAGTTCTTCCGAGCGGTCATCCGGTTCATCGGCCAGCTTGAATGCGATTTCCTTGTGCGGGATGGTGACATTGCCACCGACGAAGCCTGACGCGCCGGATTTCAGCGACTGGATGAATGCGGCGAAATCGGCTGGCGCCACTTCCTGCGTCCGGTAGCTTCCGGGCAACGAGAGCGATTTCAGCCAATATCCATGGATGAGCGGCGACCTGGAATGTCTGACCGGGAAGCCGGTGACGAAAGCGCGCGGCGACAATGTTTCACGTGAATCATCCATCGATCGCCTCCAATTCCCGAAGCTTTCCAAGAAGCGGCAGCATTGGCAGCCCCAGTATGGTGAAGTAGTCGCCATCAATCTCCGAGAACAGTTGCAACCCCTCCCCTTCGAGCTGATAGGCCCCGACGCTGCTCAGCGCCCGCTCGCCGACCCGTTTCAAATGTCGTGCAACAAAGTCCGTGGTCAGCTCGCGCATCGTGAGTTCGGCACGCGACATATGCTCCCAGATGATGTCGCCGTTGTAGGCGATCGCGATCGCGCTGTTCAACTGGTGAGTCTTCGCCGACAAGGCCAGCAGATGGTCTGCGGCTTCTTTCATGCTCTTCGGCTTGTGAAACGCACGATCGCCCAACGACATCGTCTGATCCGAGCCGATCACCAGAGCGCCAGAAAATCGGTCGCTGACGTCTCTTGCTTTGGCCTTTGCCAGGACCAGTGCAATCGCATCGGGTGTCGCACCCTCTCGCTCGAGGGGCGCTTCGATCGCGCGTTCATCGATCTCGGCCGGATGCGCCTCAAACGTGAGGCCGGCGTTCTCCATCAAAATACGGCGAAACGGGCTGGAGGATGCGAGAATGAGTTTGGGTATCATGAAGGCCTCGGCGCGGTTTGTTGCTGCAGCGCTTAACGCAGCTTCGGACGGAGAGCAACGATGGCGGCGGCCGTCTCCTCGATCGATCGTCGGGTGACGTCGATGAGAGGCCAGTTGTGACGGGCGCATAGCGAGCGCGCATATTTAAGTTCCTCGGAGATCGCGGCGCGATCGGTGTAGTCACCGCGGTCGAAGCCGGGCGTCGATCCGAGAACGCGATTTTCGCGCACCTGAGAGATGCGGTCGGTCGTGGCAATAAGACAGACCACGAGCGGTTTGGTCGCTTCGAAAAGACTGTCGGGCAGCGGGACGCCATAGACCACAGGTATGTTGGCTGTCTTGATTCCCCTATTGGCGAGATAGATGCTCGTCGGCGTCTTCGACGTCCGGCTGATGCCAATTATGACCACGTCGGCGTCGTCGTAATCGTCGGGCATCTGGCCGTCGTCATGGTCCATGGTGAAGTTGAGCGCTTCTATGCGGGCGAAATATCCCGCGTTCATCACATGCTGCGCCCCGACTCGCCGCCGCGACGGCGCACCGAGATAAATCTGGAAGGCATTGAGAACCGGCTCCAGCACATTGACGGAGGCGACGCCCATCTCCAGGCAGCGCTCATCGATCAAGGTCGCAAGCTCGCGATCGACGATAGTGTAAAGAACAATGCCGGGCTCGCCATCGATCGCCTGCAATACAGTGAGGAGCTGCTTGCGATTTCGGATCAGCGGATAGACGTGTTCAATCGGCTGGGCGGACTTGAACTGGGCCGACGCCGCGCGCCCTGCCGAGATCAGTGTTTCACCCGTCGAGTCAGAAATCAGATGCAGATGGAAGAAGTTCGTTCTGTTCTCCACGCTATTTTCCGCTGCCTGTTGAAAACACTGGATGACGGAGAGCTACGGGACCCGGCCGGGGTAAGGCAAGGGAAAACATGCCCAGTTTTCCACAATTCCAATTTCCGGGAGCTGTTCTGACAGGGGCTGTTGGTTCTGTGGACAGCGCCGATTTTGCTTTCGACGATCAACAGCTTTTCCACAGCTTCGACCAATCTCGCGGCCGGCGCATCAAATTGGAATCCCTTGATAAATTCAGTTTATCCCTCAACTTCTGAAAACTTGGCGATTTTTATTCCCGGCGAATACGAGTGGCAGTGACGAATGGTATCGGGCGTGGATGGATTTTAATCCTTGATAGTCACCGACTCTAAGAAATAGAAACCTTAGAAATATCTTTGTATTATTATAGGGAAGAAGCGCTTGAGCGAAACGCGCCGCAAGGTAATGCAGGTTTTGGAGGGGCAGACGTTGAGCCCTCCTCCTATCTGGCTGATGCGACAGGCTGGCCGATATTTGCCGGAATATCGGGAAGTCAGAGCCAAGGCGGGAAGCTTCCTCGATCTCTGTTACACCCCGGATCATGCGGTCGAGGTCACGCTGCAGCCGATCCGTCGTTTTGCTTTTGATGCAGCCATCCTGTTTTCGGACATCCTCGTCATCCCTGACGCGCTGAGGCGCAATGTTCGTTTCACAGAAGGGCATGGACCGGAAATGGATCCGATCGATGTGGACGGGATTGCACGTCTCGACGGCAGCCGTCTCCTCCAGCACCTGGAGCCTGTACTGGAGACCGTCAGACGGTTGCGAGGTGATTTACCCCCGGAGACGACCCTGCTCGGCTTCTGTGGCGCTCCCTGGACCGTTGCGACCTACATGATCGCTGGACATGGCACGCCTGACCAAGCCCCTGCCCGGCTGTTCGCCTATCGGCATCCAAAAGCGTTTGAAGCCTTGCTAATGATGCTGGCCGAGCTCTCTGCGGATTATCTTGTCGCGCAGATCGACGCAGGCGCGGATGCAGTGCAGATTTTCGATTCCTGGGCAGGCGTTCTTGGCGCGCGAGAATTCGAAGCGTTCGCCGTGAAGCCGATGGCGCGGATCATCCAGTCGGTAAAACAGCGGCGGCCGAATGCGAAAGTCATCGCGTTCGCGAAGGGTGCCGGCTACCAGCTGAAGGATTACCGGCAGGAGACCGGTGCCGATGCGATTGGGCTCGACTGGTCGGTGCCGCTCGATTTTGCCGTGGAACTGCAGAAGGATGGCCCTGTTCAGGGAAACCTCGATCCGATGCGGATGGTCGCCGGCGGCGTGGCGCTCGAGGAGGGTATCGATGATATTCTCCAGCATCTCGGCAACGGCCCTTTAATTTTCAACCTGGGACACGGGATTACGCCGCAAGCAGATCCCGAGAACGTCCGGTTGCTTGTCGAGCGCGTCCGCGGTGGAAAGGCTTGATCATGGAACGCCAGATTGACGAGAAGCCTGGCGCGTACGCTCGCCGGCGTGCCTTCGTCGCCATTGCCTTTTTCGTACTTCTCGCAGTTGGCCTGTTCGTCTGGAACCCGGATACGCTGTACCTTTGGATCAAGGCGTTTCACATCATCGCCGTGATTTCCTGGATGGCCGGGTTGTTCTACATGCCGCGGCTGTTCATCTATCACACGGACGCCGAGCCGGGTTCGGTGCAGTCGGAAACGTTCAAGGTCATGGAACGGCGCCTGCTAAAAGTGATCATGAATCCAGCGATGATGCTGACCTGGATATTCGGTCTGTATTTGTCCTGGTCTGTCTATGGCTTTCAGGGTGGCTGGCTGCACGCGAAGATCGGCCTCGTGGTGCTGCTCACGCTGGTGCATGTGTTTTTCAGCCGAGCGGCCAAGGCGTTCGAACGCGACGAGAACAGACGTTCAGCGCGCTATTGGCGGTTCATGAACGAAGCGCCGACCGTTTTGATGATCGTGATTGTCATTCTCGTGGTCGTAAAGCCGTTTTGACGCAGGCGCCGACCGGTTAAATTTCTTTCATTTTAAGCATGCCCCTTGCGGCGGCTTGTCTTACTCGCTATTTTCCATCCACTTCATCCTTATGGCATGTATGTAAAGTTTGATCGTCTGCGGATTCCTCGCAGGACCGGTTACTATCCCAACATCGCCTTTCCCCTTCAAAATATAGAGTAATGGTCACTTCATGTCTGAAATGAAGCTTCAGGAACTTAAGAGCAAATCCCCGACGGATCTGCTGGCATTCGCCGAATCGCTCGAGGTCGAAAACGCCAGCACGATGCGCAAACAGGAATTGATGTTTGCGATCCTTAAAGTTCTTGCCAGCCAGGACGTGGAAATTATCGGTGATGGCGTCGTCGAAGTGCTGCAGGACGGTTTCGGCTTCCTGCGCTCGGCAAGCGCAAACTATCTTCCAGGACCAGACGATATCTACATTTCTCCTTCGCAGATCCGCCGTTTCTCGCTCAAGACCGGCGATACCGTCGAGGGCCCAATCCGCGGCCCGAAGGAAGGCGAGCGCTATTTCGCGCTGCTCAAGGTCAACACCATCAACTTCGACGATCCCGAGAAGATCCGTCACAAGGTTCACTTCGACAACCTGACACCGCTCTATCCGAACGAGCGGTTCAAGATGGAACTCGAAATCCCGACCAACAAAGACCTGTCGTCGCGCGTCATCGATCTCGTCGCGCCGCTCGGCAAGGGCCAGCGTGGCTTGATCGTGGCGCCGCCGCGCACGGGTAAGACCGTTCTGCTGCAGAACATTGCCCACTCGATCACTGCAAATCATCCGGAATGCTATCTGATCGTGCTCTTGATCGACGAGCGTCCCGAAGAAGTCACGGATATGCAGCGTTCGGTGAAGGGTGAAGTTGTCTCGTCGACCTTCGACGAGCCGGCCACGCGCCACGTTCAGGTGGCCGAGATGGTCATCGAAAAGGCCAAGCGCTTGGTCGAGCATGGTCGCGACGTCGTGATCCTTCTCGACTCGATCACCCGCCTCGGCCGTGCTTATAACACTGTCGTGCCTTCGTCCGGCAAGGTGCTGACCGGTGGTGTGGACGCCAATGCGCTGCAGCGGCCGAAGCGCTTCTTTGGTGCGGCTCGCAACATCGAGGAAGGCGGGTCGCTGACCATCATCGCCACTGCCCTGATCGACACAGGCAGCCGCATGGACGAAGTGATCTTCGAAGAGTTCAAGGGCACCGGCAACTCGGAAATCGTGCTTGACCGCAAGGTGGCTGACAAGCGCATTTTCCCCTCGATGGATATTCTCAAGTCTGGTACCCGCAAGGAGGATCTGCTTGTCCCACGCCAGGATCTGCAGAAAATCTTCGTACTCCGTCGAATCCTTGCGCCGATGGGCACGACCGACGCGATCGAATTCCTTATCGACAAGCTGAAACAGACCAAGAGCAACTCCGATTTCTTCGAGTCGATGAACACGTAATTATTAGCCGGATTCATCGAGCAAAGCCGGCCCAGCAATGTGGCCGGCTTTATTGTTCTTGGGTGCGAACTTTAATATTCGAGGGATCAGTGCCCACGTAGGAAGATAGACGACTGATCGATTCGGTATCGTCCCAAACGAGAGCATTGCAATGAGCGACGTGAGAGATACGATATATGCACTGTCGAGCGGGGCGTTGCCCTCGGGCGTTGCCGTGATCCGCTTGAGCGGGCCTGACGTCAGCAATGTTCTAGCGACAATGGTGCGGGGCGATGTTCCCGCACGCCACGCCAGTTTCAAAACGATTCGGACCCGTAACGCGGAGATCCTCGACCGTGGCTTGGTCATACTATTCCCTGGACCAAACTCTTTTACCGGCGAAGATGTTCTTGAATTCCATCTGCATGGTGGGCGAGCGGTGGTTGAAGCGATCTATCGTGAACTCGGGAGCTACGAGAGGCTGCGACAGGCGACAGCGGGTGAGTTTACGCGGCGCGCTTTTGAGAATGGCAAGCTCGACCTGATTGAAATCGAAGGTCTCGCAGATCTGATCGGTTCTGAGACGGAGATGCAGCGCCGCCTCGCCGTCGAGCATTCCTCTGGCGGGCTCTCCGCTGTCTACCAGGGTTGGGCAAGCCGACTGACATATGGGAGAGCGTTGATCGAGGCCGAACTTGACTTTGCCGATGAAGACGATGTGCCTGGCTCCGTTTCCGACCAGATTTGGGCTGACATCGCGCAGCTGAAGGCCGAAATCGAAAGCCACCTCGCCCAGGCGTCTGCTGGGGAGATCATACGTGACGGGTTCAACGTCGTTATTGCCGGGCTGCCAAACGCTGGGAAGTCTAGCTTGATGAATGCCCTCGTTCGGCGCGATGTGGCCATCGTAACCGATGTAGCCGGGACAACGCGTGATTTGCTGACAGTCGATCTCGATATCGATGGATATCTGGTGCGGCTGCACGACACAGCGGGATTGCGCGATACTGATGAGGTCGTTGAGCGGGAAGGCATTCGTCGTGCACGCGTCGCGATGGATAATGCTGATCTTGTCCTGTATGTCGAAGACTCGTCAGTTAACGCGTCAGATAGGCTTTTGCCTGCCGGCGCATTGCTGGTCGGGACCAAAGGCGATCTTCCGTTGCGCAGCGACGAGGCCTATGAACTCATTGTGTCGGCCTCACATGCCCAGCAGCTCGATAAGCTCAGAGAGTTGATCGGGACCAAGCTTAGGGGCAAGGTTCATCCGCAGTCGATGGCTATTCCCAGCCGGGCGCGCCACAAAGATTCGCTTGTGAAATGTTTGGATGCTCTTGGCCTCGCGCTCGTTGGGGATGGCCGAGACCTCGATTTGAGAGCGGAAGATCTGCGCCTGGCAGGCGATGCCCTCGGGCGGATAACCGGGAAGGTCGATGTTGAAAATCTGTTGGATGTGATTTTCGGTGAGTTCTGCATCGGTAAATGATTCACGTGAAACATCGTGATCTTCCCACAGCGGGCGTTTCACGTGAAACGCCTTGACTCCTCGTCCACGTTCCATCATCACCAAATGATCTCAGGAGCTTTGAAATGACTGGTTCTCGGTTCGATGTCATCGTGATCGGCGGTGGACACGCTGGATGTGAAGCTGCATCCGCAGCGGCGCGCATGGGCGCCACCACAGCGCTGGTGACGCACCGACGCGACACTATTGGTGTGATGTCCTGTAATCCGGCCATTGGCGGACTCGGAAAGGGGCATCTTGTCCGTGAGATCGACGCGCTGGACGGTTTAATGGGCCGGGTGGCGGACGCTGGCGGCATTCAGTTTCGAATGCTGAACCGCAAAAAGGGGCCCGCTGTACGGGGGCCACGAACCCAGGCGGATCGAAAGCTCTATCGTCTGGCGATGCTTGCCGAAATTTCGGCCATTGAAAACCTGACAATCATCGAAGGTGATGCCTTCGATCTGTCGATCGCCAATGGCCGGGTTGCGGCCGTCGTCATGAAAGATAGCCGGATTCTATCCTGCGGATCTGTCGTTTTGACGACAGGAACATTCCTGCGTGGCCTTATCCATATCGGGAATAAAAAGATTCCCGCGGGCCGTGTCGGCGAAGATCCTTCCGTCGGTCTGTCAGGCACGTTGCTGGGTCTTGGCCTGCAGTTGGGGCGCCTGAAGACCGGCACCCCTGCCCGTCTGAACGGCAAGACCATCGATTGGGCCGGCGTCGGCCGGCAGGGCGCCGACGATGAAGCGGTTCCCTTTTCGTTTATGACGGACAAGATCACCAACCCACAGGTCGAATGCGGCGTGACCCGGACGACCGAGGCAACGCATCGTATTATCGTCGAGAATCTCAATCAGTCCGCAATGTACTCCGGTCAGATCGAGGGCGTCGGCCCTCGCTACTGTCCGTCTATAGAGGATAAACTCGTCAAGTTCGGTGAGAGGGATGGCCATCAGGTGTTTCTCGAGCCGGAGGGGTTGGATGACAGTACTGTCTATCCAAACGGTATCTCGACGTCGCTGCCAGCCGATGTCCAGGAACAGTTTATCAGGACCATTCCGGGACTGGAACAAGTTGAGATCCTGCAGCCAGGCTATGCAATCGAGTATGATCATGTCGATCCCCGCGAGCTGAAACCCTCGTTGGAGGCGAAGAAGCTGTCAGGCCTGTTCCTCGCCGGCCAAATCAACGGTACAACCGGGTATGAGGAGGCCGCAGCTCAGGGCCTTGTGGCCGGGCTCAACGCTGCGCAGTCGGCGTCGGGAAGTGAAGCTGTCCGTTTCAGCCGCACCGACTCCTATATCGGTGTGATGATTGATGATCTTACCTCGCGCGGTGTCGCCGAGCCTTATCGCATGTTCACATCACGGGCTGAGTATCGGTTGTCGCTGCGCGCCGATAACGCCGATGTACGTTTGACGCCAATGGCGTTGCAGCTCGGCCTTACTTCGACGGCACGCCAGCAGAAATTTGCTTCGTATGTCTCCAGCCTAGATATTGGCCGCGCGCTTCTATCGTCGCTGACCGTAACCCCAAACGAGGCCCGCCGCTCCGGCTTGAGACTCAATTTGGATGGTCAGCGCCGTACAGCTTATGATCTGCTATCGTTCCCGGATTTTAATCTTGAAGACTTGAAGACGGTCTGGCCGGAGCTTTCGACTATCGGGGAGAAGGTTGGAGAGGCTTTAGAGATAGAAGCAAGCTACGCGGTTTACATGCAGCGGCAGAGGGCTGATGTCGCCCATATCAAGCGCGATGAGGATCGTTTGATCCCATCCGATTTTGATTTTGGTAGTTTGGCTGGCCTTTCCAACGAACTGAAGCAGAAGCTGGGCAAGGTGAAGCCGCATGACGTCGCCCAGGCATCCCGGATCGAAGGTATGACTCCCGCAGCCATTTCATTGCTGTTGGTCCATCTTCGGCGTGCCGCTGCCGCCTAGCTGGTTCGATTATATTTCCCTTGAAAGCTTTTCCCATGGATTTAAATGGTCGTCGTGTTTCACGTGAAACACAGGAACGTCTGGAGCATTTTGTGGCCCTGTTCCAGAAGTGGAGCAAGGCGATCAATCTATCGGCGCCATCGACACTCGAGGATGCATGGCGCCGCCATGTTTCGGATAGCGCCCAAGTATTCCAGATTCAGTCGGTGCCCGGAAACTGGGTAGATCTCGGTAGTGGCGGGGGCTTTCCAGGCGTGATCACGGCGATCTTTCTTGCAGAAATTGGCGCGGGTTGGGTCCATCTCGTGGAGAGCAATAACAAGAAGGCTGCATTTTTGCGGACTGCTCTGCGCGAGACAGGCGGCCGAGGATCAGTTCATCCCATCCGGATCGAGTCCGCGGCCCCTAGTATTTCAGACTGCGACTTCATTTCCGCCCGCGCGCTCGCTGAGTTGGATATGCTTTGCAATTACATGGCGCCATTCGCCGAGCGAAATGAAAAACTGCGTGCATATTTCCATAAAGGCCGGGATTATCGTGCCGAGATCGCTAAAGCGCATGGTCGGTGGAGATTCGATCTGGTAGAACACAACAGTGCTGTCGAGCAGGACTCAGTCGTGCTCGAAGTATCTAACCTCCAGCGTTTGGTTTAACGGATCGGGCATCAAGACAATGGTTGCTGAGCGGAATCGGATTATTACCATTGCAAATCAGAAGGGTGGCGTTGGAAAGACGACCACTGCCATAAACCTGGCAACCGCCCTTGCTGCAATCGGTGAGCGAGTCCTCATCGTCGATCTCGACCCGCAGGGCAATGCCAGCACAGGTCTCGGCATTGATCGCAAGAACCGGAAGCTTTCTTCCTACGATCTGCTTATCGGCGATCACGGCGTTCTGGATGTGGTTCAGGAGACCGCTGTCCCAAATCTGTTCATCGTCCCGTCTACGATGGATTTGCTTGGCATCGAGATGGAAATAGCACAACAGAGCGATCGGGTTTTCAAATTGAAGAAAGCTCTTGCTCAAGCGGAAGCTTTTCAGTTCTCTTACATCCTCGTTGATTGCCCGCCATCCTTTAACCTTCTGACCATGAACGCAATGGCCGCCGCGCATTCGGTGCTGGTTCCGCTGCAGTGTGAGTTCTTCGCACTGGAGGGATTGAGCCAGTTGCTAGAGACAGTCGATCAGGTTCGTCGCAGCGTGAACCCGCAGCTGGATATCCAGGGCATCGTTCTCACGATGTTTGATTCCAGAAACAACCTAGCTCAGCAGGTGGTTAACGATGTGCGAACGCATCTTGGCGAGAAGGTTTATCACACGTTGATTCCCCGTAATGTCCGGGTTTCGGAGGCGCCCTCCTATGGTAAGCCAGCCATTCTCTATGATCTGAAATGCGCTGGGAGCCAAGCCTATCTGCAGCTGGCATCGGAAGTGATCCAGCGTGAGCGCCAGCGTCTGGCTGCTTAGACTGTCTCTCGGTTTGTTGTGAGTATTGCTATGAATGATGACGTATCGAAAAGACGACTTGGTCGCGGTCTGGCAGCGCTGATCGGCGAGATGGATCAACCGGTGCCGGTGGATGCAACGGACCGGTCGGTGAGCGCCGATCGTTTGATTCCAATCGAATTTATCAGTCGCAATCCTCGCAACCCTCGCCGGTTCTTTGACGAGGGTGAGCTGCATGATCTGGCGAGTTCGATCCGCCAGCACGGTATCGTGCAGCCTGTCGTCGTCCGGACGCTTGCGGTAAGCCAATATGAAATCATAGCCGGCGAAAGACGTTGGCGCGCGGCGCAGCTTGCGGGTCTTGTCGAAATTCCTGTTATCATTCGTGATGTCGATGACAAAACCGCGCTTGAGATCGCTATCGTCGAGAACGTGCAGCGATCGGATCTTAACGCACTCGAAGAAGCCCTTGGCTACGAGCAGCTGATCGCCGATTACGGCTATACGCAGAATGATCTCGGCGAGATCATCGGTAAGAGCCGAAGCCACGTTGCCAACTCGCTGCGACTGTTAAAGCTGCCTGAGCCAGTCCGTGATCTGCTGGCTGCCGGCAGTTTGTCTGCCGGGCATGCGCGTGCGCTGGTCTCGACGTCGGATCCGACGGTTCTTGCCCGTACGATCGTTTCAAAGGGCATGTCGGTGCGCGATGCTGAACGCTTGGCGCAAAATGACATCAAGGCGCAATCCGAACCTGCGTCTTCCACGCCTTTGCGTGACCAGAAGGATTCCGATACCTTGGCGCTAGAACGCACATTGTCTGACGCGCTCGGGCTGGACGTGACAATCAATCACAAGGCCAATGGCGGCCAAATCCGCATTTCCTACAAGTCCTTGGACCAGCTGGAAGAAATCTGCCGGCTTCTTGAGCGACGCTGAGTGCTGAGATGCTAGCGCCGTGCCGATTGAAGGGTCGTCGAGAGCAAGGTCTGTAGCGCGATCGTGTCCTCCATGGAGGACCGCCTGCGCGTTTGCAGGATTGCTGCCTGCAGACGGTTGGTTTCACGCGAAAGCGCGTCAGCGGACCATGCACGTAGCGCCTGTTCAATCACTGGTTTGCGTTTGAAATGCAGATGGCGGCCGATCGTCTGCATGACCTGGCCAGCGGGAACACGCTTCTCTTCCATCTCCGCCCGCATCGCATCCATAAGCTGGAACTGTCTCAAGCAGGCCTGAATCACCAGGAAGATCGACGTTTTCGACGCGGTGATCTTCTGCATGGCATGCAGAAAGTTTCCGCTGTTGCCGCTAAGGATGGCATCGACCGCATCATCGACCGAAACAGCGCTGGCATCTCCGATGATCTCGGTGACGTGGTGTTCCTCAATCAGATCAAGTTTCAGGCAGTAAAGTGCCAGTTTCCTCAACTCGTTGCGAGACGCTATCCGGTCGCCGCCGATGAGTTCCACGAGTGCCTGACGCGCAGCAGGCGTTATACGCAGGCTGGCTGCGGCCAGTTCGGTGTCTATCAGGCCGTTGAGCGCGCGAACGTCGTCGGCATAACACGGAATGGTCATGATGCTGCGGGCCGCTTCGCTGGCTTTCCGCAGCAGAGAGCCCTTCTTCAGATCGCCTGCCTCGACAATCAGAAACGTCTGCTCCAGTGGCTTCTGGGAGAGAAGCTGCAAAGCCTCGACGAGATACTTCTCGTTGGCGGCGCCGCGTATCCAGATCAGTTTGTCACCGCCGAAAAGGCCAATCGCGCCAGCCTCGTCGAGCAGGCGGCCCTGATCCTTCTGCAGGTCGGAGATATCCAGTTTGATCAGACTGAAGGGATCGGTCAGATCCACGCCCGTCTTGGCCGCGAGCAGGCCGGCGCGTTCGGAGACAGATCCACGGTCCGGGCCATAGACGACGAAGATCTGATAGTGGCGGGCGGATTTCTCCAGGAACGTTTCAAACTCGTGTGATTTGATTTCCGCCACGCATCCGCTCCTTAGCGGCCGAGTGCTGCTGCGATATCGGCGGCAACGAATTCGGCAGCCTGCCTGGCAGCGCGATTTTCCGCGTCGCGAATGGCGCGCTGCTTAGCGAATTCCTGGGCCGGAAAGTCGACGAGAGCTGTCGCCGATTGATTGCCGGCACGGATGACATGGCCGTCCTTGTTCGACTTCAAGGTGAAATCAACACTGACGGTCGCACGACCCGCACGCGACTCGTCGGAAGAGGCGACGAGCAGGGTATCGATCACGCTCGACCTAGCGTTCAACTCGACCTTGTAGTCGGCCTTGTCAGGCTCTCCAGCACCGCGGGAAGAGAGGAATATCAGACGGTTTCTGACCTCCTGCCCGATCCGGTCACTGGCCTCGGAGAACTCGATCGAGGCCAGCTTGCCTGCTACACCCGAGGTTTCCGAATAGAGCGGGCGGACCTGACACGATGCGACGAACATGGTGGTTGCCAGCACTGCGGCAATGCCGACGGAGCGTGTGAGGCTAGCAGCGATATTAGACGACAATGTTCACAATCCTTTGCGCAACCACAATTATCTTCTTCGGCGTCTGACCATCCAGCACGCGCTTGACGTCTTCCAGGGCGAGGGCGGCTTCGCTGACGGCAGTTTGATCTGCGTCGCGCGAAATTGTCAATTCAGCGCGCTTCTTGCCGTTGATCTGAACCGGCAGAATGACGTCGTTCTCGACCACCAGACTGTCTTCGTAGGTCGGCCACGGTGCCTGGGCGAGCATGCCCTTGTTGCCGAGCACGGACCAGCACTCTTCGGCGAGATGCGGCGTCATCGGTGCCACGAGTTGTACAAGGATCTCGGCGGCATTGCGCACGGCTGCGCAATAAGCACGGTCGGCCTTTCCTGTTGCAACTATTGTCAGAGGCCCTGCGAGCGCGTTCACGAGCTCATAGATACGCGCGACGGCCTTGTTGAACCACAGCTTGTCGTAATCATTCTGAACCGCCTTGAGGGTCTTGTGCGCGATCTGCGAAACGGCCAGAGCCTCACCATCCTTAGCCGGATTCGGCGCAACTTGCTTCAAATGTTCGGCGGCCTCGGAGATCAGACGCCAGAGCCGTTGCGTGAAGCGGTGCGCACCTTCGACACCTGCCTCCGACCAGATGACGTCACGTTCCGGGGGCGAATCCGAAAGAACGAAGAAACGCGCGGTGTCGGCGCCATAGGATGCGATGATATCATCCGGATCGACGACGTTCTTCTTCGACTTCGACATCTTCTCGATGGAGCCGATGGCGATCTCTTCGCTGTTCGACAGCAGGAAGGCCTTGCGCTTTCCCTCCAGCTCTTCAATGCGGATGTCAGCAGGCGCTACCCATTCACGTGTCATGCCTGCGCCACGGCTATAAGTCTCGTGAACCACCATGCCTTGGGTGAAAAGGCCTTTGAACGGCTCCTTGACATCGACATGGCCGGTCTCGCGCATGGCGCGTGTGAAGAAGCGCGAATAGAGCAGGTGCAAGATCGCGTGCTCAATGCCGCCGATATACTGATCGACGGGGAGCCAGCGGTTCGCGGCAGCAACGTCGGTCGGCTTGTTCTCCCACGGCGCGGTGAAGCGCGTGAAATACCAGCTGGAATCGACGAAAGTGTCCATCGTGTCGGTTTCCCGACGCGCGTCCTTACCGCAGTTCGGGCAGGCCACATGGCGCCAGGTCGGGTGCCGATCGAGCGGATTGCCGGGCTGACCGAAGGTGACATCTTCCGGCAGTTTTACCGGCAGATCTTTCTTGGGAACAGGAACGACGCCGCAATCCTGGCAATGGATGACCGGGATAGGGCAACCCCAATAGCGCTGGCGTGAGATACCCCAGTCGCGCAGGCGGAAGTTGACCTTGCGTTCGCCTTGCGGCGCGTTGCCGAGGGAGGCAGACGACAGGCGGTCTGCGACAATGCCGAATGCCTCTTCTGTCGTCTTGCCGTCAAGGAAGCGCGAGTTGATCATGACGCCGTCACCGTCGTAGGCGACATCGCCGACAGTGAAGGTCGCGGCGTCGCCGTCCCGTGGCATGACGACGGCCACAACAGGCAGATCATACTTACGGGCGAAATCGAGGTCTCGTTGGTCGCCGGCGGGGCAGCCGAAGATGGCACCCGTGCCGTAATCCATCAGCACGAAGTTGGCGATGTAGACGGGCAGTTCCCAGGAAGGATCCAACGGATGCCGGACTCGGATGCCGGTGTCGATGCCCTTCTTTTCAGCGGTCTCAAGCGCAGCCAGCGACGTGCCGGCGCGCCGAATCTCGTCGCAGAATAATTCGATAGCCGGATTCTTGGCCGCGACATCCTTTGCGAGCGGATGATCGGCCGAGATCGCCAGGAAGGAAGCGCCAAACAGCGTGTCGGGGCGCGTGGTGTAAACCGTAACCTCGGTCTCGCCTGACGGTGCTGTGCTGCCAACAATTTCCCAACGGATCGTCATGCCTTCTGAACGGCCGATCCAGTTTTTCTGCATCAGACGAACCTTCTCCGGCCACTGATCCAGCCCGTCGAGCGCGTCGAGCAGATCCTGGCTGAAATCAGTGATCTTGAAGAACCATTGCGTCAACTCACGCTGCTCGACCAGTGCACCGGAGCGCCAGCCGCGGCCGTCGATGACCTGCTCGTTCGCCAGAACGGTGTTGTCAACCGGATCCCAGTTGACCTTTGACTGCTTGCGGTAAACGAGGCCCTTTTCCAGGAAGTCGACAAACATGTGCTGCTGATGTTGGTAATATTCGACATCGCAGGTGGCGAATTCACGGCTCCAGTCGAGCGACAGGCCCATGGCCTTCAGCTGCGACTTCATCGAGGCTATGTTCTGGTAGGTCCATGCAGCGGGGTGAACGTTTCGCTCCATGGCGGCATTCTCCGCCGGCATGCCGAATGCGTCCCAGCCCATGGGATGCAGGACATTGTAGCCCCGTGCACGCTTGTAGCGGGCAACGACGTCTCCCATGGCGTAGTTGCGCACGTGACCCATATGGATGCGGCCGGATGGATACGGGAACATCTCCAGCACGTAATATTTCTCGCGCGGATTGTCGTTGTCGGTCTCGAAGACCTTGGCTTCGTTCCATTTCTGCTGCCAGCGAGGCTCGGCATCGCGCGGGTTATAACGTTCGGTAGCCATCGTATTCGTAATTCCGGAAAATCAAGGGAAGTTTGGGGGTGACCTTCACCATGAAACCACCTTAGCGTCAAGTTTTGCCGCCGTTATTGGCGCCCAATCGATCCGACAGTTGGATAATTTCGGGCTGCTGGGCCTTGGCAAGCACAGACCGGGCGTTTAGTGCATTTTCATAGTTTTCGATAATCTCCCGAGGCGCGGCATATGGAACTTCAAGAGCGACTGGATGACGTGCGTGCACGGATCGCCACGGCAGAGCGTGAAGCGGGGCGAGCCGAGGGTTCGGTTCAACTGGTTGCCGTGTCAAAGACATTCGATGCCGAGCAAATCCGGCCGGCTATTGATGCCGGACAGCGGATCTTCGGCGAAAATCGCGTTCAGGAAAGCCAAGGCAAGTGGCCGGACCTCAAGGCGGAAACGTCTGGCATTGAGCTGCATTTGATCGGCCCGCTACAATCCAACAAGGCCGCGGAAGCCATCGCGCTGTTCGACGTGATCGAAACGGTCGATCGCGAAAAGATCGCGCGGGCACTTGCCGTGGAAATGAAGCGACAGGGCAAGTTCCCTCGCCTCTATGTTCAGGTCAATACCGGGCTTGAGCCGCAGAAGGCTGGCATAGCGCCGGATGATACCCCATCCTTCGTCGCGCTGTGTCGCGACGAACTGAAGCTGAGCATCGACGGCTTGATGTGCATTCCTCCGGCTGATGAAAATCCCGGACCGCATTTCGCGCTTCTGGCAAAGCTTGCCAAGGCGAGCGGCGTTGAGAAGCTATCGATGGGTATGTCCGGCGACTATCAGGTCGCGGTGGCGTTTGGCGCGACTAGCGTTCGGGTCGGTTCCGCGATTTTCGGGACGCGCTAACGCCCGTTGTCTGCGGAGAATGTTTCACGGGAAACATTTATCTAGCAGATCCATCTGCGCTTCGCGGGGCAATAAAAAACCCCGCCGAAGCGGGGTTTGGATGCAGTCTATCCGATACTCAGTAGCGATCGTCTTCGTCTTCCTCGGGCGTGGAAGACTTCAGCGACTTCAGCTTGGCGAAGACGGCATCGGCGTCGATTTCCTTCTCTTCCTCGCGCTCGTAGCTCGGGGTCAGGCGCTCGGTTTCCTGCGCGGACTGCAGGGTGGCGCCAAGCTCGGCTGCGGTTGGGAGCGGACGGCCCTTGGAGGCCTTTTCGACTTCCATGTCGAGATCGATCTGGCTGCAAAGGCCGAGCGTGACCGGGTCCATCGGCGTCAGGTTGGCGGCGTTCCAGTGGGTGCGTTCGCGGATCTGCTCGATGGTCGATTTCGTCGTGCCGACGAGGCGCGAGATCTGCGCGTCCTTCAGTTCCGGATGATTGCGAACGAGCCAGAGAATGGCGTTCGGGCGATCCTGACGCTTGGAGACCGGGGTGTAGCGCGGGCCGCGGCGCTTCGATTCCGGAACGCGGACCTTTGGCTCGGAAAGCTTCAGCTTATGCTCGGGGTTCTTCTCGGCACGCTCGATTTCGTCACGCGACAGCTGTCCGGTCGAGATCGGGTCCAGACCCTTGATGCCTTGCGCAGCTTCGCCGTCGGCGATCGCCTTCACCTCAAGCGGGTGCAGTCTGCAAAACTGAGCGATCTGGTCGAAAGACAGAGCTGTGTTGTCGACGAGCCAAATGGCGGTCGCCTTCGGCATAAGCAGTTGTTGAGCCATAGGTATAGTCCTTCTGTCGTCCGCGCCGGTGTCGCGGTCCGTGGGTTGTCACCACTATGTCCGGGAAATTATGCCGCTATATAACCGGAGTGACGCATAATTGCAATTGATCGCGAATGAAATGACCTTTGTCTAATTGCCGGGTCAATGTGACCTGTTATGAATGCTTGAAACCACCTGAAACGCGTCGTCGCTGTCGGGTGTCCGCATGAGGAGGAAATCGATGTCGGAGAAGATCTACCCGGTGCAAAAACCGGTTCAAAGCCAAGCCCTTATCGACAAAGCCAAGTACGATAAATGGTACGAGGAAAGCGTCGAGAACCCGGATAAATTCTGGGGAAAGCATGGCAAGCGGATCGACTGGTTCAAGCCTTATACCAAGGTCAAGAACACCTCCTTCACCGGCCAGGTCAAGATCAAGTGGTATGAAGACGGCCAGACGAACGTTTCCTACAACTGTATCGACAGGCACCTGAAAACCAACGGCAATCAGGTCGCCATCATCTTCGAGGGCGACAACCCCTACATCGACAAGAAGATTACCTATAACGAGCTCTACGAGCACGTCTGCCGCATGGCGAACGTGTTGAAAAAGCATGGTATCAAGAAGGGCGACCGGGTCACCATCTACATGCCGATGATACCGGAAGCGGCCTACGCGATGCTGGCTTGCGCGCGTATCGGCGCGGTGCATTCGATCGTCTTTGGCGGTTTCTCGCCGGAAGCGTTGGCTGGCCGCATTGTCGATTGCGAATCAACCTTCATCATCACCTGCGACGAGGGCGTGCGTGGCGGCAAGCCGGTTCCGCTGAAAGACAACGCCGATACGGCGATCCACATTGCCGCGCGCCAGCATGTCATAGTCGATAAGGTTCTGGTCGTGCGCCGTACCGGCGGCAAGACCGGCTGGGCGCCCGGGCGCGACCTCTGGTATCATCAAGAAGTGGCAACGGTGAAGCCGGACTGCCCGCCGGCCAAAATGAAGGCCGAGGATCCGCTCTTTATCCTCTACACCTCGGGCTCGACAGGAAAGCCGAAGGGCGTGCTGCACACAACGGGCGGCTATCTCGTGTATGCCGCGATGACACACGAATATGTGTTCGACTATCATCCCGGCGATATCTACTGGTGCACCGCTGATGTCGGCTGGGTCACCGGTCACTCCTACATCGTCTACGGGCCACTGGCGAACTGCGCGACCACGCTGATGTTCGAAGGCGTGCCGAATTTCCCGGACCAAGGTCGGTTCTGGGAGGTGATCGACAAGCACAAGGTCAACATCTTCTACACGGCGCCGACGGCAATCCGGTCGTTGATGGGGGCCGGCGACCACTTCGTGACCCGCTCATCGCGCTCCAGCCTGCGTTTGCTCGGAACGGTCGGCGAGCCGATCAATCCGGAAGCCTGGGAGTGGTATCACAACGTTGTCGGCAACAAACACTGCCCTGTCATCGACACCTGGTGGCAGACTGAAACCGGTGGACACATGATCACGCCGCTGCCGGGTGCGACCGACCTGAAGCCGGGGTCCGCGACGAAGCCGTTCTTCGGCGTGAAGCCGCAACTGGTGGACAACGAGGGCAATGTCCTGGAAGGCGCCGCCGACGGCAACCTGTGCATCACCGACAGCTGGCCTGGGCAGATGCGCACGGTCTACGGCGATCATGAGCGCTTCATTCAAACCTATTTCTCCACCTATAAGGGGAAGTATTTCACGGGCGACGGATGCCGGCGCGACGAGGACGGATATTACTGGATCACCGGTCGTGTCGATGACGTGCTCAACGTTTCCGGTCATCGCCTCGGCACGGCGGAGGTGGAGTCGGCGCTGGTATCGCACAGCCTGGTGTCGGAAGCGGCCGTTGTCGGCTACCCGCATGCGATCAAGGGACAGGGTATCTATTGCTACGTTACACTGATGGCGGGCAATGAGGGATCGGATGAATTGCGGCAGCAGCTGGTCAAGCATGTGCGCAACGAAATTGGCCCGATCGCGGCTCCAGACAAGATCCAGTTTTCGCCGGGCCTGCCGAAAACCCGCTCTGGCAAGATCATGCGGCGCATCTTGCGAAAAATTGCCGAAGACGATTTTGGATCGCTGGGCGATACATCGACACTTGCGGATCCCGCTGTCGTCGATGATCTGATCGCCAACAGGCAGAACAAGGCAACCGCGTAGTGCTTGTGAGCCGCTTTGGGAGACCGGGGCGGCTCAGTTTTCCTCGGGACAGAATGTCTTCGGCTTGCGGCCGCCGCCATAGGCGACTGCGATCCCCTCACCCAGCATGAACTGAGCCGGATTCGTTCCGTCTGTGAGTGTCACGTCCGCCAGAATGCGGCCGAAATACTTGTCGCCGGATATCTGCGTCAACTGTACCTGCGGAGAGCCTGCGGTCAGCTGTTCAAGCACTTGGCGCGCATCAACGCCTGCTCGTCTCACCGCCGCGCATTTGGAATGCATCTCCGGTGCGTCTATTCCGCGAATGCGAACATAGACTTCCATGGTTTGTTGTGGCCAAGGCCGGGCCTCCACCAGTAGAGTGTCACCATCGATCACGCGCAGGATTTCAGCCGAGACGGGACCGGAAATCTGGTCGCGCGCCATGGTCGGCTGAACAGCCGCAGCGAAAATAAGACATAAGATAAAAACGCGCGTGATCATTAGAGGAATAAATTCCGATCAGGCGGCAAAGTCAATAGGAATATTTACTTAGAAATCGATGGCTCTGCCGTTGATTTCCCAGTCGCCGAAACGAGCCGGGTCAGCGCCGCCTCGTCCGCCGATCTCTGTCGGCATCTCCATCTGTCGCTCACTGCGACGCCGTTCTTCCGCTTCGGCAAGGGCGCGCCTGGCAGCTGGTGACAGCATCTTGCGTGGCGGCTCGCCGCCTTCGGTCGCCGGTGCTTCCGTATTGTCGTTGTCCGCTTCCTGCATCACGCGCGCCTGCTCACAAACATTGAAAATGATCGATGAATAACCAAATTATAAGGCGCTGGCGCCGGGATTGAAACCCTTCGATGAGAAACTGCGCTTTTGCCTTGAATGGAGATGACGATGAACCTTGTTCGTACTGCCATGTTGCTCGCCTTCATGACCGCGCTGTTCATGGTCGTCGGTTTCATGATCGGTGGTCGCAGCGGCATGATGATCGCCTTTGTGGTAGCCGCCGGCATGAATTTCTTTTCCTACTGGAATTCCGACCGCATGGTGCTGTCAGCCTATCGCGCCCAGGAGGTGGATGAGCGCAATGCGCCGGAGTTCTTCGCGATCATCCGTGACCTCGCGCGCAATGCCGGTCTGCCGATGCCGAAGGTCTACCTCTATGACAGTCCGCAGCCGAACGCCTTTGCAACCGGTCGCAATCCCGAAAATGCGGCGGTCGCTGCATCGACAGGGCTGTTGAGCGCGCTTTCACCGGAGGAGGTTGCGGGGGTGATGGCACACGAACTCGCGCACGTTCAGAGTCGCGACACGCTGACGATGACCATCACGGCGACACTTGCCGGTGCGATTTCGATGCTCGGCAATTTTGCGTTCTTCTTTGGCGGAAACCGTGAGAACAACAACAATCCACTAGGTTTTGTCGGCGTACTGCTGGCGATGATCGTCGCGCCAATGGCCGCCATGCTGGTGCAGATGGCGATCAGCCGGACCCGCGAATATTCGGCGGACCGGCGCGGCGCCGAAATATGCGGCAACCCGCTCTGGCTGGCGTCCGCGCTTGGAAAGATCGCTCGTGGCGCGTCCAACATTCCGAACTACGACGCGGAACGAAACCCCGCCACCGCGCACATGTTCATCATCAATCCGCTGACCGGCGCCGGAATGGACAATCTGTTTTCGACGCATCCGAACACGGATAATCGCATTGCGGCGTTGCAGGAAATGGCGCGCGGCATGACGAATGCCTCGACGCCGCCGGTTCGTGCTGCTAATGCGGTGCGCAAATCGCGCTCTGTTCCGGATGCCGGCTTCAGCCGCGGTGGCTCGCAACCACCAAAAGGTCCCTGGTCTTGAGTTCAGACGGCAAGAAAAAGCCATTTCATAAGCAGAGACCAACCGCCTCATCGGCGGCGTCCGGTCCGGTCAAACCCGGATTGCAGGCGCGCGCGGCGGCGGCCAAGATTCTCGCTGCCGTCATCGACCGCAAATTGCCCCTTGATGGCGCGCTCGACCACGAGCACGGCAATCCGGCTTACAAGGCGCTGCAGGATGACGATCGCGGGCTGGTGCGCGCCATCCTGAATACCACGCTGCGACACCTGCCGCGCATCGAAGCGGCCATCAGTTCTTTGCTGGATTCACCGCTGCCGGAGGGCGCGCGATCTCTGCAGCATGTGCTGTCGATCGCTGTTGCGCAGATTCTCTATCTCGATGTTCCCGATCATGCCGCGGTCGATATTGCCGTCGAACAGGCGAACCAGGATCCGAGGAGCCGCAGGTTCGCCAAGGTCGTCAATGCGGTCCTGCGTCGCCTTGGCCGCGAAAAGGAAGAGATATTGCAACAGATCGAGAGCATTCCGGCGATGCCCGCTTGGTTTCTCCAGCGACTCGAGAAGGCCTATGGCCGCGAGGCCGCGCAGGCAATCTCGGATTCGCAGCTTTTGCCGGCAGCCATCGACCTCAGCGTCAAATCGGATGCCCAGGGTTGGGCGGCGAAGCTCAACGGCATCGTTCTGCCGACCGGCGGTATCCGCCTCGCCGCATTCGAGGGTGGCATTCCAGCGCTTGAGGGGTTCGAGGATGGCGCATGGTGGGTGCAGGACGCGGCTGCCAGCATCCCGGCGCAGCTGTTCGGCGACCTCACAGGCAAGCGCGTCGCTGACCTCTGTGCTGCGCCCGGCGGAAAGACCGCCCAGCTCATTCTGGCAGGCGGCAACGTTATCGCCGTCGAGCAGTCGGAAAACCGCATCAAGCGATTGCGTTCCAATCTCGATCGGTTGGGTCTGACGGCGGAGACGGTAGCAGAAGATCTGACCAAATATGCGCCCGATGAGCTCTTCGACGCGATCCTTCTCGATGTGCCTTGCTCGTCAACGGGCACCACGCGCCGGCATCCCGATGTGTTGTGGACGAAGGGTCCGGAGGACATCGCAAAGCTGGCCGCCTTGCAGGAGCGCTTATTGCGCTATGCGCTGAGGCTGTTGAAGCCGGGCGGGACGATCGTGTTCTCGAACTGCTCGCTCGATCCGAGCGAGGGCGAAGCCGTTGTGGCGCAGGTCCTGTCGGACACGCGGGGCTTTGAACGCGTGGCAATCGATTCCGCACGCTGGCCGGGGCTTGAGAAGGCGATCAGTCCGCTCGGCGAGTTCCGCACGACGCCTGACATGGTGGTGCTTCCCGACGGATTTGCGCCCGGGCTTGACGGTTTCTACGCCGCCCTGCTGCGCCGTGTTGCCTGATCGGCAGGCAACTGGCATAGTTAAGCAATCGCGCAGAATCATCGACGGCCGGTGCCGTTTCCGGACTTGTGCATCCAATCCTCAGCAGATGGGTCAATAGACAATAGCAATGCAGTCCGGACGGTTTTCAGGTCTTTACCTCAGGGAGGCTTGGCGGCGGGCACGTTGCCGCGTCGCACACGTGCGACTGCGGATGTTCCGGCATACGGTCTATGTCCCGGAGCGGTTGATCGTGGCGCCGACGGATCTCCGGCCAGTCGATTCGCATGTGGCGGAAGAGATCATCAACGGTCGTTTTCCACTGGCCGGTCGGATGCTCGAGACGAACGGCAAGTCGCCCTTCACTTTCAGCCTGCCATCCCGGTCGTTCGCAATGCGGCTCCATGGTTTCGGCTGGTTGCGCCATATGCGCTCGAAGAAGAACGATCTTCATTCGAATGTCGCCCGCGCCATCGTCAACAGTTGGCTTTCGATCCACGGTAGCCGCCTGGAAGGCATTGCCTGGGAAATCGACGTCACGGCGACGCGCGTGATTGCGTGGCTGTCGCATTCGCCGGTGGCGCTGCAGAACGCGGATCGTGGTTTCTACCGCCGCTTCATTCGTTCGCTTGCCTTTCAGGTGCGGTTCCTGCGGCGGATGGCCAACTACGCGCCGCCGGGCGAAGTGCGGTTTCGCGTTCGGCTGGCTCTTGCCATGGCGTCGATCGCAATGCCGGCGCGCGCCGGTGTGATCCGCAAATCGTCGGAGGCGCTCGACAACGAGTTCGATAGCCAGATTCTACCGGACGGTGGGCATATCTCGCGCAACCCGCGCGTTGGCCTCGAACTGTTGCTCGACCTGCTGCCGCTACGGCAGACCTACATCAATCTCGGCCACGATCTGCCGCAGAAGCTGATTTCGGGCGTCGATCGCATGTATCCAGCGTTGCGCTTCTTCCGGCATCAGGATGGTGATCTGGCTCTCTTCAACGGTGCGACATCGACTTCTGCAAACGAGCTTGTCTCGCTGCTGCGCTACGACGAGACGGCTGGCGAACCCTTCAAGGCGATGCCCCATTCGCGGTATCAGAGGCTTGCGGCTGGTCGCACCGTGGTGATTGCCGATACCGGACTGCCACCCTCCGGTGGCTTGTCGCGGACAGCTCATGCCGGATGCCTGTCGTTCGAAATGTCGTCGGGCAAGCATCGTTTCATCGTCAATTCCGGATCGCCGAAATTTGCCGGAAACCGCTATGTACAGATTGCCCGGACCACAGCGGCCCACACGACCGTGACGCTGAACGACACGTCCTCCAGCCGCTTCGCAGCATCTGACTTCGTGTCGCATGTGATTACCGATCCGGTGAAGACGGTGCAGGTCGAACGCGCAGCGGCGGATGACGGCCGCGATGTCGTCAAGGCCAGCCACGATGGCTATCTCAAAACTTTCGGCGCCCTGCATGAGCGCGAATTGACGTTGAACGCTACAGGGTCGATCATGACCGGGCTGGATCGGCTTGTGGTTTCGGAGGATCGGCGCGGTGAAGGCGTGTTACGGGCGACCGCGCGCTTCCACGCTCATCCTTCCATCAACCTCAAGCAGATGGACCGAGAGTCGGTGCTGATGACGGCACCGGATGGCGAGAGCTGGCTGTTTTCCTCACCGGGCAATACCGTGCAGATTTCAGAGGATGTGTTCTTCGCGGATGCCTCCGGCATCTGCACGTCCGACCAGATGGAAATCACCTTCTCCTATCCGGAAAAGCCGGAAATCCGCTGGTTTTTGTCTCGCAGAAGCTAGGGGCTGTTTGCGCGGGCGCAAAGCTGTGCTAACGCGGCGCCATATTCCGTGCACCCCTTGCCGGGTGTTTCCCGAACATCGAACGGAGAAGCCCCATGGCCGTCGTTTCCAAGAAAATCCCCGCCCCCGACAAGGTTGCCGTCAAGACTGCCCTGCTGTCGGTGTCCGACAAGGCAGGTATCGTCGAGTTGGCGCGTGCCCTTGCTGAACGCGGCGTGCGGCTGCTGTCTACGGGCGGCACGCACAAGGCGATCGCTGCCGCGGGCCTCGCTGTCACCGACGTTTCCGACGTCACCGGCTTTCCCGAGATCATGGATGGCCGGGTGAAGACGTTGCATCCGAAGGTGCATGGCGGCCTTCTTGCCATCCGTGACGATGCCGAACACCAGGAAGCGATGAAGGCGCATGGGATCGACGGTATCGATCTTGCCGTCATCAACCTCTATCCATTCGAAGACGTGCGCGCCGCCGGCGGTGACTATCCGACCACGGTCGAGAACATCGACATCGGCGGTCCGGCGATGATCCGCGCGTCTGCAAAGAACCATGCCTATGTCGCGATCCTCACCGATCCTGCGGATTATCCTGAGCTTCTGGAGCAGCTGTCGTCCGACGCCGGCCAGACAAGCTATGCTTTCCGTCAGCGCCTTGCGGCCAAGGCATATGCACGCACCGCGGCCTACGATGCGATGATCTCCAACTGGTTCGCGGACGCACTTTCGATCGATACGCCGCGCCACCGCGTTATCGGCGGTGTTCTGAAGGAAGAGATGCGCTACGGCGAAAACCCGCACCAGAAGGCCGCATTCTATGTGACCGGCGAACAGCGCCCCGGCGTCTCGACGGCAGCTCTCCTGCAGGGCAAGCAGCTCTCCTATAACAATATCAACGATACCGACGCTGCCTATGAACTGGTGGCCGAATTCCTGCCGGAAAAGTCGCCGGCCTGCGCCATCATCAAGCATGCCAATCCCTGCGGCGTCGCGACCGGTTCCAGTCTCGTCGAGGCCTACAGACGGGCGCTCGCCTGCGACAGCACCTCGGCATTCGGCGGCATCATCGCGCTCAACCAGATCCTTGATGCCGAGACGGCGGAAGAGATCATCAAGCTGTTCACCGAAGTCATTATCGCGCCCGGCGTGACGGATGAAGCCAAGGCGATCGTCGCCCGCAAGGCCAATCTGCGTCTGCTCGCAGCCGGCGGCCTGCCAGATCCGCGGTCTGTCGGTCTGACGGCCAAGACGGTGTCCGGTGGCCTGCTGGTGCAGAGCCGCGACAACGGCATGGTCGAGGATCTGGAACTGAAGATCGTCACCAAGCGTGCGCCGACCGCCCAGGAACTCGAAGACATGAAGTTTGCCTTCAAGGTTGCCAAGCACGTCAAGTCGAATGCGGTCGTTTACGCCAAGGACGGCCAGACGGCAGGTATCGGCGCCGGCCAGATGAGCCGCGTCGATTCCGCGCGCATCGCCGGTCTGAAGGCCGAGGAAGCGGCGAAGGCGCTTGGTCTCGCCGTTCCGATGACGCATGGTTCGGCAGTTGCTTCGGAAGCCTTCCTGCCGTTTGCCGATGGCCTGCTGTCGATGATTGCGGCTGGGGCAACCTCGGTGATCCAGCCGGGCGGTTCGATGCGCGACCAAGAGGTCATCGATGCCGCCAATGAGCACGGCATCGCCATGGTCTTTACCGGCATGCGTCACTTCCGTCACTGATGATGAAGAAAAACCCGGCTACGCCCTGTCCGCCGGATAGGGCGTCCGAATCAACAGGATAAGCCCGCCTGCCAGAAACAGCACGAGCGTCGCCATGCCAAGCCGTGCAGAGCCCGTGGCGTAGGTCATCAGCGAGAACAGCATGGTTGCCATGAAGCTCGTGGCGCGGCCTGACAGCGCGTAGATGCCAAAATAGCGACCGGCCTCGTCGAGGCTGACGCTCCGCGCCAGATAGGATCGGGACGAGGCCTGAACGGGTCCGAAGGCGAGGCCGATCAGCAGGCCATAGCCGATATAGGCCTTCTCCGCCGCGGTGCCGAAAAGGCCGCCTGAATCGGCGGTCGAGAGAGGCAGCAGACCCATGAGCGTGTATCCCGGCCCCGTTGAAACGATCCCGGCGGTCGCAAGCAGCAGCAGCGTCAGGCTGATGAGGATGGTGACCTTCGATCCGATGCGTGCATCGACACGCCCGGCTATGATGCAGCCGAAGATGGCGACAACGTTGAGAATGATACCGTAGATGCCGATCTCGATCGTGGCCCAGCCGAACATGCCGGCCGCGAAGGCCCCGCCGAGGATCAACAGGCCGTTGACCCCGTCCTGGTAGACCATGCGGGCGATCAGGAAGCGCAGTAGCGGGCGGCGACCCTTCAACTCGCCAAGCGTATGCCTGACCTCGGCAAGCCCTGAGCGAACCGCCGTGGCGAACGGCAGGCCGCGCTTGGCATCGGGTGTGAAGAGAAACATCGGCACGATGAAGATCAGATACCAGATGGCGGAGATCGGGCCGGTGACGCGGGCGTCTTCGCCGGTATGCGGATTGAGGCCGAACAGCGGGTCGAGGCCAAGGACTGTCTTGCCAGTCTCGGGGCTGCCGGCGAGCAGAGCGACGACGGCGATCAGTACGATCATTCCACCGAGGTAGCCGAGCCCCCAGGCGGTGTTGGAGAGCTTGCCGACCTCACTGCGGCCGACCAGCCGTGGCATCATCGAATCATTGAAGACGATCGAGAATTCGGCGGCGATCGACGCCAGGATCATGAAAATGACCGGATAGATGACGGGTGAACCCGGTGCCGCGAACCACAAGGCGCAGAGGCTTGCGATCTTGATGACGGCGAAAAAGCCGATCCAAGGCTTGCGCGCACCCGATTGGTCGGCGATCGACCCAAGGACGGGGGAGAGAATGGCGATGATCACCGAGGAGATCGTCGCCATGTTGCTCCAGAGCGTCTGCGCCGAGACCGGGTCGGCTGTCAGGCGTGCCACGAAGTAGGGGCCGAAAATGAAGGTCGTCACAACCGTGAAGAATGGCTGTGCCGCCCAGTCGAAGAACATCCAGCCCCAGATGCCCTTGCGTGACGCGCGTGCGGGCTGCGTTCCGGTCCAGTCAATGCGATTCACAGACCAACTCCTGATTTGGGAGCGGACTGTCTCACCTCGCCCCATCTCTGGCAAGATCGGTCAGCAGGCCGGCTGCGACGGTAATCCTGGCCAGATTTGGATCGCCACCATCGCTGAGACCTGCAAGTTCCTCGGCAATGCGGTTGATCCTGATGCGGTCGCTGGCATGCCAGGCCTGCACCGGCAGCTTTTCCTTGCCGTGGTTGGCGAGCGCGGAAATGACGATATCGCGCCGCGCGCCAGCGATCTGGTCGAGGCTGCGTGCCAGCGCCAGGTTCTCGTAGTGATCCGAGGTGACGATGCGGCCGCCGGCGACGAGCAGCCGGCCGACACGGAATGTCTGGCTGACGGCAAAATAGCTTTCGGCTGCTCTGACCAGAGGCTCGCCCGTGCGCTCGGCGATCTGCACGATCTCAGGCACAAGTGCAAATCCGAGCAGACGGGCAATCTCGCCAGCAAGCGCTTCCGGCACACCGGCATTCTGGTATTCGGCCTTGCGTGCTTCAAGCTCGGGCACGATCTGGCCGGCGAAGATCGGCTGAAGCTTCTTGAATGCTGTTCTCAGACGATCGATGGTTTCGGCAATACCGGCCTTGGCCATCTGCATCTTCAGCAGCAACCGCGTCAGGACCGTGAAGATATGGCTGATCTCTTCGTAGAGCCGGTTCTGCATCTGGCCGGAGATCTTGCCGTCCAGCGCGTCGGTTTCGCCCCAGAGGCGTGCAAGATCGAAACTGTCGCGCGCGATCACAGCTGCTCGAACGACTTCCGGTGCAGATGCAGCTGTCGCGTCCATCATGCTGACCGCAAAGGCCGGACCGCCGCGGTTGATGGCTTCGTTGGCAAGTACGGTTGCCACGATCTCGCGTTTCAGCCGGTGGCCGGTGATATCGGCTGCATTCGACTTGCGCATCTTGGCCGGGAAATATTGTGCGAGTGTCGTTGTAAAATAAGGATCGTCCGGCAGGTCGCTTGCCGCCAGCGCATCAAAGAGGACAATCTTGGCATAGGAAAGCAGGACGCCAATTTCCGGCCTGGTCAGCGGCCGGTTTGCCGCATAGCGCTCGGCCATCGTCGTGTCGTCGGGCAGCGTCTCGACCTTGCGGTTAAGCTGCTTTGCCGTCTCCAGTACACCCATGAAACGCGTGAGCTCAAGGCCGTTGCCGGTTCCCTTGCGTTCGGTCAGCGAGATCGCCAGCGACTGCAGGTAGTTGTTGCGCAGAACAAGCGTCGAGACCTCGTCCGTCATCGACGACAGCAACTGGTCGCGCTTCGGCCGGGTCAGGCGGCCGTCATGCATGGCAGCCGCGAGCGCGATCTTGATGTTCACCTCGACGTCCGATGTGTTGACGCCGGCGGAGTTGTCGATAGCGTCGGAATTGCAGCGTCCGCCATTCAGGCCATAGGCGATGCGGCCGCGTTGGGTGACGCCGAGGTTCGCGCCCTCCCCGATCACCTTGGCGCGCACGTCATTGGCACTGATGCGGATGGGGTCGTTGGCACGGTCGCCAACATCGGCGTCGGTCTCCGACGCCGCCTTCACGTAGGTGCCAATGCCCCCGAACCAGAGGAGATCGACCGGGCTTTTCAGGATTGCCGTGATGACTTCGAAAGGCGTGGCGACTGTCTTGTCGATACCGATCGCGGCGGCAGCCGCTGCCGTCAATGTGACGGATTTGGCGGATCGCGAAATGATCATGCCGCCTTTGGAGAGCAGGCTCTTGTCGAAATCCTGCCAGCTCGAACGCGGCAGATTGAACAGGCGCTGCCGCTCGGCAAGCGTCTTTGCCATGTCGGGATCCGGATCGATGAAGATGTCACGGTGGTCGAAGGCGGCCAGAAGCCGGATCTTCGGTGACAACAGCATGCCGTTGCCAAAGACATCGCCGGACATGTCGCCGACGCCGGCGACTGTAAACGGCGTCGTCTGGATATCGATGTCCATCTCGCGGAAGTGGCGCTTGACCGTCTCCCAGGCGCCGCGGGCAGTGATGCCCATTTTCTTGTGGTCGTATCCGGCCGAGCCACCCGATGCGAACGCGTCGTCGAGCCAGAAGCCGGCTTCCTGGGCAAGCGCATTGGCCGTATCGGAGAAGGTGGCTGTGCCCTTGTCCGCGGCGACGACGAAGTAAGGATCGTCGCCGTCAAGACGGACGGTGTCGGCCGGCGGGATAATGTCGGGGCCTGCGATATTGTCGGTGATCGACAGCAGCGTGCGGATGTAGGTTTTGTAGGCTTCGCGGCCGGCGTTGAAGATTTCGTCGCGATTGCCGCCGACAGGCAGTTTCTTCGGGTAGAAACCGCCCTTGGCACCGACCGGCACGATGACGGCGTTCTTGACCTGCTGCGCCTTCACCAGCCCCAGCACCTCGGTGCGGTAGTCCTCGGCGCGATCAGACCAGCGAAGCCCGCCACGCGCCACCTTGCCGAAGCGTAGGTGCACTCCTTCGACCTCGACGCCGTAGACGAACATTTCGCGGAATGGGCGCGGTTCAGGCAGCCCGTCGACCAGGTGCGGATCGAGCTTGAAGGCAAGCATAGCCTTCTGCGAGCCATCCGGATTGCGCTGGAAATAATTGGTCCGCAGCGTGGCATCGACGACATTGACGTAGCGGCGCAGGATGCGGTCGTCATCAAGGCTCGGGACGTCGGTAAGCGCGGTTTCGATCCTGGCATGAAGGTCGACCGATTTCTTGACCCGTGTCTTCTCTGCGATCTTTGGATCAAGGCCGTCATGAAACAGTTTGAACACCAGCGACGAGATTGCCGGATACTTGTCGAGCGTGGTGGCGATATAGTCCTGCGAATAGGCGATGCCGGCCTGGCGCAGATAGCGGGCGTAGGCGCGCAGCACGCTCGTTTCACGGGCGGACAAGCCGGCCGAGACGATGAGCCGGTTGAAATTGTCGTTGTCGATGAGACCCGAAAAGGCAGAGAGGAAGGCTTCCTCAAGCGCGGCCCCGTGGCGCTGGATATTGATCTCCGTGTTGCCCTGGGCTTGCAATTCCATGTCGTGCAGCACCACGAGCCGCTCGCTGCCATCGGGCAACGTCACGTCGATGTCGAACGTGCCTTCGCTGATGACGCTGAATCCGAGGTTTTCCAGCAGCGGTACGCGGCGCGACAGGGCAAGCTGGCCGGAAGCGTGGAAGATCTTCAGGCAAAGCAGCGGCGCATCGTCCTTGATGCGCGTGTAGAATTCGATGCGGATCTGCTCGCCGTTGGCGCAGGCCTTGATATCGGGGAGATCGCCGAAGGTTTCCTCCGGCGCGAACAGATCCTGATAGGCATTGCTGACGCGAATGCGCGGCGCCTTGGGACCGGCCAGCATCTCGAACCGATCGTTCCACCGGGCGGTAATGACGCGGATCGCTTCCTCGAGCCTGGCTTGCGGGATACGTGGCGTCTTGCCGCCGGACCGGCCGATGATGAAATGCACACGGGCGACGCCGCCTTCCGGAAAAGCCGGGTAATAGGCTGAAACGCGACCGTCATAGACGGTCTTCAGATATGTGCCGATCTTCTCGCGAACGATGGAATCATACTCTTCGCGCGGGACATAGACGATCACCGAGACGAAGCGGTCGAAATGGTCGATGCGGGGAAGAACCCTGACCCTCGGGCGGTCGGTCAGATCGTTGATCTGTTCGGCAAAGCTTGCGAGCAAGGTGGTATCGATCTGGAAGAGATCGTCGCGTGGATAGGATTCCAGCGTGTTGTCGAGCATGCGCCCGGAATGGCTCATCGGGTCGAAGCCGAAATGCTCCTTCACCTTCTCGATCTTCGAGCGCAGCAGCGGAATCTCGGTTGCCAGCGAAGTGTAGGCGGTGGAGGTGAAGAGACCGACGATCCGCAGCTCGCCGGTGACGTTACCGTCCGCGTCAAAGCGCTTGATGCCGATATAGTCCATATATGCGCGGCGATGAACGACCGACTTGACGTTGGCCTTGGTGACGATCAGGAAATCCGGACCATCGAGAAACGCCAGGATCTCAGGCGTAGTGGTGACGGCGTCGCGGCCGGTGCGCAGCACCAATACTTCCGGGTTCGAGAGAATGCCGAGACCCGTGCCCTTGTCACGCTCGACCTTGGCGCCGGCTCCCTTGCCGGAGTAGACATACTCGCGCATCCCGAGAAGCGTGAAATTCGCGTCGCGCAGCCATGTCAGGAAGGCGACGGCCTCGTCGCGATCGGCCTTTCGGCGCCCGACGCTTTGCGACGACAGTTCGTTGATGGCGGTGCCGAGCTTGTCGAGCATCGGCTTCCAGTCGGATACCGACAGACGAACCTGCTCGAGAACAACCTTGATGCGCTCGACAAGATCGGCCGATTGCGCGGTTGTCAGCGGCGCTATGTGTAGCTGGATGTGGCTGACGCGACTGGTGGGCTCGCTGGGATTGTCCGCGCTGTAGAGCTCCGGCTGCTTGCCATCCTCGATGACTAGAATGGGATGCACGGCCATGTAGAGATCGCGGTAGCTGCTCGTCACCTCGCCCATCACCGATTCATAGAGAAACGGCATGTTGTGGTCGGTGACGGAAAGGACAGACACCGCCACGCCATTCGGCTCAACGTTCTCCAGCGTATCGACGGTTACTCGCGGTGCATTGCCGCTCCACGCAGTGAGTTCATTCGCACAATGGACGGCGGACAGTGCCAACATCTCGGGCGTATAGGAATCGAGATCATCGCCACTCGCCCGTCCGAAAAGGATGTCAGGCGCAATATATTTTTCTCCGGTCGCGGCCGCGATCTTGCTTGCGCTTTCGATCTGCTTTTCCCGTTTCGGATTGTTTCGAGCGGCCATTTCCGACGTTCTCCCAATTGCGTCATTTTCAGCAGGTTAGCAGAAGACTTGGCGAAGAAATCGCTAAAAGGCGACCGTGTTCGACAGTTTTCGTGCGTTTTGGCATCGCTGGCGATGGTTTTCGGCCGAAATGCCATTCCGGTTGTCTGGTTGTTGCATTCCTATGCTGTTTGATCACGCTGGGATGAACGGCTGTTGACAGCTCGACGGCAAAAAGACGATCAACGAAGTATCGGAATTCGGATCACAATATCATGTCGCAGAATGCACCGGGCGCGGTCATCGTCATATCAAGCCATGTCGTGCGTGGCTCCGTCGGCAACAGAGCGGCTGTCTTTGCCTTGGAAACGCTTGGCCACCAGGTCTGGGCGCTGCCAACGATCGTCCTTCCCTGGCATCCGGGGCATGGGCGAGCAACGCGATTGACCTTTACTGAAGCCGACTTCGATGCGGCGATCGACGATCTGATCCGCGCGCCATGGATCGGCGAGGTCAAGGCGGTGCTTACGGGATATTTTGGCAATGCTGCGCAAGCTCGGTCCGTCGCACGACTGATCGGTTCGCTGCGCGAGCGCAATCCTGATCTGTTTTATGTCTGCGATCCCGTCATGGGCGATCTGGGCGGTCTCTACGTGCCTGAGGCAACCGCCGAAGCGATCCGCGATCATCTGATCCCGCTCGCGTCGCTGGCAACACCGAACCGCTACGAACTGGCGTGGCTCTCGGGCGCGCCGCTGGAAAGCAACACGGAGATCATGGAGGCAGCTCTCGCGCTTGGACCGGCGCGGATGCTGGTCACATCTGCAGTGCCGATGATGGCCGGCGGCACCGGCAATCTCTATCTCTCCGGGCGCCATGCGCTGCTGGCCGAACACCGCGTTATCGACAATCCGCCCAACGGGCTGGGCGATCTGCTTGCCGCATTGTTTCTCTCCAGATTGCAGTCAGGGATGGAAGACGAGAAGGCGCTGCAGCTGGCAACAGCCAGCGTCTACGAGGTGCTGGCCCGCGCCGTCAAACGCGGCAGCGACGAGCTCACGCTGGCCAGCGATGCCTCCAGTCTGTCGACGCCGATGGCCATGGTCCAGATGCGGCACCTGATGCATCCGGCGCAAAGGCGCAAGACGTAGATTTGCCGTTTTGCCGCAATCGGCAGTGCGATATTGATCTTGGATCGCGCACGCTGTAATCGAATGTCATGCAGCGTTTTCCAGATACACTCATCGACGGCTACCGCAACTTCATGAACGGGCGTTACGCAGACGCCCGTGATCGATACAGGACGTTGGCCGAGAACGGCCAGAACCCCAGCACGCTGGTGGTCGCCTGTTCGGACTCGCGCGCGGCGCCCGAATTGATCTTCGATGCCGGACCCGGCGAACTTTTCGTTGTACGCAATGTCGCCAACATGGTGCCGCCTTACGAGCCCGACGGGCATTTCCACGCGACGTCGGCAGCACTCGAGTTCGCGGTTCAGGCGCTGAAGGTGTCCGACATCGTGGTGATGGGGCATGGCCGCTGCGGCGGCATCCGCGCGGCGCTCGATCCTGATGTCGAGCCGTTGTCGCCTGGTGATTTCATTGGCCGCTGGATGTCGCTGTTGAAGCCGGCCGCCGAGCAGATCCAGAGCAACGACATCATGACGCCTGGCGAACGGCAGACGGCGCTGGAGCGCGTGTCGATCCGCAATTCCATCGACAATCTGAGGACGTTTCCTGAGATAAAGGCGCTTGAGGAAGCCGGCGAAATCCATCTCCATGGCGCCTGGTTCGATATATCGACCGGCGAGCTTTGGGTTATGGATGCCGAAACCCGAGATTTCATCCGTCCGGAAATCTGAGCCAATACTTTTTTGTCACGAAAAAAGCGCCGATGGTTCCCACGGCGCTTTTTTAATGTCTGTCGTGCAGCTCAGTTGCCGTCGATCTGCTGACCGATATAGGCGATCGCCTGCTGGTAGACGGTAGCTGCATTCCATCCTGAGATGGCCGCGAAGTTTGGCTCGCCCGGTTGGTAGCCGGCGCCCGGCCGCCATCCATGGCCCCTCAGGAAGTTTGCTGTCGATGCAAGAGCGTCAGCGCGCGAGCCGACCATGTCGACCTTGCCATCGCCATCACCGTCGGCGCCGTAAAGCACGACGTTCCGCGGCAGAAACTGCGTCTGGCCGATTTCACCATGCGCCGCGCCACGCGCCTGCGGGTTGAGGAAGCCTTCCCCGACCAGCTGGAGTGCTGCGTAAAGCTGGTCCGTGAAGTAGGCCGAGCGGCGGCAGTCGAACGCGAGCGTCGAAACCGCCGACATCGTGTGCTGGGTGCCCATATAGTTGCCGAAGCCGGTTTCCATGCCCCAGATGGCGATCAGCGGACCTGCAGGAACGCCATACTTGCGTTCGATGGAGGCGAAGAGAGCCGCGTTGGCGCGCTTCATGCCCTTGCCACGCGAGATGATCGCCTGGCCGCCACGCTTCTGCATGAAGGCATCGAAGGAAAGCTTGAAGCTTTTCTGGCCGCGATCGGCCGAAATGGTCGGTTTGTTGTAGACAACATTGGCGAAAGCACGGTCGAGGACCGAACGGCTGACACCATTGGCCGCCGCTTCCTGCTTGAAGGCAACCACCCAATCGCCAAAGCCGGCACTGGTGTTGCTGCATTGTGGTGCAGCCTCGGCCGTGGCCGGAACTGCCTGAAACAGTGCGAAAGCCGCCGCTGCCGCCAGCAAAAGTCTTGTCATGCGCATCGAATACCCCGATCCCGATCAGCCTAGCCTAGAACCGGCCGGAGGCCTGTCATCGGCAACGTTGTCACGACTACCCGTCTTCAAAACGGGGCGGCTTTCGACGCCCCGTTGTTTGGATAAGCCTTAACTTAAGTAATCGGCTTAACAAGACATGGTTAATAAAATATTCAAGCCGCCTGCTTGCGAGGCTTCACAAGTCCGCGATTGATGAGCAGCTCGGCGATCTGGATCGCGTTCAGTGCCGCACCCTTGCGCAGGTTGTCGGAAACCACCCAGATGTTCAGGCCGTTTTCGACGGTCGCATCTTCGCGAATGCGCGAGATAAAGGTCGCGTCCTCGCCTGCGGATTCGTAAGGCGTGATGTAGCCACCGTTCTCGTGCTTGTCGATGACGAGGCAACCGGGTGCTTCACGCAGGATGTCGCGGGCCTGGTCGGCGGTGATCTCGTTTTCGAACTCGATGTTGACCGATTCCGAATGGCCGATGAAGACGGGAACGCGCACGGCCGTGCAAGTCACCTTGATCTTCGGATCGAGCATCTTCTTGGTTTCGGCCAGAACCTTCCATTCTTCCTTCGTGTAGCCGTCTTCCATGAAGCTATCGATGTGCGGAATGACGTTGAAGGCGATGCGCTTGGTGAACTTCTTGTTCTCGACCTGATCGGCGACGAACACCGCGCGGGTCTGCGTGAAGAGCTCGTCCATGCCTTCCTTGCCGGCGCCCGATACGGACTGGTAGGTCGACACCACGACGCGCTTAATCTTGGCGAAATCATGCAGCGGCTTCAGTGCGACGACGAGCTGTGCCGTCGAGCAATTCGGGTTGGCGATGATGTTGCGCTTGGTGAACTGGGTGATCGCATCCGGATTCACTTCAGGAACGATCAACGGAACGTCCTGATCGTAACGCCAGGCGGACGAGTTATCGATGACGACGCAGCCCTGCGCGCCGATTTTCGGCGACCACTTCTTGGAGACGTCGCCGCCGGCCGACATCAGGCAGATATCGGTGTCCGAGAAATCGTAATTCTCGAGGTTCACGACCTTCAGCGTCTTGTCGCCGTAGGAAACCTCAAGGCCCTGCGAGCGCGCCGATGCCAGCGCTACGACTTCATCGGCGGGGAAACCGCGTTCGGAGAGGATATTGAGCATTTCCCGGCCAACATTTCCGGTCGCTCCCGCAACTGCAACTTTAAAACCCATTTCTCAAGCTCTCTTTCTCATCTCTCCTCTTGTCGGTGAGGGGGGAAGGCGCGTGATGATCGCGGCTTCCTGTCCCCAGCCGAGCCGGGGAGAGAGCGGCAGGCCAGAGACGTCAGACGGTTTTCGTCGTCGTTTTGGCCTTGGTTTTGGAAGAAACCGGAACGAGGAAATCCATCCCGGCAACTGGTGCCCGGTCATTGCAAGCAGCAATGGCGTGTTCTTGACGAACCATGGATTTTCCTTTTCCACCGCTGCTCTTAAAAGATTTTGGGGAGGAGTCAAGGTTTTTG
This sequence comes from Hyphomicrobiales bacterium, assembly GCA_900470805.1. GTDB lineage: Bacteria > Pseudomonadota > Alphaproteobacteria > Rhizobiales > Rhizobiaceae > Rhizobium. Next base: position 154,420 of record UCCA01000015.1, on the reverse strand, counting down.
CTCGCGGCTTCGCCACCTCAAATGGGTAGCGAAGCCGGCGTCTGGGACCTATTTTCGGTCCATGCTGCGGCTGCGATCGGCACGAACGGAGACCGGCTGCATCGCGCCACCCTGCGGGCGCTGAAGACCTGCCGCGACACGACCGAGCTTGCGCTTGCGCTCAAGGTGATAGGCATAGGCAAACTGGATGGCGATGCCCAGCGCAACGAAGATCGGGCCGACAACCTTGTCGCCGTTGTTGATGTAGAGCAGCACCTGACCGATCATCGCCAGGATCGTGCCGGCAACGAAGATGTTCAGGGAGTGGCGACCGAAGATGACAAGGGGATTGTCTTCCGGGCGACGCAGGGCGCTGGAGATGGCGCCGATATTGAGGACCAGATAGGCGAGCGCCAACACATGCAGCAGACGCGGCAACGACAGGAAGGTCTTGTCGAAGCCGGTGATAACAGGCGGCAGACCAAGCGACGCCAGCGCGTTGCCGATGCCCCAGAGCTGGCCCACGACCCATACGAAGGAGAGGACAACGTAACCGGCCGCGAGCAGCATCAACAGCGGATGATGTGGCAGCTTGCCGCCACGGCGGACGTGCATCATGCCGACAATGCCGATCGTGAACAGGAACTGCCAGGACAGCGGGTTGAGGAACCAATAGCCGTCGAGCAGCATGTTGTGCGGCGCGATCTCGTAGATGCCGGACAGCAGCCAGACGGATCCCGAGACAGCAAGGGCAAGAAGCGGGCTCCTGGCTTCAAGCAGCAGGATGACAGGCACCATCAGCATGAGGGCGCCATACATCGGCAGGATGTTGTTATAGCCGATCTGGTGGCCAAGCAGCATCAGCGATGGAATGCCGGCCTGAGGATTTGTGAGGACTGCGAGGATGTTGATCTCGCACAGAAGTCCCGGTCGATGGAAAAGCCATGCGCCCATGACGAACAGCGCCAGCGTCATGAAGGTGGTGATCATGTGGGCGAGGTAGAGGGTAAAGCCGCGCTTCGTCGATTTCTTGGCGGTCTCGAACCAGGCGCCGATCTTGAAGCGTGAGCCGTAGGCAATGCCGACGGCAATGCCAGAGATCAACACGAAGGCTTCGGCAGCATCGGAGAAGCCGTAGTTCTTGGTGGTCAGATGCTCGAAAATCTGGCCGGGAACGTGATTGATGAAGATGGTGATCAGCGCCAATCCGCGCAGAACGTCCAGCCTCGTATCTCGTTTCGATGGTGCCGCGGTCGCGATCCTGCGCCCTGCACCGAACGTATTTTCGGGCGTCGTAACCATTGACCTCTCCATGCTTCCATTTTGCAAACGCAGTTGCGGCCAAAAGGTTTCCCCTTTGGCCGCAACGAATCGCCGGATGGTTTGCCTGAAAGGTGCTGTTATCCGACCGGATATCCCTCTTCGGGATCGGTGACTTGACGTCCGTTGACCGTCAGATCGTACCCTCTCGGATGGGACGATTTTGAGACCGAAATGAGGTATTTGGTCCCGGCATGCTCCATTTCCGCAGAGAAGCCTTCCCATGAACTCGGCAGCGCCGGGCTCACATGGATGCGGCCGTTCTTGAGGCGGATGCCGAGGATGCCTTCCACCGCGGCGCGATAGAGCCAGCCAGCCGATCCCGTGTACCACGTCCAGCCACCGCGACCGGTCAGCGCGCCGTCGCCATAGACATCGGCAGCGATGACGTAGGGTTCGACGCGGTAATGTTCCGCGGAAGCCGGGTCCCTGGCGTGGGTGATCGGGTTCAGCAACTCGAAGCAGCGTAGCGCGTCGTCGCCGCGATTGAGCTCGGCCAGCGCCATGACCACCCAGGTGGCGGCATGCGTGTACTGGCCGCCATTTTCGCGGACGCCTGGCGGGTAGGCCTTGATGTAGCCCGGGTCCTTGGCCGAGTTGGCGAATGGCGGCGTGAACAGCCGGATGATCCGTGCGTCACGGTCGACAAGCTTTTCGAGAACCGAGTCCATTGCCTTTGCGGCATGGGCCGGATCGCCCTCGCCCGACAGGACGCTCCACGATTGCGCGATCGAATCGATCTGGCATTCGAGGCTTTCCTTGGAGCCGAGCAGGCTGCCGTCGTCGAATGTGCCGCGACGGTAGTGGGCGCCGTCCCAGGCTGCGGTTTCAAGCGCGGCCTTGAGTTCGGTCAGGTGCTTGCCCCAGCGTTCGACGCGGGCTTTATCACCACGTTCCTCGGCGAAGGCAGCGAATGAGCGTAGCGCGCCGGCCAGGAACCAGCCAAGCCAAACGCTGGTGCCCTTGCCGCCTATGCCGACGCGGTTCATGCCATCGTTCCAGTCGCCGCCGAGGAAGAGGGGCAGGCCGTTTTCTCCCTTGCGGGCGATGGCGAGATCCAGCGCGATTGCCGCATGCTCGTAGATGCTGACCTTGTCCTCTGATGTCTCAGGTCGGTAGAAGGAGTCGTGCTGGCCCTGAAGAAGGGCGGGACCTTCGATGAAGGCCAGCTCCTCGTCGAGGACGGTCTTGTCTCCCGTCACCGTGCAGTAGTGGTGAACGGCATAGGCAAGCCAGACGACGTCGTCGGAGATCAGCGTGCGGACGCCGGCGCCGGTTCCCGGAAGCCACCAATGCTGGACGTCGCCTTCGCGGAACTGCCGCGATGCGGCATTGACGATCTGCTTGCGGGCGATGGAAGGCTCGTGCAGCACGAAGGCCAGCGTATCCTGCAACTGGTCACGGAAGCCGAAGGCGCCGCTTGCCTGATAGAAGGCGGTGCGGGCCATGATCCGGCAGCCGAGGCTCTGGTAAGGGAGCCAGGTGTTGATCAGATTGTTCATGCCCTGATCGGGTGTGGAGATCTGCAGCTTGCCGGTGAAGTCGTGCCAGAAGTCGCGGTTTGCCTGAACCGCATCGTCGAACTCGGTCTTGCGGATATCGGCGATCAGTGCCCGTGCTTCTTCCTTCGTGGCCGTATCGCCGAGGAAGAGGACGATATCGCGCTCTTCGCCGGCGGCAAGCTCGATATCGATCGACAGCGCCGCTGCCGGGTCGCCATCAAGCTCCACATTGCTCGACAGGTTCGAGGCTGCGTTCACCGCTGCGGGTGCCAGGATCGTTCCAGCCTTGCCGATGAACTCGCGGCGGCTCGCGGTGTAGCCGGAAAGCGTTTCGCTGGCAGCGAAGAAGGCGACGCGGCCGGAATAGTCGATGCTGTAGTTGTTGCTGGCAAACAGGGCGCCGGTGTCGGCGTCATGTTCCGAGATGATGAAAGGCGCCGTCTTCTGCGGGTTGTTGCCGAGCACCCACTCGACGTAGCCGTAGAGACGAAGCTTGCGCACGCCGCTGCCATTGTTGCGCAGCCGCATGCGCTGCAGCTTCACCGGCCTCTCGCGATCGACCGTCTGGGTCAGTTCGAGAGAGACCTCGTTCTGGACGCTGGAGAAGACGGAATAGCCAAGGCCGTGGCGCGCCTCGAACTGGATGTCGAACCGGTTCGAGAGGGCCGCGAACGGCGTCATGACGGCGCCGCTGTCGCGATCGACGACGTAGATTGCCTCGCCGGAGCGATTGACGACGGCATCGTTCGACCAAGGCGTCAGCTGGTAATCACGCGAGTTGGTGCTCCAGGTGAAACCCGCGCCTTCGGCGGAGACGTGGAAGCCGAACTTCTCGTTCGAAATCACGTTGATCCATGGCTGCGGCGTGGCGTGGCCGCCGGGGATGCGCACGATGTATTCGCGCCCATCGCCGGAGAAGCCGCCGATGCCGTTCCAGAAGTTCAGGTCGCCGTGCTCTTCGATAACAAGCGTTGGAACCGAAGCCTTGGCGATCGTCGCGGTGCGCTTGGTGCGAGACTTGGTGGTGTTGGTCTGCTCGAGCTCCTGCTGTTCTTCCTTGGTCGGTGCGAACAGCGCCACGGCCCGGTTGATCTGATCGATGATCTTTCCGTTCTTCGCATGGAAGGTAACACGCGAGGCGGAGATCAGCGCGTGATAGGTCGACTCCTCCATCAGATCCTTGCGGACGGTGAAGATGTGCTGACGCAGGCCGTCGGCCTGGCCGAGGCGCCGGACGTTCTCGGCCATCTGGTCGACGGCATGCTGCATGTCCTGTGCATAGGAGGAGGCCCGCTCGTTCATGATGACGAGATCGGCGGTGACGCCGCGCGAGCGCAGATATTCCTGCGCCAGCAACGCTTCCTTTGCGATGTCGAGATCCATGTCGTCGTTGATGCGCAGGGTGAAGATCGGGAAATCGCCCGAAATCGCCAACGGCCAAAGCGAGGACTGCGACTGCATGCCGGCTTGCACCGCCGCCGCATCCGCACGCAGATACATGTCGGGATAGACGAGGTGGCGGCCGAGATGCTGGAAGGCGGACGCCTGCTGCGAGGTGACGCCGACGTGGCGCATCTGAACCTGCGTGCGCGTCCAGGCCTGAACGAGTTCGTGGTTGAACGCGTCGGCGTGGCGGTAGCGGTCGACAGCCTGGTCGATCTCGGCGCGCGTGGGTGCCGCGATCGTCCAGAAGATGACGCTGACCTTCTTGCCTGCCGGTACCCGCACGGTGCGGCGCAGCGACAGCACCGGGTCGAGCGTGAAGCCATCGGTGCCGGAGAGCGTGGCGCCCTGGTCGAATGCCGCGGCATTCGCCAAGGTGCGGCCACGACCGAGGAACTTGCGGCGATCGGTTTCGAACTCGGTATGGCGGGTTGCGCCGGCGTTGTCGACGATCAGGTGGGCAACCGAGATGTTCGGTTCGTTGCCGTCGCGCTTGTTGCGCTCGACACGAATGACGTCGCCGCGCTTGCCGATTTCCGTCTTGACGAACATGCGGGCAAAGGCCGGATGGGCGTTGTCGGTATCGTCGGTGGCAAGAACCGGCTCGAGATAGGACGTCACTTCAATGAAGCGGTCTTCGCTGCCGGTGTTGAGCAGCGTCAGGCGACGGCCTTCGGCATCGTGCTCGGTGGCGACGATGCATTCCACCTCGCTGGTCAGCTCGCCGACCGTCTTGGTGAATTCGGCCTTTTCATCGGCGAAGAGAACCTTGACCTGCTCGCCTTCGATGCTCTTCGGCTCTGCGGTTGCCGACCACCATTCGTTGGAGGTGGTGTCGCGCAGGAAGATGAAGGTGCCCCAGCGGTCCTCGGTCGGATCGGCTTTCCAGCGCGAAACAGACTGGCCGTTCCAGCGCGAATAGCCGGCGCCGGTGGCGGTCAGCATCAGCGAGTAGTGACCGTTGGAGAGGAATACCAGTTCGCGGTCGCGGGCGGCAGGATCGAAGATCTTGCGGATTTCCGGCCGCAGCAGGTCGTCCTGGATGCTGGCGGGGGTGTCTGACTCGTGCTTGCCGCTCATCACGGGTATGTCGCGCGGCGCCTTTTCCTGCAGCATCAGTTCCGCCGCCTCGATGACAGGATCGGAATGGAAGAGCTCGCGCAGGTGGCCGTTGAAGGCAACGTTGGCGACGGCTGCGATCGACATGCCGTGGTGGTGGGCATAGTAGTTGTAGACGATCGCGCAGGTCTTGCCCTCGGGAACGCGCGTCGGCGTGAAGTCGACGGCATCATGGAAGCCGTACTTGCCGAGTGCGCCCAGCTTGCGCAGGCGCTCGAGGTTTTCAACGGCTGCCGGCGGGTTGTACTGGCTGGCGAGGATCGAGGCATAGGGCGCGATGACGGCGTTGTGGCCGAGGCCGCGCTTCAAGCCGAGCGTCGGGACGCCGAAGTTCGTGTACTGGTAGTTGAGGTTATGGTCGCGGGCATTGAAGGCCGCTTCCGAAATGCCCCACGGAATACCCAGCTTGCGGGCGTAGTTCATCTGCTCGACCACGACCAGATTGTTGGTCTGGTTGAGGATACCACCGCCACGCTCCTGCATGACCAGAGGCGGCATCAGATATTCGAACATCGAGCCGGACCAGGAGACCAGCGCTCCGCGCGAGCCGACGGGAACAACCTGGCGGCCGAGGCGATACCAGTGCTCGGTGGGCAGATCGCCCTTGGCGATGCCGAAGAGGCTGGTGAGGCGGCATTCAGAGGCCAGAAGGTCGTAGCAGGCCTGATCGAGCTCGCCGCTTTCCACGCGGTAGCCGATCGACAGAAGGCGACGCTCCGGACGGAACAGGAAGCCGAAGTCCATCGAGAAGGCAAGATCGCGGGCCTTGTCGCGCAACGCCGTGAGGCGCGGGCGCAGGGCATCGATGTTGGCGAGATCGAAGGTGCTGTCGGAGATATGCGCTTCGCAGACCTTGACCAGCGCTTCCGCCCACTGGGTGACTTCGGTGCTGAGCGCCGATTTGACTTCGTGGTCGAGATTGGCGGCCAGCTTCTGGATGTCGCGGGCAAGAACCGAAAGGTTTATGATGCGGATCGATGCGAATTCGTGCTCGCGCTTGACGGCGGCGAGCGCGTTCTGGAAGCCGATGATGCGTTCTTCCAGGCGACGGCGCAGCGGGCGAACCGTCTTGCGGTCGTCCGGCAACTGAGCCAGCACTTCCTCGAGAATGCTGGCAGTGTCACCAACGCCATCGAGGCTGCCCTGCATGTGCGCGGACGGCGCTTCGGCCCAGTTTCGGCAGGCGGACGAGATGGCGATCAGATGGCCGGCAAGATTGCCGCTGTCGACAGCGGACACGTAGCGCGGCCCAAGGGTCTCGAGCGTGTCTGTGTGGTACCAGTTGAACAGGTGACCACGGAACTTTTCCATCTTGTCGACGGTCGCGATCGTCTGCTCCAGACGCTCGATGGTTTCCTCGAAGGAGAACCAGCCGAACTGACGGCCGGAAACCACTGACAGAAGATAAACGCCGATGTTGGTCGGAGACGTGCGGGTGGCGACGATGACGTGCGGTGTTTCCTGGACGTTGTCAGGCGGCAGGAAGTTCTGCTCGGCCGTGGTGAACGTCTCGAAATAACGCCAGGTGCGGCGGGCGATCTTGCGCAGTTCGTTGGAAACGGATTCCGCCACTTCGAGACGGTCTTCGGTCTCGGCGGACTGGCTGACGTAGTAGGCGACCAGCGGCGAGAGCACCCAAAGCGTCGCGAAGGGAATGCCGACCAGGAAGGCCTTGTCGCCGGAGAGAACCGCAAAGGCGAGGCCGAGAAGGGCCAGAACCGGCGCATGCCACATGGCCTTGTAATAGGACCAGATGGTGCCCTGCTTGCCAGCCTGGACGCTTGCGGCGGTCTTCCACTGCAGCATCAGCTTGTGGCTGAAAAAGAGGCGGTAGAGCGAGCGGCCGATGGCGTCGGCCATCATGCAGGCGCCGTCGGCGATGAAGACGATGCGCAGAGCAACCTGGGCATTGGCGGCGCGGATGTCGGACCAGACGGTGTAGAGATGGGCGCGGGCAACGATATCGCTGGTGCGCGGGATGATGCCGTTGATCAGAGACAGCGTCGGGGCAACGAACAGGCAGAAGATCAGCACGATCTGCCAGATCAGGGCGCCGAGCGGATCCATGAAATACCAGCCCAGCACGGATGCGAAGAACCATGCGATCGGTGTCAGTGAGCGGCGAAGGTTGTCGAACATCTTCCAGCGGCCGAGCGCGGTAACGCCGCGCGTGGTGCTGAACATGTAAGGCAGCAGCTGCCAGTCGCCGCGCGCCCAGCGATGCTGGCGCGAGGTTTCAACTTCGTAGCGGGTCGGGAAGTCTTCGACCAGCTCAAGATCGGTGACGAGCGCGCAACGCGCCATCGAGCCTTCGAGAAGATCGTGGCTGAGAACCGAGTTCTCCTCGATGCGGCCCTTCAGCGACGCCTCGAAGGCGTCGACGTGGTAGAGGCCCTTGCCGGTGAAAGTACCCTCGCCCGCGAGGTCCTGATAGACGTCGGAAACGGTGAAGACGTAGGGGTCGAGACCGCGATTGATGGAGAAGACGCGCTGGAAGACGGATGCATCCTTGCCCGTCGTCAGCGACGGCGTCACGCGCGGCTGCAGCACGCCGTAGCCGCTCTCGACCCGGCCGGTTTCCGGGTTGATGACCGGACGGTTGGTGGGGTGATAGAGCTTGCCGACCAGCTTAGTGACCGTGTCGCGCATCAGGCGCGTATCCGCATCGAGCGTCATCACGTACTGGACGTTTTCGGGGACGATGTTGGCGCCCGGCAGATAGGTGGTGTCGCGGTCGCCGCGCAGCAGCATGTTCAGTTCATGCAGCTTGCCGCGCTTGCGCTCCCAACCCATCCACGCGCCTTCCGAAGGATTGTAGAGGCGGCGGCGGTGCAGGAGATAGAAACGAGTCTTGCCGTCATAGGCGTATCGGGCGGAAAGATTAGCGACTTCGCGGCGGGCGTAGTCGAGTACTTCGAGGTCGGCCGGCGTTTCCTCGACCTGGCTGTCCGGCCAGTCGCTGAGCAGCGCGAAATAGATTTCACCGCGCGGATTGGCGAGATAGTGAACCTCGATGTTGCGGACGAGTTCGTCGACGCTATCGCGGTTCGAAATCAGGCAGGGAACGACCAGCAGGGTGCGGGCGTCCTCGGGAATGCCTTCCTTGAACTCGTAACCGACAAGACGTGCCGGCGTCACGAAGAATGACAGCACGGTGTTGAAGAGACCGGTGGCGCCTTCGGATGCCGGAAGCGAAAACATGATCAGCAGAAGGATGATCTCGGCCGGACCCATGCCTGCGCTTGCCATGAAGTGGCCGACGACGACCATGGCAAGGATGGTCAGCAGCAGTACCGGGACGGCGATCGACAGCCAGTTGAAGCTGCGGACGGCACGAACGAAATGCTGGACCAGGGTCGGGCTGTAATTCGCCCGTGCTTCGAGCTTGGGGCGCTGCGCGCCGGCCAGGAAGCCGCCGACATTTGGCTCATGCGGCTCGTCTTTTCCTGAAGCCTTTGCCTCTTCCGTCATGTCGAGCGATAGCTGCGCCACTTCCATTTCGGTCATGGTCGAGCGCTTGGCAAGCTTTTCGATCTGCTTGCGATACTTGTTGCGCGATCCGGAATCGAGCAGGCCGTAGTCGGAGTTATCCCAGAGCAGCTTGTCGACGTGGCTGACCTGCTCCACCCAGACCGACCATTCGGCGTCGTCGATCTCGCGTAGGCTGCGGATGATGTTGCCCATCGTCACGTTGCCGGACGACAGACGGCTGTGCTCGGCCATCGTCGTCGCTTCGGTATCGCGGCCGAGTGCTTCCAGACGCTCGTCAAGCCACGAGATTGCCACGCTCGACGTCTGCGAGCCGTCGCGCATGCGGTACAGGAACTGCGTAGAGAAGGTGTTGTCTTCCGCGAGCGGTTCGAGCGTTTTCAGATACTCGCCAGCCTTGACCGGATCAGTCAGGCGGACCAACTCGTCGGCGGCCTCGTTGGCGCGGCGGCGCATGCGTCGGCTGCGCTCGACACGGATCGAAATGCGGCGCAGGTTTTCGACGAGGACGTAACGCACGAGCGAAGGCAGCGCCCAGAGTTCGCCGATCCGCAGCGTCTCATGCTCCTGGAAGCCGTCGACGAGCGCCGTCAAGCTTTCCTGCGAGATCGTGCTGTGCGTGTGCGCGACATAAAGCCATGCGAGCGCCAGCGTGCGCGGGATGCGCGTACCGTTCATCTCGATGGTCGGCAGTTCGCGATAGAAACGCTTCGGGAAGTCGCGACGGACCTCCTGGATCGCCTCTTCAACGATGTAATGGTTGTCCAGAAGCCATTCCGCCGCCGGCGTGATCGTCTCGCCCGCCTCCACATCCGCTGCAGTGGTTCGGTAAACCCGCAGGATTTCCTTCTCGTTCTCCTTGTGCCTTGCGAAGAAGTCGAACGGCGCAAAGGCAACCAGCGAATTCACGCCTGAAGTCGCTGCAGATGCGCCCATCGCCTTGATGTCTTCGATCGACATATAGGTCGAGCGGATCGAGTCGTTGTGATCGATCTGCTTGGTTTCGGAGTCGCGGGACGGGCTCGGAGACGTGGGGGAAATAGACATGGGTTCGGTTCTGGATCCAAACAAAGTTATGGGAATTACGCTGCCTTGTGCACTGCCATATATGACTGCCGCATGAACAATACCGGTCTTTTACAGGCGCTGAAGAAACAATGGCAGCTGCGATCGAACGGCAATGCGAATCGATTTAGGCATGAACGGTCGGATGACTGAGCTGGAAGGTTGAGAGATTGCGCCGTGCCTCCCCGCTAAGCCAATCGGGAAAGTTGGACACTATTGAGACAATTCAAGTCAAGAGGTTTCGGCAAGTAGGAACACACGAAAAATCCGGCGTCCAAGGAACGCCGGATCCGTTTGATTTTTCTGAGTTTAAACGCGGCGCAACAAACGTGCGACAAGCGAAACAACAAAGAGCACCAGGAAGATGAAGAAAAGAACCTGGGCGATCGAAGCTGACGCTCCCGCGATGCCACCAAAGCCGAGCACGCCGGCAATGAGCGCCACAACAAGAAATACGAGTGCGTAGTAAAGCATTGTGCCATCTCCTTAGTCGTTGCTGACCAGATAACGATGACTTGCCCGGTTTGTTCCGTAATGGTTTGAGCGGCTTAGCCGATGATGCCGCAGACGACTGCTGCAAGAAACGCGAACGCCGCGCCGATGAGCGTCACATTGATCGCGAAATGGAAACGGCTTTTGGCCGTCGCCGGCTTTTTCGATCTTACGGAACCGTAGTGGTCCGCATGAGTATGCGAGATACCCAAGTCTGCCATGTTTGCCTCCGCCTGTTTTGCCACTCTTATTTCGAGCTAGTTTCTTATATTGTCTATCATCTTGGTAGAGATAGAATTCTGTCGGATAACGGCTGCTGAGAAAATTCGTTCCGTTATGACGTCAAGTGAGGTCAGGCGCGCTAACAGATGGTGCGCCAGGCCCAGATCAGCGAGCGCTCAACCGCGGTCTCCTTGAAGGGGACCGTGGGGAAGGAGGCAGTCGGCTTCGCCTTGGCCCTGCGGTTGCGCTTGGCCGCCTTGAACAATGCCGTCGCGCCCCGCTTGGCCTTTGCCGGGGGAGCGAAGTAACCCATGGTCATGCCGCCGAGAAAGAACATGCCTCATCTCCATGATCACGAAAACTAACAAACGTTAACGGGATCATGACAGAAGCAAGGCAGCTGTCAATAGTCTAGTCGATTGGTCGTGTTTAAGAAGTTGTTAGTGTTAATCCCGGCCAATCGTCAGAGATTTCAATTGCTTGAAAACACTGGGCTTCAGGCCTTCACGAAGCCCTTGCTGGCGATCATCAAACTTTTCGTGTAGTCCTCGTGAACATCCGACTTGGCCAGCTCCGCCGCAGTCAGGCGTTCGACAACGGCGCCGCTTCTCATCACGGCGAGGTTTTCGCACATGTGGGTGATGACGCCGAGGTCGTGGCTGACCATGACAAAAGTCAGCTTGCGGTCGCGCCGCACCTGTTCCAGCAGGTTGAGCACCTCCGCCTGAACCGAGGCATCGAGCGCCGACGTCGGCTCGTCGAGCAGGAGGATCGAGGGCTCGACGATCAGCGCACGTGCAATGGCGACACGCTGCCGCTGGCCGCCGGAAAGCTGGTGCGGATAGCGGAAGCGGAAACCGTTGCCGAGACCGACTTCATCAAGCGCGCGGGCGATCCGCGTTTCACTATCGGCAATGCCGTGGATCGCCAGCGGCTCGAGCAGCAGGCGATCGATGGTCTGGCGCGGATGCAGGGAGCCATAGGGATCCTGGAAGACCATCTGAACCTTTCGGTAGAAAGCCTTGCTGCGCTTCGAGCCCTCGAGCGGCTCGCCGTGGATCCTGATCGTGCCGCTTTTTACCGGCGCCAGACCGGCGACAGCGCGAAGCAGCGTTGACTTTCCTGAGCCGGATTCACCGACGAGCCCGAAGGACTGGCCTTCGCCGATCTCGACGCTGACGTCCTTCAGCGCATGGAAGTGGTCGTAGATGACGGAAATGTTGTCGACCGACAGTGCAGCGCTCATGCGGCCCACTCCGGCTTACGGTCTAGCACCGGCAGCGGATGCCTGTTTTCACCGATCAACGGCATGCAGTTCAAAAGTCCCTGTGTGTAAGGATGCTGGGCGTTCTTGAGTTCGGAAGCCTTCAGCTCCTCGACGATCTTTCCGGCATACATGACGATGACGCGGTCGCAGAAAGAGGAGACAAGCCGCAGGTCGTGCGAGACGAAGATCAGCCCCATGCCGCGATCGGCAACAAGGCGGTCCATGATGCGCAGCACGTCGAGCTGTACGGTTACGTCAAGCGCCGAGGTCGGTTCGTCGGCGATCAGCAGTTCGGGGTCGGCGATCAGCATCATGGCGATCATGGCGCGCTGCCCCATGCCGCCCGAGACCTCGTGCGGATAGAGATCGAAGACGCGCTGCGGTTCGCGGATCTGCACGGCCTCCAGCATGGCGATGGCGCGATCGCGTGCCTCGCCCTTGCCGATCTTCTCGTGGGTGCGCAGGGTCTCGCATATCTGCTTGCCGATGGTCATGACAGGATCAAGCGAATATTTCGGGTCCTGCAGCACCATTGCGATGCGCTTGCCGCGCAGAAGGCGGCGCTGCTTCGGCGATGCCGAGAGCAGATCCATGCCGTTGAAATTCAGCGTATCGGCGGTGACGATGCCGTGGCCGGGGGTGAGCCCCATGATGGCGCGGCCGGTCTGAGACTTTCCTGAGCCGGATTCACCGACGATGCCAAGACGCTCCTTGCCGAGCGTGAAGGAAACGCCGCGCACGGCTTCGATGACGCCGGTGCGGGTGGGATAGCTGACCTTGAGGTTCTTGACGGTGAGAAGATCGGTCACTGGCCGCTCTCCTTCGGGTCAAGTGCGTCGCGCAGACCATCACCGAGCAGGTTGAAGCCGAGGCTGACAACGAGGATGGCGATGCCGGGCATGGCGGCGACCCACCACTGGTCGAGGATGAAGCGACGGCCTGAGGCGATCATCGCGCCCCATTCCGGCAACGGCGGCTGGGCACCGAGACCGAGGAAGCCGAGACCGGCTGCTGTCAGGATGATGCCGGCCATATCGAGCGTCACGCGGACGATGAGCGAGGAAATGCAGAGTGGCATGACGTGGCGCACGACGATGCGCAGCGGCGAAGCGCCCATCAGGCGGACAGCCGAGATATAGTCGGAGCGCCGGACCGTCAGTGTCTCGGCGCGGGCGATACGGGCGTAGGGTGGCCAGGAGGTGATGGCGATGGCGATGATGGCGTTCTGGATGCCGGGGCCGAGCGCCGCGACGAAGGCCAGCGCCAGCACGAGCTTCGGAAAGGCGAGGAAGATATCGGTGATGCGCATCAGCACGGCATCGACCCATCCACCGGCGTATCCGGAGACGGTTCCGACCAGAAGGCCGATCGGCGCGGAGATGATCGCGACCAGCACCACGACCATCAGCGTCAGCCGCGAGCCGTAGATCAGGCGCGAAAAGATGTCGCGGCCCTGGTCGTCTGTGCCGAGGATATAGCCCTCGCTGCCGGGTGGTAGCAGACGCGAGTTGCGCAAATCGCCGATGACGGGCGAGTGGGTCGCGAGAACACCGGCGAAGGCTGCCATCAGCAGCAGGGCGATGATGATGACGAGGCCGACCACCGCAAGGCGGTTGGCGCTGAACTGTCGCCAAGTGACATAGGCGCGACCGAGGCGAGCCTGGGTGCGCGATTGCGGCCGATCGGAAAGCAGCCACTCGCGGCGGCTGATCGGGGCTGTCGTGTTTGCCTGCATGCTCATCGGCTTCGGGTCCTGGGATCGAGGGTCCGATAAAGAAGATCAGACAAGAGATTGATGCCGATGAAGACGGTACCGATGACGATCGTGCCGCCAAGCACGGCGTTCATATCCGCATTCTGCAGCGAGTTGGTGATGTAGAGGCCGATACCGGGCCAGGAGAAGACGGTTTCGGTCAGCACCGAGCCTTCGAGCAGGCCGGCATAGGAGAGCGCGATGACCGTCACCAGTGGCACGGCGGCATTGCGCAATGCGTGGCCCCATATGACGCGGGTTTCCGACAGTCCCTTGGCGCGGGCGGCAACGACATATTCCTGGCTCAACTCGTTCAGCATGAAGCTGCGGGTCATGCGGCTGATATAGGCGAGCGAGAAGTAGCCGAGCAACGAAGCGGGCAGGATGATGTGGCGGAAGACGTCGTAGAAGACGTCCCACTGGCCCTGCATGGCGCTGTCGAGGAGGTAGAAGCCGGTTACCGGTGTGAAGGTGTACTCGAAAACGATGTCGATGCGGCCCGGGAAGGCGACCCAGCGCAGCTTGGCGTAAAAGATCACCAGTGAGATCAACGACAGCCAGAAGATCGGCACGGAATAGCCGACGAGGCCGATGACGCGGACGATCTGGTCGACGAAGCTGCCGCGCTTGACGGCGGCGAGCACGCCAAGCGGCACGCCGATCACAGAGCCGATGATGGTGCCGAGCGTCGCAAGCTCGATCGTCGCCGGGAAGACGCGCTTGATGTCGACCATCACAGGGTTGGTGGTCAGCACCGAGGTACCGAAATCGCCGGCGAGGATGCCCTTGATGTAAATGTAGAACTGCTCGTAGAGCGGCAGGTCGAAGCCCATCTCGCGACGGACGCGTTCGACCACGTGGGCCGGGGCGCGGTCACCGAGGATGGCGAGGACCGGATCGATCGGCACGACGCGGCCGATGAAGAAGGTGACGGCCAGCAGGCCGAGATAGGTGGTGACGGCCGCAATGAAGAAGCGGCCGACCGCCTTGGCAATAGGAAGAGCACGGCCGGGTTTCGGCCGTGCTTCCATCGTTGGTTCGACGATGCTCAATCTACCAGTCCCGCCGGATCATTCCTTGCCGATCGTGCCGACATAGTTGGTGTCGAAGCTCGGACCCAGCTTGAAGTTGGTCAGGCCCTTGCGGTAGCCGGCGACTTCGGTCTGCTGGAAGATGAACACGAACGGGCTGTTGGCTAGGTACTTCTTCTGGATGTCCTGGTACATGGCGGCACGCTTTGCGCTGTCGCGCTCGAGCAGGGCTGCCTTGGCTTCCTTGTCCAGTTCAGGCGATTCGAACGTGTTGCGCCATGCGAGCGTCTTCACCGTACCGGCATCGGAGTTATCAGGGTTGCTGGTGAAGGTGTCGGCGTTGGAGTTCGGGTCGAAGTAGTCGGAACCCCACTGGCCAATGTAGATGTCGTGCGTGCGGGCGCGGAACTTGGTCAGTGTCTGCTTGCCGTCACCCGGGATGATATCCATCTTGATGCCCGCCTGCGCGACCGACTGCTGGATCGATTCCGCAATGCCGGTCACCGGCTGCGTGTTGCGCACGTCGATCGTCACCGAGAAGCCGTCCTTGAGGCCGGCCTTGGCCAGCAGTTCCTTGGCCTTGGCGACGTCGAACTTGTAGGGATTTTCGTCCAGCGCGCCGAGCTGGCCGGTGGGCAGGAAGGTCTGGTGGATGGTGCCGATGCCCTTGATCAGCGTTTCGCCGATCGCGTCGTAATCGACCAGATATTTGAAGGCTTCCTGCACTTCAGGCTTCTTCAGGTTCTCGTTCTTCGAGTTGAGGCTGATGAAGTAGACGGTGCCCTTCGGCGCGCTTTCGCTAGCGAGGTCGGCATTCTTGGCAACGGCGTCGAGGTCGCCGGGCTCGAGGTTGCGGGCGATATCGATGTCGCCGGCTTCGAGCGCCAGACGCTGCGCCGAGCTTTCCTTCATGAAACGGTAGATGACGCGGTTGAGCTTGGCCTTGTCGCCGTAGTAGTTGTCGTTGCGCTCGAGCACGACCACTTCGTTGGCGCGCCATTCCCGCAGCTTGAAGGCGCCGGAGCCGGCATAGCCGGTCTTCAGCCACTCGTTGCCGAAGTCGTTGTCGTACTTATAGTCGGCCGACGGGGTGACCGGCTTGACGTGGTCGAGAACCAGCTTCTTGTCGACCACCGAGGCAACTGTTGCCGTCAGGCAGTTCAGCACGAAGCTCGGTGCATAAGGCTTATCGACGGTGAAGGTGAAGGTGCTCCCATCCGTGGCCTTGGCCTTCTCGGTGACATTGTCACCCGTGATGCCGAACTGGGTGATGATGAAGGCGGGGCTCTTGTCGAGCTTGACGGCGCGTTCGAAGGACCAAGCGACATCTTCGGCGGTGATCGGGTTGCCGGAGGCGAACTTGATGCCGGACTTCAGCTTGAAGGTATAGGTCAGACCGTCGTCGGAGACCGTCCAGCTGTCGGCGAGATCGCCCTTGACCTTCGAGGTGTCGGTCATGTCGAGACGGACGAGAAGGCTGTAGGTGTTGCTGGTCATTTCGGCGGTGGAAAGCTCGAAAGCTTCGCCCGGGTCCATGGTGATGATGTCGTCGATCGCGAAGCCCTCGACGAGCGTGTCCTTCGGCGTTTCGGCGAAGGCGGCCGGTGCTGCCATCATCAAGATGGAAAGCGCGGCGCCGGCGGACAGCGCACGAATGCTGCGGTTAAATTTGTTCATCATCATAATCATAGTCCCCTGTTCATTTTTTGAATTTGGTAAAAGCACGTCTAAAGTCCTAGGCAGCCTGTTCTCCCCATGCCGAAGACAGAATTCTTAGCCAGTTTTCGCTGGCCAATTTCTCGAGATCCTGGCCAGCATATCCAGCGCGCCGAAGTGCATCAATCAGCTTCTGGTTGCCGGCGGCATCGCCGATCGCGTCAGGAATGGTAGCGCCGTCGAAGTCCGAGCCGAGCGCAACGCAGTCGATGCCGACGCGCTCAACGAGGTAGTCGATGTGGCGGATCATGTCGGTGAGCGGCGTGTCGCCATCGGAGCGGGCGTCGTCTCGCAACATGGCGGTGGCGTAGTTCAGGCCAACGAGGCCGCGGCTCTCCTTGATCGCGTCCAACTGCCTGTCCGTGAGGTTGCGCGCCACCGGCGTCAGCGCATGGACGTTAGAGTGGCTGGCGACGAGCGGCTGGTCCGTGGTCTTGGCCACATCCCAGAAGCCCTTCTCGGTGATGTGGGCGAGATCGAGCATGATGCCGAGCCGGTTGCATTCGCGCACCAGTTCAAAGCCGGTATCTGTCAGTCCAAGGCCAGTGTCCGGCGACATCGGAAACGCGAAAGGCACGCCATGGCCGAAGATGTTGTGCCGGCTCCAGACCGGACCCAACGAGCGCAGGCCTACCGCATAAAACACTTCGAGTTCCGCCAGATCGGCGCCGATCGCCTCGCAGCCCTCCATATGCATGACGGCCGCGAAGACGCCGTCGGCAATGGCCTTGCGGATGTCCTTGACAGACCGGCAGAGGCGCCAGGCACCGGCCCGATCAAGCCGAAGCGCGATCGCCGCCATCTCATTGGCGATCTTGAGCGACGGAAGCGGATCGAGCGGGGCTGCAAGCGGCGTAACGTAATGGCCGTCCTTGTCGGGATCGGCGAAGACCAGATCGCCGGACGGAATGTAGATGGCGCACAGGCCGCCGATGAGGCCGCCGGCCTTGGCGCGTGGGGCATCGATGTGGCCGGTGTCGATGCCGTTGGCAAATTCGGCGACTGGATCGCCACCCTCCCGCTCATGTGTCCAAAGCCGGAGGAGAACGTCGTTGTGGCCGTCGAATACGAATTGCATGTAAGGTCCCGTGCGCCCCGAGGCGGGCAATGTGAAGCGCGCAGAATAGAAAAGATGGCGGAATACGCCACTCTTTTTTTGAGAATATTTTCAATCGCCAGCTGGCTCTCGATAATGTCGGTCATTGCGGATAGGGCCGATGAAAATGTGATCGAAGCTGACTATATGATGCAGCAGAAACGGCGGCCGGTCGCTGCCTGACATGGAGAGAATAATGCCTGTTTCGATGTATCGTCTGACCGTCCCGGCGTTTCAGCGTGGGCTGACAAATCTCGGCGTCTATCTCGACAAGGCCGAGAAATTCGTCGCCGAAAAGGGGATTGATCCCCTTGAGTTGGTCGGCGCACGCCTCGCGCCTGATATGCTGCCTCTCTCCGGCCAGTACCAGAGAGCAACCGACAGCGCCAAGCTGGCGATTGCACGCTTGACCGGCACGGACGCCCCGAAATTCGAGGACAACGAAACGACAATCGCCGATCTGCGCGCGCGTCTGGCAAAGACGGAAGCTTATCTCGCGACGGTCACGCCTGATGCGCTCGACGACAGCGAGGGACGGGAAGTGGTGATTTCGCCCGGCGGCAACAAGGTGATTTTCCGCGGCGAGGATTATCTCACCAGTTTCGCCCTGCCGAACTTCTATTTTCATATCGCAACGGCGCACGGAATCCTGCGCAATCTGGGCGCGCCGGTGGGCAAGCTGGATTATCTCGGCCGTCTCGGCTGAGGAGCATTGTGGTCAGGGCCGGTGGTGAACCGGCCCGTTGGCCGTCAGCTCGGTATAGGCCAGCGTCTGATCGAGATGGCGGGCCCGCAGCGACAGAAGCTTTTCCGCATAGGAGAGCCGCGTCCGGGCGTATACGGGGTCGGATGCGATGTTCTTCAGTTCCATCGGGTCGTTGACGAGGTCGAACAACAGCGGCGGTAGTGCCGCGAAATGCACGTACTTGAAATGCGCGTCCCTGACGACGGCAAGGTTGCACTCGTTCGAGCGCAGGCCGAAATGGCGCTCGACCTCCTGACCTGAGATGTCGCGGAAATCGAACTCCCAGAATGCAGCGTCCCGCCAGTTCGCAGGCAGGTTGCCGGCGGTGAAGGCCAGCAGGGATTGACCGTCGAGATTGTTTTTAGGCTCGACATCCAGCTTCTCGCAAAGCGTCGGGAAAATGTCGGCCGCGCTGGTGAACTGGTTTACGGTGTTTCCCGACGTTGCCGCCCGCGGATCGCGAACAACCAGCGGGATGTGGTAGCTGCCATCGAAGAAACCGCCCTTGCCGAGCGTCCAGTGATCGCCTGCCATCTCGGCATGATCCGAGGTGAAGATGATCACGGTGTTTTCCCAGGCTCCGGTGTCCTTCAAGGCCTGCCAGATGCGGCCCAACTGCGCATCGACCTCCGCGATCATCCCGTAATAGATCGCGCGGATGGCGGAGAGATCGTCGGTGCTCCAATCCGCGACCGCACCGGTCGCTCCGTGGATGAAGCTGGCTTTCTCGCCTCTCGGCAGAGCGTAGGCCAGATAGGGATGCGCGCGTGCTTCGGCTTCTGCACTCTCGGCCCGCGCGAATGCGGGACCGTCAGCCGGTGCAAACATGTTGTTGTAGGGTGCTGGCGCCGAGAATGGCGGGTGCGGGCGCAGGAAGGATAGATGCGCGAACCACGGTGCCTCCTGTTCGTCCAGCCAGCGGAGGAATTCGCCTGTCAGAAACGCCGTTTGCGTTTCGTCGCTGGAATAGCTTGTCGGCGCATTGGAGATCTCGCCGGGCCTGGCGCCGGCGGGAACGTGGATATCCCGGCTCGTCGCCTCCGCATGCCCGCGTGCGCGAAGCCATGACAGCCATTGCTTCTCGTGCTCCGGCAGCAACTGCCTTGCTGTGAAGCCCGGCAACAGGCCTTCGTAGGTGGTCAGATGCGGATCGTTGGCATCGAGGCCGCGTGGATCGGGTGCGGTGTCGGTATAGCCGAACAGGGTCGGCTCGTAGCCGGCGCGCCGTGCCGCCAGCGCCAGATTGTCGAAACGTGCATCCAGCGGAGAGCCGTTGCGGCAGACCCGGTGATTCATCTGGTAGAGGCCGGTGTAGAGCGTGGCGCGCGCCGGTGAGCAGGGCGCGGCACCGGCGTAATGGCGGGCAAACAATGTGCCCTCACTCGCCAACGCATCGACATTCGGCGTTTTCACGCATGAATGGCCGACCGCGGAGAGGCAATCACCGCGCCACTGGTCCGCGGTGATCAGGAGAATGTTCGGTTTGCCCGCCACAGATTCGGCCGTTCAGTGATGGTTGGACTTGGAGTGCCAGTTCCAGGCCGAGCGGATGATCTGGGAGAGATCATGCTGCGGTACCCAGCCCAAGACCTCGCGTGCCTTGTCGTTGTTGGCGACGAGCGTGTGCGAATCGCCCTCGCGCCTGCCGACGTACTCGACCGGGAAAGGCTTGGCGGAGACGTCCTCGATGGTCGAGAGAAGTTCCTTGACGGTGGTGCCCGTTCCCGTGCCGAGATTGAGCGCGACCGATTCCCCGCCCCGCAACAGATATTCGACGGCGCGCACGTGGGCGTCGGCGAGATCGAGAACGTGGATGTAGTCGCGCACGCATGTGCCGTCACGCGTTTCGTAGTCGCTGCCGAAAACCTTGAAGCCCTCGCGGCGGCCGAGTGCGGCGTCGATCGCCAATGGTATGGCGTGCGTTTCCGGCTGATGCCATTCGCCGATCCGGCCTTCGAAATCGGCGCCGGCGGCATTGAAGTAGCGCAGCACCACCGAGCGGAAGCCGGTATATTTGTCGTAATCGGACAGGGCCTGCTCGACGATGTACTTGGTCTGACCGTAGGGATTGATCGGCACCTGTCGGTGGGTTTCGTCGAGCGGCACGCTCTGAGGCAGACCATAGGTCGCGCAGGTGGAAGAGAAGACAAAGTTCCTGATGCCGGCTGCTTGGGCGGCTGCCAGAAGGGTCAGCGTACCGATGACGTTGTTTTCATAGAATGCCACCGGGTCCTTCACCGATTCGCCGACTTCGATCAGTGCCGCGAAGTGCAGGATGGCTGCCGGTTTGTGCTTGGCCAGAACCTCGTCGAGCCTTGCGCGATCCCTGATGTCACCTTCCTCGGCCGGCCCCCATTTCACGAACTCGCGGTGACCATTCGAGAAATTGTCGAAAACGACGGGCTTGAAGCCCTTGTTGGCGAGATCGAGGCACGTGTGCGAGCCGATATATCCGGCACCACCGACGACCAGAACTGTTTCACCTGCCATGCACCACCTTCTGTAGTTGGAATCGATAGCGATAGAGTTAGGCCAACGACATGGCGATAAAAAGAATGAAATGGGTGCCTGCCGTCATTGATTGCATCTTATCGTGAATACAATCTGAGAATGGCGGAGCAAGCGCTATATCGGCTCGTTCATCCGGCATCTGTTCAGCGCAGGTAATGTAGAAATTATCGAATGTCAGAATAAATATCCGTCTTCTCCGTCTGCTCGAAATTCTATTCGAGGAAATACTGCCTTATTTTAGCTTTCATGAATGGTCTATGCTTTGATATGTTACGGAAAATGGAATTCAAAAGTCCATATGTCAGCAGCAAAGATCTCGAAATCGCCGCGCACGGATACCGTTATTCGGAAGTTCATATTTCATGATCTTCAAGCGATCGACGGATATATAGATCCGCCGGATGCGTTGGTTTTTCTTGCGATCCTTCAGCATCAGGCCGCCTCTGGATTGGGCGGGTCTGTCGCCGAGATCGGTGTCTACTACGGTCGATCCTATTTTCTCTTCCGGCGAATCTGCGGCGATGAGGAACGCATCGTCGCGATAGACCTGTTCGATATAGACGAGCACACCGGCGGGAGCGAGCAGTATGCGCGTTTCGTCGAGAACGGGCGCCGGCTAGGCCTGCCCGTTCGCGAGGATCTGGTCATAAAAGGCGACAGCACGCTTCTCGATCCGCAGGCGCTTGCGGCCAAGGCCGGTCCTATCCGTTTCTTCAGTATCGATGGCGGCCATATGCTGCGCCACGTCGCCTCCGACAGCGCTCTTGCGGCCGAGACGCTGGCCGATCACGGTATCATTGCTTTCGATGATACGTTCAACCCGACATGGCCCGAGGTCACGGTCGGGGTTGGTGATTTCCTTCGCGAGAAGAAGGGGGAGTTCGCGGTTTTCTGCATCACCAAATACAAGACGTATGTGTGCCGCCGGGCTTTTCATGCCGGCTATTGCGCCGCCATTGCGGCTTCCGCCGACCTTTCTGCGTTCGAGCATGTCGAAACCGAGTTTCTCGGTTCGAAGGCCACGCGTCTCGAAAACCCGATGCGGCGGCGTCTCGTGCACCAGCTGCTGGTCCGCAGCGGCATGGGCATTTTTTCGGAGAGAGCTTATCGCTAGCGCTTGGCGGATGACCTGCGTAGGAGGCGGAAAAATGCCTCGCCGAAGCGAGGCTAGTCCGAGGTCGCTTCGGGGAAAACAAGAAGCGACGCGGGTGTTATTATTGCTGCCCTATCTCTAGACAAGCGCACTTTCGAGGAATCCGGTACGCCTGTGATATTCGCCGAGCGACTAGATATTGTTCTTCAGCCGCCGAACCAGCGTGCGGCCACGGCGAAGGGCGGTGACAGCCGCGCCGATCGCGATAAGCCACAGAGCTGCAAGCAAGATTTCGTTTTGGCCGTTCCACAGCGGTTCAAACATCGACAGGAGTGCAGCGGCCGTGATCGTGGCCATCCTGTGCTGCTTGGCCATCGGACCGGAGAAATCGCTGGGTTGCCCGGTAGCGCGGCCGAGCTCGCGGACATAGGCGGTCAACACGGCGAAGGAAGCGGCGGTCCAGCCGAGAGCGGGCCAACCGATGCTCACCCCTGCGCCGACCAGAATCAGAATATCGGCGATACGATCAGGAAACTCGTTCCAGAACGGTCCGTCTGCCGCACCCTTGCCGCCTTCCACCGCCACCATTCCATCGAAAAGATTGCACAGCAGCCGCAACTGGCAGAAGGCCGCAGCACAGATCAGCAGCAGCGCGCGTCCCCATCCTGTTTCCTGACCCGACCAGAGGAAGGCGACGCCGGCCAATGCGGCCGCAACCATGCTGGCCTGCGATATGTGGTTGGGGGTCACCGATCTCGATGCCAGCCACTGGGCGATCGACCGGGCCCAGTGCGTCTCGCGGCTTGCCAATGGTCTTCGGTCGCCGGTTTCGGTCATGCCGGTTTTCCCCTTCGATACAGAGAATAGTTGTAGATTGCCGCATAGCTGGTGGAGACGGCGAGCGGCAGCGCGATCGTTTTCAGGATTTCCGGTGTGCCGCTCAAAGCATGGATCATGGCAAGGACGGCGCTGGACGCCATGCAGGCGATAAGGGGCGGGGCCCACAGGGCAAGCGCGCCGGAGAACCGGCCGGACAAGCGGTCGATCGCCGTCTTCAGGAACAGCGTCAGGCAAGTCGAGAGGAGGCCCTGGACGACGCCTGCGAGTACAGCGCGCGGGAGCGGATAGGCCCGATTGGCGAATATCGCCCAGCCGCCCATGGCGATAAACGCGAAGGCCACATGGGTGATGCCGCTGCCCGCCACGCGCTGCAACCGCGTCTTCATGTGGCGGACCACCAATAGCGCACGATGTGGAAGAAGATCGGCGCGGAAAAGACGACGGAATCGAGCCTGTCGATCAGTCCACCATGGCCTTCGATCAGGTTGCCCCAATCCTTGACGCCACGGTCGCGCTTGATCGCCGACATGACGAGGCCGCCGAAGAAGCCCATCAGCGTGATGACGAAGGCGAGCAACCCCGCCTGAATCGGTGTGAATGGCGTGATCCACCACAGGCCGGCGCCGATCAGCGTGGCACTGGCGACACCGCCCGCAAAGCCCTCGACGGTCTTCGACGGCGACAGTTTCGGAGCGATCTTGGTGCGGCCGAAGAGTTTGCCCCAGACATATTGCAGCACATCGCTCAATTGCACGATGATGATGAGGAAGGCGATCAGCAGGACATCGCGTCCCTCGTAGCCCGGTATATCGAGCGTTAGCAGTGCGGGGACGTGCGAGGCGCAGAAAACGCAGATCATCAGCGCCCATTGCACTTCGGCGATGCGGTCGAGAAATCGCTCGGTATCGCCGCGGAGCACCGAGATGATCGGCATCAACAGAAACGCGTAGACCGGGATGAAGATCGAGAAGATGCCGTATTGCTCGGCCCAAAGCAGGAAATATTGGAGCGGCAGCACAACGAAGAATGCAGCCGCGAGCGCCCAGTGATCGGCGCGTTTGGTGTGGGTGAGCGTGATGAATTCGCGCAGCGCCGCGAAGGAGCAGAAACCGAACAGCACAAGCACGCCGATGCGCCCGGCTAGAAAGGCGATGCCGATCAGGATCGCCATGACCCACCAGGCCTTGATGCGGGCGTTCAGGTTTTCGATCGAGGCGTTCGAGCCGTCGGGCGACAGGCGCTGCTGGAGGACATAGCCGATGACCGACGACACGACGAGAATCGCCAGTATGCCGAGCACAAGGGTCCAGAGATCGGAACTTGCCGCGTTCATTCGTTGCCGCCCGCCTGTTTGGGAGAAAGGTTGATAAGAGCCGTGCGCGCCCGATCGAGAAACACCTGTTTGTCTTCACCGCTCTGGATTTGCAGCGGTTCCCCGAAGGTCACCGTGCAGATCAGCGGGATCGGTACGATCTCGCCCTTGGGCATGACGCGGTTGAGATTGTTGATCCAGACCGGGACAAGGCGGATGTTCGGCCGCGTAGAAGCCAGGTGAAACAGACCGCTTTTGAACGGCAGCAAAGGGGCATCCGTCTGGTTGCGCGTACCCTCGGGAAACAGGATGAGCGAGGACCCCGCATCGAGCGCGGTTGCCATGACCTCGATCGGGTCGCTGGTTCGCTTGTCGCGCTCGCGCTCGATCAGCACGGCGTCGAAAACATCGCGACCGATGAAGCGGGTGACGGATGACTTCAGCCAGTATTCTGCTCCGGCGACGGGTCGTGTCGTCGCCCGTAGTCGTGGCGGCAGCACGGCCCAGACCAGGATGAAGTCTCCGTGGCTGGAGTGATTGGCAAAATAGATGCAGGTATCGGACGGGACGCCCTCGCCGGGCCAGATCGCGCGCACGGCGGTAATGGCGCGTGCGAACAGGACGATAGCCGTCGCCACGGGTCTCGCGATCATCTTTCGCAGCAAGCTCATCCCCCTGTCCGCCCCACGCGGATGTGAAATGTGTAGCCTTGTTCGCTTCCTATCAAAAGCCCCTTCTCGCCAAGGTTACCTTAACCAGATGCCGGTCGGCCCTGGATGCGTGGGGGAAAGCGTTAACTATGCTTCGGTAGGAATGATGTCGAACACAACGGAACGAATCGATGTCGGTAAAAGCGAGCAAGAGTTTGAAGGCCATGACCACCAGTGAAATCGTGCTTTTTCCAGTGGCCTCACGTGCCGGCGATATCGATCGCAGCGCTGCCGAACTCGAGCGTCTCCACGGTGCCGATGCGGTTCTATACTGGAAGACCGAATGCCGTCGTCTTGCCGCTGAGTTGACCTCGCTTGGTCTTTGCGAAGACGAGGTCCGCCAGCAGGTGATGATCTTCCAGAACGAAGTCCAGCAGGCGTTGCTTCAGCGCTCGCAGGCGCGGGCGATTTCCCAAAGCCGCAGCGGTCGCGCGCTGAAGCGCTGATCCGCGCAGGCGGCTGAAGCCCACGAATAGAGGCTGGCCTTCTGCGAATACCAGATTAAGGATGATGCGAAACTCAAGAAGAGGACTTCGCATGACCAACACATCCTGGCAGGCCGATGCACTGGCATGGGGAACGGGCCCGCGCATATTCGAGGTGTTTCTGGAGCCGACCTGCCCCTACTCGGTCAAGGCCTTCAACAAGCTCGACGCTCTGCTGGCGCAGGCCGGAGAAAACAGGATTACCATCAAGATCCGCCTGCAATCGCAGCCTTGGCACCTCTATTCCGGCGTCATCGTCCGCTCTATTCTCGCCGCATCGACGCTCGAAGGCGGCAAGGACACGGCCAAGGCCGTTATGGCCGCCGTTGCCGCTCATCGGGAAGAGTTCGAGTTTACGCATCATGCCGGCGGCCCGAACCTCGATGCCACGCCCAACGACATCATCACACGCCTGGAAGCCTATAGCGGCGTGAGCCTCAAGCAGGCCTTCGCCATACCCGATCTCGACCGTGAGATTAAATGGCACTGCAAATACGCCCGCCAGAACGGCATCCACGTATCACCAACTTTCATGATCGATGGCTTGGTGCAGGCCGACATGAGCAGCGGCGACGAAGTCTCTGCATGGGTTGCGCGACTGCTGAAGTAGCGTCAGGGTCTCTGCTGAGCTGGTACCTGCCACCAGGTGGCAGCTCGGCGCCTCAGGCCAAAGCAGATGTCACGGATGACACCCGGCCGACAGAAACCGTATTCACCGCGAGACAGTAATATTCGGCAGGCACTGATGGGCTTAGAATGGAATGGCGGAGAGGGTGGGATTTGAACCCACGGTGCCCTTGCAGGCACGCCGCATTTCGAGTGCGGTACATTCAACCACTCTGCCACCTCTCCGCGGTCTGGTTGGCGCCGTTGGACGCGGGCTGTCTCATAGCGAGAGAATCAGACGCTGGCAAGCCGAAATTTCAAACGCTTTCATCCTTTTGCCTTGACAGTTTTTGGGGCCTCGCGTATCTGCGCAAGCCAATAGGTGTGGATAAGTCCGTGCCTTGCCTGACCCGCGCCTGCGTGGGGCATCACCGGCAGTCAGAGTTCCTGGGCGAAGCGCCCTGAAATCCCTGCTTAACATCGACTGATAAAAAGACGGCCACCTGTTTGATGCGGGTTGAGCCGGAACGAACATGAAAGGATAAAAAATGTTCGCAGTCATCAAGACCGGCGGTAAGCAGTACCGTGTGGCAGCAAACGACGTGCTGACCATCGAGAAGCTTGAAGTCACCGCTGGCGAATCGATCGAATTCACCGAAGTCCTCGTTATCGGCGAAGGCGCCGACGCTGCGATTGGT
Source organism: Hyphomicrobiales bacterium (assembly GCA_900470805.1). Taxonomy (GTDB): domain Bacteria; phylum Pseudomonadota; class Alphaproteobacteria; order Rhizobiales; family Rhizobiaceae; genus Rhizobium. Next base: position 127,926 of record UCCA01000015.1, on the reverse strand, counting down.
GCTCCCTTCGTTACGGGCGCTTCCGTCAAGGCCGAAGTGGTCGAGCACAACCGCGGCAAGAAGGTCATCGCCTTCAAGAAGCGCCGTCGTCAGAACTCGAAGCGTACGCGCGGCCATCGCCAGCACCACACTGTTGTCCGTATCACGGACATCGTGGCTGCCAAGTAAGATCACGGGACTTAAGGTTTAAAGGAGAAATCCAATGGCACATAAAAAAGCTGGTGGTTCGTCGCGCAACGGTCGTGACTCGCAGTCCAAGCGCCTTGGCGTGAAGAAGTTCGGCGGCGAAGCCGTCATTTCTGGCAACATTATCGTGCGTCAGCGCGGTACGCAGTGGCATCCGGGTTCCAACGTCGGCCTCGGCAAGGATCACACGATCTTTGCTCTCACCGCCGGCAATGTGACCTACCGTACGAAGGCCAATGGCCGCGTGTACGTATCCGTGATGCCGAAAGCGGAAGCAGCGGAATAAGCCGGTAGCGCTTTATAGCAGCCGGTGTCTCATCGACCCGGCTGAGCGTATCAGGTTCAGTCAAGACAAAAGGGGAGATGGGGCACCACCCATCTCCCCTTTTTCTTTACCCTCAAGGAGGACTGAACCATGCAAGGCGAATTGTTACGGAGAGACCAAGGGTCTCCCCAAGAGCGGCTGCGGCCGGAACGGTTAAGGACCGATTGCCCTGTCTTACTGTCGGAACGGCTCGTCATGCGCGCGCCGCACGAAGAAGACATCGACGCCCTTGCCCATCTCGCCAACAACGCCAAAGTCGCCACGATGGTGTCGCGCATGCCGCACCCGTATACGGCCAATGATGCCGCCGACTTCGTGCGACGCACGAAAAATGGCGAGATTGGCAAGTGCGTCTATGCGATTACCAAAGCCGAAAATGGCGCCTTCATCGGTTGCTGCGGGGTCGAGCCGCACTTGGACGGGCACACCGTCGAGATCGGTTACTGGCTGGGTGAACCCTACTGGAACCAGGGCTTCACGACCGAGGCCTGCCATGCGCTTGTCGACATGGTGTTTCGCACCCGCGAGGATGTCGACCAGATCGACGCCCGTTGCCGGGTGATGAACATCGCCTCGCGGCGGGTGATCCAGAAGTGCGGCTTCCAGTTCCAGGGATCCGGCCTTGCCGCATCGCTGGCGCTCGGCAGCAACGTCCCGGTCGAATGGTACAGGCTCGACCGCAAGACCTGGATGTCGTTGAGAAGCTGGGGGAGCGTGTTATGAGCGCGATCAGCCTCGAAAGGCCAAGACCTCAGGTCGCCACCGCCGGCGCGCAGCCCGTCATCACAACGGCGCGGCTGACGCTGCGTCCGCATCGGCTGAGCGATGCCGATGCGATCGCGGAATCGCTCTCCGATTTCGCGGTGACGCGGATGCTGGCGCGGGTGCCCGCACCCTACGACCGGCAGGATGCGCTCGACTGGCTGGTGCCGGTCACGGCGGGTCGCCTACCGGACTGGCAGATGGCGATCACCGATGGCGACGATGCGCATATCGGCGTGGTGTCGATCGAGCTCCGGCACGGTCGCTGGCATCTCGGCTACTGGCTGAACCGCTACTACTGGCGGCGCGGCTACATGAGCGAGGCCGTTTCGGCAACGATTGAGCGGTTCGTGCGGCGGATGCCCGATACGACGGTGCATTCCGGGGTGTTCGCCGACAATCCGGCGTCGCTGCGGCTGCAGGAAAAGCTCGGCTTCCGCATGACCGGGTGCAGCGAGATCTTCAGTTTCGCGCGCAACACCATGGTCACGCATGTCGAGACGATGCTGCAGCCCGGCGCCTTGCAACAGGCAAGAGCCGAATAGACAAACAGGAAACGCCCCGGGAAGGTCCGGGGCGTTTCACCTAGATATCGATCTCGGCCCAGACCGGAAAATGATCGGAGCCTGCCGCCGTCGTATCGACGCTGGCGGATCTTAGCCGGCTTTGAAGGCTCGAACTGACGAAGATGTAATCGAGATGCATGCGTTTGCCGTGATCGGCGGGATCCATCCAGCTATAGCTTTCAAGCGCATAGGCGTCGAGCGCCGCAAGCGCATCGACGGGCGTGCCGATGCGGGCGGTGCGGCCGTAGTAGCCGTCTCTGTTGCCGGCGAAGGCGCAGTATTCCGGCGATTCCGGCAGCATGTTGAAATCGCCCATGACGATATAGTCCTCGGGCAGCGGCAGTTCCTCGATCCCGAACTCGAAGGCGCCGGTCACCGATCCGCCTTCGCGGGTAAACGCGTTGATGCGGTCGTTCAGGTGGTCGAGCTGGCGGATGCGCTCGTCGTTGGAGACGTGGTCGAGATGGACGGAATAGACGCGCAGGGCGCCGCCTGGGACATCGATCACCGCCTCGGTTGCGCCGCGCTGCAGGTTGAGCTTGGTGAGCGTGCGGCTGCGCGGCAGAAGCAGCATGCGGGTGGACAGAATGGGCCAGCGCGACAGGACCATGTTGCCGAATTGCAGACGCATATCGCGGGGTGCGGGCGTGCCGTCGACAGCGGGCATGTGCACGTCGCAGGCCGGGCCATAGACCCAGAAATAGTCGGGGAACAACGCGGCGAGGTCGGCCACCATGTCGGCAAACCGGTTCCTCGCGAAGCCGCGGGTGACTTCCTGCAGCGCGATCACGTCCGCACCACGCAGGCTTCCGGCGATTCGTTCGAGATCGTAGATGCCGTCGAGACCGAAGCCGTACTGTATGTTATAGCTCGCAAACCTAACGATAATCTTTGACCTCCGGATGAACGGCCTATATCGGTCTGGCCACGACGGGCGTCCAACTGACACCGAATGATGGAAGTAAAATGAAATTTCTCGACGAAGCAAAGGTCTATATCAAGTCCGGTGATGGCGGCGGCGGAGCCGTGTCCTTCCGGCGCGAGAAGTTCATCGAGTTCGGCGGCCCGGATGGCGGTGACGGCGGACGCGGCGGCGACGTGTGGGTGGAGACCGTCAACGGCCTCAACACGCTGATCGATTTCCGCTTCCAACAGCACTTCAAGGCGACGATCGGCACCCACGGCATGGGCCGCAACCGCACCGGCGCCAATGGCGAGCATGTGACGTTGAAGGTGCCGGTCGGAACCCAGGTCTTCGAGGAAGACCAGGAAACGCTGATCTGCGACCTGACCGAAGAGGGCCAGCGTTATTGCATCGCCCGCGGCGGCAATGGCGGCTTCGGCAACGCCCACTTCAAGACATCGGTCAACCAGGCGCCGGATTGGGCCAATCCTGGCCTCGAGGGCGAAGAAAAGACCATCTGGCTGCGCCTGAAGCTGATCGCCGATGCCGGTCTGGTCGGCCTTCCGAATGCCGGTAAATCGACCTTCCTGGCGGCGGTCACCCGCGCCCGTCCGAAGATCGCCAATTATCCATTCACGACGCTGCACCCGAACCTCGGCGTGGCGACGATCGATGAGCGCGAATTCATTCTGGCCGACATTCCAGGCCTGATCGAAGGCGCGCATGAAGGCGTCGGCATCGGCGATCGTTTCCTCGGCCATGTCGAGCGCACCCGCGTGCTGCTGCATCTTGTGTCCGCGCAGGAAGAGAATGTCGGCAAGGCCTACAAGACGGTCAAGCACGAGCTCAGAGCCTATAGCGACGAGATCGGCGACAAGCCGGAGATCGTGGCGCTGTCGCAGATCGATATTCTCGACAAGGCGACGCTGACGAAGAAAACCAAGGAACTGGCCAAGGCCTGCGGCAGCACGCCGTTTCAGATCTCCGCGGCAACGGGCATGGGCATGACCGAGGTGCTGCGCGCGTTGCGCGATATCATCGTCGAGGCCAACGCCAATGCCAACGTGACCGAAAAGCCGGCAAAAACCCTGAAGCTGCGTCATCGCGACATGATCGATGATGAGGGCGAGGCCAATGACTAGCCTGAAGTCGCTCGGCAGCTATCGCAGGATCGTCATCAAGATCGGGTCCGCTCTTCTCGTCGACCGCAAGGTCGGGCTGAAGAAGAGCTGGCTGGATGCCATGTGCGCCGATATCGCCAGGCTGAAGGCGAAGGGCGTGGATGTGCTGGTGGTATCGTCGGGCGCCATCGCGCTTGGCCGCTCGGTGCTCGATCTGCCTGCCGGCGCGCTGAAGCTTGAGGAGAGCCAGGCGGCGGCGGCGGTCGGCCAGATCGCGCTGGCGCGTGACTGGTCCGAGAGCCTGTCGAAGGACAAGATCGTTGCTGGCCAGATCCTGCTGACGCTGGGCGACACCGAAGAGCGCCGTCGCTATCTCAATGCACGGGCGACGATCAACCAGCTCTTGAAGATCGGCGCAGTGCCGATCATCAACGAGAACGATACGGTCGCGACCAGCGAGATCCGCTATGGCGACAATGATCGGCTGGCGGCGCGTGTGGCAACGATGGCCGGCGCCGATCTGCTGATCCTGCTCTCCGACATCGACGGGCTTTACACGGCACCGCCGCATCTCGATCCTGATGCGCAGTTTCTCGAAACGATCGCCGAGATCACGCCCGAGATCGAAGCAATGGCCGGGGGTGCTGCATCCGAACTGTCGCGTGGCGGCATGCGCACCAAGATCGATGCGGGCAAGATCGCCACGACGTCGGGCTGCGCAATGATCATTGCCTCAGGTAAGCCGGACAGCCCGCTATCGGCGATCGAGAACGGCGCGCGGTCTTCCTGGTTTGCGCCTTCGGGTACGCCGGTGACGGCGCGCAAGACCTGGATTGCCGGGCAGCTGCAGCCGGCTGGCGAGCTTCATGTGGATGATGGTGCTGTTGTGGCGCTCGGGGCCGGCAAGAGCCTGCTGCCCGCAGGCGTTCGCAAGGTCATGGGGCTGTTCAGCCGCGGCGATACGGTGGCGATCATCGGTCCCGGCGGACGCGAGATCGCACGCGGCCTTGCCGGTTATGATGCCGAGGAGGCGCGGCAGATCACCGGACGCAAATCCAGCGAGATCGAGGCCATTCTCGGCTATGCCGGTCGCGCCGCGATGATCCATCGCGACGACATGGTGATGACCTCGCAGATCGGTTCGAAATCGGAAAGGCAGAAGAAGGACAAAGCCCATGCTTGATACCGTCGTGCAGAGCCCTGACATTGACGCGCTGATGAATGACATCGGCCGCAAGGCCAAGGCTGCGGCGCGACCGTTGGGCTTTGCCTCGACCGCCTCCAAGAATGCGGCGCTTGCCGCCATGGCCGACGCGATCATCGCCAACAAGGCGCACATCCTCAGCGAAAACGCCAAGGACCTGAAGGATGCGTCCGGCGGTGATATGCTGGCCTCGTTCGTCGATCGGCTGACGCTGACCGACAAGCGCGTCGATGAGATGGCCGAGGGCATTCGCGCGATCGCGGCGCTGAAGGATCCGGTCGGCGAGGTGATCACCAACTGGGACCGCCCGAACGGTCTTGAGATCGAGCGCGTGCGCACGCCGCTCGGCGTGATTGGCGTGATCTTCGAAAGCCGCCCGAATGTGACGGCGGATGCCGGTGCGCTGTGCGTGAAGGCCGGCAATTCAGTCATCCTGCGCTGCGGCTCGGATTCGCGCCGTTCGTCGACGGCGATTTATGAGTGCCTCGTGCAGGGTCTCAAGGCGGCCGGGCTTCCGGAACATGCGATCCAGCTGGTGCCGACGACCGATCGCGCCGCTGTCGGCGCCATGTTGCGCGGGCTTGAGGGCTCGATCGACGTGATCATTCCGCGCGGCGGCAAGAGCCTCGTGTCGCGGGTGCAGAACGAGGCCCGGGTGCCGGTTTTCGCGCATCTGGAAGGGCTTTGCCATATCTATGTCGATGCCTCCGCCGACCTCGACATGGCGAAGAACATCCTCGTCAACGCCAAGATGCGCCGGACCGGCATCTGCGGCGCCGTCGAGACCATTCTTGTCGATAGCGCCGTCAAGGACACCCATCTCGTTCCGCTGCTCGAGGTTCTCTCGGAAGCGGGTTGCGAGGTTCGCGGATCATCGGTTGTGGTCAACGCGGCACCGGGAACGAAACCGGCGACCGACGATGACTGGTCGACGGAGTATCTCGATGCCATCGTCTCGGTGGCCGTGGTCGACGGCATATCGGGGGCGATCGAGCACATTCAGACCTATTCGTCGAACCATACGGAAGCGGTGATCGCCGAGGATTCCTCGGTTGTCGAACGCTTCTTCAGGGAAATCGATTCCGCCATCCTGTTGCACAACGCCTCGACGCAATTCGCCGATGGCGGCGAGTTCGGCATGGGGGCTGAGATCGGCATTGCCACCGGCAAGATGCATGCGCGCGGCCCCGTCGGGGTCGAGCAGCTGACCTCGTTCAAATACCGCGTGCACGGCACCGGACAAATCCGGACCTAGCGTGATCAACGACGAAATAGACCGACACTATCTTCGCATGCCGCATGCAGAGCGGGGCATGGTGGTCGGTCTTTTCGGCGGCTCGTTCAATCCGCCGCATCAGGGCCACGCGCTGGTCGCAGAAATTGCCATTAAGCAGCTTGGTCTGAATCAGCTGTGGTGGATGGTGACACCCGGCAATCCGTTGAAGGACCGCAGCCAGTTGCTGCCATTGTCCGAGCGGATCCAATTGAGCGAGAAGCTCGCCAAGCATCCGGCCATCAAGGTGACGGCGTTCGAAAAGGATTTCGGCACCAGCTATACCGCGCACACGCTGGCGCGGGTCAAAGCCTGCAATCCGCACGTCCATTTCATCTGGATCATGGGCGCCGACAGCCTGAAGACATTTCATCGCTGGCAGAAGTGGCAGGAGATCGCCCGGACGTTTCCGATCGCGGTCATCGACCGCCCTGGCGCGACGCTATCGTTCCTGTCGTCGAAGATGGCGAAGACCTTCGATTTCGCGCGCGTCGACGAAGAGGATTCGCGGGCGCTCTGGAAAAAATCGGCGCCGGCCTGGACATTCATCCACGGCCCGCGATCGCGCCTGAGCTCGACGGCGATCCGCGCGAAAAATGGCGCCTGAGCACCTCTTTCATCAAGCCTGAAAATGAAAAGCCCGACGGGGGAGGATCCGTCGGGCTTAAAACTTGACCGACAACTGGGAGGAGGAGTGTTGCCGATCCGTTACCGAACGACTTTGGGAGGAGGAGATCGTCGTTCGGTAAGTTTGTTGTACTCGGATCAGCGAGAAACGAAAGAGAAATTGGTGCATTGCAGCAATGCGTTTTTGACATGTGTTTTAATGTCGCAGCATCGTCGATGCTCATTTTCTCCGCAGATCACCGCCGTATATGGCTTTAACTTGCCTTTTGTCATCTTTGCGCGTGCCTTTCGTGCAGAGCTGCTTGCTTCGATGCCGATCCCGGTGGCCACCACCATGCATGCTGCGCGTGACTGAAACGCTCTCACAAGACAGTTTGGATGCGCTGTAGTTCGCGGAATATAGCGCTGGCCAACTTGCTAGTTCCGTTATATCTGTCGGGATATCTCGGAGCATTTGGGGAAGAAATTCATGCACGATCGTCGTCACTGGTTCAAATTTGCAGCCGTCGCTGTCTCGGCCATCTGGCTGGGCGCCACAGCCGGTTCTGCGGTCGCCGCAGAAAAGGTCACGGTGTTTGCCGCCGCCAGCATGAAGAACGCGCTCGACGCCGCCAATGCGGCATGGTCGAAGGAGAGCGGCAAGGAAACGGTTGTCTCTTACGCCGCAAGTTCGGCGCTGGCAAAGCAGATCGAGGGCGGCGCTCCGGCCGACGTCTTCATCTCGGCCGATCTGGACTGGATGGACTATCTGGCCAAGAAAAACCTGATCAAGGCGGATACCCGCGTCAACCTGCTGGGCAACAGCATCGTGCTGGTCACCGCGAAGGACAAGGTCAAGCCGGTCGACATCAAGCAGGGCTTCGATCTTTCCGGCCTGCTCGGCGATGGCAAGCTGGCGATGGGCGAAGTCAAGTCCGTTCCCGCCGGCAAGTACGGCAAGGCCGCGCTCGAAAAGCTTGGCGTCTGGCCATCTGTCGAATCCAAGGTTGCCGGCGCTGAAAGCGTTCGTGCAGCGCTCGCGCTGGTCTCGCGCGGCGAAGCGCCTTTCGGCATTGTCTACAAGACCGACGTGGCGGCTGATCCGGGCGTTGCGATCGCTGGCACCTTCCCGGCCGATTCGCATCCGCCAATCACCTATCCGATTGCGATCCTGTCGGAGAGCAAGAACGCCGATACGGCGGCCTACCTGGACTTCCTGAAGTCCGACAAGGCGGCGCATTTCTTCACCGAACAGGGTTTCACCATCCTGAAATGATGGTGGCCTGAAGTAATCCAAGCCTGAAATGATTGCGGATTCAAACGCAACCACCTAGCCTGAAGGCCCGCCTCGGTGGGCCTTCGATGTTTTCTGGAGACGTCTGGATTTGGAATCACTGGGTCTGAGCAGCGACGAGTGGACGGCAATTCTGCTCAGCCTGCGGGTGTCGGTCGTGGCAATGCTGGTCAGCCTTCCGTTCGGGATCGGTGCCGCTCTGCTGCTGGCGCGCGGTCGTTTCTGGGGGAAGTCGATCCTGAACGGCATCATTCACATGCCGCTGATCCTGCCGCCCGTCGTCACCGGCTTCATCCTTCTCGTCCTGTTCGGCCGGCGCGGGTTGATCGGCGCCTTTCTCGACCAGCATTTCGGCATCGTCTTCTCGTTTCGCTGGACAGGGGCGGCGCTTGCCTGCGCCGTCATGGCCTTCCCGCTGATGGTTCGCAGCATCCGCCTGTCGATCGAGGCGATCGACCGTAAGCTCGAAGAGGCGGCCGGCACGCTGGGGGCCAATCCGTTCTGGGTGTTCCTGACCGTGACGCTGCCCCTGACCCTGCCCGGCATCATCGCCGGCATGATTTTGGCCTTTGCGAAGGCAATGGGCGAGTTCGGCGCAACGATCACCTTCGTGTCGAACATACCGGGCGAAACCCAGACACTGTCGGCAGCCATCTACTCGTTCACGCAGGTGCCCGGCGGCGATGCCGGGGCACTGCGACTGACACTGGTGGCCGTGGCGATCTCCATGGCGGCGCTGCTGGCTTCCGAGTTTCTGTCGCGGATCATCGGCAAGAGGATCGATCCGCAATGACGCTTGTCGTGAACGCAAAGCACAGGTTTTCGGGCTTTTCCCTGGATGCCGGCTTCACTTCGGAGCGCGGCATCACGGCGCTTTTCGGCCGCTCCGGCTCGGGCAAGACATCGATGATCCGGATGATCGCAGGGCTGACCCGACCAGACGAGGGACGGATCAGTCTCGACGGCGAAGTGCTGACGGATACGGCAAAGCGGATCTTCGTTGCCCGGCATCGGCGGCGGTTCGGCTATGTGTTTCAGGAAGCCCGGCTCTTCCCGCATCTGAGCGTTCGCCAGAACCTGACCTATGGCCGATGGTTTGCGCCCAAAGGCGGCCGCGGCGAAAGCCTGGAGCGGATCGTCGACCTGCTCGACATCGAAAGATTGCTGGGCCGTGGTCCGCAGCACTTGTCCGGTGGTGAGAAACAGCGCGTGGCGATCGGCCGTGCGCTGCTGTCGTCGCCGCGTCTCCTCTTGATGGACGAACCGCTCGCAGCGCTTGACGAAGCCCGCAAGGCAGAGGTCATGCCCTTTCTGGAGCGGTTACGCGACGAGATGGATATCCCGATCGTCTATGTCAGCCACTCGGTGTCCGAAGTGGCGCGTCTCGCCGACCAGGTCGTGGTCATGCAGGACGGCAGGGTGCAAGCTGTCGGATCGGCGACCGAGGTGCTGAGCCTTCCCGTGGCATCGCTCGATCGGCGCGAGGCCGGCGCGTTGTTGCAGGGGCGGATCGAGGCGGTCGATATCGGCCATCGTCTCGCGACCATCTCGCTTGCCGGCACGCGGCTTTATGTGCCGGATGCGGGACTTGCCGTCGGCAAGCCGGTGCGCATCCGCGTTCCGTCCCGCGACGTGATGCTGGCAACAATTCGACCGGAAGGTTTGAGCGCCTTGAACGTGATCGAGGGCATCATCGAGCAGGTGAACCGCACCGACGATGCGACGGTCGATGTCACGGTCAATTGCGGTGGGGACCGTATCCAGTCGCGGATCACCAGTCTGTCGGCGGAGCGGATGGCGCTGCAGAGCGGCATGCCGATCTTCGCCATCATCAAGACGGTCGCGCTGGAACCCTGATCAACCGCATCGCGATGTCAGGGCTGCCGGTTGGCCTCGAGCCAGTCGAGGTCGGCGGCGAGCGTGGCGCGGATCGTCTGCTCCATGTGCCGAAAGCGGTTGAGCAACTCTTCCCCGAATGCCGTCAGAACCGCACCGCCGCCCTTCTGCCCGCCACGCTGCGATTCGACCACGGGATGCTTGAACATCCGGTTCATCTCGCTGACGAGCAGCCAGGCGCGTCGGTAGGACATATCCATCGCGCGCCCAGCAGCCGAGATCGACCCCGTTTGCCGGATATGCTCCAGCAGCTCCATCTTGCCGCGGCCAAGGCGATCCTCGTGCGGGAAGTTGATGCGAAGTATCGGTGTGAGCGTGTTCTGTGAGGCGTTTTTCATATGCAATCTTTGCACTTGGGGCGTCTCGCGACTTTACGCAGGCTGGCGGCGACTGTACACAGCCGGGTGAATGCACAGCAGGTGGAACCACGCATCGACCCCCGCAAATCCGGCGTTTATGCTTTGTGATCGCGGGCGTCTTGAAAGATTAATGGTTCGGTGCCTATCTTAATACTGATTTGGCTTAACCATGATTTGGTTCGCCAAATCAGTGATGTGCATGCTTTGTCATTCCGAGAAAGGGAAAGCACTGACAACAGTACACGCCAAGGGAAACACGAAAGTCGTTGTCCCGAAGAGCCCGGAACGTGGCGTCGATGCCGCTGCCCGCGCCCTGCACGCCGTCCTCGTCAGCCTCGAGGACTCCAAAGCTGAAGATATCGTTTCTATCGACATCGCCGGAAAATCGGCGCTCGGAGACTTCATGGTTGTCGTCTCGGGCCGTTCGAGCAGGCATGTCATGGCGATCGCCGATCACCTGCTCACCGACCTGAAGGACGACGGCTTCGGCTCCGCACGCGTCGAGGGCCAGGAAGCAGGCGACTGGATCCTGATCGATACCGGCGACATCATCGTGCATGTGTTCCGTCCCGAAATCCGCGAGTTCTACAACATCGAGAAGATGTGGGCGGCTCCGGATATGGACGAGACGCTGCACTAGCAGGTCTGTGGACGCGACGTCCCGCGCCTGATAGAGGCAAATGACTGGGCCGGAGGCTTCAAAACCCGGCCTATGGCACGATTGTGCCACCATATGCCTCACAGCAGGAGCGGACGATGCGAATAGGTCTTTTTGCCGTGGGGCGGCTCAAATCCGGCCCGGAGAAGGATCTTGCGGCGCGTTATTTCGATCGCTTCGCCAAGGCCGGGCCCGCCATCGGCCTGGAATTCTCCCGTGTTGCCGAAGTGGCCGAAAGCCGCGCCTCCAATGCCGAGACGCGCAAACGCGACGAAGCGGCGATGTTGCAGAAGTCTCTGGCCGACGGCACCGTTCTGATCCTGCTGGATGAACGCGGCAAGGCGCTCGACAGCGAGGCCTTTGCGGCCCTGCTCGGCAACTACCGCGATCAGGGCAAGCGCGACCTGACGATCGCGATCGGCGGCGCCGACGGGCTGGATCCGGCGCTTTACGATCGTGCCGACGCAACGCTCTGCCTTGGCAAGATGACCTGGCCGCACCAGCTGGTGCGCACGCTGATCGCGGAGCAGCTCTATCGCGCTGTCACCATCCTTTCCGGACATCCCTATCATCGCGTCTGAGCCTTCACGGGCATTCACGCAGGTGTGTCTTGCGCCATCCGCCGTCTGGCTCCAATCTTTCTGGCAAAGACGGTCAAATCAGCTTAATCTCCGCGCGGTTCAAGAGGATTGACCGAACTGCATGCCGACCCATTCGTCCAAGCGAAACTACGCGATCCTGTCGGCAACCGTCGTCGGCGCCTGCGCCTTGTTGTTCGCCTTTTCCGACCGGGGGCCGGCGCTCGCACAGGAACCGACTGGCGACGTCGAGCCGGCCGAGACGGCGCCTGCCGTTGCGGCGAGTGAACAGCCTGCGCCCGATCCGGCGGTGGAACTGGAGAAGAAGCGGGACCAGACCCGAGCCGAGCTTGACGACCTGTCTAAGACCATCAACCTGTCGTCGGGCAAGGTCGCGGAATTGCAGCAGAGCATCGATGCGCTTGATAAGAGCACCAGCAGCGTGCGGCAGGCATTGATCGATTCAGCCGCACGGCGGAAGACACTGGAAAAACAGATACTGGAGAGCGAGAAGAAGCTGGCCGATCTGGGCGTGAAGGAAGACGCCGTCCGCCGTTCGCTGCACGAGCGACGCGGCGTGCTTGCCGAGGTGCTGGCCGCCTTGCAACGGATGGGGCGCAATCCGCCGCCTGCGCTGCTGGTGAGCCCGGATGACGCGCTTGGCTCGGTACGCAGCGCCATTCTGCTCGGCGCCGTGGTGCCGGGCATTCGCAAGGAGACCGACAAGCTTGCCGCCGATCTCGGCAACCTGGCGTCCTTGCAGGCGGCAAGCTCTGCCGAGAAGGCCAGCCTGACAGGTACGATGACGAGCAGTGTCGAGGAGGAGCGACGCATGGATATGCTGCTGGTCGAAAACGACAAATTGAGCCGCAGCAACACGGCTGAGCTGAATGCCGAGAAGAAGCGCTCCGAGGAGCTCGCCGGTAAGGCGACAAGCCTTGAAGGGCTTGTTGCATCCATGGAAACGGAGATCTCCTCCGTTCGCCAGGCGGCAGCCGCAGCGCGTCTCGCCGAGGAAAATCGCCGGCTTCTGACCGACAAGCAGCGGGCTCAGGCCAAGGCTTTGGCGGACAGCGGGGTGCCCGATAAAAACCGCATTGCGCCCGCATATCCGTTCGGAGATTTGAAGGCGAAACTGGAATTGCCGGTGGCCGGAGATATCCTTCGCCAGTTCGGCGATGCCGATGGAACCGGGCACGAGGCCATGGGAATGACCCTTGCGACCAATGCCGAAACGGTGGTCACGGCGCCCGCGGACGGACTGATCGTCTATGCCGGCGCGTTCCGCAGTTACGGCCAGATGATCATCCTCGATGCCGGTGAAGGATACCACATCGTTCTCTCCGGAATGGAGACGATGAACGCGCGGCAGGGAAAGTTTGTTTTCGCTGGCGAGCCGCTTGCCGTGATGGGCGCAAAAAGAGTGGCGAGTGCGACAGCATTGGCGCTGGAAACGAACCGTCCAACGCTTTACATTGAATTTCGAAAAGACGGTAAGCCGGTCGATTCCCGACCTTGGTGGACCGCAAAAGGCACCGGAAAGGCACGCAATGATTCGTAGGGCTTCTCTTGTTCTGGTGGGCGCATTGATGGGTGCGACTGCTATGAGCGTCATTTATTCCGCGGGTGTGCCTGCGGAAGCGGCGGGAGCGTCCACTTACAAGGAGCTGTCCGTTTTCGGTGATGTCTTCGAACGCGTTCGTGCGCAATACGTAACGCCGCCGGCCGAAGACAAGCTGATCGAGAATGCCATCAACGGCATGCTGTCTTCCCTCGACCCGCATTCGAGCTACATGAATGCCAAGGACGCGGCCGACATGCAGACCCAGACGAAGGGTGAATTCGGCGGCCTCGGCATCGAAGTCACGATGGAAGACGAACTCGTCAAGGTCATCACGCCGATCGACGATACGCCTGCCGCCAAGGCCGGCGTGCTTGCGGGCGACTATATTTCCGAGATCGATGGACAGTCGGTTCGCGGCCTGAAGCTCGAAGACGCGGTCGAAAAGATGCGCGGCGCGATCAACACGCCGATCAAGCTGACGCTGATCCGCAAGGGTGCCGACAAGCCGATCGAACTGACGGTCGTGCGCGACGTCGTTGCCGTTCAAGCCGTCAAGTCGCGCGTCGAGGATGATGTCGGCTATCTCCGCATCATCTCCTTCACCGAGAAGACCTACCCCGATATGGAAAAGGCGATCGAGAAGATCAAGGCGACCGTTCCGGCCGACAAGCTGAAGGGTTACGTTCTCGATCTGCGCCTCAACCCGGGCGGCCTGCTCGACCAGGCAATCCAGGTCTCCGATGCATTGCTGCAGCGTGGCGAGGTGGTTTCCACCCGCGGCCGCAACGCCGACGAAACCCGTCGCTTCAATGCCGGTCCGGGCGATCTGACCGATGGCAAGCCTGTCGTCGTGCTGATCAACGGCGGTTCGGCCTCCGCGTCGGAAATCGTTGCCGGCGCCCTGCAGGATCTGCGTCGGGCCACCGTTCTCGGCACGCGCTCGTTCGGCAAGGGATCGGTCCAGACCATCATCCCGCTTGGCGAAAACGGCGCACTGCGTCTGACGACGGCACTCTACTACACGCCGTCTGGCCGCTCGATCCAGGGTACGGGCATCACGCCTGACATCAAGGTCGAGGAGCCCTTGCCCGACGATCTCAAGGGCAAGATGGTGACCGAGGGCGAATCCGCCCTTCGCGGCCACATCAAGGGCCAGAGCGAGACGGACGAAGGGTCTGGCTCGGTTGCCTACGTGCCGCCGGATCCCAAGGACGACGTGCAGTTGAACTACGCTCTCGACCTGCTTCGCGGCAAGAAGACGGATCCGTCCTTCCCGCCGAACCCTGACAAGGCCGTCAGCGCCAAGTGATGAATGAACGAGGCGTCAGGCCGGATTGCGATCCGGCCTGACGCCTTTTTGCTGTCCTGACGATGGAAGCAGCCAAGCAATGAACACCGACCTGCATGCGCCCCTGGGGCAGAATCGCAAACCCGGCGGCAAACGACCGGGCGTTCTGCGCATGGGCCGGGTGGTCGCAGGGCTATGCCTGGTGCTGATCGGCGGATTTTCGCTCTACACCGCGTTTCTCGGCGATGGCCTTAAACCGACGAAGCCGCCCGAGCAGCAGGCTTCGGCTGTTCCCACCGATACTGTTCAAAAGCCAGCTACGCCGGTAGCCGAGCCTCCTGGCGGGATGCCGCGAAGCGATCCGCAATCGGGTGCCAATGTCGAGCGAATGACGACGGGCGACGGCTCGGTGGTGACGAAATACAGCCCGAAAACAAGGGACGGCAACGGACCCGTGCTGGTTGACGCCATGCAGGTGGGGCAGGATCCGCGCATGGCGGCGCTGCCGAACGACGCGCTGCTGGAGGAGACGCCGCTTGGCCGCTTGCCGATCATCGGCCCGGATGGACGCCGGCCGATGGACCAGTATGCGCGGCCATGGTCCGGCGCGCATGGCACGCGGATCGCCATCGTCGTCAGTGGGTTGGGTCTCAGCCAGACGGGCACGCAGCGGGCGATCCAGCAGCTTCCGGAGGAAGTGACGCTGGCCTTTGCCGCGAGCGGCAACAGCCTGCAGCGCTGGATGCAGGATGCGCGCCGATCCGGCCACGAAATTCTGATTCAGGTGCCGTTCGAGCCATTTGATTACCCGGCGAACGATCCAGGGCCGGACACGCTGCTGACCTCCAAGAGCGTGGCCAAGAACATCGAAAGCCTGCACAGATCGATGGCCGAGATCACCAATTACACCGGGATCATGAATTACCAGGGCGGCCGTTTCCTGTCCGATCCGAATGCGATGGAACCCGTCCTGCGCGATATCGGCAAGCGCGGCCTGTTGTTTCTCGATGACAGCACGTCGGCGCAGTCGAAAACCGCGGCTGTGGCCAAGGGGACCGAGGTTCCTTATGCTTTTGCGGATGTGCAGCTGGACGGCCAGCTCGATTTCAACGCCATCACCAACAAGCTCGACGAACTCGAACGTGTCGCCAAGCGTAACGGCCAGGCGATCGGCGTCGCATCGGCCTTCGACGAGAGCATCGATGCCATCTCGAAATGGACCGAGGAGGCGGCGATGCGCGGCATCGAGATCGTCGGGGTTTCCGCGCTGACCAATGACCCGAAGAAGCCCTAGAAGCCCTAGCAGAGGCATGTGATGAGCAAACAGACCGTAAAAGCCGAAGACTTGCCCTACCGGCCCTGCGTCGGTGTGATGATCCTCAATGCGAAAGGACTGGTCTGGGCGGGACGCCGCATCCCGGCGGAGAATTCCGAGTATGATGGCTCGCCGCAGCTGTGGCAGATGCCGCAGGGCGGGATCGATGCGGGCGAGGATCCACTTGAGGCGGCCTATCGCGAGCTCTACGAAGAGACAGGCATCCGGACCGTGACGCTGCTTGCCGAAGCCAGGAACTGGATCAATTATGATCTGCCGCCGCAGCTGATCGGCATCGGCCTGAAGGGGAAGTTCAGAGGGCAGACGCAGCGCTGGTTTGCCTTCCGCTTCGATGGCTACGAGAGCGAGATCGCCATCAACCCGCCGCCGGGCGGACACTCGGCCGAGTTCGATGCGTGGGAGTGGAAGGCGATGGACAGCCTGCCGGGCCTGATCGTGCCGTTCAAGCGGGCGGTCTATGAAGAGGTGGTGCGTGAGTTCACCCATCTTGCCGGGTTGCCGGCTGCCTGATGGGGTGGCCGGCCGCTTTGCGCGGCCGGATCCGGGTCTTTGTTATTCGGCTTCGTTGGCCGAGTCGGCATTCAGCTGGCCGTACTTGGCTTCGCCAATCTTGCCGAGCAGCTCGATCTGCGTTTCCAGGAAATCGATGTGTCCTTCTTCGTCGGCCAGCAACTGTTCGAATAGTTTCATGGAAACATAGTCGCCGGCCTCGTGACAGATATCACGGGATTTCTTGTAGGACGTGCGGGCGTCATATTCGCCGGCAAGATCCGCTTCCAGAACTTCCTTGACGTTCTGGCCGATGCGCAGTGGCGCGAGAGTCTGCAAATTTGGGTGACCCTCGAGGAAGATGATGCGAGCAACCAGCTTGTCGGCATGCTGCATTTCTTCGATCGATTCCGCTCGCTCCTTCTTGGCGAGCTTGGTGTAGCCCCAATCTTCGAGAAGTCGGTAGTGAACCCAATACTGATTGACAGCACCGAGCTCCAAAAAGAGGGCCTCGTTAAGCCGCTCGATGACCTTTTTGTCGCCTTTCAATGTCCGCTCTCCTGTTTTCCTCATGGAAGTTCCTGAGGCGGGACATGAAATCAAACATTTCGGCTTCCGTCGAGTGGTGACGGGCGTGATATTCCTCGGTTGTCTGAATAATGATATCGACGACGTTCGGGAAACAACCGCAGCAGCGGCCCCGTTTTTCCATGGCGTGATAGACTTTCGCCGGCACGATGAGCTGCCAACAGTCCTCATCGAGAAGGTTGTTGATAACCTCCCGGATTTCGGTATCCGTTATATAGTTGCAGCTGCAGACAAGCACGTTCTCATTCCAAACATGACAATCACTATCGGCTTTTGTGCTAAAGAAGACGGTGGTTGTCAAGAAAAATTCACATGGCGCGCCTGCCGGGTCATTCGACTTTAGGCTTGTCTTTACGCCGAGCGCGCCGGATGCATGGTTTGGAAATGCAGCGTAAACGCTCTTCGATATTGAAAGATCAGTGAAAATTTCGCCCCTTCGGCATGACCTCCACGGTTGATGCGTTTTGTTCTCGATTGTCTTGAGACAGGATACGTTTTTCCATCACCGCCTTTTCCACACGGTCGGCGAGCTTGCGCTGTCGTGCATCGGCGGTCGGCCTCAGAGCCTCGTCGGACCGGTCGCAAACGCCGAACCGCTGCGCTTCCTTTTTGAGAAGTCCGAGCGCCGGCGTCATATCCTCAATATGATCGACCACCGTGTGGATGACGCCGCTCTGGCTTTGCAGCTTGCCGCGAATCTTGACGAGGCGCGCACCCATGACAATGGCGCGGTACTTCTCGAAGGTCTTCGGCCAGACGATGGCGTTGGCAACGCCTGTCTCGTCCTCCAGCGTCATGAAGACGACGCCTTTCGCCGAACCGGGGCGCTGACGCACCAGCACTAGGCCCGAGATACTCACCCACCGGCCAGTGGGCACACGCAGGAGATCGACGTTGCGGGTGATGCCGATCTTGCGAAGCTCGTCGCGCAGGAAGGAAAGCGGGTGGGCTTTCAGCGACAATGAGAGATAGCGGTAGTCTTCGATCACCTGTTCGCCCGGCAGCATCTCGGGAAGTTTCGCCTGCGGCTCGACCTGCAGGTCGAGATGGGCCACTTGATCGAACAGAGGCAAACGCTCCGCTGCCCGCTTGACATCGAGTGCCCGCACCGCCCAGAGCGCCTCCCGTCGAGACAGCCCGATGCTGCCGAAGGCATCCGCATCCGCAAGGCGCTCGATATCGGACTTGTCGAGGCCCGATCGCAGCCAGAGATCGCGGATAGAACTGTAGCCACTGCCCCGGTTTGCCATCAGCCTGTCTTTCATGTCCTTTTCCGACAGTCCCTTGACCTGCCGGAAGCCGAGGCGGACCGCACGGCTGGCCTTGATGACATCGCTCATCTCGCGATGGCGGAAATCGATCCGGCGGCTGTCGAACCGCCCCTCCTCCAGCAGACAATCCCAATCCGATCGGTTGATATCGACCTCGCGAATCTCAACGCCATGTTCCCTGGCGTCGCGGACCAGTTGCGCCGGCGCATAAAACCCCATCGGCTGTGAATTCAGCATCGCCGCGCAGAAGACATCGGGGTAGTAGGCCTTCATCCAACACGAGGCATAGACCAGCAGCGCGAAGGAGGCGGCATGGCTTTCGGGAAAACCGTATTCGCCGAAGCCCTTGATCTGGTTGAAACACTGCTGGGCGAATTCCCTGGAATAGATTCCCTTGGACATCATGCCCTCTATGAACCGTTTTTCGAAGCCGCCGATGGTGCCGGTGCGCTTGAAGGTCGCCATCGCACGGCGCAACTGATCGGCCTCCGCCGCCTTGAAGCCCGCCGCGGTGATGGCGATCTGCATCGCCTGTTCCTGAAACAGTGGGACGCCCAGCGTTCGTTCAAGGACGCCTTCCAGCTCCTTGCTCGGATAGTCGATCGGAATGCCGCGATTGCGCTGTTCGCGTCGCTTCAGATAGGGGTGGACCATGTCGCCCTGGATCGGCCCAGGTCTGACGATGGCCACCTCGATAACGAGATCGTAGAATTCTCTTGGCCGCAGGCGTGGCAGCATGCTCATCTGCGCCCGACTTTCAATCTGGAAGACGCCGAGCGTGTCGGCCCGGCACATCATGTCGTAAACCGGCTTTTCGTCCTCGTGCGTAGCGTTGCCGAGATCGGCCAATGTCTTTTTCACGTCGTAATGCAGTAGGAGCAGATCGAAGGCCTTGCGCAGGCAGGTCAGCATGCCCAGCGCCAGGACGTCGACCTTCAAGATCTTCAGATTGTCGAGATCGTCCTTGTCCCACTCGATCATGTAGCGGTCCGGCATGGCCGTGTTCATGATCGGCACGACCTCGTCCAGCCGATCGCGGGTGATGACGAAGCCACCGACATGCTGGGTAAGATGGCGAGGAAAGCTCAGCAGTTCGGAGGCATATTTCAGGACATTGTTGGTGACTGGGTCCTTCATGTCGAGGCCGGCAGCACTGGCTTCCCGCTCGGACAACGTGTCCTCGGACCAGCCCCAGACCAGACTGCCGATCGCCGACTGGATATCCTCGGACAGGCCGAAAGCCTTTGAGACCTCCCGCCCGGCGGAGCGGGTGCGATAGCTGGTAACGGCCGCCGTTAGTCCGGCGTGCTCCTTGCCGTATCTGCTGTAGATATGCTGGATGACCTCTTCGCGCCGGTCATGCTCGAAATCGACATCGATATCAGGCGGCTCGTCACGATCCGTCGACATGAAACGGTCGAAGAGCAGTGTGCTCTTCTCCGGATTAACCTCGGTCACCTCGAGGCAATAGCAGATGACCGAATTGGCGGCCGAGCCCCGCCCCTGGCAGAGAATGCCGAGCTTGTATCGGGCATGCATGATGATCCTGTGCACCGTCAGAAAATAGGGTGCGTATTGTTTCTCCCTGACGAGGGTGAGTTCATAATTGATCTGATCCCTGATCTTTTCCGTCAGCCCCTTTGTGAAGCGCCTAGCCGCACCTGCCCATGTCAGGCGCTCCAGCGTCTCGTAAGGGGTTTCGCCCTCGTCGTTTTCATCCGGGTAATTGTGCTGCAGTTCGTCGAGATCGAATGACAAGCTGGCGAAGAATTTATGCGTGTTGGCGACGGCATCCGGATAATCCCTGAACAGGCGCGCCATCTCCTTGCTGTCCTTCAGATAGCGTTCGGCATTCGGCGCCAGCAGGAAGCCGGCCTCAGGGATCGGCACGTGTTCACGGATCGACGTGACGATATCGGACAAAGGGCGGCGGGCGGTGTCGTGGTAAAGCGGCTGGTTGGTAGCGATGAGCGGGGTGCGGCCGCGAGCGGCAAGCATGGAAAGCAACGAGAACACCCGCTTGTCGCGGCCGTCATAGGCAGGTGTCAGCGCCATATAGAGCCTATCCAGAAAGCGGCTTCGCAGGCGCCCGAGGCATGCCTCGAACGCAGGATGCGATAGGGGCTCATCGCTCAACGCCGGCGGCGGAACAAGCGCCAGCATCATCCGATCGCCCCACTCCAGGAGATCCGCCTCCATCAAAGTGCAGTCGCCCTTGACCGTGCGCAGATTGCCGGCGCTCAATAGCCGGCAGAGATTGGCCCAGCCCTGCCGGTCCTGCGGGTAAGCGAGAATATCGGGGGTGCCGTCCGAGAACACCAGGCGGGCACCCGGCTGGAAGCGGATCGGGTCGAGGACGTTTTCCGGCCTTTCGTCCTTTTCCAGCAGGCCTTGTTGCTTTCTCTCGAATGTCTTTCGGATCGCCTTGGCCTGCGCATGCGCCCGGACGACGCCCGCCACCGAGTTACGGTCGGCAATGCCGAGGCCTCCGAGCCTCATGGCGGTGGCCTGCAGCACCATCTCCTCAGGCTTGGACGCACCCTCCAGGAAGGAAAAATTCGTCTTGGCGCCGATTTCGAAGAAAGCCTGGGTCATGCGAGTATTCCATGCATGTACCAGTTCTGTTGCTCGTCGCGACCGTACAGGCCTTCACGATAGATCCAGAATCGATGGCCCTGATCGTCCTCGACGCGGAAATAATCGCGCGCGGCGGCATCCGATCCGTCGATCCACCATTCCATGGCAAGCCGCTCCGGTCCCTCGCTCCTGATCACGCGGTGGCGCATGCGCCGCCAATGGAAATTGGCAGGCGCACCATCCGGAACCTCGATGGCAAATGCATCCATCGGCTCCGGGTGCTCGAGGAGCCGCACCGGCCGATCACTGCGCGAAGGGGGAGGGGTATGTTGATCGATCTTTGTCGACGATAGAACATCGATGGCAGGAATACTCAGAACCGCCCTTTCCGGCACATGGCTTTCGCGAAGTTGAAACGTCTGAAGGCAATTGGCACCCAGCCTCGCGGAGACACGATCGACGAAGACGGCGAGCGAGGCATCCTTCTGCTGGTGTCCTTCGAAATCGCCTTGAGTCGTATCGAAAACCTCGTGACGCAGGACGTTCAGGCGCAGGATCTCGAATCCATAGCCGGCGTCGAGATCATCGTGCACGGCCTGCAGGCGCTCTGCGAAGAGGGCGGCGATGCGGTTCGGTTCCCGCAGCGGCCGTGCCGTACCGGCGGAAATGCGAAACACCCGGCCATCGACGCGAAAGAGCACCAGTTCGAAGATGCGGCCACCGGCGCCGCGGGCTTCAAGCGACGGCTTGAGGGCGGTGGCGATCTGGCCGGTGAGCTCGAGAATATCCTCTTCTGCACCGACGGGTTCGATCAGACGGCGCTCGGCCGAGAGGCTGGCGATGGGCAGGCGCGGCGAGATTGGCTCCTCGTCGGTGCCAAGGATCTGGTCCAATCGCAGCAGCACATTGGCGCCGAAACGACGCGTGAGCGGCGCACGCGGTGTCTCGATCAGGTCGCCGACATATTTCAGGCCCATCTTTGTGAGGGCGGCGATAGTGTCTTCCGCGAGGCGCAGCGCCGCGATGGGAAGCGGGGCGGCGATGCGCTCGGCGGCATCCGCCTCGATGACGCCGCCCTCACCGAAGCGGCTGACCGCCCAGGAAAGTCCGGGGGACGAGGTGATGGCGGCGTGAACATCGAGGCCCATCTGCAGGAGCCGTTTACGAATATCCTTGAGCAGCGCCTTTTCGCCACCGAACAGATGCGCGCAGCCGGTGATGTCGAGGAACAGTCCATCCCTGCCGTCGAGCGCCACCAGCGGCGTGTAGCGGTCGCACCAGTCGGCGATGCCTTCGAGAAAGCGCTGGTCGGCCGTGGGGTCCTCCTCGATCACCTCGATCGTCGGATAGATGGCGCGGGCTTCGGCGACACCCATGTTCCGGCGCAGCTTGATCGCTTCCGCTGCCTCGTCGAGCGCCGTCAGCCGCATGGCATTGGCATGACGGCCGGAACAGACGATCGGCGGCGATTCAGGACGAGCGTGCAAACGCCAGGAGAGACCCCACTTCTTCCGTGCGATCCGGTCGGTCGAGAGATGCGGGAAGCTCAGCGCCAGAATGCGCTGCGCGCTGGTCTGGAAAGCGAGTGTCGGCTGATGGGCGGACAGGGAGAAACCGGCGGTCATGGGGATTCCACTCCAGTAGCAGGGAGAGCGGAGCCGGATTGCGGCTCTTCTCCAGGGTGAGGCGAAAGACAGGATTGCCGATGCTGCCGCCCAGCATCGAACCGTCAGGCAAAGGCCGCGCCTGAGCCGGCGCGGGTTCGGCAAGGAAGCGGAAGATGGCGCTGCTGGCCTCTTCCTCTCCCGATTGCCGCAACAGGAAAAGCGGGCGGCCGGAGGCCTTGGCCCGCAGATTGAGACGCCGGCTCTCGGTGAGGCCGAACGGTTTCGGGTTGCCGCGCACCTCAAGGATGGTGGCCGGAAAGACGCCGCTTTCGACGGCCGTTTCCGCCAGCCACAGGGCATCCTCCAGCTTGCGCGGGGATGCGTGCAGGAACAGCCTTGGCTTCAGACCAAAGTCCCGCAGGCCAACGGCATAGGGGCGCCCTGCTTCCATCGAGGCGACCGTGTCTGATATCCACAGCACCGGCAGCGGCGGTTGCCCGCTCTCCTCGTCCTGCCGTTGCAGCATGGCCGAAAGTGCCAGCACGAAGCCGCTGCTTGCGCCGGCATTGCGCAGCAGTTTCGTGCGGATTTCGGTCAGTCCGTCAAGCGGCACGCCGCCTTCCATGGCGTCGTCGATCGCTGCTATGCCAAGCGGTAAGCGAAGGGCGTTCTCGGTCTTTTCGGCTTCCAAACCGGCTTCAGCCAATGCTTCGCTTGCCGCCGCCGCCAAGGTGGGCGCGGATTTTCCTTCAAGCTTTGCAATGGTTTCGCGGAGCGCAAAAAGCCGCTCGCGCGTCACGGCGGACTGTGCCATGACGTTCACTCCACATGTCTAATGTTCCTGTTATGTTCTTATAGATTCCCGAGGTCGCCTCAGGAGTCAACAGGCAATTCCTGTGAATTTATTCCTGCCTTTGATTCCGCTCTCGAAAATCCGGCGCAAAGGTTCTATATGGGCCGCAACGGAAGGGAATTTTTATGGCTCGCATAGACCAGAGCGATAATTGGCAGGATCGTCACGCTCCGACCATCAGCACGTTCGAGTCCCTGGCGATGGAAGCCTACAGCCATCTGCCGGAAGAATTCCGTGCGCTGACCACGAACCTGACGATCGAGATCGAAGATTTTCCCGATGACGACGTGTTCGAGGACATGGCGCTGGAAACGCCGTTCGATCTGCTCGGCCTGTTCGAAGGTCGCGGGATATCCGAGCGTTTCAGCATGGAAACCGGCGAGTTGCCGAACCGCATCCGCCTCTATCGCCGGCCGATCCTCGATTACTGGGCGGAGAACGACGAGACGCTGGGTGACATCATCACCCATGTGCTGATCCACGAAATCGGGCACCATTTCGGCCTCAGCGACGACGATATGGAACGGATCGAGGCCAGCGCCGAGGAAGCCGCCGAGCGGTAAACGCTTTGGGCTTTTACTGCTCGGAGAGCTTCATGTCGGGGTGATAATCCTTGCCCTCGACGTGCTTGACGATCGCCTGGGCGCACATCACCTGACCGGTCTGCGAATTGAAGGTCATGGCCGGCGATCCGTTCAGCGACCAGCCCTTGTTAAGGGCGTCGGTGACGCGGTGGCAAAAGGCGGCATCGTCCTGGCCGGTCAGAAGGCGATAGAGCTTCATCGGATCGTCTTTCAGTTCGTCTCTTGGCAATTCATGTTGTTGCGTTCTGCAATCAGACGGGCTTTATGAACCAGACTTTGCGCCTGGACAAGGTGCAGCCGCTCGATCATCCGGCCGCCGACATTGATGACGTTGAGCCCCTCGGTGGCGGGGTCGGAGAAGGCTGATATCACCATCTCAGCCTCGGCAATGGCTGCGGCATCCGGGCCGAAATGCCGGTTGGCAGCGTCGATCTGGCCGGGGTGGATCAGCATCTTGCCGTCAAAGCCCATGGCGCGGGCCTGCGCGCATTCGGCCTCGAATCCATCCGTATCCTTGAAATCGTTGAAGACGCTGTCGATTGCCTCAAGACCATAGGCGCGCACGGCAAGGATCACCTGCATCAGCCAGGGCACGAGATAGGCGCGGCCGGGCTGCGGCAGTACGCCGGTTTCCTTGCGCAGGTCGTTGAGACCGACAACGAAGCAATCGAGCCTCGAGCCTGCCGTGCGTCCGGCTTCGGCGATGGCGGCGGCGTTGAGGATGCCGCGCGGTGTTTCGATCATCGCCCAGATGCGCAGGCTATCGGGCGCATCCTCGTCGGCGAGCAGGTCACTGACCGACATGACATCCTGCGGTTCGTCGACCTTGGGCAGCAGCACGGCATCCGGCTCCAGTGCCTTGACCAGCTCCATGTCGGCGCGGCCCCAGTTGCTGGAAAGGCCGTTGATGCGGATGATGCGTTCCTTGCCGATGAGCGGCCTGGCGGCAAAAAAGGCCTTCAGATTTTCGCGGGCTTCGGCCTTCTTCTCCGGCGCCACCGAATCCTCGAGGTCGAAGATGACAGCGTCGCAGTCGATAAGATGGGTCTTGTCGAGCGCGCGCTGGTTGATCGCGGGAACGCTGAGCACCGAGCGGCGCAGGTTCATCGAACGGGTGAGAGGACTTTGGCTCATCACGACTGTGTGCCAAGCTTTGTGACGGGTGGCAAGACAACAAAAAGCCATGCTTACCTTGCAGAGAGAAAGACGAAGGACCACATTCCTTTCCTAGAAAGGTTTCAAACCCATGCAGAATATCCGTTCCGTCTTCCTCTTGCTTGCAGGCATCACCGCATTTGCAGCACTGGCGCTCTTCACCTTCTCGGTGACGCTCGCCGTCGGCGCCATTCTCACGGTGCTGATGGTCGGTCGCGCGCTTTCGCTGAAGATGAAGGCGGCGCCGGTCTGCGCCCGGGCGAAGTCCAGGACACGTTCCGGCGAGACCATGCGCATCTGGAACGACGGACGCGGCACGATCATCGATCTTTGATCGTCGCGCGCTGTCTCATCCCGTATTAATTTTCCCGAGGCTGTCGGCTCGATCGGTGCTCCCGCGTCTTTGATGCAGCAAGGCTTCTGCCTGCTTTTTCAATCAAGCGAATGGAGGACATGATGGAGACCGAAACGCAGAACAACCCGATGACCATGCCGCCGGTGAAGAACGGGCTCTTGCCTTATATCACCGTCGATGGCGCCATGAAGGCTGCCGAATTCTACATCCGGGCGTTCGGCGCCGAACAGGCTTTCGTCGTTCCACCCGATGAGCAGGGGCGCACGATGCATGTGCATCTCTACATCAACGGCAGTTCGCTGATGCTGAGCGACGCCTATCCCGAGCACGGGCATCCCTTCAAGGCGCATCAGGGCTTTTCGCTGCAGCTGGTGGTCGATGATATCGATAGCTGGTGGGAGCGGGCGGTGGCAGCGGGCGTCGAGGTGGTCATGCCGGTCGAACGGATGTTCTGGGGCGATCGCTACGGTCAGCTACGCGACCCGTTCGGCGTGCTGTGGGCGATGAACGAACCTGCCAAAGCGTAAGTCACGGCGGGAACGGCGGCTCTGCTGAGATTCCCCTTCATTTTGCCGGGAAACTGGACTAAACGCTGATCAACATAGTTTCTCTGCCGAACTTGGAGGCCAGGCCATGGAAAAATTCACGAAGCTGACGGGCGTCGCCGCTCCTCTGCCGGTCGTTAATATCGACACCGACATGATCATTCCGAAGGATTACCTGAAGACGATCAAGCGCACCGGCCTCGGCAAGGGTCTCTTCGCCGAAGCCCGCTACAATGAAGACGGCACGCCGAACGAGGATTTCGTCCTCAACAAGCCAGCCTACCAGAACGCCAAGATCCTCGTGGCCGGCGACAATTTCGGCTGCGGATCCTCGCGAGAACATGCGCCGTGGGCGCTTCTCGACTTCGGCATCCGCTGCGTCATCTCCACCAGCTTCGCTGATATTTTCTACAACAACTGTTTCAAGAACGGCATCCTGCCGATCATGGTCAGCCCGGAAAATCTGGAAAAGCTGCTGGACGACGCCTCGCGCGGCTCCAACGCCATCCTGACGATCGATCTGGAAAACCTCGAGATCACCGGTCCGGACGGCGGCACGATCAAGTTCGATCTCGACGCGTTCAAGCGTCACTGCATGCTGAACGGCCTCGACGACATCGGCCTGACGATGGAAAAGGGCAAGGAAATCGACAGCTTCGAAAAGGCCAACGCCGCCTCGCATCCCTGGGCCGCGTAAGCGCATCACTGTCGTCCGAATGCTTGAAAGCCGGGATTTCGCCCGGCTTTTTCTTTGGCTGCGATCCGCTTTGATTTCGTGGTCCACTGGGTTACGTTGTATCCCAATGAAGTCCGGAGGTTTTTATGCCCGGCCCAGAGAAATCGCAGGTTTCCTTGAGATTGCCGACGGATCTCGTCACCACATACGACCTCATTGCCGAAATTCTGGAGCGCGATCGAAGCTGGGTGATGCACAAGGCACTCAAGCAGTATCTCGAAAATGAGGGGTCTGACGTTCTTCGGGATGCTCAAGGTCTCGATGAGCTTGATCGCGGCGAGAGCGCCGATCTGGACGATGTGCTTGAAAAGGCCCGGATGATCGTGGCGGCCGCTGATCGTCGACACCGCCGGGCGGTATAGTGCCGCCCGTCCGCCTTTCGAAAAGCGCGGAGCGCTGGTTTCTGACGCGGGTCGCGGAACTCGCGGACGTAAACCCTGACGCGGCGAGACGGCTTATCGATCGACTTGAGAAAACCAAGGCGCTGCTCTCGTCATTTCCGCGGATGACCGAAAAAGGCATTCTTGAGGGAACGAGAAAGGTCAGCATGCCGCCACTGGTTCTCACGACCCGCGAGCGGCATGGCACGATCGAATCGCGGCGATCCGGGATGGGCGCCAAAAAGATGCACTGGCGCCTGACGAATTACGGGATGTTTCGGACGGCGACGATGCGCTAAAACCTTAGTCTGCGCGACATGGCATCAGGCCGGGATGTCGCTGCGATTGCATCAGAGAAGCCGCTCTCTCCACACCTTCAGCTTTTCCAGCGACACGCCGATGCCGCCGCAGACTTCGATCAGCGGGCTGTTGAAGCGGCCGAGGAGATCGGGATGGGTGTCGGCCACGGCAAGGGCTGCGCCGCAGGCGGGTTCGACGAGGATGCGGTAGGCATCGGAAAATTTCAGGCAGGCGGCGACGGCCTGTGCATCCGTTACCGTGACGCTTTCGATTGGATGCTGTGTCGGCAAATCGAAGACATGCTGGGCCACCTGGCGGGCGCCCAGCGAATTGGCGATCGAGGTGATGGCGGGCAAAGTGATGCGCTCGCCGGCCTTGAGGCTGGCGTGGAACGAGGCGGCGCCTTCGGTTTCGACGGCGATAACAGGCACGTCGTTCAGGCCGTTGCGCTTCAGGCCGGCGACGATGCCGGCTAGCAGGCCGCCACCGCCAACGCTGGCGATGACGCAGTCGAATTCGGCACCCTTGGCGACAACTTCATCGATCAGCGTACCGTGACCCTCCCAGAGCAGCGGGTGGTCGAATGGGTGTACGTAAGCGGCCTTGCGGAACTTGGCGAGTTCGACGGCATGCGTATTGGCCTCGTCGAAGACGGCGCCGTGGACGAGGACGGTTGCCCCGGTGGCTGTGATCGACTGCCGGACGTCTTCGGCGGTCGTTTCAGGAACGACGATGGTAACGGGGATACCGAGTGCACGGCCGGCATAGGCGGCGGCGATGCCGGCATTTCCGCCGGAAGCACAGAATATTTCCTTGGCGCCGTTCTCCACCTCATGCTGGCACAACCGGCCGACGCCGCGCAGCTTGAAGCTGCCCGCCGGCTGCAACGCATCGAGCTTCAGCCAGAGCGGCCTATTGCTGGCGCTGTAGCTTTCCTGGGTGCGGAAGAGCGGTGTGTCGAGATGCAGAGGCGTGGCGGGCATGGCGGTTTCCAAAGCGTGTGCGGGACGGGATCACGATGCCTCCTTGTTGCCCAGTCATATCCGGCGGTCAACATGGGTGGATCGGATCACTGGGGTCGCCAACCGTACCGAATCGGCCTGTTGCTCGCTTGAAATGCCTGCTGCCGGGGTCTAATAAGCCGCAACTTGTTTTTCCCGGAGGGTTTCCATGACGACGCGCAATCTTTTCCTGCTGCCAGGTGACGGCATCGGTCCCGAGGCCATGGGCGAGGTCCGCAAGATCATCGCCTTCATGAACGAGGAGATGTCCGCGGGCTTCACCACCGATGAAGGTCTGGTCGGTGGCAGCGCCTACGACGCGCATGGCGCGGCAATCTCCGAAGCCGACATGCAGAAGGCGCTGGCCGCCGATGCGGTCCTGTTCGGCGCCGTTGGCGGACCGAAATGGGACGACGTCGCCTATGAGGTGCGCCCGGAAGCCGGCCTGCTGCGCCTGCGCAAGGATCTGGAGCTCTTCGCAAACCTGCGCCCGGCCATCTGCTATCCGGCGCTGGCCAATGCCTCGTCGCTCAAGCCCGAGCTGGTCGAAGGCCTCGACATCCTGATCATCCGCGAACTCACCGGCGGCGTCTATTTCGGCGAACCGAAGACGATCACCGATCTTGGCAACGGCCAGAAGCGCGCCATCGACACGCAGGTTTACGACACCTACGAAATCGAGCGGATCTCCGCCGTCGCCTTCGAAATGGCTCGTACCCGTGGCAATCGCGTCTGCTCGATGGAAAAGCGCAACGTCATGAAGTCGGGTGTGCTGTGGAACCAGGTGGTTACCGCCATCCACAAGGACAAGTATTCGGACGTCAAACTCGAGCACATGCTGGCCGACGCCGGGGGCATGCAGCTGGTGCGGGCGCCGAAGCAGTTCGACGTCATTGTCACCGACAACCTATTCGGCGACATGCTGTCCGATGTTGCGGCCATGCTGACCGGCTCGCTCGGCATGCTGCCGTCGGCCTCGCTCGGCGCGCCTGACGGCAAGACCGGCAAGCGCAAGGCGCTCTACGAGCCGGTGCACGGCTCGGCGCCCGATATCGCCGGCCAGGGCATTGCCAATCCGATCGCCATGATTGCCTCCTTCGCCATGTGCCTGCGTTACTCGTTCAACATGGTCAAGGACGCCGACAACCTCGAGAAGGCGATCGCCAACGTGCTCGACAAGGGTATCCGCACCGCCGACATCATGGCCGATGGCGCCCGCAAGGTCGGCACGGTCGAAATGGGCGAGGCCATCCTTTCCGAGTTTAAGGCGCTTTCTGCCTGATATTTCACGTGAAACACAGCTTTGGCCCTTCGCATCCCGTGATGCGGAGGGCCTTTGCATTGAAGCTGGCCGATGTCGCCCCTATCTCCCTCCTGCATTGAGAAAAGAGCGGGAGTGGAATGAGCGAGGCTGTCGATCGGGGTCCTAGTTTATGGGGCTATATGAAGAAGCGCTATGCGGCGCGGCGCACGATCCACCGACGAGTTCCCTGGAAGGGATTCGCGCTTTCCGCGATCAACGCCATCGCCATCGCCTTCTTCGTCTTCGACAGGCCGCTCGGCATCGCCGCCAGGGAGCTGGCGCAGCCGCTGATCACCATCGCCGGCGACATTACCGATATCGGGCGACTTGCCTGGATTCTTGCCGGCCTGTCGACGATCTTCGCCACTGGCTATCTTGTCCGCCGCCGTCTCTGGAAGGTGCGGGGACGGTTTCGCATGGTCTATTTCGGGCAGATGACCGCCTATGTCGCCCTGTCCGTATTGTTCACGGCGATTGTGGCCAACACGCTGAAGTTCGCGATCGGCCGGGCGCGGCCGCTGATCTATGATCAGGAGGGAATCTTCAGCTTCGCGCCGTTCAACATGGACTTCCTGCACCAGAGTTTTCCCTCAGGCCATTCCGCCAATATCGGCGCGCTGTTCGTGGCGCTGGCGCTGCTCTTCCCGCGCTTTCGCCTTGGCTTCATAGGCATTGGTCTTTGGCTCGGCGCGACGCGCATTATCGTTGGCGTGCATTATCCAAGCGATGTGACGGCTGGTCTGGCGCTGGGCGCCTGGATGGCGTTCGCGACGTCCATCCTCTTCGCGCGCTTCGGCCTGCTGTTTTCGATTGGCCGCGATGGCGGCTGGCCGACGCCGCGGTTGAGTCGGTTGCTCTGAAGCCTTTTCACACATGAAAAACCCGGCGCCTTGCGAGCGCCAGGTTGATACGGTTGATCCTTGCTCGATCAATCCATGGCGTGGATATCGCGATCCTTGGTTTCCGGCAGGAAGATCAGGCCGATGACCAGCGTGATCGCCGCGAAGATGATCGGGTACCAGAGGCCGAAGTAGATATCGCCGGTGGCAGCACTCATCGCGAAGGCCGTTGCCGGCAGCAAGCCGCCGAACCAGCCATTGCCGATGTGATAGGGCAGCGACATGCCGGTGTAGCGGATGCGGGTCGGGAAGAGCTCGACAAGCAAGGCGGCGATCGGGCCGTAGACCATCGTCACGTAGAGAACCAGCACGAACAGGATGGCGATGGTGCCGATCCAGTTGACGCGAGCCGGGTCCGCCGCCATGGCGAAGGTACCGCCGCCGGCGATGTTGTAGACGGCCATGTCGGTAACGCCGTTGGCTTCGTCCGCCGTCAGCAGCTTGGTCGAGACCAACTGTGCTGCAGGAACCGTTTCCTTGGCGCCTGCACGGATCGCCTCGGCATTGAGCGACAGTTCCGGGTTGGCGGCAATGAAGGCGTCCAGCTTCGAATCCGCAACCTTGATGGCACCGCGGTTCAGCGGATAACCGCCGTCGTGCAGGGCGATGTTGGCGCTCTTTTCAAAGGCGGCCGTCAGGCCCTTGGCCTTGTCGCCAGCGGCGACGACGTCGAAGCTGGTGATGGTTTCATCGCCGATCTTGACGGTTGCAGGCTGGCCGGCAGGGCCGGGGACGACATCGTAGGGCACCGAGTTCTTGGTCAGGAAGGCGGTCGCCACGTCGCAGGAACTGGTGAACTTGGATGTACCGGTCGGGTTGAACTGGAATTTGCAGTCGGCCGGATCGGCGGTGACAGTCGCGCGGACGGAGGCCTGGGCCTCGGCAAGCGCCGGGTTTGCCGTCCAGGTCATCGCCTTGAACAGCGGATTGTAGGTGACGGCGGCGATCAAGAGGCCGGCCATGATGATCGGCTTGCGGCCGATCTTGTCGGAGAGGCCGCCGAAGATGACGAAGAACGGCGTGCCGAGAATGAGTCCGATGGCGACCATGATGTTGGCCGATTGCAGATCGACCTTCAGAACGTTCTGCAGGAAGAACAGCGCATAGAACTGGCCGCCATACCAGACGACGGCCTGGCCCATGGTGGCGCCGAGCAGCGCGATGATGGCGATCTTGGCGTTTTTCCACTGGCCAAAGGCTTCGGTCAGCGGCGCCTTCGAGCCCTTGCCTTCGGCCTTCATCTTCTGGAACGCAGGCGATTCGTTCATCTTCAGGCGGATCCAGACGGAGACGCCAAGCAGCACGACGGAGACCAGGAACGGAATGCGCCAGCCCCAGGCGGCGAAGGCTTCCTTGCCCATGATGAACTGCACGCCGACGATGACGATCAGCGATAGGAAAAGGCCGAGCGTTGCGGTCGTCTGAATCCACGAGGTGAAGTAGCCGCGCCGCCCATTGGGCGCGTGTTCGGCCACGTAGGTGGCGGCACCGCCGTATTCACCGCCAAGTGCCAGGCCTTGCAGCAGGCGCAGGCCGATCAGGATGATCGGTGCGGCGATGCCGATGGTGGCCGCACCTGGGAGGATGCCGACCAGGAAGGTCGAGAGGCCCATGATCAGGATGGTCACCAGGAAGGTGTATTTGCGGCCGACGAGATCGCCGAGCCGGCCGAAGACCAGCGCGCCGAACGGGCGCACCAGGAAGCCGGCGGCGAAGGCAAGCAACGTAAAGATGTTGCGGGTGGCTTCGGGATACTGGGTGAAATAGGTGGCGCCGATATAGGTGGCGAGAGAGCCGTAGAGATAGAAATCGTACCACTCGAATACGGTGCCAAGCGAGGAGGCGAAGATGACCTTCTTTTCCTCGGATGTCATCGGCCCGGCCTTCGCGCCGGCGACGGTTGCGACATTTGCCATGTTCTGTCCTCCACAGAATGATCTGAATGCGGCGCGCGACCATACTCTCCTCAAAGCATACCCCTGGTCGCGGTTCGCCTGTGAGGACTGTGACAGAAAAGTGATCCGTTACGGAGAGCGGCTTTGGGATTATGACTTTAGTCTAACGCGACGATACGTAGACGTGTGGTGCCCAACGAAAAAAGCCGGATGGCGGGACCATCCGGCTTTGATCGATTTTCGACTGCGCGAGTATCAGGCGGCTTCGGTCGTGTGTGCCTTGCGGACTTCTTCGTCCGTCAGGATGCCCGAGGCGCGGAGCAGGGCGGCGAAGCGGCCATTGCTCTGGCTGAGCTCGTCGAAGCTGCCTTCTTCGACGACGCGACCGTTGTCGAGGAAGAGAACCTTGTCCGCCTCGCGAACCGTCGACAGACGGTGGGCGATGATGAAGGTGGTGCGGTTCTGACGAAGATTGTCGATCGCAGCCTTCACGCGGTTTTCAGTCTCGACGTCGAGCGCGCTCGTCGCTTCATCAAGCACCAGGATCGGGGCATCCTTGAGGATGGCGCGGGCGATCGCCACACGCTGGCGTTCGCCACCCGAGAGCCTGTTTCCGCGCTCGCCGACATGGGTGTCGTACTGGTCTTCGCGGGTCTCGATGAAGTCGGCGGCGGCAGCAGCTTCAGCCGCACGACGCATGTCTTCATCGGAAGCACCTTCCCGGCCGAGGCGAATGTTGTCGCTGATCGAGCGATTGAGAAGACCGGCATCCTGAAACACCGTGGCGATGTAGCGGCGCAGCGACTTGCGGGTCACCTTGGTTGTGTCGTGGCCATCGACCAGAATCTGGCCGCTGTCCGGGTCATAGACACGCTGCAGCAGGTTGATCATCGTGGTCTTGCCCGAGCCGGTCGGGCCGACGATCGCAACCGTCTGGCCAGCCTTGGCGGTGAAGGACACGTTGTGCAGACCCTGCGTGCTGTTGCCGAAGCGGAACGAGACGTTGCGGAACTCGACTTCACCCTTGACGTCGGCGATGTCGGCATTGCCGGCAGGCTCTTCGCGTTCACGCACCGAGTCTTCGAGCGAATAGAAGTCCTCGAGCTTCGAGCGGGCTTCGAAAATCTGCGTCGCGAACTGGCGCATCTGGTCGAGGCGCGAGATCAGCAGGTTGGCAAAGCCGATGAAGGCAATGACGTCACCGATGCGCAGTTCGCCGGCCTGAACCATGACGGTACCGATGACCAGGATGATCATCATGGCGATGGTCGAGGCCATGCGGTTCATCGCGCCGGCCAGAGCCCACCAGTCAAGCACTGGATACTGGGCCTGCAGCAGGCGATCGGTGAACGAGCGCAGCGCCTTGGTCTCGGCTTCGATGCGGTTGTAGCTATGCAGGACCGAAACGTTGCTGATCGAGTCGCTGACATGCGAGAAAACCGTGTGATAATGGTTCTCGACCGAGGCCTGGCCATCCTTGGTGCGGCTCATGACGAGGCGACCGATCAGCCAGTAGGCGGCGCCGAGGACGACAAGCACGCCAGATAGGCGCATGTCCATCGACATCGCGGTCGGGATCAGGATGACTATGGCAACGACGGTCGCCAGGTGATTGCGCATGAATTCGAGCCACAGGCCGAACAGCGTTTCACAAGCGCGCAGCAGCGTATGCAGGGCATTCGACGTGCCGCGCTGGTGATGCCAGGAGAGTGGCATCGAAATGATGCGGCCGAAAGCTTCGGTCAAAAGCGTCGCGCGTCGACCATGGGCCAGCCGGTCAGCCTCGCGGGCGACCAGAACAAACGCTATGGTGTTGAAGACAGCGAAGGCTGCCCACATGAAGAGAATGGGCTTGACCTCGCCTTTGCCTGAGATGGCATCGATGATCCGACCGAAAAGGATCGGCTCGGCGATGGTGATCGCGGCGAGCACGATGTTCGCGATAACGACCAGGGATACGCGGAACTTGTATGCGCCGAGATAGCGCAAAGCTCTTGCATAGACCTTGAATAGCGACACGGCGATTACCTCTTTGTGCATCTGCGAAATAGCGGATGTTGCGATGCTACAAAAATCTATCTGAACCGGCGATTAACGAGGCATTCATTGTTGGGTTTCCGTGCCTTGGCGAAGCTCTGTCCGGAACCGTACGAAGGCCAGATGTCGTGAAATTTTTTAGTGAAATAAAAACGCCCCACAATTATCACTTGCGCTCTAGTGTCAGGCTGGCACACGATAAGTCATACTCAGAACTTTATGTTAATTGCATCGATAACCGTTCGCTATCGAGATTCCGGTGCGGCGGCTTCACTTAAAAAGCCTGGTACGGGATGGGGGCATTTTAGTGAATATTCATTCTTTAATTCAATTGCTTGTCGTTCTTGAGGAATGCCGCACGGCTGAAGCCGTGGTTGATGAGCTCAATCACATCTTCACCTCATATGGTTTTGAATATTATGGGCTTCTTCGCTATCCAAAACATAGCGAGGAGTTGGCCGGCTCTGTGCTTGTCAGCCATTGGCCTGAGGGTTGGTCGCAGGTATACGTTGCCAAGAAGTACATGCTCAATGATCCCTCGATGCGATATCTTGCACATGCGCAGCGGCCATTCAGGTGGAGAGATAGTCTTCTCGCTCTACGCAAGGACCCGCATTCGCGGCGCATGGAGCAGATGATGGCCGCCGCTGCAGGGTATGGACTGCGTGATGGCTATACATTTCCCATCCACGGTCGCGGCGGAATTCTTGGTATGATGGGGATGGGCGGAAAGTCCATTGAATTGGCGCCGGTTGAGATTTCACTGTTCGAGGCCATCGCGCGAAAGGCCTTCTGGCGGCTTATCGAGTTGCGGGGAGATGAGACGGCTATTGTCGAGGATCTGTCTGGTGCCGATACCCGGTTGACGCGTCGCGAGATGGAAATCCTGCAATATCTGGCCGAAGGCATGACCTCGGTCGAGATCGGTAAGCAGCTGCAGATTTCCAATCATACCGTCGATTGGTACATGAACGGCCTGCAGGACAAGCTGAAAGCCAGAAATCGCCAGCATGCCGTCGCCGTGGCTTTTCGTCATGGCCTGATCAGCTAGTTTAGAGAAATTCGATTTGTCGCTGTTGGAGAAATTGAACTTTCCGTGACACCGCGTTAAGACTCCTTCGCGGGTGCAGCATTGCCCGTTTCGATGCCGTGAGGAGACTGCATTGCCGATTTCGAAGATTCTCGTCGCCAACCGTTCCGAAATTGCTATCCGCGTGTTCCGCGCGGCCAACGAGCTTGGCATAAAAACGGTTGCGATATGGGCGGAAGAGGACAAGCTGGCGCTGCACCGCTTCAAGGCGGACGAGAGCTATCAGGTCGGCCGCGGCCCGCATCTTTCCCGCGATCTCGGCCCGATCGAGAGCTATCTGTCGATCGAGGAAGTCATCCGCGTCGCCAAGCTTTCCGGTGCCGATGCAATTCATCCGGGCTACGGTCTGCTGTCGGAAAGCCCCGAATTCGTTGACGCCTGCGACAAGGCCGGCATCATCTTCATCGGCCCGCGCGCTGACACCATGCGCCGTCTCGGCAACAAGGTTGCGGCCAGAAACCTGGCGATCGAGATCGGCGTGCCTGTCGTTCCAGCCACCGATCCGCTGCCGGATGACATGGCCGAAGTTGCGCGCATGGCTGAGGAAATCGGCTATCCCGTCATGCTCAAGGCCTCTTGGGGCGGCGGTGGCCGCGGCATGCGCGCCATCCGCGATCCGAAGGATCTGGCCCGCGAAGTGACGGAAGCCAAGCGCGAGGCGATGGCCGCCTTCGGCAAGGACGAAGTCTATCTCGAAAAGCTGGTCGAGCGCGCCCGCCACGTCGAAAGCCAGGTGCTTGGCGATACGCATGGCAATGTCGTGCATCTATTCGAGCGCGACTGCTCCGTGCAGCGCCGCAACCAGAAGGTCGTCGAGCGCGCACCGGCGCCGTATCTCTCGGAAGCGCAGCGCCAGGAACTGGCGGGCTATTCGACCAGCATCGCCAAGGCGACGAGCTATGTCGGTGCCGGGACGGTCGAATATCTGATGGATATGGACACCGGGAAGTTCTACTTCATCGAGGTCAACCCGCGCATCCAGGTCGAGCATACCGTCACCGAAGTCGTCACCGGCATCGATATCGTCAAGGCGCAGATCCACATCCTCGACGGCTTCGCGATCGGCACGCCGGAATCGGGCGTTCCCAAACAGGAAGACATCCGGCTCAACGGCCATGCGCTGCAGTGCCGCATCACCACCGAGGATCCGGAGCACAACTTCATTCCGGATTACGGACGCATCACCGCCTATCGTTCGGCGTCGGGCTTCGGCATCCGACTCGACGGCGGCACGTCCTATTCGGGCGCGATCATCACCCGCTATTACGATCCGTTGCTGGTGAAGGTCACGGCCTGGGCGCCGAACCCGTCGGAAGCGATTTCCCGCATGGACCGCGCGCTGCGCGAATTCCGTATCCGAGGCGTTGCCACCAACCTGACCTTCCTGGAAGCGATCATCACGCATCCGAAGTTCAAGGACAACACCTACACGACCCGCTTCATCGACACGACGCCGGAGCTGTTCCAGCAGGTCAAGCGCCAGGACCGCGCGACGAAGCTCTTGACCTATCTGGCCGACGTGACAGTCAACGGTCACCCGGAAGCCAAGGACCGGCCGAAGCCGACGGCGGACGCCGCCGAGCCCGTCGTGCCCTATACCAACGGCGCCACGATCAAGGACGGGACCAAGCAGCTTCTCGACACGCTGGGACCGAAGAAGTTCGGCGAATGGATGCGCAACGAAAAGCGCGTGCTGATGACAGACACGACGATGCGCGATGGCCATCAGTCGCTGCTCGCCACCCGCATGCGCACGCACGACATCGCCCGCATCGCCGGCACCTATGCGCATGCGCTGCCGAACCTCTTGTCGCTCGAATGCTGGGGCGGCGCCACCTTCGACGTCTCCATGCGCTTCCTGACGGAAGATCCGTGGGAGCGGCTGTCGATGGTGCGCGAGGCGGCGCCGAACCTGCTGCTGCAGATGCTGCTGCGCGGCGCCAACGGCGTCGGCTACAAGAACTATCCTGATAACGTCGTCAAATATTTCGTCCGCCAGGCGGCGGCCGGCGGTATCGACCTGTTCCGCGTGTTCGACTGCCTGAACTGGGTGGAGAACATGCGCGTATCGATGGATGCGGTGGCCGAAGAGAACAAGCTCTGCGAAGCGGCGATCTGCTATACCGGCGATATCCTGAACTCGGCGCGTCCCAAGTATGATCTGAAGTACTATACCGACCTCGCCGTGCAGCTTGAAAAGGCAGGCGCCCATATCATCGCGCTGAAGGACATGGCTGGCCTGTTGAAGCCGGCCGCCGCCACCGTGCTGTTCAAGGCACTGCGCGAGGCGACCTCGCTGCCGATCCATTTCCACACGCATGACACGTCGGGCATCGCCGCCGCGACCGTGCTCGCGGCCGTGGACGCTGGTGTCGATGCCGTCGATGCGGCGATGGACGCGCTGTCTGGCAATACCTCGCAGCCCTGCCTCGGCTCGATCGTCGAAGCGCTGCGCGGCTCCGAGCGCGATCCTGGCCTCGATCCGGAATGGATCCGCCGCATCTCCTTCTACTGGGAAGCGGTGCGCCACCAGTACGCGGCCTTCGAAAGCGACCTCAAGGGTCCAGCGTCGGAAGTCTATCTGCACGAAATGCCGGGCGGCCAGTTCACCAACCTCAAGGAACAGGCCCGTTCGCTGGGGCTCGAGACCCGCTGGCACAAGGTGGCGCAGGCCTATGCCGACGCCAACCAGATGTTCGGTGATATCGTCAAGGTAACGCCGTCGTCCAAGGTGGTCGGCGACATGGCGCTGATGATGGTCAGCCAGGATCTGAGCGTCGCCGACGTCATTAGCCCCGAGAAGGAAGTGTCCTTCCCTGAATCCGTCGTGTCGATGCTGAAGGGCGATCTCGGTCAGCCGCCATCCGGTTGGCCGGAAGCGCTGCAGAAGAAGGCGCTGAAGGGCGATGCCCCCTATACGGTGCGTCCCGGCTCGCTGCTCGAGGATGCCGATCTCGATGCGGAGCGCAAGACGATCGAGACCAAGCTGGAGCGCGAAGTCACCGACTTCGAATTCGCTTCCTACCTGATGTATCCGAAGGTGTTCACCGACTTCGCGCTGGCGTCCGACACGTATGGACCGGTCTCGGTCCTGCCGACGCCCGCCTACTTCTACGGTCTCGGCGATGGTGAGGAACTGTTCGCCGACATCGAGAAGGGCAAGACGCTCGTCATCGTCAACCAGGCGATGAGCGGCACCGACAGTCAGGGCATGGTCACCGTGTTCTTCGAACTCAACGGCCAGCCGCGCCGCATCAAGGTTCCTGATCGCGCCCACGGCGCCACCGGTGCCGCCGCCCGCCGCAAGGCGGAGCCCGGCAACGCCGCCCATGTCGGCGCGCCGATGCCGGGTGTCATCTCCCGCGCCTTCGTCTCCGCCGGCCAAACGGTCAGCGCCGGCGACGTGCTGGTGTCGATCGAGGCGATGAAGATGGAAACTGCGATCCACGCCGAGAAGGACGGCACGATCGCCGAGGTTCTCGTCAAGGCCGGCGACCAGATCGACGCCAAGGACCTGCTGGTGACCTACGCGGGGTAAATGGTGTTGGCGGGCTTCGTGTCATGCGGCGCCCGATCAAGCCACTCGCACCCTTGTATTCCGGGCGACGTGCTTAGATCCTCGGGACGAGCCCGAGGATGACGCCGTGAGGTTGTAAACCACGTCATTTCAACAGTTTACGGGCGCGGCCACCCACTCTACCGTCATCCTCGGCCTTGTGCCGGGGATCTGCCAACGGTCCCACTTGCTCGACGTGA
The DNA here is from genome assembly GCA_900470805.1 of Hyphomicrobiales bacterium. Classification (GTDB taxonomy): domain Bacteria; phylum Pseudomonadota; class Alphaproteobacteria; order Rhizobiales; family Rhizobiaceae; genus Rhizobium. The sequence continues at coordinate 88,585 of UCCA01000015.1, read as the reverse complement.
ATGGACACTTGACACTTGTTCTCGAAAGCTGGTTGGCACTCGACGGCGGCTCCGCATCGTCGCAGCCCTCAAATATCGTAACTATGCGCCGCGTTGATCGTCGAGATGAAGCGCTTGGTGCGTTCTCGTTCCGGCGCGGTGAAGATATTCCGCGCGCTGCCGGTCTCGACGACGCTGCCAGCTTCCAGGAAGACGACGTCATTGGCGATCTTCGAGGCGAGCCGCAGATCGTGGGTGGCCATGACCATGGTCGTGCCCTCGCTGGCGAGGCGACCGAGCACGTCGACGACTTCGGCTGACAGTTCCGGATCGAGCGCCGACGTCGGCTCGTCGCAGAGCAGCACGCGCGGCGAAGGCGCCAGTGCGCGAGCGATTGCCACGCGCTGCTGCTGACCGCCCGAGAGCGTCGAGGGCCAGGCATCGGCCTTGTGGGCCATGCCGACTTTGGTCAGCAGTTCCATGGCGCGGTCGCGGGCCTTCTGCTTCGGCCATTTTAGCACGGTGACCAGGCTTTCCATGACGTTCTCGATCGCCGTCTGGTGCGGGAAGAGCTGGAAGTTCTGGAATACCATGCCGGTCTGGCGGCGGATCTTCTGGATCGCCGGCCAACTGGTCTTCTGGCCGGGCTTGAAGGTCAGGGTTTCCTCGCCGAGGCGGATGGTGCCTGCCGTCGGGATTTCCAGCAGGTTGATGCAGCGCAGCAGCGTGCTCTTGCCGCCGCCCGAGGGGCCAACGAGGGCGGTGACGTTGCCTTCGGGAATGCGGATGCTGATGTCTTTCAGGATGACAGCGTCGCCGAAGCGCTTTTCGATGTTCGACAGTTCGATCATGCGTTTGCCTCCAGCATGCCGCCGTAGCGGGCGAAGCGACGCTCCAGCCGGACCTGCAGCGTCGAGAGCACGGTGCTCAGCACCAGATAGATCAACGCCGCCTCGATATAGAGGATGAGGGGCTCGTAGGTGGTGGCGACGATGCGCTGGGCGGCCTGAAATAGCTCCGGCACGGTGATGGCGGCGGCGAGGGAGGTGTCCTTGACCAGCGAAATGAAGGTGTTCGACAGCGGCGGCACGGCGACGCGGCCGGCCTGCGGCAGGATGGTGCGGCTCATCGCCTGGCGCCAGCTCATGCCGATCGAATAGGCGGCTTCCCATTGGCCCTTGGGCACCGAGGAGATCACGGCGCGGATGATCTCGGAGCTGTAGGCGCCGATGTTCAGTGTGAAGCCGATGAGGGCCGCCGGGAAGGCGTCGAGCAGGATGCCGATGCTGGGCAGGCCATAGAAGATGACGAAAAGCTGGACAAGCAGTGGCGTGCCGCGGATGACCCAGACATAGAAGCGGGCGATGGCCACCAGAGGCGCCGAGCCGAACAGGCGGGCGATGGCGGTGGCGAGCCCGAGGATCAGCCCGAAGGTGAAGGACAGCAATGTCAGCGGGATGGTGAAAACCAGCCCGGCCCACAACAAGGGCACGAGCGAATCCGCCATCAGTTGAAGCCAGTGCGGCACGGGCGTGCTCCGTTTTCGGTTTCGTGTATCGACCTGAAATACCCCTCCCCAACCCCTCCCCACAAGGGGGAGGGGTTTAGAGGGCACAGAGAGACAATAAAAAAGCCCCTCCCCCTGGTGGGGAGGGGTTGGGGAGGGGATTTATCTGATGGTTTCGACTTACTTCGAGACGTCCTGGCCGAAATACTTGTCGGAGATCGTCTTGTAGGTGCCGTCGGCCTTGATGTCGGTCAGCGCCTTGTTGATGGCCTCGACCAATTCCGGCTCGCCCTTGCGAACGATGATGCCGGAATAGTCGGCATTTTCCTGCTGGGCGACGATCTTCACCGGCGCGTCCGGCTTGTGCTTCTTGAAGTCGAGGAAGGACAGGCTGTCGTTGATCGTGGCGTCGGCGCGCTTGGTCAGCACCAGCTGGATCGACTGGTCGAAGCCGTCGGTGCCGACAAGCTCGGCGCCCGACTGCTCGGCCAGCTTGCCGAAGTTGCTGGTCAATGACTGGGCCGACTTCTTGCCCTTGAGATCGGCGAAGGTCTTGATGCTGTCGTCGCCGTCACGAACGATCAGGACAGCCTTCGAGGCGATGTAGGGCTCGGAGAAGTCATACTTCTGCTTGCGCGCGTCGGTGATACCGACCTGGTTGATGACGGTGTCGTAACGCTTGGCGTCGATGCCGGCGATCAGGCCATCCCACTTGCCTTCAACGAATTCGGCCTTGACGCCGAGCTTGGCGGCAACCGCCTCGCCGATCTCGACATCGAAACCGACCAGCTTGCCGCTGTCATTGTGGTAGGTGAACGGCGCGTAGGTGCCTTCGGTGCCGATCTTCAGCACGCCTGCCGATTTGATGGCGGCGAGGTTCTCGCCGGCAAGTGCCGGCATCAGGGCGGCGGCCTGGATCAATGCGGCAGTGGCGAGGGTCTTCAGGATGTTCATGTTCTTGTCCAATTCACCATGGTGTTCGATGGCCGGAAAATCGCAGAAAAGTCGGAGCACGGATGCATCAAAAACTGCGATTAAAAACGGCAACTGCGAATATTTTTCTCATTTATCACGGATTTGGTATCAGGTGTTTCACTTTGTGAAGCCAAGATCTTTCAGTGGTGCTTGCATGCACGTTTTTAACGGTTTATGCATGGTTTAACCGATTGTGAACTGATCTGGCAAAATCCGGCATGAACACGAACGAACTTCTCCTTCAGGAGCGAAAGAGCGCGATCTCCGCGAAGCTGCGGGCGCATGGGCGCGTGCTGGCCGCCGAGTTGGCGATCGAATTCGGGGTGTCGGAAGATACGGTGCGCCGCGATCTGCGCGAGATGGCGGCCGCCGGTCTTTGCGAGCGCGTCTACGGCGGCGCTCTGCCCGTTTCGCCGGCCGGCGGCAGTCTCAATCATCGGGCCGGCATCGCGCGCGACCGCAAGCAGGCGCTGGCCGTGGCGGCCGTATCGCAGATCGTGCCAGACACGATGGTGTTTTTCGACGCCGGCAGCACCAACCTTGCCATCGCAATGGCGCTGCCGATGGACGTGGGCCTGACGGCCGTCACCAATGCGCCTGGTATCGCCGCGGCGCTGATCGACAAGCCGCGCGTCAACGTCATCCTGATCGGTGGTCTGATCGACCGCCAGGTGGGCGGCGCGCTGGGCGCCAAGGCGATGCGCGACATGGAATCACTGTCGCCTGACCTCTGCATTCTCGGCGCCTGCGGCGTCGATCTGGCGGCCGGCCTGACGGTGTTCGGTTTCGAGGATGCGGAGTTCAAGCGTTTCGTGGCCATGAAGAGCCGGCGCGTCCTTGTCGCGGCGACTTCGGACAAGTTCGGCACCGCGGCACCGCATGGCGTCCTGTCGGTCGCCGATTGCGAATGCCTGGTGGTCGAGCGCGATGCGGATCCCCTGATGCTGGCGCTCTATCGCGAGCAGGGCTGCCGCACCATCACTGCCGGCTGAGCAAGCTGGAAAATTCAATTCGTCAAGCGTCGGACGGGAGTATCGACGCGAAAGCAGTCAAGTGGGAAGAGACATGGACAATCACGTGAACACAGCGCCGGTCGCCAGAAGCGGCTTCATCACCAGAAGCAGGATCGCGGTGTCGCTGCTGTTCCTGATCAACGGCTTCATGATCGGATCCTGGGCGCCGAAGATACCCGAATTCGCGGAACGGCTTGATCTCAGCAAGTTCCAGCTCGGGCTGATGATCCTGGTGCTCGGCATCGGTTCGCTGACATTGATGCCAATCGCCGGCGCGCAGATCGCCCGCTTCGGGTCGAAGCGTGTGGTGCAGGTCTCGGCAGTGTGCCTCATGCCGACGCTGCTGCTACTGACGCTGGCGCCGAACGTCTTCACCGGCGTGATCGCTGTGTTTCTGTACGGCGGCTTCATGGGAGTCATGGATGTGGCGATGAACGCCAACGCGGTTGCCGTCGAGAAGTCGATGCGGCGGGCGATCATGTCGTCCTGCCACGCCTTCTGGAGCTTGGGCGGCCTGATAGGCGCCAGCCTCGGCGGCCTGCTGATCGCCCATTTCGGCGTGCTATGGCATGCCGGGCTTGCCACGGTGCTGGCGAGCGCCGCTCTGGCGGCTACCTGGGGCCTCATCCTCGCCGACCAGCCGCATCCTGACACCAAGAAGGAAAAGCTCAAGCTGCCGATGGTGCCGCTTCCCTATCTGCTCGGCCTGATGGCGCTGTTTTCGATGGTACCGGAAGGCGCGGTGCTGGATTGGGGCGCGCTTTATCTCCGCGAGGAACTGGGCGCCTCGGTGGCTGTATCCGGCTTTGGCTTCGCGGCCTTCTCGCTGACAATGGCGGCCATGCGCTTTGGCGGCGATCTGGTGCGTGACCGGTTCGGCGGTGTCAGGACGCTGCGCATCTTTACGCTGTTTGCCATATCCGGCATGCTGCTGGCCGGGTTTGCGCCGAATGCCGAGATTGCCATCCTCGGGTTCGCGCTCTGCGGCATCGGCATCTCCAACATGGTGCCGATCGCGTTTTCGGCCGCCGGCAACATGCCGAACATGAAGGCCGGCATCGGTCTCTCGGTCGTCACCACCATGGGCTATTCCGGCATGCTGGTGGCGCCGTCGGCGATCGGCTTCGTGGCGGAGCATATCGGCTTTTCCGTCGTGTTCATGGCGCTGCCGGCGCTTCTGCTGGTCGTGCTGGCGCTCTCCAACCTGGCGCGCTACGCCGATGGCATTTCCGGCGGCGGCCATTGAGGTGGCCGCCGGACAAAGTGATGGATGCTGCGGGTTGACAAGCGGGCGGTCATGATCCACCTGAAAGACACGAAATTTAAGGGTCCAAGAGCTCTTCATGTCTTCTGCTGCCACCGATTTTGATCCGAAACCGCGCCGCGCGTCCGTAGCCGTCGATGTCGGCGGTGTCATTGTGGGCGGTGGGGCGCCCGTTGTCGTCCAGTCGATGACCAACACGGATACGGCCGATATCGACGCGACGGTCGCCCAGGTGGCCGCCTTGTTCAAGGCCGGATCCGAGCTCGTGCGCATCACCGTCGACCGCGACGAAAGTGCTGCCGCAGTGCCGCGCATCCGCGATCGGCTGCTCAGGCTCGGCATGGACGTGCCGCTTGTCGGAGACTTCCACTATATCGGCCACAAGCTGCTTGCCGATCATCCCGATTGCGCCGAGGCGCTGGCGAAGTACCGGATCAATCCCGGCAATGTCGGCTTCAAGGACAAGAAGGACAAGCAGTTCGGCGATATCATCGAGATGGCGATCCGCTACGACAAGCCTGTTCGTATCGGTGTCAACTGGGGATCGCTCGATCAGGAGCTGCTGACGGCGCTGATGGACCAGAACTCAGCCGCCGGCTCGCCGTTGTCGGCGCGGCAGGTGACCCGTGAGGCGATCGTGCAGTCGGCGCTGATCTCGGCCAATCTCGCCGAAGAGATCGGCTTGCCGCGTAACCGTATCATCCTGTCGGCCAAGGTCAGCCAAGTGCAGGACCTGATCGCCGTCTATTCGATGCTGTCCGAGCGTTCCGACCATGCGCTGCATCTCGGCCTTACCGAAGCCGGCATGGGCTCAAAGGGCATCGTCGCCTCGTCGGCGGCCATGAGCTATGTGCTGCAGCATGGCATCGGCGATACGATTCGCGTGTCGCTGACACCGGAGCCGAATGGTGACCGTACCCGCGAAGTGCAGGTGGCGCAGGAAATCCTGCAGGTCATGGGCTTTCGCCAGTTCATTCCGGTCGTCGCGGCTTGTCCCGGCTGCGGGCGCACGACGTCCACTGTCTTCCAGGAACTGGCGCAGAACATCCAGAACGACCTGCGCAAGAACATGCCGGTGTGGCGCGACAAGTATCCGGGTGTCGAGGCGCTCAACGTCGCGGTCATGGGTTGCATCGTCAACGGTCCTGGCGAAAGCAAGCATGCCGACATCGGTATTTCGCTGCCGGGAACGGGTGAGAGCCCGTCGGCGCCTGTCTATATCGATGGTCAGAAGGCGATGACATTGCGCGGCCCGAATATCGCCGGCGATTTCGAGGCACTGGTCGCCGATTACATCGAAAAGCGCTTCGGCCAGAGCAGAACGGCGGCGGAGTAATCCGCGCCGCGCCCATCGTCATATTCCGTCAGATGCGGCTGGTCAGAAGCTTCAGGCCGGCAAAGCAGTAGAACGCCGCCATCGCGCCTTCGATCCAGCGGCGAAGACCGCGATAGATCCTCAGTGCCTGTGGCGTCGAGAACAGTACGGCATATCCCATGAAGACGATGAAGCCGGTTGTCGTGCAGATGCCGATGATCAGCCCGGCAACCGACGCCGGCGCGCCCTGCGGCATGCCGAGCGCGATGATCGCCAGCCAGGCAAAGATCGCCTTCGGGTTGGTGACGTGGATGCCGTAGCCACGCAGCAGCAATGCGCGGGTGGAGAGATTCCTCGGCGCGCTCGCCTGCGGCATGTCATCGCCGGAGCGCATGGCCCTGAATGCCTTGTAGGCGAGATAGAGCAGATAGAGGCCGCCGAAGATCTTCAGGATCTGGAGCGCGATGGCATAGGTGTTGAGAAGGGTGGCGAGCCCACGCGCCGCGGCGCAGGCCCAGGTGAACGATCCGGCGAAGATACCCAGCGAGATTGTCATGCCAGCCTTGCGACCGTGCATCATCGAGGTCGAGACGATCGCCATGATGGCCGGACCGGGGCTGATGACCGCGATGATATAGGCGAGGTAGGCGGGAAGGATCTGCGGGAGGTAGCTGAGGGTGTCGTGCATGGCGCGTCTCTGTTCGGCCGGCCGCTCGGTGGATTGCGGCGGTGAAGCGCTATCCTAAGCCTGCGTTCCCGCGTGCCACAAGAGCGCGCAGCCTCCGTGCGGGCCGGAATCTTGTCTCCGTGACGCTTTTCAGCTCTTGCGTTCGGCAATGAAGCGGGCGGCTTTGGCCAGAACCGACGCAGCATCGCCATAGGGCCGCAGGAGCGCTTCGGCCTCGTGCACCTGGCCCGACAGTGTCGCTTCCGCCCAGGCCATGCCGTGCAGGCCCACCAGCGTGCCCTTGCCGCGCCCGGCGTCCTTGCCTGTTGCCTTGCCCATGGTGGCGCTGTCGGCCGTCAGGTCGAGAATGTCGTCGGCCAGCTGGAAGGCGAGACCGATGCGCTGGCCGAAGCGGCGCAGCGTCGCGCGATCCTCGGTGGAGGCGCCGGCCACGATGGCGCCGGCCTCGCAGGCGAAGCGGATGAGCGCGCCTGTTTTCATCGCCTGCAGCGTCACGATGCCGGCCTCATCCGGCGCCTGCTTTTCGGCCGCGAGATCGAGCGCCTGTCCGCCGGCCATGCCGCCGATGCCGGAGGCCCGGGCCAGCGCCAGGATCAGCGCCAGCTTGCCGGCCTCTGGGAGGCCTTCCGTCGCGGCGATGATGTCGAAGGCGTAGGTCAGCAGGCTGTCGCCGGCCAGGATGGCGGTTGCCTCGTCGAAGGCGATGTGCACGGTCGGCTTGCCGCGGCGCAGGTCGTCGTCGTCCATGGCGGGGAGGTCGTCGTGGACGAGGGAATAGCAATGGACGCATTCGAGCGCGGCGCCGACCCGCATTGCCACCCCCCTGTCGCCGCCAAGCATCGCCGCCGTCTCGACCACCAGGAATGGTCGCAGTCGTTTGCCGCCGTTCAATACGGCGTAGTGCATCGCTGCGCGCAGATGCTCCGGTCGCGCCGTCTCGTCGTCCAGCACGTCTCGCGAAAGCAGCGTGTCGAGCACGGCTTCGATCTCGCGGGCGTTGGCGGCCAGTCGGCTCTCGAATGTTTCAGAATGCGCGTCCATGCGGCGTTGTTTGGCATGAGCGGCGCGCCGCTTGCAACGGAATTGTCGATGGAGCGGTGAAGATTTCCTTTGTGTCTGGCAAAGGCAGTTTTCAGGCGGTATGGAGGATAGGGGAACGACAATGGGTCAGGGGAATTGGACATAGCGCCAGAGAGAGACGACAGCGAGGCGGAGCCGTTCTACCGGCGTGCCTTTCTTTGGCTGAAGGGCCGCTCGATCATGATGCGTATCGTTCTCGGCGTCGCCGCCCTGCTGGTTTTGCCCTATGCGCTGATCGTCCTCTATCTGCTGCCCTTCATTCATCCTGTCTCGACGTTAATGCTGCGCGATCTGGCCTTGTTGCGCGGCTATGACCGGCAATGGGTGTCGATAGACGATATCTCGCCTGTTCTCGTTCAATCGGTGATGATGTCGGAAGACGGACAATACTGTTTCCACGGCGGTGTCGACTGGGGCGAGATGCGGATGCTCGTCACCGACACGCTGCGCGGTCAGTCGACGCGCGGCGGCAGCACGATCCCGATGCAGACGGCGAAAAACCTGTTCCTGTGGAACAGCCGCTCCTTCGTGCGCAAGGCGATGGAACTGCCGCTGGCGGTGGCCGGCGATTTCGTCTGGTCGAAGCGGCGGCTGATGGAAATCTATCTCAACATCGCCGAATGGGGCCCTGGAATCTACGGCATTGAAGCCGCCGCCCGCTATCACTTCAAGGTTCCGGCCTCGAAGCTGACCAGCCGGCAGGCGGCGCTGCTGGCAGTGTCCCTGCCCAATCCGATCGACCGCAACGCCGGCAAACCGGGCCGCGGCTTGCGCCGGCTTGCTGCCGTGATCGAGCGGCGGGCGCGGGGGTCGGGTGATTACGTCAGATGTATTTATGACTGACATCAGAAGATGTGGTTGGTCGCTGCCGATCTGATCTGACATGTCTGGCGGACAGGAGAGAACCAATGGACAAACTGACGCTCTACATCGGCAACAAGAACTACTCCTCATGGTCGTTTCGTCCATGGATCGCGCTGACGGCAGCAGGCATTCCGTTCGAGGAGGTGCTCGTCCCCTTCGACAATGCCGCTGGCAATCCACGCTTCAAGGAATTCTCGCCGACCGGCCAGGTGCCGTTGCTGCAGCATGGCGACGTCAAGGTCTGGCAGTCCCTGGCGATCATCGAATATGTGGCCGAACTGTTTCCGCAGGCCGGTCTCTGGCCGAAAGAGCGCGACAAGCGGGCCGTGGCGCGGGCGGTGTCGATGGAAATGCTTTCGGGCTTCCGGGCACTGCGCAATGCCTGCCCGATGAACATCCGCCGGCCGAAAGGAAAAATCGTGCCGGCGGACGGCGTGATGGCCGACGTGGCACGGATCGAGACGATCTGGCGCGATCTGCGGGCGCATTCCGGCGGGCCGTTCCTATTCGGTGGGTTCTCCGGCGTCGATGCCATGTTCGCACCTGTCGTCAATCGCTTCGAGACATATGATCTCGTGACATCAAGCGATACATTGAGCTATATGAGCGCGATGAAGGCCCATCCTGCGTGGCAGGCCTGGGAGGAGGCGGCGCTTGCCGAGCCCTGGATCGTCGAGGAAGACGAGGTCTGATCCGAGATTCATCTGAATCTCAAAAAATAAAGCTGGGGACTGGTCAAGCCCCTCCGAGGCATGTATAAGCGCGCAAAATTTCCGAAATCGCGACACGTCGTTTCGGCCGCCATTCTGGCCGTTGGATGTGTTCGCCTGTGAAGTGGAGTAATTAAAATGGCTGTACCGAAGAGAAAAACAAGCCCGTCCAAGCGCGGTATGCGCCGCTCTGCTGACGCGCTGAAGACTGCTACCTACGTTGAAGACAAGAACTCCGGCGAACTGCGCCGTCCGCACCATATCGATCTGAAGACCGGTATGTATCGCGGCCGTCAGGTTCTGACGCCGAAGGAAAGCGCATAATTTCTTTATGCGTCCTGCTTCAGCAGACATCGCAAGGTCGGCCATGTGCCGGCCTTTTGCATTCCAGCGACAATATATTGCCTGACGACTTGATGTGACCCCGCGGTTTGCGGCACTATTCTTCCGCCGAGGGAGAATTCTGCCAGATGTTCAATGCTATTCCGCTGATGGTCGTTCCTTTTATTCTCTATAATCTTGCAATGGTCGGATTGATGGGCAGCGGCGGGCTTCCCGTGCTTCACAACGACCTTTTCGTTCTGTCGATGATATCGGGTGCGATCTGGAGCATGTCGCTCGGCGATCTGTTCATCGTCGTGGCGCTGGTCGTGCTGTTTTTCGAGATCTTGCGGGCGACCACCAGTTCGCGTGGCAGTCTCGTCAATCACATGCTGTCGATGATCGTTTTCATCGCATTCCTCGTGGAATTCCTGCTTGTCCAGGACGCGGCGACGCAAGTGTTCTTCATTCTGCTGACGATCGCGCTGATCGATGTGATCGGCGGCTTTGCCGTGTCGATCCGCAGTGCCGGGCGGGATGTATCGATCGGGCTTTGAGACCGGGGCAAATCCCCTCGGGCCGCCGGGCCGGAGGGGTGTCTGGATGCGAATGATCGCTCAGAGGCTGTCGAGCTTGCTCTGAAGGGCGCGCAGCTGCTCCTTGAGTTCGTCGATGTCCTTGGCTTCGGCCTTTCGGCCTTCCTTGGCCGCGGTCGGCGCCTTGAACGGCGCGAACATCTGCATCGCCTGCTGGAACATCTCGGTGTTGCGGCGCACCTGATCCTCGACCATCTGCATCGGCAGCGCGAGGTTCTTCGTCAGCGGCGTCTCACCGAAGGCGCGCGTCACCTGTTCGCGCATCTGCGCCTGCTGCTCGGTGAAGGCGCGCATGGAGTGTTCGAGAAAGCTTGGAACCACCATCTGCATCTGGTCGCCGTAGTAGGTGATCAGCTGGCGGAGAAACGAGATCGGCAGCAGCGTGTTGCCCGTCTTCGATTCCTGCTCGAAGATGATCTGCGTCAGCACGGAATGGGTAATATCGTCGCCGCTCTTGGCGTCCTGTACGGTAAAATCCTCCCCCTTCTTCACCATCTCCGCCAGGTCTTCCAGGGTCACGTAGGTGCTGGTGCCCGTGTTGTAGAGGCGGCGATTGGCGTATTTCTTGATCGCGATCTGACCCTCATTCTTCGCCATACGAATCTCCCAAAGTCCGTCTGATTGTCATTGAAATTCCTCCACTTGGGAGTGTAGACGCAAAAGAAGCCCGGTGACAATCTCTTTGTGCGATGCGGCAAGCCGCTTTTGCAACGTGCATAATTGGCGGATGTGCGTGTTTTCGAAAATTCGCGGATACGCGCTTGCCGTTTGACTCGGGGATGAAGCTTTGTCAGTTTCAACCCATATGTCGTGGAGCTAATGAGGAGGTCTTCATGTCCAGCCCATCTATCGTCATCGCCAGTGCCGGCCGCACGGCTGTCGGCTCCTTCAATGGCGCTTTCGCCACTGTTCCCGCACATGAATTGGGCGCGGCTGCGGTCAGGGGCGCGCTCGAGCGGGCGGGTGTGGATGCGGCCGAAGTGGATGAGGTGATCCTCGGTCAGGTGCTGCCGGCAGGCGAGGGACAGAACCCGGCGCGGCAGGCGGCGATGAAGGCCGGCGTGCCGAAAGAGGCGACCGCCTGGGGCATCAACCAGCTCTGCGGCTCCGGCCTGCGCGCGGTTGCGCTCGGCATGCAGCAGATCGCGCTCGGCGACGCCAAGATCATCGTTGCCGGCGGCCAGGAATCGATGTCGATGGCGCCGCATGCAGCCCACCTGCGTGGCGGTACCAAGATGGGCGACATGAAGATGATCGATACGATGATCAAGGACGGTCTGACGGACGCCTTCTATGGCTACCACATGGGTGTCACGGCCGAAAATATCGCGCGCCAGTGGCAGCTTTCGCGCGAGGATCAGGACATGTTCGCGGTGTCCTCGCAGAACAAGGCCGAAGCGGCGCAGAAGGCCGGACGCTTCGCCGACGAAATCATTCCCTACGTCATTCAGGGCCGCAAGGGCGACGTCACCGTCGATGCCGACGAGTATATCCGCCATGGCGCGACCATGGAGGCGATGACGAAGCTGCGGCCGGCCTTCGACAAGGAGGGCACAGTGACGGCCGCTAACGCATCCGGGCTCAACGACGGCGCGGCGGCGGCCGTGCTGATGACAGAAGCCGAAGCCTCGCGTCGCGGCATCCAGCCGCTGGCACGCATCGTCTCCTGGGCAACGGCTGGCGTCGATCCGCAGATCATGGGCACGGGACCGATCCCGGCCTCGCGCAAGGCGCTGGAGAAGGCCGGGTGGTCGGTCGGCGATCTCGATCTGGTCGAGGCCAACGAGGCCTTCGCGGCGCAGGCCTGCGCGGTCAACCGCGATCTCGGCTGGAACCCTGATATCGTCAACGTCAATGGCGGGGCGATCGCCATCGGTCACCCGATCGGCGCGTCCGGCGCGCGCGTGCTCAACACGCTGCTGTTCGAGATGAAGCGCCGCGGCGCGAAAAAGGGACTTGCGACATTGTGCATCGGCGGCGGTATGGGGGTCGCCATGTGCTTCGAGGCACTTTAATAGCCTGCATTTCATGTCTTGATCGAGCTCCGAGGAATAGCGGGGCCTTACACAAGGGGAGCGGAACATGAGCAGAGTTGCTGTTGTCACCGGCGGTACGCGCGGCATTGGTGCGGCGATATCCTTGGCGTTGAAGAATGCCGGCTATCAGGTTGCCGCGAACTATGCCGGCAACGACGAAGCCGCCAAGGCTTTCCACGAGGAGACCGGCATCCCGGTTTTCAAATGGGACGTCTCGGACTATTCCGCCTGCACCGAGGGTCTTGGCCGGGTGGCCGCCGAGATCGGCCCGGTCGAGGTGCTGGTCAACAATGCCGGCATCACCCGTGACGCCATGTTCCACAAGATGACGCCGCAGCAGTGGCACGAGGTGATCAACACCAATCTCACCGGCTTGTTCAACATGACCCATCAGGTATGGACAGGCATGCGCGAGCGCAGCTTCGGGCGGATCGTCAACATCTCGTCGATCAACGGTCAGAAGGGCCAGATGGGACAGGTGAACTATTCGGCGGCGAAGGCCGGCGATCTCGGTTTCACCAAGGCGCTGGCTCAGGAGGGGGCGGCCAAGAACATCACGGTCAACGCCATCTGCCCGGGATATATCGGCACCGAAATGGTGCTGGCGGTGCCGGAGAAGGTTCTGAACGAGCGGATCATTCCACAGATCCCGGTCGGGCGTCTCGGCGAGCCCGAGGAGATCGCGCGTTGCGTGGTGTTTCTGGTGTCCGACGACGCCGGCTTCATCACCGGCTCGACGCTGAGCGCCAATGGCGGGCAGTTGTTCGTCTAGGTTAGCCCAACGAGGGCCACAGCAGCTTAGCGGATCGAACCGGTGAGCTGGCCGTCGCGACCATCGATCCGCTGCGACTGCTCATGCGGCGCCTTGCCGGCGTCGTAAGGATTGAGCGAGGCTGCGTATGTGGCGAGCACAATCGTCAGGATCGCTGCCGCGCCGATAATTCTGGTCATTCTCTTCTCCCAAGGCCGATCGGCGCATTTCTGCTCCCGACCGGTGTCTGAATTGGGGCAAATTCTGGGAATTATTCGGTCATTCAACCGTTCGGATAATGCCGGTTGCTGACCTTGACCGGCACCTTGCGCATGGCCTGATTTTGGACGCGCAGCGCTGTTGTTGCGGTGGTGATAAAGGCTGCCGCGATCAAGATGGAGGCTGCCTAATTCAGGATGATCTGAGCCATGGACTTGTCCTCTCAAGGGCGCGGTCAAAACGTCAGCGGCGCTGTTGTTGGGTGGACTATGCGCCTGCGACCGGCATCCAGATAGTCTGGCATTCGGTGACCGATCGTCAATGCTGCATTGACGATCGGCAGATGTCGGTCACGCAGCCTCGCCGCCGATCCAGGTCTGCTTTACCTCAATGCCATCGGTCATGTGCACGAGATCGGCGCGCAGGCCGGGGGCGAGGCGGCCGCGATCGGTGATACCGAGGAAACGCGCCGGATAGAGCGTCGCCATGCGCAAGGCCTCGGCCAGCGACAGGTCGAGATAGGTTATGCCGTAGCGGATCGCCGAGGCCATATCGACGTCGGAGCCCGCCAGCGTGCCATCCGACAGAACCAGCCTGGAGCAGAAGCCACCGGTTTCGCGACGAACGGTGCGGCCGTTCAGCGTAAAGCTGTTCTCCTTCGAGCCGACCAGCGACATTGCGTCCGTCACGAAGAACAGCTTGCCTTCGCCGCGCTTGGCCCGCAGCGCCGTGCGCAGCGCCTTGGGGTCGACATGGTGGCCGTCGGCGATGATGCCGCACCAGACGGCGGGGTGGTCGAGTGCCGCGCCCACCAGGCCCGGCGTGCGATGGCCGAGCTGGCTCATGGCGTTGAACAGGTGGGTGACGCCACGGGCGCCGGCGTCGAAGCGCGCTTCCGCCGCCTCGCTGGTGCAATCGGAGTGGCCGATGCTGACGATGACACCAGCCTCCGACAGCGCGCCAACCTGCTTTTCGGTCACCTGCTCGGCGGCCATCGTCACCAGCAGCGTACCGATCGCCTGTGCGGCCTCGGCAAGCGCCCTGACGTCACTGTCTTCGACTGGGCGCATCAGCTCAGCCAAGTGCGCGCCCTTGCGGGCGGGCGCCAGATGCGGGCCTTCGAGGTGCAGGCCGACAACGCCGCGGTTCTCGTGCACCGCCTGTTTGGCGGCGTCGATGGCGGCTGCGGTCGCCTCTGCCGTATCGGTGATCAGCGTCGGCAGCAGCGATGTCGTGCCATAGGGCCGATGGCCCGCGGCGATGGTATACATCGACGCCGGAGACGGCTCGTCGTTCAGCATGCGACCGCCGCCGCCATTGACTTGTGCGTCGATGAAGCCGGCCGACAGGATGCCGCCGTCCAGCTCGATCGCATTGCCTTCTGGAAGGTCGTTCAGGGGTGCGATCGTCTCGACGCGACCGTCAACGACAACAAGCGCCTTGTCGTCTTGGAAGCGCTCGCCGTCGAAGATGCGGGCGCCGGAGAAGATCTTGCGCGCCATCAGACGGTCTCCGTGACCTTCAGCAGGTTCGCCGGCTTGTCGGGATCGAAACCCTTGCGGCGAGTGACCGATTCGATGAGGCGGTAGTAAACCAGCAGCGATACCAGCGGATCGAGCAGACCGTTGCCTGTTGTCGGTACGCGCAGGTTGATGCCGGACAGGGGCTGCGTCGAGAACGGTACCGTCGTGGCGCCGAGCTTCTGCAGGCGTTCCAGCGCCTGGATGTTGTTGGCGTAGGCGGCGTCATCAGGCGCGAAGGCGAGGATCGGGAAGCCGGGCTGCACGAGACGCATCGGGCCGTGCATGAGTTCGGCCAGCGAAAAGGCCTCTGCGTGCAGACCGGAGGTTTCCTTGGCCTTCAGGGCCGCTTCCAGCGCGATGGCGAAGGCCGGGCCGCGGCCGCCGGTGTAGAGCGATGTGGCGTTGAAGAGCACGTCCTCGGCGGCTGCCGTATCGATGCCGGCCGTTGCCCGCAGCGCTTCGGGAAGTTTCTCCAGCGCCGCGCGCAGGTCGGTCTGGGCGCCAATGGCGGCGGTGACGCCTGACAACGCCGTCACGGATGCGATGAAGGACTTGGTGGCGGCAACGCTGTTTTCAGCGCCGGCATTGATGTCGAGGACAAGGTCGGCCTGCTTGGCGAGCGGGCTGTCGGTGACGTTGACGACAGCGATCGTCGTGGCGCCGCCGCGCTTGGCGGCGTCCTGCAGGGCGACGATGTCGGGGCTGGCACCCGACTGCGAGACGGTGAAGTGGATGCCGCCCTTCAGGTGCAGCGGCGCGCCATAAACCGAGGCGATCGACGGTCCGATCGAGGCGACCGGGACGCCGCAGGTAATCTCGAACAGGTATTTGAAGAAGGTGGCGGCGTGGTCGGAGGAGCCGCGCGCGGCTGTCGTCACGACGCTTGGCGGGTTTTTCGAAAACAGCCTGGCGATCTCGTAAAAGACCGGCTTTTCCTTCTGCAATAGCGTCGCCACCACCTCCGGCGACTGGCCGGCTTCCTGCAACATCAGCGACTGGGTCTCACTCATAGGTCGTCTCCAATTCTCAATTCTGCAACAAAATCATAAGCATCACCGCGATAATGCGAGCGGGTGTATTCGACGACGCGCTGGTCTTCCAGGCGCGAGACGCGTTCGATCAGGAGGGCGGGAGCCCCCGGCTTGACATCCAATGCCGCCGCCGAGGACGGATCCAGCGTCACCGCCGACAGCTTCTGCAGCGCGCGCACCGGCCGATGGCCGCCGGCGGTCAGGGCATCGTAGAGCGAGCCCTCGCCGCCATTGTTGTCGCCGAGGAATTTCAACGGCACCACGGATCGATCGATGGCCAGCGGCAGCCCGTCGGCGAGGCGCAGGCGGTCGAGGCGCAGCACGCGCTCGTCGATACCGAGACCGAGCAGGAAGGCCTCCTCGGGCGAGGGGGTGTTGATGGTGCGCGAGAGGATTTTTGCGCCGGGCACGCGGCCACGCGAGCGCATGTCCTCGGAGAAGGAGGAAAGCCGCCAGAGCGACTGTTCCATGCGTTCGACCGTTTCCGATACGAAGGTGCCGCTGCCGTGGCGCGATTCCAGCGTGCCCGCATTGAGGAGGTCGCGATAGGCGGTGCGGACGGTGACGCGGCCGATCTTCAGCGCTTCGGCGAGATCACGTTCGCTTGGCAGCGCCGCGCCGGGTTTCAGCAGACCTTCCTGCACCAGACCGCTCAGCGCTTGTGCCAGACGACGATAGAGCGGGCCGCTGCGGGTTTCATCGCGCAGGCCACGAGCATCGATCTCGGCTACCAGACTGGTTCTATCCATGATTCACAAATAGAACCTCTTTAGAACCAATTGCAAGACCTATCCGCACGAAAAAACCCTCGCAAAGCGTTGCGAGGGTTTAACGGTGCTGATCGCGATAGGCGTTGGCGTTGCGCCGTCAGTTCTTCGAGAAGATGTAGTCGGTCTCTTGGCGCAGCACTTCGCCGGGGCGAAGGATGGCGTCGGGAAAGCCTGCGTGGTTGATGGCATCCGGCCAGATCTGGGTTTCCAGGCAGAAGCCGGCAAACGGGCCATACTTGCGGCCGTCGAGGCCGGGGACCGGCACGTCGAGCTTGAAGGCGCCGTAGAACTGCACGCCCGGCTCGGTGGTGCGAACCTCCAGCGAAATGCCGGAATGCAGGCTGCGGGCAAGAATGACGGAGCGCTTGGTGGTGCGCTCGGCCGAGAGGCAGAAATTGTGGTCGTAGAGCGCCTGCTCGCCGCCATCCAGACGCTTCATCGGCGCCATCTCGCGGAAGTCGAAAGCGGTGCCCGCAACCGGCCTGATCTCGCCGGTCGGAATCTGGCGCTCGTCGGTCGGCAGGTAGCCGTCGGCGGCGATCATGATGTCGTGGCCAAGCGCATCGTCGCGGCCATCGAGATTGAAATAGGCATGCTGGCAGATATTGGCGATGGTCGGCTGGTCGCTTGTGGTCTCGTAGGTCACCGAGAGTTCGCCGCTGCCATGCACATGGTAGGTGGCCTGGATGGTGCAGTTTCCGGGGTAGCCGCCACGCCCGTCGGCATCGACGATCTTCAGCACGACGCGGTCGGTGGCGTGCTCGACGACGGTCCAGTTGCGCACCGCGATATTGTCGAAACCGCCATGCAGATGGGTAACGCCGTTTTCGTTGAGGTCGAGCTGGTAGGCTTTTCCGTCGATGGTGAACCTGCCGCCGGCGGTGCGGTTGGCGGCGCGGCCGGGCGTTGCGCCGAAATAGGCGGAGTGGGCGGGATAGCTGTCGAAATCGTCGAAGCCGAGGGTCAGCGGCGCATCGTGGCCATCAAGGCGTAGGTCCTGGATCACGGCGCCCCAGGTGATCACCTTGGCCGTCAGGCCACCGCCCGAGATCACCACGCGGTGGACGGTCTCGCCCGATTTCGTCTGCCCGAATACCTCGCGCTGCAATTCATTCGTCATCAAAATTCCTCCCGGTCTTGTCTTATTCCGGCAGCGAACCTGCCTCCATTCGTCACAAACCGCAACCGCGCCGGCACAAAAAACAAACGCCGCCGGGCGGCACCCTGCGGCGTCATGTCTATCGGTTCAGAGAGACCTCAACCGTCCTCGCCGATCTCTTCGAGATTATAGGAGGTCGTCTGGTAGATCTCGTTGATCCAGTTGCCGAACAGGAGGTGCGCGTGGCTGCGCCAGCGATTCTGGGGAGCGATCGCCGGGTCGTTATGCGGGAAGTAGTTGTGCGGCATCTTGATCGGAATATTGGCATCGACATCTCGGAAGTACTCGTCGCCCAGCGAGGTCGAATCATATTCGACGTGGTTGAAGATATAGAGCCGGTTGCCCTTCTTCTCGTGCACAAGGCAGACGCCCATCTCGGCCGACTCCATCAGGATCTCGAGATCGCCGGACTTTTCGATGTCGGCGCGCCGCACTTCGGTCCAGCGCGACACGGGAACCTCGAAATTGTCGGAGAATCCGTTGAGATAGACGGAAGACGGCTTCAAGTTCATGTGGCGATAGACGCCGAACGCCTTTTCCTTCAGGGGATGCTTGGGAATGCCGTGGAAATGATAAATGGCCGCCATCGCGCCCCAGCAGACGTTCATCGACGAGTGGACATTGGTGCGCGTCCAGTCGAAAATCTGCTGCATTTCTTCCCAATAAGTGACGTCTTCGTATGGAAGTGTCTCGATCGGCGCCCCAGTTATGATGAAACCGTCGAACTTGCGGTGCCTGATCTCCTCCCAGGTCTGGTAGAAGGAGAACAGGTGTTCCTCCGAAGTGTTCTTTGCCTTGTGATTGCCGACGCGCACAAGCGACAGCTCGACCTGCAGCGGCGAAGCGCCGATCAGGCGCGCCATCTGGATCTCGGTCTTGATCTTGTTCGGCATGAGGTTGAGCAAGCCGATCTGCAGCGGGCGGATGTCCTGACGGATCGCCGCCGTCTCGGTCATCACGCGCACACCTTCCTGAACCAGGGTTTCAAAGGCGGGCAGGGTATCGGGGATCTTGATCGGCATAGCGGTCACTCGATGAAAAATACGAATATATCGCTATCGGTCCGCACGCGGCCCTTTAGCAACTTTTTTAACGTGGCTGCAAGCCGGCCGGCCAAATCACCACGGAGCACTTAAATAGACCCAGTCGGGCGGCGAATCAATGACGGAAAAAATCCGGCCTCTCCGGGCAAGGTAACTCGTGCATTACCGCGCGCTAGAAACTGTTGCTGGACAGGCTGACTCACAGTGTTATTCAGGTGCGATAGACGCGTAAGGAAGCATGATGGCAGATGACGTCAAAGGCAGGCCGAGCATTCAGGGGCAGGATAGGGTCGGGTACGATCTCAGTCTGGCCTTCCGCCTCAAGGTCATGTTTTCGGCATTCTGGCATTCCAGAGTGCGCGCACCGGTGCTTGTTCTGTCAACGGCGTTGATCGGAATCATTCTCGCAACGGCCTATGCCACGGTCATCCTCAACCAGTGGAATGCGCCATTCTATGACGCCATTTCACGCCGCGACCTGCCGGGCTTCTTCCACCAGCTAAAGATCTTCGCACTGATTGCCGGCATGCTGCTTCTGCTGAACGTGGTGCAGGCCTGGCTGAACCAGATGACGGCGCTCTACATGCGCGAGGGACTGACGCGCGACCTGGTCAGCCAATGGCTGCAGCGCAAGCGGGCGCTCAGGCTCGCTTCCAGCGGCCTGATCGGGGTCAACCCCGACCAGCGCCTGCATGAGGATGCGCGCAATCTGGCGGAAAGCACCACCGGTCTCGTCATCGGCCTGGTGCAATCGACCATCCTGCTGGTCAGCTTCATCGGCGTTCTCTGGGAACTGTCGAGCGGCTTCGTCTTCCGCTTCGGCGAGCACAGCTTTTCCATTCCCGGCTATATGGTCTGGGCGGCGATCTTCTATGCGGCGTCGGCCTCGGTTCTCAGCCAGCTGGTCGGCCGCAAGCTGGTGAAGCTCAATGCCGATCGCTTCTCGAAAGAAGCGGAACTGCGCTTTGCGCTGATGCACGCCAACGAGAATATTCCGGCGATCACGGCGGCGCGTGGCGAAGAGAACGAGCGCGGACGGATCAACACGGATATCAGCGCCGTTCTGGCCGTGCTCAAGAAACTGGCGATGGCCAACGTCAATCTCACCTGGGTGTCGGCCGGCTATGGCTGGCTGGTGGTTGTCATCCCGATTATCGTCGCGGCACCCGCCTATTTCTCCGGCGGGCTCACCTTCGGCCAGTTGATGATGTCGGTCGGCGCCTTCAACCAGGTGAACACGGCGTTGCGCTGGTATGTCTCCAACTTCGGCCCGATCGCCGAATGGCGGGCAACGCTGATGCGCGTTACCGATTTTCGCCAGGCGCTGACGACGATGGGCGACGATATCGATCTCAAGGAGAAGATCGCCTACGAGCGCAGCGCGCCGGGCACGCTGACGCTCGATAACGTGACTATCGCCGCCAAGATCGACGAGGAGATCGATGCTTGCGGCGGCTTCCGTCTGCACGAGGGCAGCGTCACGATCAAAGCCGGCGAGAAGGTGATGATCAACGGCGATCACAACGTGAACCGCAAGCTGCTGTTCCTGGCGCTGTCGGAACTTTGGCCCTGCGGCAGCGGCAAGATCGGCCTTCCGCCTGCCGACGACATGCTGTTCGTGCCGCAATCGGCCTATATCCCCGGCGGCACGCTGCGCGAGGCGCTGGCCTTCCCTGAAGCGGCCGATACATACAAGAACGACGACGTGCTGTCGGCGCTGGAAAAAGCCGGGCTGCACAATCTGGTTGCCCGCCTCGACACTCGCGCCCGCTGGGACAAGCTGCTGGATGCCGACGAGCAGCGGGCGATCGGCTTTGCCCGGCTGCTGCTGGTGCGGCCGCAATGGATGGTGTTCGACGAAGTGCTCGAGGGCATGGAGCCGGAGTGGCAGGCGACGATGCTGAAGGTGCTGGAAGCCATGCCCGATGCGACGATGATCTATATCGGCCGCTCGGAAGCCTACGCGGAGATCTTTCATCCGCGCGTGCTGCATCTGGAAGCGCTGGCCGCCAAGCCGGAGGCCAGAGCCGAAGCCAAAGCGCCGAACGCAACCGCGCCGGCGCTCTGAGCTTCGAAAACTCACATCGGCGGAACAATGCCCTTGGTGCCGACGGTCACCTGGCCTGATGTCACCGTGCCGTCGGCTGCCTTCTCGCCCATGACAATCACGTGGGCGCCAGCGGTCAGGTCGGTCTTGGCTGCTGATGTGAAAGTAACGATCGGTGTATCGTCCGATATCGAGATCGTCTTCTCCTTGCCCTGATAGGTCAGCGTGACGCTGTGGCCTTCGACCGATTTCACCGCCTTGGCGACGGTGGCGTTGGTCATGCTGCTATTCGGCTTCAGGTCCCAGGGGCGGCTGCCTTCGCCGGTGCCTTTCATCGCGGCCGGAAAGATCAGCACCTCAAGCGCGCCGTCGCCGCCATCGGCTTTCGGCAGCGAGGCGATGCCGACGAAATCGCCGGGCTTGATATCCTCGACCGACGCCTTCTTGATGCCACCGACCTTCCATTCAGGCTTGAGCGCGATCGTCTGGTCGGTGCCTTCGCGGGTCTTGACGACGAGCGTATCGCCGCTGAGGCTGGCAATGTCGCCACGGATGCGGACACGCTCAGCATCCGCGGCCGATGCCGCCTGCGATGCGATGGCCAGGATACCTGCGGCGAGCGCGGCCGCGGCGGATGTTTTCGAAACACGGGACATGGGTTTTCTCCTTGCCGCCCGGGGCATGGGCGGCGCGACAGGAGATTAGACACGCCGTTTCAGCGGAGGCTAATCAATGAAATGTGAGAGGTTTGCAGGCGCAAACGGGGAACTTTTTGACTCCAGTGGCTGATCGGGTGTTCCGCTCAGCCACCTGCCCATTCGCGATCGGTAAAATGGACTTGCCGGGCGCAGCCTTCAGGCGTAAATAACATCAATCGCGAAAAGCGACCGCTTCCCTTGATCCGCGCAGTCGCGGAGTAAACAGGTGGACGAATTGTCGTCCAGGCGGTCAAGCACACGCCATCCCTGCGTTTTACCGCATCGATCGGCCAGCGTTCCCAAAACTGTCAATCGCCTGCATCGTCAGGCCCAATCGTGAGCCATCGGCGCTGCGCGCGCTCGTGCGCTCGCGTCCGATCGGAACACGCCATGACCAGACCCCTCGTCGTCATCTTCACTGCCATTGTCCTCGATGCCGTCGGTATCGGTCTCATCTTCCCCATCCTGCCGTCGCTGCTTCAGAACGTCACTCATGCCGCTGACGTGGCGCCCTACATCGGCGTCATGACGGCGCTCTACGCCACCATGCAGTTCATCTTCGCGCCGGTGCTGGGCTCGCTCAGCGACCGGCTGGGGCGGCGGCCGGTGCTGTTGATCTCGCTTGCCGGCGCTGCCGTCAACTACCTGTTCCTGGCGTTTGCGCCGCACCTGTGGATGCTGGTGCTCGGCCGGGCGATCGCAGGGCTGACCAGTGCCAACGTCTCTGTAGCCTCGGCCTACATCACCGACATCTCGCCGGAGGAGACACGCGCCCGCCGCTTCGGTCTCGTCAATGCGATGTTCGGCATCGGCTTCATCATCGGCCCGGTCCTCGGCGGCGCGCTGGGCGATTACTGGCTGCGCTTGCCGTTCATCGCCGCTGCCGCGCTCAACGGCCTGAATCTGCTGCTCGCCTTCTTCGTGCTGCCAGAATCGCGCCAACCCACCCGCGAAAGGATCGATCTGGCGACACTCAACCCGCTGCGGCCGCTGCGCTGGGTATTCTCGATGAAGAGCCTGCTGCCGATCGTCACCATCTTCTTCGTGTTCAGCGCCACCGGCGAGGTCTACGGCACCTGCTGGGCACTGTGGGGAAGCGATACGTTCCAGTGGAACGGCTTGTGGATCGGCCTGTCGCTCGGCACCTTCGGTGTGTGCCAGACGCTCGCACAGGCGTTCCTGCCCGGACCGGCGGTGAAGCTGCTTGGCGAGCGCAATGCCATCTTGATCGGCGTCGGCTGCGCCTGCCTGGCTTTGATCGTCATGGCCCTGGCGACGGAGGGATGGGTGATCTTCGCGATCATGCCGCTTTTCGCGCTTGGCGGCATCGGTGTGCCGGCGCTGCAATCGCTGGCGACCCGGCAGGTGGACGAAAGCCAGCAGGGCCGGTTTCAGGGCGTGCTGGCGTCCGCCGTCAGCCTTGCGTCGATCGTCACCCCGCTCGGCTTCTCAAGCTTCTATTTCGTCGTCAGGGCGCAGTGGCCGGGCGCCATCTGGCTATCGGTCGTGCTCCTCTACGCCGTCAGCATCCCGATTGTGCTTGGCCTGCGGTTCAGCAAGCCGGTCGCGGAGACCGTCACCGCGTAGCCTCTGCTTCTCGGGAGGGCTTTGTCAGCCCTCCAGTTCCTCGCGGAGCATTTCAAGCTCGAGCCATTCCTCTTCCATCTTCACCAGGCTATCGCGAAATTTCTCCATCTCGGCGGCCAGGCGGTTGAAGGTGGCGGGGTCCTTGGTGAAGAGCTTCGGGTCTGCCATCGTCTGCTCGCGCTTGGCGATTTCGGCTTCGGCCTTGGCCATTTCCTTGGGCAGGTTCTCAAGCGCAAACTTCTGCTTGAAGGAGAGCTTGCCCTTGCCCTTTGCGGCTTCGGCGGCCGGTGCAGTGGCATCAGGCGTCTTCGCCTTCTCGGCCTTTTCCGCTCTCTTGCGCTCGTCGGCGGCGCCCTTGCGCTGCACCAGCATGTCGGAATAGCCGCCGGCATATTCGATCCAGCGTCCATCCGGCGCATCGGGAACGGCAGGCGCGATGGTCGATGTCACGGTGCGGTCGAGGAAGTCGCGATCGTGGCTGACGAGGATGACGGTGCCGGGGAAACCGGCGACGACTTCCTGCAGCAGGTCCAGCGTCTCGATGTCGAGGTCGTTGGTCGGTTCGTCGAGGATCAAGAGGTTGGACGGGCGCGCCAGCATGCGGGCGAGCATCAGGCGGGCGCGCTCGCCGCCGGAGAGGTTCTTGATCGGCGTGCGGGCCTGTTCCGGCTGGAACAGGAATTCCTTCATGTAGCCGGTGACGTGGCGCTGCTCGCCATTGACCAGCAGGTTGTCGCCGCGTCCGTCGGTCAGGTGGTGCGCCAGGGTGTCCTCGAGATCGAGGTCCTCGCGTTTCTGGTCGAGCGTGGCGATCTCGAGATTGGTACCGAGCTTGATCGTGCCCGTGTCGGGCGCCAGCTGGCCGGTCAGCATCTTCAGCAGCGTGGTCTTGCCGGCGCCGTTGGGGCCGACGAGGCCGATGCAGTCGCCGCGATGAACGCGGATCGAAAACGGCGTGACGATCGGGCGTTCGCCATAGGTCTTGGTGATCTTGTCGGCCTCGATGACCAGCTTGCCGGATTCCTGCGCGTCGGAAACGGTCGCCTGCACGGAACCCTGCGGTCCCTTGTGGCCGCGATAGCTGGAGCGCATGGTCTGCAACTCGCCAAGGCGGCGCATGTTGCGCTTGCGGCGCGCGGTGACGCCGTAGCGCAGCCAGTGCTCCTCGCGCTCGATCGCCTTGCCGAGCTTGTGCTGCTCCATTTCTTCTTCCTCGAGAACCTGGTCGCGCCAGGCCTCGAAATGGGCAAAGCCACGGCTGAGGCGGCGCGAGGTGCCGCGGTCGAGCCAGACGGTGGCGTTCGAGACCTTTTCGAGAAAGCGACGGTCATGCGAAATGACGACGAGCGCGCTGCGGGTCTTCTGCAGCTCGCCTTCCAGCCATTCGATGGTGGGGAGATCGAGGTGGTTGGTCGGCTCATCGAGCAGGAGGATGTCCGGTTCCGGCGCGAGCACGCGGGCAAGAGCCGCGCGTCGGGCTTCGCCGCCCGAAAGGTTCTTCGGGTCTTCCTCGCCGGTCAGGCCGAGATGCGAGAGCAGATAGGTGACGCGGTAGGGATCGTCGCCCGGTCCAAGGCCTGCTTCGGCATAGGCCAGCACGGTCTTGAAGTCGGCGAAATCGGGAGCTTGCTCGAGATAACGCACCGTCGAGGACGGATGACGGAACACCTCGCCGGACTGCGCCTCGACCATGCCCGCGGCGATCTTCAGGAGTGTGGACTTGCCGGAGCCGTTGCGGCCGACCAGGCAGATCTTGTCGCCGGGCTCCACCTGCAGGGCAGCGCCATTCAGCAGCGGCGCGCCGCCGAAGCTCAGGAAGATGTCGTCGAGTTTAAGGATAGGGGGCGCCAAAAATCACACTCCGGAAAGGTCGTAGGGGCGGGCGAGCACGACGGCGCGGCCGCTTTCAAGCGAGAAGCGCACTGGGCCTTCCGCGACATTGGAAATGGTGCGCGACGAGCCGAACGGCAAATGAAAGTTCGTCAGGGGATAGCGGGCGTTCTCGATCGTCAGGCCTTTGAGGTCGCTGAAGGCGGGAACGGAAAACAGGCTGTTTTCGGGCAGGTCTAGGGTGATCGTGCCCGGGATCAGTGGCACGGCCTCCTCGCTGCCCGATGTCAGCAGCACGTCGAGCCCCGTTTCGGCAAGGCTGACGGCGTAAAGCAGGTGCTGGAGTGCGTGATCGGAACGTTCGCCTGCCAGGGCGCCGGCGAGGATCAGCCGCTTGGCGCCGCGTGCGATCGCCTCCGATACCGCGATCTCGCCATCGGTCTCGGCCTTGGCGGCTGGATATGGCTGTCTTGGAACACCGGAAAAGGCGGTGGCCAGATCATCCGGCGTAGAATCGAAATCGCCGACCCACAATTCCGGCACGACACCGAGCGCCGCCGCGTGCCGCATGCCGCCATCGGCCGCGATCAGGCGGCTGCCCGACACGGTGGCGCGCAGGCGCTCGGTCAGTCTCAACTCGCCGCCAAGCAGGATGGTGAAGGTGGATTGGCTCATGGGCAATGCCCATAGCGCAAAGCGGGGGTCGAGGGAAAGGGCGCAGACATGTGTTTGTCCGCGCCCTCCGGATGTGTTCAGGCCCTAGAAGCGGTAGGTGACGCCGGCGCCGACCAGCCAGGGATCGAGCTTTGCCTTGCCGGTCATGTCGGTGCCGCCGACGTTGACGGTGAAATCAGGACGCAGGAAGATCTTCTTGACGTCGACGTTGAGGCCCCAATGTTCGTCGAACATGTAGTCGAAGCCGGCCTGCAGGGCGACGCCGAAGGTGTTGTCGATATTCAGGCTCTGGGCGCTCTTGCCCTTCTCGTTGTAGAAGATCGTGTAGTTGATGCCGGCGCCGACATAAGGCTGGAAGTTGCCGAAGTCGGTGAAGTGATACTGCAGCGTCACGGTGGGCGGCAGAAGCCAGGTCTTGCCGACCTTGCCGAGGCTTTCGATCGAGCCTTCACCGGTGACGTTTGCGAAGGTCGTGCCGAGAATGAGTTCGGCGGCGATGTTCTTGGTGAAGAAATAGGTGACGTCGAATTCAGGGACGACCGTATCCGAATAGGAGAGGTCCGAGCCGGCGACGCCGCCGACATAGCCGGAATCCTGGGTGATGACGCCAAGCGCGCGCAGGCGGATCATCCAGGGGCTTTGGCTCTGCGTCGCTTCTTGCGCTGCCGTGGGTGCTGTCAGGTCCGCGGATAGGGCAGGGTGTGCGGCGGCGACTAAAATAGCGGCGGCGAACATGCCTTTGAGGCTGGCGGGGCGGCGCATCATCGATTCTCTCCTGAGTTTATATCCAGGGGAGGTTTAGGAAATGATGCGGCTTAACCGATTGATTCAGATCAATTCATCGCCTTATTTTCCCGGCGATGGCGGCAGGTGCTTGTCGCGCACCGCGAACACCCGTTCGAAACCGGTCATGTACCTGTCGAAGAGATCACCGAAGGCCTTGGCATCGGCGGCCGACCAATCCGAGACGACGTCCTTGATGATGGCAAGCTTCTGGGTCTTCAGCTCGCCCAGCAGACGCTGACCGAATGGTGTGATGACCACAAGGATGCGCCGTGCGTCCTGCTGCGAGGCCGCACGCTCCAGAACCCCGCGACCGACCATATCTGCTACGATGCGGCTTGCCCGCGACGGGTCGATGCGCATCGCCTCGGCAATCGTGCCGACGGTGACCTCGCCGCTTTCGCTGGCCCGATTGACCGATTCGAGAACGTCGAGATGGGTCAGTTCCAGATCCGGCGCAACCTTCTCGATCGCCAGCCGGGCAATCAGCCGCCGGCCGGTGATGACGCGCATGCGGCTCATGCTCTGGCCGATGTGGACGATGTCCTCGTCTGCCGCTTCCGATATCTCGGATGTTTTCAGGTTATCGCTCATGATCACGAGGATAGCAGAGCGTGGCGCCGGAGAAAATATGCCGATGTCATTTATGTGACATTGACATTTATATGCTGATAGCACATAAATTCGCGGAAACCTGAAAGATCCCGAGATGAACGTGCAAATTACCGCCCAGCCGCTGGTGACCGATCCCCGGCGCCGGCTCATTCTCTTTCTATTCCTGATGACCGCCATGTTCATGGCCATGCTCGACAACCAGATCGTGGCGACGGCGCTCCCGACCATCGTTGGCGAGTTCGGTCATCTCGAGCGCTTCAGCTGGGTCGGCTCGGCCTATCTGCTGGCGGTCAGCGCCGTCATGCCGCTCTACGGCAAGCTGGGCGATCTGTTCGGCCGCAAGTATGTGATGATGGCGGCGATCCTGATCTTCACCGTCGGCTCGGCGGTGTGCGGGCTGGCGGTGTCGATGAACACGCTGATCGCGGCGCGGCTGCTGCAGGGTCTCGGCGGCGGCGGCATCATGGTGTCGATCTTCGCGGTTACCGCCGATCTGTTCGAGCCGCGCGAGCGCGCCAAGTACCAGAGCTATGTCAGTCTCGTGCTGATGGCATCCGGCGCCATCGGGCCGGTGCTGGGCGGGACGATGAGCGATCTGTTCGGCTGGCGGTCGATCTTTCTCGTCAATATTCCGATCGGTGCGGTCGTGCTCGGCGGTCTGGTCTTCATGCTTCCCTATCGCAAGCCGAACCGCCGCCCGAAGATCGACTATGCCGGTGCCATCCTGTTGGCGTTGACGACCACCAGCGTCGTGCTGGCTGCCGATGGCGCGCAGGTGTTCGGCTCGCTGGTTGCTCCTCAAAACCTGGCGATCATCGCCGCCGGCATCGTCTGCTTGGTCTCGTGGGTGTTCGTCGAACGTCGCGCCGCCGAGCCGATCATTCCGCTGTCGCTGTTTCGCAATTCGACCTTCAGCCTGCTCTTGATCATGTCGATCATGAGTGGCGGCATCGCCATCGGCATGGTCAACTATTTCGCGCTGTTCCTGCAGACCACGACCGGGCTTTCGCCTTCCGGCGCAGGACTGTTCTTCATCTTTCTCACCGGCGGCCTGATGTGTGGATCGATCTCGGCGGGTCGGGTGATTTCGGCGACTGGACGTTACAAGCCGTTCGCCATCGCCAGCCTCAGCTGCAACGCGCTTGCCTTCGCGCTGCTGTCGCAGTTTCACGCCGGAACGCCGCTCGTGCTGATCGGCTTGGTGATGACCCTGCAGGGCGTGGGGATCGGTCTGGCGCAGCAGGTGCCGATCATCGGCGTGCAGAACGCCGCGCCGGCGCGTGATATCGGCGCCGCCACCGGATCTGTGACGCTGTCGCGCATGGGCGGCGCGTCGATCGCGATCTCCATATACGGCGCGATCATCGGCTCGCAACTGTCGAAGGTCGGATCCTCCATTCCCGGCGTTGCCGATATCGAGCAGCTGACGCCGAAGATGCTGGCCGCCCTGCCGGAAGCGGCGCGGCTCGCTGTCGCCGATGCCTATGCCAGCGCCTTCGTGCCGTTGTTCATGACCTCCTGCGGCATCGCGCTGCTGGGACTGGTCGCGGCACTGATGCTGAAGCCGGTGCAATTGCCGCGGGCCGGCGCAGCGCCGTCGAAGCCGGTGGCAGAGGCCGCCGAGTAGCTTGAACGGCGTGTCCGGCGTGGGCTCTTGCCAGACGCCGGCTACGGATATACATCTTCACACGCTCTAACGGGGTGCCTCGTGTCCGCAAGGATGCTTGGCTGAGAGGCTTGCAAAAGCCAACCCGCGGAACCTGATCCGGCTAACACCGGCGGAGGGATTAGACGCGTGACATATGGCACCGCCCTTTTCCCCTTTGAATTCGAACCTGGAGGAGAGGTGCCATGACCCTATTCAAGACCTGCACATTGACCGCAACAATGCTTGCCGCGTTCGCCTGGCTGTCGTTCAGTGGCGCGCAGGCGGCCGACAAGTCGCTGACCATCTACACATATGAGAGCTTCACCTCAGAATGGGGGCCAGGGCCGAAGGTGAAGGCGGCGTTCGAGAAGACCTGTGGCTGCACCGTCAACTTCGTCAGCGTCGCCGATGGCGTGGCGCTGCTGTCGCGCCTGAAGCTCGAGGGATCAGGCACCAAGGCCGATGTCGTGCTCGGCCTCGATACCAACCTGATCACCGAGGCGAAGGCGACCGGTCTGTTCGACGCCAGCGGCGTCGATACCAGTGCACTGAAGGTGCCTGGCGATTTCAAGGACGACGTGTTCGTGCCCTATGACTACGGCCACTTCGCCGTGATCTACGACACGCAGACCATCAAGACCCCGCCGACGAGCCTGAAGGATCTGGTCGAGGGCGATCCCGCGCAGAAGATCGTCATCGAGGATCCGAGAACCTCGACGCCGGGCCTCGGGCTGCTTCTCTGGGTCAAGTCGGTCTATGGCGACAAGGCACCTGAGGCCTGGGCGAAGCTCAAGAAACGGGTGCTGACGGTGACGCCGGGCTGGTCGGAGGCCTATGGGCTGTTCACCAAGGGCGAGGCGCCGATGGTGCTGTCCTACACGACCTCGCCGGCCTACCACATGGTCTCCGAAAACACCGATCGATACCAGGCGGCCGCCTTCTCCGAGGGGCATTACATCCAGATCGAGGTTGCCGGGCTGCTGAAGAACGCGCCCGACAAGGCGCTGGCGCAGGATTTCCTGAAGTTCATGGTGACTACGGGCTTCCAGGACACGATCCCGACCAACAACTGGATGATGCCGGTCGCCGCCACTTCCGAACCTTTGCCCGATGCCTTCGGCAAGCTGGTCAACCCGTCGAAGACCTTCCTGATGAGCCCTGACGAGGTCGCGCAGAACCGCAAGGCCTGGATCGACGAGTGGCTGGCGGCGATGAGCATTAACTGATGCTGCAGACTGCGTCCGAAAGACGGTTTGCGTTGACCGGCGGGGCCTTTGGCCTCGCCGTCATCGTGTCTTTCGTGGCGCTTGCGACCATCGCGCTGCTGCTTGCCAGCGGCGATACTTCGATCACGGCGGCGCTGTTCGAGCCCTATATCCTGCGGGTGCTGCGCTTCACGTTGCTGCAGGCGGTGTTGTCGACGCTGTTGTCGGTGTTGCTGGCCATTCCGATCGCGCAGGCGCTGGCACGACAGCCGCGTTTTCCCGGGCGGATCTGGATCATCCGGCTGATGGCTGTGCCGATGGGTCTGCCGGTGCTGATCGGGGCGCTCGGGCTGATCGGCATCTGGGGTCGCCAGGGGATCGTCAACTCACTTCTCTCCGGCGTCGGCCTCGCCGAACCCGTGAGCATATATGGTCTGTCAGGCATTCTGCTTGCGCATGTGTTCTTCAACCTGCCGCTCGCCTGCCGGCTGATGCTGGCGGCGCTGGAGCGGGTGCCGGGGGAATACTGGCTGGTCGCCAGCGGTCTCGGCATGCGGCCGCCTTCGGTGTTCCGCTTCATCGAGTGGCCGGTGCTGCGCTCGGTCATCCCGGGTATCGCCGGGCTGATCTTCATGCTGTGCGCCACCAGCTTCACGCTGGTGCTGATGCTCGGCGGCGGGCCGGCGGCGACCACGATCGAAGTGGCGATCTACCAGTCACTGCGCTTCGATTTCGATCCCGGCCGGGCGGTGGCGCTGTCGCTGCTGCAGATCGCGCTGACGGCCGTGGTTCTCGGGGTGCTGGCGCTTCTGCCTGAAGTCGGCGATGCCGGCCTCACGTCGGGGCGGACGATCCGGCGGCCGGATGGTGCGTTCGCCGGCATCAGGATCGTCGATGGCAGCCTGTTGCTGCTGGCGGTTCTATTTCTCGGATTGCCGCTGTTGTCGGTGGTTGTCGCCGGACTGCGCGCCGATTTGCCGAAGCTGGTGGCGCAGCCGATCTTTTGGCGGTCGCTGGCCACCAGCGCGGCCATGTCGCTGTCGGCTGCCGTCCTGTCGCTTGGCCTCTGCGGGCTGCTGGTGCGGGCACGCCATACGCTGTCGCTCGGCAAGAGCGACGCGGACAAGCGCTCCGCAGTCAATCGCGCCGCTTTTGGCTCCATGGGGGCCGCATCGTCGCTGGTGCTGCTGGTGCCGCCTATCGTGCTGGCCACCGGCTGGTTCCTCGCGGCGCGCCATTTCGGCGATATCGGGACCGTGGCGCCGGTGCTTGTCGTCGTGATCAATGCGCTGATGGCGCTGCCCTTCGTCATACGCGTGCTGGAGCCGGCCTATGGCATCCACCAGCGCCGGACGCAGCGGTTGAGCGCCAGCCTCGGCATCACGGGTTTCGCCCGTCTGCGGCTGATTGCATGGCCGGCGCTGCGCAAGCCAGTGCTGACGGCGCTGTCCTTCGCGATGGCGCTGTCGCTCGGCGATCTCGGCGCCGTGGCGTTGTTCGGCTCCGACAGCTTCGTGACGCTTCCCTGGCTGGTCTATTCCAGCCTCGGGAGTTACCGTACCAACGATGCCGATGGGCTCGCCCTGATCCTCGGCATCATCTGCCTGCTGCTGACCATTGCCGGCACCATGGGCGGACCGCGTCGGGAGGCGGTTACGCATGACTGATGGCACCGAGATTCTTGCCGCAATCGACATGCAGGATGTCGGGCTGCGGCTCGGCGGGCATGAGTTTCTGTTCGATTGCCGGTTGCCCGCAAGGTCTATCGTCGGCGTTACCGGGCCATCCGGCGCCGGCAAGTCGACCTTTCTCAACCTGCTGGCCGGTTTCGATACGCCGTCGCGCGGCCGCATCCTGTTTCATGGGCAGGATGTCGGCTTGCTGCACCCGGCGCAGCGGCCGGTATCGCTGGTGTTTCAGGACAACAATCTGTTCGCGCATCTCGATGTCTTCACCAATGTCGGCCTCGGCATTCACCCGGCGCTGAAGCTATCGGCCGATAATCGGCTGGCGATAGCCTCGGCGCTGGAGAAAGTCGGGCTCTCGGGGTTCGAAAAGCGCATGCCGGCGACATTGTCCGGTGGCGAGCGGCAGCGGGTGGCCTTTGCCCGGGCGCTGGTGCGCAAGCGGCCGCTATTGTTGCTGGACGAGCCGTTCGCGGCGCTCGATCCAAGCCTGCGCCGGGAGATGGCGTCGCTCCTGTCCGACATGCAACGGGAGAGCGGCAGCACCGTGGTCCTAGTGTCCCACGATGCCGAGGAGATCAGGCGCATCGCCGACTATGCAATCTTCATCGATCACGGTCGGGTTGCCGTTGCGGCGCCGATCGCACGGTTTTCGACCGGCGAGAACCATCCCGCGTTGCGGCAATTTCTGCGGATTGACGAATCTTAACAGCGCAACGGCACTTTCGCCATAATTTGCAGCGACCCAATGAACTCCTTAACCATGTTGGGCTTGCTAAAGTACTAAGGCACCATATTTAGGCAGAGTTTCGCTATGCAACCGATGCGGAAATCAGCTACAGCAGAGACTTGGGTCCTCGATTGTGCACTGCAAAAACGGGGACAAACGCCTGTTGACCATTCATGAAGACGACCGGGACGCCATGAAGGCGCGCCGGCCGAGAAGCGCGATGACTCGGAGAGCCAGACTGGACCGCATGACGACGTGGAAACTGACCGCGCCTTCCAGTGATGTGTTCTTCGCAGCGTGCCGCTGGGCACGGCGGGCGTCGATCGTCTCTGCTGCGAGCGTGGCGCTTTACGGATGCCAATCGGCGCTCGAACAATCCTATCAGCCAAGTGTCGGCCCATCGTCCAATCCGCAGATTGTCGACGAGGTGCAGAAGAACGATCCGCGTGCGGCAATGGGCGCGCGCGAGCATCCGCGCATCGTTGCCAGCTATGGCGGCGAGTACAAGGACGCGAAGACCGAACGTCTGGTGGCGCGCATTGCCGGGGCGCTTACGGCAGTGTCTGAAAACCCCAGCCAGTCCTACCGCATCACCATCCTGAATTCGCCTGCGATCAACGCCTTCGCGCTGCCGGGCGGCTATCTCTACGTCACGCGCGGCCTGCTGGCGCTTGCCAACGACGCCTCAGAAGTGGCGGCGGTGCTGTCGCACGAGATGGGCCACGTCACCGCCAACCACGGAATCGAGCGGCAGAAGCGCGAAGAGGCGGAAGTCATTGCCAGCCGCGTCGTCGCCGAAGTTCTGTCGAGCGATATCGCCGGCAAACAGGCGCTGGCGCGCGGCAAACTCAGGCTCGCGGCCTTCTCGCGGCAGCAGGAGTTGCAGGCCGACGTGATCGGCGTGCGCATGCTTGGCGAAGCCGGCTACGACCCTTACGCGGCCGGACGGTTCCTGGATTCGATGGCGGGCTACAGCCGGTTCATGTCGGTCGATCCCGATGCCGACCAGAGCCTCGACTTCCTTTCCAGCCACCCGAACTCGGCGCAGCGCATCGAACTGGCGCGCGATCATGCGCGTGCCTTCGGGCAGGAAGGCAAGGTCGGCGATACCGGGCGCGGCTATTATCTCGACGGCATCGACGGCCTGCTTTACGGCGACAGCCCGGAAGAGGGCTATGTCCGCGGACAGACATTTCTTCACGGCGGGCTCGGCATCCGTTTCGACGTGCCGCCGGATTTCAAGATCGACAACAAGGTCGAAGCGGTGATGGCAACCGGCCCAGGCGACATTGCCGTCCGGTTCGACGGTGTCGCCGACAACCAGAACCAGTCACTGACCAACTATATTTCCAGCGGCTGGGTCACGGGTCTCGATCCTTCGACCATCAAGCAGATCACCGTCAATGGCATGGAAGCGGCGACCGCGCGCGCAAGCGCCGATCGCTGGGATTTCGACGTCACGGTGGTGCGCAACAATTCGCAGATCTTCCGTTTCTTGACGGCCGTGCCGAAGGGCAGCGCCGCGCTGCAGTCGACCGCCGATGTGCTACGGTCGAGCTTCCGGCGCATGACGCCAGCCGAGGCGGCATCGCTGAAGCCGCTGCGGATCCGGGTCCTGACGGTGCAGCCGGGCGACAACATCACGACGCTCGCGGCGCGGATGATGGGAACCGATCGCAAGCTCGATCTGTTCAAGCTCATCAACGCGCTTCCGACAGGCGCGTCGGTGGCGCCTGGCGACCGCGTGAAGATCATCTCCGAATAAAAAAGAGGCCCGGCTTGCGCCGGGCCAGTCACATCACTGGGGGAGTAATCTCTCTGGATAGACCGATTCCGCTCTATCCCTGTGTCTGTCGGCATTCCTGACCGAAAACCGTTTTGCGGGTTTCCCGGAATTACGTTTAGTTCGAAACGCCCATGTAGGGATCGGCGGTGACGAGCGCGGTGCGGAGCTTTTCCATGGCGCGGCTTTCGATCTGGCGAACGCGTTCCTTGGAGATGCCAAGGTCGGCGCCTAGCTCTTCCAGCGTCGCGCCGTCTTCCGCCAGGCGGCGGGCACTGATGATCTTCATTTCGCGTTCGTTGAGATGCGTCAGCGCCGAGGCCAGCCAGACACGACGACGTTCGCCGTCGATCATGTTGGTAACCTGTTCGTCGGGGAGCGGCTCATTGCTTACGAGAAAATCCATCTTCTCGGCACTGTCGGCATCGCCCGATACGGAGGGCGCCTGAAGCGAAGCGTCGTTGCCCGACAGGCGCGCATCCATCGTCTGCACGTCGTTGAGGCTGACGCCGAGAGCGGCCGCGATTTCCTGGTGAATGGATTGCAGCGTCAGCTGCGTGTCGCCCTTGGCAAGCTTGGCGCGCAGGCGGCGGAGGTTGAAGAACAGCGCTTTTTGCGCCGAACTGGTGCCACCGCGAACGATCGACCAGTTGCGAAGGATATAGTCTTGAATCGAGGCACGGATCCACCAGCTGGCATAGGTCGAGAAACGTACGTCACGCTCCGGTTCGAAGCGGGCGGCGGCTTCCAGAAGGCCGACATAGCCCTCCTGTACCAAGTCGCTCATCGGCAGCCCGAAGTTGCGGAATTTGGCGGCCATGGAGATGACAAGACGCATATGCGCCATGGCAATCTGGTTGCGCGCGCCGCGGTCTTCATTGTGTTTCCAGCGGACCGCGAGGTCATGCTCTTCTTCGCGGGCAAGATAAGGAGCCGCCATGGCGATCTTTATCATGCGCCGATCTGCAGACATATTTTTCATATCGGTCTCCTGAGCTCAGGCTTTTAGCCCCCGAAAAGGGCAAACAATGCTTGCTTCCGGACGTTGCCGACCGGATCAAATTTCATGGCTTGAAGATATGAAGGCCTCGAACTCTGGACGTCTCAGAAGGAGGCCCTAGTTACTGCTATGTGTTGGTCATGCAGTGGGCCCGGACCATTTTTGTCACTTTGCCGAAGTGGCAAGATGGGGAAGGCATGATCCGCTCCTCGTCGCATGTTGACATGAAAATCGGACCTCCAGCGAAATTGCTTTCCCCTGGAAGTCCGCAGTGACAACCAGATAACGCGACATCGCGGAAAAAGTTCCAATAAAAAACCCGGCACGATGGCCGGGTTTTTTGATGAGAAGAAAACCTGAAATCAGGCCGCTTCTTCTTCCTGTGCTTCGTCTTCCTCGACTGCCTTGCCGCGCTTCGGACCCTTGTTCAGGTTCGTTTCGACGAGGCGGACAGCTTCCGTTTCCGACAGCTTGTTGACGGCGGCGATTTCGCGCGCCATGCGGTCAAGGGCGGCTTCGTACAGCTGACGCTCGGAGTAGGACTGCTCCGGCTGGTTTTCGGCACGATAGAGATCGCGAACGACTTCAGCGATCGAGATCAGATCGCCGGAGTTGATCTTCGCATCGTATTCCTGCGCGCGGCGGGACCACATGGTGCGCTTGACGCGCGCCTTGCCTTGCACAACCTTCAATGCACGCTCGACGAAATCCGTTTCGGAAAGCTTGCGCATGCCAATGCTCATGGCCTTTGCGACCGGCACCTTCAGGCGCATCTTGTCCTTCTCGAAATCGATTACAAAAAGTTCGAGCTTCATGCCGGCGACTTCTTGCTCTTCGATTGTACTGATGGTACCGACGCCATGAGCGGGGTACACGATCGATTCACCGGTCTTGAAACCATGGCGTGCTGCTGAAGGCTTTTTCTGCTGGATCGTCATTCTTGTCAAAAACTCCCTGTTACGCTTCCGGCAGGAGCCGGAGCCGGGTCAGTCAGGCCCGGATGAGACGGTCGGATCCGTCGGGTGACTTTACTTCTGGTCCCACCGGGGAGAAGCAAGCATATTCAGACACGCGATCTTGGGCCTGACAGCTCAAGATGATGATATGTCACGGTTATCGCGTTTGGATTTGTTTGCTTTCGTGGTGGTTTGGGGCATCCGTGATGCCGCAAAAGGAACAGTGTGGGAAACTTACCACAAAAATATGAGGAAATCAATAATTTACTGCATGTGAGTCATGCGGGCAACACAGGTCGCCCACACGAGTCGTGCATATCTCAGGCCCGCCAGGCCGGATTTCAACCGGCATATTGGACTATAGTATCACAGGCAGATCAATCGCCCGAGCCCGGCTTTTCGGAGAAGTACTTCTCGAACTTTCCGGTCTCGCCGTCCATCTCCTTGGCTTCGTCCATCGCGTCTTTCTTGACGGTGATGTTCGGCCACTGGCTGGCATACTCGGCATTGATCTTCAGCCACTTGTCGAGGCCCGGCTCCGTATCGG
Source organism: Hyphomicrobiales bacterium (assembly GCA_900470805.1). Classification (GTDB taxonomy): domain Bacteria; phylum Pseudomonadota; class Alphaproteobacteria; order Rhizobiales; family Rhizobiaceae; genus Rhizobium. Next base: position 51,952 of record UCCA01000015.1, on the reverse strand, counting down.
GCTTGATCGCCTCGGCGGGACATTCCGGCTCGCAAACGCCGCAGTCGATGCACTCATCCGGATTGATGGCGAGGAAATTTTCGCCTTCATAAAAGCAGTCGACGGGGCACACTTCAACGCAATCGGTGTATTTGCACTTGATGCAGTTGTCGGTCACGACATAGGTCATGAAGAACTCCAGGATTTTTACGCAGACGGGGCCGGGCAACCTGGAACGTCGCGCCTTTCCCCTGGCCAGAGAAACGACATGATCAGTCTGGGATACTGCCACGCCATCCGGCAAGTTGCTTGTGAAGTATCGACTTTGTCGCCGGAATTCAAGAATAAAGCGATCACGAAACCCGGCGCCTGAGAGACAGTTTTCTAATCCTCGTCGGACATCAGCCTGTCGATTGCGCGCCGTTCCTTCTTGGTCGGTCTTCCGGTGCCGACGTCGCGGGTCGCCTGCTCGTAGGGCGTCAGCTTCTTCTTGTCTTCCGCTGTCGGGCTGACGTCCTCATAGAGCAGCCGCGCCTCCTCGAAGGGCCCGCGCCGGTGGCCACCCGACCTGACGACGAGAACGATATCGCGGCGATCCAGCGAAAGCTCGATCTTGTCGCCGGGTTTGATCTGATGGCTGGGCTGATTGACGCGCTCGCCGTTGATGCGGACATGGCCAGACTGGATCTGTGCCTGCGCCAGCGAGCGCGACTTGATCATGCGCGTGAAGAACAGCCATTTGTCGATGCGCTGGCGCGAACCGCTTTGTGGCTGTGTCTCCCCGCTCATGGATTACTTCTTCATCTGCTCCTTCAAGGCAGCGAGCTTGGCGAAAGGCGAATCTGGATCGATCGGCTTCTCCTTGCGCGGCGGCTTTGCCTCGAAGCGCAGCGGCTGGGCGCCGCCGCGGTTGTTGTTGCGGTCGTTACGATCCTTGCGGTCGCCACCACGGTCGTTGCGCTCACCGCGCTCACCGTTGCGGCCCTGATGCGGCTTGCCGCCATCCTTGCCACGGTTCGGGCGGTTGCCGTCGCGGTTTTCGCCTTCGCCACCCTGGCGACGATGGCCGCGGTCCTGACGTTCCTGACCCTGGCCACGTTCGCCCTGAGCGCGCTCACCTTGACCCCGTTCACCCTGGCCCTGACGTTCGCCGCCACGGCGATCGCCATGGCCACGTGCCTGACGCTGGTTGTTGTCGGTGCGTCCGCCGAGGCGCCACAGCAGAACCGGCTTCGGCTCCTCCGTTTCCGCGGCGTCGGCAGCAGGTGCTGCTTCGGCAACGGCTTCCGGTGCGGCGGCTTCGGTTGCCGCTGTCTCGGCAACGGCGGCTTCGGCAACAGGCGCCTCTACAGCTGCAGCCGGCGTTTCCGTCGATGCTTCCTCGGATGCGCTGTCGGCGTCGTCGTGATCGGCACCCTCTTCAGCCGCTGCTGCGACAACGGTCTCCACGGCCGTAGCGGCAGGAGCAGACGACGCGTCCTGCGTGGCCAGATAGGCGGATGCCTCTTCCGGCTTCACGGCATCGGCGCGATAGCCGAGACCCTTGAGGATCTCTTCCATGTCTTCGAGCGTCGCGCCGAGGATGGAGAGCATCGCCGTCGTGGTGGTGAAGCGGCGACCGTCATAGGCGCCTTCCGGACGGTTCGGCTGGCCGGGCTTCCACTGCAGCAGCGGACGAATAATGTCGGCCAGGCGCTCGAGAATATCGACGCGCACGGCACGCTTGCCGAGGAAACGGAAGCCGGCGAGCTTGTAGAAGGTGCGCTCGTAGGTCGGATCGGTGACGACAGAGGTGCGGCCGGCGGCCAGCACCGGAATGAGGTCGCCGTAGCCCGGCTTGTCGAGGCCGTCGTTCTTCAGCGCCCAGAGCAGGGTGATGAGCTCGGCCGGCGCCGGCTTCAGAAGGGCCGGTACGAAGATGTGATAAGCGCCGAAGCGCACGCCGTAGCGCCGCATCGAGGCGCGCGCGTCCTGGTCCAGCGACTTGACCTCTTCGGTCACGTCGCGGCGGAACAGAACGCCGAGATTTTCCACCAGCTGGAACGCCAGGCCCTTGGCCAGGCCCTGCAGGTCCTCGGCGCGCGACAGATCGTCGAGCGGCTTCAGGACCGTGCTGATATGATGATTGACGAAGCGCTCGACGCGAGCGGCGACATGGTCGCGCGCATTGCCGGTAAGCTGCTCGTCGGCAAGCAGAAGCACGCGCGGACGCATGATATGCTCGGTGCCGAGCAGGCGCGCCACGGGGTCGCCGATCCAGCGGATCACGCCATCGGCGCCGATCACCAGATCGCTATTGCCGGACGCGTGGATACGCGCCGCACGGGCTTCAAATTCCAAAGCAAGCGCCTTCTGCGAAGCCGTCTGGACCGCTTTTGCGTCCGGACCATCCGCTCCCGATACAGGCGTGAACCGGAAACCGGACAACTGCCCCACATGATGTCCTTCAACAAAGACATCGCCATTTACACTGATTTCAGCTTCCAGCATCGCATTCTCTCTCAGGCGCTTCATGAGCACAGATGTCCTGCGATCAACAAAGCGTTTCGTCAACCTTTCATGTAACGCATCGGACAATCGATCTTCGATTTCCCGCGTCTTTTCCTGCCAGTGTGTCGGATCGGCAAGCCAACTGGGCCGATTCGATACATAGGTCCACGTCCTTATCTGCGCGATTCGCGCCGAAAGCGTGTCAATTTCACCGTCCGTTCGGTCTGCACGGTGTACCTGTTCGGCAAGAAAGTTCTCATTCACCGTGCCATAGCGCACGAGATCGGAAAAGAGGGTGGCAATAAGATCGGCATGTTGTGCCGGGGTAATGCGCCTGTAATCCGGTAACGCGCAAGCTTCCCAGAGCTTCTCGACCCGCGCCGGCGTGTCGGCGAGATCACGGATCTCGGGATAGCGCGACAGTTGCTCCAGCGCCTGCTGATCGACAGCCGGCAAAGCACGGGTAAGGCCGGCGATGCGCGGCGCGGTCTCGAGGCTTGCCCGCAATGATTGAATGGATGTGAAGTCGAAGTCGGTGGTGCGCCACTGCAAAACCTTGACGTTGTCGAAGTGGTGGCCCTCGATCCGCTGCACCAGCTCCTCGTCGAAGGGATCGACATGGCCGGTGACCCCGAACGTGCCGTCGCGCAGATGCCGACCGGCGCGGCCGCCGATCTGGGCGAGCTCGGCGGGATTCAGATTGCGGAACTGGTATCCGTCGAATTTGCGGTCCTGGGCGAAGGCGACGTGATCGACATCGAGGTTCAAGCCCATGCCGATCGCGTCCGTCGCGACCAGATATTCGACGTCGCCCTGCTGGTAGAGTTCCACCTGCGAATTGCGGGTGCGCGGGCTGAGCGCGCCGAGCACGACGGCGGCGCCGCCGCGCTGGCGGCGGATCAGTTCGGCGATCGAATAGACCTCGTCGGCGGAAAAGGCGACGATGGCGGAGCGCTGCGGCAGGCGGGTGATCTTCTTCTGGCCGGCATAGAGCAGGTGCGACAGGCGCGGCCGCTCGATGACGGTGATGCCGGGAAGCAGGTGCTGCAGGATCGGCCGCATCGTGCCGGCGCCAAGCAGCAACGTCTCGTCGCGGCCGCGCAGATGCAGGATGCGGTCGGTGAAGATATGGCCGCGCTCGAGATCGCCGGCCAGCTGGACCTCGTCGATGGCGACGAAAGCGGCCTTGGTCTCGCGCGGCATGGCTTCGACGGTGCAGACAGAGAAGCGGGCCTTGGGCGGCGAGATCTTCTCTTCGCCGGTTACCAGCGCGACATTCTGCACGCCGACCTTCTCGACGACGCGGCTGTAGACCTCACGCGCCAGCAGCCTCAATGGCAGGCCGATGATGCCGGTGCCGTGCGCAACCATGCGCTCGATGGCATAATGCGTCTTGCCGGTGTTGGTCGGGCCGAGCACCGCGGTCACGCCGCGGCCGCTCAATATCATGGGCTGCGATGTCAGCGTCTTTGTCCTGCAGACGGGGCGAGAGAGCCCCGGAGATAAATCAAGCTTCGGATCGGAAGCAGACAACACATGGACAGCCGATCGCTCAAACGCAAGGGCCGATGTGCATTTGGCGGCCAGTTTTCGACTGCGCGAATAGCTTGCAGAATGCGCGCATAACGATTCGGAACAGCTGGGGAACGAATCGGAGACGAATCGCTGACTCTGGATGATTCAGTGTTTGTTCACGGCTAAGTATTGATTTTGAATCACTTTTTTCCACCAGATGCTGAATCGGAAGGGTCGCGCATAGATTGCGTTGGCGTTTTCCTGGTCCAGATGGTCTTCACGGAGGCGCCGTGCTTTGGATACGCGGCCGACTGGTGCGTTATCGATACAGGCTGGCTATCCAGTTCGCGCCTCGATCAAAGCCGGAACAAACAGCAGACGAATCAGAGACTGCGCAGTTTTCCTGATATGTTCACGCCAACATATTGTATTTAAATGAATTTTTAACCATATGGACGATTGCATCCTTTGGCACGCACGTCGTCTGGTGCCGATATGGATAATCGGCACCCGGTTTGATGTCGGCTACAGAATTATTGTCCCGTTGGAAAATATCTGCGGAACAAAAATCACCTTTGCGTGTTTCTCGCTCATTCAAACTCGTAATGCGCTGAGGTCACCGGATATGCTTGGAACAATACTTCTCATTATCCTTATTCTGCTTTTGCTCGGCGCTTTGCCGAATTGGGGCTATAGCCGCGGTTGGGGCTATGGACCTTCAGGCGGCTTGGGGCTAGTTCTGGTCATTATTATCATTCTTGTACTCATGGGCCGGATCTAAGCGCCCGAATAACCTGGGAGAAATGTCATGATGAAGAAGATTGTCCTCATTGGTGCCCTGGTCGGCGCACTGGCTTCCTGCACCGCGACGGAGCAGGGAACCGCGATCGGCGCAGGCAGCGGCGCCCTCATCGGCGGCGCGATCAGCCATAGCTGGGGTGGCGCAGCCGTTGGCGCCGTGGCCGGTGGCCTTGCAGGCGCTCTGATCGGCCAGTCGGTCGAACGCCGCGGCTATTGCGTCTACCGCGACCGTTACGGCCGCCGCTACGAAGCGCGTTGCCCACGTTGAGGATTTCCGCCTGATCGATCAGGCAAGCTCCGAAAAGAAAGGCGTCGGTTTTCCGGCGCCTTTTTGTTTGTGTGCTCTAAGTCGACAAACAAAAAGGCCGCATCGCGGGAGCGATACGGCCTTTGATTCAAAGCTGACCAGGAACAATCAGTTCTTGGCGCGCTCGACGTAGGAATTGTCTTCCGTCGCGATGACGACGCGGGTGCCAGCGTCGATGTGCGGCGGCACCAGGGTGCGGATGCCGTTCGACAGGATTGCCGGCTTGTAGGAAGACGACGCTGTCTGGCCCTTGACGACCGGTTCGGTCTCGGTGATCTCGAGCGTGACGTGGCGTGGGAGGACGATGGCCAGCGCGATGCCTTCGTGCATCGACAGGATGCAGACCATGCCTTCCTGGAGGTAGGCCTTCTGGTCGCCCATCGTCTCGACGTCGACGACGATCTGGTCGTAGTTCTCCGGGTTCATGAAGTGGAAGCCTTCGCCATCTTCATAAAGGAACTGGTGGTTGACGTCTTCGACGAAGGCGCGCTCGACCTGTTCCGTCGTGCGCCAGCGCTCCGATACCTTCACACCGTCGACGATGCGGCGCATGTCGACCTGGGTGACCGGCGTGCCCTTGCCCGGATGGAAATTGTTGGCCGTCAGAACGACGTAGAGCTTGCCGTCCACATCGAGGACGTTGCCCTTGCGGACAGAAGAGGCGATGACCTTGACCATAAGACTTCCTTGTAACTCGGCTTTTGGCGTCGTAGAGGACTTTCGAAATGGTCCCGGAGACGCAATTAAGTATTCTTTGGGGGCGCAACTAACCTAAAATCAGGCAAATAGCCAGCCCTCGGTTGGCCGATCCTGCGAGGCCGACGTAAGGCCAGTATTCAAGACAAGCAGTCGAGGACCGCATTCGATGAAAGCCCCGATCGCCAAAGCGTCTCCCTGGTGGACGCCCAGCGTCCATGCCGATCGCCGGCCGTTCCTGATCGGGCGGAATGCGATCCAGTCGGCGTTGCGCATCTACTTTGCCGGCGAGGACTTCATCGAGGTCGATACCGCGACGCTACAGGTGTCGCCCGGCAACGAGGCGCATCTGCACGCCTTTGCCACCGAGGCGGTGACGACCGACGGCCAGGCCGCGCCATTCTATCTCCATACGTCGCCGGAATTCGCCTGCAAGAAGCTGCTGGCATCAGGCGAACAACGGATCGCCTGCTTCGCGCATGTCTACCGCAATCGAGAGCGCGGGCCACTGCATCATCCAGAGTTCACCATGCTCGAGTGGTATCGCACCGCCGAAAGCTACGAGAGCCTGATGATGGACTGCGTTCGCATTCTCGCGCTGGCGGCCGAGACTGCGAAGGCTGATGTGCTTAGCTATCGCGACGCCGTCTGCGATCCGTTCGCCGGGCCGGAACGGTTGAGCGTGGCGGACGCGTTCAGGCGCCATGCGGATATCGACCTCTTGGCATCGGTCAGCGCCGACGGCTCGACTGATCGCGGGCATCTCGCCGCCGAGATAAACAGAGTGGGGATGCGTGTATCGGACGATGACCAGTGGGCCGATCTGTTCAGCAGGGTGCTGGTCGAGAAGATCGAGCCGCATCTCGGCATGGGGCGGGTGACCATTCTCGACGAATATCCGGTGTCTGAGGCAGCGCTTGCCCGGCCTTCCGCCAATGATCCGCGCGTTGCCGAGCGCTTCGAGGTCTATGCCTGCGGCGTCGAACTGGCCAATGGCTTCGGCGAACTCACCGATCCGATCGAGCAGCGCCGGCGCTTCGAGATCGAGATGGCGGAGAAGAACCGCGTCTATGGCGAGACCTATCCGATCGACGAGGATCTGCTCGAGGCGCTTGCCATCATGCCCGAGGCTAGTGGCATCGCGCTCGGCTTCGACCGGCTGGTGATGCTAGCGACAGGCGCGCGACGGATCGAGCAGGTGCTGTGGGCGCCGGTTGCGGAGTACGGCTCATGAACATCGTCAGGCCGATCAAGTCGGTGGATGACCTCGGCGATGCCGGGCTCGTCGGCGATCGCGATCGGGCGGCGCTGGAAGAGGTCGCGGCGCGCTACGCCATCGCGCTGACGCCAGCGGTTTCACGGCTAATCGATCGCTCCGATCCCGACGATCCGATCGCCCGCCAGTTCGTGCCGGATGCGGCGGAACTGCTGATAGCGCCGGAAGAGCGGGCGGATCCGATCGGCGATCACGCGCATAGCCCGGTCGAAGGGATCGTCCATCGCTATCCCGATCGGGTGCTCTTGAAGGCGGTGCATGTGTGCCCGGTCTATTGCCGCTTCTGCTTCCGTCGCGAAATGGTCGGTCCTCAGGGGCTCGGCACACTTGATCCAGGTGCGATGAAGGCGGCGTTCGATTATATCCGCGCGCATGGCGAGATCTGGGAGGTGATCCTCACCGGCGGCGATCCGCTGGTGCTGTCGCCGCGGCGGCTGCGGGAAATCCTGGTTCAGCTGGCCGATATCGATCACGTCAAGATCATCAGGTTTCACACGCGCGTGCCCGTCGTCGATCCGCTGAAGGTCGATCCGGCGTTGATCGATGCGATGAAGGCGAGCGGCAAGACGGTTTATGTGGCGCTGCATGCCAATCATCCGCGCGAGATGACGGCCGAGGCCCGGGCGGCCTGCGCGCGGCTGGTCGATGCCGGGATCGTCATGGTCAGCCAGTCGGTGCTGCTCAAGGGTGTCAACGATGATGCCGGCGTGTTGGCCGAGCTGATGAGGGCGTTCGTGGAGACGCGGGTGAAGCCCTATTACCTGCATCATCCCGATCTCGCCCCGGGCACCAGCCACTTCCGGCTATCCGTCGAGGAGGGGCAGGCCATCGTGTCGGCGCTGCGCGGCCGCATCTCGGGATTGTGCCAGCCGAGCTATATTCTCGATATTCCTGGTGGTTACGGCAAGGCGGTCATTGGCGAGAGCGGAATTCGCAAGGTCGGCGAAGGTTGCTATTCTGTGTCGGACTACAATGGTGGCGAGCATGTCTACCCGCCGGAAAGCATCTGATCGCGGGTCAAGGCGTATCATTCCAGCACTGGTGGTGATCCAGAATCTTACGGATAGGCCTTCAAGTTGTTCGCCCAAGCTTATGATCCTGCTTACTTATATACACTTGAATTACCAAGCGGATAAACTTTTAAGCTTTGCCAAGAGCCAGATTTAACCACAAGCCTTAGCGGAATATTGGGTTTTCCTCCTTAAAAGCACGTCATGACACGGTGACGAGTACAGGGCGATGAGCGCCCGCTCTGGTTATGACAAAGCTTGGAGATGTGAGGATGAATACGACGATCCGCGAACTGCTTGCGAAATTCGGCAAGCTACCTGTGGCCATCGAAACGGTTGGCGACGATGCCGACCTTTACGCGGTCGGCCTCACCTCCTTCGCCTCGGTCCAGCTTATGCTCGGTATCGAGGATGCCTTCGACATCGAGTTTCCCGACAACCTCCTCAACCGCAAATCATTCGCCAGCATCTCGGCCATCGCCAAGACTGTCGATATGATCCAGGACGCCCGGAAGGTTGCCTGATGAACTTCCCCGTCAAAATCACGGAAGACAGTTTTGCAGCAAGGGCTGCCCGCGTCGTCGCCATTGCGGCCAAATTCGCGGACACCGTCGATTTTGAAGGCCGGTTTCCGCAAGAGGCCGTGGATGCGATGAAGGCCGAGCGGCTGCTCAGCATCCAGATTCCGCGCAACCTCGGTGGCGAGAGCGCCACCACGACCGAGATCGCCGAGCTCTGCTCGATGCTTGGCCAGGCCTGTGCCGCCAGCGCCATGGTGTTCGCCATGCATCACATCAAGCTGTCGAGCCTCGTCGAGCACGGGGTGGATAGCGCCTGGCATGCCGATTTCATGCGCCGCATCGCGGCTGAGCAGCTGCTGATCGGCTCCGCCACCACTGAAGGCGGCATCGGCGGCAATCTGCGCAACAGCATCTGCGCCGTTCACGTCGAGGACGGCATCTGCCGCCTTGAAAAGGATGCGACCGTCATTTCCTACGGCGCACATGCCGATGCGATCCTGATCACCTCGCGCGCCCATGCGGACGCGGCGCCGTCCGACCAGGTGCTCACGGCTTTCCTCAAGGATCAATACACGCTCGAACGCACGCATGTCTGGAACACACTCGGCATGCGCGGCACCTGCTCCGACGGCTTCCTGTTCAGGGGTGAAGCGCCGGCGGAACAAATCCTTCCTAAACCGTTCGCCGAGATCGCGGCGCAGTCGATGCTGGCGTCCTCGCACCTTCTGTGGAGCGGCGTCTGGTACGGTATCGCCATCGACGCGTTTTCGCGGGCCCAGGCCTTCGTGCGCGCCGCGGCTCGCAAGTCCCCGGGTGCGCCCCCGCCCGGTGCATTGCGTCTCGCCGAGGTGTCCAATCTTCTGCAGATGGTGAAGTCGAACGTCGTTGCCGGCCTCAAGGCCTACGAAGACGCGAAGGCCAATCCCGACAAGCTGTCGTCGATGGCATTCGCGGTGGCGATGAACAACGTCAAGATCGCGTCGTCGGAGACGATCCTCGAGATCGTCAACCACACGATGCTGATCTGCGGCATCATGGGCTACAAGAACGGCACGCCGTTCAGCCTTGGCCGGCATCTGCGCGATGCGCATTCCGCACAATTGATGATTTCCAACGACCGCATCCTTGGCAACACGTCAAGCATGCTCCTTGTCCACAAGCAGGACACTAGCCTACTGGGGTGACTCACATGGATATGCAGACCTCCTTCCTGGACCGGCTTTTCGAGTCCGGCCTTCTGATCGACATGGGCGTTGATGGTCTTTACGGCCGCAGCGGCCAGTTCGAGGACGTGATCGCGGCGTTCGAGCGCCTGATCGACCGCTTCGGCGGTGGCGATGGAGCGGAGGCGATGCGCTTTCCGCCCGGTATGAACCGCGAGATCTTCGAAAAGAGCGGCTACATGAAGAGCTTCCCGCAGCTGGCCGGCACCGTGCACAGCTTCTGCGGCAACGAGCTCGACCACATGAACCTGCTGCAGTGCATGGAAGTTGGCGACGACTGGACCAAGGGCCAGGAAGCGACCGAAATCGTGCTGACGCCGGCCGCCTGCTATCCGCTCTATCCGACGGTCGCCCGCCGCGGCAACCTGCCGAAGGACGGCGCGCTGTTCGACCTGCAGTCCTATTGCTTCCGCCATGAGCCGTCGCGCGATCCGGCCCGCCAGCAGCTGTTCCGCATGCGCGAATATGTCTGCATGGGCACCGAGAAACACGTCACCGATTTCCGCCAGAACTGGATGGATCGCGGTCTCGAGATGATGAAGCTGGTCGGCCTCGACGTCACCATCGACGTCGCCAACGATCCGTTCTTCGGCCGCGCCGGCAAGATGATGGTCAACAACCAGCGCGACCAGAACCTGAAGTTCGAGCTCCTGATCCCGATCACCTCGACGGCCAATCCGACGGCCTGCATGAGCTTCAACTTCCATCAGGATTCGTTCGGCCAGAAGTGGGGCCTGAACCTTGAGGATGGAAGCGTTGCGTTTACCGCCTGTGTCGGCTTCGGTCTGGAGCGCATCGCGCTGGCGCTGTTCCATCACCACGGCCTCGACGTCAAGCTGTGGCCGGCCTCGGTGCGCCAGGCGCTCTGGGGCTAAGGGAACGATGTCATCGGTTTTCCCGGACATCCGCCCGGACAGCTATTCCCCGCATGCGCTGCACTCGATGGAGCGCATGTGGCCGGAAACCAATTGCTATATCGATCTATGGATCGAGGTGCTTTCCACGCTCGGCCTGGCGCCTGAAGCCATGCTCGGCTTCACGCTCGGGCAGGATTTCGAGGGCGACCAGTTCACCTTCTTCAAGGTGCCGCTCGAGGATCTGGAAGCGCTTTACGGCATTCGCGTCACCGAACTGGCGATCTTCGACAAGGTCGAGCGCCATATCCAGACGCAGATTTCGCGCGGCCGTCTCTGCCTGATCGAGATGGACAGCTTCTACATGCCCGATACGCAGGGCACGGCCTACCGCCAGGAACATGGGAAGACGACGGTTGCCATCAACCGGCTGGATATGGCCGGCAAGCGGGTCGATTATTTCCACAATGGCGGTTTCTTCAGCCTTGAGGGCGAGGATTTCGACGGGCTGTTTCAGCTTGGTCTCACCGACGACGATCCACTGTTTTTGCCCTACACCGAGTTCGCGAAGTTTCCCGAAGCGCCCGTCGATGCGACGCGGACGCGGGCTGTCTCGCGTGACCTGTTGAGCGCCCATTTCGCCCGCCGGGCGCGAGAAAACCCGATCCGTGCCTTTACTGGCGTGTTTCCCGAGCAGGTCGAGGCCGTTGCCGAGCGGCCGTTCGGTTTCTTCCACAAATACGCGTTCAACACGCTGCGCCAGTTCGGCGCCAATTTCGAGCTGCTGGCCGATCACCTGATCTGGCATTCGGCCGAGGAATTCGGCGCTGCCGCCGAGCATGCCCGTCGCCTGTCCGAGGCCGCCAAGTCGGTGCAGTTCCAGCTGGCGCGCGCCGTCACCCGCCGGAAGTTCGAGCCGCTTTCGACTGCGCTTGATCCGGCCGCCGATGCATGGGATGCCGTGATGGCTTCGCTTGCGGAGCGTCTCTGAAGCGCGCCGCGCTTTGGAGTTTTTTTATACGCATGTCGTTGTTGCAAAACCGCTCGACACCTTTGCGCGGCATGCCTGAGAAGCCGGGAGCCTGATCATGCGTGGGAGATTGGCGAGCGTTGCCGCGGAGGAGACGCCCATCAGCGAGGGCTGGAACCTGGTGCTGACGGAAGCGGGCGCCTGCGCCGGACCGCACGACCTGCCGCTCTCGGCGCAGATGATCGCCGCCGAGGTGCCGGGAACCGTTGCCGCCGCGCTGGAAAAGGTCGGCCTGTTCGATCGTGAAAATCCCGAACCGCTAGACGGCAAGGACGCCTGGTATGTCTGCCGGCTGTTCGATGCGGAGCCCGGCGATGCGATCCTGCGCTTTGCGGGCCTGGCGACGCTCTGCCATGTGTTTCTCAATGGCCAAGAAATCCTCTTCTCCGAGAGCATGTTCACGCTGCACGAAATCCCCGTGACGCTGACGGGTGGCGACGAGCTGGCGCTGTGCTTCCGGGCGCTGGCGCCGAGGCTTGCCGAGAGCGGTGCTCGCGCCCGCTGGCGGCCGCAGATGATCACGCCGCAAGGGCTGAAGAACGTTCGCACCACGCTGCTCGGCCACATGCCCGGCTGGTGCCCCGAGATCCATGCGGTCGGCCCGTGGCGCCCGATCACGCTTGTGCGCCGCAACGTCGTGTCGCTGGACAATGTCACCGTTCGCGCCGTGCTTGAGGCCGATGGCACGGGCCGGCTCAGCGTATCCCTCCATGCAGACGCCGATGCGCCGGATCTGCAGCTTCGGTGCGGTGGCCGCGATCAGTCGTTCGAGAAGGTCGGCGAGGGGCATTATTCCGCCATCCTGCGGCTGAAGGACGTCCGGGCCTGGTGGCCGCACACGCATGGCACGCCTGAGCTCTACGACTACGCCATCGTCGTCGATGGCGTCGAGCATCCGGTCGGGCGAACCGGCTTCCGCACGGTGGAGGCTGATCGCGGCGTCGATGGCAGCGATTTCGCGCTGGTCGTCAATGGCGCGCGGGTGTTCTGCCGCGGCGCGGTGTGGACGACGGCCGATATCGTGCGGCTGCCCGGCACACGCGCCGATTACGAGCCTTTCCTGCGTCTCGCCGCCGAGGCCGGAATGAACATGATCCGCATCGGCGGGACGATGGCCTACGAGACGCCTGACTTCTTCGCGCTCTGTGACGAGCTCGGCCTGCTGGTCTGGCAGGACTTCATGTTCGCCAATTTCGACTATCCGGGGAAAGACAAGGCGTTCACGGCACATGTGCATGCCGAGGTCGAGGAGTTCCTGCATGGCGTGCAGGGATCGCCGTCGCTCGCCGTTCTGTGCGGTGGCAGCGAGATCTACCAGCAGGCGGCGATGCTCGGCCTGCCGTCGGATTTCTGGTCGGGGCCGATTACCGAGGAGATCATTCCGGCGATTGCCGGTCGTGTCCGGCCCGATGTTCCCTATGTTCCGAACTCGCCCTCCGGCGGCGCCATGCCGTTTTCGCCCAATGCCGGCGTGACGCATTACTACGGCGTCGGCGCCTATATGCGTCCGCTTGAGGATGCCAGGCGCGCCAATGTGCGCTTTGCCGCCGAGAGCCTCGCCTTCGCCAACGTGCCGCAGCAGAAGACGCTGCAGCGCCATCTGGACGTTCCGCCGGTTCACAGCCCTCTATGGAAGTCGCGCGTGCCGCGTGACCGCGGCGCATCATGGGACTTCGAGGATGTGCGCGATTTCTATCTCGGCAAGCTTTACGACGTCGACCCGGCGACGCTGAGACGCGAGGACCGCGACCTTTATCTCGACCTGTCGCGTGCCGTCACCGGCGAAGTGGTGGAAGCGACCTTCGCCGAGTGGCGCCGCCGGGGCTCGGGCTGCAACGGTGCTCTGGTCTGGACGCTGCAGGACCTGTTGCCCGGCGCTGGCTGGGGCGTGATCGATTCGACCGGCGAGCCGAAGCCCATCTGGTACGCCATGCGCCGCGCCTTCCGGCCGGTGCAAGTGCTCTTGAGCGACGAGGGAACCAACGGGCTCGACGTCCATGTCATCAACGAGACCGGCGACGATCTGCCGCTCGATCTCGAGGTCGTCTGCCTGCGCCACGGCCGTCAGCACGCGGTGAGCGGCGGGCGTATCCTGACGCTGCCGGCGCGCAGCACGCAGACATTCGCCGCGACCGATCTGTTCGGCGGCTTCTTCGACACCACCTACGCCTTCCGTTTCGGTCCGCCGTCGCACGACGTCACCGTCGCGCGCCTGCGGCTTCCGGATGGCGGCGCGGTGGTGGCGGAGGCATTTTACTTCCCGCTCGGGCGCTCTAGGGCTGTCCACGATGCTGAGATCCAGGTCTCCGTCGTTCAGGATGGCGACAACTGGTTTGCCGATGTGACCACCGACCGGCTGGCGCAATCTGTGCATTTCGCCATCGACGGCTACCGGCCCGACGACGACTGGTTTCACCTTGCGCCCGGCGGCGCCAAGCGCGTCAGCCTTCATCCGCTATCCGCCCACGCCGCAGACGAAAAGCCCTCGGGCGAGGTGCTGGTCCCCGGCGGTCTGCGCGCCGCTACCTTCTAGGACTGCGAAGGTAAAAGCTGAGGCGCAATCAATTTCGAAAGACTTTTTCACTAATATGGTCGGTTCAGAGCGACCCAGAGCGGATATGGCATGTCGAAGGGAATTATTGCGAATTCGGTGATGAACGGGGCGGCGGGTATGCTGCTTCTGGTGACCGGGTTTGCGTCCTCCATCATCACGGCGCGATTGCTCGGCCCCGAGGCCAACGGCATCGTCGCCTTTTCGCTCTGGCTGGTGGTAACAGGCGCCTCGATCGCCGAGCTCGGCTCCAGCATCACGCTGTCCAAGACGCTGCCGCAGCTTGAAGCCGAAGGTTTCGACGCCAGGCGGCGGCTTGGTTTCGCGTCGCTGCTGGTGACCGTCATGCTGTGCTCGACGCTGGTGCTGCTCGGCCTCTACGCGCTGTTCTTCTTCACATCGGAAGAAATGCATTGGGCGGCGACGGCGCCGTCGGTCGCCTATGTCACGGCCGCGCTGTTCTTCGTCCAGGCGATCGGCTCCTTCGTCAAATTCTATCTCATCGGTGAGCGACGGCTGACCGACTTTTTCAAGCTCGCCACCGGTGTCTGCGTGCTGCAGCTGATCGGCGTCGGCGCTGGCGCGGTGTTCTATGGCGTCGAAGGCGTGCTGATCGGATATCTGCTCGGACAGATGGTGTTCTTCGTCGCCACCATGCCGATCCTGATGACGCCGCGCGACCGGTGCGGTATTCCGATGAAGCATCTGGCGGCGTCCTCCGTCGTGCTGTCGGCACAGTTCGTCATCGATTCGATCTTTCTCAACAGGCTGGAGCTGTTGTTCCTGCAGCAGTTCTGGTCGGTCGAGATGGTCGGCTTCTACGCTGTCGGTCTTTCGGTCGCCAACATCGCGCTGCAATTGCCGATCCAGATGACCGGCAGCCTGCTGCCCTATTATTCCGAGCGGCGCCACTCGAGCGATGATCGCACGCTGCCGGTGGAGGTGTTCGCCGCCGTCACGCGCAGCATGGCCTATATCATCCTGCCGATGAGCCTGGGTCTTGCGGCGATCTCGAGCGAGCTTGTGCGGGCGGTGTTCGGGGAAGCTTTCGCACGCAGCGGCACCGTCGTGGCGCTTCTGGCACTGGCGGCGCCCGCCTATACGTTCATGCAGACGCTCAGCCTCTATCTCCTCTCCATGGACCGGGCGCGCGACCGGCTGAAGGTCAGCATCGTCGGCGGCGTGGTGATGACGGTCGGTTGCCTCGCTGTCGTTCCGTTTTTCGCGGCCGAGGGTGCGGCACTTGTTCGCATCGGCGTCTTTACCGTGATGTGTATCATCATGGTCGGATATACCGGCTTCGGCTCGCAGCTGTCCGGTTTGTATGTAAGTCTCGTCAAAACGCTGGTTGCATCCGCTTTGTGCGCAATTATAGCCTTGGGGATTTTACACTATTTAAATGGTTCTATTGGAGTTTTGCTCGCCATAGTCGCTGGAGGTGCCGGCTATATTGTTGCGCTTAAAATTTTGAAGGCAATTCCGCGAGAGGATGCCGAGGTTATGCTGTCGATAGTCGAGAAGATGCCGGGTTCAGTCAAAAATTCCGCAAGGAAAGCCGTCGAGTTCGTTGCGCCGTCGCATGGCGAGACGCCGAATGATGATTTGCCGATCGAGATCACCGTCGAAACCGGCGCGGCGGAAGGCGCCGGCCGCGAGGCAGCCCTGCCTTTCACCTTCGACCGTACCGTCGGCCTGTTCAAGCCGGAAACGCCGGGCTCTCAGAAACGCTCTGCCGCCGTCCTGTTCCTCAATCCCTGGGGACTCGAGGAAATGTGCAGCCGCCGGTTCTTCCGCGTCACGGCGGAGCATTTCGCCGATCTCGGCGTGCCAAGCCTGCGCTTCGACTATCCGGGTGCCGGCGACGCGCTCGATCTTGTCGACGACACCGTCGGTCTCGCCGTCTGGGAAGATGCGATCCGCGACGCCGCCGAACGTCTGAAGCGCCTCAGCGGCTGCAGCCGCATCGTCATCGTCGCACAGGGTCTCGGCGCCGCGCTGGCGCAGCGGACCGCGGCATCGATCGGCGGTGTCGATGCGATCGCCATGCTCGGCCCCGTCGTCAACGGCCGCGCCTATCTGCGCGAACTCAGCGCTTGGTCGAAATTCATCAATTACCACCTCGGGCTGGGTGAGAATGCTGTTCCAGAGGGCAAGCATGTGATCGCCGGACTGGAGATGCCCGCCGGCATCGCCGCCGAGCTGTCCAAGCTCCGGATCGCGGCACCCGATGCCGTGGCTGCTGCCCGCTACCTGATCCTCGAACGCCCTGAGCGGGCCGACGACACGACCTTCGCCGACAATCTCAGGGCGCTGGGCGCCACGGTCGAGCAGCGGACGTTCGAGGGCTACGACAGGCTCGTCTCCGATCCTGTCTTCTCCCGCACGCCGATGGCGACCGTTCAGGCGCTGACCGAATGGCTGGATGCGAACACGACGATCGATCCGGCCGCGACGCCTTCAGTCGCCACGCTCGACGCGCAGTCGGTCGTCGGCGACGGGTTCGAGGAAGTGCCGGTGCGTTTCGGCGAGTTCAACCATCTGGTCGGTATCGTCACCCGGCCGCTTGGCAAGCCCAGCGGCAACAGCGTGCTGTTCCTGTCGACCGCCTACGACCGGCAGTCCGGCTGGGGTCGTGCCATCGTCGATATGGCACGCGGACTGGCGCGCGAGGGCGTGGCCTCGCTGCGCTTCGATTCCGCCAATGTCGGCGACAGCGCGCCGCGTCTCGATGCGCCGGACCAGATCCTCTACTCCGCCACCCAGAATGCCGATGCGGGCGCCGCGATCGACTTGCTCGAGGGGATGGTGCCCGGGCCGCTGATGGTCGCCGGCCGCTGCAGCGGCGGTTTCCTTGCCATTCGCTCCGCCGTCGATGACCACAGGGTCAAGGCCGCCGTATCGATCAATCCCTTCGTCTACTACTGGGATCCGAACCAGCCGGTCGAGCGCAAGCACGTGGTCTCGGTGCCGCGCAGCTTCGAGGATTACGGACAGCGGCTGTCGAGCCTCGCCACCTTCAAGCGGCTGCTGAAAGGCGATATCGACGTGCTGGCCGCGACCCGCAACGTCGTCATCGCCTTCTCCCGGCGCATGTCGGTACGGATCGCGCCGCTGCTCGAATATCTCCCGAGCCGCCGCCACACGGCGACCGAAGTCAAGAAGTCGTTTTCGACGGTGGGCAAGCGCAAGGTGCCGCTGACGCTGATCTACAGCGAAGGCGATGTCGGGCTCGAGCACATGTACTTCCACTTCGGCCCCGGCGGCCGCAAGTTCGCACGCCATCCCAATGTGCGGCTGGTGATGCTGGCGAATGCCGACCACAACCTGACGCCGCCGGAATCGCGCGAAACGGTGTTTTCGGAGATTGTTCGGTTGGCGAAGGTCTGAGCGAGCGGAGCCCGGCTTTCCGGTCTATTGTTTCCGACCACAGGTGGGGGAGTTTTACATTCCCTCATCCCGGTACGAGGTCGGGACAAGGGAGGAGATTTTGCCTGGTGCTGAAGCACAGCAAGGAACGCTCAAAATGCGTTCCGGACAGCGATCTCAGGCGCCGATGATCTCGTCGTAGACGGCGATGTAGCGTTCGGCGACGACGTCCCAGGAATAGGCGTGAGCATCGGAGAGTAGCGCGGCGCGGATCGCCGGTCCGCTGGTTTCGAGCCGGTCGTAGGCCGTCTCGATCGCCTTGGCTGCCGTAGCGGTGTCGCCAAAATCGGTCAGCAGGATCTGACGGTGGCGCTCGCCCAATGTCGCGAAGGCCTCGTTGCCGTTCAGCACCGGAAGCAGGCCGGCGCTCATCGCCTCCAGCGCCACCAGCCCGAACCCTTCGTAAGCGGACGCCGACGCGAAGATCGACGATTGCGCGATGATGCCACGGATCGTGTCGTTGTCGGGCGAGACGTGGATCGTCACGGTGCCGGCGAGGCCGAGCCGGTCGATCTGGTCGGCCAGGTCCTGGCGGCTGAGATCGTATTCGACGCCGACGATATCGAGATGCCAGTCCGGGTTGCTGGCCTTCAGCGGCACCATGGCGTCGATCAGCTTCTCCAGCCGCTTGTTCACCGAGAACCGGCCGAGTGTCAGGATGCGGCGCTTCGGCGTCTTGGCGGCGCAATCGGCAAACTTGCCGATGTCGGCGCCGTTCTCGATGACGATGGTGCGGTTCGGCGCGATCTCGGCGAACTGCCGCAGGTCCGACATGCTGCAGCCGATGACCTTGTGATAGGCCATCGCCGAAAAGCGCGTCATGGTCTGGTACCAGACCTTCTTCAGCGCCGCGTAATTTTTCGTATGGAAGAAGCCGCCATGGGTGGTGACCACCATCGGCTTGCGGTGCAGCAGCCGGCCCCAGGCCAGCGCGTCGAAGAAAAAGTCGATGGCATGCACGTGGATGACGTCGGCATCACCAAGGTGGCGGAAAACCTGCGGGGCGATCGGATAGCGGGTGCTGCCCGACCAGGGAATGCGCACGACCTCGATATCGCCGATCATCTCGTGATGCGGCAGCGTCGTCTCCTGGTCGGTGAACAGCGAATCGAGCGTGACGACGCGGACGCGGTAGCCGTGGTCGATGATCTGGCGGGCAAGATTGCTGACCACGTCCTCCAGGCCGCCGCGATTGGGCAGGAACTGGCGAATGACATGGACGATCAACGGCGCGGCGGCCGTCGATGGCTCGGCATCATGTGCATAGATTTCGGCGGCTGACATCACGGATCCTTCAGGCCCAACGTCGGGACAAGCGTCGAGGCGCGCATCTTGGGCTTTGCCAAGAAGACGCCGCCGGCGTTAAGGGCGCGTTAAATGTCCGCGCCCGCCGGGATTTGCCGTGTGGAAGAGTTAACCGACCGTCACTTGGTGTCAGAAAGCCCGGAAGGTCAACGTGGTCAGCGAGCGCACGATGCCCGGAATGCTGGCGATCTGATCGTTAACGAATTTGCCGATGTCCTCGCCTTCCTGGATATAGACCTTGAGGAGAAGATCGTAATCACCGCTGGTCGAATAGAGCTCCGAGACGCGTTCGGTCTTGTAGATGGCGTCGGCGACCTCATAGGTCTTGCCGGGGGCGCACTGGAGCTGGACGAAAATCGGCTTCATAGGAGTTTCCTGCATCGAATTCTTGTGGCGCCATCATGCGCGAAATCACCGGTCGGGCGCAAGGCGTTCCGTCATCCGGCGGCTTCGCGAATGATCCAGTCGCGGAACGCGGCGAGCGGCGCGTAATCGGCGCGCTCGGCCGGATAGGCGAGATAATAGCGCTCCTTGCTTTCCATCTCGCGGTCGACAGCGGCGATGAGATCGCCGCGCTGCAACTCTTCCTGGATGAGGAATGTTGGCAAGAGCGCGACGCCGAGGCCGGCGATCGCCGCCTGCGCCGCGGTCGCGAACTGGTCGAACAGCATGCCGTGGACATTCTGCAGCGCCACGTCATTGTCGGCGAACCACTGTTCCCAGGCGTCGGGGCGGGTCGTCAGATGCAACAGCGGAACGTCGCGCAGGTCGGATGCCGCGCTGATCGCATGCCGGTCGCGGAAATCCGGGCTGCAGGCCGGCACCGTCTTTTCCGACATCAGGAAGGTCAGCTCGGCGCCCGGCCAGTGCGGGTGGCCGAAGTGGATGGCGGCATCGATCGAATCGAGACGGAAATCGAAGGAGGAAAGCCGGGTGACAAGATTGATCGTGACGCCGGGATTGGCGGAGAGGAAGCGGCCGAGGCGCGGTGCCAGCCAGCGGGTGCCGAAGGTCGGCAATATGGCGAGGTTGAGGGTGCCGCCATGCGGATTGGCGCGCAGGTTGAGCGAGGCGCTGGAGATGCGTCTCAGCGCCTCACGGATCTCGCGGGCATAGCTGCCGCCTGCCAGCGTCAGGCGCACCGTCTGGCGCTCACGGATGAACAGCTCGACGCCCAGCTGCTCTTCCAGCGCCTTGATCTGGCGGCTGACGGCGCTCTGCGTCAGGTCGAGCTCGCTGGCGGCGGCGGTCACGCTGCCGGTACGGGCCACGGCCTCGAAGGCGGCGAGAAGCGATGTCGATGGTAGAAAACGCCGGGATGGCAGCATGGTCATTCCATTTCAGAATGAGCTATTTCCGAAATGTCGATATTTATGGCTTGGCGGCGCTTGTAAATAGCGTCATCAATCAAAATCGGAATGAACGTGGAGTTTCCTAAGATGGCAGGCTTCGTTTCCACAGACCGCATCCGCTCGCTGTTCACGGAGGCGATGTCGCGGATGTATCGCGCCGAGGTGCCGCAGTACGGAACGCTGCTGGAACTGGTCGCGGACGTCAATGCCGAGGTGCTGGCGACGGACGCCGCTCTGCGCAACCGCCTGACGCGCGCCGGCGAGCTTGACCGTATCGATGTCGAGCGCCACGGCGCCATCCGGCTCGGCACCGCCGAAGAGCTCTTTACTATCCGCCGGCTGTTCGCGGTCATGGGGATGGAATCGGTCGGCTACTACGATCTCTCGGTCGCCGGCGTTCCCGTGCATTCCACCTGTTTCCGGCCCGTCGATCAGGCGGCGCTCAGCGTCAATCCGTTCCGCGTGTTCACCTCGCTTCTCCGCCTGGAACTGATCGAGGACGAGGACCTTCGCGCCGAAGCGGCCGCGATTCTCGCCAAGCGGCGCATCTATACCGACCGCGCCATCCAGCTCATCGAGCGCCACGAGCAGGCAGGCGGGCTGACCGAAGCCGAGGCCGGCGAGTTCGTGTCGCAGGCGCTCGAAACCTTCCGCTGGCATGGCGAGGCTACCGTCAGCGCCGAGACCTACAAGCGCCTGCATGACGCGCACCGGCTGATCGCCGATGTCGTCTCGTTCAAGGGACCGCACATCAACCATCTGACGCCGCGCACGCTCGATATCGATGCCGTGCAGGCGCGCATGCCGGAGCGCGGCATCACGCCGAAGGCCGTCATCGAGGGGCCGCCGCGCCGCGACTGCGATATCCTGCTCAGGCAGACCAGTTTCAAGGCGCTGGAAGAGGCGATTGCCTTTGCCGGAGAGAGCGGCGCGACCAAGGGCACGCATACGGCGCGGTTCGGCGAGATCGAGCAACGCGGCGTGGCGCTGACGGCCAAGGGCCGGGCGCTCTACGACCGGCTGCTTGCCTCGGTGCGCGGCGAGGTGCAGGTCGGTGCGGCCGGCGCCAAGGCCGGCGACTACGACAGCGAGCTCGCCGAGCAGTTCCGCGAGCTGCCGGACAGCTGGGCGGAACTGCGGACACAGGACCTCGCCTTCTTCCACTATTCCGCAACGCCGGAGGGCATTGCCGCCGCGGTCAGCGAGACGCTGCCCGACGACGTCGAGACACTGATCACGCTCGGCTATCTCGGCTTCGATCCGATCGTCTACGAAGACTTCCTGCCGGTCAGCGCCGCCGGCATCTTCCAGTCCAATCTCGGGACCGACCAGCAGCAGAATTATGCGACGCGCTCCAACCGCACGGCCTTCGAAGAGGCGCTCGGCGCCCGGGTGACCGACGAGCTCGACCTTTATGCGGAGCGCCAGGCACGCTCGCTCGACGCGGCGATCGGTCTGCTCGGGCTGCCCGGTCTGCGGCTGAAGACCGTTGCCTGACCCGATCGACAATTGGACCTGACCAATGCTGAATGATCCGCGCTCCCACGGCCTCTGGGAAAAGACCGCGCCGCAGCCGCCCGTGACCGCCGCTCTCGAGGGCGCGGTAACATCAGATGTCGTGGTCGTCGGTGCCGGCTATACCGGTCTTTCGTCCAGCCTGCATCTGGCGGAAGCCGGCAAGTCGGTCGTGCTGCTCGAGGCCAATGAGGTCGGCTTCGGCGGTGCCGGGCGCAATGTTGGGCTGATCAATGCCGGCATGTGGGTCATGCCCGACGATCTTCCCGGCGTGCTCGGCCCCGTGCATGGCGAACGCCTGCTCGACCTGCTCGGCAACGCGCCGAAACTGGTGATGGAGCTGATCGAAAAGCATGGCATCGCCTGCGAGCTCGAACGCAACGGCACGCTGCATGTCGCCGTTGGCGCCGATGGGCTGAAGGAAATCACCGATCGTGCGGCGCAGTGGGCGGCGCGTGGCGCTGATGTAAAATTATTGGATGCCGCCGAGACGGCGCGCCGGGTTGGCAGCCATGCCTATACCGGATCACTGCTCGACATGCGCGCCGGCACGCTGCAGCCGCTCGCCTATGCACGCGGTCTCGCGCATGCCGCCGTCGGGGCCGGCGTGTCTCTGTTTACGGCAAGCGCCGTGATCTCGACAGAGAAGACCGGCAATCGCTGGACGGTGACGACGCCGAAGGGCTCGGTCACAGCCGACTGGATCATCGTCGCGACTGACGCCTACAGCACCGGCCCCTGGGAACAGGTGCGTGCCGAGCAGGTGCATCTTCCCTATTTCAACCTGGCCACCCGTCCGCTTGGCGACAATCTGCGTCAGTCTATCCTCGCAGGCCGCGAAGGCGTCTGGGACACCAAGGAAATCCTGTCGTCCTACCGCATGGACCAGGCCGGCCGGCTGGTGTTCGGCAGCGTTGGCGCGCTACGCAACACCGGGCTCGGCGTCCACAAGGGCTGGGCGCGGCGGGCGCTGAAGAAGCTCTTCCCGCAGCTTGGCGAGGTCGAGTTCGAATGCGAGTGGTACGGCAAGATCGGCATGACGGATAACGCGCTACCGCGCTTCCACAAGTTCGCCGACAATGTCGTCGGTTTTTCCGGCTATAATGGCCGCGGCATCGCGCCGGGAACGGTGTTCGGCCGCACGCTTGCACGCCACATCACGGGCGAGATGAGCGAGGCCGACCTGCCGCTGCCGCTGACAGCGCCGGCCGAGCCGCGCTTCCGCGCCGCCAAGGAACTATGGTACGAAGCCGGCGCGCAGGTCGCCCACTTCGCCGATGCCCGCTTCTAGGAATAACAAGGTTGGAACCAAGACAATGACCATCGAAACGCTCGATCTCGCTTCCGAGACCAAGACACTGCTTTCCAAGCTCGGCGTCAACGCCGATCGCTTCACCGGCGGCACGCTGAAGGTCACCTCGCCCGTGACAGGCAAGGAGATCGGCGCGCTGAAGGAGCATTCGGTCGCCGATGCCAAGGCCGCGATCGTCGAAGCGCACAAGGCGTTCCTCGACTGGCGCGCCGTACCGGCCCCGAAGCGCGGCGAACTGGTGCGCCTCCTCGGCGAGGAACTGCGCGCCGCCAAGGGCGAGCTCGGCCGGCTGGTGTCGATAGAGGTCGGCAAGATCACGTCCGAAGGCCTCGGCGAAGTGCAGGAAATGATCGACATCTGCGATTTCGCGGTCGGTCTTTCCCGCCAGCTCTACGGTCTGACGATCGCCACCGAGCGTTCCGAGCACCGGATGATGGAAAGCTGGCACCCGCTGGGCGTCGTCGGCATCATCTCCGCCTTCAACTTCCCCGTCGCTGTCTGGTCGTGGAATGCGGCGCTGGCGCTGGTCTGCGGCAACCCTGTCGTCTGGAAGCCATCCGAGAAGACGCCGCTGACGGCGCTCGCCACGCAGGCGCTGTTCGAGAAGGCGCTGAAGCGTTTCGTCGCCGAAGGCGGTGCAGCGCCGGCCAATCTGGCGACGCTGCTGATCGGCGGTCGCGATGTCGGCGAGGCGCTGGTCGATCACCCGAAGGTGCCGCTGGTGTCGGCCACCGGCTCGACGGCCATGGGCCGCGCCGTCGGTCCGCGCCTGTCTCAGCGCTTTGCCCGCGCCATCCTCGAACTCGGCGGTAACAATGCCGCGATCATCTGCCCGACGGCGGATCTCGACCTGACGCTGCGCGGCGTCGCCTTCTCGGCGATGGGCACCGCCGGCCAGCGCTGCACCACGCTGCGTCGCCTGTTCGTGCACGAGAGCGTCTACGACAAGCTGGTGCCGCGCCTGCAGAAGGCCTACGGCTCCGTCTCCATCGGCAACCCGCTGGAAGCGGGCACGCTGGTCGGTCCGCTGATCGACAGCCAAGCCTACAGCAACATGCAGTCGGCGCTGGAGCAGGCGAAGGCCGCAGGCGGCACGGTCACCGGTGGCGAGCGCGTCGAAAACGGCGCTGCCGAGGCCTTCTACGTGCGCCCGGCGCTGGTCGAGATGCCCGCCCAGACGGGTCCGGTCGAGCATGAGACCTTCGCGCCGATCCTCTACGTGATGAAGTACAGCGATTTCAACGCGGTTCTGGAAGAGCACAATGCCGTGCCGCAGGGCCTGTCGTCGTCGATCTTCACCAACGACATGCGCGAGGCCGAAGGCTTCCTCTCGGCGCGCGGTTCGGATTGCGGCATCGCCAACGTCAATCTCGGTCCTTCGGGCGCCGAAATCGGCGGCGCGTTCGGCGGCGAAAAGGAAACCGGCGGCGGCCGCGAGTCGGGCTCGGATGCATGGCGCGCCTACATGCGCCGCGCCACCAACACCATCAACTACGGCAAGACACTGCCGCTGGCACAGGGCGTCAAGTTCGACGTCGAGTAATCGCAGCATTCAATTGCTGCATTGCGACAAGAAGGGCGATAACGTAACCGCGTTGTCGCCTTCCTGTTTTCGTAGGTTTCTCATGCATCTGACACTCGCCGCCGCTGAAACTTTGGTTTTCGACACACTGACACGAAACCGGGTGAGCGAGACCAATGCACGATCCGTCGCGCGTGCCCTGATCGCCGCGGAAGCCGCCGGCCAGGGCGGTCACGGATTGCGGCGTGTCGAAGCCTATTCGCTGCAGGCTAGATCAGGCAAGGTCGATGGTTTCGCGACCCCGCTGATGACGCGGCCCTTTGCCGGCGTGTTGCAGATCGATGCCTGCCATGGCTATGCTTATCCGGCTATCGATCTTGCCTTGTCCGAGATTCCCGCGATTGCTTCGGAGCAAGGCATCGCGCTCGCTTCCTTTCGGCGCTCGCATCATGCCGGCGTGCTGGGGCTGACCGTAGAACGTCTCGCTGAAGCCGGGCTCGTGGCGTTGATGATGGCCAACGCGCCTGGAGCAATGGCGGCGTGGGGCGGGCGCAAGCCGGTCTTCGGCACCAATCCGATCGCGTTCGCGGCGCCCGTTCCCGGCGCCGATCCTGTTGTCATCGATATGGCGCTGTCGCTGGTCGCGCGCGGCAAGGTGATGGCGGCCAAGCAGAAGGGCGTACCGATCCCCGATAACTGGGCTCTTGACCGCAATGGCGATCCAACCACCGATCCGGTCGAGGCGCTGGCAGGAACGATGATGCCGGCCGGCGAGGCCAAGGGCGCGGCGCTGGCGATGATGGTCGAAATTCTCGCGGGCGCGCTGACCGGCTCCAATCCCGCGTTCGAAGCCTCGTCTTTGTTTGACGAAAAGGGCGCGTCTCCGGCGCTTGGCCATATGCTCATCGTCATCAATCCGCTCGCCAGCGGCGGTGCGGTCGTGGCGGAACGGATGAGCCGGCTTGCCGACGAGATTTCCTCCGATCCCGGGGTGCGGCTGCCCGGCCGGCGCGGCCAAGCCGCGCGGCGCGATGCGATCGAGAATGGCATCGAGGTCGAGGACGAACTACTCGAGGCGATCAGCCTGCTCTAGAATGGTTCTAAAATATATCAATTATTTCAAGCCTTTGTGATTGACCCTGAGTCGCCTGAACTTGAAATGGTCGGATAACGAAAATATACCGCTGGCATCATCTCGGATAACGCAGGTGAAACGCCATGGAGGGCATCATGAACTTTTCCCTTAATCGCCTTTCCCGCGCTGCCGCTCTCGGTGCCGCGCTTTTCGCGGCGACATCGGTGACGACATTGGTGGCGCGCGCGGACGATTCCGAGGGGATCGTGGTCTATAACGCCCAGCACCAGAGCCTCGGCCAGGAATGGGTGGATGCCTTCACCAAGGAAACCGGCATCAAGGTCACGATGCGCCAGGGCAGCGACATGCAGTTTGCCAACCAGATCATCCAGGAAGACGAGGCCTCGCCGGCCGACGTGTTCCTCACCGAGAATTCGCCGGCCATGGTGCTGGTCGATGCCGCCGGGCTGTTCGCGCCGATCGACAAGGCAACGCTCGACCAGCTGCCGGAGGAGTTTCGCCCGAAGGACGGGATGTGGACCGGCATCGCGGCGCGTTCGACCGTGTTCGCCTACGACAAGACGAAGCTGACGGAAGACCAGCTGCCGAAGTCGATGCTCGATCTCGCCGATCCCGCCTGGAAGGGCCGCTGGGGCGCTGCGCCCGTCGGCGCCGATTTCCAGGCGATCGTCAGCGCGCTGCTGCAGCTGAAGGGCGAGGACGTTACCGCCGCTTGGCTGAAGGCGCTGAAGGACAACGGCACCTCCTACAAGAGTAACACGGTGGCGATGAAGGCGGTCAATGCCGGCGAAGTCGAGGGCGCGATCATCTATCATTACTACTGGTTCGGCGATCAGGCGGCGACGGCCGAAAACAGCAAGAACGTGGCGCTGCACTATTTCAAGAACCAGGATCCGGGCGCCTTCGTCAGCCTGTCGGGCGGCGGCATTCTGAAGTCCAGCCAGCACCAGAAGGAAGCGCAGGCGTTCCTGAAGTTTATCACCGGCAAGGCCGGGCAGGCGATCCTGAAGGATGGCACATCCTATGAATATGCCATCGGCAAGGGTGCTGCATCCAATGCCAAGCTGGTGCCGATGCCGGACCTGCAGGCACCGAAGATCGATGCCGCCGAACTCAACAGCAAGAAGGTGGTCGAGATGATCACCGCCGCCGGCCTGATCTGAGCCGCCGCCGCGGCTGTCGCTCACGGATGGCGACGGCCAAAACTATTGCTTTTGGCTCAAGAAAACTCTAGGCCATGACGATACCGGCAACCGCTTTCCCGAAGGCGGTTGCCTTCCTTTTTCGGCGTGTAAAAGGCGGCGGCCTTGCTGCAGGACAACAGAGTGCTTGCTTCCGGACAGGAGATGCCGGTGGTCCGGTCTTCGGCCGGGCTGGCGCGGCCGCGCCGACGCATGCCCTATACCTCCGTCGTCGTCTTTGCCGCCATCGTGGCTCTATTCAGCCTGGTGCCGCTCGGCTTCATCGGCTGGATTACGGTCGATGTCGGCTGGGAGACGGTGAAGCAGCTGGTGTTCCGGCCGCGCGTCGGCGAACTGCTCGTCAATACCGTCCTGCTTGAAGTCATCACCGTACCGTTGTCGATCGTGCTGGCGGTGGCGCTTGCCTGGATCACCGAACGCACGGACGTGCCCTTCGCCCGCCTGTGGGCGTGGCTGGCGGTCGCGCCGCTGGCGGTTCCGGCCTTCGTGCATTCATACGCCTGGGTCAGCCTGGTGCCTGGAATGCGCGGGCTCCAGAGTGGTGTCTTCGTCTCGGTGCTGGCCTATTACCCATTCCTCTATCTGCCGGTCGCGGCCGCGTTGCGCCGGCTCGATCCGGCCATCGAGGACGCGGCGGCGTCATTGGGACTTGGGCCGTGGGCGGTTTTCTTCCGCACCGTGCTGCCGCAGCTCCGTCTCGCCATCTGCGGCGGCGCGCTGTTGATCGCGCTGCATCTGCTGTCGGAATACGGGCTGTTCGTGATGATCCGCTTCGACACCTTCGCCACCGCCATCGTAGATCAGTTCCAGTCCGCCTATAACAGCCCCGCCGCCAACATGCTCGGCGGCGTGCTGGTGGCCTGCTGCCTGCTGCTGCTGGCCATCGAGGTTCTCGTACGCGGCAATGAACGATACGCCCGCGTCGGCGCCGGCTCGGCGCGGCCGGCCGATCGCCGCCGCCTCGGCTGGTGGGTGGTGCCGGCGGTAGCGTTGCCGGTCGTCGTGGCGGCGCTGACACTCGGCGTGCCGTTCGTGACGCTGGCGCGCTGGCTTTATCTCGGCGGCGCCGGTATCTGGCGGCCGGAGGTGGGCAGTGCCTTCCTGCAATCGATCGTGCTGGCGCTGGCCGGCGGCATTCTGGCGACGATCGCCGCTGCGCCGATGGCCTGGCTGTCGGTGCGTGCGCCCGGTCGCGTCCAGCGCATCCTCGAGGCCTGCCATTATTATGTCGGCTCGCTGCCCGGCGTCGTCGTGGCGCTGGCGCTGGTGACGATCACCGTGCGGCTGGTGCTGCCGCTCTACCAGACCTTCGCGACGCTGCTGCTCGCCTACATCCTGCTCTTCCTGCCGCGCGCCATGGTGGGTCTTCGCGCCAGCATCGCGCAGGCGCCGGTGGAGCTGGAGCGCGCCGCCATGGCGCTGGGGCGCACGCCCGGGCAGGCGGTGCGGCAGATCACCATGCGGCTCGCGGCACCGGGGGCGGCTGCCAGCATCGCGCTGGTGGCGCTCGGGATCACCAACGAGCTGACGGCGACGTTGATGCTGTCGCCCAACGGCGTCGAGACGCTGGCCACGAAATTCTGGTCGCTGACCAGCGAGATCGACTACGTCGCCGCCGCACCTTACGCCTTCATGATGGTGGTGCTGTCGCTGCCGCTGACGCTGCTTCTCCACGCTCAATCGAAACGGACTGCCGGACAATGACGCTGCTCACGATCGAAGGCACCAGCAAGCGCTATGGCCAGGTGCAGGCGCTCGACGACATCTCGCTCGATGTGACGGCGGGAAGCCGCACCGCCGTCGTCGGCCCGTCCGGCTCGGGCAAGACGACGCTGCTGCGCATCATCGCCGGCTTCGAGCAGCCGGATCGCGGCCGCGTGACGCTGAACGGCGAGCTTTTGGCCGATGGCCCGGCCGCGGTGCCGGCGCACAAGCGCGGCATCGGCATCGTTGCCCAGGAAGGCGCGCTGTTTCCGCATCTCGACGTCGCCGACAATATCGGCTTCGGCTTTGCCCGTGGCGCCGCCGATCGCGACAAGCGCATCCTTGCCCTGCTCGACATGGTCGAGCTCGATCGCGGCATGCTGACACGGCGGCCGCACCAGCTTTCCGGCGGGCAGCAGCAGCGCGTGGCGCTGGCGCGCGCGCTCGGCCGCGAGCCGCGGCTGATGCTGCTCGACGAGCCCTTCTCGGCGCTCGACACGGGCCTGCGCGAAAACATGCGCAAGGTGGTCGCCCGGGTGCTGCAGGACGCCGGCATCACCACCATCCTCGTCACTCACGACCAGGCCGAAGCTCTGTCGTTTGCCGATCAGGTGGCGGTGCTGCGCGATGGCAAGCTGATCCAGGCCGGCTCGCCGCAGACGCTCTATCTTCAGCCGCGCGACCGGGAGACGGCGCTGTTTCTCGGCGACGCCGTGCTGCTGCCGGCAATCATCCGCAACGGCATGGCAGATTGCGCGCTGGGCAAGGTCGCCGTCGACAGCGACCACCAGGGCAAGGTCGAGATCATGCTGAGGCCGGAACAGATCCGTGTCGTCACCTGCCACAGCGACGAGCCGCAGGGCGGCCGCGTCGTCGAGGTGGATTTCGGCGGCGCGACCTGCACGGTGGCGGTCTCGCTCGACGGCGTGGCGCTACCGCCGATCCTGATCAAGACCTCGAGCGTGGCGCTGCCCGCACACGGCGATCGCGTGCGTCTCGACATCTCGGGCAAGGCGCACGTCTTCGTTCGCTGAAATCCGCCACGCGGGCTTGCGCCGATTTCAGACCGGGATCAGGCGATCCGGCGCTCGGCACTTTCGGCGCTCTCTTCCAGCCAGCCGCCGGTAAAGCCGGCCCGCTCAAGCCCGGTGCGAATCACATCGGATTTGCGCATCAGGCTCCAGATGAAATCGGAGCGGGCGTTCTCGATCGACATCACAAGCAGCCCCTGATCGATGCCGACGCAGCGGTCGTCGACCCATCCTTCCGGCTGCGACGTCGCAACCGTCGGGTTGAAGCCGCCGGGAAAACGGTCCTCGTAGACGATGCGGGGGTAGGTCTCGAGCAGCGCGCGGGTACCCGAGATCGCCGCCTCCCTGTCATAGGGCAGCGAGGCAAGCGCGGCCCAGGGAGCCAGCGTCCCGTCGTCGGGGCCGAGCGGGACACCACGGGCGGCGTATCCGAGAATGTTCGGGCGCCGATCGCCGTGCCTGCTGCGCGACGGCGGCGGCCCGTCTGATGCCGACAAACCCCATATGTCTTTGCTGTAGCCGACGAAATGGCCGGGGTTGCGCGTGGCGTAATCGCGCTGGACCTCGATGCAGACCTGCGTGTTGCGGAAGTAATCCCAATTGCGCGCCGCCATCGGCCGGTCGCGGATGCCGCGAAAATCGATCCAGGCATGCGAGAACAGGTGGATGAACAGCGGACCGGCATAGAGATAAGCCTGATCGCCGAACAGCATCCAGGAATAGCTCGCGGTGAAAGCGTCGTAGCTCGATTGCGGGATCGGGTGGGTCGGCGAGGCCAGCGCCAGCGTATAGAGCAGCACCGCCTCGTCATAGCCCTGCCAGCGCCAGCGCAAAAAGCCGCTCGATGGCTTCCAGCCCATGCAGATGGTCTCGCCCTTGTTCAGAGCCCATTGCCAGTCGATGCGCTCGTAGATCAGCGTCGCCAGCCGGCGGATTTCGGTCTCCGCCGGGTCGTCCGCGTCGAAATAGGCTGCGGCCGTCAGGACGCCCGCGACCAGCAGCGTCGTGTCGATGGTCGAGAGCTCGCTGTTCCAGGCGCGGTGGCCGGTGTCCATGTGCAGGAAATGGTAGAAGAAGCCCTTGTAGCCGATCGCGTGGCGCTCGCGGCCCTGATGGCCATGGGCGAAGAAGCACAGCGTCGTCGTGGTCAGCGCGATCGCCTCTGGCCGCGTCATCCAGCCGCGCTCGACGGCAACGGTATACGACGACAGCGCGAAGCCGACGGCGGCGATGCTGCACGGCACGCCCGCCACTGAAGTGTCGGCGACGAGGCCGGTCTCGGGATTGGAATGTTTCGGAAAATAATCGAATGCCGCCCGCTGCAGTCTGTCGACCAGCGCGGCATCCGTCTCCTCGGTCCGTTGTAGCATGCGCGTCCGCTCTGTTTGATATCCTGCCCTTGGGGGAACATGGGCAAGGGCGGGGCGCAAATCAATGTTTTTTGAGAGGGAGGGATGAAGTACGACGGTTCGGCGGGGCTCGGTCAGGCCGCTTCCTGCACCGAAACGACGATCGTCTTCCCGAGTGCCTGCATGGCATCCTGCATCGGGCCGATCTTGGAGTGATGATCGGGATCGAGGATCCGGCGAGCTTCGTTCTCGGTCTTGCCAAGCCTGCGGGCCAGCTCCCTTTTCGAAATGCCGGCGTCCTTGAAAGCTGCGATGACCGCGAGCTTGATTGCGTCCTCTGGGTCGACGGGAATGGCAATACCGGTTTTCGCAGCCGGTCTCGGTGTCGGCCGGCCATCCTGAACAATGCCGCGCAATGCAAGGCCAAGCGCCTCGCGAGCGCTGACGATCGCCTCCGCGCGGTCGTCGCCGTGGGTGATCGCCTCGGGCACATCCGCGAAGGTCACGAGGTAGCCACCATCGGGATCGGCGACGATTTCCGCCATATAGACATACTGCATTGCGTAGCCCTTCGTTCCAGATTGCTTGAATCACATACCGGACCAATCGATGCCGAGCTGCTTCTTGATCAGCCGCACGTATCCTGGTGTCAGTTCGCCGGATTTCACGGTGGTGAACCGCCCATCGTACATCACCCGGTAATGCGATCCCTTGCCTTTGTTTTCGAACACTTCGAAGGACTTTCCGGTATCGCTGGCGAGTTTGCGAAGTTCGCGCAGCAACTGCTCGCGTTTCATCCGGCCTCCGTGCATGATAGAAGTATGCGCACAAAAATGTACGCATTGCAAACAAGCAATGATGGTCGCGCATACGAGATTACGATGCTTAAACTGACTGAAAAGAGAGTGTGCGGATAGACGGCAATAAGAATGATGCAAGGAAGAGGCCGGACAGCATCATTGCCAAACAACCCATAAAAACATAAGGGCCAAGCCTCAGGCTTGATCTTTTATCTCATCGAAATAATGCTTCGGGGAAGATTTGGAGCGGGCGAAGGGGTTCGAACCCTCGACCCCAACCTTGGCAAGGTTGTGCTCTACCACTGAGCTACACCCGCTCATAAATCCGACGGCCTGTGGTAGTTTCGGAAGCCGTTGGCGCCACCTTGCGGCGACGGGCGCTATATCGCCCAAACGATTTTCAAATGCAACAGGGAAATGACGGAAAGGCGAAGAAAAATTTGCGATCCTGATCGCGGGTCGCCTAAAATGCCGCAAATGCAGGGAAAAGCGGCGAAAGCGCACGTTGCAAAACAGGGGAGGGGGACGTAATCAGGGAGCGCTTTCATTCCTGAGCAGTGCTGGATACCGATATGACCGACAAGACGCCGAAGACCGCCGATGACCTGTTCGCCTTTCTCGACGGGCTCGGTATCAAGCACAGCACGAAGCGGCACGCGCCGGTGTTCACGGTGGCCGAATCGGTGTCGCTGCGGGATGAGATTCCGGGCGGTCATACGAAGAACCTGTTCGTGAAGGACAAGAAGGACCAGTTCTTTCTTCTGACGGTGGAGGAGAACGCCTCGGTCGACCTGAAGACGGTGCATACGCTGATCGGCGCGGCCAGCAAGGTGTCGTTCGGCAAGCCGGAGAAGCTGATGGAGTATCTCGGGGTCATCCCCGGTTCGGTCACGGCCTTCGGCGCGATCAACGATGTCGAGCACAAGGTGACCTTCGTGCTCGATGCCGACCTGATGCAGGACGAGATCGTCAATTGCCATCCGCTGTCCAACGACGCCACGACCTCGATCGCAAGCGCCGACCTCATTCGTTTCATGGAAGCGACGGGTCACAAGCCGCTTGTCTTGAAAGTGACGTCCTGACATACGATTTTAGCGCTAGATAAAGCCGGCTGACCGGCGCGGCGGGAGATACCTATGAGCGGCAACGACAACCCCTACAGCAATTCCTTCGGCCAGATGTCGGCAACGGCAAGCTATGGCAATGCGCCCGCGCCGGTGTCTCCGGCCGCGGCACCGCCAGCCGGTGGCCTCATCAAGGACACGACGACGGCGGCCTTTACCAAGGACGTCATCGAGGAGTCGCGCAACCAGCCGGTTCTGGTCGATTTCTGGGCGCCGTGGTGCGGCCCGTGCAAGCAGCTGACACCTGTCATCGAAAAGGTCGTCAACGAGGCGCAGGGACGCGTCAAGCTGGTGAAGATGAACATCGACGATCATCCGTCGATCGCCGGCCAGCTTGGCATCCAGTCGATTCCCGCCGTCATCGCCTTCGTCGGCGGCCGTCCAGCCGATGGCTTCATGGGCGCGGTGCCGGAGAGCCAGATCCGCGAATTCATCGACCGCATCGCCGGTCCGGCCGGCGCCGACCAGGCGGCCGAGATCGAGGCTGTCATCGTTGAGGCCGACGGCTTGCTGGCCGCGGGCGACATCAATGGCGCAGCGCAGCTCTATGGCGCCGTGATGCAGGCCGATCCCGACAATGCCAAGGCGCTGGCCGGCATGGCGCAGTGCATGATTGCCGCCAACCAGCATGAGCGGGCGCGCGAGGCGCTCAGCGAACTGCCGGAGGAAATGGCGGCGGACCCCGCCATCCAGGCGGTTGTGAAGAAGCTCGAGCAGATCGAGGAAGCCCGCAAGCTCGGCGATCCCGTGGCGCTGGAACAGGCGCTTGCTGCCAATCCCGACGATCACGAGGCGCGGCTGAAGCTTGCCAAGATCCGCAATGTCGAGGGCCTGCGCGACGAGGCCGCCGACCACTTGCTCTACATCATGCGCAAGGACCGCACCTTCGACGACGACGGCGCTCGCCGGCAGCTGCTGCAGTTTTTCGAGGTCTGGGGCTTCAAGGATCCGGCGAGTGTTTCAGGACGGCGCAAGCTTTCGGCGCTGCTGTTTTCCTGACCCCGTTTCCGGAGCGCGTGACGCGGTCCGTCCGGCAAGTTTGCAAGAACCGGCACTTGCGTTTTTGACGGCGGACCCCACATTCCCGTAGGTGCAGGCGTGTTGTTTCGGCCTGCCAGTCTATGCGGGACAGTGCCTATGCAAGTCGGGAATGCACGATATCTGAAGGCTGGCGATGTGCCCGACACGATCGCCGTTTTCCCCTTGACCGGCGCGCTTCTGCTGCCCACCGGCCAGCTGCCCCTCAATATCTTCGAGCCGCGCTATCTCGCCATGCTCGACGCGGCGATATCAGGCAACCGGCTGATCGGCATGGTGCAGCCGGCGCTCGGAGAGATTGAGGAGAAGCCGGGCGAGGGCAACCTCAGCGCCGTCGGCTGCATCGGACGCATCACCTCCTTTGCCGAGACAGGCGATGGCCGCTACATTGTCTCTCTGACCGGTGTCTGCCGTTTCCGACTGCTGAGCGAGAAGGAAACGCATCAGCCGTATCGCACCTTCCGCATCGCGCCCTTCATCTCCGACCTGTCGGCACGCAACGAAGAGGACGCGGTCGATCGCGTTGCCCTGCTCGCCGCCTTCAAGGCCTATCTCGAAGCCAACAAGCTGGAAGCCGATTGGGAAAGCGTCGAGCGTGCCAGCAACATGACGCTGGTGAACTCGCTGGCAATGATGTCGCCGTTCGGCCCGGCCGAAAAGCAGGCACTGCTGGAGGCGCCCGATCTGAAGACACGGGCGGAAACGCTGATCGCGATCACCGAGATCGTTCTGGCACGCGTGTTCGGTGACTCCGATACGATTTTGCAGTAGACAGGGCGCATGGACGAAAAACTCAGCCGCGTCGATCCCAAGCTTCTCGAACTGCTGGTCTGCCCGCTCACCAAGGGGCGGCTCACCTATAGCCGCGAGCTGAACGAGCTGGTCTCGGAAAAGGCCCGCCTCGCCTACCCAATCCGCGACGGCATCCCGATCATGCTGGTGTCGGAAGCACGCGAGATCGAGGACTGATTTTCAAGCCGTGAAAACCTAGATCGTCTGCCCCGCCAACAAGCGGGGATTGTCCTTTGCCGTCGTGCCGGCGGCCTGGCCGATGAAGTAGGATTTCAGGCCGGGCAGGCGGTCGACGATGCCGAGGCCGAAGTCGCGGGCGATGCGGATCGGCGCGAGATCGTTGGAAAACAGCCGGTTCAGCACGTCTGTCGTCACGCCCATCCGGAAGGTGTCGAAGCGGCGCCAGGCCTGGTAGCGTTCGAGAATGTTGATCGAGCCGATGTCGAGGCCGAGCCGGTCGGCATCGACGATGGTTTCGGCCAGCGCCGCCACGTCCTTGAAGCCGAGATTGAGGCCTTGGCCGGAGATCGGATGGATGCCGTGGGCGGCGTCGCCGGCGAGCGCCAGGCGTGGTGCCACGAAGGCGCGCGCCAGCGTCAGGCCAAGCGGGAAGGCGCGCTTGTCGCCGACCACCTTGAGGGCGCCGAGCTTGTGGCCGAAGCGGCGCTCCAGCTCTTCCTCGAATACCAGATCGTCGGAGCGCACCAGGCGGTTGGCGTCTGAGGTGGTTTCGGTCCAGACCAGCGACGACTGGTTGTTCTTCAGCGGCAGGATGGCAAAGGGGCCTGATGGAAGGAAGTGTTCCTCGGCGCAGCCATTGTGCGGGCGCTCATGCTCGACCGTGGTGACGATGCCGGACTGGCCGTAGTCCCAGCGCACCGTCTTGATGCCGGCGAGATCGCGCAGGTGCGAGCGGGCGCCGTCGCAGGCCACCACCAGCCTCGTCTCGATGTTGCTGCCGTCGGACAGCGTGATCTCGGCATGGGTATCGTGGGTCTTCAGGCCGGTGGCGCCAAGACCGTGGCGGATCTCGACGCCGAGCCGCTCGCAGGCGCCGCGTAGCGCCCGCACCATGGCGACATTGGGGATCATGTGGGCGAACGGCTTGCCGTCCTCGGCCTCGCCGTCAAAGGTCAGGAACACCGGCCGCACCGGATCCGACGTCTTCGAATCGGTGACGATCATCTTGTTGATCGGCTGAGCCGACGGCTCGATCTCGTCCCAGATGCCGAACACCTCGAGCATTTTGATGGCGGCGGCGATGATGGCGGAGGCGCGCATGTCCTTCTGCCAGACGTGTTCGGGCGCGGCTTCCAGCACCGCGACGTCGAGGTGGGGCGCGGCCTGCTTGACCGCGACGGCTACGGAAAGCCCGACATAACCCCCGCCAACAACAAGCATGTCCCGCATAGCACCCGGTTCCGTTCCTTGAGAATATCCTGTTGATCTATATAGATCATCGTCACTGCACTTCCTACCTGCCGGAGCTGTACAAAATGACGCGCGACACCGAAAAACCGACCGCCATGGAAACGCTGCTCTCGACGCTCGATCTGGAGACGATGGAAGTCGATATCTTTCGCGGCACCAGCCCGCAGGTCGGCTGGCAGCGGGTGTTCGGCGGGCAGGTGATCGCGCAGGCGTTGATGGCGGCGCAGCGCACCGTCGATACCGATCGCACCGTGCACTCGCTGCACGCCTATTTCATGCGCCCCGGCGATCCCGCCGTGCCGATCATCTACCAGGCCGAGCGCATCCGCGACGGATCGAGCTTCAACACCCGGCGCGTCGTCGCCATCCAGCACGGCCAGGCGATCTTCGCGCTGTCGGCGTCGTTCCAGATCGAGGAACCCGGTTTCGAC
This sequence comes from Hyphomicrobiales bacterium, assembly GCA_900470805.1. GTDB lineage: Bacteria > Pseudomonadota > Alphaproteobacteria > Rhizobiales > Rhizobiaceae > Rhizobium. Next base: position 15,269 of record UCCA01000015.1, on the reverse strand, counting down.
CACCAGATCCCGATGCCCGAGGTGCCGATGCCGGAGACGCTGCTCGACGAGCGGCAGATCGCCGCGCAGTATCTCGCCAATGCGCCGGCGGCGATCCGCAAATACTGGGAGCGCGAACGGCCGATCGAAATCCGGCCGGTGTCGCTGACGCATTACTTTTCCGACGAGAAGCTCGATCCGGTCCAGCATGTCTGGGTGCGGGCGACGGGGCCGGTGCCGGACGACCGACTCTACCAGTCGTCGATCCTGGCTTATCTCTCCGATATGACGCTGATCGATACCTCACTTTACCCTCACGGAACCTCGATCTTCGATCCGACGGTGCAGGTGGCAAGCCTTGATCACTCGATGTGGTTTCACCGGCCGGTGCGTTTCGACGACTGGCTGCTCTACACGCAGGACAGCCCGTCGGCATCGGGGGCGCGAGGTTTGACCCGCGGTAACCTCTTTACGCGCGCCGGTGTCCTGATTGCGTCGGTGGCGCAGGAGGGTCTGATTCGTAAAAGGGCAAATGCGTAAATCGGATGCAATTTTGTCCGATTGTGTATTTTTTGAGCGATTATTAGGCAATCATTTGCCTGTTTATTGGCGCCTTTAAATATACCGCTTATTTTTCAAAGGCTTAACAAACGGTTTCGAATCTGGCACGCGCCTTGAATGTAAGGAGCTAGTCGCTGTGCGCAAAACGCCGGTGGCAAGGAGAGTCGGCTCCATGCCGAGGGTAACGAAGGATGGGAAACCAGATGAAAATTGTGATGGCCATTATCAAGCCGTTCAAGCTCGATGAGGTGCGCGAAGCCCTCACAGCGATCGGCATTCAGGGCCTGACCGTGACCGAAGTCAAGGGTTACGGGCGCCAGAAGGGGCATACCGAAATCTATCGCGGCACCGAATACGCTGTGAGCTTCCTGCCGAAACTCAAGATCGAGATCGCCGTCGCAACCGAGATCGTCGACAAGGCTGTCGAGGCCATCGCATCGTCGGCCAAGACCGGCCAGATCGGCGACGGCAAGATCTTCGTATACTCGATCGACCACGCGGTGCGCATTCGTACCGGCGAAACCGACGCAGAAGCGCTGTAAGCTGAGGGAGCTTTTTTCAATGTCAATTTCGAAGTTCAATCCTACCTTCGCGCGCCTTGCCGCTGCGTCGGCCGCGCTTCTCGCGCCGGTCGTCGCCTTTGCGCAGGATGCCGCCACCACGGCTGCACCGGCTGCTGCCGCGGCACCCGTTCCCGACAAGGGCGACACCGCCTTCATGTTCATCTCGACGCTTCTCGTGCTGTTCATGATCCTGCCGGGCCTCGCGCTCTTCTACGGCGGCCTGGTGCGCGCCAAGAACATGCTGTCGGTGCTGATGCAGTGCACGATGGTTGCCGCCGTCATGATGCTCATCTGGGTCATCTACGGCTACTCTTTCGCCTTCGGCGGTTCCGACAGCCCGTACTGGGGCGGCACAGCCAAGCTGTTCCTCTCGGGCGTGACCAAGGATTCGACCGCTGCGACCTTCTCGCAGGGTGTCGTCATTCCTGAGTTCATCTTCGCGATGTTCCAGATGACCTTCGCTGCCATCACGCCTGCCCTGATCGTCGGCGCCTTCGCCGAACGCATCAAGTTCTCGGCTGTCGTACTGTTCTGCGCATTGTGGGCAACCTTCGTCTACTTCCCGATCGCTCACATGGTCTGGGATGCCAACGGCATGCTCTTCAAGATGGGCGCGCTCGACTTCGCTGGCGGCACCGTCGTTCACATCAACGCCGGCGTTGCCGGTCTGATCGGTGCGATCATGGTCGGCAAGCGTACCGGCTACGGCAAGGACATGATGGCTCCGCACTCGATGACGCTGACCATGGTCGGTGCCTCGATGCTCTGGTTCGGCTGGTTCGGCTTCAACGCCGGCTCCAACCTCGAAGCATCAGGCGGCGCAATGCTTGCAACCGTCAACACCTTCGTCGCCACCGCTGCCGCCATCGTTTCCTGGGCAGCCGTCGAAACGCTTACCCGCGGCAAGGCCTCCATGCTCGGCGGCGCTTCCGGCATGGTTGCCGGTCTGGTCGCGATCACGCCTGCCGCCGGCATCGTCGGTCCGATGGGCGCCATCATCATGGGCCTGATCGTTTCGCCGCTTTGCTACTTCTTCGTCTCCGTGGTGAAGAACAAGTTCGGCTACGACGACACCGCTGACGTCTTCGGCGTCCACGGCATCGGCGGCATGTTCGGCGCGATCGCAACCGGCATCTTCGCCAGCGCCTCGCTCGGCGGCGTCGGTTATGCCGAGGGCGTCACCATGGGCAGCCAGGTCGTCACCCAGATCACGGCAATCGCCACCACCATCGTATGGTGCGGCGTTGGCTCGGCCATCCTCTACAAGGTGGTCGACGTGATCATCGGTCTGCGCGTTCCTGTCGAAGCCGAGCGCGAAGGTCTCGACCTCGCAACGCACGGCGAAGCCGCCTACCACTCCTAAGACGGCATTGCAGCGCCTTTCCGAAGGCGCTGCATATTGTGCCCGCAACGGCCTATTCCTATCGTTTACGCCGCTCCTGGCCCGGACCCCACAAGGTCCGGGCATTTTTATTTCCGGATGGGTCGGCCGGGATCGTGCATGGTTAACGCCGCTTTAACCGTCCTTTGGTTAGGTGGAGCGGACGCATTGGGCGCGGAGCGCATTGGCGATTCGCACGCTTTCAGGCATTGGACGGATACAACATATGGCACGAAGCACATCGCCATCGATGGATGGCCGGCCGGACCGTTTCTCCCTTTCGGGGTTCGTCTTCCGGCAGGCGCAAACCCTTTTGGGCTTTGCGATCTTCTTGGCCCTGGCGCTCGCCGTCGCGGCGCTGGCAACGTGGAACGTCGCGGACCCGAGCTATTCCTACGCCACCGGCAACGAACCCACCAACGTGCTGGGCTATAGCGGTGCGGCCTTTGCCGACATCCTCATGCAGTTCTTCGGACTGGCCAGCGTCGTTTCGCTGCTGCCCGTCGTTGCCTGGGCGCTGGCGCTGATCTCCGGTCGCCGTTTCAGCCGCATTCCGGCGCGGGCCGCCGCCTGGGGCCTCGGTTCCGTGCTGTCGTCGGCCGTTCTTGGCTGCTTTCCGCCGCCGCTGACCTGGCCGATCCCCAACGGCATCGGCGGCGTCATCGGCGACATGATCCTGCGCTTCCCGGCGCTGTTCGTCGGCGCCTATCCGACCGGCACCTTCGCCACCGCCGTCGGCTGCATCTTCGCGGTGCCGACCGTATGGATGATGTTGTTTGCCGCGGGCATCGTCGGCCGCACGGAAGAGGAAGAAGCCGAGGAAGAGGAAGAGAACTATGCCGCCAGCCGCTCCAAGCTGCGCTCGGTGGGAGATGACGACGAGGAAGACGACGATGGCGGCGGCTGGCTTGCCTTCGGCGCGCTGACGCATGCCTGGTACGTGAGCCAGGCCCGTTTGCGCCGGCTGCTCGGTATGGGGCCGCGCAAGCGCAAGCACGACGACTTCGAAAGCCCTTACGATTTCAACGATGACGAGTTCGGCAAGCTGAACGAGCCGGTTCGCGCCAAGGCGCCGACCGCCCGTGGCGAGCGGATGGAGCCCTCATTGGACGCGCGCGCCGGTTCGGCGCGTCGTGTCGTGTCGGCGCCGTCGATCTCGCTCAACGACGATGACGACGACATCGGCTTCGACAGCGACATGCCGCCGCGCCCGGCCGATATCCTGCCCGATGACGACGACAACGACTGGATGATGCGCGCGCCCGCCAAGCAGAGCGGCGGCCGTCCCGAACCGCGTGTCGTCCCGGCCTCCAGCCGTCCGAAGCCCGGCGCCCGCATCGAGGGCGAGCGGCAGGGTTCCTTCATCCGCCCCGAGGGCTTCCAGCTGCCGTCGATGCATCTTCTCGCCGAGCCGAAGGCCGTGGTGCGCGATTCGACGCTGTCTGCCGATGCGCTGGAACAGAATGCCCGCATGCTCGAAGGCGTGCTCGAAGACTTTGGCGTCAAGGGCGAGATCATCCACGTCCGTCCGGGCCCCGTCGTCACGCTCTATGAACTGGAGCCGGCTCCCGGCATCAAGTCGTCGCGTGTCATCGGCCTCGCCGACGATATCGCCCGCTCGATGAGCGCCATTGCCGCCCGTGTCGCGGTCGTGCCGGGCCGCAACGCCATCGGCATCGAACTACCGAACAACATCCGCGAGACGGTCTATCTGCGCGAGATGATCGCATCCCGTGATTTCGAGACCTCGAAGGCCAAGCTCGCCATGGCGCTTGGAAAGACGATCGGCGGCGAAGCCGTGATCGCCGACCTCGCCAAGATGCCGCATCTGCTTGTTGCCGGCACCACCGGCTCGGGCAAATCCGTCGCCATCAACACCATGATCCTGTCGCTGCTCTACCGGATGACGCCGGAGCAGTGCCGCCTGATCATGATCGATCCGAAGATGCTCGAACTTTCCGTCTATGACGGTATCCCGCACCTGCTGTCGCCTGTGGTTACCGATCCGAAGAAGGCCGTCGTCGCGCTCAAGTGGACCGTCCGCGAGATGGAAGAGCGCTACAAGAAGATGTCGAAGATCGGCGTGCGCAACATCGACGGCTTCAATTCGCGCGTCGAGCAGGCGCTGGCCAAGGGCGAGGCGATCTCGCGCACCGTGCAGACGGGCTTCGACCGGGCGACCGGCGAGGCGATGTACGAGACCGAAGAATTCGACCTGAAGCCGCTGCCGTATATCGTTGTCATCATCGACGAAATGGCCGACCTGATGATGGTCGCCGGCAAGGATATCGAAGGCGCGGTGCAGCGCCTGGCGCAGATGGCGCGCGCCGCCGGCATCCACGTGATCATGGCAACGCAGCGTCCGTCGGTCGACGTCATCACCGGTACCATCAAGGCCAACTTCCCGACCCGCATCTCCTTCCAGGTGACGTCGAAGATCGACAGCCGCACCATCCTTGGCGAACAGGGCGCCGAACAGCTGCTCGGCATGGGCGACATGCTCTACATGGCTGGCGGCGGGCGCATCCAGCGCGTCCACGGCCCGTTCGTGGCCGACGGCGAGGTCGAGGACATCGTCGCCTACCTGAAGACGCAGGGTCAGCCGCAGTATCTCGATGCCATCACCGCCGATGACGACGAGGACGGGGACTACGGCGGCGGGCCGGCAGGCACTTCCAACCTCGGCGAATCCGACGATCCCTACGACCAGGCGGTGGCCATCGTGCTGCGCGACGGCAAGGCCTCGACATCCTACGTCCAGCGCCGCCTCGGCATCGGCTACAATCGCGCGGCATCGCTGATCGAGCGAATGGAGCAGGAGGGCATCATCGGTCCGGCCAACCATGCCGGCAAGCGCGAGATCCTGGTGCCGACCGAAGGCGATATTCTCGACCGCTGACGGTTTTAACCTCGGCAGCTTGAATGCCGGCGCCTTGAACATGGGCGATGGTGATTTATTTTCAGGAGTCCTGAATTCACGGAAACCTGATCGCGCCGAAAACGTTACCATTGGCTGGCCCTGCGAGCACGCCATGAAGACGCCGCGTTTCGGCAGCATGCAGACTGCATAAAGGAGACTTCAATGACCCACTCCGATACCTTCCTGGATCGCATCTCGCTGACACGGCGCCACATGCTGGGCGCGCTTGCTGTCGCGGCGGCATCCACGGCGCTGCCGCTGCAGGTTTTCGCGCAGGCGGCCGGTGCCGCGGGAAACAGCGCCACGGCACAGTCGATCGCCGACCACTTCTCCTCGGTCGCCACCATGCAGGGTGAATTCGTGCAGTTCGGCCCGAAGGGCGAGCAGACCGGCGGCAAGTTCTTCATCCAGCGCCCGGGCAAGCTGCGCTTCAACTATGACGATCCATCGCCGATCCGCGTCATCGCCGACGGCAAGAACGTGGCGATCGGCAACATGAAGCTGAAGACCTGGGACCTCTACCCGCTGTCGAAGACGCCGCTCAGCCTGCTGCTGGCGCAGAAGATCGATCTGTCTGCGGGCTCGGTGAAGAGCGTCAAGGAAGAGTCCGACCTCACCACCATCGCACTCGGCAACAACACGGTGTTCGGCAATTCGACGATCACCATGATGTTCGACCCGAAAACCTTCGACCTGCGCCAGTGGACGATCACCGACAATCAGGGCAAGGACACCTCGGTCATGGTGTTCAACGTCAAGACCGGCATGCAGTTCGACGACAAGGTGTTCAAGGTGCCATACGAGGTGATCCCGGGGACCGCGGCTTATCGCGATTGATGACGTCGTCTCAGCATCCATGAGCGTTGCAGTCCTGGAGACGTGCTTAGATCCTCGGGACAAGCCCGAGGATAACGTCGAGATCATATTTTCTCCGGATTTTCAATGGGTTATTGACGGCCCACAAAACACAACCGTCATCCTCGGGCTTGTCCCGAGGATCTAAGCGCGGTCCCGCTTGCTCGACGTGAGTGGACACTTGGCACCACACGCCCTTTCCTCTAAAGGCAGTTCATCAGACATGGAAAGGCAGCGGCATGGGCTTCTCGATCACCACCTGGAACATCAATTCGGTGCGGCTGCGCATGCCGATCGTCGAGCAGCTGGTTACGAAGCACAGCCCCGATGTCATCTGCCTGCAGGAAACCAAAGTGCCGAACGAGCTGTTCCCGTTGGCGCCACTGAAGGCCATGGGCTATGAGCACATCATCATCCACGGCCAGAAGGGCTATCACGGCGTCGCCATCGCCTCGCGCTTCCCCTTGGTCGAGGATCACAGACAGGATTACTGCAAGGTCGGCGATGCCCGCCATATCTCGGCGGTGTTCGAGCGCGGGGCTAAGCGTATCCGGCTGCATAATTTCTATGTGCCGGCCGGCGGCGACGAGCCGGACAGGGCGGTCAATCCGAAGTTCGGCCACAAGCTCGATTTCATTGAGGAGATGAAGCTGCTGAGCGCCAATGGCGAGGCCAACACCTCGGCCATTCTGGTGGGCGATCTCAACATCGCGCCATTCGAGCACGACGTCTGGTCGCACAAGCAGCTGTTGAAGATCGTCAGCCATACGCCGGTCGAGACAGAAGGGCTGATCGAGATCATGAAGCGCGGGCAGTGGCTCGACCTGATGCGCCAGAACGTGCCGGACAGCCAAAAGCTCTATACCTGGTGGAGCTACCGCGCCAAGGACTGGGAAGCCGCCGATCGCGGCCGCCGTCTCGACCACATCTGGTCGTCGCAGGATCTCGGACCGCATCTGCAGCGCATCGAAATCCTCAAGGAAGCACGCGGTTGGGAGCGGCCGTCCGACCACGTGCCGGTGACGGCGCACTTCGATCTGTAATCGATAGAGGGTTCAGGCGAAGCGGTGAAGCTCGGCGGCGGCGCGGGCCGCCAGCGCCGCGATGTTGTCGCGGATGCGCTGCTCGATCAGTAGCGCGGCATCCGGATATTCCTCGATCAGCCGGTGAAACAGCGAGCGGGTAATGCGGATGATCGCCGTGTCCTCGCGGGCGATGGCGGTGAACTTGCGCTCGACCAGCGTGATCAGCGCAAGCTCGGACAAAAGCGTGCCGGCGCCGACGACGGCCTGAATCTCGGGCTTGCCGTCCCGCCCGATGCGGCTCAGCTCGACGCTGCCGCTGACGATGACATAGGCACTGTCAGCGGGAGAGCTTTCGCGAAACAGCATCTGGCCGTTCGATATCACCCGCCGGTCGGCACCGAAGGCGACCAGCCTGAGCTGGTCCTCCGACATGCCGTTGAACAGCGGCAGCTGCGACAGCAGCTGGATATCGTCGTTCAGTGCCATGGTTACGGTACGATCTTGTAGCCGCCGTTTTCCGTCACCAGAATCTCGGCATTCGAGGGATCGCGCTCGATCTTCTGGCGCAGGCGATAGACGTGGGTTTCGAGCGTATGGGTGGTGACGCCGGAATTGTAGCCCCAGACCTCTTCCAGCAACACGTCGCGGGTCACGACCTTCTGCTCGGCGCGGTAGAGATAGCGGATGATCGCCGCTTCCTTTTCCGTCAACCGGATCTTCTGGCCGTTTTCGGTGGTCAAAAGCTTCTGGCTCGGCTTGAACACGTAGGGGCCGACGCTGAAGGTGGCGTCTTCGCTCTGCTCGTGCTGGCGCAGCTGCACGCGGATGCGGGCCAGCAGCACGGCGAAGCGGAATGGCTTGGTGACATAGTCGTTGGCGCCAGCTTCGAGACCGAGAATGGTGTCGCTGTCGGTGTCATGGCCGGTCAGCATGATGATCGGCGCCTTGAGGCCGCCCTTGCGCAGCAGCTTGACTGCCTCGCGTCCATCCATGTCAGGCAGGCCGACGTCCATGATCAGCAGGTCGATGGCCGTCGCGCGGGCGCGTTCCACGCCCTTTGCCGCCGTCGCTTCCTGCAGAACCGTGAACTCGTCATAGAGCGAGAGCTGCTCCGTCAGGGTTTCACGGAGGTCATCGTCATCATCCACCAAAAGAATGGTGCGTGCTGTCATGCGGCTATGTCCCTCGCCATCTGGTTCCCTACTCCTACGCCACTTTCGAACGTTGGCAAAGATCAGGATACCAAGCTGTTGTCGTATATGGTGCTATATGATTTCAATCACTGCCCCGGCAATTGCAAAAACATGCGAGAAACATGGAAAAAACAAGGCGGAGACCGTCTATACAATCATCGATCGTTACCGTTAGACCTGCCCCGGGGCAGAAAAGCCGGGCTTTGCTCCAATTCGGGACAATCGTGGTACCCGCTGCAGTTGGTCGTTCAGGACGAACTACACGCAAGCGTGAAGGCGATGGCGCCACGCCGATCGGATCGATGAGGCTGATTTCCGGATTCCGGCGTCGCGAAAAGCCCCTTGGCTGCAGCACGCGCCTGCCGATTCGTCTGATCCGCGCGGACATGCTGTGGTGCGATCAATCCGGTGACGCGAACTACAACCGGCTGGTGAAGGCGCCGTTCGGCCCGAGCCATGAAGAGATGAAGCGCAAGGACGGGCTCTACGACGTCTGCCTTGTCTTGGACTGGAACGTCACGTCGCGGGCCCGCAATCGCGGCTCGGCGATCTTCTTCCATCTCATCCGCCCCGGCTACCAGCCGACCGAAGGCTGCATCGCCATCCATCCGCGCGACATGAACAGGATCCTGCCCTATCTGCGCAAGGGCACGGTCGTGCGGGTTGTCTGACAGCGTGTTCTTTGCCGCGTCGTGGGGTGATATCGGCGATTGCCTGACCTATATGAAATTCGACCGGCGCCCGGGTTTCGACCGTGGAGGTGTCGGCGGAGCCCGCTGCCCACGCGGGTTCATCACGCCCCGTTCCATTCATTGACTTCCCGGAGAGATATTGTGGCACAGCAATCGATCATTACGTTTCATGACGGACATTCCATTCCCCAGGTCGGCCTCGGCGTCTGGCAGACGCCTGACGACATCGCAGCGCCCACCGTGCGCGCCGCCATCGAGGCCGGCTATCGCCATGTCGATACGGCCGCCGTCTACGAGAACGAAGAGGGTGTCGGCGAGGGCATCGCGTCTTCCGGCATCGACCGCAAGGACATCTTCCTGACCACCAAGCTCTGGAATGCCGACCAGGGCTACGATTCGACGCTGAAGGCCTTCGACAAGAGCCTGAAGCGCCTCGGCACCGATTATGTCGATCTCTACCTCATCCACTGGCCGGCGCCGACGCGCGACCTCTATGTCGACACCTGGAAGGCCTTCGTGACGCTGCGCGAACAGGGCCGCGCCAAGTCGATCGGCGTGTCGAATTTCTATCCCGAGCATGTCGAGCGGCTGGTCGGCGAGACCGGTGTGGTGCCGGTCATCAACCAGATCGAGCTGCACCCCGATTTTCAGCAGAAGGCGGCGCAGGAAGCCCACAGGAAGCTCAACATCGCCACGCAATCCTGGAGCCCGCTCGGCCAGGGCAAGCTGATCGCCCATCCTGTCATCGCTGACATTGCCGCCAAGCACGGCAAGACGCCGGCGCAGGTGATCATCCGCTGGCACATGGACAGCGGCCTCGTGGTCATCCCGAAGTCGGTGACGCCATCGCGCATCGTCGAAAACTTCCAGGTGTTCGATTTCAAGCTCGACGGCGACGACATGGCGAAGATCGCCGCGCTCGACAGCGCCTCGGCACGCATCGGGCCGGATCCGAAGACGGCGACGTTCTGATTGGATGTTACTGCCTGCCTCTTCTCCCCGCGCGGGGAGAAGAGAGCTCCTTTCATTCCCTGAAAAGCCAAGATTGCCGAAGAGTGCCCGGCGCCGGCCGCCGCCGCCCGATCACCCCAGCGAGCGCGGTGTCACGAAACGCTCAAGCACACCGCTCCGTGGCGTCGCGTCGGTCCAGGCGCGCGCGCTGAAATCGAGGACGGCAAGCGCTCCGGTTGGAAATTTCAGCCGCAGCGTGGCCAGATCGTCACCCCCGCCGGCGAGGTCCAACGCCAATTCCTGAAATCCCGGATTATGGCCGACGAGCAGCAGCGTTCGGATGGAGGCGTCGGTGGCGCGGATGACGGCGGCAAGGCGTTCGGCCGGAGCCTCGTAGATTTCATCGACGTTCCGGCGCTGGACAGACACGGGCAGCTCCGCGCCGACAAGCGCCCAGGTCTCCTGGGTACGCCGCGCGGTCGAGACCAGTGCGAGGTCGGGGATAAGCGCTTCGCGCGCGATGTAGCGGCCGATCAGCGGCGCGGCCTTCAGGCCACGGGCGGCCAGCGGGCGATCATGGTCCGCTACGCCGTCTGGCCAGGCGGATTTCGCGTGGCGCAGGAGGAGGAGGTGGCGGTTCGGTTGGGCGGTCATGGTGATCTCCGGGAGGGGTGATATGCCCACTGTCCCTTTTCCCGGCTCAAGGCCGGGAGGAGGGTGGAGAACGCGTGCATCTTGTCTGAACGGACCAATCTTGCTTTCCCGTTCAGGTATCAGACATGCATTCGGCCCCTCCCTTTCGGGAGAGGCCGGACGATCTCAGTTCCACTCGCGAATGTCGACGAAGTGGCCGGCGATGGCCGCGGCCGCTGCCATGGCGGGCGACACCAGATGGGTGCGGCCCTTGAAGCCCTGGCGGCCTTCGAAGTTGCGGTTCGAGGTCGAGGCGCAGCGTTCGCCCGGCTTCAGCCGGTCGTCGTTCATGGCCAGACACATCGAGCAGCCCGGCTCGCGCCAGTCGAAGCCGGCGGCCTTGAAGATCTTGTCGAGCCCTTCGGCTTCCGCCTGCTCCTTCACCAGGCCGGAGCCCGGAACGATCATGGCGCTGACGGTGCCGGCAACGGTCTTGCCTTCGACCACCTTGGCGGCGGCGCGCAGGTCCTCGATGCGGCCGTTGGTGCAGGAGCCGATGAAGACGCGGTCGACAGCGATGTCGGTGATCTTCGTGCCCGGCTTCAGGCCCATGTAGTCAAGCGCGCGCCACTTGGAGGTGCGCTTGTTCTCATCCGGAATTTCATCCGGATTGGGAACGATGCCCTGCACCGAGATGACGTCCTCGGGCGAGGAGCCCCAGGAGACGATCGGCGGCAGTTCGGCGGCGTTGAGCGTGACGACGCGGTCGTAATGCGCGCCTTCGTCCGATTTCAGCGTTTCCCAGTAGGCGATCGCCTGCTGCAGCGTCTCGCCCTTCGGCGCCCGCGGCTTGCCGGTGATGTAGTCGTAGGTGATCTGGTCCGGGGCGATCAGGCCGGCGCGGGCGCCGCCTTCGATCGACATGTTGCAGATCGTCATGCGGCCTTCCATCGACAGCGCGCGGATGGCTTCGCCGGCATATTCGATGACATAGCCGGTGCCGCCGGCGGTACCGATCTCGCCGATGATCGCAAGCACGATGTCCTTGGCGGTGACGCCCGGCGGCAGGATGCCGTCGACCTGCACCAGCATGTTCTTCGCCTTCTTCTGGATCAGCGTCTGGGTCGCCAGAACGTGTTCCACTTCAGACGTGCCGATGCCATGCGCCAGCGAGCCAAAGGCGCCGTGCGTGGAGGTGTGGCTGTCGCCGCAGACGATCGTCATGCCCGGAAGGGTAAAACCCTGCTCCGGTCCGATGATGTGGACGATGCCCTGGCGGATGTCGCTGGCCGAATAATATTCGACGCCGAATTCGGCGGCGTTGATTGCCAGCTGCTCGACCTGGATACGGCTTTCCTCGTTCTTGATGCCGAGATGGCGATCGGGCGAGGTCGGAACGTTGTGGTCGACGACGGCAAGCGTCTTTTCAGGCGCACGCACCTTGCGGCCGGTCATGCGCAGTCCCTCGAACGCCTGCGGCGAGGTAACCTCGTGCACCAGGTGGCGATCGATGTAGAGAAGACAGGTGCCGTCGTCCTGTTGGTCGACCATGTGGTCGTCCCAGATCTTGTCGTAGAGAGTACGCGGTGCGCTCATGGCGATACATCCGTTTTGTTATGCATAGGGGGTATGGAGCTTGGTGGCGGGAAGCCCGCCGGCCGTTCAGTCGATCAGACAGGGATCAACGAAGTCGGCTGTTAAGCGCACCGGAAACAGCCGCAAAGAAACGTGCCGGCAGGCGATAATGATCCTGCAGCACGAAAATATGCGCCCCAATGCAACTAAACTTGGATTCCATGAGCAGTGACTTATCAATTTTTCGCGGGCTCGGCAATTCGAAACATCGAACCGCTATCGCCGCTCTTTTCCACGCATCCGTTTTTCCACCTGCCGCAGGGCCAGCGACAGGCCGATCGTCAGGATCAGGTAGATATAGGTGACGATCGAGTAGGTTTCAAAGAAGCGGAAGGAGCCGGATGCGTAGATCTTGCCCATCTGGGTGATGTCGGAGACGCCGAGCACGGAGACGAGCGACGAGTCCTTCACCATCGCCACGAAATCGTTCGACAGCGGCGGGAAGATCACCCTGATCGCCTGCGGGAAGACCACGAAGCGGAAACGGTGGTAGCGCGACAGGCCAAGCGCCTTGGCAGCCTCAATCTGGCCGTGATCGACCGACTGGATGCCGGCCCGGAACACTTCGGCGATGAAGGAGGAATAGCCGATCATCAGCGCGATGATCGCCCGCCACATCAGCGAGAAGTCGCGCACGAGGAGCGGCTCGGCGAGACCCGATCTGACCAAAGGTATCGTCAGAAAGTTATAGGCCGCGACGATCGCCGGGGCGCCGACGAAGGCGATGTAGAACAACAGCACCAGCATCGGCACGCCGCGGATGACCTCGACGTAGAAGCGGGCGATCTGGCGCAGCACGACGCTGTCCGACAATCCCAGCAACGCGATGCCGAGCCCGAGCACTGTGGCCAGCGCAAAGCCCACCAATGTCACGAAGATGGTGACGCCGACGCCGTTGAAGACGGTGCGGAAGACCTGAGCGTAGATATCGTTGGCAATGATGACGGCGGCAAGCCCGAGGCCGATCGCGACGAGGGCGACCAGCCACCAGGGATAGTCGCCCTTGTCATGTCCATGCGGAGCAGGCTGCGGCGCCATCATCGATGGCACCGGAAGAGAGGCGCAGAAGGGATCATTGCCCCATCTTGTAGTCGAGGAACCACTTCTTGTTCAGCGCGTCGAGCGTGCCGTCGGCCTTGAGGCTGGCGATTGCCGCATTGACTGGCGCCACCAGATAGGAGCCCTTCGGGAAGATGAAGCCGAAATCCTCGGTGCCGAGCGGCCCGCCGATGACCTTGAGGCCGCCCTTCGACGCATCGACATAGCCCTGCGCCGCGACGCTGTCGGTCAGCACCACGTCGACGTCGCCGGCTTTCAGCGCCTGTACGGTGGCGCCGAAGGTCTCGAACAGCTTGATGCGCGGGTTCTGTTCGTTGCCGTCGAGGATCTCGTAGACGGCGGCATAGAAAGGCGAGGTGCCCGGCTGGGCGCCTACCAGGCCGTCATTGAAGGCGCCCAAGGTCTTGGCGTCGGTAAACCGCGTCTCGTCGCCGCGCACCAGCATGAACTGCTGGCTGCGCATGTAGGGATCGGAGAAATCGACCTTGGCCTTGCGGTCGTCCTTGATGGTGATGCCGGTCATGCCGATGTTGTACTGGTTGTCGGAGACCGCCTGGATCATCGCATCCCAGCTGGTGTTCTGGTACTCGAGCTTGAAATTCAGCCGCTTGGCGATCTCGTCCATCGCGTCATATTCCCAGCCGATCTGCTTGCCGGTCTTCGGATCGACGAACTGCAGCGGCGGATAGGCGTTCTCGGTGACGACGACGACCGCCTTGCCCTTCAGGTCGGGCAGTTCGGCGGCGAATGCCGCGATCGGCGACAGGACGAGGGCGGTCAGCCCGGCAAGGACGGCGCGACGAAACAACATGAAATATCTCCCCAAAATAACGCTTGCGGAACCTGTCATAGTTGCGGAGCCGATGGCAAGAGGATTGGTTTTTTGTGCCGGCCGAAAAGCGGGAAGGACGGTTTAAAAAGGCGGGGTTTTGGGGAAGGATGTTTGGTGGGGATATTCTCTGCGCCAGAAGTCCCCTCCCCAACCCCTCCCCACAAGGGGGAGGGGCTCGCCGGGCGCGCCGCCATTGACGACAACCTCAACCTCTCAATAGTCGCAAGCGCACGTTTGGCACCGCACGAGCCACGAGTTAGCCCTCCCCTTGTGGTTGGGGAGGGGGTCTGCTCCAACAAGTAGCCCTTGAACTAATCCTCGAACCGATGTCGGATCAACGAAGCGTCGTCCGTCCTTGGACCGTCAACCCGGAGGATCAAGATCATGCCGAGCACCATCCGCCTGCACCGCGTTCTCGCCACCACGCCGAAGAAGGTCTACCGCGCCTTCCTCGAGGCCGACGCCATCGCCAAATGGCTGCCGCCGAACGGCTTTGCCTGCACCGTGCATCATTTCGAGCCCACGGTCGGCGGCACGTTCAGGATGTCGTTCCGAAACTTCACGACAGGCAACAGCCACGCCTTCGGCGGCGAATATCTCGAACTCGTGGACAGCGAGCGCCTGCGCTACGTCGACCGTTTCGACGATCCGAACCTGTCGGGCGAGATGGAAGTCGTTGTCGAGTTGAAAAAGGTGTCCGTCGGCACCGACGTAAACATCGTCCAGTCCGGCATCCCCGACCTCATCCCGCCGGAAGCCTGTTACCTCGGCTGGCAGGAATCGCTGCGCAACCTCGCGCGGCTGGTGGAGCCGGAGATCGAGGGATAGGGGAAAGTCCCCCTCCCCAACCCCTCCCCACAAGGGGGAGGGGCTAAGCTGTCGCAATCTCGGTGACCAAGTATACGTTGCAGCGCGCTGAGAGGCCCGCGTGACGCTTTAGGTCGTGCGCCCGAAAGCCCCTCCCCCTTGTGGGGAGGGGTTGGGGAGGGG
>UCCA01000038.1 GCA_900470805.1 Hyphomicrobiales bacterium | reverse complement strand
CCAAGCTGGACATAGCGGGTCTCTGGGTCGAACGAGCCGTTTGTTGGCATATCCATCGCACCTTTAGTCATCCGTTCCCACTGCCCTTTCAATGCACTTGGCAGGCTATCGTTCAGCGCTGGCCGAACTTGGTTTTCACATCATCATAGAAACCGGAGCACCGCCCGGTTCGATCATCTTGAGCGTCGGCCGCAAATTCCCACCGTAGCTGGGTGTTGCGCGGCTTCTCGGTCGATTTCGGGTAGACCCGCCCCATCTTCTCACGGCACTCGGCCGGCAGGTCGGGGAGGATGACAGCAGCCTGCAGCCTGCCTTTTGCATCAGCGGCTGCACTGAGGCGCTTTTGATCCGTGCTCACACAGCCATTCAATATCACGAGCGTCCCACACAGGGCTGTCAGTGCCGCTATCTTCCGCAATGGCTTTCTCCAGCTTGTCTTGCGCCTGCGCCGTGGCTCTCACAGCGGCCTCAGTGCGCTTTCGGTATTCTTCGGTGATCTGTGCCGCCTGATCGGCTCGGCGGCGTTCCACGGCCAGCTGCTGGGCAACCACCTCATATTCGAAGGCTGAGACCATCTTGGCAGTCTCGATCCGCACCTGCTCTTTCGCGTACCGGTGCTTTTCACCGACAGCCAAGGTTCCGACAAGCGGCACATATTCAATGTACGGAACCTTGGAGATGACAGGCAGGCCTTCGTAATAGAGGACTGTGCCAGCGATGCCCGGAAGCATGGCTATCAGGAAACGGAGGATC
Source organism: Hyphomicrobiales bacterium (assembly GCA_900470805.1). Taxonomy (GTDB): domain Bacteria; phylum Pseudomonadota; class Alphaproteobacteria; order Rhizobiales; family Rhizobiaceae; genus Rhizobium. Next base: position 39,444 of record UCCA01000038.1, on the reverse strand, counting down.
AAGAAGAACGCTGTCATTGCTCCACCTTCACGGTCGTATCGGTATCACCCTGGCTGACGGCCTGTTGGGCGACGTCGGCCTTGAGTTCGTTCTTGCGATCCCAAACGGCACCGAAGATGTAGCTGCCCACCGTGCCGCCGAAGAGCGAGGCCAGATTGATAATTGCCACTTCAGCGATGGGATTGGGGCGAGGAAAGACCACGAGGAAGGTGATCAGTAGCGCCTCCCAGATCAGCGACAGGATGATGATCCGCCGACGCACCGCCCAATCTGGCGATGCCTTGTGGTCCATGAAGAACTTCACTGGGTCAGCCCTCATAGAGCTTCGACTGCTTGGCCCATTCCCGCCACGGATTGAGTTCGTAGTGCGGCATATCCCAGCCGTCGGACAGGTTTCCGTCGCCGTTCCAATCGCCGCCCCAGCGGAGCGGGATGTCGTGCGCCTTGCCGATGCGCAAGATCACCTTCGACAGGTCGATGAACGACTGGCGGTTATTCCAGTCATACGGCGCTGGGAACAGGTCATAGGCGATAGCTGGCACGTAGTTGTGCGCCGACTGCCCGAACCGCGCCTTGCTCTTCCCAGAAGAGAATGCGCGCTCCTGGTCGGCCTTGCCACGGGTAGCGTCGAGGACTCGGAAATCGATTTCCTTGATCGCCTCGTTGGCGATAAGCTGAAGTTTGGGATGGCATTTCGCCAAGGCAGCCAGAGACGCTGCTCCGAAAGTGGGCATGGTCAGTTCTCCGAATTGTGAGGGATGTCAGAAAGGCTTGCTTTTGAGCTGGTACCGGCCGGCGATCGGCGTGTGCTTCCAGCCGAACCACTTGCCGCCGTTGCGATAGCCGAAGACGCGGCGGCCGCCCTTAAGCTCGATCACCGTCCAGTGCTTCACCGGGGGATAGGGCTCGCCGGATTCGAAGATGAGCGCCGACGCCTCTGCCGAGTAGCCCAGCACATAGGCGTTGAAGCGGTAGGCGGGATTTCTGGCTATCCAAGAGACCCTTTGCCACCACAGTTTCCAGCCGGTAGCGGCCGGATCATACCCGTCCTTGCCCTGTTCAATGCCGCCATCCAAACTGGCGTCGTGCGTGTAAAACCAGTTCAGAAAGCGCACTTCGTTGTTTCCGGTTGCCATTGAAATAGCGGCTATCAATGGGGCTAGCAGCCATGCAGTTAGGGTCGCAGCCCAAGAGAAAAGCGCAAGGATAGGGTACAGGGCTATAGCCCCCGGCGCCATTTTGGCGACTTGGTGAAACTGCCTGAACACGTTGGATTCCTTAGCTTCGAGTGCTATAAACGACGAACGCGCCGAAGGCTTGCAGGCCGACGACGCGTTCTAACCACACCCCACCTGTCAAGAGGTTGAGATGGCTGAATTGTCTTACGCGCAAGTGAGCGCGCTTCTCAAGTATGATCCCGAAACGGGAAAGCTCTTTTGGCGCCAAAGGCCGGAAGCGCCGCAATCGTGGAATACTCGCTATGCCGGAAAGGAAGCATTCACAGCTTCAATAGACGGGTATCGAGTTGGCCGCATTTTCAAACGACCCTACAAAGCCCATCGGGTTGCATGGCTGCTTCACTATGGCGCTTGGCCAGACGATCATGTCAGCGCCGTCAATGGGGATAGAGCCGATAACAGAGCCTCTAACCTGCGAGATGTTTCTCCCCTGGAGAGTTCTCGGAACTTGGGGATTCGATCAGATAACAAAAGCGGCGTAACTGGAGTCTCCCGATGCTCTCGGACAGAAAAATGGGTCGTTACCATTAGCGTCAAAGGCGTTGAGACCTATGTCGGGCGCTACGACACGATCGATCAAGCTGCGCATGCACGCAAAGAGGCGAACTCAAAATATGGGTTTTCGCCAACCCATGGTGCTCGGCCCGCGCGCCCTCGCGCACCTAAACGATCAGCCAGCGCATAGGCATAGGGATGGGTAGACCAGCACCGAGCGCGGTGCCAGCTTGAAGACCTGGCGAAACATGGATGCTCCGATGCTAGTTGCCGATGGCCCGCACGGTGACGGATACGCCAGCGCCTGCGGTCTGGAATGGCCCGCTGGTGAGAAGCAGAGTTCCGCGGGAGACCTTCACGAGGACGTTGCAGCCGGTCTTGGTGGCTGAACCGGCGACAACGCCGCCGCCCACTTCCTGATCGCCTATCCAGCCTTGAATGACGTCAATGTCAGGGACGGCTTCGAAGGCGGGGGAGAAGGTGATAGCCGCGATCCCGCTGGCATTGGTGACGCCGGAGAATCGCTCTACGCGCTTGGGAGTGCCTGGCGCACCGGTCGCCCCGGTATCGCCCTTCACACCTTGGGCGCCAGCAGCGCCCGCTTGGCCAGACGGTCCTTGAGAGCCTGTATCTCCCTTGGGGCCGGTTGCACCAGATGGGCCTTGTGGTCCGGTGTCTCCGGTGTTCCCTTTCGCTCCCTGCGAGCCTTGAGAACCCGTTGGGCCGGTCGCTCCTGTGTCACCCTTATCCCCCTTGTCGCCCTTCGGCCCCTGAGCGCCAGTCGCGGTCGGACCCCGATTGGCAATCTTCTGCACCGTCGTGGTCACAGGCTTGCCGCTCTGGATGACAACGGCAACCTCGTTCCCGGTCAGTGTTTCGGCAGGCGGAAGCTTGGGAGGCATGTCAGGTCTCCGGGGCTAGGAGTTCATCGGCACGGGTTGAGGAATTGAGCGTCGAGGCGATCATGTCGTGAAGTGTGGACCAGAGCGGATCGGCGCTGCTGAGATACGTGGAGGCATCATAGATGCCCTTCATTCTGGCGTCTGCCTGTTGCATGGCGCCTGTGATGAGTTCTGCCTCGTCGCCGGTCATGCGTATCCATGGGGTGGATTTTGCAATGGTGTAAGGCAGCGGGCCGGGATCAGCCGGAGGAATATAGCCAGGCTCTTGCGTCGGATCCCATTCTTCTTCGTAGGGTTCACCATCAAGCGGAACGATGAGACGAATAGGCATAGCTTAAAACTCCCAGAAAGCGGTAACAGTGCCTGCATCGAAAGTGTCGGTGCCGTTGGCTGTCGTGAGGCGGAGAGTTGTGATCGGTCCTGGCGCCAAAGGCTTCCTGCCCGCGCCTGCCGTTGTTCGGGTCGTGCCGTCACTTTGGATGACGCCGGAGCCAACCCAATCGGCAATTGATCCGACAAGATCCATCACATAACTGCCGCTGAACGCTTCCGTTGCAGCGTTTACGATCATCATCAGATAGCCGTTCGTGATCGGCGTGACAGAAGCTGCGGAAGCGTTGCTCGCATGGATACCGCCAGAGGCGTAGCCCGTAGTCTCTACCCCGCCAGCATCCCCAAGCTGCGCGATAATCGTGCTCGTTCCTGTGGTGCTGATGCCGTTGAGGGTCAAGCCGACCCGTACCGCGCCAGTCGGTACGGCAAAATCAATCGCCGCGCCTGAAGCCGTGACAGTGGCGGAGCGCTTGATGCCGAACGGGGCCGCAGCGATAGCTGCGGTGACAAAAGCCGTTGTCGCGATAGAGGTATCGTTGTCGCCTGCCGTGGGCGTTGGCGCTTTGGGGTCGCCTGTGAAAGTCGGCGATGCAAGGTTGGCCTTGAGGTTGATCGCCGTCTGCTGGGCGGTGCTGACGGGCTTCCCGGCGTCTGACGTATTGTCCACGTTCGACAACCCGACATCGGATTTCGAGAGCGTCAAAGCTGTTTTGAAGGCGGTCGCATCGGAGGAACCTGAAATCCCCCGCACGAAGGCAGAAAGGGCGTAGGCGTTGGCGGTGTTTGCATTGCTGAAGTAGACGCCCTGGTCAGCAGCGAACGTGACGTTTTTTAACGCCAGAAGGGTTCCGGCCAAGACCTGATCGGCGAGGTTGTCAGAGAAATCCTGAAAGGAGATACTCTGATAATAGTCAATGCTCTTGTCCCAAGCCTGGAAATACGTCATCGCGGGATTGGTAACGGCCGGCACAGGAACAAGCGCGCCGAAGTCCGGCTTAACAACCAGATCGACAGCGTTCTCGATCGCTACCACGAGGCCATCCGTGGCCCGGATGTGAGCCGGGAAGCGCGGCAGGACGTTCAAAACAAGATTCGCGCTCATCGGCCCACCACTCCATCAATGATCGGCAGCACGCCGATGACCTCTTGCTCGACGATGCCGTCACGCTTGACGGTAATCCCGATCTGGTATGTATCCGCGCAGATGTTGCCCATCTCGGAGGCGGTGAAATGCCACTGAAGGACGCCGCCACCGAGATCATCGAACTTGGCGTTATCCAGCGTGGCTGTAAGGTATGGCCCGCAGCGGTCCTTACGCACGACGAGAGTGATGTCGACGCCGGTAAGGTCGGTGATCACCTCGCCCGTGTCCGCGTTGGCGAGCTGAAGCGTCCCGAACCAATCAGCGCGATTGGAAACGGGGTCAAAGGTTCCCTGATACATGGCTACAGCCTTATATAAATGGTTGTGGCCTTGGACGGCTGGATGTTGTTATGGTTCGCTCCGCCGCCCGTTGAACTGGTGTCAGCGTCGATAGGCCCGAAGGGGCCGCCGGACGCTGGGCGGCCGGTTGTCACGCCATAATTGTGCTCCTGAGATTCCTTGTGGGTGTGCGCCGGCATCTCATCGATGGTGAGCTTGTGAGTTGCGGCGCCCCCCGACCAACCAAGCGCGGAGGCCTCGGTGATCACGTTCGCGGCGATGTTGCCCATGACATCCACGCCGATGATGGCGCGGCCTCGCCAATCAGGAAGGGTGAGCGGCTTGTTTGCAGCCCAGTCAGCGGCTGCGGAAGCGCCTCGCCCACCAAGAACAACGAGGGTCGTGTCTACCGCCCACAGGAGTTCATAGAGCGGCTGGCAATCGGCCGCAGCGCGCTCCGATGCCCCAGACAGTGCCGAACCGATCGTGCGAGCATTGAGCCGCACCCAGCCCTCGTGAAAGCCTGTGTCATAGCGTGGCTTCATGTCGCCTGTCTTGAAGACAGCGTTGGGATCGACAGGCGCCGGAGGAGCACCGCCCCCACCGACAGAAGGCCCGATAACTGGGATCTGTGAGGCGGTATAGAGCAATGTTCCGCCGGAAGTGGTCAGACGGAAATCGTAGAACCCATCGGCCTCATCAAGGAAGACCGAAGGAAACCGCCCGAAACCATCAGTCGTCAACGGGTTCGGATGCGGATTCGTCAGGCCATAGTCGCGATACACCTCAAGCGGCGTAGTGGTGCCGCCGAGATAGAAGAACGCCTTGGCGCCGACGATCGGCTTGCCGTTCAGATCATTGATCTGTTGAGCAGATGAGGGCCAATATCCTGCCATATTCACTTCCCGCGCGAGTTGGTGCATGGTGGCTCAACGCCAGCATGGGGATGAGGATGAGATTTTCGCTTGTGGTTGCAGTCGTGTCGGTGTCGTTGGCACCGTGTTCCGCTAGAGCTATGACCAGCGGCGAACTACTTCAGGTAAACCGAGAGTTTGGAGCAGGTTACGTCTTGGGGGCGATCGATTATCGGATAACCGTGGTTGATGACGTACAAACGGACGAACTAAAGAGAACAAGAAAGTGCCTTGTAGATGGAAAGTTGAATTCCACGGTCCTTTTTGACGCCGTTCGGCAATACATCATCAGTCACCCCAGTGAGTTGACCCAAGGCGCACTAGGCGCAATTATCAAGACAGTGAACGAAATTTGCCCTATGTAGAACCCATGCAGATCGATCATAATCCTAATGAGCCGCCCAAGGGCTCACCTGACGCCCTCACAATGTTCAGCTATCTGCTGGCGGCTGCTATCTTGATGCCTGTGTCCTGGTGGCTAAAGAGCAACGAGCTATTCGGCTTTGGGGCTTGGGTCGTAAGCCTTTTTCATTGATTGCCGATCGAGAGGGCCGCGCCACGCACTGGCGCACCCAGAGCGTTGCTCAGTTTCTCAAGGGCAACCATGTATTTCGGATTGCGCGCAGCGAACTGCACCGCTCCATTCAAGGCCGATGGATTGTCTTGGGTGAGCAGCTTGGCGATATTCTCCATAACCTTAGCATCCGCACGTTCTCCAACGTAGCGAGCACCCTTCATAAGGGCAGCGCCTCCGATGGCGCCTTTCCAGTCACCCGTGACGCCATAGCCGCCACCTGCGCCGATGCCTAGCTCGACAAGCTGGCGCGCCGTTGTGGAGTTGCCCATAGACCCGCGGAGCTTGTCGACGAGATCCTCGACCCGGACATAAGCCTCTATCTGACGAGCGCGTTCCGGCCCAAGCGCAAGCTCAAGACTTTCTCGTGACGCTTGGCTCTTGAACACGCTGTTGATGACGTTGGTACGGTCTCCGGATGCCTTGATCTTGTCGATGAGTTCAGAAGCATAGCCGGTGGCAAAAGCATCCTTTTCTGGCTGCTTGAACTTTGCGAATGCGGCCTTTGCCTCTGGGATAGATCGGGGCTGGTTGACGAACTGCTTGCCAGCGTCAAGGGCATCTTCTGCACCGAAGAAAGCTGCCGCGCCTTTCCGCGCCGCGCCGAATGCCGGAACCGTTGTATCTAGGTCGCCGACCAAAGCATCGCGGAGTCCTTTGATTTCCGATCCGGTCTGCTTGTCACCAGCACGATAGGCCTTATCCATTTCCGAACGAAGATTGCGCTGTACCTGATCCCAAAACTTGAGGCTCGGGGAGACTAGCGTGCCATCGGCGTTCTGCTTGAGCACATAGGCACCCTGGCTGTTCTGGGTGAATGGGTTGCCGATCTCTTTGAAGCCTTCGACAGCCCCTCGATCGGCGCTCCGGGTCGGAACCTGGTCAACGGCCTTTCGAAAGGTCGGCGACTGCATCAATTCCTGCATGCGCGGCGAAAACATGGACTGCGCTTCGGGCGCGGCTTCAGCAGCGGCATATGCGGGCCGATTGGCCGCACGAGCTAGGTTCGTTAGGTTCTGCTGGTAGCCAAGGTCATCGACTGCGCCGCCTGTGACCTTCTTGACAAAATCAACTGCTCGCTGGCTCTGAGCGCCGAAACGGTCGCTTGCCGTCTTCTCGATCGCAGCACGCGCTTCCGGCGACTGGTTTGCAGCAGAGCGAGCAAGAGCGCGAGTGACTTCCCCGCCTCGATCGGCATTGACGACAGGGATATTTGCCGCCTGCGCCACGCTTTCGTCAGCGGCCGACATGACGCCAGCTGGATTTGCTGCTGCGTCACGGGCCACAGCGGTTCCAACGCGCCGCTCTGCTTCCTGTGCAGGGCTGAAGACGGCGGACAAGCGAGGGCCGAGAACGTTGCCAGCGCCACGAACGGCAGCATTGATACCTGCGCCCACCACTGGAATTGCGGCACCAATGCCTCCGCCAATGGCCGTGCTGTTCACAACGTCCTTTGCGTCTCCGCCGCGTGCCGCCGAGTCAGCGCCGGCAATCAGCGCATTCGACCCGGCAGACATGCCGAGACGACCAAGGAACGTAGGGCCAGTCATACCGAGCGCCCGAGCGCCGATGGCGGTTGACCCCGCAGGGATCATGCTCCCGACTGCACCGGCTACCTGCCCCACTGTGTTGGCGACAGGGTGAGCGCGCTGCGATTCATCGGTGATCGCCTGCGCCTGTTTCAGGTTGTCATCGTAGCTTTCGCCGTCAATGACCGACGAGATGCCCGCCGCCGCCTTTTGCAGCCCGTTTTTGATAAATGGGCCGGCAACTGGAATGCCTTCAATAGCGCCCATCATGCCAGTACCAACCGCGCCCTGTGCGCCATCGGCATCCATTGCCGCAAGGCCTTCCTCGTAGCTCAGGTGCCGGCCGGAAGTGGGCTTTCCAGCAGGGGCTGACGACGACGGACCACCGAATGTCTTGCGCATGGCGTTCGCCATAACGTCATCGGGAGTCCCGTCTGGGAACTCAACGATCGAGCCATCAGGGGCGTTAATGCGAACTGGCATTATTCGATGTTCCCGGTTTCAGGATTGTAGCGCCGCACCTGTCCAGGCTGGGCAGCGGTAGGTGCGGATGTTTCAGATTGGCCTCTTCCGGCCTTTGCACGCGCTCGGCTCAAGGAGCCAACGACGATTTCTCGAAGCTCGTTGAGCGCATCTCGATAATCTTTTTCGTTCTGAGCCGTGTTGAGGCGGCCCATGGCTGCTGTCGCCTTCGTGCCTTCGACTTCGGTGATCTGGCCAGCGCCACGGAGCATGTTGAAAGCTTGAAGGAACGTCTGCCCACCAATCTGATCCATCTTGGATTGAACGCGCTCCGCATCAGCCGAGAGGTTCTTAAGCCGCGAATTCACAGGGCCGAGCATTGAAGGAAGGTAGGGGTCTGACGCGAGGCTATCTATCGCCGACATGATCTGGCTAGCAGACGATTCCACCTGTGGAAGGGCAGCAACGGCTTCAGCATTATTTTTCCCGGTCGCAGCTTGTTCATTCTGTCCCTGAACATCCTTCGGTGTCGACATGACCGGGGCGCCGGTCTTGGTGTTGACGCTAAGCGTTCCCGTGCCAGTGTCGATGTTGCTGATGCCGGGGGTCAGCTTTGCGCCTGCAGGAAGCTCAACCTGTCGCAAGCCGCCACCCTTTAGGGGTTGGAATGCGATCGTGTTGCCGTCCTTGTCCTGCCCATACACGAGGTTGAGGCCCGCTTCATCAGCGCCAAGGCCGTTCGCCGCCTTCGCGAAATTGCCTACACGCTCCACACCACCCTGCTTGTCAGTGCGCAGCAAGTCGCCGTTCGGGGCCATCATGAAATCATAACCAGCCTTGCGGCCCGTGACGGTAGTTTTCCAGAGTTCCAAACCGACGTCACGCGTATAGGGGTTCGTGAGCATCTTGCCCAGTAGATCGCCGTCCACGCGGATAGGCGCTTCAGCGGGAGCCGCAGGTGCCGGGAAACCACCACTCGCGTCTGCGACCTGCACAGGGGCTGCAGCGGGGGCAGCAGCGGTCTGAGGCTGATCACGGAAGGCGGTCGTTACCTGAGGGTCTACATAGCCAGCCTGCGGAGCGCCTGTATCGCCCTGTTCAAGCGGAATATCCTTGAAGTCGTTGGCCGCATAGTTCTGAGCGAGTGCCATCCGTCGTGCTGTCTCACCGCCTGGCTGATCGTAACCGGCGAACTTCCACGCATTGTTCATCAGGCTCTGCGCTTCCTGCGGCGATCGAGCAGAGTTGAGCTTTGCCACGAGTGCCGGATCTTCATTCAAGAAGAATTCGGCCTGCGTTGCCGGAGAGCCATTGCCCTCCTCGCCTTTCGATCGTGCGTAGTTCTGAAGGTTCTGAAGGCGTTCGGCGCGCCACGACATCACGCCGCCAGCGGTGCCGGCCTGTCCGGACTGGCTCGGGTCCGACCACGAACGAGCTGCGTTCTGTGGGCTCCACCCGCTTTCGGCGCGGCCCGTAGCGGCCACGGCAGCGAGGCCATATGGATTCGTCACCTTCGTCTTCACCGTGTCGATGAACGGCTGATAGGTGCTTCCCTGCGGCTGGCCGCGCTCCACAGGCATCACAGACGCGGTCTGCGTGGGCGCAGAAGCGGGCGTTGCTGCCGGTTGTCCACCGCCCATCAGTCGGGAAATGAAACCCTGTGGCGCCTGCTGCGGCTGGATGGTGCCGTTGACGCTTTTCTTGATCAGCCCCTGCGCCTGCTTCTTGTCCACGGCATCGCCGAGGTTCGAAGCGAGGCTATCGAGCCAAGAAAAGTCCGGCTTCGGGATATCGACCGAAGACGCCAGAAGGCGATTGATTGCCATTAGAACAAGCCTCCCGTTGCGCCCTTGGTTGCAAGGCTAATGCCCCCGTTGAGGAGCTTCCCGAAGAACCCACCTTGCGCAGAATTTTTCGCTTCTTGGCCTTGCGCTAGCTGGTTGTTCGAGCCGGTCAGCCCTTGAACCACACCGCTCTCAAGGTCGAGACGATTCGACGTTCCTTGCTGATAGAGGTTCGACAGATTGGTGTAGCCGTTGGCCTGACCGGATGCGGCCTGGAGACCTTGGCCAGACACGCCATTGAGCCGATCGAGCCAAGAGCCATACTCTTTGTTCGCGGTCCCCTGACCGTATTCGGTGAGGGCAGTCAGCAGGTTTCCGGAGCCGAGCATTCCGCCAGCCGACGCCCCTCGCTCCGCCGCCTGCAGTCCTTGATCGAGGGCGAACTGATAGCCCGGACCCGCCTGAAACGCCCCGGTAGCGGCTGTATTGCCGTCTGCGCCATTCAAACCCAGGGCGTTGTCGTACATCGAGTTTGCAGCTTTGCCGCTATCAACCCACGGCTGGAATCCTGCAATGCTGGAATTGAGGGCGCCAGCGCTCTTGGCCTCGCCCGTATCAATGATGTTATTGCCGGTGGTCTGAAAGCCCTTGATCAGGTCTTTGTTCTGATTAGCGGCCTTGATGGTCGCCTTCCCGGTATCACTGCCCGTCAGGGCTCCCAAAAAGCTCATTTATAGACCTCCGGCGTCAAGCCGCTTTTCGATCTCGCGAATGTGCTGATCGAGGCGCGTAAGATAGAGATACCAGTCGCGGTTCATGCGACCGTCAGGGTTGACCGCTGGCTGCGGTGGCGGCGGCAGAGGTGACAGAGGCTGCAAAGTGGTTGCCATCAGCGTGAGAGCCCTTGTGCGTCCATGGTGCCGGCCTGAAGCGAGGCGTAGACCGGATCGGAGATATCCACCCGCCAGACACGGGCATATCGCCCTGCGGTCCCTGTCCGATTGACCGAGACCGACGTGTTGTGCTTCGCCAGCCGCCCGAGCGAGCGCTTCAGCGGCTGCTTGAATGTCTGGCCACCGTCATCCGACCATGAGATGAGGCAAACGGGATCGGTCTCGATCGGCTCTATCCCAGTCACAAGCCCCTGCCCCACGATGAAATCGAAGTCAGCGCGCGGGATGATGGTCCGATTTGGAAAGTTCGAAGCCGGAAGCGAGATAGCCGACATGACGAGAGGATCAACGCCTTCCCGCATGGTGTCCTGATCGAGAAACCACACATCATCCGTCTCACGGTCTCCGATCACCCACTTGTCGAAGGCCTGGGTCGAGCAGACGCCGCGCCAATGATTATCCAGATAGCTCGCCCGCTCGTGCCATAGGCCCGTACCGAGCTCATAAGCCCACGAGAAGCCCGGACCGCTCACCGTGGCCCACTGGTGGCCCTCTGTGATGGCTACGGTGACGTCGAGCATGGTTTTGTCGACAACTTTGGAGATGAGGCGATCAAGATCAGGGCTCGAGACTTTCGTGATCTGATACCCGCCATCGAGGCGATACACGGCGCTGTCGTCACCGACGAAGATCAGGGCCGAGAAACCGTATTCGTTCCCGGCAATGGCAAAGGTGCCAGCAATGCCGCGGCTGATGACCGAAGCGCGCGAGAAAGGCGAGCCGGTCGCATTGCCTGCGTTCTGCCAGACCTCGATCGCATTCGGCCCGCAGAGATACAGCAGTTCACCGAAGGCGACGGCGCGATAGATGCCGCCCGGATGGCTTTCCGCCTTGCCGAAATCGAGAGCCGAAACCGTCGTGTCGTTGATGCCGGAGAAGAACACCCGGCCGTCACGGATGGCCCAGACGAAGTACCCGTCGATGAAGTCCACCGTCAGAGCCTGCGGCAGATCCCCGTCGCCAAGGCTGGCCGGAGGAGACCCCGAGGTGATGACGAACGTGTCATCCTCTGTCGTGCAAAGGATATCGGCGATCGGCGCGCGGTTGTTGCGAGCGAACGTCACCCGGCCGGTACCGGGGAGATTGCCCACGTCCGTCACCACATAGGCCATTCCCGACCAGTTGATACGGATAAGGCGCTCAGCCTGCGCAACGTAGAGCGTGCCGTTGTAGTAGTGGAAGCCGCGAGCGCCGACATGAGTGGTCTTTGCCACCTGCTTCAAGCCGGGAGCCCTGCGGCGGGTGTGGCTCGATCGAGCGCCGTCAGCAAGCTTCTCAGCATAGCAGTTAATCAGCCGGCCGGCTCCTTCACCGGGGCGAGCGCCAGGCGCTGTCGTGATCGGGAACAGGATATCCGGCATCAGAAATACAGGCTCGGCGTTACGGTGTCAGCGGTCCAGCTGGAATTGCGCATCTCACGCAGCCGGTTGCGGGCTTCCCTGAGTGAATCGGGGTTGCGCGGCTGGCCGAAGCTTGGCGCCGCTGCATTGGCCATCACCGTGGCAAGAGGGTCGATGAACTGGTCCTCGAACTCTTTCCGGTTGGTGAAGTTGATGATGCGAAGGGTATTGAGCTCGGAAAGCTGCCCATCGATAAGCTCATCGACCTTAGTCACGTCTTCCGGCTCGGGATCCTGACAGGCTTGCGTCACATTCAACAGGTCGAGAGTGGCGACAATCAATTGCTGGCGTGTTCTCATTGCCGCCACTCCTGTTCTTTAAGCCACGTATTCGGCTTTTTCGTCGTCAGTCAAAGCGTTGAAGGCGTCAGCGTCAGCCTTGTTCAGGCCTTCCTTGAGCACTTCCTCGCCCTTCTTGATGACGAACCGGCCGCCAGCGATGTGAACCGCCTTGAGCGCGTTCGGATCGACTTCGGCCTTGGCCGTCTCCTTCTTCGGAGCAACGGTCTTTGGCTCGGAAGCCTTGGCCGTCTCCTTCGAAGCGGAGAAGAAGCGATTGCCGGAAAGCTTGGCGGCAACGTCATCGCTGACCTCGACCGCCTTGCCATCGGTGAAGGCAACGCCGAAGGCTTCAACCTCTTCAGCGTCACCCTGTGCGTGATATGTGAGCTTCGGCATTAGTTCTGAGCCCTACTCGTGTAATGCGCCCAGTTGCGCGGGTTGGCGAATTCAACGATGAACTCAGCAACGCCGGCAGTGGCCGCGGTTCCGGTCTGGGTGAATTTGGCGTAGAACTGAGTGTCCGCCGCCAGTTCGGTGCCGATATCGACGCCGGTACCCGTCTTGAACCCAGTCGCGCCAGCAACCGCATTGGCGCTGGTGACGAGGCTGTCGGGCACTGATGCCGTGCCAAGGCTGAGAACGTTCGTCGTGGCGGCGTTGAAAGCCGTCTCGATACGGACGTAAGCCCGGAGCACGATGGAGCCCTTCTCAAGCGCCACCACCGGCAACGTGCCTGCGGCGATACCCTGCTGATCGAACGTGACACGACGGCGCCAAACGCCAGTGCCAGTGTCTTCAGGGTGCTTGATCGGGTTGGAGAAAATAGGGTTGGGTGCCATGGTGGTGATCCTTCCTTAGTCGCCGATCGAAGCAACGAAACCGTTGACGACGCCGCGCTGCTTGCCGATGACGTTGGTCTGGGTTCCGTCGAGGGCATCGACCGTCGCGCCGCTATCACCGATGGTGTAGCCGAGCTTCTTCATGCCCCACTTGCCGATCATGCCCAGGCCTTCGACCTGCTGGTAATCGTCAAGCTGTTCGCGGGATTTGTAGCGGGACTTCAGAGCCCAACCGAGCGCTTCCTGACCAAGCAGGAAGATCGGCGAGACGTTGATACCGGAAGCACCGACGCCAGGCAGGATCGGCATGTCGTCAACCTCGTGGATGACAACGCCGTCCCATTCACGGTCACCACCGAGGAACATGCCCTCGTTGCGGCGTTGCACCGAGACCTGACGCTCGCTTTCGTTCATCGAGGCCACGATGTCGCGCATTGCCAGGGAACTGACAAAGGCGATGAAGAACCGGCGGTTCTCGGACTCGGTGATCGATGTCGGCGTGATGCGCGGGCGAGCCGAGAGCGCGATACGCTTCATCAGCGAAATCGTGTCCTTGGTTGCCTTGCCTGCCGGAGAGGCGATGTTCGCCAGCGAGGACGCATGGTTGTTGGTGACGTAGTTGGCCAGCGTGTTGCCGTACAGCACGCGGTCCTTGTTGTTGGTGTGCCAGGTGTTCTTCTCGGCGGCGGATGCTTCCGAGTAGGTCACGTTCAGGCCGGCGCCGACATCCTGCAGACGCTCGATGACTTCGAACTTCACGTCCTCGTCAGCCCAGGTCTTGAGGTTGGCCTTGGCCGCCTTGCGCAGGTCGATGGCCGCGAGGTCGCGGTCCAGCTCGTGCATGGATATGCCCTTCTTGCGCATATCCCAGTAGGCCTTGTCACCAAACTCGCCGAGCTTGTCTTCATGGCCGCGCAGAGGCTGGCGACCACGAATAGAGCCCTTCTTGAGGTTGGTGATGAATTCGAAGGAGATGCCATTGCCGCGCTCGGAGGCAAAGTCTTCCTTCATGACGATCGGATTGTCGGTCCCGGTCCCGGCGTAGGCCGCGAACGGGTTGTTCTGGAAGAATTCGACGCTGAACTTGTCGTCCCAAATCTCGGGAGACAGGCCAGGAGTCACACGGGTCTCAGCCATGAGTGGTTACCTTTGATGAGAAGCGGCTATCGCTTCATGATTTCCGAAAGGGGCCGCGGGCCGCCGTATTCCGGACCTCCACGAGGGCCACTGGTGGGCTTGCTCGAAAAGGCGGTCGGAAGGACCGGCGCAGCGGCTGGTGCCGTTGGTGCTGCTGCCTGTGGCTGCTGTTGCTGGGACGCAAGATATTCGGCGATCACCTTCTGCTTGTAAGCTTCCGGATCAGTGCCGACTTCGGAGAGCACAGATTGGCTCTTGTGCCATTCCACGAGATTTTCGAAGGGATTGCCGCCCTTTGACGTGATCTGCTGGTGCAGAGCGCGCCCTTCCGGCGTACCGAATAGTGCTTCGGCGGCCTTCTTCGCGGCTTGGAGTTCTTCGGCCGGATACTTGCGCTCCGCTCGAAGTTCCCAAAGCGCCTCTTGCGTTTCCTGAAGTGCTCCTTGGATGGGGGCCATCTGGAGCTTCAGGTAGGCGTCCGGATCATCGAACATCGATGGCGGAGGCGCTTGCGGTTCGGCGGGTTGTGCCGGCTGTGACAGACGGTCGAGGCGTTCCCGCATCTCACGCATGTCTTTTTCGTACCGCTCCTCAAGGGCTTTGCGCTTGCTGCGCTCGGCATCCATTGCTTGGACAGGCACAAAGCCGTTCGGTTGCTGTTCGGCTGGTTCCGGCGCTGGTGCTGCCGGGTCCACCACCGGAGCGGCGGCAGGATCGACAACGGGCGCAGGATCGGAAGCCTTCGGAGCAAACCGTCCCTTGTCATCTCGTGCTGTGCCATCAGCAGGCGCGGCCGGGGCCGGTGCCTCTGGGATGGCGGTTTCAACTGGTTCAGACGCAGCTCCGCCGCGCCCGGACATGATTTCGTCCAGCGACATTTCAGACACAGTGTTTTTCCTCGTGCGTGGGGATTACGATTGCCCGCTAGTCCGGCACCGACATTGCCCTTCGGTAGGCACCACCTGGCAGATTAACGGCCTGCCGCCGATTGCCCGTTACTCCCGGCACCGGAGTTCAGCTTCTGACGCGCGATAGCGGCATCAGAAACCATCTTACGAGGGGCAAGGTCTGTATCGACCTGCACCTTGTCTGCTTCAGCCAGCGTCTTGACGGTGCTGGCGTCCTTGAACCTGATATCGGCGAGAGCCTGGGCCACATCGAGCTCTGACGGGCCTTGTGGCTGCTCCCCTGGCTGTCCTGCTGTGCCAGCGTCTGCGATAGCTTGGTGTGCTTTCGCCTCGTTGAGCATGGCCTTGGAGTTGATCTCTCTGATCTCTGCCTGTTGGCCGGCGACGGCAACAGGATTCGGCGGCTGCTTCTCCTTCTCGTCGATCGACTTGAGGAGGTCCGCCTTGTAGCGAAGGTTCGGAGCCGCTGCGATCACCGCCTTCATCGGGATGGCGCCTTCGGTGTCCATCTGCTTGAGATCGACCAAGAGACCGAATTGCTCGTCCATGAGAGCGCCGACTGCCGGTGCTTCATCGAGCACGAAGTCAACGTCTACCTGGGCGATCGGCTGCTGCATCACCGAGACCTGCGTGCCTGGGTTCTGCTGCTGGATTGCCTGCTGGTCGTACGGCTGCGCCGGGTTGACGCCGACCCACTTCATGTTGCGCTGATCGTCGGTGACGCGGATCCAGCGCTCGCCGGTCCAGAACTGACGCACGCGGTTCCAAATCTTGCGGTAGACATCGAGGTCCATCTGCCGGAGAGAATCGGTCAGGATCCCCATCTGGGTCTGTCCGCCTTGCTGCTGCGCGAGGATGGCCCTCCCCGACTGACTGGATGCCTGCTTGCCCATCATGGCAGCGTTTGGCCCCATGACCTCGAACACCTGCTTGGCATCGGCCAGCAGTTCCATATGGCCCGCGGCCTGGTCATTGGTCGGGATGACGCCGAAGTCTTTACCGAACTCGGAGTCGCCTTCCATGGTGATATGACCATCGGGGCGCTGTAGCTGGCCCTTGTTCTCCTTGGTGTTGATGTTCACCTTCTCATTGCCGAAGGTCTGGCGGCTGGTGAAATGGTGCAGTGCCTTGGACCGGCGCTTGTTGATCTCGTCCTGCGGGTCGATCAGATCACGGATCGCGCCATAGCGGTTGTTGTCTCGATCGACGTAGGAGGAGCGCCAGCAATGCGGATGCTCACGCTCTTGATCCTCATTCAGGTACGGAGAAGGCCCATCGCGAAGGATGCCGCCCTTGGTGAACTCGCAGTAGCTCCACTGGCCATCATCATCGAGGTACCACATCTGAATGATGCGGATGCGCTTGCGATGGCCCGCCGTGGCCCACACGTTGTATTTCGGCTTGTCGTCGTAGGTTTCACCGGCCGTAGCCATGCTGACCGTTTCGTCGAACACCGCCGCTGCGGCTTCACCATAGGTGCGCACAGCCTTCTCACGGTCCATCCAGTCGATCAGGCCGAGATAGGAAGCATCCGAGAAGTCATCCTCGCAGCTATACGGATCCCAGAACATGCGGTCCCAAGCGCAGCGCGAGAGAACAACGTCATAATCCGGCGGGGTCATGACCGTTGTCGCCTGCAAAGACTGCGTGCGCAGCTTCACCGCTACCTCGATGCCGCCCCATCCAGCCTTGAGCATGTCGCCCCATACACGGGACTTGCTTTCGTTATATCGCTGGTCTTCGCAGACGTAGCGGAGCGAGTCCGTCACGCCCTCGGCGTCCTGCTCATGCATCGGAGTGCGAGGCAACGCTCGGGGTTGCGTGCGTTGCTGACGCTCAAGACCCTGCAGATAGTCGATCTTGTTGCGGATCAGGTTCTGCGAGATGGCAGGCTGGCCGCGCTTGCGAAGCTCCTTGACCTCTTTGTCGGTCCACTGCTTGCCATCGTAATAATCGATGTCACGCTCTGCCTTGCGGCGCGACTTGTCGGATGCCTGCTCGCTGTCGTCGAACATCGATATCAGCCAGGAATGGAAGGTCTTATCGTCCATCAAAGCACCTTCCAGTTGGTCGTATCGTCATCGTCATTCTCTTCGAACCAATCCCTTGGCGCCGCTGGCTTCTTCGGCTCTTCCGGTGATCTCGAATACATTTTGTCGAGCAGCTGGCCGATGAGGCCGAGCATGTCCACCTGGTCATCGTTCTTGCCGGCCGGGAAGGTCAGCAGCTCGGACACGAATGGCTCATACCAAGGTGCGTCGATCGGCACATAGAGCCCATCCAGCGCCATGCGGCCTCGGATCGATTGCGCGCGGATGGCCTTATCTCCCCGGGTCGGGAAGGCCTCGCGCACAACATACGCCTTGCGCTTGCGCATGCGGGCTTCGAGGAACGGGCCAACACCCGATTTGATCTGGCCGGTCTCTTCCGCCCAGGCGCTTGGCCGATACTCAAGCACCATGTCGCAGAAGGCTTCCACCCACTGATCGGAGGAAGCCTGCTTGCGCCATATGTCCAAGAGCCACATCCGGCCCTGAGGATCGAGGCCGACAACGCCCTGAGACGTGTAGTCGCCACCATTGGCCGTCACAGCATAGTCAGAGCCGCCGTAGATGCGCAGTGTCTCGCGCGCCGGCAGATCCTTCATGAAGCACGGCTTCAGCCATTCAGCCTTGAACAGCCCGCCCTCACGAGGCGCCGGCCGCTGCTGGAACTGCCCAGCCACCGCATAGGCGTCCATGACCTTCTTGTCGCGCTCTACCACTTCACGGGGGAAGCGCTCGGGGAAGAGCAGTTCGCCCTCATGGGTGCGCGGGTCTTTGAACCCGATCGAGGTATAGCAGCGCCGCTCTGGCTCAAACTCCATCGGGAGCATCAGATGCTCGTAGCCGAAGTCGTTCGCCAGGATCAGGCCCGACACATCGTTCTCGTGCAGACGCTGCATTACGGCGATGATGGCCGAGGTGTCCGGGTTGTTCAGTCGGGTTGGCACGGATTCACGGAAAGTCGAGTTGACGCCTTCACGCTCCGCATCAGAGTTTGCGTTGTCGACAGAGAGCGGATCGTCGATCAGCACCCTGTCACCACGAGAGCCGGTCAAGCCAGTGAAGGCCATCGCCTCACGGAAGCCAGTTGCCGTGTTTTCGAATTTCGTTTTGGCGTTCTGGTCGCTTGTCAGCTCGACCGATCGGCCCCAGCGTTCCTGATACCACTCAGACGTCACCAGGCGGCGCATCTTGAGGTTATCGCGAATGCCAAGCGGCAGACTGTGCGACGTGCCAAGATACCGCATGTGCGGCAAACCCCGCGGTCCCCACTCCCAAGCCGGCCACATCACCCCGACCGAGAGCGACTTCATCGTGCCTGGCGGGATGTTGATCAGCAGGCGAAGAATCTGCCCCGCTGTAACCGCCTCCAGATGCTCTGAGATGGCGTCTAGGTGCCAACCGTGCTTGTATGGCTGTCCGGGCTCAAGAACGTGCCATGCTGCCTTTGTGAAGGACGAGAGCGAGACGCCTGCCCGCTCGATGTCCCGGTCAAGCTCGGCTTGTGCTTGCCTACGCTGCCTCTCCGTCTTCAGGATCGACAACACTTCCGAGCAACTTGCCAATTGCGCTTTCGAGAGCATCAAGCTCATTGTCAGACATGCCTCGGATCTTTTCGGCGTCGATGTTGACGCTCTGTGTCTTGATCATTCCGCCGTGTTGGTGCTTGGCCGGCGCGTAACTGCCCTGCATCTTGTTCGCTTCTGCGATGGCAGAGACGGCCACACGCGCGTCTTTGTCCGCGTTGGCGTCATAGATAGCTTTCAGCCCTTGAAGCCTGTCAGCGGCGCTCCATTCGGCCTTCTCGGCCACTCTGGATTTGATCTCGGCAACTCGTTTCGCTATTTCGTCATTTTTCGTCAGCCTGGACGAATTCCTTGGGTCACTGTAGCCAGCGGCGTCCATCGCCTCTGTTGCTGTCCGGCCGGACGCCAGAGCCTGGGCGAAGGCCTCATGCTTGGCGTTCCTGAGTACTGGCATTGAGCCTCACACCCGCCCCAGCAACACTAAGACAATCACAACGACGAGCACGAGGCCGAGAGCGCCGGATGGGCCGTAGCCTGTGGTGTATCCCCAGTTGGGGAGAGCGCCCAGAAGGGCCAAAATCAGCACGATTAGCAAAATCGTTCCAAGCATCGGGCTATTCCTTTGCAAATTGCGCAAGATAATTTCTACTGAGCCGAGGGCGCTCGCCGTTTTGTTCTACGGGAGTTCGCGCTCAAGGCGATCCAACTGGCTTTCAGCTTCCCGCAGGACTTCGAGAGTGCGCTGCGCATCGCGCTTGAGGCTGTCGAATACGGACTGGGCGGGGCTGTCCTTGCCATCGGAGCCGACTGCCTGAGGCGTGCAGCCGCAAAGCCGATCAACCATGCTGAATACGCGGAAAGCCAGCGCTCGGGCGTCTTCGAGCGCACGGCCAGCAACGCTCATTGACGTAGGGGCGGAAGATGCGCCGGGGGTATCCGTGGCGGGACCTGTCCGTCCGCCGATAAGTCCACCACTGCGGACTGCCTGCGCGTATTCGCTATCAGTGTACATCATGTCAGTTCTCCGGTTGGGTTGTTACTTCCTCGGCAGCGCGAGCCACAGATCCTGACCAGGTGGTTGGTACCCTTGGCACCCAGACAGGAAGTGCGCAGCGATTACCACGCCTATGGTGATGAGGGAGAGGATGAGGATAGAGCGGGTCATGCGTCAAAGATGGCGCTGTACTCAGCGCGGCCGAGATCGAGCATGGCGTTATGGCTGTCGAACTGCCCGTTGTTACTCTCGATGCTTGGCATGGAAGACTTGCCAACGGCGCTCATGGCTGCACCACTGACTCCGACACCCATGTTCATGCCAACGCAGTCAAGGCCCCAGTACGGGCGCCACGGGGTCGGAACATACCGGTCGACGAAAACGGTCTTGGTGACTGCCACGCCGTTGATCTCAGCCACGCGGGCCTTGATACGCTTCCACTGCTTTTCGTTCGGCGGGCCTTCCATGATCTCGGAGAAGCCTTCGAACCATGCTTTGAATTCGCTGAGGGTCATCCCAGTTCTCCATGTATCTCGCCTATGGGGCGGAGGGGTTTAGGCGCGGGGCGAGCCGTCAGGATTGCGAGTGATGGCAACGTTCGCCCACATACCCACCTCACGGAGCTTGCGGATGGTGTAGGTCTTGTCAGGACCATCCGGCATGTCGGCTTGAAGAACGCCACAGCACGTGGCCACAGCCTCACGGACGCGCGCCATCTGGCTTATCTGGGCATCGGTCGGCTTGAGATACTCGAAGGTGCTGGAATGCATCACGCTCTCCTGATGTGGATGTCTTCGCCCTCGGGTGAGGAAGCAGAGATCGACATCGGAGGGAGGCCAGTGTGGGCCTCTCCTCCATTATCGGTGTCAGACAGCGATGTCGGGGTCGATATGCTGGTAGACCGTGATCGGTGCGGAGGTGCTGGCAAAGGATCGGCTGCTGTCGGCGATGAAACTTCGTCCGCCGCCATCGCCCTCGACTGCTGGCATCACGCTCGGCAGCATGGCAACGTCTTCATGGACGATAGCAATGGCCGGCGCCGGATATTCCTTGGCCGTCATGGGCTGGACGATAGCACCGACCTCGATCGGGACCGCGGCGGCGGCTGGCATCGCTGCGCATACAGCCATCGCCATCATGGCGAGGCCAGCGCAGAGGAAACTTCGGATAATGCGCATGCTCTTTCCTTTCTGCTTGGTTGAACGAGAAAGCCCGCCTCGGCGAACCGGGCGGGCTGGGAATAGACCGGATTATCCGGTGTATTGGTCGGGAAGGCGGCAGGAGCTTTCACTTGGCCAACGCCTGATGGCATAGGATTGAACGGTCCCGCGAGCACATTGCTCCCTAGTCCTTCCATCCGCCTTCCCGATAAAGACCCGACCACCTTGCTAACTGATGGCCGGGCTGGGCCTCGTAGGTCCAGCGTTTCACCTGTGCGATAAAGACCCGCCGGGGTGCGCTTCCATGGAGAGGCGTGGCGGGTTCTGTTGCTTGCCCTAGTCGGACCCTTTCGGGCGAGGCTCTCACGAGGACTTTGCAGCCACCCTTAACCGACTACGGCTATCTTCGGCGGCCGTCGCCTATGCTGCTTTGCTCCCCCGGCGCTTCCGATTGGCCTTCTGCAGCCGCTTGATCAGCGCTGCGAGTTCCGGGCTATCGGGGTCATGGTAGGGCTTGGCGTCTGCCGGCAGCCAGTGCGTTTCGCTCTTGGCTACAGGTGTTCTAACCTTATCCAAATCAGTAGATGAATTCGGCATCATTGGCGACACCCTCGACCAGTCGGGCTCGTGTAACGATTGAGCGAAATTAACTAGCGCGCTGGAAATGCTTTGGAACTCATTGTGAAGATGACGTTCTGCTGTCCTACGAACTCGCGCAGTTTTCAGGCAGAAATCGCGGAACGACCCGCTGATATGAGGCGCCGCGAGGCACATGGCCCACTTGCCGAGAAGGATGCGGCGCTCTTCATCCGTCACGTGCTCCAGCAGCCAACCGTACATGACTTCTTCGGCACGGGATATGGCGGCGGACGTTGGGCGGTACCGAAGCCTCACCTCCTTATAGTCGAGGATGTGCTCGGGCCAGAAACCTTTAAGGGCTGCCGGACGCAGGCCGCGCACATCGACATGCAGCAGTGTGTCGGCCGCCTCGACGAACCGAGCCCGAACAATGAGGCTGGTGTCGGCAATTGATGCCGCTTGCTCGGATAGTTCAGACCGCAAGGCGCTGTTCTGGTTCATCAAGGATAGCCTCCAGGCATTGATAGATCATGGTTCGAAGGGTTGCCCGTACTGGCCACGGGCGAAGGCGTACAGCTTTGCCTCGAAGAACGCCGAGGGATATGGCATCGAAGGCGTCCAGAACGTCTCCAGCGCGTTCTATGGCCCAATCTGGGCGCTGGATCAGTATATCAGAGATGGCGCCTATGGTTTCGCTCCACAGCTCGTCCCTGTTGTTCTTGGTCTGGCGGATGCAACGGAGGGTCATGACGAGGTGCCCATCGCCATATTGGTTGCGGATCTCGTGCATGGTCCCACGGGCATGGCTTTGCGCGGCCGCACGACGTCGGTAGACCGGCACCAGCTTGATGCCGAGCCCGTCGAGGAGCGCGTCGAGCCTGCCTTTGCTCAATATTCCCCCTTCGCCAACCGGCCTTCCGTCATCGCATACTTGATGGTCGACTGATTGACGCCGAGATACCGGGCTATTTCACCATACGACATGTCAGGAACCCGAGTAGCCAGGGCTATGATGCAGGAATGCCTCGCCGCGACGATGTCAGCCGCCTTGCGGGAGTTGTTTTTGATGTGGTCCTTGGTGAGGTGCGGCCACTGCGTCAGAACGTCATCGACCACGATATCGGCAGCGGTCTCGCCCTTGGGAGGTGTGGCGACGGTCATCTTCGCCTTGCGCAATTCTTTCACAAGCCGGCTCTCGGCCTCCGCAGCAATTTCGATCTGCTGGCGCAGGTTGTCGATAATGGCCTGCTTCTGGTCCTGCATTTGCTCGTGGACGCGGATTGTGCGCTTCAGCGAGGCAATCTTGTCATCTCGTTCCTGAAGAGCCTCACGGGTCAATTTTACAGGCGGGTCGACCAATCTGGCGCGAATGGTCTGATACTGTTGAGCCTGGTTCATGCCGATACTCCCTTGGTCTCGACCGCTATCATGCGGCCTTTTTTGAACAGCTTGCGCTCTGCCGATGCGAACTTGGCTTGCTTCACATTGCCGCCCATGGCTGAAATCCCGACGATCGGTGAGTTCAGATAGCCAAGCAGGGCATCCTTGGCCGCCTTGAGCGCTTCTGCTTCGGTCCCAAAGGTGATGTCGTGCCGGCCGTTGCGAAGCACTCTGTTCTCTGCCTCGTGGACACAGCGGTAATAAGCTATGAACCCGTGAGGGGTGCGGATCGTCCCCGCGTCAAAACGGTTGGCCATCTAGAAAAGCTCCCGGTTGTTCTGCTGCGCCTTGTAGTTCATGCCGTAGCTGGTGGAGTTGCCGTCCCATGCGATGTCGCGGCGGCGGGGAAACTCGCTCTCACGCGACAGGGAAAGCAGGATCTCGGCCTTACCCTCTGTCTCGTCCATCAGCGCCTTCCAGACGGCCCAGTCGTTCGAGCCTTCTCCTGGCTCCATGCCGGCGAGGATCGGCCGCGGCTGGAATGGAATAATCACCTGGTCGGCGTCCTTATCCATGTTGCCGATGAGGTCGCGATAGGTCGGGCGACGGTTGAGGACAGCGCGCAGGCGCTTCTCGATGGTGCTGCCCTGATACTCTTGGAATGCCGACTTCTTCAGGTGAGTGAGCGCGACCACCGGGATATCGAGATCCATGGCCAAGTCTTTCAGCTTGGACGTGGCGATCTGTCCCTGCTTGAACTCATCCTCGTACTGCATCTTGCCTTCCCACTGGATCTTGCCGATGTGGTCGATGAAGACAGCGCCGATTCCGTGAGAGCGCTTGAGGGCCTTTGCCTTGCGGCCGATCTGGTCGAGCGTCATCTTGCGGCAGTCGATCTCTATGTGCTTTGAGCGCTTGATCTCGACACCGGCCTCAAGAAGCATCTGGACTTCCTGATCGGATACTCGTCCGCGCTGCTGCTGGCGGGCCGATATGCCGGTGCGGCGGGCCTGTTCGCGCATAATGATCTGCTTGACTGTCATTTCGCCACTGTAGAGAAACACAGAGTCCTTCTTGGCTATCTCAAACATGCATTGCATGGCCAAGGCGGTCTTGCCCTGTTTCACGCCTCCGCCGATGATGATGAGCTGGCCTTTCTGCCATGGGCCGGTTAGCTGCATGATCTCAGGAATGCCGGGATCCAGTCCTTCTGTCTTCTTGCCGCGAGACGCGTCGTTGACAGCATCGAAGGAACTGTCGATGGCGTCCGCTAGAGAGAACGACGACTGCTCACCAGCGAGGCTCTGTGTGACATCAGCGAGGCGCTGACGGAGCACCGCTATATCGCCTGGGATACTCAGCTCGTCCTCGAACGCGATCTGGCGAAGGTCATCCGCTATCCCATGCAGGTCTCGGCGAGCCGCGGCGGCGGTGATAGCCGCACACCAGTCCGGAATGCCGAGGTAGCCGACTGTATCGCCCATCAGGCGCGACATGTACTGGGCGACGGTCAACCCGCCGACTTGATGGTTCGGAAGCATGCCCTTGAGGGTGATCGGGCTGAACGACTTGCCCTGGGCTCGCAGTTCAATCATCGCGCTGAACATCTTGCCATGCAGATCCTCCTCGAAGAACCGAGGTTCGAAGCTGGCCGGTACCGCCTCAATGCAATCATTCTTCATGAGGAGAGCGCCAAGCAGCGCTTGTTCTGCTTCGATTGCATCCGGCAGCATGGGTGAGCCGTGTATGTCTCTCATCTGGGCGTTCATGCTGCCTCTCCAAATTTGCCCGCTTCGTTTCCGAAGTGGTCCCAGCCTGGGCGATTGGTGCGGGAGTAGAGCTCAAGCCGCCGAGCGTTCGGCATCAGCAGCTCGGCGGCGCGATACGCTTCCTCAGGCTTGCGGGAATGCTCGCGCGCTAGGCCAGTGAATCCGGAGCGGACGGATCGCGAGGTCTTAGGCTTGCCACGCGTGCCGATCAGGAAGGGCTCATTGCTCGAACGGAGGATGTAGCCGGTGCCGAAGGCGATCTTGCCGTTGACGGTGGTCTTCAGCCACGTGCCAGCGGTCTTGTATTCGAAGCCCTGCGCCTTCATCACCTCGATGGCCTGCGGCAGCATAGGATTCGTTGCCCACATCCAGTGGACGCAATGCTCTTTGCAGAGATCCAGCACCGGCAGCGCCTTGATGTCGTCGAGCGACATGACCGAGTAGTGAGCCTGGGCGGACTTGGCCTCTCCTTTTGCGGAGAAGAGCGAGAAGCTCCATGCGAAGTCGGACATGATGAAATCGTAGGAGTGAGGCTGCAGGTCGCCCCAAGGCCAGTTGAAGAGCCTCATGCTGCGCTCCGCTTCTGCTCGTAAGCCCCTGTGCGCAGATCCATGAACCGCTTCTGCATCCACTCGATCTGGGGAACGTCGGACTTGTGCCAGCAGGTGCAGACGCCGACTGCTTCGGCCGCATCACGTTGCTCTGCCTTGGTGTTGGGAAGGACGATGCTTTCGCGCTGGCACATTTCGATAGCCAGGTCCTTCCAATCCTTGCCTTCCGGGGGCTTCACGCCTTTGCCGTAGCAGACAGGACGCCATGAGTTGGCGGAGATAGTGCCGTAGGGGATGGCCTTGATCTGGCAGATGCCGATGATGGCGCCAGCAATGCCCGTGAGCTGCAGGGCGGCCGGGTTGATAGTCATGGCCGTCTGCTCGACTCCGGTCAGGTCCGGCTTGCCCTTCTTCTTGAACTGGCGAACACCATGCTCGGGGCGCTCGATGCAGACGAAATCAGGCTTGTATTCCTTGCGGAGTCGATCGAAGAGGTTGGCTGCAATGGCGTATTTCTCTTCCCACTCGTATTCCTTCACGGTGAAGGTGCCGCATTGCATCGATGAACGGTGTCGGGTGCTGTCTCGGACAGCCCAGCCGGAGCGAGTTGCGAGGTCGAGACCCATGACGATCACTGGTTCTTCCTCCGCGCTGGACGGCCACGCTTGCGCTCCTGATAGCTCTCCATGTCGACACCCTGCAGGACATCGCGGGTAAGTCCGCCACCAACCACTTTGTCGATGATGGCCTTGGCTACAGCCGTGGCGTTGACACCATAAAAGCTCGCTTCGCTTTCAAGGATGCTCTGGGTTTTCGCCTGTATTCGCAGATCTAAGCTCATGGGAACCTCGCAGGAAGAAAGGCCGCATTCGCGCGGCAGGTGGGCGGCTCAAACCCTGGGAGGAAGGCGAGCCGCCGGGAACATCATTCGTCTTCGTCGTCTTCGGGAGGTGCTTCCTTGTCTGCGGCAACGCTGATGCGCGACAGGAGATCAGGGAGCTTGGTGTCGTATTCCTTGCGGCCCTCGTCGTACGAGGTGAGCCACCAGCGGTCCTCATCGGTAGCCGCCATATATCCAGACACACGGTCGTTCCCGAGCAATCCAGCCTGGAAGCCTTTGGCGCGTACCAGATCCTCACCAGAGACGCGCTCTGCCTGCGCGAGGAGGTCCCCGCCGGAGGTGTTTGCTATGAGGCCCATCCATTCGAGGTTCTGGCGGTCGCTCTGGTGCTTATCGACCACCTTCTGCTTGTCGTCGGCGATGACGCTCTTGAGGTAGTGGTCGAGCTTCTGTGACGCGATACCGTGAGCGTTGGCGTTCTTACGGTTGGCCTTGCGCTCGTCCGCGATGCGCTTGGCCTCGAAGTGGCTCGCCAGATCCTTGCGGTGGTAATAGGCCACCAGGAGGCGGAAATCGCTTTCCGCTTTGCTGCTGTTGTGTCCCGTCACTGTCATCGTTTGCTACCTTCCTTTGGTTGCGTTTTCCTTCGCAGCGCGAAGCTTCTCAGCAAGCGCTTTAACCTCGTCATCGATGTCCTGAAAAAGAGCATCCCCGTACCTCGCCTTGTCTGTCTCGACCTCCAAACGAAGCCGCTCTATGTGGCGTTCGCAGAGGCTGAGGTATCCCGCTCTGATGCGTCCGAAGACTGCCAAGCTGGGGGTGGTCTCGCCGTTGATGATCCGGCGGAGAGCGCGAGCCTTAAGCCCAACCTCCCGGCCAACTCGATCGAGTGCATTGAGTTGATCGCCCTGTCCGCGGCTTTCTAACTCGACCATTTTCCGCGCATAACTTGCGCCGATCCCAGATGAAAACATGTCTACGGTACTCATCACATTTGCCCTGTTTTCGTTTTTTCTAATTGTCTCGTCGTGGTTTGAAGTTTGTCTGATCACGGCCGCCTCGCCTGCTAGATTGAACTGGTCAGGCGGGCGGCCGTGGGTATTGCGTCAGCCGTCTTTCGACAGCCAGTAATGATCGTCAGGCGTTCCACCGGATCGCACGGCCCGCCAGCCAGACCCGGAAAGCGACTGATTGAGTTTGGAGAATGAGATGCAGAGCGAAACGAATGAACAGACCGGAGCTTCCCGCCAAGAAAGGCCGGCTCTGTTCATCAACGCCTTTGCGGATATGCGATTTGGATACTCGGCGAGGAGAGCGGTTTCGATACGGCTCTCACGCGAAGGAGGTCGATAACGGGCGCTTGCCAACATCACTCCATCCCCCGAAGGCGGTCGAAGTTCTCATCGGCTCGGCTGCCCCTAGAGGCTTCTCTCGCCGTACCAGCTAGGCACGCCACAAACCCACCGATAACGATGGACAGGAATGCATATCCGAGGATCGCGCTCATGCCGGCACCGCTTCATGTTTGGGGGTGAGCATGGCTTTGAAGATCGAGATGTCGGTCTTGCGGTCTGTCACGGCCCGAAACCGCCATTCATAGAACCCAGGCTCGTCATTGAGCCCACCCTTAAAGCGGCCTACTGGGTTGTGTATCTCTGCAAGCCGGATGCCGGGTTTCCCCAAGTGATTTACGGACACGGAGCGAACCGTATAGATACCCTGTGCAACAGGGTTATTTGGCTGCCCGGGCCTCGCTGCAGGAGCGACGATGCAAACGACCTTCTGGCCGACGTGAAACTTGCACTCCATGGGTCAGGCTCCACTTCCGCAATCGTCGATGAAATGAGATGCCGTCTCTCCGGCTGTCACGACGCTAAGGCTGTCGTTTCCGTGGCTGCTACTCGCACCACCTTGAGGGGGCCATGCTCCGCGTTTACCGACGCTGCAGTCATCCCCAGCTCCGCCCCTCGTCTCGTGCGCCACTGCTGGCGAATTGGTATCCAGGCCCGAAGCGTCACCGCTTGCGCGGTCGGTTTCTCGGGGCGCATCCCCTTCCCGGATAATTTGGCCCTGTTCCGCAGCAACAGGTTTGCGCAAATCATTGCCCGACGTAACTGCGGCTTCGTCGGGGGCAGCTGTAAACGGGTGAACCGGCACGACGTATTCCTGCCATGCGATCGGCTCGTCGCTGCCGGCCGAGAAGCCAGACCAGCGACCGTCCGTGTTCTTCATCGCCGGGATCCAGTACGACCGATGGACCTTGCCATCCTTGGTCGCGATCCAGAGCGGCGCGATGTGATGCTCTTCGAACTGCCTGTCTTCGCCCTTTACGGTGCGGGTGACAGTGACCGTCTTGCCGCGAGGTGCTGCGGTGATGTCGTGGTTCCAAGTCATGCTGAAATCTCCCGCAACTGGGCGGCCAGATCCTTGCGAAGACCTTCCAGCCTCAGGACGTATTCGTCGGTTGCTTCGATATGAGACGCTGGAGAAAACAGCTTCCTGCAAGCATTCCAGCAGTCAGCGAGGCGATATGCGTCCTCCTCGGAGGCAGCCTCGGCGTAGACAGAACCAGAGCTGTTCACGAGTTTGAACATACCTTGATCCGTTTCGGGCTTGAGAATGGACAGTTCCTTGTAGGGCTTGAACGAGCTCATTCTGCCGCCTCCGTCTGCTTCGCCACCGCAGAGGCAAGTACCTCCAACGTGACGCCGCGGATCTCGCGAGCCGCTGCCTTGTACGTGACAGTCAGCCAATGTTCCGGAGGTATGGAAGCGCGGCGGCGCATGGCCTTCGCGGTCCCATATTGCACGCCCAAGTCATCGGCAAATTCCGAGAGAGAGGGCCATTTGTTGATGATTTCAGCGTGGGTCATGGTGCGTAGGGTATTTATTGTACCCGAAAAGTCAAGCGGCTTTCGGCATTACTTGTACCTAGGCCGTGGGTATTTTTTGTAACATGCTGAAAGAACAAGAACAATTTGAACGCGAGGAACGCGCTAAGCGCCTCGTTCTCGCTCGTAAAAATGCTGGCTTCTCCGGCCCGAAACCATTGATCGAGCGGTTCGGGTGGAACGCGAACAACTACAAGGCACATGAATCCGGCCGAAACGGTTTCGGAATCGCCGATGCCAAGAAGTACGCGAATGCTTTCAAGGTGAACCTGAACTGGCTTCAGTTCGGCACTGGAGATCCGCTCGATCCAGACGAGCTGCCGGTCACGATGGTAGATGTCCCTCGCATCTCGTGGGTGAGCGCAGGCCAGTTGACTGAACAAGCCGGCGTAACAGATTTTTCAGAGTTCCCGACCGTGGCGGCACTCGATCTACCTGATGGTGATTGGATCGCCTTGGAAGTCGAGGGCAACTCGATGAACAAGATTTCTCCGCCAGGATCCATCATCTTCGTCAATCGTCGGGACAAGCGGCTCGCGCCGAATGCGCTCTATGTCGTGGCGGATGAAACAGGCGCTGCGACCTACAAGCGGTATCGGCCGAACGACAACCCGCCATTTCAGCCCGCCAGCTACGAGGATGTGCCGCCGCCTGTTTTTCAGGGAGCCGTCAGCGTCGTTGGCCGGGTACGTCGGTCTATCATCGAAATGTAGGAGGATTCGCTTTGAGTTTTGAGCTCGACCCAAAGCTTGAGGCCAGGCTATCGGCGCTTGAGCATCTGACATGCCAGATTTACTCGATGGCACTCAGCGCCCAAGGCCTCACCGAGGCAGAAATCAGCGATCTTGAGTATCGCGGGACGCTAAGTGTGGACCGGCAAGCCAGCGAAATAGCCGGCCGCGGATCGTCCGGTCATGCCGTCGACGCTTTTCTTTCAGATTTTCAAGATGCTCTAGCTTCTCTGCAATCGCAAGCACGCGAGATGCGGGAATCGATCCGAGCGCAATTACGTTCTTAGCATTCAGTCTATCATCCATCTCTACCTATCCTTCTATCTTACTTTTCTGGTTCTGAACCCGAGAGAAGGGAGGGAGTGGTAAGCAAAGCTCCCCCTACCCCTCAGGACCGATAAAGATCCCGAAAGGCAGGAGGAGCACATGCTTGGCTTGAACCGTCGTTCGGTCGGTCGCTCTAGCAGGACGCCTCTCAGCTAATCCGTCCTCATTTTCTGGCAGCACAGTAGGACTTACGCTCCCCGCGCTTCGGGCTTCACCAGCTCGGGAGTTGCACCCGGTCGCCCGCACTTTCTCCCCACACATACGCCTACGATTCGTACCTCGTCAATGGATCAGGTATTTTTTGTACCTTTTAGGTTGACAACGCCGGGTACGATATGTACCTTCTTCCCATACCGAAACACCCCGCCGATCCCAACACAGTCGGATAAGCGGGTAGAGGAGATGGGAAGACATGAACGCACTGATCACGACGAAGCCGGCAGAAGCCTTCCGCGCAAAAGCGTCGGAACTGATGATCACTACAGCCACTATGACGCTGCACCAGCTCGTTGATGAGTTTCAGCGCCTGACGGACGTGATCGAGAAAAACTCGGAGCCTGATGAAGAGGGCTTCGGTTTCAAGCTCAATGATGAAGCAGAGTTGGCGATGCGCGAACGTCGGATCGTGTGCGGAGCATCGCGCTCCAGGTTCGGCATAGATTTCTCTTCGTGGGATCGTAGCCCAGACACTCATCACGCCGCCAGCGGCCTCTGAACCCCTTCGGCATCAGCCCTTCGCTGCGGCTGATTTCGAATGTGTTCTCCAGATCGAAGGATGAGGGCAATGGAAATTCAATACGATTTCGAAGAGTTGCAGCTACCCGGCTTCGGCCCCGGCGCGTTCTTCTACGGATCGGCTCTGCTCGCTGATAACGGCGACGGCTCGTTCTACGTCAAGGCTATCAAGCTGGAAGGCTCGACGAGCAGCCTTGAGGCTCCAATGGCCAACGGCTCGCGCTGCGACAACCTCTCCCAGCACCTGTTCAAGGCCATCAGGGACGTTCTCTACGACGAGAAGACCTCTCACGGTCGCAATGCAGCGATTGAATGGGGTGACGCTCTGGACGGCAATATGCCGGTCTCGGTTCCTGTCTTCCGCCCTCGTCCCGGCCTTCTCCCGTTGATCCGGCTTAACTCGGGGGAACGGGTATGAGCGAGCACACAAAAGGACCGTGGCACGCGGCATCGTATTCATCAAAGGTTGGATCTCCAGTTGTCTCGGCATCGGGGCGGCCAATCGCTCAGATTGTTTACTTCCAGCTTGGGGAAGGTTTCGAAAACCACGATCGAGAAAGCGCAGCAAATGGCGCTTTGATTGCCGCCGCTCCTGATCTTCTGGAAGCGCTGAAAGCTACGAGAAAACAACTCCACGCAATGGGTGTGGGCGTCGATGTCAGACACGCAATCACGGACATGGCCGATATGGCCATCGCCAAGGCGGAGGGCCGGTCATGATCAAGCGTTTTGAAGCGGTTTGCAGCTGCAGTGAGCCCGATATGCGCGAGAGCGAGTTCGGCGGCTATGCCAGCTTTGATGACCATATCGCCACCATCGCCGCCAAGGATGCGGAGATAGCCAAGCTTCGCGAGGCGTTGTCGAGCATCCTCGGCTACGACCGGAATTTCTATGACAACGGTCGGCCTGGATACGAAGCGATTGCCCGCGCCGCTCTGGAAGGCGGTGAAGCATGAGCCGCGTCATCACAGGCGGCCCCGCCTTCCCCGGCAACGACACCTACATCGACGGATACCCAGCGGGATGGCGCGGCATGGATCTGCGCGACTGGTTCGCTGGTAAAGTTCTGTCGAACATGGATTTCAAGGGTGAGACGCCAGCACGGGCAGCCGACTGGGCTTATTCAGTCGCTGACGCCATGCTTGCAGAAAAGGCGAAGGCTGAGGCGGCAAATCGCGCAGCTGACAAGGAGGAGTACGGCGATGACCTACCCTTCTGACCCCTGTGGCATCAGAGCCGCCCGCGAATGCGCCTGCAAGCCCGGTGAATGCCACCAGCAGCCCCGCGCTATACCCGCACCCACCGCACAGCCTTCCCTCGCCCTTGGCCTCTCTGGAGCAATCGTCGGAGGCGCAATCGTCGCCTTCATCGTCTTCGTCTCCATGCCGAGAGCGATGGAGGACTCGCACCGTCAAGCACTCGATCAGCAGGAGCAAATCTCATGGGCAAGGTAGCCGAGCAGAAGGTTGAAGCAGAGCGCCTTGGATCGATCACCGATAGCATCCTGCGCCGCCACAACCCAGAAGGTTTCATCGAATTTCAACTCCGCCAGACCGTATCCGACGCCATCAAGGAATTGGGCAAGGAGCGGGTGATGCAGGTAGTCCAGGAGGCCGCAGAATGACTTACTTCAAAACAGACTTCCATGAATTTTGCGACCGCTCCGGCTGCAGCCACGATGACGTTGACCGGGTGGTGAAGGCGATAGGCAAAGGCGCTTGGCTTGCCGGTGGCGCCATCCGCAGGACGCTTATCGGCCACGCAATGGACAGCGACTACGATTTCTTCTTTTCCTCTGCCGACGCACTGGCGGAATGGGAAGGCCGTCTTCCAGAGACGTTCAAGCTGGTCCGAGAGACAGAGCATCACAAGCACTGGAAGGGGACAGTCGAAGGCTCAGACCTCACGATTGATGTCCAGGCCATCCGCTTCAAATTCTACGCCAGCGCTGAAGAGGTGATCGACAGCTTCGATTACACGGTCACGATGTTTTGCCTAGATGGCACGACGCTTGTGACGACACCTACGGCTCTTTGGGATCTCGGCCGTAAGCGCCTTGCAGTCCATCGTATCACCTACCCGGTTGCGACCATGCGTCGCCTGCTTAAGTACACGAAGCAGGGCTTCACCGCATGCGCTGGTTGCCTTCAGTCCATCCTCGTCGAGACAGCATCTTCGCCGGAAGCGATGGCGCAGCTCGATATCACCTACATCGATTGAGGTTTGCCATGACGTTTCTGTATCTCGATATCGAGACCATCCCTGCACAGACCGACGAAGCCCGCCAGCGCGTGGCGCTAACCGTCAAGCCTCCTGGTCAGATGAAGAAGGCCGATACGATTGCCGCTTGGGAGAAGGAATCCAAGCCAGCCGCGATCGAGGAAGCCATCGCCAAGACCAGCTTTGACGCTGCCTATGGCGAAATCTGCTGCATCGGCTGGGGACTGAACGACGAACCGGCCCAGTCTGTCTCTCGCATCGCGGCTGATGACGAGACGTCGGCTATCCTGCGGTTCTTCCTCTGGCTTGACCAGAACTGCGGACAGAGCGGACCTGTGATCGTCGGCCACTATGTCGCCGGCTTCGATATCCGCTTCATCACCCGGCGCGCTCTAATCCTCGGCATTCGCCTTCCCGCATGGTGGCCGCTTGATCCGAAGCCATGGGGCGCCAACGTATTCGACACGATGACAGCGTGGGCCGGCGTCAAAGACACGATCAGCATGGATAACCTGTGCCAGGCGCTCGGCATTCCCGGCAAGGGCGATATTGACGGCTCCATGGTCGCGAAACTCTTCGCTGAAGGGAAGCACGAGGTCATCGCGGACTACTGCCGCGGCGATATCAACCGCACCCGCCAGATCCACAAGAAGATGCTCTATACGTTCGGGGAGGCTGCGTAATGGCTAACCTAGACACATGGAACCGCTTTGCGGACATCGACCCATCGTTCACCAAGCCGATCACCGGCAAGGCATACAAGGGAACCTCACCCAACCCGCAGTACGTTATTCGCTGCCTGACAGAACTCTTCGGGCCGGTGGGTCAGGGGTTCGGCTGGGAGGTTCTTCGCGAAGAGTTCACGCCGCTCGGTGAGGAGGTGCTTCACTGGTGCCGTATCCGCTTCTGGCACACCGAAAAGGGAAACAGCTACGACAGCTACGGCCAGACAAAAGCTCTGATGAAGACGCGCAACGGGATCATGGTCGACGAAGACGCTCCGAAAAAGAGCCTGACAGACGCCATCATCAAGGCCGCCTCTCACCTCGGCATCGCTGCGAACATCTTCCTCGGCCGCTGGGACGATCAGAAATATGTCGCGCAGGTCGAGCAGTCCTATGCAGAAGGCAACGGCAACGACAATCAGAATAAGCCGATTTCCGCAGCCGAAATGAAGCGCGGCATTGAGCAGATCGAGCAAGAACTTATCGACTGCAGAACTCCTAGCGACGTCACCAAGCTGTTCAACGCGTGGGCTGATGATGTCGAGAAAGCCGGTTGGTCGAAAGACTACTGGGACGAGGCTCGCCGTCGCTTTTCCCGCAAAAAGAAAGAACTTGAGGAGGCCGCATAATGGCAGACAGATACGACGCCGTGGCCGTGCGCCGTTACAAGGACCGCGATGGCAACGAGAAGAGCCAGTTCACCACGATCGGCACGGCTTGGCCTATGCGCGATAAGGACGGCTTCACCGTTCGCCTTAACGCCGTCCCAGCGCCCACAGAAGGCGAATACGTGGTTTTGCTGATGCCACCACGCCAGAAGGACGATAACCGCGCCAGCGGCCAATCTCGTGGCAATGCACAAGGCCAGCAAGCCAACTTCTCCCGTGACCTGGATGACGACATACCGTTCGCGCCGGAGTTCCGCTGATGACGGTCGAAAAGCCTGCCGCATACCACGAAGGTTTCGCGGCCCAGAAAACCACATACATCGATCAGTGCCCCTACCCTGACGGGAGCCCGGAATACGAGGCTTGGCACGATGGATATGCCGACGCTGATATCGCCGATTACCTAAAGGCGGAGAAGAAGCACAATCTTCGGAGGGCACTCAATGGGCACCGTTAACCGCGTCATCCAATCGAAGGAAGACAGGGTCATGGCCGCCCGCTTCGTTGAGGCTAGAGACTTTCCGTTCACAATAACCATCACGGATGGGAAGCCTCGATCACGTGCTCAGAACCGCCTTCTTCACAAATGGATGGGCGAGATCGCGGAACAGAAGGGCGACTGCTCGGCCGACGAGGCCCGCGCCTACTGCAAGCTCACGATCGGGGTTCCTATCCTTCGCCAGCAGAACGCGGCGTTTAAGGAGCGCTATGACGAGATCCTGAAGCCGCTTTCCTACGAACAGAAGCTCGCCATCATGAGCGAGCCTCTCAACCTGCCTGTCACCAGCCTCATGAGCACAAAGCAGCTCACGGAATACCTGGAGGCGATTATCAGGCACTTCGGAGAGCAAGGTATCATCCTGACGATGCCTGACGACATGAAATCTAATTCCGGCAACGACCCCCAGCCGGAAGCGGAGGGAGCCGCCCTCTCTTCTCCGCAAGAGACCGCCGATGACATTCCCTCTTCATCGGCGGTCTCAACCCTTACGCAGAGCGAGGTTCGTCAGCACCTGATGGACTTCGCCCGCAAGGCACTCGTGACGGCAGGAGATCATTCCCTGCCATATCCGAAGCGATTGCAGCTCGTCGAGTTCATGCAGGCCAACTACCGTGATGTCTTGCCAGATACCGAGTGGGGCAAGCTCTCAACCATCATGGTCGGCGTTCAGGCCGTTCTATCGGGAAAGCGCACGATCGAGCAGGCTCGACGGTTCTTCGCTGTCGATCTGCTGGATTGTTCGGCTCCGGACCTGGGAGGCTCCGATGAGAACCGTTGATGAATGGATCGGCCAGACCGACAACACCCGAGCCCCGCCCCGCGTCAGAGCCCGCATTTTCGACCGTGACAACCGCTGCCACCTTTGCGGCCAACCCATCCAGGTAGGCCAGAAGTGGGACATGGATCACGT
The DNA here is from genome assembly GCA_900470805.1 of Hyphomicrobiales bacterium. Taxonomy (GTDB): domain Bacteria; phylum Pseudomonadota; class Alphaproteobacteria; order Rhizobiales; family Rhizobiaceae; genus Rhizobium. Next base: position 3,720 of record UCCA01000038.1, on the reverse strand, counting down.
CAAGGCGCTGATCAACGGCGGAGAGAACCGGGAAAGCAACCTCCGCCCGTCACACCGGAAATGCCATGTGGAAAAGACGGCAAAGGACGTGGCGGAGAAGGCCAAGGTAGCAGCCGTTCGCAAGAAGCACCTTGGCATCACAGCTGCCAAGCAGTCGATCCCCGGTCGAGGCTTTGCCAAGGCGGCGAAGCCCGATCGCCCGATGAAAAAAGCCAATCCACCCGCCCAGCTTTACGCCCCGATACAGGAGACGAGACGATGAGCGATCGCAACCTCAACCCGCACGCCGAAGCCCGCGTAGCCATGGCCCTCTGGTCCGACCGGTATTCCAAGCAGAAGCTCGGGTGCATGGACTTCTATGACGGCCTTACTGCAGGTCAGAAATCAATCTGCGCCCAGATCGTCGATGGCATCATCTATGCAGACCGTGCAGATGGTCGTACCCCAGCCCCCCCTGATAATGTGGTGCTACCGAACGGCTGGACTGTCACGCCAACCCGCGAGCTTATGGATGATGTCATGGCTCTTCCAGACGGCGAACGAGGCGAGCGTTGGAAGGCAGAGACTGCCAAGGTTGACGCGATGTTTGCCCCATCACCCGTTTCGAAGGATTCAGGCGTCAGCGTTGAGCAGCTTGGCGAGCCTGTATGCCTCGTCCATCCCGCAGGTCATCAGCCATGTTCCCAGGTATTGGCCGAAGGTCTCGTTGGCAGTGTCCCACACAGCCCACCAGTCTCCGTTTCTGACGACGATATATCTTGCTCTACCGCTCATGCAGCAGACGCCTATCCCGCCAGCACCCCTATGTCCACCGCCAAGTTGGAGGATCAGCCATGACCGACCATATGAGCGAAACTGGTGTGCAAGCAGGTATCGATGCTGTCTATCTATGGGCGGACGGAGATGCCAGGCAGATCGCAGAATCCGTCATCAAGGCATACCTCGCGACACTCGAGGCACCCGCACTCGCTGAGCTTTCGGTGGGGTCAGATCGAACGACGGTCGAGCTCAAGATGACTTCGTTTGCAGACGCCGCGCCGCAGCGCGACGAGCTTAACGGAGAGCAGACGATCCTGACTTACACCGACCGCGTAGGCACTTGGGATCTGGCCTTCTTCGAAGCTGGAGAGGATTTCCCAGAACGATGGCTCGGCGACACCCACTGGATTGACATCACCAGGATGTGGCCTGGCGTCATCGCACAGGTCGCGAGTTTCGAGACCAAGCCGCCCGAGGATATTTCGGTTGGGGTGAAGCCCCTTGAGTGGATAGAAAACCAAAGCTGGAAGCACGCAAAAACACCATTTGGCGCCATCTACACTGCAAGGCCATGCCTCGCTACGAACTTTCTCGGTAAGTGGCTTCTAAGCTTGGAAATTGAGAGGATAGGCCCTCTTCATGACAGCGAAGATGCTGCCAAGGCCGCCGCCCAGGCAGACTACGAAGCACGCATCCGAGCCGCGTTGACCGCCACCGCCGACACTCAAAACCCGTTGTCTTCCACAAACAGCGAAATCGGAGAGACAACGCCGGCCGATCCTGCAACAAATTATTGCAAGTTCGCGCTCGGTGATCGAGTCCGCAAGACGAAGGGCTCATCCTGGCAGGGCCGCATCGTCGGCTTCTACAGCACGGAGCTGACGCCGATCGGCTATGCCGTCGAGAGCGAGCGTGAACCTGGATCGGTGCAAATCTATCCCGAGACTGCCCTCGCCGCTCTGTCCTCTCCTATGGAGGGCGGGGAATGAGCGATGTCACCATCAGCGAAGCCGAATATCACCGCCTGCTCAAGAAGGCGGGAGAAGCGTTCGAACCCAATCCCGCGAAGTGCCGCGAAAACGGCCATGTCTGGAAGAGCTTGGGCGGCGCAAATGCCGGTTGCTGCCGGGATTGCCAGTGCTCTATCGCTGTCAGCCACTGCATTGTCTGCGGTGACTGCGACTACGGCGAGACGCCAGAGAACGCCGAGATCATCAAGGATTGTTCATTCCGCGAGGAACTGGAAGCCGAAGCAGCACTTGACGAGGAGGCAGCATGACCGACCGCAGCAACCGCCGCGAGGTTCGCAATCCTGTCCTCGCCCTTCCCGCCGTGAAGCGCCTCGACGAGCTGACGCCGGAAACTCGCGCCATCGTCGCCGACATTCTTGGCGACCTGGTCAACGATGCACGCGCCAGAGCGCAGCAGTCATGGCTCAAGAACAAGGGGCCGATGGCCGCCTATTGGAAGGCTGTCGGCGCATACGCCCATCACTTCCGGCGCGTGGTCAAGTCACCACCGCCCGTTTCGAGGGAGGGCAGCGAATGACCGACCAAATCCCATACTGGCCGGCGGCGATGGACCTGAAATCGGCGGCGGCATATTGCGGCGTCTGTGTCGAGACCTTCAAAAAGGTTTGCCCTGTTCGTCCACTAAAATTCACACAATCCACAAGGGGCGAGCGATATCTTCGCCAGCGCCTGGACGAATGGCTGGTGTCGATCGATCCGAACAAGCAGAGTTCCTCCCCACGCAAAAGCATGGTGGAGATGATTTATGGTGGTCACCGTGAAAGTCACCGGGCTTAATATCGTCAAGGCTCGGGGGAAGTGGTACGTCTACGTGCGCGCCACCGGCGAGCGTCTGCTTGGTCCCATTGAGGGTGAAAAGGCAGACGTCATCGCGCGAATCGAGCGCAAGGACTTCGTACAGAAGTGGAACAATCGCCGTCCTGATGAGCAAAAATCATCCTATGAGGACGGCACTCTCGGTTCTCTTGTGCGTTGGTATCAGTTGGAGTGCCCGAACTACCTGAAGCTCTCTAGCGCCACCAAGGATGATTACACCAAGGCGTTCACCTATCTCCGCCCGTGTTTCCACTTCGAGCTCGACGGCATATCGACGTCCGAGCTGTACGCGCTGCGCGATCGTTGCTCGATCGAGAAGTGGCCGAGATTCGCAGACAAAATGATTTCTGCCGTCTCATCTATGTTTACCCAGGCCGTCAAGCGGCAGAAGATGAGGTCCAATCCGGCTTTGGGCATCGACAAGGTGCATTCCGCAGACCCCAACGCGAATCGTGAATGGCAACCTTGGGAGTGGCAATACATCCGAGACAACGCCCCGGCCTATCTGCTCACGCCGATGATCATTGCGCGACATGCCGGCTATCGCGGCCAGACGCTGGTCAAACTCGGATGGAAGGATATCGCCCCTCACCCGGTCCACGGCTGGAACTGCTTCCGGAAGGTCACCAAGAAGAACCAGGAGAACACGATGGTTCCTCTGGTGGCCGAGCTGCAGGAATATCTCGACAAGCTCGACAAGACGGCGCTGATGATCTGCACGCGGCAGGATGGCACCCCATGGGATGACGAGAAGCAGATGCAGACGGCAGTAAGCCACTATCTGCGGGAGATGGAAGAGAAGGGATTGATTGGGTCAGGCACCACCCTACACGGGCTCAGGACGAGCTACGCTGCCGATCTGGCAAGGAATGGTGCGGACACCGGCGACGTTGCCGCCGCGTTGGGCGACAAGTCCGAGCGCATGGGCGCTCACTACACCCGCCACGTTGAAAACGAGACGAAGGTGATCAGGGCATTCGAGGGGAAAAAGAGGAAGGAAGCGGAACGTCGATAGAACAGGTTTTGCAAAACGCGAAGGAAAAGCTGCAAAACATCTGCTTGACTGAATCACGCAAGTGCCTGAAAGAAAAGGCATGCGGGCGTGGCGAAACTG
>UCCA01000006.1 GCA_900470805.1 Hyphomicrobiales bacterium | reverse complement strand
CTGTCCGACCCGGACACATAGGTGACAATCCGTACCTAAGACATAGGTGACAACCTCGTGCCGAACGGGTTGTCGATTGTTTGCAAAGTTCTCTGTTCGAGATCGATATATCCGAGGTCATCGCGCAGGAAGCTGACGAGCCAAATGCCGTCGTCGACGTCCTTGAAGCCGATCTGAAGTCTGGCCGAATGTGCGGTCCTATCGGCAGCCGCCGGTAGCGCTTCCGACAATCTCCGTATTGCCTCTCGCAAGCCACGCGCTTAAACCTGCTGCCATTGGCGTGTCATGAAAAGTGGACCGATGAGCAGCGATTTCTATTCCAGCATGGGCGGCCTGCCGCCGCAGACCGAGCTTCTCTCCAGCAAGGCGGTTTTCACGACGGCTTACGCGGTGATTCCCCGCACCGTGATGACCGATATCGTCACCAGCCCGCTGCCCCATTGGTCGGGCACCCGCGCCTGGGTGATCGCCCGGCCGATGACCGGTTTTTCCGAAACCTTCTCGCAGTACATCATGGAAGTGCAGCCGGGCGGCGGCAGCGATCGGCCGGAGCCGGAAAAGCGCGCCGAAGGCGTGCTGTTCGTCGTCGAGGGCGAGATGACGGTCGAGTTCGAAGGCACGGCCCATCCGCTGCGCTCCGGCTCCTTTGCCTATTTGCCGGCAGGATCTGTATGGACGCTGTGGAACAGGAGTGCGGCGCCGGTGAAATTCCACTGGGTGCGCAAGGCGTTCCAGGTGGTCGATGGCCTGGAGCCGCCACCCGCGCTCTTCACCCATGAGGACAACCACCCGATTGCGGCGATGCCTGATACCGACGGCCGCTGGGGCACGACGCGCTTCATCGATCCCAACGACGTGCGCTACGACATGCATGTCAACATCGTCACGCTCGAGCCCGGTGCCGTCATCCCGTTCATGGAGACCCATGTCATGGAGCACGGGCTCTATGTGCTCGAGGGCAGGGCGGTCTATCGGCTGAACAAGGACTGGGTCGAGGTCGAGGCCGGCGATTTCATGTGGCTGCGCGCCTTCTGCCCGCAGGCCTGCTACGCCGGCGGCCCCGGCCGTTTCCGCTATCTGCTCTACAAGGACGTCAACCGGCACATGCCGCTGTTCTAGAGCATGTCGCGCAAAGGTGTGCAGCGGTTTTGCCGTAACGACATGCAATAAAACAAGGAGCTGAAGCGTGTGCAGCGAATCCGAGGGATCGCGACGCGCTTTAGGCGGCATGGCGGGGCGCACGGGACAGGCGAGAAGCAAGAGATGACCGACCCTTTCGACATCAGGCGCGCCGTCGCCTCGGATGCAGCCGCGCTCACCGCCTTCGCGACGCGGCTGTTCCGCGCCACCTATAGCGATGACACTGCCGCCGCCGATCTCGATCTCTACATTGCCGGGGCGTTCACGCCGGATATGCAGGCCGCCGAGATCGCCGATCCCTCGGGCGCCGTCTTTGTCGCGACGACCGGCGGCACTCTCGCCGGATATGCCCATCTCATTGTGTCTGCGTCGCAATCCGACACTGCATTGCTCAGCCGTATCTACATCGACGCGGCGTGGAGGGGGCGGGGATTGGCGAAGGATCTGCTCGACACCGTCGTTTGCGAGTGCGCGGCGAGAGGCGTTCAGTACCTGCAACTGACCGTCTACGAGAAGAATACCCGGGCGATCGCGTTCTATATCAAGGTCGGGTTCGCGGTCACCGGCAGCACGACCTTCACCGTGGGCGACGACGTGCAGAAAGACATCGTCATGGAGTTGGACGTTATGGCGCGGCCCGCCAGGGCGTGATCGATCCGGTGATAGCTCCTGATCGCAAACGTTCCGGCCGCCGGCCGCGCTTTCAATCCAGTCTCTGACGTGCCAGCCATTGACGCGGTGACATGCCGAGTTCCGTGCGAAAGGCGGCCCGCATAGCTTGCGTGTCGACGAACCCGCTGCGGGCTGCGATGTCATCGAGCCCCCGGATGCCGGCCGACATCAGCTCCTGCGCGCGCACGAGCCGCAATCGTCGCAACCATTCTCCAAGGCTCCCGCCAGTGCGCGCCCGGATATGCCGCGTCAGGCTCCGTCGACTCATGCCGGCCCGATCCGCAAGCTCGCCGAGCGTCGGCGACGCGGTCGGGTCCGCACGCATCTCATCGAGAAGGTGGGCCAGGCGACGGTCGGCCGAGGTGCCGATGGCAGGCCTTTCGAAAAGCTGCGGCTGGGCGCCTGTCCGCTGCGGGGCGACGATGAGATGGCGCGCCACGCGATTGGCTTCGCCGACGCCGGCGATGCGCGCCAGCAGATGCAGGCAGCAGTCGATACCGGAAGCGATCCCGGCCGAGGTAACGACATGTCCCTCATCGACGAAGATGGCGCCCGGATCGACCGTCACATTGGGATAGCGCCTGGCGAAGTCATCGATCCTGGCCCAGTGCGTCGTTGCGCGACACCCTTCAAGCAACCCCGCTTCCGCCAAGCCGAAAGCGCCAAGACAAAGCCCGACCACAACCGCGCCGCGCGCGCTGGCGGCGGTCAGTTCGGCAAGAATGTCGGCGCTAACCGGCTCGCTGTGGTCGCGCCAGCCGGGAAGGATCACGATATCCGCATCGCTCGCCCTGGAAAGCGGGCAGGGTGCCTCGATCACCAACCCGGCGGACGCGGTAATCCGCGGCTCGACGGCGCAGACATCCACCTGATGTCCGCCGGCCATGAAATCGTCACCGAACACCGCGAGCGGTGTCGACAACATGAAGGGGCTGATCCGGTCGTAGGCGATGACGGCGATGCGCATTGGCCCGATCTACCACAAATCTGTCCATCGGGCCACTCATTCCCCGCGTAGGAGCGGCTATCATCCGCGCAGTTTCAGCCATAGGAGCCGTCATGAGCCGCACACTTCTCGTTATCGATGTCCAGAACGACTATTTCGCCGGAGGCGTACTGCCGCTCTGGAACGCGGAAGAGACGGAGGCCCGCATCGTTGCCGCAATCGGCCACGTCAGGGCGCAAGGTGATCGGGTGGTTCTCGTTCAACATGTTTCGACGGCCGGCAAGGGTCTTTTCGCCGCCGATGGCGCCGGCGTCGCGATCAGGGACGCTGTGTTGCGTGCGGCCGGATCCGCGCCTGTTGTCGTCAAGCACGTCGCGGATGCGTTTCAGGAGACACAACTGGCCGTTGAACTGGAGGGAACGCAGGAGTTGCTGGTGTGCGGGATGATGACGCAGAATTGCGTTGTCTTTACCGCCATTTCACGGGCGGCTGATCACCTGCGTGTCCGCGTCGTCGGCGATCTCTGCACGGCTCCGACTGAAACCGTGCATCGCATCGCACTTAATGCGCTCGGCTCGAAGCTGGAAGTGCTCGACGCCGCGCAGGTGTGGAACGACCTGCGGACATAATGGCAGCGCACGCCAGCGCTGCCATCTGAACCCTGCATGTCAGATGTCGCTCGCCGCATGCGACCACAGATCGGATGCCTCGGCTGCCGTCATCCTGCGGACCTCCGCCTCGTCGCGGCGGTTGGAGAACAGTTCGCTCGCCATGATCTGGTCGGCAAGGTCGGCCGGCAGCGACAGGATCACCCGGCCGCCGTCGCTGTGAATGCCGCCCAGCTCCGAGCGTTTGCCCGAAATCATGCCGCCGGCCACGGTGTTGTTGGTGTCGGGGTCGATCAGGATGAACGCGCCGGAGGAACGGTTCTGCTCGTAGGGATCGAAGATCGCCGCCTCGTCGAAGGCGAGATGAACCTTGCCGATGGCGTTCATGTAGAGCGTCTCGGCCGAGGTCCAGGTTCCGGTCTTCAGCTGCAGCTGCGCCACGGGCTGTACCTGCACCCGCTGGCGGCGGCTGCCGCTCTTCAGCCAGTAGCGCTTTCCGGCCTCGATGCCTTCAGGCTGCAGCGCCACGATCTGGGCGTCGAACGACAGGCCGACCTGCGGCTGCGAATCGATCGACACGATCATGTCGCCACGCGCCACGTCCACTTGCCGGTCGAGCACCAGCGTGATCGCATCGCCGGCGACCGCCGCATTGCGCACGAGGTCGAAGGTGACGATCTTGGAGACGTTGGCAACCATGCCCGACGGCAGGATCATGACGCTGTCGCCCGGCTTCACCGAGCCACCGGCGACGGTGCCCTGATAACCTCGAAAGCTTTCGCCCGGACGCGACACGCGTTGCACCGACAGCCGGAAGCCGACCGTCTGCGACGAGCGCACCGTGGCCAGCTCAAGCGTCTCCACCAGCGTCGGGCCGCCGTACCACGGCATCGAAGCCTCGCCGGAATAGACGACGTTCTCGCCCTTCAGCGCCGACATCGGGATCGCCGTGATCTGCTTGACGCCAAGCGACAGCGCGAATTCGCGAAACTCGGCGGTGATTTTCTCGAAGCCGACGCGGTCATAGTTGGTCAGGTCGATCTTGTTGATGGCAAGCACGAACTGCTTGATGCCGAGCAACGAGGCGATGGTGGCGTGACGACGGGTCTGTTCGAGAATGCCGGCGCGGGCATCGACCAGCAGGATGGCGAGATCGGCGGTCGAGGCGCCGGTCGCCATGTTGCGGGTGTACTGCTCGTGGCCGGGGGTGTCGGCAACGATGAAAGAGCGCTTGTCGGTGGCGAAGTAGCGATAGGCGACGTCGATGGTGATGCCCTGTTCGCGCTCGGCCTGCAGGCCGTCGAGCAACAGTGCGAAATCGGGCAGGCCGAGGTCGTTCTGCTTGCCGGTCGAATCCCGGCGCAGGGTCGCTGCCTGGTCTTCCTTCACCGCCTTGGTGTCCCAGAGCAGGCGTCCGATCAGCGTTGACTTGCCGTCATCGACGCTGCCGCAGGTGATGAGGCGCAACGGTCGCGTGTCGCGCACGGCCTGGACAGGCTCGAGGGCGGGAGCGGCGATGGCGCTGGCTGTTGCTGCTGCAGTCATCTCAGAAATACCCTTCACGCTTCTTCTTCTCCATGGAGCCGGACTGGTCGCGATCGATGGCGCGGCCCTGGCGTTCGGAGACAGTGGCAATTTCAAGTTCTGCGATCACCTCTTCGAGGGTGGTCGCCTGCGATGGAATGGCGCCGGTCAGCGGGAAGTCGCCGAGCGTGCGAAAGCGGATCATGCCTTCCTGCTTCACTTCGCCCGGCAGCAATTCCAGCCGCGGATCCTCGGCCAGGATCATCATTCCGTCGCGTTCCACATAGGGGCGCTTCTTGGCGTAGTAGAGCGGTACAAGCGGGATGTCCTCGGCCTGGATGTAGCGCCAGATATCGACTTCCGTCCAGTTCGACAGCGGGAAGGCGCGCACGCTCTCGCCCTTGCGGATCTGGCCGTTGTAGATGTTCCAGAGTTCCGGGCGCTGATTGCGCGGATCCCAGCGATGGTCGGGCGTGCGGAACGAGTAGATGCGCTCCTTGGCGCGGCTCGCCTCCTCGTCGCGGCGCGCACCGCCGAAGGCCGCATCATACTGACCTGCATCCAGCGCCATGCGCAGGCTCTCGGTCTTCATGATGTCGGTAAAGGTCGCCGATCCATGCGTGAACGGCGTGATGTTTTCGGCCGCGCCGCGCGGATTGATATGCTCGATCAGGTCGAGATCGTATTTCTTCGCGGTGGCGTCGCGAAACGCGATCATCTCGCGAAACTTCCAGCCGGTGTTGACGTGCAGCAGCGGGAAGGGGACGCGGCCGGGGTAGAAGGCCTTGCGCGCCAGATGCAGAAGGACCGACGAGTCCTTGCCGATCGAATAGAGCATCACCGGCCGTTCGAACTCGGCGGCGACTTCACGGAAAATGTGGATGGATTCGTTTTCGAGCGCCTTCAGATGCGGGTCGAGTGGCGGCTTGACGCTCTGCGGGTTGCTGAGTTCCGTATCCGGACGGTTATCGGACATGTCGTGTTCTACTCCAGACTTCGATCATTCGCAGGAACGAGGCGCCTGGAATGCAATAAGTGTGTGCACCGGGGAGCGCAGGCGATGGCCGCGCTCGGATCCCGATGCCGGTGGGTCTACTGCTGAATGGAAATGGCGGCGGCTTCCTCGGCCACGTGCAGGCCGCATTCGCGCGTTTCGTCCTGTTCCCACCACCAGCGGCCGGCGCGCTCGGGCTCGCCGGGCTTGATGGCGCGGGTACACGGCTCGCAGCCAATGGAGGGATAGCCGCGCGCGTGCATCGGATTGACCGGCACGCTGTTGGCGGAAACGTGGGCCTTGATGATGTCGATGTCCCAGTCGGCCAGAGGGTTGACCTTCAGCAGATGGCGCTCGGCGTCATATTCAGCAAATGGCGTCTCCGCCCGGTTCGCCGATTGGCCGCGGCGCAGGCCCGTAATCCAGATCGTCGCCCCGGAGAGTGCGCGCGCAAGCGGCCTCAGCTTGCGCACGCCACAACAGGCATGCCGGGCTTCGACGCTTTCGTAAAAGCCGTTAAGGCCATACTTTGCCGCATAAGCGTCGATGTCGGCCTGCTCCGGCTCGTAGCTGTGAATGTGGATGTCGTATTGCTTTTCCGTCTCGTCGAGCAGCTTGAGCGTCTCGGGGAAAAGTCGGCCGGTTTGCAAAGTAACGACGTCGATCGGCAGGCGGTGATTGCCGATCTCGGCGGTGATCACCTGATCCTCTATGCCGAGCGAGGTCGTGAAGACCACACGTCCCCCAAGGCCGGCGACGAACGACAGGCGTTCGGCCAGATTGAGGCTAGCAAGCTTCGCGTTCAGCGTTTCCGCCTCTTCGATTGTATGGGCAACAGTCATTGGAATCCTGTCCTGATAGTGACAGGAGTATCGCAGCTTGCAGTCTGGCAGGACAGAAAAAGCGATTTCGAAAGTAGGCGCTAAAAGAGCAAATATCTCTCCCCGGCCACTGCAATGCAGAAAAGCCGCCGCGCAGGCGATAAATACCGCCTGTTCGCTTCAATCTCTAGTGATTTAGTAGTGTAACACGGCGTCTGTCAACTGGAAATCTGATTTGATGATTATTCGGCGGTGTTTTGGCGTAAATTCGCATTCGCTGATTTTATCAGGAGGACGCCCGCGAAAGCCTTGTCTCCCAAGGGTTTCGCGCCTTTGTTCAAACTCCGTTCATCCGGCGTATGGCATAGAAGATTTTGGAAGATTGCGACCGGGCATTTTATTGCGCCCGCCGTGTGTACCGATGGTTCGAGATGATCACGCAGAAGGCGAAATATGCGCTCCGGGCGCTCACCGTTCTGGCCGAGGCCGATGACGGCGAACCCGTGATGATCTCCGACATTGCAGCGCAGCAGAGAATTCCGAAGAAATTCCTCGAGCAGATCCTTCTCGACCTCAAGCACCAGGGCATCGTGATCAGCCGTCGCGGCAAGCAGGGCGGTTATCTGCTGCTGAAGCCGGCCCACATGATCACTTTCGGCGAGGTCCTGCGCATCATCGACGGCCCCATCGCCCCGCTTCCCTGCCTGTCGCTCACCGCCTACCGCAAGTGCGACGATTGTGACGGCGAACAGAACTGCCAGATCCGCCACGTCTTCGCCAAGGTGGCAGATGCCACCCGCAAGGTGCTGTTCTCGACGACGATCGCCGACGCAGTTGCACCTGCCAGGGGTGCTCAGGTGACGCGACTGCTGGCCTAGCAGCCGAAATTCCCCCCTGTACTCTTTTGGAACTTCTTATCGGCAGCGCGCTATGAGCGTGCGGCAAGCTCTGTTGCCTTGCGCGGTGCAAAACGAGCCCCTCAAAAGCAGAGGCTTACAAGCGCTGGCGATTCGTCCTAGAATGCATCGCAACTGCAATGCATGGAGTGTGTCATGAAAACCGCAACACTGCCATCCCTTCGCGTCGATCCAGAATTGCGCGCTGAGGCGGAAAGCGTTCTCAAGGAGGGCGAAACCCTGTCCTCTCTTATGGAAGATTCGCTGCGGCGTCAGGTTCATTATCGAAAGACGCAAGCGGAGTTTATTGCGCGGGGCTTGGCTTCGAGAGACGAAGCCAAGCGTACAGGCGAATACTACAGCGCAGAATTCGTCCTCGCGGAGCTAAAAGAAATGTTGGACGAGGCTCTGGATAAAGATGCTGCCGAATGACCTACTCGATCCGCTTAACGCGGAGGGCCAGAGAGAATATCCAGCGCCTATACCAGTTCCTTCTGCAACGAGATAAGCACGCTGCGAAGCGTGCCTACTCTGCGATTGAAAAAGGCATCGTCAGTCTGAGCGAGTTTCCGTTCAGCTGTCGGAAGGCTGACACGGGACAGGCCGCAGACGTCTTTTTGCGGGAGATGTTGATCCCGTTCGGAGACAGCGGTTACACCGTCCTTTTTGAGATCGAAGACAGTCAAATAGTCACTATCCTTGCCGTCCGCCACCAGCGAGAAGACGACTACCACTGAGCCGGAAGTCTCCTACCGATCGCTGACTTCCCAGCGCGGATTGATCCACGGCTCCTGGTTCGAACGCGGCAGCGGCTGCTTGCCGAGAATGTGGTCAGCCGCTTTCTCGCCGGTCATGATCGATGGGCCGTTGAGGTTGCCATAGGTCACGTGAGGGAAGATCGACGAGTCGGCGACACGCAGGCCATCGACGCCGATTACCCGCGTCTCCGGGTCGACAACCGCCATCGGATCATCCTTGGCACCCATCTTGCAGGTGCCGCAGGGGTGATAGGCGCTCTCCAGGTGCTCGCGCAGGAAGGCGTCGATCTCTTCGTCGGTCTGGACATTCTCGCCCGGCTGGATCTCCGCCCCGCGATAGTGATCGAATGCCTGCTGGCCGAAGATCTCGCGGGTGAGGCGCACGCAATGGCGGAACTTCTCCCAGTCCTCCGGGTGGCTCATGTAGTTGAAGCGCAGCACCGGATCGTCCTTCGGATCAGCGGAGCGCAGGGTCACGTTGCCCCGCGACTTCGTCAGGTTGAAGCCGACATGCACCTGGAACCCGTGGCTCTTGGCCGCCGCCTTGCCGTCATAGCTGATCGCCACCGGCAGGAAGTGATACTGAATGTCCGGCTGCTTGACCCCAGGCGCCGAACGCAGGAAGGCGCAGGCCTCGAACTGGTTTGAGGTGCCGAGCCCCGAGCGGGTGAACATCCACTGCGCACCCGCCACCCCCTGCCAGAACCACGGCAGCCAGGAGTACAGCGAGACGGGCTTGGTCGAGACCTGCTGGAAATAGAATTCCAGATGGTCGTGCAGATTGGCGCCGACGCCGGGCCGGTCGGCCTTCACCTCGATGCCCATCTCCTTCAGATGCGCCGCCGGACCGATGCCCGAGAGCATCAACAACTTCGGCGAATTGAACGAGGAAGCCGAGACGATCACTTCGCGGTTGGCCTTGACGACCTCGACCTTGCCGCCGCGCTCGATCTCGACGCCGGTGGCCCGCCCGTTCTCGATGACCACCTTGCGGGCAAGACCATAGACGAGCGACACATTCGGCCGCTTCAACGCCGGCTTGAGATAGGCATTGGCAGCCGACCAGCGCCGACCCTGGAAGATCGTCTGCTCCATCAGCCCGAAGCCTTCCTGCTTCGAACCGTTATAGTCGTCCGTCGCCTCGAACCCGGCCTGCTTGCCCGCCTCGATGAAGGCATGGAACAGCGGGTTCTTCATGCCGCCACGCTGCACATGCAGCGGCCCGTCGGTGCCGCGCCAGCCTTCTTCGCCACCGTGGCTGTTTTCCATCCGCTTGAAATAGGGCAGCACGTCGGCATAGGCCCAGCCATTGGCGCCGAGCTCTTCCCAGCGGTTGTAATCCTCGGCGTGCCCGCGCACGTAGACCATGCCGTTGATCGACGACGATCCGCCGATCACCTTGCCGCGCGGTGCGGTGATGCGACGGTCGTTGAGATTCGGCTCGGGCTCTGAGAGATAGCCCCAATTATAGCGCTTCATGCTCATCGGCCAGGCCAGCGCCGCTGGCATCTGGATGAACGGCCCGAAATCCGAGCCACCCGCCTCGATGACGATCACACTGTTCTTGCCGTCCTCAGACAGCCGGTAGGCAAGCGCAGAGCCGGCGGAGCCGGAACCTATGATGACGAAGTCTGCCTGCATATTACTTGGCTCCCCGTGTTGTATTGAAGGTGGAGCGCGGCAGNNCGGCAGGCCAGAGGGGGGCGGGCTTGCGCTGACGTCATCGTCAATACGGCGCCTCGACCTTGCCCATGCCGACATAAACCGTCTTCAGTTCGGAATAATGCTCCAGCGCCGCCAGCGAATTCTCGCGGCCGAAGCCTGATTGCTTGGAGCCGCCAAAGGGGATCTCCACCGGGCACAGGTTGTAGGTGTTGATCCACAGCGTCCCGGCATCGAGCTGGTCGACCACGCGATGGCCGCGCGAAAGATCCGACGTGAACACACCTGCCGCCAGGCCGAATTCGGTGGCGTTGCCGCGAGCGATCACTTCGGCCTCGTCGTCGAAATCGAGCACGCACATGACAGGCCCGAAGATCTCCTCGCGGGCGATGGTCATCTCGTCGGTGACGTCGGCAAACACGGTCGGCTGCACGTAGTAGCCTTCACCGGCGACGTTGTTCGGAATACCGCCGCCCGTCACCAGCGTTGCACCCTCCGCCTTGCCCTTCTCGATATACTCCAGCACCTTCTCGCGCTGTGCCCAAGAGACCATCGGCCCGACTTGCGTCGCCTCGTCCATCGGGTCGCCGATCACCATGGCGTCGGTGCGTGCCTTCAGCCGCTTCAGGAATTCGCCCTTGATCTTTTTCTGCACGAAGACACGGGTGCCGTTCGAGCAGACCTGGCCGGTCGAATAGAAGTTGCCGAGCATGGCGCCGCCGATGGCGCTGTCGATATTAGCGTCGTCGAAGACGATCAGCGGCGACTTGCCCCCGAGCTCCATCGTCACATGCTTGAGATTGCCGGCGGCGGCGGCCGCCACCTTGCGGCCCGTCGGCACCGAGCCGGTCAGCGACACCTTGGCGACATCGGGGTGGTTGACGAGCAGCGGCCCGGTATCGCGGTCACCCTGGATGACGTTGAAAAGTCCCTTCGGCAGGCCGGCCTCAACAAGGATTTCGGCGATCTTCAATGCGCCGAGCGGCGTGTTTTCCGACGGCTTGAACACCATGGCATTGCCGGCGGCGAGCGCCGGCGCACCCTTCCAGCAGGCGATCTGCTGCGGATAGTTCCAGGCGCCGATGCCGACGCAGACGCCGAGCGGCACCCGCTTGGTATAGGCGAAGTCGCCGCCGAGCGGGATATACTGGCCGTTCAGTCCGGCCGCGATCACGCCGCCGAAGAACTCGAAGCTGTCGGCGCCTGATGTCGGGTCGGCGACGATGGTCTCCTGGATCGGCTTGCCTGTGTCGAGTGTCTCGAGCTCCGAAAGCTCGCGATTGCGCTGGCGCATGATCTCGGCGGCGCGCTTCAGGATACGGCCGCGTGCCGTGGGGCTCATCGCCGCCCATTCCGGCTGCGCCCGCTTGGCCGCGGCAATCGCCTTCTCGACAATCGCGGGTGTGGCCGCATGCAGCCTTGCGATGACTTCGCCGGTCGCCGGATAGAGGCTCTCGATCACGCTGCCGGCGTCATCCTCGACATATTCGCCGTTGATGAAGTGCGATGCGTTCGGCTGGGCTTTCATGAATCTATCCTTTGAAGTTCGATTTGACTGAAACGAGACGGCAAATTTAGCACTCCCTCATTCCTGTGCTTGTCACAGGAATCCAGCCACCGCGCGTCTGCGCGGTGAATGAACCGTCGTCGAGAAAATTGGACTTCTGAGCCCAAGGACTTGGGCTCGCTGTATTCCTGTGACGAGCACAGGAATGAGGGAGGTTATGTGATGGGTCACGCCTCGATCCTCCCAAGTTGCATGCTCACATAATCCTCCGTCAACGCAATCGATGCCTCGATGCTCACAGGCGCCGAGCGCAGACTTTGCCGGATATAGAGCCCGTCGATCATCGCAGCCGCGCCCTCGGCGATATGTTCCGCGGCATCGGCCGGGCAAAGCGGCTTCAGGTTGGCCAGAAGGTTCGATCGCAGCCGCCGTGCGTAGATCATCAGGAAACGCCGCGTCTCGTCCGATCGCTGCGCCTCGGCGTAGAAGGCAAGCCACGCCGCGATCGTCTGCGGCGCGAACTGGTCGGCCTGGAAGCTGACGCGGATCAGCGCCGACAGTTTTTCGCGCGGTGTGCGCGCCGCTTTCAGCGCCGTCACCGCGTCGTCGCGCAATTGCTTTAGAAGCGATCGGATCGTCTCGATCAGCAGCTGTTCCTTGCTGCCGAAATAGTGGTGGGCAAGCGCCGGAGAGACACCGGCCTGCCTGGCGATTTCGGACATGGTGACGCTGAGCGAGCCGTGATCCCCGATCACCCGCAGCGCTGCATCGACAAGCGCCTTGCGGCGCACTGGCTCCATCCCGACTTTCGGCACAAAATCTCTCCGCTAAGGACCCGAGCATAATTTTGATTGACTGATCAATCAATAAAAATCTGAGCGATCGTGCGTGAGATAATTCTTTCCATCCGCTGCATCTGGTTCATAGTCATGGAGCAACTGGGAGGTGCAAAATGACAGACCTGTCCAATGAAATGTCTTCGTCCTCGACGTCGGAGCTCCAGTCGAAGTGGCTGTGGTTCGCCATCCTCGGTGCGTTGCTGATCGCCTGCGGCGTCATCGCCGCCGCCAACGTGTTTCTGGCGACGGTTGTTTCCGTCTATTACGTTGGCATTTTCATGCTGATCGGCGGTATCGTCTATCTCGTTCATGCCTTTCAGGTCCGCGGTTGGGATCAACTGCTGTTCTGGGCGCTGAGCGGCGTACTTTACGTGCTGGCAGGCATCTTCGCCTTCATCAATCCCATTTTGGCATCGGCGGCTCTGACGCTGTTTCTGGCCATGGCCTTGCTGGTCGCGGGGGTGTTCCGCGTCTGGGTCGGCCTGCGCATGCGGCCGGTGAAAGGATGGCAATGGGTGGTCGCAAGCGGCGTGATCACAGCGCTTGCAGGCTTTGTCATCGTGCTCGGGTGGCCGGTCAACAGCCTGTGGATACTCGGCCTCTTCCTCGCCTGCGACCTGTTCATCCAGGGCTGGACGATGCTGGCTGTCGGCTTTGCCATCAGGCGCTAATTGTGCCCGCTATTCACAGCCTGTTTATCACGGACTGTTTCTTTTTTGACAGGAATGTGAGCGAGGTCTAAAATTGGGGTGTAAGGCAGTCGCGGAAACGGCGGTGTCCGACGGCCTGCTTCCATGCGTATCCGTCCCTCGACGGGCAGAGTTGCCCGGCGAGGAATTGGGAGGAATGACATGCCAATGGTAACTGTTTCCATCTCGCCCCTGCAGGCGGCCGATATCCGCGCAGCGATCGACGATGGCACATATGTCTCCAGCAGCGAAGTCGTGCGCGAGGCGCTCCGCCTGTGGGACGCGTCTCGCAAGCTCGGCGGCGCATCCAATGTGCGCAACAGCGTATCCGCGGACGGCAAATGCGTTGCCGACATGTTTGCTGAACACAGGCGCTCCGCCTGATCGATCCCGGCGACGGGCCGCAACGGCCCGTTCGCAGCTCCAAGGTTTCATAAAACCGTCACACTGGCGAAAGCCTTCGTTGACTCTTGGCCGCTAGTCTCCCGGCGAAAAACAACAAAACAATGCCCTACAGTGGAGAATGGCATGTCTTTGGCTGCCACCGTCGAACCCGCGCTGATCCGCCGTTACGCCAGCGATCAGATCATCACCCTCGCCAAACTCGTCATCGAAAACGCCTTCCAGCCAATCGTCGAAGCCGGCACCGGCGTCGTCTTCGGCTATGAATCGCTGATGCGCGGCCAGGAAAGGCTTGGCTTCAATTCGCCTGTCGAAATCCTCGACGAGGCCCACCGTGGCGATCAGCTGTTGCAGCTGGAGCAGATGGTGGCGAGCCGAGCGCTCGCCAAATTCGCCACCACGTCGAACTTTGCCAGCGCGACGCTGTTCATCAATCTCGATGTCCGCCTCATTCCGCATGGCGAACGGCTGGTCGAAAATCTGCTGCAGCATCTGAAGCTTGCCAATATCCCGCCGTCGTCCATCTGCTTCGAGTTTTCCGAACGCTTCGACAATACCAGCGTCCCGGAATTCGCCGCGCTGGTGTCGCTGCTGCGCAAGCGCGGCTTCAAGCTGGCGATTGATGATTTCGGCGTCGGTCACGGCGAGATGAAGCTGCTGTGCGACCATCCGGTGGACTATCTGAAGATCGATCGCTATTTCGTTGCCGATATCGACAGCAATCCGCGCAAGCGTCACCTGCTGAAGAACATCGTCCACATCGCC
This sequence comes from Hyphomicrobiales bacterium, assembly GCA_900470805.1. Taxonomy (GTDB): domain Bacteria; phylum Pseudomonadota; class Alphaproteobacteria; order Rhizobiales; family Rhizobiaceae; genus Rhizobium. The sequence continues at coordinate 100,351 of UCCA01000006.1, read as the reverse complement.
CATGTTCTCGGCACCCGCGTCATCGCCGAAGGCATCGAGACCGAAGCCGAGTTCGTCACCTGCCGCGAATATGGCGTCGATCTCGTCCAGGGCTGGTTCATCTCGCGCCCGACAACGCATCTGAGCGAGTTGCAGCCATCCTTCCCGCATCTTGTCGATCTCGGCAAAACCAAGCGCGCCACGCAGTCGCTCGACGAAATCCTCATCCGAAAGCAGATCGAAGTGCTGCCGACGGTCTTCGAGAACGACACGATCGACAGCGTTTTCGAGGTCTTCCGCCGCCATCCGCAGAACGCCTTCTTCCCGGTGCTGAACGCCAACGGCGAGCCGCGCGGCATCCTGCACGAGCGCCATCTGAAGGAATATATCTATCACCCCTTCGGCCGCGATCTCCTGAAAAACAAGCTCTATGAGCGCACCATCTCGCATTTCGTCGAGATGGCGCCGATCGTCGGGCTCGACACCGATGCCGAGCAGCTGATGGCGATCTTCGCCAACATGGAGGGCGCCAACTGTTTGCTCCTCACCGAAAACATGCGCTACGCCGGCGTCGTCTCCGCCGCCTCGCTGATTAAGGTGATGAACGAGAAGAAGCTGAAGACCGCGCAGGACCAGAACCCGCTGACCGGGCTTCCGGGCAACCATGCCATCCGCGATTTCATGCGCGAGGCGAGCCGCGACGACGACCGCACGCGACACTTCTGCTATTGCGACTTCGACAACTTCAAGCCCTTCAACGATGCCTATGGCTTCCATCTCGGCGACCACGCGATCTCGCTCTTCGCGGCCCTGATGCGCCGATACTTCTTCGCCGAGCGGCATTTCCTCGGACATGTCGATGGCGACGATTTCTTCATCGGCGTTCGAGGCTGGACCAAGGAGGAACTGACCGAGATTCTCGATCGGCTGATCGGCGATTTCCACGACGACGCCCAGGATCTCTACTCCGACATCGATCGCGCCGCCGGTCGCATCCGCGGCCATGACCGCGCTGGTGTCGAGGCATTTTTCCCGCTGATGCGCTGCTCGATCGGCGTGCTGGAACTGCCCGAAGGCCTCGTTATCGACGATATCAGTCGCGTTTCCGCCGCCATCGCCCAGATCAAGGCGCATGCGAAGGAGAGCACGGAAGGGTTGGTGTTCCACCAACTGGGCGAGGCGAATTGACGCTCTGCCGTTTCCGCCCTTCTCAATGAGGGGGGCCTGAACTATCTCACTGGTTACCGAATGAGGAGACCAGTGATGTCCTTGCCTGCGCTTATGCGTTTCGTCGACCTGCCGCACTTCGGCGCCCCTGACGTGATGATCATCGCCAAAGGGCCTTTGCCCGTTGCCGGCGAGGGCCAGATCCTCGTCAAGACCCAGGCGATTGGTGTCAACCGCCCCGATGTCGCGCAGCGCCAGGGCACCTATCCGCCACCGAGGGACGCAAGTCCCATTCTCGGCCTTGAGATTGCGGGCGAGGTCGTCGCCATCGGCGCCGGTGTCAGCGGCTATGTCATCGGCGACAAGGTCTGCGGCCTCACAAATGGCGGCGCCTATGCCGAATATTGCCTCATCCCCGCCGGCCAGGCGCTGCGTTTCCCCAAGGGTTACGATGCGGTAAAGGCGGCCGCCCTGCCGGAAAACTACTTCACCGTCTGGGCCAACATGTTCCAAATGGCGGGCCTCACCGAAGGCGAGACCGTTCTCGTTCATGGCGGCTCCAGCGGTATCGGCACCACGGCGATCCAGCTCGCCACGGCCTTCGGCGCCAAGGTCTACGCCACGGCAGGGTCGCAGGAAAAGTGCGATGCCTGTGTCAAGCTCGGTGCTGTCAGGGCCATCAACTACAAGACCGAGGATTTTGCCGAGGTCATCAAAAACGAGACGGAACATGGCGTCGACATGATCCTCGACATGATCGGCGCCGACTATTTCGAAAAGAATCTGGCCTCGCTCGCCAAAGACGGCTGCTTGTCGATCATCGCCTTCCTCGGTGGCGTCGTCGCCGAAAAGGTCAACCTTGCACCGATCATGGTCAAGCGCCTTACCGTCACTGGTTCGACGCTGCGCCCGCGCACACCTGAGGAAAAGCGCGCCATCCGCGACGATCTCCTTTCGCAGGTCTGGCCGCTGCTCGACGAGGGCAAGCTCGCTCCCGTCATCCACAAGACCTTCGCCTTTGAGGACGTCGCCGAAGCGCACCGGCTGATGGAAACCAGCAGCCACATCGGCAAGATCATGCTGACGGTCTGACGGTCTGGCGGTTTGACGCTCAGGCCGCTGCCGCTTGCTCCTCGGTCCGGTCCCCCGTCGCCCGGATCGACAGCGAGATGGCGATCGTCAGCAGCCCCGGCAGCGCCATCAGCACATACAGCCAGTGCGCCGCCGAAACGCTGCCGGAAATGCCGCCTGGCGTCACCAGTCCGGTGCTGTTGACGATCACGCCCGCCAGCGCCGCGCCGAAAGCACTTCCCAAAGATTGCACGGTTGTGATTGCCGCCGATGCCTTGTCCTGTTCGGCATTCTCGACGATGTGCAGGATCTTGGTGGTCAGGTGCGCCCAGGCCATGCCGACGCCGAAACCCATCAGAAACATGCCGATGACCGCCGGCGTCAGCACCGACAGCGCGCCAGCCTGGTTGTCGCGCGCCAGAAACAGCGCCAGCGACGCCGCCGCGATGGTTTCGAGCACGCAGCCGACAACGATCGCCTGGCTCGCCCGTCGGCCGGAGAGCGTGCTGCTGATAAAGGCGGCGATCGTCCAGCCGAGCGCCACCAGCGCCGTCAGGTAACCCGATTCCAGCGGCGTGATATTGTGCAGCGTCTGCAGGAAATAGGGGATGTAGATATCGCTGGTCAGCACCAGCATCAGCAGGAAGACGATCAGATAGACCCGCGCCAGCGGATTGCCGAGGGTGACGGCGCCGGATGGGAGCAGCCGGTTGTCGCTGCGCTTTTCGATGGCGAGCATGGCGACGACGGCAGCGATCGACAAGGCGATCAGAAGCGCCTTGGCCTGCGTCGCCTCGATCGTCCCGGCCAGGCTGACCAGCAACACGGCGGCGAGCAGCAGGCCGATCTGCGGCATCGGCACCTTGCCGGCGGCGCGATCATCGTCGGCCTTCGGCAGCAGCAGCGGCCCGAGCACGGCCATCAGTGCGCTGACCGGAACGATCAGCAGAAAGGCATGGCGCCAGTTGCTGCCATCGGAAAACACACCGCCAAGGCTGGGGCCGAGCAACGTCGAGACGCCCCAGATCGCCGCATAAAGCGTCGATGCCTTGCGCCACAGCGCCTCGGGGTAGGCGAAGCGGATGAAGGCATAAGCAAGCGCCGCCAGTACGCCGGCGCCAAACCCCTGGACGGCGCGGCCGACCAGCACCACCGGCATCGACGGCGCCAGCCCGCACACGAGACTACCCAGCGCGAACATCACCGCCCCGGCCACATAGACCGTCCGCAACCCGGTGCCGCGCGGCCGCATGGCGACGAAGATCGACCCGAGCACGGCCGCCGCGACATAAAGCGTCGTCACCCAAAACAGCAACGGCAACCCGCCGATATCGCGCACGATCGATGGCGCGACCGTCGCCATGATGTAGGTCTCCACCGCATAAAGCGTCACGCCCCCACCCAGCATCAACGTCGCCGGTAGCACCGGTCTGGAGAAAAGCTGGAACACGGAGGCCTTGTCAGGGGAAGGGGTTGCGGTGCTGGTCATGCGGTACGCCTTGAGTCATTCCCCGAATGGGTATCGTTTTCTTGCAAGTAACATATTCTCCCAATTGCCTAACGCATCAGCACGCTTTCACGCAAATGCAATGGCACGACGAGGTCCTACCAACCTCATTGCATGAACATACCCTACGCCGGCAACCGCACCGTGCGCGGGTTTCGCTCAAGAAACAGCAGCAGCCCGATCGAGACAAGGCCGATGGCGGCCGCGAACTGAGCGGTGCCGGAATAGCTGGTGAAGCTGGTGCCTGTGGCAAAGATGGCAGCACTGAGACCGTTAGCAACGAAGGTGTTGACCGAGATCAGCGAACTGCCGAGTCCCGGCCGATCGGCGATCAGGTCCTGCATGTAGGTGATGGGAATGCTGAGGATCGCAGCGGTGCCGCAGGCGTTGATCGGCACCAGCGCGTAGATGTGCCACGGCACCGAGGCAAAGCCGAGAAGTGCAAGGTACACACAATAGATCAGCGTTCCCAGGGCAAGCAGGTGAGCGCTGCGGAACCGCCGCTGCAGCGCGCCCCACATCATCATGAACGGCATTTCCATGAATGCCACGAGACCGGCCATGAACCCGACATCGACGACGCTGCCGCCGGCGGCATGAGTGATGATCAGCGGCGAGACCACGCTGTTTGACCGCTGCATCCCGATCAACAGCGCCATCACGCCGATGCGCGACAGCACATATGGCGAAAAGATCCGGCCGAGCGACGGAAGAAAGCCAACGTGCTGGGTCAGTGCGCCCTCGCGTTTTGGTGCCGGCCGGGCAAGGAACAGGTAGAGGCAGAAGCAGGTCAGGCTGGCGAGGCCGGCAATACCGTAGGCCGGCGTCATTGACTGCGAATTGAGGAGATAGAGGCCGATCAGACCCGGTGCCAGGGCCCAGGAGCCGGAAAACAGGGCGCGCACCGTGGCGGTGATCGCCGCGCCGCGCCCGCGCTCCATCGTGTTGGTCGCTGCCCGGATGCTGGCAAGGAGGATCGAATAGGTGGAGTTGCTGATCGGGATCAGCACCAGTGTCGCGAAGATGAAAACGGCAGCCGTACGGAACTCGTAGATCATGCCGAAGCCGAGCATGCCGCAGACCGACAGCGCCAGCACCAGCGGTCGGCGATCGTTCAGCCTGTCCGACCAGATGCCAAGCGTCAGGCTGGTGGTAACATTGACCAGCGCCGCAACAAAAATGAGTCCGGAATAGGCGCGATCCGACAGGCCGAGTTCGCTGATGCCGATCATCGATTGATACGGCATGGTCGAGGCATAGGTGAAGGCAAGCGCCACCAGCGTCAGCGTCGGGACGCGGATCCGGTGATCGCGGATGATGGAAGACAAGGCTGATGGCATGGCGTGATTCCCTGCGCCAAAGCTATAAACCGTTAGTGTGCTTTTGAATAACCAGTGTTTGTGATGCCAGCAGTCAAATCAGGTGATGCGTCGCCGGAATCCGCGACCTCGATTCTCACTCACAGCCCGATCCGCCCGAAAGCCGGAATCTTCAGTCCCGGATTGGCGATGTCGATCCCTGCCACCAGTCCCATGGAATGCACCTCGAAGCCGCTGCGCGCGCCGGCGGCAATGCCGACGAGGCCGTAGAGGGTGGCGTGCATGTCGCGGCCGTCGGCGTCGATCTCGAACAGGCGGCCGTCGGTCAGGAAGTCGCGGCCCACGGCGTCGGGCGGCAGCACCGTGCCGAGGTCGGGCACAGCGCGCAGCACATGCGCGACGAAGCTGTTGGAGTTCGGGCCGGGATAGATCCGGTAGTCGCCGACGCCGGCATATGGATAGGACTGGATCGCCGCTTCGACCTCGGGAATGAGCCCTGATGCCTCGGCGCCCTTGATCGCACGCACGATCCTTGGCGTGTTCGAATACCAGTAGGCGTCGGCGACATAGTTGTTGCGTCGGATCGGCGCGCCCCAGCCGACCTTGTCGTAGCGATTGTAGCTGGTGTCGCCGGCGGCCTTGGTGACGATCCAGGAGTGGCTGGCGACCGCGCCCTTCAGCCCGCCGGTGCTCGCCGACATGATGTAGATCGCCGCATCGTGCCCGGCATCGGCCTTCGGCAGCACGCCAGATGTGCCCCAGTTCGCCTCCCGCCAGGAGGTCGGATGGTTCTGCATCGACCACCAGCCGGCCGATGCCAGCGCCGGCAGCAGATAGACGACGAGGATGAGAAGAAGGAGCCGTTTGACATGACGCATGAAACGCCGGTGACCTTTTCTGACGTGAGGTTGCGACCAAGTGAATGCCCGGCAGGCCAATGTGCGCTTGGCAAGATGGCGCAATTTGGTCGCTTTTTTCCTGTCAGAGCCGATTGCTTTATCGCGCTCATCATTTATGCGTGACAGCCTCACCAGAAGATCAGGATACCCCTTGCATGACCAATCCCGTCACCGTTGAAGTTACCCGCGGCGCCCGTGTCGAAAGCTGGCATCGCGGCGCCGTCATTGCCGTCGATGGCGATGGCAAGATCATCTTCTCGGCCGGCGATGTCGATGCTCCGACCTTTCCGCGCTCCGCCTGCAAGGCGATGCAGGCGCTGCCGCTGGTCGAAAGCGGCGCGGCTGATGCCTACGGCTTCGGAGACAAGGAACTGGCGCTCGCCTGCTCCTCGCACAATGGCGAAGACGAACACGTGGCGCTGGCCGCCGCGATGCTGGCGCGCGCCGGCCGCGATGTCGAGACGCTCGAATGCGGCGGTCACTGGTCGTCGAGCCAGAAGGTGCTGATCCATCAGGCCCGCACCATGGACAAGCCGACGGCGCTCCACAACAACTGCTCCGGCAAGCATTCCGGCTTCGTCTGCACCTGCGTGCACCAGGGCGTCGATCCGAAGGGCTATGTCGGCTACGATCATCCGCTGCAGCGCGAAATACGCGCCACGATGGAGAGCCTGACGGGCGCCACGCTCGGTCGCGACAATTGCGGCACCGACGGCTGCTCGATCCCGACCTATGCGGTGCCGCTCAAGGGCCTCGCCCACGGCTTCGCCAGGATGGCGACCGGCACCGGTCTCGAACCCTTGCGCGCCAAGGCCGCGCGGCGGCTGTTTGACGCCTGCATGGCGGAACCCTTCTATGTCGCCGGCACGGGTCGCGCCTGCACATCGTTGATGCGGATCGCGCCGGGCAAGATCTTCGCCAAGACGGGCGCCGAAGGCGTCTTCTGCGCCGCCATTCCCGAGCAGGGCGTGAGCATAGCAGTCAAGTGCGACGATGGTCATAGCCGCGCTGCCGAGGCCATGGTGGCCGCGGCGCTTGCGCGCTTCTTCGAGAAGGACACGGCTGTTCGTGCCGGTCTGGACGCCATGGCCACCGTCAGCATGCACAACTGGAATGGTATCCACGTCGGCGATATTCGCGCAGTTGAAGGTGTTTGATAACGAACGCGTATCGAAACGATACAGCCATACTATAAGAGATAGCGTGATCTAATATATATGAAACTAAACCAGGCGAGAGCGCGTGCGCTTTTGCCCGGTTAAGCTACTCTCGGCGCAGTACATCGAACGCCATGAGGGCAGGATATGTTTGCAGGCCGCTATCTTTGGTGGATGCTGATCGCTTTGGCGGTCTTCCTGTTCTTTGCGATGAGCTTCGATTACGTCACCTGGGCCACGGTCGCCACATCCGGCTGCGCCCGCATCGCCGGCTCCTGCGGCCCGCTGATCCTGACGATGACCGGCACGATCAAGCCGGTCGGCTACTATCTCGCCGCCTGCATCATCCTCGTCGTCACCTTTGCCCGCATCCACTATATCGGCCTCGGCTGGCTGTGGTGCCTGTTCGTCTTCGCCCTCTTCGTCGCGTCCGCGCCGTTTCCGCTGTTGCTCGCCAATGCCTGGACGGGGCAGCTCAACTCGGAAAAGGTGCTGGAGAACATTCCGCTGGCCTTCCCGTTCCTGGTGGTGTTCTGCACCTATATCGGCTGGTCCTTCGAGGAGGCGGACGATGCGCCGCTTGGTCCGTGGCGCTGGCTGAGAACCGCCATCCGGCTCTCGGCCGTCTATGGCGGGCTGGCTGCTTTGGCGCAGACCCCCGATTTTGCCTGGATACCAGGCCGCATGCTGAACATGCCGTCGCTCTCGACCCACCTCGCCGCATGGCAACCCAAGCTTCACGATGCGCTAAGCCTTGGCGGCGCCGGAGATGTGCCAACCTATCTCGCCCTGGCGGTCTTCACGACCGGTCTCGCCGCCAGCCTGCTGCCGGCGGCGCTCGGCGATCTCCGTGCACGCCTGCTGACGCACGCCGTGCCGCGAGCATCGCGGCGTTGAGGGCTAGGCCGCGAGGATCGCAGGGTTGAGGCTGCGATAGGCGGAGAGCTGCGCCTCCGTCATCCCCTCGGGAACGATCAACCCGGACACCTCGGCGACAGGCAGGACCTGACAGGCCGACGCCCGGTCGAATTTTTCCTCTGTCAGCAACACGTAGGTCTCGGCCGAACATCCGGCGATATGCCGCTTGATCGCCGCTTCCTCGAAATCTCCCGTCGACAGCCCGTGCACTGGATGGGCGGCGGTGACGCCGAGGAAGAAGATATCGGGCCTGATCCGCGAAATCGCCGCCATGGCCACGGCGCCGATGGCCACCATCGAATGCTTGTAGATCCGCCCGCCGATCAGGATCACCTCGGCGCTCGGGTGATGCTCCAGCTCGGTGGCGATCGTCGGGCTGTGCGTGACAACGGCAAAGCCGAAGCCGCGCGGCAGGTTGCGGACGATCTCCGCCGTCGTCGTACCGCCGTCGAGAAAGATCATCTGGTCGGGTCTGATCAGGCTGGCGGCCTTGGCGCCCAGCCGCTGCTTGGCCTCCAGCGACACGTCCTTGCGCGTCGAGAAATCCGGCAGATCTGGCGAAAGCGGCATCGCCCCGCCATGCACGCGTTTCAGCAATCCTTCTGCCGCCATCTCGCGGAGGTCGCGACGGATCGTGTCTTCCGACAGCGACAGCTGTTCCGCCACCTGCTTGGCAATCACCTGGCCGTCGCGGCGGAGGATGTCGAGGATCAGCGATTTGCGTTGAGAGGTCAGCATTAGGCTCACGAAGTTGAATGAAGTATCACGATAATGCACGAAATGATTCGACAATCAAGAAATATCATGCATTTTTACGCAATCCCGTGCATGGAGCCGGGAGTTGAGGAGATCGACATGTTGATTTTGATTGCAGGCCCGTACCGCTCGGGCACCGGCGACGACCCGGCAAAGATGGCGGCCAATCTGAAGCGCCTCGAAGAGCCGTCGCATGCGCTGTTCCTTGCCGGCCATGTCCCGATGATCGGCGAATGGGTGGCGCTGCCGATCTGGCACGCGGCCGGCGGCAAGACGGTAGGCGACGATCTCTACGAACAGATATTTCATCCCGTCGCCGGCCGATTGCTGCAGCTTTGCGAAGGTGTGCTGCGTCTCGACGGTGAATCGAAGGGCGCCGACAACGACGTGCGTATTGCCAGGGAACGCGGCATTCCCGTCTGGTACCGGCTGGAAGACGTTCCCGGATACTCCAAGACAGCCTGAGGCTGAGGCGAGGGCAGGGCACGCGGAGAAGGCCGGCCACTAGCCGCGCTCGCGGGCTGCGCTTTCGGCTGGCAATCCGCTGCCCTCGCTCTATGCTCTCGGCAAAAAGGAGTCGTTTATGCTGACACTGTATATTTCGCCGGGCAGCTGCTCGCTGGCAAGCCTGATCGCGCTCGAGGAGTCCGGTCTTCCGTTCGACGCAAGGCGGGTGAACTTCGCGGACGGCGAGCAGCGCTCGGAGGCGTTCCTGACGATCAATCCGAAGGGCCGCGTGCCGGCGCTGGTGACGGAGCAGGGCATCATCACCGAAACGCCCGCCATCCTCGCCTACATCGCCGCGATTGCACCCGCGGCGAAGCTGGCGCCGCTCGACGATCCATTTGAATTCGCTAGCCTGCAATCCTTCAACAACTACATCTGCTCGACCGTGCACGTGAACCACGCCCACGGCCGCCGGGCCATCCGCTGGGCAGACGACCCCGCCGCCCACGACGCGATGAAGGCCAAGGTGCCGCAGACGATGCGCGACAGCTTCACGCTGATCGAGGAGAAGATGTTCGCTGGCCCCTGGGTGATGGGCGAGCGCTATTCGGTTGCCGATCCCTATCTTTTCGTCATGACCGATTGGCTGCCGAGCGACAGCGTCGATCCGGCCGAGTTTCCCAAGGCCGCGGCCCATCACGCTCGCATGCTGGAACGTCCGGCCGTGCAGCGCGCTCTTGCCCGGGAGAAGGCATCGCTACGCTAACGGTTGAAAGTCGCCGCAAGCTTTTTCGGCGCGCGCAGCAGCCATGCGCCGACCAGCCGGTCCTTTAGCTCCTCGTCGTCGATCACGTCGATGCTCACCGGCAGATACTGCCAGCCGACATAATGCGGCGTCTGGAAATAGATATGAGGCGCCAGCGACAGCAGCGCCTCCTTTTCGTCGAGCCCGATCGAGATCACCAGCGTCTCGTGGTTCTTGACTGTGGCAAACGACTTTCCGCCGACCTTGAGCGCCGGGTTTCCATAGGACGTGCCTTCCTCGACGCCGGGCAACCCGGCTTCGGCGGCCAGCCGCAGGATCCGCTGGAATATGCTGTCGACGCTATCAGCCATGCCACGCTCTTCCTCTCCGTATCAGGAAGACAATAGCCGATCTCAGCCGTCCGTGCACCGCACCTCGGCCGCAGCCATGGGCGGCCGCATCGACCACTGATCCCGATCGAGCGGCAGGTCCGCCAGCTCGGTCAGCGACATCCTGGCGAGATCGGGATGATCGAACGGATCCACCTTGGTATGGATCGGATGTGCGGCATCCACATCACCGGAGTTGAAGAAAAACTTGAGCAATCGCATGTCGCTTTCTCGCTTTTCTGTTTGGGGTATTCAGCGATGGCGCCACTTTCTTCCCGCAGGTCATGCATTTCAATTGAGAATAAGAGTGCACCGGTATAGAAAAACTGCATGAGAAATCTGAACGCGGTGCATCTGAACGGTCTGCGCGCGCTCGAAGCCGTCGGGCGGCTCGGCTCATTGCAGGCAGCGGCCGAAGAGCTCGGGGTGTCGATCGGTGCCGTCAGCCAGCAGGTGATCAAGGCCGAGGCGCAGCTCGACCATCTTGTCTTCGAGCGCACGCCGAGGGGCATGGTTCCGACGGAAGCCGGTGCGCGGCTGGTCGCCGGGTTGAGCGAAGGCTTTGCCCGCCTGTCGCAGGCGGTCGCCGCCTTTCAGCGGCGCGACGACAGCATACTGACGGTGTCCGTGGCGCCGGTCTTCGCCGCCCGCTGGCTGGTCTACCGGCTAGATCGCTTCGCCGAACGCCATCCCGATATCAACCTGCGCATGGATGCCACCATCAAGCTGGTCAATCCGGCGCTCTGCGATGTCGATATCGGTATCCGCGTCGGCACCGGTGCGTGGCCGGACGTAAAGGCTGAGCTTCTGCTGCCGCAGGAGGTCTTTCCCGTCTGCTCACCTGCCATGGCGCAGCGCCTGAAGCAGCCTGCCGACCTGTTGCACTTGCCGGCCATCCTCGATGCCAATGCAATGTTTACGTGGGACGTGTGGATGCGCGAGGCCGGCCTGTCGGGCGCCACGCTCGAAACCCGCCACGTCTTCAACGACGCCTCGCTCTGTCTCGATGCGGCGATCGCCGGGCAGGGGGTCATGCTCGCATGGCAGACGCTTGCTGGCCACGCGCTGCAGCAGGGACAGCTGATCGCTCCCTTCGGCATCCGCGCAAGGACCGGCTTCGGCCATTATTTCGTGACGTCGGAAGGGATGCGCGAGCCGAAGAAAGTCAGGGATTTCAAGGCCTGGATCCGCGCCGAGATGGCGCAGACCCTCAAGCTGTTTCCCTGACCGGACGCGGATCGGCTCAGACCGGTTCCTGCGAGCGTGTCTTCTGCATGGCGATATAGGCCGGGCGCGACTGGCAACGCTTGATCCAGGTGGCGATATTCGGGTGCGCGTCGAACAGCGCCTGTTCCGATTGCGCGTAGCGCAGCACCTCGGCCAGGTTGAGGTCAGCGGCCGTGAAGCGGTTTCCGACGAGATAGTCGGTGTTGCCGAGATGCTGTTCCAGCACCGACAGCGGCCGCTTCAGCGAACGGCCGGCAACGGCGATCGTCGCCTTGCCCTCGTCGGTGTTGTCCTGCTCGTTGTCGTAGACCATCACGATCTTGATCGTATGGACCTCGACCTCGGTTGCCGTCCAGACGGTCCACATGGTCAGCAGGCCATCTTCCGCGACGCTCTGGCCGGCAAGCGGCCCGCCGTGCTTGCGGGCGAGATACAGCGTGATCGCCAGCGATTCGTGCATGACGAGATCGTCATCCTTGATGCTCGGGATCAGCCCCATCGGATTGAGCGCCACGAAATCGGGCGACAGCGTGTTGATCGGCGCATCCGCCGCCAGCGGATTGTCCAGCCGCCGTGCCTGCAGCACCGGCACGGAGTCGAACGTCAGCCCCAGCTCTTCCGCCATCCAGTAGACGCGCGAGGCGCGCGAACGGTAGACCCCATAGATCGTCAGCATAGCGATGTCCCCTGCTTGCGTTTGCGCGGACCCTAGAGGCAAGCGACGGCTAGCGGAAGCATCCGCGGTTTATGGATCAATCAAAGCTTTTGATGATCCGGCCATGAACGGTCACGACACCCGATTGCGCTCGATTGTCAGCTGCGGGTAGCCGCCTCCGCCAGTCGCCAGCTCGCCCGACACCTTTTTGTCCCACTCGAAGCCGAGAACCGCGCCTTCGGGCGTATCCTGGAACACGTTGTCGGTTATCACGGCTGTCCCGATACCATCGACCACCGAGACGACGCAGCCAATCTTCGACCCGCGGACGACATTGCCCGTCACCACCAAGTTGCGTAGATAAGGTCCCCAGCCAAGCTGCATGCCCCAGCGCGGCGCGCCTTCGATGACATTGCCAGAGATGAGCGTGTCGGCTTCCGCCGCGATGCCGATTCCGAAGCCGAGTTCATGCTCGTACGGGCCCTTGAGCGTCAGGTTACGCACCACGTTTCCGGTGACGCTGGCAAGCCGGCCGCCCTTGTCGAAATTGGCGATCGAGATGCCGTTGGCGGCCCCGTCGATCATGTTGCTCGAAACCACGGCGCCCTCGAATTCGAACTCGACATAGATGGCCGTTTCGCCCGAGCGCCGGCATTGATTGCCTGATATCTGCACATCGGAAGCCGCGTTGGCGCGGATCGCCGTGAAGGCGCAGTCGGAGATGTGGTTGTTCATCACCATGACGTTGTCGGCGCGAAACAGGTTGATGCCGTTGCCGTTCTCGCCGGTGCCGCCGTCATTGGCCTTGATCCGGTAGACCCGGTTGCCGCTGACGACGCTGTCGTCGGCTGCCTTCTTCCAGCGGTGGATCAGGATGCCGCCGTTGCCGCAGTCGAACACCTCGTTTCCGGTCACCGACAATCCGGTGGATTCGACCGCATAGATGCCCGATTGCGCCGCGCCGGAGACCTTGCTGCGCTCGATCCGCCCGCCGCAGCGCTCCAGTTGCAGCGCGTGCTTGCGGCTGCCGGATATCTCGCAATTGTCGATCAGCACCTTGTCGACGCCGGTAAACTGCACCAGCGCGCCGGTATCGTCGCCAAGCCAGCGGTTCTGCCCATCGATGACGATGTTGGAAAGCTCGATGCGCCGCGCGTCGTCGGCAGTAAACAAACGACCGTCGCCGGTATAGATGATCCGCGACGCGCCAGGCACGCCGGTGATGCGGGTATTGTCAGGCAGCGTCAGGTTCGACACCCTGTAGACGCCCGGCGGCAGGAACACCGGCACGTTGGCGGCCGACGCATCGTCGATCATCTTCTGCAGGCTGGCGCTCTTGCGGTCGCCGGCATCAGGTGCCCCCTTGTAGGTCACGGCATCAATCGAGCCGCGCAGATCCGGCTGTCGACCCGCCGCGAAAGCACGTGGTGCCAGCATTGTTGCGGCGGAAACGGCAGCAAGTCGAAGTAACGTCCGACGGGACGATATGAGCGGCGATCTTTTCATCCCTGGCGTCATGCAGGAACCGTGCCGCGACGAAGATGTCATTTTGGTACAGTTGCGATAACCGGGAGTATGATTTCTTAATCACAGATATCATATCGGAATGTTGTTCTATCATTCACCTTTCCATTCAAATGTGCCGAAATAAATCCACGCTGGATCAGAAGTATTTTTGTGAAGGTGTCTTTGTTGGCGCGGCCGTCGTTCCGGCTGATCTCAGGAGTGAACATGAACGACGTGTCTGCAGGCCGACGCAATACCGACATCGACACGAAACGGATCGTGACAGCAGCCGAAGCATTTCTTACGGCTGAACCCCATGCGATGACAGCAGGCATTGAAGATCTCGGACTGAAGGCGATCATCGATGAGTTGCCTGATTTCTTCTACGTCAAGGATCGGGACAGCCGGTTCGTGTTCGCCAACACCATGGTCGCTCGCGCTTTCGGCATCGATGATCCCGAGCATCTCAAGGGAAAGCGCGATTTCGATTTCTTCGACTTCGAGACGGCACGCCGCTTTTTCGAGCTCGAACAGGAAATCATGTCTTCGGGCGAGCGTTCGCTCGATATGGAGGAGCTGGTAAGCTCGCCGGTTGGAGACGTGATCACCTGCCGGTTGACCTCCAAGATCCCGTTGCGCAGCGACAAGGGCATCGTCGTCGGCCTCATCGGCGTGTCGCGCGATATCACCGAGCGCAGGCGGCAGGATGATTTTCGCCGTGGCCAGGCGCAGATCCTCGAAATGATCGCTCGCAACGAGCCGTTGGAAATGATCCTGGAAGCGCTGGTGATTTTGGTCGAGGCTGAGGTCGGGGGCACGTCGGGAGCCATCATGCTGCTGGATCGCGAGGGTCGGCGGCTTTACCACGGCGCGGCGCCGAATTTGCCCGGTGCCTACAGCCGCGTGATCGATGGCGTTGCGATCGGTCCAAACGTGGGGTCGTGCGGCACTGCTGCGTGGCGCGGCGTGCCGGTGATCGTCGATGACGTGATGACGGATCCGCTCTGGGCCGATTTTTGTGCCATCGCGCAACAATACGGGCTGCGCTCTTGCTGGTCGACGCCGATTCTGACGGCGCAGAACAACGTTCTCGGCACATTCGCGCTCTACAGTTCCGAGGTTCGACGCCCGAAGCCGCGCGAGATGGAGCTCGTTGCCATGGCAACCCACATTGCCGGCATCGCCATCGAGCGCAAGCGCGGCGATGAACGCATCCATTTCATGGCCCATCACGACGAGTTGACCGGTTTGCCCAACCGGGCCTTCTTCAAGGAGCGCATGGCCAAGACCCTGCATCATGCGCGCCGCAACGGCCGCAAGGTGACGGTCGCCTATCTCGACCTCGATAACTTCAAGGATATCAACGACGGCCTCGGGCATGGCGCCGGCGACGAGGTGCTGAAGGAAGTGGCGGCCCGCATGGCCAACAGCGTCCGGGCGTCCGACATGGTCGTTCGCCTCGGCGGCGACGAGTTTGTGGTGGTGGTTGTGCACCAGTCCAATCACGACACCGGCATCACGCGCCGGCTGCGCGAGCTGCACAAGGCCGTCCGCAAGCCCATTCCCTATCATGACAATCAGATTGCGGTGACCTGCAGCATCGGCGTCTCCGCCTTCCCGAGCGATGGCGCAACGGCCGAAGAACTGCTCGCCAATGCCGACGCCGCCATGTACCGGGCCAAGCAACTCGGGCGCGACAAGCTGCACCATCACCACGGCACCCGCGATGCGGAGATCGATCTTCCTGTCAGCGAGCAGGAAGAACTGCGTCAGGCGATCATTTCGGATCAGCTGATGCTGCATTATCAGCCGCAGGTCGATGTCGCGACGCTGGAGGTCACTGGCCTTGAGGCGCTGGTCCGCTGGAACCACCCGACGCGCGGGATGGTGCCGCCCTGCGACTTCATTCCGATGGCGGAGGAGAGCGGCCTGATCATCCCGCTCGGTCTTTGGGTTCTGAACGAGGCCTGCCGCCAGGCCCGAGTCTGGCAGGACATGGGGTTGCCGCCGATCCGCATCGCCGTCAACGTGTCGGCCAAGCAGTTCACCGACAACGACTTTGCCCGCCATGTCGAGGAGGCGATCGAGCGCGTCGATCTCGCGCCGCGCTGGCTGGAGCTGGAACTGACCGAAAGCGTGCTGATGCAGAATGCCGACCGGGCGCTGGCGACAATGAACGCGCTGCGCCGGCTCGGCATCGGTTTCTCGATCGACGACTTTGGAACCGGTTATTCCAGCCTTGCGTCGCTGAAGATGTTCCCCTTCGATCGCCTGAAGATGGACCGGTCGCTGATCGAGGCGGTGCCATCAGACAAGACCGCCGTCGCCATCAGCCTTGCCGTCATGTCGTTGGCGCAGACGCTGAAGCTTGGCGTCGTCGCCGAAGGCGTCGAGACGGAGGCGCAATGCGAGTTTCTGCGCTTCGCCAAGTGCGAGGAAGCGCAGGGCTATCGTTTCTCCAAGCCGCTGCCCGCCGATCAGGTCGCCGCATTTCTCCGCCGGTAGCCAACCGCTATCCGCAGGTGGATTGGCAGCGTGGAAACTTGTGTGCCTGTCGCGACGCCCGACCTCTGGTCCTCGCGCCATTCGCCGCTATCTTGAAGCGTCATGAGATTTGATGCGCTGCTCTATCCCGCACCCGAGGGGCTGTATTGCCCGCTCGGACAATTCTATGTCGATCCTGTCAGGCCCGTCGAGCGCGCGCTGATCACCCACGGCCATTCCGATCACGCTCGCTCCGGCCATGCCCATGTGCTGGCCACTCGCCAGACGCTCGACATCATGCGCATCCGTTACGGTGACGATTTCTGCGGCTCGGAGCAGGCGGCCGCCTTCGGCGAGGAAATATCAGTCAACGGCGTCAAGGTCAGCTTCCACCCGGCCGGCCACGTGCTCGGCTCCGCCCAGATCGCCATCGAGAAGGACGCCACCCGCATCGTCGTCTCGGGCGATTACAAGCGCCGCCCGGATCCCACCTGCGCGCCCTACGAACCGGTCGCCTGCGACGTCTTCATCACCGAGGCGACCTTCGGCCTGCCGGTTTTCCATCACCCCGATCCGGCCGGCGAGATGGCCAAGCTCTATGCATCGCTGCGGCAGTTTCCGGAGCGCACTCACATGATCAGCGCCTACGCGCTCGGCAAGGCCCAGCGCGTCATCCGGCTGCTGCGCGATACCGGCTATGACCAACCGATCTACATCCACGGCGCCATGGAACGGCTCTGCGATTACTACGTCAGCCAAGGCATAGAGCTTGGCGAATTGCGCCCCGCCACTGTCGAGGGAAAAGACAAGTCGGCCTTCAAGGGCGCCGCCGTCGTTGGCCCGTCGTCAGCCTTCGCCGACCGCTGGGCACGGCGCTTCAACGAGCCGCTCGCAGCCTTCGCCTCAGGCTGGATGATGGTGCGCCAGCGCGCCAAGCAGGGCGGCGTCGAGCTGCCGCTTGTCATCTCCGATCACTGCGACTGGCCCGAACTGACCGACACCATCACCGAGCTGCGCCCGGCCGAAGTCTGGGTGACGCATGGCCGCGAGGAGGCGCTGGTGCGCTGGTGCGAGTTGCAGGGCATCAAGGCGAAGCCGCTGCATCTGGTGGGGTATGAGGATGAGGCGGAGTGATGGTGGCATTGGCTCACTGCGCAAGAAATACCCCCCTTTGCCCTGCCGGGCATCTCCCCCTCAAGGGGGGAGATCGGATGGACGCACCCGCTCGTTCCACTCCCACTGCTTGGCGAAAAGCCCGCCGCAAGTCGATCTCCCCCCTTGAGGGGGAGATGCCCGGCAGGGCAGAGGGGGGTGAAACCACACCCGCAGACATGGGAGGCAGTCACCCATGAAAGCCTTCGCCGATCTCCTCGACCGCCTCGTCCTCACGCCATCACGCAATGGCAAGCTCAAGCTGCTGACGGACTACTTCCGCGACACGCCCGATCCCGACCGCGGCTACGGCCTCGCCGCCATCGCCGGCACCCTCGACATCCGAAACGTCAAGCCGGCGATGCTGCGCGAGCTGGCGCTGGAGCGCATCGACGAGGTGCTGTTTCGCTATTCCTACGACTATGTCGGCGATCTCGCCGAAACCATCTCGCTGGTCTGGGACAATGAACGCGACATCGAGCGTTCGGCGCTGGCCCAGCCTCGGCTCGGCGCGGTGATCGCCGAGATGAACGGTCTCGGCCGCACCGAGGTGCGCGGATACGTCCGCGACCTCCTCGACCGGCTGGACTCTTCCGGCCGCTTCGCCTTCATCAAGCTGGCGACCGGCGCGCTGCGCATCGGCGTCTCCGCAAGGCTCGCCAAGCAGGCGCTGGCAGAACTTGGCGGCCCTGACGTGACCGAGATCGAGACCCTCTGGCATGGCCTGCAGCCGCCCTACGAGAGCCTGTTTGCCTGGTTGGAAGGCAAGGGCGGCAAGCCGGCGCTGGCGACGCCGGCGATCTTCCACTCCGTCATGCTCGCCAATCCTGTCGAGGATGGCGATCTGGCGGGGCTCGATCCGGCCGATTACGCCGCCGAGTGGAAATGGGACGGCATCCGCGTGCAGCTGTCGCGCTCCGGCGACGTCAGCAAGATCTATTCGCGCTCCGGCGACGACATCTCGGCCGCCTTTCCCGATATCGTCGAGGCCATCAGCTTCGAGGGCGTTGTCGACGGCGAGCTCCTGGTCGGCGGCACCGCCCGCTCCAACAGCCCCACCCGCACCTTTTCCGACCTGCAGCAGCGCCTCAACCGCAAGACGGTGACGCCGAAGATGCAGGAGGACTATCCGGCCTTCATCCGCGCCTACGATCTCCTGTTCGACGGCGAGGAGGATGTCCGCGCCCGCACCTATCTCCAGCGCCGCGAGCGCCTGTCCGAGATCATCGAGCAGGCGCCGCACGGGCGTTTCGACCTCTCGGCGCTGGTGCCGTTCACCTCCTGGGACGAGCTCGACGACCTGCGCTCGACCCCGCCAGATCCCGTCATCGAAGGCGTGATGATTAAGCGCCGCGACAGCGTCTACCAGGCAGGCCGTCTGAAAGGTCCGTGGTTCAAGTGGAAGCGCAATCCTTATAACGTCGACGCCGTGCTGATGTACGCGCAGCGCGGTCACGGCAAACGCTCGAGCTACTATTCCGATTTCACCTTCGGCGTCTGGGCCGAAACCCCTGACGGCGAGCAGCTGGTCCCCGTCGGCAAGGCCTATTTCGGCTTCACCGACGCCGAACTCGAAATCCTCGACAAGTTCGTCCGCAATAACACCACGGAACGCTTCGGTCCGGTACGCGCCGTCAAGGCTGACAAGAACGTCGGCTTCGTCGTCGAAGTCGCCTTCGAAGGCATCAACCGCTCGAACCGCCACAAATCAGGCGTCGCCATGCGCTTTCCCCGGATCTCGCGGCTAAGGCAGGACAAGCCGCCGTATGAGGCCGACCGGCTGAGCACGCTGGTGGCGATGATCGATGCCAAGGCGGGGTAGGGTTCGCTGCTCCTAAAGGCGAATTGAATCGCCGTGTTCGTCAATGATAGATCGTTGCGTGAGGCCGGTGGAAATAAACTGCGTACGAGCTTTTAATTCTTAGCTAGGCCGAGTGGCGTACGGCCGGACATCTTGATTTTATATCTTTAAATATATATATATTTAGGTGGCACGATGGCGTACAAGGTCCATTTCCATCCGCAGTTCGTTTCGGAATGGAAAGCGTTGGAGATCGGGCTGAAGGAACTCGTTGGCGAGGTGCTGGACCATCTTGAGGATGACGGCCCATTTGTGGGTCGTCCTGAGGTCGATACACTTTCAGGTTCCGATCATGCCAATATGAAAGAGATCAGGGTCAAGTTCGGAAGGCAACTATGGCGCTTTGCCTTCGCTTTTGACCCCGCGCAGAATGCCATAGTTCTTTGCGGTGGCGATAAGCAGGGTATGAATCAGGCTCTGTTTTACAAGCAGCTGATCAGGAAGGCCGACCTGCGGTTTGCCTCTTGGCTGAAGGAGAAGAAAGATGAGCACTGAGTGGAAGACGCTGCGCGACGAACTCCCCGAAGATGTTAGGTCAAGGCTTGACGCCAAGCGCCAGGAACGACGTCTGGGCAAGGCTTTGGCGGAGGTCCGTAAAGCGATGCATGCGACACAGCAGGACGTAGCCGCGGGAGCCGGCATGACGCAAAACACCGTATCGAAAATCGAGAGCGCCGATGACGTCCTGTTGTCGTCGATCGTTCGATACATGCATTCCATCGGAGGCAGCGTCGAGCTCGTGTTGAAGACCCCCGACGGGAAGACAAGGCGCGTCGACTTTGATCCCGAGATCTACGCAAAGCAGATTGCATAGAGGAAACCCCACAAACTCAAGTTGACGGACGCATAACCGATAGAGCAACATGCTTGCTCACGGTTTTGCGGATTTCAGCCACAACGATACCCGCTGACAATTTCGGACAAGATATTTTGAGGCACGCACAGGTGGGCTGACACCCCGCGTCTGCGCGATTTCCAGATTCGGGACGCAATTTTACAATGACGACAGCGACATTTGATCAGGACGGCGCGGCAGGTGGCAATCCTCAGGAAACAACGGGGGAGGGCAACAGCAAGGCGAGGTGGGATGCGGTCGCGGCCTTGACGCTTGGCGTGTTTGGCCTCGTGACATCAGAGCTTTTGCCCGTCAGCCTGCTCACCCCAATTTCCGCCGACATGGGCATCTCGCCCGGCGCTGCCGGCCAGACCGTGACGGTCACGGCCGTGGTCGCGGCCATCGCGGGTCCCGCCGTCGTGGTTGGAAGCCATCGGTTCGACCGGCGCTGGGTGCTGCTCAGCCTCACCGCGCTGCTGATCGTGTCCAGCCTGATTGCGGCGGTTGCCACCAGCCTGCCGGTTCTGCTTCTGTCGCGTTTGCTGCTCGGCATCGGCCTTGGCGGCTTCTGGGCCATGTCGGCGGCGCTGGCGATGCGTCTGGTTCCGATGCATATGCTGCCGCGCGCCATGGCGCTGATCTTCGGCGGCGTCACGGTGGCCACCGTCATGGCGGCGCCGCTCGGCGCCTATATCGGATCGACGCTGGGATGGCGGGCGGCCTTCGTCCTGTCCGCTGTGCTTGGTGGTGTCGCGCTGCTTGCCCAGGCCCTCACTATCCCCTCGCTGCCGCCGACCGGAAGCGCCGGGCTCGGTGGTTTCGCAACCATTCTTGCGCGGCCAAAGATCCGGGTTGGGCTGATCACGACGCTGCTGATCATCGCCGGACATTTTGCCGGCTTCACCTATATCCGGCCGTATCTGGAGGATACCGCGCATCTCGGCGTCGAGATGATCTCCCTCACGCTGCTCGCCTACGGGGTCAGCGGGTTCTTCGGAAATATCGTTGGTGGCCTTGTGACCGAGCGCAGTTCGCAACTCGGCGTGATCTTCTCATCCGGCCTCATCACGCTTGCCGCGATCGCGCTGGTCGCCGCTGGCGGATCGGGCGTGGTTGCGATCGCTGCGGTCGCGCTCTGGGGCTTTGCATTCGGCGCGGTGCCGGTCAGCGTCCAGAGTTACATGGCCAAGGCCGCAAGCGATGAAGCCGAAAGCGCCGGCGCGCTTGGTGTGGCCACCTTCCAGATCGCCATTTCAGGCGGCGCGGTTCTTGGCGGCTTGCTGATCGACCTGAACGGGCCGGTCGCGGTGATGCTTTTCCTGGGTGTTGCCAGCCTGCTTGGCGCCTTGATCATGGCGGCCCGCGGCGGTCGGGAGGCTTAGCTTGAGAATTGGGCTGGCCGTTGTCGTACCGTTCGCTTGCTGGCACACGGCGGCCACCCGCCCGTTTCCGAATTGGTTTCCCCGGTATCCCGCATTTTACTGATGCAAAATGTCGCGGATTGTGGATGCTCAACACAATGTGTGTTGGCGTCGGATCAACTCCGGTGCAACCATCTGAATTGCCGGGATGACGCCAGGACGGACGGAAGAGTGACATGACAAAAGACAGCGACCAAACCTTTTCGCGCCAGCGCCGCCTTCTTCTGGGGGCCATGGCCGGAGCCCTCGTTCTTCCCGCTTTGGTCCCCAGCGCGGCCGATGCCTTCGATGTCCCGGCCGAACCGCGCCTGATCACCCGCGACTACGCCAAGGTCCGCAACCGCTTCCGCACCAAGCTGCTGCAGAAGGGGCCGGCGCCCGACAAGTACGAGACGCTCGATGCGCCTGCCAATGCCGAGAAGATCTTCTATCGCTCCGGCTATGGCGGCGAACTGGAGCTTGCCGCCTGGGTGTCCAAGTACAAGCGCGATCGCAAGCCAAGGCCCGGCGTTCTCTTCCTGCATGGCGGCAACGCCATGGGTATCGGCCACTGGAACCTGATGGGTCCCTATGTCGACGCCGGCTTCGTCGTGCTGATGCCCTCGGTGCGTGGTGAAAACGGCCAGCTCGGCAATTTCTCCGGCTTTTACGACGAAGTCGACGACGTGCTCGCCGCCGCCGACCGCCTGGCGCATCTGCCGGGGGTCGATCCGAACCGCCTGTTCATCGCCGGCCACAGCATCGGCGGCACGCTCACCATGCTGGCGTCGATGAGCACCCACAAGTTCCGCGCCGCAGCCCCCATCTCGGGCAATCCCGACGCCTTCCGCTTCTTCAATCGCTACCCGCAGGACATCCGCTTCGACGACGACAACACCCACGAGTTCGAGGTTCGCACCGCGCTCTGCTATGCGCAGAGCTTCAAGTGCCCGGTTCGCGTCGTTCACGGCACCGACGAATCGCATTTCAACGATCGCGCCGGCCTGCTCGCCAGCCGGGCGCGTTCGGCCGGCGTCAGGATCGAAACGGATATGGCCAAGGGCGGCCACACCTCGGCGCTTCCCGCCGAGATCGAGCAGAGCATCCGCTTCTTCCACGGTGTCGCCGCCTAATTCGCGCCATTGATACGGTCTGGCGGCAGCCTATGGCAGCCCGCCGCCAGCTTCGCGCCAGCCGCGCGTGCCATCCTCGTCTCAGCTATGGATGTCGCTGTTATCGATGAGGGTGGTTTCATGAATGGTCTAAGCCGGTTGTCGGTCATGTCTGCGCTGGTGGTCGCGGCGCTATCGCTCGGTGGCTGCAACATTCTCATCCCCGATACCGGCGCGACCGATCCCGCCCGCTTCACCCAGGAAACCTATCCGGTATTCTACAAGCCGGCCGGCATCGATCCGGATCGCGTCCGGCCGATCAATGCGCCGGTGCCGCAAAGGCCGGGCGTTCCGGCAACGATCTACAACCAGACCTACGGCATCCCGGGCGCCACCCAGACCCGTACCTACGGTCTGCCGATGATCAATCCCGTCAGCGCGGCGATGTATGGCGAGGTCAGGGATAACGATTTCACGCTGCCGGCCATCCCCGTCAGCCGCGTCGATCCCGAATACATGCGCCAGGAAGTGTCCTATCCCTCCAACGAGAAGCCTGGCACGATCGTCGTCGATACCCGCACCAAGCATCTCTATTTTATCGAGCCGGATGGCAAGGCGATGCGCTATGGCGTCGGTCTCGGCCGCGAGGGCTATGCCTGGTCCGGCCGCGGCGTCATCCAGTGGAAGCAAAAGTGGCCGCGCTGGACGCCGCCCGACGAGATGGTGCAGCGCCAGCCCGACGTGCGCTCCTTCTCGGCCGCCAATGGCGGCATGAACCCGGGCCTCGGCAATCCGCTCGGCGCTCGCGCCATGTACATCTTCAAGAACGGGGAAGATACGCTCTACCGTATCCATGGCACGCCAGACTGGCAGTCGATTGGAAAATCAACCTCTTCGGGCTGTGTACGCATGATGAATCAGGATGTTATCGATCTTTACGACCGCGTTTCCGCCAAGTCCGAGATCGTGGTGATGTAGCTTCGCAACAGGTGGCGTGAGAACGTTGCCCGAAGCGGCCACACGTCTTCGTGAGGTTCTGGTTTATTTAGCATAACGGGATAGTTTCCTTGTGTTGTCACAAGCGTTGAACAACCCTCCAGGAAGCGACGTTCGCCGTTTCCGCGCCAAAGGAAAACAGACCCGCGTTATGAGCTTTGAAAACACGATATCCCGCCGCAGCTTTCTATCGCTCTCGGCGATGACTGCGGTTTCGGCGCTGGCAGGGTGCGCCTCCACCTCCGGCACCGGCCAGATGGGTGGGCAGCCGATGTCCTTCCCCAATCCGATCCGCGCCTTCCAAACGACCCCGGCGCCGACCGACGCCGAGCTGGCCGTGATGTATGGCCCGATCGAGGATGGCGGCTTCCTGATCCCGCCGGTTCCCTACCAGCAGATCGATCCGCGCTACTATCGCCAGCAGGTCCTCGACCCGACTGGCGAGGCACCCGGCACCATCGTCGTCGACACCCCCTCGCGCTTCCTCTACCTGGTCCAGCCGGGCGGCACCGCGATGCGCTATGGCGTCGGCATCGGCCGCGAGGGCTTCGCCTGGCAGGGCGACGGCGTCATCCAGTGGCGTCAGAAATGGCCGCGCTGGAAGCCACCGAACGAGATGGTCGCCCGTCAGCCGGAACTGGTGAAGTATTCGATCGAGAACGGCGGCATGGAGCCGGGCCTGAAGAACCCGCTTGGCGCTCGCGCGCTCTACATCTTCTCCGGTGGCCAGGATACGCTCTACCGCCTGCACGGCAATCCAGACTGGCGCTCGATCGGCAAGGCCGTTTCGTCGGGCTGCGTCCGCCTGCTCAATCAGGACATCATCGACCTCTACGACCGCGTGCCGACCAAGGCGCCGATCGTCGTCAAGCAGTAATCGATTGCTTTCGTCTCTCCCCGGTCAGGGGAGAGACATGTCTCTACAGCTTTTCTCGAAGCCTCAGTCATCCCCAGAACGCCGATTTCGCCGCCTCCGTCATCGCTTCGGAGCGCGATACGCCAATATCCCGCAGCTCGTCATCCGTCAGCTCGCTCAGTGCCAGCCTTCCGCGTCGTTTTCGGCAAAATTTCTCAACGTCCTCAATAAGACGGCGCAGCATCTCTGCAAGGGTTGCCAGCATCGCCTGCATGCGCTGCCGCTCCGGTCTTTCGTCCGATGTGTCGGTTGCCATCGTTTGTGTCTCCATACTGGCCTCTCCCGACAATGCGCTGGATAATTTCCTTAATGAAGCTTATGCATCTTATGCAAAGCATAAGGTAAACTTCGCATGGCATTCGGCTTCGACCAGCTGCAGACCTTCGTTCACGTCGCTGAACTCGGAAGCTTCACGGCTGCCGCGGACAAGGTGGGAATAACCCAGCCTGCCGTCAGTCTGCAGATCAAGCTGCTGGAACAGCGTCTCGGCGTGCGCCTGATCGAACGTGTTGGAAGGCGGGCGCAGCCGACGACGGCGGGCCTCGAGTTCCTTGCGCATGCGCGGCGCATGATCCAGGAAATGGCCGATGCCGAGGAGGCGATGACCCCGCACAGGAACGGTGAGAGCGGCCGCGTGCGCATCGGCAGCGGCGCGACCGCCTGTATTCACCTGCTGCCGCTGGCGATCTCCAGAGCCCGAAGGAAAATGCCGGGACTGGAAATCATCGTCCGCATCGGCAACACCGACGATATCCTGCGCGACCTGGAAGCGAACGCGCTTGATCTCGCGGTCGTGACCCTACCTGCGCCCGGCCGATCGTTCGAAATCGAGGAAGTTTACGAGGACGAACTGATGGTGGTGGCGCCGCGCGGCTCGGTCATCCCGGACGGCGGTCCCGACGCCGCCTTCTTCAACGACAAGACGCTGCTGCTCTATGACGGCGGCAACACCCGGCGGACCATCGATGAATGGATGGGGCAGGCCGGTCTGGTCGCCAGGCCGGCGATGGAGTTCGGCAGCGTCGAGGCCATCAAGGAATTGGTGGCGGCAGGCCTTGGCTGGTCGATCTTGCCGGGAATGGCGCTGAAGCGCGACCGTGCCGACTTCCTGGAAATCGCGCCGGTCAATCCGCCGCTCGTGCGCAAGCTCGGCATGGTCGTCCGCCGCGACAAGCATTTGAGCCGCGGCCTGCGGGAAATGATGAAGTCACTCCGCGAAGTTGGGTCCTGAGGCCTGTATCGCCAGACTTCAGCAAACGCCTGACGGCTGGCGGATGCCGTGGATTTCGCGGATTTCTTCGGCGACAAGCTGCTGCAGACGCCAGAGGTTGCGGTCGTGGATGCCGAAATGCTCGAGGTGCGTCACGGTGTTGTAGAGATACTCGGCGCAGGAGCCGACATAGCCGCAGGCCCGCGCCAACGTCGCCGCCACGGAGGGCAGGGGCTCTTTCGGGCAGATCCTGTCGCCCGTCGGTCCGACCCAGAAGCCCAGCGACCGCACCGGACCTTCCGCCGTCTTCACCGGCAGCCAGCGCACGCTTTTGACATGGTCGTGATCGCTGATCTCGCGCCTTAGCAATCGTGCGATCTGCGCCGTCCGGTCGCCTTCGGGCAGCCGGTAGATCATCCCGTCGCACTGACCGCCACGCTCAAGCGCCATCATCAGTCCCGCCTGTTCAGGCGAGCCGCGCCAGCTCTTGATTTCGAGGCAGAAGGACCGATGCCAGCCCATCGCCGTCGCCCGTCGTTGCTCGACGAATTCGAACTCCGGCTTCCAGATCAGCGAGCCGTAGGCGAATACCCACAGCGGCTGGTTGCCGCTCTCGCCCGCCAGCTGGTCGGTCAGCGAGACGAAATCGTCGTCCTTCAGCGAATTCCGCTTCGGATCGGGGCCGGGATCGACCTCTTCCCGGTAGCAGAGTTGAACAAGATCTGCGGTAAGGCACATGGTGCGTGTTTTGGGCATCTCATCTCGCAATTCCTCCCAAGTGAACTGCACGAACAGGGGTCGCCGCCACAGAATTCGCAAACCAAGGGGAAGAGTCAACCGCTTGCCGGCGCCGCGCTGTCGCTTTGCTGGTTGTCGGGTTTAGGGATGAACAGCTCACGCCGCCGTCAGGTTTGTGCGCAGACCCTGCAGCATCTCGCGGATTTTGGCCATGTCTTCCAGCGTACAGCCGATCGATTGGCCGATCGCCATCATGATCGTATCGACCTCGGCGCGCATCCGGTCGCCGTCCGGCGTAAGCGACACGATCACCTGGCGTTCGTCCTTGGGATCGCGCGTGCGGGTGATCAACCCGCTCTGTTCCAGCCGCTTCAAGAGCGGCGAGAGCGTGCCCGAATCGAGGTCGAGCTGTTCGCCGATGCTTTTCACCGGCAGCGCCGCCTTTTCCCACAGAACCAGCATGACGAGATATTGCGGATAGGTGAGGCCCACCTTGTCGAGGATCGGCTTGTAGGCGCGCGTGAAGGCATGCGCCGTCGAATAGACCGCGAAGCACAGCTGTCGTTCCAGCCGCTTTTCCTCTTCCGGAATTTTCATTGTCTCCGTCTTCTGCGCTTTCATCGCCGCCGGTCCTCCATGCCGCATTCTCCTCTTTTCGGATAATGAATGCAATTTGCAAAATTCACTTGCGTACAATTTAATTGCGCGTTATAGAAAATGCAACGACAGACACCAATTCAACGCAAAGGAGACTGACATGCCTATCCTCTACACAACCAAAGCTTCCGCAACCGGCGGCCGTGCAGGCCGCGCCGTTTCGGAAAACGGCGTACTCGACGTCACACTGACCGTTCCCAAGGAACTCGGCGGCGACGGCGCCACCGGCACCAATCCTGAACAGCTCTTTGCTGCCGGCTACTCGGCCTGCTTCCTCGGTGCCCTGAAATTTGTTGCAGGTCAGCAGAAGGTCAAGATTCCCGAGGACACGACCGTGTCCGCCACCGTCGGCATCGGCCCGCGCGAAGGTGGCGGCGGCTTCGGTATCGAAGTTGCGCTGACGGTCAACATACCGGGTCTCGACAAGGCCGAAGCTGAAAAGCTCGCCGCCGCCGCCCACATCGTTTGCCCTTACAGCCACGCCATGCGTACCTCGACGGAAGTGCCCGTCACCGTTGCCTGAGGCTGATCCAAGCCATCACGAAAGCGTCGTACTCCGTGGAGTGCGGCGCTTTTTGCGTTCTATAAGCCGCTGACACGGGCGATTGTCGTGTCCATGGAGTAGACAAGAGAATACTGACTATCTCATCATACCAGTTGACGAGTAGCGCCGAGTTTGCAAGAACAGTCGCGCTCGCTAGGGGAGGAGCGCATGTTCTTTGGGCGCGTGCGGCAAAGGCGCAATCGTAAGATGATCGCGACCGCTGCCCAAGTGTCGGACATCGCATCCACCTTTCCGAAGTGGGGTAGAGATCAACATTCGGCGTCCCGCAGCGGTGGGGCGGCATAGCGCAAGGCGCATTTGTCGGCCGGACCAGGCCGTTGCTGTCTTGTCGGGGAGGACTATGTGAACGCGACGTTTAAAGTATCGGATCAGGACCGGCAGGTCGAAGCATCGGCGATCAGGAAGATCTCGCTTCGCCTTGTCCCATTTATCGCCCTGATGTTCTTCATCAACTTCCTGGATCGCACGGCAATTTCGTTTGCCGGTCCGAACGGCATGACGCAGGATCTCGGCATGACCGCCGCCCAATTCGGGTTCGCGGCCGGCATCTTCTTCCTCGGCTATATCGTTCTTGAAATCCCCAGCAACCTCGCGCTCCACAAGTATGGCGCTCGCCGCTGGCTCGCCCGCATCATGGTGACCTGGGGCGTCGTTGCCATGCTCTTCACCTGGGTCAGCAGCGTCAATGGCCTTTACGCGCTGCGCTTCCTGCTCGGCGTTGCCGAAGCCGGCTTCTTCCCGGGCGCGATTCTCTATCTGAGCACCTGGGTCCCCGGTCGTCACCGGGCCAAGATCCTCGCACTTTTCTATCTCGCCCAGCCGCTGACCACTGTTATCGGCGCTCCGATCGCCTCGATGCTGATTCAGGCCCATGGTCTTTTCGGTTATGAAGGCTGGCGCGTGATGTTCTTCGGTGTTGCCGCGCCTGCCATCATCGTCGGTATCATCACCTGGTTCTATCTGCCCGATAGCCCGACCGGCGCCAAGTGGCTGAACGAGGACGAACGCAGCTGGCTGAGCCGCGAACTGGCCAAGGAAGAACAAGGCAAGCTGTCCGGCCATGGCGGCATGACGCTCGCGGCCCTGAAGGACAAGCGCGTGTGGCTCTTGTCGGTCATCTACTTCGGCCTGATCTACGGTCTCTACGCCCTGGCCTTCTTCCTGCCCACCATCATCGGCGGGTTCGAAGCCAAGTTCGGCACCAAGTTCGGCGTCTTCGAAAAGGGTCTGATCACTGCCATCCCGTATCTGCCGGCCGCGTTCGCGCTGTTCTTCTGGAGCCGCGATGCGTCCAAGCGTGGCGTCCGCGCCTGGCATGTCGGCATCCCGGCGCTGGTCGGCGCCATCAGCATTCCGCTGGCGTTGTTGATGTCCTCGCCTGAAGCAACCGTGCTGGCAATCACGCTGACGGCATGCGCGATTTTCTCGGCCCTGCCGAACTTCTGGTCGTTCCCATCGCGCTTCCTGACGGGCGCCGCGGCCGCGGCCGGCATCGCGCTGATCAACACGGTCGGCAACATCGCCGGCTTCGCCGCCCCCTACATCACCGGCGCCGTCAAGGATGCGACCGGCCTCTACGAGATGCCGATGTTCATCGTCGGCGCCCTGATGCTGGTCTCGGCACTGCTGGCCTTCTCCATCGGCCGGTTCATCAAGGAACCGGTGTCGCAGTAGGCTTTGCGCTCGGCTGAATAATGCGACCCGGTCTGCCATGCAGGCCGGGTTGTTTTCGTTTTGGGGTAGGTCCTGCCATGTGGCACCCCCTCTGTCCTGCCGGACATCTCCCCCACAGGTGGGGAGATTGGCTGGGCTTGCCCGCTCGCTCGAACCTCAACGTGTGGCGAAGACGTCGCCGCGAGTCGATCTCCCTCCTTGTGGGGGAGATGCCCGGCAGGGCAGAGGGGGGTGTCCCACGGCACACCAGCAGAGAAAAATCTTTTCTTCCGAAATAAATTCACTATATTATTTCCAAGGAAAGGATATCGCCATGCCCGCTCCAAGCCTCGTAGCCGATCCACGCCGCGCCGAAGCCGCCGTCATCACCAAGGCCGCGGTCAACGCGGCCGAGCGGCTCAACCTCAGCGCCCGCACGCTGTCGGCCGTCCTCGGCCTCTCTGAAGCCACCGTCTCGCGCATGAAGCGGCAGGACTACCGGCTCGAGCGCGGCTCCAAGTCCTTCGAACTCGCCATCCTTCTCGTCCGCCTATTCCGTTCGCTCGATGCCATCGTCGGCGGCGACGAGGCTGTGGCGCGGGCGTGGCTGCGCAATGCCAACACGGCGCTGGGCGCGGCACCCGTCGAAAAGATCGTCAGCATATCAGGATTGACCGATGTCCTTGCCTATCTGGACGCCCGCCGCGCTGTTATCTGAAGCGCGCCGCGTCTCTGGCCGCTTCTGGCGGCTGGTCGAGGCGCAGCACCAGATCTCGACGCTGAAGATCGTCGATACGCTGGAGGAGCAGGCCCTGCTTGAAACGCTGCTGGAAGACAGCAAGCCGGCGCTGCCGCCGGAATGCGCGGGTCTCGATTACCTGCTCGCCACACCGTTCCGCTATGGCGCCGTCTACCCGCACGGATCGCGCTTTCGCCGCGCCGGGCGCACGCTCGGCGTCTATTACGCATCCGAGAAGGTCGAGACGGCGCTTGCCGAGATGGCCTTCTACCGCCTGCTGTTCTTCGCCGATTCGCCCGCCACGCCGCTGCCCTCGAACGCCGCGGAATACACCGCCTTCTCCGCCGCGATCGACACCGCCGCCGCCATCGACCTCACCGCGCCGCCACTCGATCGCGACCGTGCCGCATGGACCGATCCAGTGCGCTACGAGCCCTGCCAGGCGCTGGCCGATGTCGCCCGCGAAGCCGGCTGCCAGGCGATCCTCTACGCATCCGTGCGCGACCCGCAGCATGGCCGCAACATCGCGCTGCTGACCGCGAACGGATTTGCCGCCCGCGAACCGGTCGAACGCCAGACATGGCGCATCCGCCTCTCGGCCGCGGGCGTGCAGGCGCTCTGCGAATTTCCACGCATCAGGATCGGCTTTTCACGCGAGGACTTCGCCGGCGATCCACGGATTGTGGCACAGGCCCGCTAGGCCAGCGCCTGCAGATCCTGCCGCAACCGGGTGGCATTGCCCTCCGGCAGTGACTGCTCCAGCGCCGCATGCGTGCTCTCCCAGATCGGCAGCGCGGCGGAAAGAACGCGCAGGCCGTCAGCCGTCAGCCGCAAAAGCCGTCCGCGCCGGTCTTTCGGATTGGCAATCACCTCCACCCAGCCGCGCCGCTGCAGCGGCTTCAGCGCCGCCGTCAGCGTCGTCTGGTCCATGGCGAGCAGTTTTGCCACGGGGCCCATCGGCGGCGGCTCCGGCCGGTTCAGCGACATCATCAGCGAAAACTGCCCGTTGGTCAGCCCGGCCGGCCGCAGCGCATCGTCGAACAGCCTCGCGAGTGCTCGCGCCGCCCGCTGCGCGTGCAGGCAAAGGCAGGTGTCGCGCACCAGGAGTGTCGTTGCGAACGGGATATCTGCAGAGTTTGACATATTCAATATCTATTGATATCAATGTATCTAGTCAAGGAAAAGCAGAATGGACCGTTTCGGTCGCGCCGGAGGAGGGCGTACACGATGCAGAACCCAGTCGTTTCCCGCGAAGAATGGCTTGAAGCCCGACAGGCACTGTTGCTTCAGGAGAAGGAAGCAACCCACCTCAGGGACAAGGTCAATGCCGCCCGCATGGCCATGCCGTGGGTGAAGGTCGACAAGGATTACATGTTCGACACGACGACCGACCCCAGGAGCCTCTCGGACCTGTTCGATGGCCGCAGCCAGTTGATCGTCTATCACTTCATGCTCGGCCCCGATTGGGAAGCGGGCTGCCCCGGCTGTTCCTTCCTCTCGGACCACGTCGACGGCACCCTGCCACATCTGAACAACCACGACGTCACTTGGGTCGCGGTCTCCCGCGCGCCGGTCGACAAGATCGAGGCCTATAAGAGCCGCATGGGCTGGAGCTTCCCCTGGGTGTCGTCGGCCAACAGCGATTTCAACTTCGACTATCACGTCTCTTTCACGCCGGAGGATCTGAAGAAGGACCGGGTCTTCTACAATTTCACCATGATCGAGCCGGCCCACGCCAACGACGAACTCCCCGGCCTGAGCGCCTTCATCAGGAACGATGACGGCGAGATCTTCCACACCTATTCGAGCTATGCCCGCGGCCCTGAAGAACTGATCGGCACGCTGATGATCCTCGACCGCGCGCCGAAAGGCCGAAACGAGGATTCGACGATGAACTTCGTCAAGCGCCATGATGAGTACGATGCGGCGCCGAAGGCGTCATCCTGCTGCCACTGACGGCTGGGATGATCGCTGACCGGAGACGGAACACGAAACGTGAAAGGGAGATCACGATGTCCGAAACCCATGGCAAGTTCATCTGGTGCGAGTTGATGACGCCTGACCCATCCGGCGCCAAGCAGTTCTATGGCAAGGTCGTCGGCTGGACCAACAGCGAAATGACGGTCCCCGGCCAGCCGCCCTATACGATTTTCGAGGCGGATGGCGTTGGCCGGGCAGGAATGATGCAGTTCCCCGCCGAATTGGAAGGCACCGGTATCCCGCCGAACTGGACCGGCTACGTTGCCGTCGACGACGTCGACCGGACCGCCCGGGATTTCGCCGCCAATGGCGGCTCGGTGCGTCGCCCGCCGCAGGATATCCCCGAGATAGGCCGTTTCGCCGTGGTCGCCGATCCGCACGGCGCCGTCATCTGTATCATGACGCCGGCGCCGATGGACAACCCGCCGCCGGAACCGCCGATGGCGGCCCCCGGCACGCTCGGCTGGAGCGAGCTCTATGCCGGCGATGGCGGCGAAGCCTTCACGTTCTACGAAAAGCTCTTCGGCTGGGCGAAGGACCACGACTTCGACATGGGCGCGATGGGCGTCTACCGGATCTTCGCCGAGCATGGCACACCGGTCGGCGGCATCATGACCAAGCCGCCGAACGTGCCGATGCCGGCCTGGGCCTATTATTTCAACGTTCCATCAATCGATTCCGCCGTCGAGCGGATCAATGCGGCCGGCGGCCAGGTCGTCAACGGCCCGATGGAGGTTCCCGGCGGCAGCTGGGTCGTCCAGGCGCTTGATCCGCAGGGCGCCTTTTTCTGCCTCGTGGCACCGGTGCGATAAGCGCCGGAAGCCACGCCGGAAAGCCCGGAAACACCATGAAAAGCACACGAATCGGCTCCTCCCAGAGGGGCCGTTTCGCTGTGGCGCAATAGCCTCTATCATTCTATTTTTATTCAAATTTTATCGACTAAAGCCCTTTGCGGTTAACCGTTCCTAAACATTTCTGGGTGGATGCATAACCGGCTATATCGGCGCCCATTGGGTAGTATTGCTTTTGTATCTCCGGCAGAATTATTTGGCCCCAGTTTCTCATTGGGGTATTTTGTATGTCTATCGAAGATTCTCGCATCTCTGCCGTTGAACATGAAAACGCATCGCATGACTTGATCTCCGATATTCATGAGGATGGTCGCCTGCAGACTTCCGCCGCAAAGGGCGTCGAGGTCGCACAGGCCAGCAACATTCAACCGACCGACCAGCAGCCCGCGCCAGCCGCCGAAACAACCGGTCGCCTTCCGGCCGCACCTGAAGCGACCGCGACCGCCCCTGCCGGCCAGGTTGTCCCGGATCAGAACAACGTCGCCCATCTGCCGGCTGGCACGTCGATCGACGACATCCACGTCGAAGGCAACAACCTCGTGCTCGTTCAGGCCGACGGCACCGAGATTGTCATCGTCAACGGCGCGCTGCACGTTCCGACCTTCCTGCTCGGCGAAGTCGAGCTGCCGCAGCAGGCCGTGATCGCCGCCCTCGAGCAGAGCAACATCAACGTTGCCGCCGGCCCAGACGGTTCCTACTCCGCCAGCGCCTCGCCCTCGAGCTCCGGCGCCGAGTTCCAGGATAGCCTTCAGCAGGACGCCAACGACCCGACCCAGCTGGCCTCGCTGCTGGCCGACACGACGCAGGCGGATGCGACCCCGGGCGCCGCGCGCGACGAGCAGAACGGTGTTCCTGTTATCACCACGACGGACCTGCTGACGCTGACGGAGCTCAGCGATAGCGAGGGTGGTTTCCAGTCGCAGACTGTCAATGGCCGGTTCGGCTTCACCCCCGGCAAGGATTTCGGCACCATCACCGCCATCGGCCTGTCGGACTCCATTGACACGGAGACCAGCCAGCACGTCGACCTGACCTCCGACGGCAAGCCTGTCGTCGTCACAGTCAACGGCCTGACGATCACCGGCACTGTTGAAGGCCAAACGGTCTTCACCTTGACCGTCACCAACATCCAGACCGGCGCCTACACCTTCACCCAGTCCGGCCCGCTCGACCATCCCGATAGGAACGAATCCGGCGCCGACGACGTCCTGCGCCTGCAGTTCAGCTACACCGTCACCGACAAGGATGGCGACAGCGTCACCGGCATCGGCTCGATCGACATCCGCGACGATGCGCCGAGCTTCGAAAGCGGCGCGGAGAGCGCCGACCGCACGGTAAGCGAAAGCGGAATCTCCGGCGGCGAAAGCCATCCTGCGACGACCGCCTCGCTGGGTATCGAGTGGGGCGCCGACAACGGCGCGAAGCGCGATCTGACATTCGACGCGCAGAACGCGCCGGAAGGTCTGACCTCGCATGGCGAGCCGATCCAGTATGTGATTTCCGACAATGGTCACACGCTGACGGGCTACATCCTCGTCAGCACGGGCGAGGGGGAAGGTGCTACTGTCAAGCAGGTCGACGTATTCGTCGTCACGCTGAACCCAGCTGCCGCCAACGGCGCCTACACGTTCGAGCTGCTGCAGAGCATTGATCACCCTCAGACCGCGGGCTCCCCGGCCGGCGAGGGCGAAATCCAGCTTCTCGCCGTTGCGCCATCGCAGAACGAACAGATCGGCCTGTCTTTTGTCGCGACAGCCAAGGATGCGGACGGCGACACGCTCCCGGTGAATTTCACCGTGACCGTCAAGGACGATGTGCCGACGGCGGACTATTCTGGCACCAGTGTTATCAACGAGCATGGCGCTGGAGGCGTGTTCACGCCACAGTCTGCTACAGGAACGCTGTTGTTCACGCCGGGCGCCGACGGCGCCAAGATTACCGATCTCGCGTTCCGCACGGTCATCGAACATCAGAACACCACAAGCGAGGACTTTCCGGCGCTGAAATCGCACGGCGTCGATTTGACCTACGAAACGACAATCGTGAAGGGTGTCATCACACTCACCGCATATGCAGGCGAGACGGTTGTTTTTACATTGTCGGCAAATCAGGAGACCGGCGCGTACACTTATACGCAGTCGGCATCGATAGACCACGCGCCCGACAGCGACCAGCTTCGTTTGGTTTTTGACTTTGCGGCGACGGACGGTGATGGCGACAAGACGGCCTGGAACACCGGGACAGTCCAGGTCGATATCATCGACGACAAGCCAACGATCACGGGTACAGACCAGGCTGTGAACCTTCTTGCAAACGGCGACTTCAAGAGCGCCGGTTGGCAGGCCCAGGGCTGGGACAATGGCGGCTTTGCCGGCTCGGCAACCGGCGGCATCGGCTGGAAGGTCGAGGGGTCAAATCCGAGCTCCGTGCAGCTCGAACGCGTCAGCAGCGGCTACATGAACATGGTCGCCGCCAACGGCGCGCCGATGATCGACATGGGCTCGTCGCCTGGCAACACGACCATTTCGCAGGATCTCACCGGCCTGAAGACCGATGGAACGTTCACACTGACCTTCCAGATGGGCACGCCGCAGGGTGGTACGGCCCAGCTCGAGGTGTATTGGAACGGTCAGCCAGTTGGCGTCTACACACCGACCAACGAAATGACAAAGGTCACCATCGGCAATCTCTCCGCTTCCGAAGCTGGCACCGGCACGCTGACCTTCAAGGAAGTCGGCACGGCCGATTTCACCGGCACCTATCTCGCCAACATCAGCCTGAGCGAATCCGTGAATGTCCCGGTCTTTACGGCCGCGATCAAGGAAGACGCTGAGAACTACTCGTTCGAGCTCGCCGATGGCAAGCAGTTCTCCTTCGGTGCCGATGGCGAAGGTAAGGTGGCGCTTGGCTCGGTCACCGTGGCTTCGGCTGCCGGCATCGCGATCGCGTTGCCGCAGGGTGCCTACGGCTACAGCGACGGCCACATCGTTATCGACCCCAAATACCTGCAGTCGCTCAACGCCGGCGAGATTGCCACCATCACCGTCCCGTTCACCGTCACCGACTCTGACGGCGACAGCAAGACTGGTGTCTACCAGATCACGGTCACCGGCCAGAACGACGATGCCACCATCTCCGGCATTGCCACCGGCGCCGTAACCGAGGACGGTACGCTCAGCGCTGGAAACGTACTAACCGTCGCCGACGTCGATCACGGCGAAGCGCATTTCCAGACCCCGGCCTCGCTGGCCGGCACCTACGGCACCTTCGCCTTCAACGCCACGACCGGCGCATGGAGCTACGCCCTCAATAATACGAAGGCGCAGGAACTTGGCCAGGGTGTCACCTACCAGGAAAAGCTGACTGTTGTATCGGCCGACGGTACGGCAACGCAGCAGATCGTCGTGACCGTTACTGGCGTCAACGACAAGCCCGAGCTCTCGGCTTCGGTTGCGAAGTGGACCTACACCGACACATCTGCTGACGATACGTTCCAGAGCTTCAGCGGCCAGCTCACCACGGTCGATGTCGACAAGGGCGATACCGCGGCATACGGCATCAACGGCACGGGTGTGACAACCGGGACCTTCGCAGGCGGTTTCGACGTCGCGAAGGTCGGCACCTACGGCACGCTTTATCTCAACAGCGCAACCGGCGCCTACAGCTACGTTCCGAATGACAGCGCCATCGAGGCACTGAAGAGAGGTGCTTCCGAAAGCTTCGAGTTCAAGGTCACCGACAGCGCGGGAGCCACAGATACCGAAAAACTGACGGTCAGCCTGGCAGGCGCAAACGATACCCCGGAACTTTCGCCGGTTTCCCTGTCCTTCACAGATACGGCGGCAAACGACAGCTTCGGTTCCGTAAAGGGCACGCTGGTTTCGACCGATCGCGATGCCGGCGACAGCGCGACCTACGGCGTCTCCGGCGGCGATCGCGGTTTCTATCGCATCAGCGGCGCGAACTACGATGTTGCAAAGGACGGAAAATACGGCACGCTGTTCATCAACAGCAGCACCGGTGCATACGTCTATGTACCGGACGACAGTGCCATCGAGGCGCGCAAGACGGACACCACGGAAAGCTTCACCATCAGGGTCACGGATGCGTCCGGCGCCAACGACACGGCGAGCTTCACCGTCGATATTCACGGCGCCAACGACACGCCTGAGCTCTACGCCACACTGACCAGGATCACCTACACCGACACTTCAGGCGACGACACATTCTTCGCCAGGGCGGGAACGCTTTATTCAACGGATCGCGACGCGTATGATCGCCCGACCTATGGCGTCACCGGCGGCGCCGAATCCGGTGTCCGGGGCTATGATGTCGCCAAGGCAGGAACCTACGGCACGCTCTATCTGAACAGCGTCACCGGCGATTATCTCTACGTACCAAAGGATGGTGCCATCGAAGCGCTGAAGTCCAAGGCTTCGGAAAGCTTCGATCTGACGGTCACCGATCAGTCCGGTGCTTCCGACAAGGAAGTGCTGACGATCAGTGTCGAGGGCACCAATGACCGGCCGGAGATTTCCGCGTCGCTCTCCACCATCACGTACCACGACACATCCGCTGACGACGCCTTCTCGGTTGCAACCGGCAAGCTGACGTCCACGGACCGCGACGCCGGCGACACTGCCACCTATGGCGTCTCCGGCGGCAGCGCGTCCACCGCCCGCGAAGGCTTCGACGTTGCCAAAACCGGCAGCTACGGCACGCTCTATGTCAACAGCACGACGGGCGCCTATGTCTACGTTCCGAACGACGCAGCGATCGAAGGCCGCAGGTCCGATGCGCAGGAAAGCTTCACGCTGACGGTGCGCGATGGTTCCGGCGCCACCGACAGCACGAACTTCCTGGTCAAGATTGACGGCAACAATGACAAGCCGGAGCTCTCGCCCGTCACCATTTCTTTCACCGACACGGCGAAAGACGACACCTTCCAGTCTGTCAAGGGCACGCTGGTCTCGACCGACCGCGACACCGGCGACACCGCCAAGTACGGTATCGTTGACGGATCAAGAGCGTCCTACAGGGTCGGTAGCATCGTCTATGATGTAAAGGTCGACGGCAAATACGGTACGCTTTATCTTGAGAGCAAGACCGGCGCGTACATATATCAGCCCGACGACAGGGCGATCGAAAGGACCAGCGCCGAGGTCAGCGAAAGCTTCAAGATCAGGGTCACCGACGGTTCCGACGTCTCCACTACCGAAACGTTCACCGTCCAGATTCATGGCGCCAACGACACGCCCGAGCTTTCGGTAACGCTGACGGGTGTCAGGTATACCGACACCGCTGGCGACGACAGCTTCAGTTCCTATACGGGAAAAATGACATCGACGGATCGCGATGCCAGCGACACCGCCACCTATGGTGTTGATGGCGGCGCCAAGTCGACGGCCAGAACAGACTACGATGTTGCCAAGGTCGGCACCTACGGAACGCTGTTCGTGAACAGTACTTCCGGCGCCTATATCTTCGTGCCGAACGACGCCTCGATCGAAGGCCTGAAGGCCAATGCCAATGAAAACTTCACGCTGACGGTCACCGACAAGTCGGGCGCCACCGACACTCAGACCTTCGCCGTGACGGTCAACGGAACCAACGACACCGCCAGCATCACCGGAACGATCGCCGGCGCCGTCAAGGAAGACGTGACGCTTAGCACCGGCGGCACCGTGACGGTGAACGACCGCGATGTTGGCGACGCACATTTCCAGACGCCGGCCTCGGTCGCCGGCACTTACGGCACCTTCACATTCAACGCGACCAGCGGCGCTTGGACCTACACGCTGAGCAACGCCAGCACCGCCGTCCAGAGCCTCGCCGCCAATGACACCGTGACAGACCAGATCACCGTCACTTCGGCGGACGGCACGGCTTCGCAGGTAATCGGCGTCACCATCACCGGCACCAACGACGCAGCCGTCATCGGCGAGCCGAAAGTCGCGGAGGTCATTGAAGACTACCGTGTCAAGGACGGCTTGCTGACCGCATCCGGGACCATGACCGTCTCGGACGTCGATCACGATCAATCCTCGTTCCAGACTGCCGTGACCAGCAAGGGTGTGAATCTCGGGACGCTGACCATCACGTCGACGGGCGCCTACACCTACTCGGTATCGGCCGATGCGGTTGGGTATCTCGGAGACGAGGAGACCAAGGTCGAGACCTTCATCGTCAAGTCGCTCGATGGCACCGCCAAGGAAGTTAGCTTCACAATCTACGGCACCAACGACAAGCCTTACATCACCTCGGTCAATGCCCTGGGAACGGTAACGGAAGCGACCGGCCAGACGGGTTCGTCGGCGGTGTTGCAGGCAAAGCAGACGATTGTCTTCAGCGATGAAGATATCCACGACACGCACACGCTGAAGATCGTCGAGGAAACGACCACCGCCGCCAACAACAAATTTCTTGGTACCGCGGTCGCCCAGATCCTGGACGCAGTTGGCAATGCGGATGGCAGCGGCAGAAAGGCGGAGCTGAACTTCACTGTCGCCGACAAGGACGTCGATTTCCTCGCAGCAGGCGAAACGATCGTCCAGACCTACAAGGTGGCGGTGGTTGACCAGAACGGTGTGGCCTCGTCTTACCAGACGATCAAGATCACCATCGTCGGAACCAATGATATCGCCAAGATCGGCGGCGAGGTCACGGCCACCCTTGCAGAAGATGGCGCAACGACCACGGCTGGCGGCACGCTGACAATTTCCGATGCCGACCATGGCGAGGCGCATTTCCAGACGCCAGCTTCGGTCAACGGTAGCTACGGCACCTTCGCCTTCAACGCGACGTCGGGGGTCTGGAGCTACACGCTGAACAACAGCGCGTCGAAGGTGCAGTCCCTGTCCGGCAATGAAACCGTCTACGACACACTGACCGTCAAGTCTGCGGATGGCACTGCGGAACAAGTGATCAAGGTTACCATCAACGGCACCAACGACGGTGCGTCGATCAGCGGCACTGCGATCGGAAGCGTCACGGAAGACGGCCAGACGCGGACCGCAGGCGGAACGCTGACCGTCGCCGATATCGACAACGGCGAGGCGCATTTCCAGACGCCGACGTCTCTGAACGGCACTTACGGCGTCTTTAGCTTCAACGCCGACACTGGCGTCTGGGCTTACAAGCTGAACAACACGGCAGACAACGTCCAGGCCCTAAGCGCAGGCGAGACGGTCTACGACAAGCTGTCGGTGACCTCCGCCGACGGCACGGCGTCGCAGGAAATCAAGGTCACCGTCAACGGGACCAACGATCTGGCAAATATCACCGGCCCTGCAACCGGAACCGTCGTGGAGGACGGTGCCAGCCAGACGGCGGCCGGGACCTTGAAGGTCACCGACGTCGATACCGGCGAGGCGCATTTCCAGGCCCCGACGGCGCTGAACGGCACCTATGGCGCCTTCAGCTTTAACGCCTCCACCGGAGAATGGAGCTACAAGCTCAACAATGATGCGGCGAACGTCCAGGCTCTTAATTCCGGTCAGACTGTCTACGACGCCCTGACGGTCTATTCCGCGGATGGTTCGGCCTTCCAGGAGATCAAGGTTGCGATCAATGGTACGACGGATGCGGTTCCCGCGACCGTCAATGAAAGCATCGACGCATCAGGTCGCTATGCGTTCACATGGGAAGGTGACAGCCCGAACAGGATCAATTTCGACCTGAAGACCCTGTTCGATGTTACCGGAAATGCAACATATGCGGTGTCGAAGGTCTATACCACGTCCTCGGACAACTGGCTTTCATTCGCCAACAACACGGTGAAGGGCAACCCGGACAGCTGGCTCCTCGACCCCGAAGAGGATGCGGGTCTCTATGTTTATCGCATAACCGTAACGGACAGCCTCGGCACGGTGAAGTCGACCTACGTGGCATTCAGCGCGCTCGAATATTGGGCTGAAGCCTATCATGTCACAAGTAACGCCTCGCTGAATTATGCGAACAACAACAACGGCACTGGCGATCTGATACTGATCGAAGGTAACGTGACCGGTCAGGTTTCCGCCGGCAGTGGCCATGACGTGGTGATCGGTAACGCTTCGGCCAACTCGATTGACGGTGGGTCCGGTGACGACGCCATCTACGGCATGGGCGGTAACGACGCCCTGTCCGGTGGCGACGGCAACGACTTCATCGATGGCGGCGATGGCAACGACGCCATAACCGGTGGTAAGGGCAATGACATCCTGCTCGGCGGCGCCGGCGACGACACCTTCAACTACACGATCGGCGACGGCGCGGACATCATCGACGGCGGCACCGGCAGCGACACGCTGTCGATCGTCGGTACGAGCAGTGCCGACACGCTGAATGCCGTCGTCTCCGGTGGTGTTTTCACCCAGTTCAACGGCAGCATCGTGACCGGTGTGGAGATCGTCAATGCCAACCTTGGGGCAGGCAGCGATCTGCTGTCCTATGCTG
The DNA here is from genome assembly GCA_900470805.1 of Hyphomicrobiales bacterium. Taxonomy (GTDB): domain Bacteria; phylum Pseudomonadota; class Alphaproteobacteria; order Rhizobiales; family Rhizobiaceae; genus Rhizobium. Next base: position 59,024 of record UCCA01000006.1, on the reverse strand, counting down.
CGACGTCCGAAGCCGTCACCGTCAATCTGGCGAATGGCTCGGCAACCGGCTTCACCTCCATCTCGAACATCGAGAACGTGACCGGTGGATCGGGCAACGACATCCTGACCGGCGACAACGGCGCCAACGTTCTGATCGGTGGTGCAGGCAATGACGTCCTCACCGGTGGCGGCGGCAACGATACGCTGACCGGCGGCGCCGGAGACGACACCTTCGTCGTCGATGCGGGCGTCGATACGGTGACCGATCTCTCGGGCGGCGACATGCTCAAGGTGTCAGCGGGAGCGGCGGCCAACATCACCGCAACCGGCGATTGGACGGCAACGAGCACAACGGTCAATGCCGGCAGCGCGTCGATCGACGCGAGAGGAAACGACATCAACGTTTCTAGCGCCACCGGCGTCGGCGGCTGGACGCTGAGCAACACCGCCGCTTCGGTAAGCAGTTTGACCGGCTCGTCGCGTGGCGACGTCATCCGCTCCGGATCGGCCGGCGACTCGATCTTTGCCGGAGGTGGTGCCGACACCGTGGTCATCGATGCCGGCGCAGCCACCAACCGGAGATGGAACGTCGATCTGGGAGCCGGTGACGGCGCATCCGATACGCTGCTGTTCAAGCACGACTCGGTCGCTGCAAACCGCAACACCTATGCGACCGTTGCCAATTTCGCGACAACAGGAGCTATGGACAAGCTCGCCGTGCAGGTGGGCTCCACGGACATCGGCGTTGGTTTCAAGGAGGTTACAAACGGGGCCTCTCTCACGAACGTCGATAGAGGCAAGGCGCTGGAGATTACTGGTGTCGTCAGCGCCGCGCTGAACGACGACAGTTCGACTGCATCCGGTTCCGTGAAGGCAGCGATCGCAAGCGCTATAGGGTCAATCTCTTCCGGGACCTATGAAGTGATTGTCTACTCCGGCACCGGAAACAATGCCGACGCCGGCGTCTACCTGATGACGATCGGCAGCGGCAGTAGCAACCTGCAGGCAAACACCTTGGGCTTTACTCTCGATCACATCATGACGTTGACGGGTGTCGGTTACGGCAAGCTGACAGCCGACAACTTCACGACATCAGGCATCGATCCCATCATCCTCGATCTCGACCACAACGGCATCGCCCTGACCACCCTCGAGCACGGTGTCTCCTTCGACATCAACGCCGACGGTCACCAGGACAAGATCGCCTGGACGGCAGGTACGGATGGCATCCTGGCCTATGATGTCGACGGCAACGGCAAGATCGACAATGGCAGCGAGATCTTCTCGCCGCACTTTGCCGGCGGCACCTATGTCGATGGCCTGGCAGCACTGGCGACGCTCGACAGCAACCACGATGGCAAGATCGACGCCAACGACGAGGCTTTCGCAAAGCTCACCATCTGGCAGGACCTGAACCACAATGGCATCAGCGATGCCGGCGAGCTCTCGAGCCTGTCGGATCACCAGATCGCCAGCCTGTCGCTGGATGCGCATGCTTCCGACAGCGCGATCAACGGCCAGACGGTTCTGGCCGACGGCAGCTACACGCTAACCGACGGTTCGACCGGCCATTTCGTCGAGATCGCCTTCGACACCACCCTCGGCGGCGGTGACGACCATGCCTACTCGCTGATCGGCAGCGATGGCGACGACGTTCTCTCGGGCGCCGGCGGCATGTATACGCTGACCGGCGGGGCAGGGGCCGATACTTTCGTTCTCGACACCGATGCGCTGGCCGACGTCAAGCTCGCCGACGTGATCACCGACTACAAGGCCAGCGAAGGCGATACGCTCGACGTGTCGAAGCTCCTCGACAGCCTGCTCGGCCATCAGGCCACCGAAGCCGAGGCGCTCTCCAGCGTCAAGACGACGGTCTCGGGTGCCGACACCGTGGTCAGCGTCAATGCGAACGGCGGCTGGCACGACGTTGCGGTGCTGCAGAACAACACCGAAGCGGTCAAGATCCTGTTCGACGACAAGCATGAGGCGGTTACCGCGCCGCACGTCGGCTAACGGATCAGCCCAGGCGGCACACCGCCGCCCATGACATCAGGAAAGGCGCGCAAGCGCCTTTTCGCGTTTCTGAGGGGTGGTAGTGTTGAGGCAGAAGCGGCGAGGGCATTTGCCGGAAAGGCGTTGGCTGTGGTTCGGCGAGGCGGTCACCGCAGCGTTTCTCACCGACACCACCTGGCATGCTGAAGCTTGGACGTCGCGCCGTCCGGCGCACGCTGCCTTCGCCGCGAAAACGGCTGCATTCGGGTGTCTGGCTGCAACGTGTGTTCTTGGGAAGCAAACGCGCGCGCAGTCAGGCTTCTGTCGCTGGTACATGAGCGGCATCGATATGGTCGCCGGACGCTTCAAGAGTGCGAGCGAGCCCCACAACGGAAAGAGGCGCCATCGGCGCCCCCACGAAAATCCATTCGCTAAAATCTGAGCCCGGTCCCTAGGCGGCCGGCAGCCTGGAAATCGGCAAGGCGTCTTCGGCATCGCCACCGCGTTCCATGGCCATTTCGTCGGCCAGCTGGCGGATATGGTTGAAGTCGGCCGGGCCGTCGAACACCGCGCCGCCGAGCTTGATGTTGAGCGACAGCGGCGCGTCACCGGCGCTGAAGGCAGCCTGCTCGCAGCGGCGGCGGATGCGCTGGCCCACATCCTGCGCGTTCTCGATTGTTGCCCCCGGCAGGAACACGCCGAGCTCGTTGCTGGCAAGTCGTGCCACCAGGTCGTTGGAGCGGACGGACGACTGGGTGATCGACGCCAGCGACTGCATCACGGTGTCCGCCCACTGCGGTCCGTAGCGGCGGCTGATGGTATCGAGCGTATCGACGACGACCGCAATCATAACGCCGCCGGCATCTGTGGCGATTCGTTTGCGGCGGTCGATGTAGTGTTCGATGGCGGCTGCGAAAGCAGTTCCGTTCAGCGTTTTGGTAACGCTGTCGTGCCTTTGCGAATAATTCACAACTTCCTGTAGTTTTTTCAGCTCGTTATTCTTCGTTTGCAGCAGCATTAGCAGCGGAAATGCAACAAATACCGAAATTGCTGCTGCGCCCGCAAATCCTACCAAAAATGGTCGCTCCGGAAGCAGAAGGTTTAAGATAAGTAAAAGCCCGACTGCACCTGCCGCAAAGCATATCGATACGATTGTTGCTGTGCGAAGGGCGGAAAGATTTGTTGCGGATTGATAATGCTGACGGAATTTCATCGCGGGGCAGGTCCCTGTGGAAGTACTGCCAGATAAACACACGCCGGAAAAGTTGACGTTAAAAAACCCTATAAAATTCTAGCTTTAGCTGGATGAACAGGCGAATTAACCGTCTCCACAGGAAAGCGCTCGACTGCAATTGGAATGTGAAAAAATTGGTGTTACTTGTCTGCCGAATTAAATTCCTCGGTAGATTGGTTCGCCCGGTGAATTTAGATGTTGAGGGGCATCCGTTTTGTTGAATAGCAAAAGAATATTTGCAGCTTTGTCTGCCACTGTTGCTCTGAGTTTCGTTTCCTTCGTTGATGCCAATGCCATGTCGCTGCAACAGGCCATCGAAAAGACGATGAAGACCAATCCGCAGATACTTCAGGCTGCAAAAGATCGCGAAGCAATCGAGTTTGAACTGCGCCAGGCGCGCGGTCTATACTTGCCGTCGGTCGATCTCGAGGCCGGTATTGGTCGCCGCAGGCTGTCGAATTCCACGACGGGCACGCTGTCGTCGGACCGTGATTACCTGTCGCCTGGCGATGTCGGCGTCACGGTCACGCAGACCCTATTCGATGGCGGCGCGCGCAAGTCGCAGGTCGATCAGCAGGCTTCGCGCGTCGATGGCGCTTCCTTCCGCGTTCTTGAGCGCTCCGAAGCGCTGGCGCTCGAAGTGACCCAGGACTATCTGGAATACATGCTGCAAAATCAGATCGTTGCGGCTGCCAAGGAAAACGTCTCCTTCCATTCGAACATGGTCGGCGACATCAACGAGAGCATCAAGGGCGGCGCCCTGACCGATGCCGATCGTCTCCAGGGCAGTGAACGTCTGCAGGCCGCCAAGGCACGCCTGCGCGAAGCCCTGGAAGAGCTGGAAGCCACCAAGATCCGCTTTATCAAGGCTGTCGGCGAGCCGATCGTCAATCCGGTCACGCCGCCGTCTGTTGCCAAGTATATCCCGAAGACGCTTGATGATGCACTGTTCGTTGCCAACAAGAACAGCCCGCGCATCTTCTCCGCCAATGCGGATATTGATGCGGCCGATGCTGGCGTTCGCGGTGCGCGCGCCAACTATCTGCCGAAGGTCAATCTCGAAGGCACGGCCCGCGTCGGCGACGATATCGACGGCGATGACGGCAACACCAACGATTACCAGGTGCGAGTCGTCGCCCGCTGGAACCTCTATCGCGGCGGCATCGATATCGCCCGCGAACAGGAGCAGATCCGCCGCTCCGGCGAGCAGCGCTATGCGCTTGCCCAGGTGCAGCGCGAAGTGAAGGAATCGGTCAGTTCCGCGTGGAACGAGCGTGCAAGCCGCGGCGAGCTTTCGGGCATCCTCGGCAAGCAGTCGTCGATCAACAACCAGCTCGTCGGCTCTTACCGCGAGCAGTTCAAGGTCGGCCAGCGCTCGCTGCTCGACGTGCTCGACGCGCAGAACACCCGCTTCAACACCAAGGTCCTGGCCGACACGGCGCGCGTCGCCTCGCTGTTTGCCGAGTACAAGATCCTGGCCGCTTCGGGGAACCTGCTGCAGACCATGAGGCTGAAGCCGCTCGACGAGACCAAGCCTTACGCACGCCAGGAATTTGCGGTCCCCGCGGCCGCTCAGAATCCCGGTTACGTCGAGGTCGAGTCTCATCAGAAGGCTGGTCTGCCGATGGACCTGCTGGCGCCGATCCGCCAGCAGTAATAGCCAAGTGGCCATAGAACAATGCCGAACGTAGCACCGGAGACGAAGGGCAGCATGCCGCTTCAAACATTCAAGGCCGCGTTCAAGTCCGTGGCAGCGTTCTATGGTCGACCAAGCTCCGATACGGTCCTTTTTTCCGGTCTGCCGGATGAAGTGACTGAATCGCTGGAGGCCGACGACGTCGAGCAGATGGCCGAGCGCATCGGCCTGCAGGTCATCAAGCATTCCGAACGTGAATGTCGCTTGGGCAATTTCGATTGCCCGGCGATCGTTGCCTTCGCCGATGGCGGCGTGCTGCCCCTGCTTGAGGTGGCCGAGGACGGCTCCTACATCACGGATATCGTGCCGGTTGCCGGCGGTCAGGCCCGCCTGACGCGCGACGAACTGATCGCGCTCAAGCCGCAGACGGCCTTCGCCTTCACGCTCTACTATCAGAATGCCTCGGAAGAGGCGCTGGTCGGCAATGCCGTGGAGATCGAGAAGCGCCACTGGCTGGCAACGACGCTGGCGCCTTACTGGCGCACCTATGTCCGCGTCATGATCGCGGCGCTGTTTATCAACCTGATCGCGCTCGGCTCCCCCCTCTTCACCATGAACGTCTACGACCGGGTGCTGCCGAACAAGGCGATCCCGACGCTGTGGGTGCTCGCCGCCGGCATCACGCTCGCCTATCTCTTCGATTTCCTCTTGAAGACCGCACGCTCGTCGCTGATCGACTATGCCGGCCGCAAGGCCGATTTGCGCCTGTCGCAGATGCTGTTCGACAAGGTGCTGAATTCGACGCTGGCCTCGCGCCCGATGTCGACGGGCGAATATGCCAATCGCGTCACGCAGTATGAGTTCGTCCGCGAATTCTTCACCTCCAACACCATCGGCGTCATCATCGACAGCCTGTTCGTCTTCGTCTTTCTCGCCGTCATCTATCTGATTGCCGGCTGGCTGGTGGTCATTCCCGCCGTTGCCTTCTTGCTCTCGGTCGTCATCGGTCTCTATGCGCAGGCCGCGATCGGCAAGCGCATGGCGACCGCCGCCAACGAGGCGTCGCGCCGCCAGTCGCTGCTGGTCGAGACCATCTCGACCATCGAGACGCTGAAGAGCCTGCGCGCCGAATCCACCATGTTGCGCCGCTGGCAGGAACTGACCAAGTATTCCAGCCGCACCAGCGAGGAGATCAAGCACGTCTCGACCAACGCCGTGAACATGACGATGTTCGTGCAGCAGATGGTCAGCGTATTGATCGTCATTGCCGGCACCTACGAGTTCTCCGAGGGCCGCATCGCCATGGGCGCGATCGTCGCCACCGTCATGCTGGCCAGCCGCGCCGGCGCGCCGCTCGGGCAGATCGCCATGACGCTGGCCCGCTTCCGCCAGGCCACCATGTCGCTGCGCATTCTCGACAAGATCATGGAGCAGCCGGACGACCGGCCATCGACGGTCGGCTTCGTCAACCGCGAGATCACCCGCGGCGCCTTCAGCTTCCAGGACGTGTCATTCAACTATCCGGGTTCCGACTATCCCGTCATCAACAAGCTGTCGTTTACCGTGAAGCCCGGCGAGCGCATCGGCATCATCGGCCGCATTGGCTCCGGCAAGACCACGCTCGGTCGCCTGCTCGATGGCCTGTTCGCCCCATCGGGCGGCCGCGTGATGATCGACGGTGTCGATATCCGACAGTATCATATGGCCGAAGTCCGCTCGGCGGTGGCCGTCGCCGGTCAGTCGTCTGATCTGTTCTCCGGCACCGTCAAGGAAAACCTGCTGATCGGCCGTGCCGACGCCACGGATGAGGAACTGCTCGAAGTCGCCCGCATGACCGGCGTCGACGAGTTCGTCGGCAACCATCCGCGCGGCTTCGACATGCCCGTCGGCGAGCGCGGCACAAATCTGTCCAGCGGCCAGAAACAGGCGCTGACCATTGCCCGCCTGCTGCTCACCCGCCCGAAGATCGTCTTCCTCGACGAGCCGTCGGGCGCCATGGATCTGGCCACTGAACGTCACCTGATCTCGCGCCTGTCGAAGGCCTTCGACCGCAACACCACGCTTCTGATCGCCACGCACCGCTACAGCATGCTCGATCTGGTCGATCGCCTGATCGTCATCGACAAGGGCCGCATCATCGCCGACGGACCGAAGCATGCTGTCATCGAGGCCATGCAGCGCAAGCCGGGCGCGCCTGCCGCCGCGCCGCCTGCGCCGCCTTCCGCAGCGGCTGCGCGACAGGCTCCGGCCACTGCCGCTCCGACATCGGCACCGGTTGCACGCGCCGCTCCGGTCACGCCCGTCGCCATGTCCGTCGCCCCCGTCACCTCGGTTGCCCCGACGCCTGCCGGTTCGACGGCGATGCCGGTCGCGCAGGTGGCAACGTCAGCGCCGAACATGCAGCCGATCCCGATGGCTTCCGTGGCAACTGGCGCGCAGATCGCTCCGGCGGCACCCGTGGATAACGTCACGCCGATCAATCCCGCGGTGAAGGTGTCATGAGCAACCAGCACGATAATCCGCCGTTTCTAGCCCGCGGCATTCTCGGTCTCGTGGCGCTTGTGATCGCCAGCTTCGTCGCCTGGGCGGCGATCGCCAAGATCAACGAGATCGCCCGCGGCGAAGGCAAGGTCATCCCAGTCTCGAAGACGCAGATCATCCAGTCGTCGGAACCCGGCGTCGTCCAGCAGATCGCCGTCGTCCTCGGCCAGGTCGTGCGCAAGGGCCAGCTGCTCGTCCAGCTTGACAACACCACGACCACCTCGACGCTCGGCGAATCCGTGGCCAAGGCCCGTGCGCTCGGCGCCAAGGTCGCGCGTTTGAAGCTCGAGGAAGAGGGCAAGTACGACGTTCCCTACGTCTGCCCGGATGACGTTCTCGCCGTCGCCAAGGACGTCTGCGCCAACGAGGCGCAGCTCTTTGCCGCCGACCGCGCCAGCTACAACAACAAGCTCGGCGTGCTGCAGGAGCGTGTTCGCCAGCGCGAAAACGAACTCAGCGAAGCCCATGCCAATATCGACCGACTGGTGCAGAACATCGACGGCGCCCAGCGCCAGTACAATCTCATCAGCCCGCTCGCCAAGAAGAAGCTGGTGGCTGAGACCGAGGTGCTGAAGACCGAACGCGATCTCACCGATCAGCAGGGCCAGCTCAAGGTCTATCAGGAAAGCATCGACCGCCTCCAGGCCGCCGTTCAGGAAGCCACGCTGCAGCTCGGCGATCTGGCGCTGGAACTGCGCCAGCAGGCGTTGACCGAGAAGGCACAGGCGCTCGCCGAACTGTCCGTCGTCGGCGAAACCGTCCGCGGCGCGTCGGATCGCGTGAAGCGCACCGACATCCGCTCGCCGGTCGATGGCATCGTCAACACGCTCGAGGTCAACACCATCGGCGCCTATGTCGATCCCGGCCGCGTCATCGCCGGCATCGTTCCGACGGCTGACGTGCTGCTCGTCGAAGCCAAGATCTCGCCGCGCGACGTCGCCTTCATCCGCCGCGGCCAGCCGGCCATCGTCAAGGTCACGGCCTACGACTTCTCGATTTTCGGCGGCCTTGAGGGCGTGGTCGAAAACATCTCGGCCGACAGTCTGGTCGAGAAGGAGAAGGGCGAAACCTATTATCTCGTGCAGGTGAAGACCGACAAGTCCGAGCTGGAGCGCGACGGCAAGACCTATCCGATCATCCCGGGCATGGTTGCCTCAGTGGAGATCATGACCGGCAGCAAGACCGTGCTCAGCTACCTGATGAAGCCGATCAACAAGGCGCGCACCGAAGCGCTGACGGAGCGGTAGAATGCTGATCGTCAAGCCCGGCATGACAGACGCGAGCGACCTCGAGCCGACCGACGAACAGCTGCCGGGCATCGACGCCGAGGAGATCGAGCCCCGCTTCCGTGCTGTCATGGGCCGCGGCGGCGAGCGTCGCGGCATCCGCCTCGAGCGGATCTACTGGGACGGCCTCAGCCGCATGTCGACTTCGGGCAAGATGTCGACCGCCGACCTCGTCCACTACACCGCCGCGCAGATGCCGGAATCGGGCAATCTCGCCTCGCTGCTGCGCGTTTTGAGCCTGAAGTGGGCGCTGCGTCGGCTGGATATCGTCGAGGACATTTCCTCGCTCGCCAATGTCAACGCCATCATCCAGGCATCGCCGTCGCCGACCATCCTTCTGACACACGAGAAGAAGGTGCAGCTTTTCAACGAGGCATTCCTGTCGATGCTGCGCCAGCGCCTGCCGCTCGGAGACCTCGCGCAGCTGACCAAGAGCCTGCGCTTCTCGATCGACACCCACATCGAGGAAGCCATCGCCACCTTGACCCGCAACAAGGGCAAAACGCTGAACACCGGCTTCACCATCGCCGTCGGCACGCAGACCATGAAAGGCCAGATCAACCTGGCGCTGGCGCCGACGCACGAGAAGTCGATGCTGATCGGCTATATCTCCCGCTACTGACGGTTCAACTCTAATCCTCCGAACGGCTCGTCGCGTCTCGGTCGCGGCTGTATCGCCGCGTCACGGGAAAGGCCGGCAGCCAGGATTCACGGCGGATGGTCCACAACTCGTAGGTCGGCCCGAACTGGTCGGGCGCGTCCAGCGACCCGAGATTGACCTCGACCTCGTCCTCACTGCGCCCGAAGACCGGCGAGCCGCAGTGCGGGCAAAAGAACCGGCCGTTATAATCGTTTGTTTCACCTTCCACCGTCACGGCATCCTCGGGAAAGATCGCCGAGGCGTGAAACAGCGCCCCGTGGTGCTTGCGGCAGTCGAGGCAATGGCAGACGCCGACCCTGTAGGGCCTGCCGGACGCCACAAAGCGCACCTTGCCGCACAGGCAGCCGCCAGTAAAACGTTCCATTGGTTATCTCCTCCTCTGGCGTTTTCATTGAATAGCTAGGGCAGCGAAAGTTTCAGGGGAGGGCGCAAATTGCCTCTGTAAAGATATTCACCCATATGGTTGACTAATGTCTGGGTATGTATATATTCAACCATACGGGTGAATGATATGGATGATGATGCACTGTCACAGATTCTGAAGGCCGCGGGGGATACCACGCGGCGGCAGATCCTGACGCTTCTCGTACAGGAGGGGCCGATGCGGGTGACGGCGCTTGCCGCCCATTTCGACATGTCCCTGAACTCCGTCTCCAAGCACATCAAGGTGCTGGAGGAGGCAGGGCTGGTCACCCGGCGCACTTTGGGCCGCGAGCACTTCATTGCCGCGGAGCTTGAACCGCTGAAGCTGACGGAAGATTGGTTCGCGCAACTGAAGTCGATATGGGAGCTGCGTCTCACGGCGCTGGAAGAGTTACTCGTTTCAAAGGAGTGAAGTCATGTCCGAACTTGAACTGACGGTAAGCCGCAAGATCGCCGCCTCGCGCGAGAAGATATTCAACGCGTGGCTGTCGCCGACAACGCTTGCGAAATTCATGAAGGTGCCGTCAGGCGGCGCCGACGCCAAGGATGTCACCACCGATCCGGTCAAGGGCGGCCGATTCATGATCGTCATGGTCACGCCCGAGCGCGAGATCCCGCATTCCGGCACCTATCTCGAAGTCGACCCCTATTCCCGCCTGTCCTTCACCTGGGAGTCGTCGCACTCGCTGGACGATAGCGTCGTCACCATCGACCTCAAGGAGATCGACGTCGGCATCACGGAGCTGACGCTGAAGCAGGTGAAGTTCCGCAGTGAAGGGGCGCGCGACGGCCATATCCAGGGCTGGACCGCGATCATCGGCGAACTCGAGCGCTCCCTGGCTTGAAACAGCGGGCATGAAAAAGCCGCCAGCAATGCAGTGCTGGCGGCTGGGGGGCTTCGGTATCGAAGCGGGATGCGGGAGGTGCAACCGTGCGGCCTCGCGCCATTGCTCTTCTTCTCAGAAGGCAACACCTTCGCCCGGGGCGACCTTTTCGATCGGCATGGCCGAGGCCATCTGGCTGCCGCCGACGCGCGAGCCATGGATGTAACCCTTGCCACCGGCAATCGAGTAGAGCGGCATGTAGTCGGGCAGTCTGCTGTCGGCGAGAACCTCGTCGCGCATGTTGTCGAGGATGAAGTGGTTGCCGCCGGCCGAGACCGAGAGGACCGCATGGTAGAACTTGCGCTTCTGGTCGAACAGCACCACGACCGCCATGTCCTTCAGATCGACGCCTTCGGCATTGAGCGCCGCCATCTTCAGGATCGCGAAATCCTCGCAATCGCCCTGCTGGCGCTTCAGCGTTTCCGAAGGGCTCGCCCAGTAATCGGCAACCTTGTAGGTGTCGATGTCGCGGGCATAGCGGATCGTGTGGTTGATGGTGCTGTTGACCGTGTTCATCTTGTCGCGCAGCGAAGCGCCTGATGTTTTGCCGAAAGCAGCCTTGACCGCGACGGCCGCGGCCGAGCACTTGCCCGCAGCGCAGCTGATCGCCGTGCCGTCGGTCATCTCTTCCAGCGACGGAGCCAGCCTCTTCAGCGCGGCGAGACGCTTGAACGGGATTGCCACCGATCCGAAAACGCCGCCATCGCTTGGATTTGACGAAATCGACGGGCGCGTTGCCGGCTTGACCGAGGCGGTTGTTTCCGGGCTCCAGGCGGCGACGGCCGGCTGTGCGGATGGCTTCAGGGCGGCGAGGTCGATCGAGCCGAGGGCGCTGACGATGCCGCGTCCTGCAAGGCCGATGAGATCGGCGATGCCGCCGACAGTCGACATCTTCGCCATCTCTTGAATGGCAACGGTTGAAATAGTATTGGAATAAGTCGAACCAAGAGTTTCTGTATTATACAGTACAGATGCCGATGCGCGATCGATAGAAAAAGAAGAGAGTGCCGAAAGCAGTGCGATGAAAGCGATTTTGTTTGTTTTTGTTCTTGCGGTCACGGGATTTAATTTCTCCACTTGTTGGGAGAAATGTACCGATCAGCCATAAACATCGGGTTTGGAAGCGTAGGTAACTTTGAACGAAGTTATCCGCTCAAAAAAGCATAAAATTTTAGCGTCGCCGTCAACCAAGTTTGGGGGAAGGGTTTGCTTTCGTATGACCACCATGCAGATATGCGATCGACAGAATGGCCGCTTGAGACGGCCTTTAGCGTGTGGGGGAAGCAGTGACAGTGCAGTGCAACGAGCAGGCGCCCGGCGCGTATGGTTTACACCGCGTCCTCAGGACATTCGGCGCAGGCGCCAGAACGCTGAGAACCCTGCTGCTGATTTCCGCCGTAGCCTCCTGCGGCGCGCTGGCAGGCTGTCAGTCCGACGTCGATGGCATTGCCAAGAACGTCAAGACCAACGACATCAAGCCGCCGTCGAGCGACGTCGATGAAACCTTCGGCGAGAACGGCGCGGAAATCACGTTGCTGATGCAGAAGGGCTCAACCGGTCTCTACGAGGGGCCGTCGCGCGATGTCAGGGATGCCGCGGCTCTCGGTATCGGCGAACTCGGCGCCAACCAGGCCTTCGTCAAGGTCGTCGATATCTCGAGCGCGTCGGCGGTGCCAGCAGCCATCGCCGCGGCCAAGGCCAGAAACTCTTCCCTGCTGGTCAGCTACCTGCCGCCGGCGACAACGTCAGCCGTTGCCGCCATGCCGTCCGACCAGCGCCCGCCGCTGCTCAATCTCGGTGCCGCGGTTCCGGCGACATCAGGCAACGTCTACAATCTTGCATCGGGTGAAATCGATAGCGCGCTCGAAGGTGTGCGCGCCGCCTTCGCCAGCAGCCACAAGAAGGTGATCGTCTTTGCCCAACGGGATCTGCCGCAGACGGCGGATCTTGCGCTCGCCGATGCCATTCGCGCCGCCGGCGGCACCTTCATCGGTATCGCCCGCTATGACCTCACCGACGCGGCGGCCGCTGCCGCCGTTCAGGCCGCCAAGTCGCAGTTGCAGACGGCCGATACCGTCCTGATCCTCGGCCGCACCGCCATCACCACCACGATCGAGGGCGCTATCAAATCGGGCGGCCAGAACACGCTCAATTTCATCGGCACCAGCGCCTGGCCGCCGCAGACCTATCGCGAGCCGACCGCCAACGGCACGCTGATCGCCATGGTCGAGCCGGAGGGTGCGTCGCTGATCGCGGAGCGTTACCAGCGCCACTACAAGCGCCCGCTCTCCACCGACGCCGCCTATGGCTACGACGCCATCGCCATCGCCGCCGGCATCATCCGCACCAAGGGTGCCACCGGCCTCAATGCCGAGGCGCTGACCAGCAAGGTCGGCTTCCGCGGCGTCACCGGCCTGTTCCGCTTCGCGCCTTCCGGCCATGTCGAGCGCCGGCTGAGCCTCTACGCCATATCAGGCGGCAAGCTCAACGTTCTCGCCCAGGCGCCTGCTTCGTTCTGATCTGGGTGCATGCGGCACGGGGGGGCCGCAAAGCTATTTGACGGCGGCAAACCGTCGGGCCGGAGGATGGTCGCAACGTTGCATGCGTTGTGACGTGATTAGATCCTCGGCACGATGGCCGAGGATGACGTCGAAGAAACAGGAAAAGCCATGGTAAACTGTTGAAATATATATGGTATCATCCCCACAGCCGTCATCCTCGGCCTTGTGCCGAGGATCTAACCACGTCAATAAAATCTCAACGTGGCAGCTGCCCTGAAACAGACCCACGCATGACGACAGGAGGGCGTCCGCCCAATCTCACCCCACCATCGCCGCCTTGGCAAAGAACCCCTCCGGGCTGTCCACCTCCACCAGCTTCCGCCCCTCGATCAGCCAGAAGCGGTTGCCGACATTGCGGATGAAGCGGCGGTCGTGCGACACCAGCAGGCAGCTTGCCTGTTGCGCCATCAGTTCGCTCTCCAGCGCCTCCTGGCCCTCGATGTCGAGATGGTTGGTCGGTTCGTCCAGCAGGTAGAAGTTCGGATTGGTCAGCCGCAGCGCCAGCATCCCCAGCCGCGCCTTCTGCCCGCCCGACAGCCTGCCGATCGGCTTGCCCTGCATCTCGATCGTCATGCCGGCGCCGGCCAGCAGCGACCGGGCTCTGGCGTCGCCAACGTCGAAGCGGCGGATGATCATCCGCATCGGCGTCTCCGCGTCGTCGAGATCGCCCAGCGCCTGGTCGCCATAGCCGAGCACCAGCGACGGCGTTGCCTTGAGGCCCTCGACGGAACCGTCGGCCTCCATCACCGCCCGCCGAAGCCCGTCAACCATCCGGCTCTTGCCGACGCCGTTGGCGCCAAGCAGCACGATCCGGTCGCCCTGGCAGATGAACTGCTTGCCGGTCCTGAAAAGCGGCGTCCCATCCGGCGTGGTAACCACGGCATCGTCGAGCGTCACCAGCACCTTCGCATGCGTGCCGCGATTGGCGAGCCGGATCGCGCCGGACGACCGTTCCAGATGCGCGGGCTTTGCCGCGTCCTCGAGCTTGTCGGCCCGCTGCTTCAACTGCTTGGTCTTGACCACGAGCAGATCGCTGCCGGAGTTGATGCCGATATTATTGAGCTTGGCGGCCTGCTGCCGCAGCTTTTCCGCCGTCTTCATGTCGCGCTGGTAGCGGCGCTCGTCCGCGGCATCATTCTCGTCGAGCGCTTCGCGCGCCGCGCTGTAGGGCAGGGCGAAGACGACGGATTGTTCCGGCCGCAGGAACAGCGTCCGGTTGGTCGTCGCGTCGAGAAAGGCGCGGTCGTGGCTGGAGACGATGACGGGCATGTCGCGAGGCAAAGCCTGCAGCCAGCTCTCCAGCCGGGCGATCTTGCCGAGATCGAGGTGGTTGGTCGGCTCGTCGAGCATCAGCACATCAGGCTCCGTCACCCACACCCGCGCAAGCATCGCCAGCCGCTGCCAGCCGCCGCTCAACTGTCCGACAGGCCGCTCGCGCATGTCGTCAGGCACCTCGAGGTCGTCGAGCACGATATCCACCCGCCAGCTCTCGTTGAGCTGCTGGTCGTCGCTGAGCGCCCGCAGCACCGCTTCATGGAACGTCAGCGGCATCAGGGCAGGGGGCACGTCCTGCTCGACATGGCCGACCGTCAGCCCGCGCGAGCGCGTCACATCGCCCTCGCTGACCTCGAGCGTGCCGGCAAGGCAGCGCAGCAGCGTCGATTTTCCGTGCCCGTTGGCGGCCACCAGCCCGAGCCGGTCGCCGGCGCCGATGGTGAGATTGAGGTTCGCGAACAGCGGCCTGCCAAGCGTGATGCCGAGATTGCGGATGTTGATTGAAGTCATGATCTTGCTCTGGTCTGGCGAGCAGGCAAACGGGCGGCGAGGGGCATGCAGCCATCATCGCGCGCGTATGCTTGTGCTCGGGGTATCTAGAAACAGGCAGCCAAGCCAAGGCTCGCATCTGCCGTGCCACGAGGGGCGGACCAGGAAGAGAGTGTCGAGAAACGGTCTCTGGTCAGCCCTGCAAACGCATCTGCAGGGCGTTGACGGGGCCACGCTGGCGATTGAATCGGAAATGTATCGTCACGCGCAACCCTCCTTTCTCGGTTGTTCACCAGATAGCATTGCGTCGAGAAAAACTCAACCGTGCGACGCGTGCGAGGTAATCAGGAAGATCGCGTCCGCCTCGACCGGCCGCAGGATGGCGCCGCCGTCGCTGCGATAGATCTGCAGCTCGCAGAGCACGCCCGCCGCCGAAAACAGGATGACGTCGACCAGCGGCCCGTAGGGATCGGCAATCTCCTTGTCGTCGAAATAGCCCGAGGCCACCGGCTGGGTCGGTAGATCCACGGCAAGGTCGGTCTTGTCGCGTGGCCTGAGCCGCAGCGAGCCGAAATCGTCGATCTCGGCTGCGCGATAGTGTTCGCAGTCCCATGCCGGCGGAATGTCGCCGGGCGAGCCATGCCGCACCAGCCGCTGGATGATCTGCTTTTCAGCAGTGCTCAACTCTCTCCAAATCAACGTCACGGGGTCGCTTCCGAAAAGAATAGAGGAGGGGAGATTACCGTTTGAGGCTGCCGAGAATGCCGCGCACCAGCGCCCGGCCGACCTGCGTCGCCACCGTGCGCGCCACGCTCTTCATCGCCGCCTCGACCACCGTCTCGCGCTGGTATCCGGCCGAGCGGGTTCGGCCTTGCGCCGGCTTCTCGTCCTTGTCGTCGTCGCCGAAGCCCGGCAGCGTCCAGCGGCCGGAAGCGCTGCCTTCTGTCGGTTGTGTCGACTGCGCCTGCTTGGCGGCGTCGGCATCGGATGCCTTCTGTGCCCGCGCCGCGAGGATCTCGAAGGCGGATTCGCGGTCGATATCCTCGTCGTAGACGCCAAGCACGGGGCTCTTGTCCATCACCTGCTGGCGTTCGGTATCCGTCAACGGCCCGACGCGACCGGATGGCGGCCGGATCAGCGTGCGCTCGACGATCGAAGGCGCGCCCTTGGCCTCAAGCGTCGAGACCAGCGCCTCGCCGGTGCCGAGCGTGGTGATCACGGTGGCGCAATCGAAGGCCGGGTTGGGGCGGAACGTATCGGCCGCCGTCTTTACAGCCTTCTGCTCGCGCGGCGTATAGGCGCGCAGCGCGTGCTGCACCCGGTTGCCGAGCTGTGCCAGCACCGTCTCAGGCACGTCGAGCGGGTTCTGCGTGACGAAATACACGCCGACGCCCTTGGAGCGGATCAGGCGTACCACCTGCTCGACACGCTCGGTGAGCACCTTCGGCGCATCATTGAAGAGCAGATGCGCTTCGTCGAAGAAGAAGACGAGGTTCGGCTTCTCCGGATCGCCCACTTCGGGCAGCTCCTCGAACAGCTCCGACAGCAGCCAGAGCAGGAACGTCGCGTAGAGGCGCGGGTTCATCATCAGCTTGTCGGCCGCGAGCACCGAGATCTGGCCGTAGCCGCGATTGTCCGTGCGCATGATATCGGTGATTTTCAGCGCCGGCTCGCCGAAGAAATGCTCGGCGCCCTGCTGCTCGAGCACCAGCAGCGCCCGCTGGATCGAGCCGACGGAGGCCTTGGAGATCAGCCCGTACTGGCTGGAAAGCTCGGTGGCGTTTTCGCCCATGTAGTTCAGGAGCGAGGAGAAATCCTTGAGGTCGAGCAGCGGCAGGCCGCCCTTGTCGGCGATCTTGAAGGCGATGTTGATCACGCCTTCCTGCGGCTCCGACGCGTCCATCAGCCGGGCGAGCAGCAGCGGTCCCATTTCGGCGATGGTGGTGCGCACCCGGTGGCCCTTCTCGCCGAACAGGTCCCAGAAGATCACCGGAAACTGGTTAGCCTCGTAATCGTCAAAGCCGATCTGCTCCGCCCGTTTGGCCATCCATTCCTGCGGCTGGCCCTTCAATGCGATGCCCGACAGATCGCCCTTGATGTCGGCGCAGAACACGGGAACGCCCGCCCTCGCAAACCCCTCGGCCATCACCTGCAGCGTCACCGTCTTGCCGGTGCCGGTGGCGCCGGTGACCAGGCCGTGGCGGTTGCCGAACTTGAGTTCGAGATACTCGGGCGTGTTGATGCTGTCATCCGGATTGCGGCTGGTGCCGATATAGATCTTGCCATCCTCGAGCATGCGAAAAGTCTCCCTGCCGGCGACGGACGCCGATTGCGTCAAAATGCGGAGAGCAGAATCCGCACAATCATTGTAATATGATTTGACTGTTATAAGCAGGGACTTCAATGCGGACAACTGTCTGTGTTCAAAGGAAAACCGGTCCATGAAAACCGGTGCGACGTAAAGCGGGATTAGGGCTCCGTCCTCTCCCAGATGACTTGAGTTGCCGGATAAAGTCGATTAACGTTGACGTTAACGTCAATAAAATGGAGGACGACGATGAACGAAATCGTAGATCAGGTTGCCGCGCGTGTGGGCATTCCCCCCGAAGTGGCTGAAAAGGCCGTCGGCATGATGCTTGGCTTTCTCCAGCGCGAAGCGGCCGATGGCCCGGTCGCCAAGATGATCGCCGCCATTCCCGGCGCATCCGATCTGGTCGCTCAGTATAACGGCGCCGGCGAAACCGGCGGCGGCGGCATTCTCGGCAGCATCATGGGTGCGCTCGGCGGCGGCGGCGTCATGGCGCTCGGCCAGCAGCTGATGGCCGAAGGCCTCGGCATGAGCGAGATCACTTCGCTCGCCAAGGAAACGCTCGCCGTTGCCGAGCAGCACGCCGGCAAGGACGTGGTCGATGAAGTGGTGAGCTCGGTGCCCGGGCTCAGCCAGTTCGTTTGATGTGACTTTGGTTTGACGGTGTGAACGGGCGGATTTTCCGCCCGTTTGTTTGTGTGAAAGTGTGGCGCCGGGCCCGTAGCCCCCTCAACCGGCTGCCGCCACCTTCTCCCCTTGGGGAGAAGAGACTCGGGGCGGGCCGCTCGCTCCACCTTCCCTTCTCTCCCCAAGGGAGAAGGTGCCTTACGGGCGAATGAGGGGGCCTTGACGCAAGCATCTCGACGCCGATTCCGCCCGGAAAACCTACTGTGTCACCGCAAGCAATTGCAGCCACACGCTCGCCTGATCCCGGGCCGTCTGCCGGTCGGCGGCGTCGAGCACATCTCCGCCGCAGGCCGCTTCGACGGCCGCGCGATCCGCGTCGGCCTGGTTCTTTCCAGCTATCACATGCCGCCAGGCGCAGCCGAGAACGCGTTCCTCGACGATGGCCGTGTCGCAACCCGTGCTCAGGCACAGCGCAACCGCCCGCTGGTCGTCAACTTTGCCGCCAACCGCGCGCGCATAGGCCGCCTCCCAGCCCGCGCGGGTACCCCGGCATCGCGCCGGGTCGGCGCTGACGCTGCAGCTTGTCTTGGCGATATAATCCACGGCCGGCGGAAAATCGGCGAACTCCGCCAGATTGACGCATCCGCAAGCCAGAAGCGCGGCGGCAAACCACTGCATATCGTCTCCCGTCGTTGCGCGACAACACCGCCCGCGTGAACTAGCCACACCAACTCGCAGGGCCAAATCACCAGACCAAATCATATGTGAATGTATGTGTTATCGCCACTCGCCGAAAGTGGGTTTCGGCCAGGAATATCAATGCCGGGTATCAGATAGCCGTCCGGTCGAGCGGAGCGCCTCAGTGCTTGCTTTTTGTTTCCCGCGCCAGCTTCAGGATCACGTCATCGGCTGCATCGGCGAGCGCCATGGCAATCTCGGCCGCCTTCCAGCCTCTCTTCTCTCCGTCGCGGATCAGTTCGAAGAGCATGGGTTCGAATTCGGACCGGCAGGTCTCCATTCGCTGGTCTGAATTGGCACGATTCTTGGAAGATTGAATATCCGTCATTCTCAATACCCCAGATTAGAGGGTAGATTTAACAAGGCCGTCGAAGAGCGCAAGTAAATATGTTAATCGGCCATTAACAATTCGATTCTTTTGTCTGACTAGAGCAAAAAGGCAACTACAGAGAAAGAAAGGCCCGCCGGGGTTTGACGGGCCCGCTTTCTTTGTCGCACTGGAAAAAGCAACGCGGTCAGCCTGAAAATTCTGCGTCTGACGACGTAACCAGTCAACTTCTACCTTGTTTGTACGGACCACCGCCTTTGTGTCGCAAGGGCATGATTTAACCATAAAATCATACGGGCTTTATTTGGGTATAATATTGAGGGCCCGTTTCTACCGGAAGATATACTAACAATAAGGTGTATTTTATTCTTTTGCTGTTTTCTGGTTGTGCAAGATGACGCCGAGCGCATGCCACTGTCGCCCATCCTTGCGGATCAATTGATCTGCGCCATCAGGTCCCATGCTGCCCGGCAGGTAGGTCTCCGGTTGCTCGCCGCTCGCGCCCCACATGTCGAGGAACGGCTGCACGGCCGCCCATCCCGCCTCGATGCCGTCGGCCCGCTGGAACAGCGTCTGGTCGCCGATAAAAAGGTCATAGAGCAGGGATTCATAGCCGGTCATCTTGCCGATGTCGAATTTGTCGGCATAGCGGAAGTCGAGAGACACCGGCACGGTATCCACCGAGAGCCCCGGCGACTTGATTGACAGCTCGACGCTCAGCCCCTCGTCGGGCTGCACCTGGATGACCAGCCGGTTCGGCGGCAGGCTGCGCTTGATGTCGGTTTCGCGAAACTGCGCGAAGGGCACCTGCCGGAAGGTCACGACGATCTCGGTATCGCGCGCCGTCATCGCCTTGCCGGTCCTGAGATAGAAGGGCACGCCCGCCCAGCGCCAGGTGTCGACATAGAGCTTCACCGCGACGAAGGTCTCCGTGTGGCTGTCAGGCGAAACATCCTTGGTCTCTCGAAAGGCGGTGATCTCGCTGCCATTGAGCCGTCCGCCGGCATAGGCGCCGCGCACGCCATGCTCCGCTGCTTCCTCGGGCGTGTAGATGCGCAGCGCGCTCAGCGCCTTGCTCTTCTCGCTGCGGATCGCCTCGGCGCCAAATCCGTTCGGCGCTTCCATTGCGATCATCGCCAGAAGCTGGAACAGATGGTTCGGCACCATGTCGCGCAGCGCACCTGTGGCGTCATAGAACTTGCCGCGGCTGCCGACATCCACCGTCTCGGCGGCGGTGATCTGTACGTGGTCGATATAGTTGTTGTTCCACAGCGCCTCGATCATCATGTTGGCGAAGCGGGTGGTCAGAATGTTCTGCACCGTTTCCTTGCCGAGGAAGTGGTCGAGCCGGTAGACTTGGCTTTCGGCGACCTTGGCGAGAATACGCGCGTTCAGCGCCTTGGCAGAGGCGAGATCGGTGCCGAAGGGCTTCTCGATGGCGATGCGGCGGAAGCAGGTCTCGCTTTCGCTCATCAGTCCGTGTTCCGAAAGCTTCTCGACGATGGTGCCGAAGAACTGCGGCGGCACGGCGAGATAGAAGGCGGCATTGCTGTTTCCCAGCCGTGCCTTGATGTCGAGGTAGATCTCATCCTTGGTGAAATCGCCCGACGTATAGGAGATCCGCTGCCGCAGCCGCTTCCAGCCATCGCTCGCGGCATGCGCGCCGCCATCGTCGAGCGTCTTCAGAAAATCATCGAGCCGCCCCACCAGCATGGCGTTGTCTCCCGACTCGATGCCGATGCCGAGAATGCGCAGATCGTCGCCGGTCAGCCCGCTCTGCGTCAGATTGATGATAGCCGGAACGAGCAGGCGGCGCGTCAGGTCGCCGGTGGCGCCGAAGATGACAAGCGTGACCGGCGGGCTGGGAGCTGCGTCCATGATGATCTCCTTGATATCGAAGGGCGAATATAGAGCAGGCGGGGTGCGTCGCAAGCGGCGCAATGGTATCTGCCGAGGACGACGGCGCAATCCCGTGAAGTGTCGGTTTCCGGTCGCGCTGGACCGCAGTTTCGGCCGCTTGCAACGCTGGTTTCAATCGATCGCCAATGCAATTTTATCTGTGACTTTATGGGGTTGCTCGTCCGAAAAATGCATCCTATGCATGCGCCGCCAAGCATGATGTTTGGTTTTTGCATTGCAAATCAACGATAGGTTGAAAAGCAACGAACGCGACGCGGCATATGCCCGTTATTTCCAGGAAATATATTGACATGCCAATCCAGACGAAGCGGATTCGATCCATTCTCGTTCTTTCAGCCTTTCTCGGTGCCGTCGGTGTGCTTCAGGGCTGCACCACACGGCCTCCACAAAGCTCCCCAGATTACCACCAGTATGACCGCTCGCGGAGCAATTTTGCGCCCAATGATCATGCGCCAAGCAGGCCTTCCGCGCCGTCGCGCTCCGTCGTCTGATCGGCTATCGGCCTTACCGTTGAGAGAAGGGTCCGCCGCATGACGGCGGATCCTTGGTTTGTTTGCAAAGCCGGCCTCTGCCAAGCACCTGCTGTTTCTGGATTGCTTACGCTTTCACCGCCACCATGAATATCCTGGGAAACCGGAGCAGCACCCGCCCGTCCGACATCTCAGGATAGGCCTTCTCCACCCGCGCCAGATAATCCGCGAGATAGGCCTCGCGATTCTCTTCGCCGGCATGGTCGAGATAGGGGCGCAGGCCGGTGCCCTTGACCCATTCGACAATCGCCGCCGCATCCGCCATCGGGTGGTTGTAGTAAGTATGCCACACGTCCACACGCTTGGCCTTGCCGATCAGCCTCGAGTAATAAGTCGATGGTGGCGGCAGCGGCTTGCGGCGCACGCTCTTCTGCTCAAAAGCCGTCTTCCACGGACCCGCATGCGCCGTTTCCTCCATCAGCAGATGCGTCGGCTCGGTCAGGTTGTCGGGCATCTGCACGGCGAGCGCGCCGCCGGGTGCCAGCCCGTCCATCAGCCGGTCGAAGATCTCGAGATGATCGGGCAGCCACTGGAACACGGCATTGGCGAACAGCAGATCGACCGGTCGTTCCGGCTGCCAGGTGGCGAGATCGGCCTGCGTGAAGGTCGTGCCCGGCAGGCGCTTGCGTGCCGCCTCCAGCATGTTGTCATCGCTGTCGAGCCCGGTGACGCCGGAGGCGCCGTAGCGGTCGATGATCAGTTCTGTCGAGTTGCCCGGGCCGCAGCCGAGATCGACCGCATGCGTGATCGTCTCCAGCGGCACCTGCGCGAGAAGATCCCGCGCCGGTCGGGTGCGCTCGTCCTCGAATTTGACATACTGGCTTGCTGACCATGCCATCGGCATTCTCCTGTTCAATCCGCGTCTTCGATACGCTTGATCCTGATCTTGTCGATGTTGCGGCCATCGAGCGAGACGACTTCGAATGTCAGTTCCTCGAACCGGACGATCTCGCCCACCTGCGGCAGGTGCCCGAGCCGCCAGAGGATGAAACCGGCGAGCGTCGAGAAGCGGTCGGTCTCATCGACCAGGTCGACGTCGATCAGCTTCGAGGCCAGCCGGATATCCACCCAGCCGTCGATGGTCAGCGAACCGTCCTCGCCGCGCTCCATCGACAGTTTCTCCTCGTCCTCGTCGGGGAATTCGCCGGCGATCGCTTCGAGCAGATCGGTCGGCGTAACCATGCCTTCGAGATCGCCGTATTCGTCGAGAACGAAGGCGACGGCGGCGGTGGAATGGCGCAACTGTTCCATCAGTTTCAGCGCGCTGATGCTCTCGTGCACCACGAAGGGCTCGCGGATCGATCGCTCCGGGTTGATCGCACCATCGACGATCAGGTCGCGCAGAAGGTCGCGGGCGCTGGCAACGCCTATGAAATTGTCGAGGCTGCCGCGCGCCACGGGAAAGCGCGAATGGCCGAGATCGACGATCCGCCGCTGCAGCTCATCTTGTGGCCCATCGAGATCGAGCCAGTCGATGTCGATGCGCGGCGTCATGATCGACTTGGCCGACCTTCCGGCAAGCGTCAGCACGCCCTGGATCATGTCCTTCTCCTCGTTGGAGAACACGTCCTCTTCCGCCGCCTGTTCTGCAATCAGGTCCGCCGTCGTCCCCAACGTCACCTGCGGCCGCTTGCCGCCGAGAAGCCCGAGCACGGCGTCGGCGGTGCGTTCGCGGATGTTGCTAGGCGTGATCAGCCGCTCGCGATTGTGCCGTGCCAGCTGGTTCAGCGATTCGATGATCACGGAGAAGCCGATCGCGGCGTAGAGATAGCCCTTGGCGAGGTGCACGCCAAAACCCTCGATGATCAGCGAGAAGCCGATCATCATCAGGAAGCCGAGGCAGAGGATGACGACGGTCGGGTGCTTGTTGACGAAGGCCGTCAGCGGCTTGGACAGAAGCAGCATGAAGCCGATGGCGATGACGACGGCGATCATCATCACGGGCAGGTGCTGAACCATGCCGACGGCGGTGATGACGCTGTCGAGCGAGAAGATCGCGTCGAGCACGACGATCTGCACGATCACCTGCCAGAAGACGGCATGGACGACCTTCTTCTCGGAAGTCTCGACATGGCCTTCCAGCCGCTCATGCAGCTCCATCGTCCCCTTGAACAAGAGGAACACGCCGCCGATCAGGAGAATGATGTCACGGCCGGAGAAGCTGAACTCCATGACTGTGAACAGTGGTGTGGTCAGCGTCACGATCCAGGCGATCGACGCCAGCAGGCCAAGCCGGATGAACAGTGCGAGGCCAAGGCCGACGAGGCGGGCGCGGTCGCGCTGATGCGGCGGCAGCTTGTCGGCGAGAATGGCGATGAAGACGAGATTGTCGATGCCGAGAACGATCTCGAGCACGACAAGGGTTGCGAGACCCACCCAGGCGGACGGGTCGGACATCCAGTCGAAGAACATCAATGGTTCAATGCGGCCACGTTGAAGAGACCGCTCCTTTTGCGATGAAAATATGAAACGCGGATGACATCGGGCGCGGGCGACCGGTGCTGAGCTTCCGCAATACGATGGGAAAAGGCCGCCTTGGATGCGGCTACATCATGCCTTGAACCGGCGCGAGCATGCTCGCGCCATCTACAGCCATCGCCGTCATCGTCCGCGGGAACATCCCGGCAGGAAACGGCGGTGCTGGTACTGGAAGGATCACTGTCAGGCATGCTTCAATTTTGAAGGGTAATCGGGGCAAGCGCAAGAGGGGCTACGCAAATTCGTTTGCATCCTCATGATCCGCGCGGTCATCGTGAATTGCACGAGAAGAGCCGCCCGGACATTCCGGACGGCCAATGGTCGGTTTACGCTGCCAGGAATGTCGTGCGGTCGCTGTTGGCGACCACCTTGACCCGGTCTTTCGCCTGCGAGGCGGCGGCTTCGAAAAATTCCGCCAGATCGCTGTCGATGGTCGCCGAGAACACGGCGTCCTCCGGTCCCGGGTTGGAATAGCCGTGCGCCTGGTCCGCATCGATGCGGACGATATCGCCTGCGGTTGCCTCGAACTGCTCCAGCCCTTGGTTCGTCATCCGACGGATCGTCAGACGGCCCTCGATGATGCGGAAGATCTCGGGGCTGGCGTGGCGGTGCAGTGGCGTCCGGCCGCCCGCGGGCACCGTGACGTCGAAGATGTTGAGCCAGGTGCCTTCGAGCCGAGCGTGGCGCTCGAACTGCTCTTCCGCCGCCAGGACGGATTGCGGACTTGGCTGGGCATGCGTTGTTACAAATGAGTTGGACATGATGTCTCGCTTTTTTTCTTATTTGAAGGCGAGCGCGGTAAACCCTTCGAAACCACTTTGCAACCCGCTAAAACAGGCTGCTGATACCGTCTTTTTGCATCGCTGCCGGGTTTCCGGTCTTTTCCCGGCTAAACGATCACCAGATTGTGTTGCTTACTTCTTGGTTTCGAGAATCCGGCGCGCGACTTCGTCCAGCGCCTTGGTGTTGTCGGTGATGACCGATGTGGCAATCGCCTTCAGCGCTTTGATATTGTCACTCGATGCGTCGTCGAGTGCGTCGTTCTCCGCGATTGTCAACTGACGGTCCAGACGGAAATAATTGAGTGACTTGGCATTGTCGTTGGTGACGACGGAGGAGTAATCGATCTTCGTCCCGGGCGGATTGAGCAGCTTGTTGGCCTGATAGGAGGCGGTGCTTGCCTGTCCCTGCATCAGGATCGAGACGATGGGTGTGTCGTGCGAGGGAAGCACCCAGCCGGCAGCACCCCAGTTCTTGGCTTCCTGGTAATCTACCGGCCGGTTTTGCTGGCCTGTTCCAAGCGACAGAAAAGTGAGATCGTCGGCTGCCCACGGTTGCTTGCGCGCCTCGACATAGGCGGCGAGAATGGGATCGTTCGCGAAGACGCCGCCATCGATCAGCGGCAGGAAGCGCTCATCTTCTTTCTTTTCGCCCACGCGCTCGATCAATGCCGGTGGAAAATAGGTGGGCGCCGCCGAACTGGCGCGTGCGGCTTCCCAGAAGCGGAAGTTGCTGTTTTCCTTATCCGCGTTCGTCATGAAAAGTGCGGCGCGGCGCTGAATGTCATACGCCGTGATCAGGACTTTCGAGAGGCCTGCATCCAAGGTCTTGGAACCGAGTATCCTCTTCAATTTCTTCTCAAGGGCATCGGGTCGATAACGCGGACGGGAAATTCCCCAGCTTTCGGGAATTCCGAGAAAAGTCGAATTGTCGAAGATCTCGTCACCTTCGTCGACGTAGAGCTTCACCAGATCCTCCGGCGTGCAGGCTGCCGTCTTGGCATCGTCGGGAGCCGGGCAGGTCAGCCCCGCGGCGATGATCCCGCCCGTCGATGTCCCGGCGATCATGTCGAACGCCTCGTGCAGCGGCATCCCCTTCAGCCGCTTGGCCAGATCGACCAGAACCATTGCCGGGATGATGCCGCGAATGCCGCCGCCGTCGATCGAAAGAATGAAACGTCTTGCCATGCTCCCCTCCATGCCGGCCTATCCGGTTGAGGGAAGTATCAAGTTTAAACCAATGATTGCAACCAACCGGGCGGCACGCCTGGGTTGAGGCCGGTTGCGCGCCACACGGTCAGAATGAGGTGATCACGCTGATCCCCGTCGTCTCGGCCTTGTCGAGCGTCATCAGCGCCGGTATGCCTTCTTCAAGACTGATCCGCCGCGAGATCAGCTTCTGCGGCGCGATCTTTCCCGCCGCCAGCATCGACAGCATGGCGTCGTAGCGCCACGCCTGCATGCCGTGGCTGCCGTAGATCTCCAGCTCGTGGCCGATGACCTGTGCCATCGGAATCTGCGGCGTCGAATGTTCGCCCAGCATCAGCCCGACCTGCACGTGCCGGCCGCGGCGGCGGAGATTCTTGATCGAATTGAAGCAGGTGACGGGATGGCCAAGCGCGTCGATCGACACATGTGCGCCGCCCTTCGTTATCTCGCGCACCGCTTCGGCGACATCGGCAACTGATGTCGCATTGATCGAAGCGACAGCCCCGCATTCCCTCGCAAACGCCAGCTTCTCCTCCGACACGTCGATAGCGATCGCATTGGCGCCGAGCGCGGTGGCGATCATGATCGCCGAAAGCCCGACGCCGCCACAGCCATGCACGGCGATCCACTCGCCGGGGCCGGTGCGCGCCTGATCGGCGACGGCGCGAAACGAGGTGGCAAAGCGACAACCGAGGCTCGCCGCCGTCGCATCGTCGATGCTGTCGGGCAGGGGAACCAGATTGGTGTCGGCATAGTCGATCGCCACATATTCGGCGAATGAGCCCCAATGCGTGAAGCCCGGCTGGAACTGGTTGGGGCAGACCTGTTGGTTGCCGGAGTGGCACTCGCCGCAGCGCCCGCAGCCGGAGACGAACGGCACCGTGACGCGGTCGCCCACCTTGAAGCGCGTCACGCCCTTGCCCGTCGCCACCACCTTGCCGGCGAGCTCATGGCCCGGCACATGCGGCAGGTTGATGTCGGGATCATGCCCCATCCAGCCATGCCAGTCGCTGCGGCAAAGCCCGGTCGCGCCGACCGCAATCACCACGCCGTCCTCGCCGGGCGTCGGATCGGGCAGGGTGGCGATCTCGGGTGCCTTTTCGAAGGCGTCGTAGAACATGGCTTTCATCGCTGTTTACTCCTGCTTGCGTCGCGCGTTCGAACAGCGCCGAGTTGGTGACTGTATGCCATGCGCCGCCGGTCAAGCGAAAGCAGGTCACCGATGATTTTCGGTGATGGACCCATCTCCCGGCGTTAAATGCGCGCGCATGAATCTTTCCTGCAGGCCTGTTCCCGCACAGTTTTCTTGCTTAGCCTTTTCGCAAGCATATTTCCGCTTGACCCGCTCATCTCACGAGGTTTTGTCTCCTCGCAATTCAGAAGGAGAGTCTCATGGCCGTCGATACATCGCCCCGTTCCAGCACCTGGACCTATGTCGAGGGAGAGTGGCTCACCGGCAACCCGCCGCTGATCGGGCCGACCTCACATGCGATGTGGCTGGCCTCGACGGTATTTGACGGCGCACGCTGGTTCGATGGCATCGCGCCGGATCTCGACCAGCATTGCCAGCGCATCAACCGCTCCGCCGTCAACATGGGCCTGAAGCCGGTCAAGACGCCTGAGGAGATCGAGGCGCTCGCCTGGGAAGGCATCAAGAAGTTCGACGGCAAGACGCCGCTCTACATCAAGCCGATGTATTGGGGCGAGCATGGCTCGGCCGGCAGCGTCGTCAGCGTCGATGCGGAATCGACCCGCTTCGCGCTCTGCCTGTTCGAGGCCCCGCTCGGCAATGCCGCGCCGAACTCGCTCACCGTCTCGCCCTTCCGCCGCCCGTCGCCGGAAAGCGCGATGACCGATGCCAAGGCCGGCTCGCTCTATCCGAACAGCGGTCGCGCCATCGCCGAAGCCCGCGGCCGCGGCTTCGACAATGCCTTGATGCGCGACATGAACGGCAACGTCGCCGAAACAGCATCCTCCAACGTCTTTCTGGTCAAGGATGGCGTGGTGAAGACACCGGTGCCAAACCGCACCTTCCTCGCCGGCATCACCCGCGCCCGCGTCATCGGCCTGCTGCGCCAGGCCGGTTTCGACGTTCGAGAGGAAACGCTCTCGGTGGACGATTTCATGGCTGCTGACGAGATTTTCACCTCGGGCAACTATTCCAAGGTCGTCGGCGTCAGCCGTCTCGACGGTCGCGATTTCCAGGAAGGCCCTGTCACCCGCAAGGCGCTTGATATCTACATGGACTGGGCATTTGGTCGCAGTGCCAGCGACAGCTGATCTGCTATAGCAATTGACCTAAGTCAGGAATGATGGCCGCGCTTGTCGCGGCCATTTTCTTGGGCGGGAGGAGAAACCGCCGTTTCCCCCAACCTTCGAAAAAGTGAAATGCCCGCGTCATGATCGTGCGCCCCCGTCCAACCCTTCTCCGTCTCTTCTTTATCGTCCGTGGTTCGATCATCAAGCGGGTGCTGCCGCAGATCATCCTCACTGCCGTCCTGTCGTCGCTTGTGGTGCTGTGCCACAAGTTTTGGCCCGGCATGCTTCCGGTTTTCAGCGGCGCGCCTTTCGCGCTGCTCGGCATCGCGCTCTCCATCTTTCTCGGCTTTCGCAACAACGCGTGCTACGACCGCTGGTGGGAGGCCCGCCGGCAATGGGGCGTGATCGTCTTCTCCGCCCGCCACTTCGCCCGGCAGACGCTGATTCTCGAAAGCACCGCCGGAGAGGAGGGCGTTGCGGCGCGTCGGCGCGTACTGACGCTGGTGATCGCTTTCGTCCAGTCGCTGGTACCGCATCTGCGCTCAGGCATCAGCCGCGACAAGGTCGAGCGGCTGCTGTCGGAGGATATCAAGGCGCTTTACCGCGAAAGCCGCAATCCGCCAGAGGCACTGTCGCTGGAAATCGCCCGCGAGCTCGCCAATCTGCGTGCGAAGGGCATGATCACCGACATCAACTACCAGATGCTCGACCGCACGCTTGCCGATCTGACGCTGGCCCAGGCCTCGTGCGAACGCATCCGCTGGACCCCGGTCCCCTTCGGCTACACGCTGCTGCTGCACCGGACTGCGCACCTCTTCTGTCTTCTCCTGCCGTTCGGCTTCGACGACGTGCTCGGCTGGTTCATGCCCTGCGCCACCGCCTTGGTCGCCTACACCTTCTTCGGCCTCGACGCGCTCGGCGACGAACTGGAAGCGCCCTTCGGCAAACAGCCCAACGCCCTGCCGATCGAGGCGATCGCCGAGACGGTGGAGATCAACTTGCGCGAAGCGATGGGCGAAAAGAACCTGCCGCCGCTGCCGGTGGCGTTGGATTATTTGCTGATGTAGGGACAGACCGCGTTTGTGGACAGGTTCGTGTCATCGGCTCGACGTGTCCGCCGAGGCCTCCTCCCTTTCGACGTCACCCTCGGCCTTGTGCCGAGGGCCTAACCACTTCGATACCGATGCAGCGGTGCGAATGCTCGGCACGACCACACTTCACGCGTGGCCCGATACGACGTCGGACGATGGGCCAGCGGGTTGCGAGCTCACATTCCGGCGGCCCGAGATTCCCGCAAGCAGGGGGCGGATCCTATCCCGCAGCTTCGGTTCAAGCCGCGTAATCACAGCCGTCAGGAGAAAGATGGCGAAAAGGGTCGCGAGCAACGCCGCATACCGATCGAGGCCGGCCGTAATCAGCAGGTAGATGAAGTAGGCACCGACCACCTGATGGATCAGGTAGAGAGGATAGGTCGCTTTTCCAACCTCGCGCACCAGCCGACGCGATACCGATGTCGTGGCAAGCAGCAAACGCCCGTTCGCCGCGATGGTGGCGAAAAAAACAAGCAGGAACACAGTCCAGATAATCGTCTGCGCCGACAGGTCCAAACCTGGCAGAAATGGCGTCGTCTGCGCATATGTTCCAACGAGCGCTATTGTGAGGAACAGCGTTCGATGCGTTTTGAACCCGTCGCTGTAAATACGATACGCGATGGCGCCGAGTGCGAATTCGCAGCCATGCGCGATCAGCAGGAACTTCGTCCATTTTCCGAGCACGTTGATCTGGTCGAAGCCGAGCGACATCAGAACGTTGTATCCGGTGCTGACAGCAACAATGACGTAGATATAGCGTGAGAACAACGAAAACCGGCCGATGCATAGCAGCACGAAGACCGTGAAGTAGAACGACACCTCGATCGACAATGTCCAGTAAACGCCATCGATCTGGGAGCCGAAAGGAAAAAAGGCCATGCTGTTGAATAGCCGGCCGAGCACGGACATCAGGCCGTTCTGGCCCGAGAGAAGGATGCATATCGCGCTGATCGGCGCGCAGATCCAAACCGCTGGCGCCAGCCGCAGAATACGAGCGGCCACGAACGAGCCAGGAGTTGCGGTGCTGGCGCTGAAGGAGATCACGAAGCCGGAGATGACGAAGAAGGCAGGCACACCCATCCAGCCGAACTGGGCAAAGCCAGCCAGTTCGGGATAGGCGGTGACGCCCAGAGAAAACTTGTGGGCATCCGAGCCGGCGACCGAGATCTGATCGGCATAGTGGTAGATCACCACAGAGAGCGCCGCGATCAACCGCAGTATGTCGAGCCCTATGACTTGAACTGGTTTCTGATCGGCGAATTGCCTGTCGTCGATGGCCGACGGCCGTGTATTTTTCCCTGCCACTCGACCCCTCGGTGCTCGATGTGCTCCTGCACGTTGCGTATCGGTCGACACGCGCGCGTTCAATCGCAATGTACAAATCACGGCGTTGTTTCGTTCACAAAGCTCAGATGGAGTGCATCGTTGCAACTATGCTTTTGCCGACCGGAGCATCACTTTCCCGGCAGGTCCTCCCGCGGCCGCACCATCCACGAATACGCCGCCCCGGCGAGCAGCAGCACGCAGGTGCCAAGAAACACCGCCCGCATGCCGATATGGCCGCCGACGAAGCCGCCGAGCAGCGGGCCCGCCACCTGGCCGACATATTGCGACGACACCGACAGGCCGAGGATGCCGCCGGCGGCGCTGTCGGGGACGCTGTGGCGGATCACCGACGAGATGCACGGCAGCAGCCCGCCCAGCGCCACGCCCATCAAAAAGCGCAGCACGATCAGCTGCCACGAACTGGTGACGAAGGCCTGCGGGATCAGCAGCAGGCCGGCGACGCCAAGCGCGCCTGCGATCACCGGCCAGTGGCCGATACGGTCCGCCAGCTTCCCCAGCCGCGAGGCCGACAGGATGCTGCCCAGTGCCGCCGCCGACATCACCACGCCCGAGATCATCGTCACCTTGCCGGCGTCGGACACCAGCTGCGCCACATAGACGGTGATGATCGGCTCGATCGACATGTTAGCAAACATCAAAAGCATGCCGGTGAACAGCATGGCGATAACAGGTCGCTTGTCTGATATCGACGCCCAACCGCCGCTTGCCTTCGCCGCCTGCTTGCGGGCAGGGGACTTTTCTTCCTTGATCAGGAACAGGGTGGCCAGAAATGCCAGGAAGATCATCGCGCCGGCGGCCAGAAACGTGCCGCGAATGCCGATCAACGGCGGCAGCGCGCCGCCGATCAGCGGCCCGACCAGATTGCCGGCCATGATCCCCGATGCCAACGTCCCCAGCGCCCAGGCCGAACGATCTTTCGGCGTCTGCGTGGCGACAAGCACCATGGAGCCGGAGGAGTAGCCGCCAGCCAGGCCGACGAACAGCCTCAGCGCCACCAGCTGCCAGACATCGCCGGCCATGCCCATCAGCGAGATCGCAACGGTCATGCCAAGGCTGGCGCGCACCAGCATCAGCTTGCGTCCATAGATGTCGCCGAGCCGCCCCCAGAGCGGCGCCACGAAGGCGGCCGCGAAGAAGGTGGCGCCATAGGCGATCCCCGACCATTGCACGATGGCCGCGTGGTCGCTGACGCCGAGTTCCTCGACATAAAGTGGCAGGAACGGAAGAAGCAGCGTCATCGCCACGATCGTCGTGAACGAGCCGACCAGCGAAACCGCAAGGTTGCGCTTCCAGTGGATGGAGCCGGGTTCGGCAGCTGCCGCTTTCGCTTCGGTATCGGTCGTCATGTCGGAGCCTTCGCATGGTCGTCCGCGATGCCGCGTCCGACCGGGATGGCCACGGCGACGACATCTGACCGGGTGCCGGCGTTGACAACTCCACGAGAGAGAGGGCGAAGGCGCGGATGGCTCCCGGGTCGGGCAACCGCCGGTATAGACCCGCGACGGAGATGCCATCAAGGCCGTCTGCGGGCCGATCCGGTTCTCTTCGTGTGGGTTTTCGACTTGGGCTGGCGGTTTTTTGCATAATGGCGGCGACGTAATGACGCCGTGTTCATCGGCGATCATCAGTCGCGGTGAGGGAGGAGCAACGCGATGACACACGGCATCGAAAGCCAACGCTCGGAAATGGTCCGCGCGCTCTATGCGGCCTAT
The DNA here is from genome assembly GCA_900470805.1 of Hyphomicrobiales bacterium. GTDB lineage: Bacteria > Pseudomonadota > Alphaproteobacteria > Rhizobiales > Rhizobiaceae > Rhizobium. The sequence goes on along the minus strand of UCCA01000006.1, from coordinate 26,735 downwards.
GTCGACGGACGCAAGGATATCGTCGGCACCATGCTCACGGCGGATTTCACCTTTTCCAGTCCGCGTGACGACCATATCGACCGCGAGACCTATTTCCGCCGCTGCTGGCCGGAGCCGCCGCCATTCACGGCGATGGAGATCGAGTATCTCGGCATCGCGGGCGACGAGGCGGTCGTCCGATATCGCGCCGTCAAGCGCGATGGCGGAGCGTTCCGCAATATGGAAGCGCTCCGCTTCGAGGGCGACAGGCTGGCCTCGGTCGAGGTCTATTTCGGCCGGGACGCCTGATCGCTCAGGCCGCGATCCGCCGCGTCGCCTGTCGGCGCGAGACGATCCATGCCTGGCAGAGGCTGCCCACCGCAAACAGCACGACCCAGATCAGCAACGCCGTCTGCACCGGCGGTGAATCCGGACCGTTGCCGATCGGGTGTGACGGCGGCAGGCGCGACAGCGTCTCGTTGATTCCGGGCACCCACAGCAGGAAGTAGGTGAATGAAAGGCCAAGATTGCGCAGATAGGGCATCAGCCGGCCAAGAAAGCGCAAGCGCGGCAGAAGAAGACAGATACCCGAGACCAGAAGCACCACGATCGCCAACGCGTGGCCGGGATTGAAGCCGCCGGTGGACGACAGGCCGAACGCACTGATCGCCGACAGCGCCAGCGAGGCGAGATAGATCTTGCCTGCGTTTGTCTCCGGGCGGATCGACCGGTATTTCGCAAAACTGTAAAGCCCGGCGACGGCGGGAATGATGCTGATGACGGTATGGATCTCACCAAGCAGGGAAAGCGGATTGGGCATGATCATCTCCTGAATATTGACCGACTAGTCGGTCGGTTATCTGAGCAAAAAGTAGCGGATGCGGCACTTGCCGAACTAGCCGGTCAGTCTCTTCAACGCCGGCTGTGTGATGCTGGAAAACAGTTGCGCATCGCCGCCCGCCACCCGCGCCGCAAGCATGGCGCCATGCACGCTGGCGACCAGGATCCGGGCGCTGGTCTCGGCGCTGTCTGTGCCCGTCAGCGCCCCCGTCCGCAGCCCCTCGTCGATGAAGCTGGCCAGCCGCCCGATCAGTTCGTCGAAATGCGCCTTCACTTCGGCCGCGACCTCGGGTGGCAGGCTTGGAAGCTCGGCGGCGAGCAGCGCGGCGATGCAGAACGGCGAATGATTGGTGGCGATGCACTGCGCCCAGAAGCCGACATAACCCTGCAGCCGCTTGTCCGCCCGCGGCTCCTGCGCCGCCATCGCGCCCATCCCCTCCGCGGCCGCCTGCCGGTACCGGGCGATCACCGCGACCACCAGATCGGCCTTGCCGGGAAAATGATGATGGATCGTCGCCTTGCCGACGCCGACCTCGGCGGAGATATCCGCGTAGCTGAAGGCGTTGTAGCCGCGAGTGACGATCAGCGACTGGGCGCTGTCGAGGATGCGAGTGTAGGTATCGGTTGCCATATCAGGATATCTACCGACTAGTTGGTCGGTCGTCAAGGCTTTACCTGCTTGGTCTCGTCGCCTGCGCTCGGGCGGGCCGAGCGTCGCTTGTTGCGCGGAAGTTCGTGACGAACTTATGTCCGCGATCAGCGCAATCGTCAGTCTTCGTAGAGCTTCGACTTTTTCGACCATTTCCGCCAGGGATGCAGCTCGAAATGCGGCATGTCCCATCCATCCCTGACGTCGCCGTTCATGTCCCAATCGCCGCCCCACCGCAGCTTCAGCGGCTTGTCGTCCAGCCCGAGGAGGCCGAGTTCTTCAGGCAGCGCCAGGACCACTTTCGACAGCTTGATGAATGCCTGCTTGTTGTCCCAGTCGTAGGGCGCGGGAAACAGGTCGAACGCGATCGCCGGCAGGTAATTATGGGCCGAATCCCCGAAGTGGACCTTGGAAAATCCACCGTTGAACGCACGCTCCTGCGCATCGCGTCCGCGGCTGGAATCGAGCACCTTGAAGTCAATCTTGCGGATGGCCGCCTGGGCGATCGCCTGCAGGTGCGGATGGCATTTTGAAAGGGCGGCAAGCGATGCGCTGCTGAAATGAAACATGACATCCTCCCACGCCGTACCGCTTCTCGGCCGGCATGGGAAGACTAGCGAAAGGCTGCATGAGAGGACACTAATCGCATGCAACCAAGGATTGTTTCCATGCGCGCCTTTCAACGGTTAAGATGCGCCGTGCCTATTGCCTGACGATCTCCGCCAGTTCCTATTCGTCCGGCAGAATGCCCATGCGTTCGGTCTCCAGCTCCGTGCCGAGCTCGACCGCCTTCGTTTTCTTGTCATAGATGCAGAAGTAGCTGACGTACCCGTTGGCGCCCTTCGGCTTGCCTGTGACCAGCGCCATGCCAAAGCTTTCGCTGCCGAACGGGTCGACCACGGCATGCGGCAGCTCGATCTGCGCACGCGCCGCCATCTCGCATTTGCCCTGCACCTCTGCGGCGAAGTCCTGCCAGGCGTCGCCGGAAGAGCCGAACGCGGGCGACGCGCACCAGCAGCCGATGCCGACCCCGGCCGCGGCAAGGATGTGGCGGATGGCATGCCTGTGCATACGGAGCCCTCGCATTCCCCATGTCGGATGCGCACGCCTCCGACATCACCATCATGATTGATTTGCGCCTTGCATGCCAAGCCCTTAGCGCGGGCAAATTTTCCTCTGCACCGGTGTTTTTTGACATTTCGCAGGTTGCCTCCGCAGGGCTGCGCTCCTATGTTCCCGCTCACCTGCCGATTACGCAAACTATTGCCAAAAGGAGACGACAATGGCTTTTGAATTGCCTGAACTTCCCTACGCCTACGAAGCGCTGCAGCCCTTCATGTCGAAGGAAACCCTGGAGTTCCACCACGACAAGCACCACAAGGCTTACGTCGACAACGGCAACAAGCTCGCGGCTGAAGCCGGTCTCTCCGACCTCTCGCTCGAGGACGTCGTCAAGAAGTCCTTCGGCACCAATGCCGGCCTCTTCAACAATGCGGCCCAGCATTACAACCACGTCCATTTCTGGAGGTGGCTGAAAAAGGACGGCGGCGGCAACAAGCTGCCTTCCAAGCTCGAAGCGGCGTTCAATTCCGATCTCGGCGGCTACGACAAGTTCAAGGCCGATTTCATCGCTGCCGGCACCACCCAGTTCGGCTCCGGCTGGGCCTGGGTTTCCGTCAAGAACGGCAAGCTCGAAATCTCCAAGACCCCGAACGGCGAAAACCCGCTGGTTCACGGCGCCACCCCGATCCTCGGCGTCGACGTTTGGGAGCACTCCTACTACATCGACTACCGCAACGCCCGTCCGAAGTACCTCGAAGCCTTCGTCGACAGCCTGATCAACTGGGACTACGTCCTGGAACGCTACGAAGCCGCTTCCAAGTAAGCTGTTTCGATGGATTGACGAGAACACCCGGTGGAAACGCCGGGTGTTTTTGTTTTGTGGGATTGTGAGGGCGGCGTAAGTGGCCCCTCATCCCCGGCGCAACATGTTGCGCCTGACCTACCGGCACCTTCTCCCCGGTGGGAGCCGTTGCAAAATTCCATGGTTGTGATTCTCTGTCATTCGGGGAGAGGGTGGGCGAGCGCAGCGGAGGCCGGGTGAGGGGGCCACTTGCGCCCAACCTCTCCTTGACGCACCCTCGCTGTCACACCTCTGTAACCGACCACTCCTAAGCCGGCCCCATGACCCAACCTATCCCGCTTTTCCGCTTCGGCATCGTCGCCGACCCGCAATACGCCGCGATCGCCCCGCATGCCGGCATGGACCGCTACTACGCCAACAGCCTTGCCAAGCTCGCCGCCGCGATCGACGTTTTCAACGCCGAGGACCTTAGCTTTGTCATCACCCTCGGCGACATCATCGACCGCGATTTCGCAAGCTTCGATGCCATCCTTGATGTCTACGACGCGCTGAAACACGAGAGCCTCTTTCTGCTCGGCAATCACGATTTCGCCGTCGCGCCGGAGCATCTGGAGCACGTCGCCGATCGCCTCGGCATGCCAGCTCCCTATTACAGCCGCGCCAAGCAAGGCTGGCGCTTCATCGCGCTCAATGGCAACGAAGTCAGTACCTTTGCACCGCCCGAAGGCCATCCCTATCGCGAGATCGCCGCCGCAAGGCTGGCAGAACTGCAGCAAGAGGGCGCCATCAACGCCCACGCCTGGAACGCGATGATGAGCGACAGCCAGTTCGCCTGGCTCGAGGCCGAGATCGCGGATGCGGCAAAGGCCGGCGAGCGCGTCATCGTCATGAACCACTACCCGGTCTATCCACCCGACCGCCACGACTGCTGGGACCGCCAACGGATCATCGACCTGCTCTCGGCAAGCCCCAACGTCGCCGCCTATTTCAACGGCCACAACCACGTCGGCAATTACGGCATGGTCGGCGGCTGCCACTGCGTCAATTTCAAGGGCATGGTCGACACCGAAAGCGAAAACGCCTTCGCCATCGTCGACATCCATGCCGATCGCATCGAGATCCGCGGCTTCGGCCGTGAAGAGAGCAGGGTACTGGCGCTTGGGTCGTAGCTAAGCCGCCGCCGCCATCGGCGAAGCGCGCATCTCGCTGACATCACGTTTCGGCGGCACGCCGAACATGCGGGTATATTCGCGGCTGAATTGCGAGGCGCTTTCATAGCCCACCTGATAGGCGGCGCTCGCCACATTGGCGCCGTCGGTCACCATCAGCCGGCGGGCTTCGAGCAGCCGCATGTGCTTCTGGTATTGCAGCGGCGTCATCGAGGTCAGCGTCTTGAAGTGCTGATGGAAGGACGACGGGCTCATCCGCGCCACCGCCGCCAGTTCCTCGATCCGGACCGGTGCCGCGAAATTGCCGCGCAGCAGATGGATCGCATCGCTCATCCGCCGCGCATGGCTGCCGGGCAGCGCCAGCTTGCAGATTTCGCGGCCGTTCGGCCCCGTCAGCAGCCAGTAGCAGATTTCCCGCATGATTGACCGCGACAACACCGGAATGGCCTTCGGCGTCTCCACCAGCTTCAGCAGCCGGCGCACGCAATCTTGCAGCGCCGCGTCGAAATCCTGCACGAAGACGCAGGCGATGCCGTCGCCCGATGGCTTCGGCGGGTTGTCGAGATCGTCCATGACCTCGCGCATCAGCGCCGGGTCGAAATCGATGTTGAGCCCGATATAGGGCTGCTCGGGGCTGGCATCGACGATCTGGCCGGAGGCGGGGAGTTCCACCGTCACGATCAGAAGCTGGTTCTCGCCATAGTCGAGCACCCGGTCGCCGGAAAGAATCCGCTTGGCGCCCTGCAGCACGACGCAGATCGTCGGCCGGTAGACCCGGTGATGCGGCATGACAGGCTGGCTGACCCGCGACAGCGCCAGGCCCGGCACCGCGATCGGCGTCATAAACGAGCCGTCACCGCCACCCATTTGGTCGATATAGCGGGCGACCATGTCCTTCAGCGCTTCGGTCATCGTTTTCTCCACGTAAGCCAACGGAAGTGATCTTAGATCACTGCTCCGGCGCTGCAAGTCGATTGGAGGAATAGGCAAGAAATTCGAGAGTTCCGGCATTCAGAAAAGCGCCTCTCCGGGCGTAGCATTGGGCATCGAACAAACCCCAAGGAGACTGTCATGTCCAATGAAAAACAAGCAAATTCAGCACGCAAGGTCGCCATCGTCACCGGTGGTGGCCGTGGCCTCGGCCGCAACACCGTCGTCAGCCTCGCCCGCCGCGGCGTCGATGTCATCCTCACCTACCACTCGAATAAGGCAGAAGCCGAAGGCGCTGTTGCCGAGATCGAGGCATTGGGTGCGAAGGCCGTCGCCATCCAGCTCGACACCGGCAACACCGCCTCCTTCGATGCCTTCGTGGCAGAGGTCAGGCAGGCGCTCACCGGTCTCGGCCGCACGGATTTCGACTATCTCGTCAACAATGCCGGCACAAGCCACCACGCCTCGATTGCCGAAACGACGGAGGAAGACTTCGACGGCCTCGTCAACGTCCACCTCAAGGGCGTCTTCTTCCTCACCCAGAAACTTCTGCCTGTGATGGCCGATGGTGGCCGCATCATCAACCTATCGAGCGGCCTTGCCCGCTTCAGCATCCCCGGAAGTTCCGCCTATGCCGCGATGAAGGGCGCCATTGAGGTCTTCACTCGCTACCTCGCCAAGGAACTCGGCCCGCGCCGCATCACCGCCAACACCGTGGCGCCGGGCGCCATCATGACCGACTTCAGCGGCGGCGTGGTGCGCGACAACCCCGTCGTCAACAAGATGGTCTCCGACATGACGGCGCTCGGCCGCCCCGGCGTCGCCGACGATATCGGCCCGATGATCGCCTCGCTGCTGTCGGACGACAATCGCTGGGTCAACGGCCAGCGCATCGAGGTCTCCGGCGGCGCTCTGCTCTGACGAACGGACGGAACCGGCACCCCGCGACCACGGTTGCGGGGTGCTCACGCGCGCGGCCGGCGCATCAGGCGGTCCGTTCCGCCCATCCTGACGTCCATAGATCGCGCAGCCCATCGCCTTCGCCCTTGAAAGAGCCTGTAGCCTCCGCGCAGTGCTCCACCCTGTCGCTTCGGAAAGTCCGGATCGCATCCCGCAGCTCGCACCATGCGACGATGTTCGACGTCTGCGAATAATAGATCAGCGCGATCGGCCGTATCGTCCGCGCGCTGGCGCGGCCCAGTTCGTCGCGATAGTCGAGATCGAGCTTCTGTTCGTCGCGGATCGCGCGGCGCACCAGTCCGAGATCCAATGCCTCGGGCGAGGGGGCGGTGGTGCCCCAGGCATAGAGCGCCTTGCCCTCCATCGCCTGGCGCAGCGGCAGCGGCACCGCGCCGGCAATCTTCTGGTTCACCCGTTTGGCGGCCTGCTTCAACGCCGCGTCTCCGGTGCGCTCCACCAGCGCCAGCGAGAGCACGATCGCCTCCATCTCCTCGATCGAAAACATCAGCGGCGGCAGGTCGAAGCCCGGCCTGAGGATATAGCCGATGCCGCGCTCGCCTTCGATCGGCACACGCATCGCCTGCAGCGCCGCGATGTCGCGATAGATCGAACGCACGGTCACTTCAAGCGCTTCGGCCATCACCGCCGCCGTCACCGGTTTTTTCGCCAGCCGCAGCAACTGGATGATCTCGAAGAGCCGCGAGGCCTTGCGCATATGCTCCCCTCCGCCAAACGCTCCTGACACTACACTGTCAGTTGGGCCGTCGTACAGATTTTCAGATCGAATTGAAAAACAACGGTATCTACGGGCCTGCTACCGTGGATCAGCGATGGGCAACTGACATGACCTACGGCGAAAATCTCTGGCTCTACTTCACGCTTCTCTTCGGCATCATCATTGTTCCCGGCATGGACATGCTGTTCGTGCTCGCCAGTTCGCTGACATCGGGCCGGCGCGCCGGCATGGCGGCGACGGCGGGCATCATGGCGGGCGGGGCGGTGCATTCGCTTTATGGCGCGATCGGCGTCGGCCTGCTGGCGACGCTGCTGCCGGCGCTCTTCAATCCGCTGCTCTTTGCCGGCGCCGCCTATATGGCATGGATCGGCTACACCCTGATCCGCAGTTCCATCACCGTCTCGTCGGTCGAGGCCGGCGTCGACGGCTCCGGCTGGCGCACCTTCCGCCAGGGCGCCGTCACCTGCCTGATCAATCCCAAAGCCTATCTCTTCATGCTGGCCGTCTATCCGCAGTTCCTGAAGCCGGCCTATGGGCCGATCTGGCTGCAGGGGGGCGTCATGGGGCTGATGACGGTCGCGACCCAGGCCGCCATCTATGGCACCATTGCCGTCACCGCCTCGGGCAGCCGCGCACTTTTGATCTCCAACCCCGTGGCCACCATCCTCGTCGGCCGTGTGGCCGGCGCGCTGCTCATCGCGGTCGCCATCCTCACCGCCTGGCACGGCTGGAAAGCACCGGCGTGACCATCGGTAATAGGCATATTGCTGAAATGATTGTCTTCTCACTTACTTATTACTTCCGGCGTGAGATTAATCCGCCATCATGCCGGGGTAAGCAGGAGAAGCCGGGTTTTGACGAGCCCGGGATCAATGAGGAGAAAACGCATGACAATGAAGGCAATCGCCGCGGCCGTTCTGGTCGCCGGGTTGAGTGTCGCGACTGTTGGGGTCGCGACCGTTTCTGCCGCGGATCAGGGCACGCATGATGCCCGCGTCGCGATGATGAAGAAGATCGGCGGCGCCACGGGTGCGCTTTCCGGGATCGCCAAGGGCGACAAGCCCTACGACGCCGAAGCCGTCAAGGCGGCGCTGACCACGATCTCCGAAACCGCCAAGGTCTTCCCGGAACAGTTCAAGCCAGGCACGGAAAACGCCTCGGCCGATTCCGAGGCAAGCCCGAAGATCTGGGAAAACATGGACGACTTCAAGGCTCGCTCCGCCAAGCTCGGCACCGATGCCGACACGCTGCTCGCCCAGCTCCCGGCCGATGCCGCCGGCGTCGGCGCCGGCCTGAAGACCCTCGGCGCCAATTGCGGCGGCTGTCATCAGAACTACCGGGTCAAGAAGGAATAGCGCCAGCCGCATCCCCTTCGTGCGATCCGCCGCAGTCTTGCCGGCGCGGCGGATCGCTTTATGTCTAAGCCATTGTTATGGCGGCGGGAGAGCAGTGCATGGTTCGGCGGTTCATCAGGTTCATCCTCTGTCTTGTCGGCGTTGCCGTGATCGGTGGCGCCGCTTTCTATCTGGTCACCGCCCCCAATCCGCTGCCCGAAGGCCACTGGGCCGATCTCGGCGCGCCTGACGTCAAGAACGGCGAGATGGTGTTCTGGGCCGGCGGCTGCGTCAGCTGTCACGCGGCCCCCGGGTCCGAAGGCGATGCCAAGCTGACGCTGTCAGGCGGCTTGGCGCTGAAGAGCCCGTTCGGCACCTTCCACGTTCCCAACATCTCGCCGGACGAGACATCAGGCATCGGCAAATGGACGCTGGCGGATTTCGGCAACGCCATGAAGCGCGGCGTCGCGCCCAACGGCGCGCATCTCTATCCGTCCTTCCCCTATGCCTCCTACAGCAGAATGAGCGACAAGGACGTCAACGACCTTTTCGCCTACATGAAGACGCTGCCCAAGAGCGCCAACGTGGCGCCGCCGCACGAACTGCCGTTCCCGTTCAACATCCGGCTGGCGCTCGGCGGCTGGAAGTTCCTCTATTTCAACGACAGCCCACGCGTCGTGCTCGCCAATGCCGACGACAAGGTCCGGCGCGGCCAGTATCTGGTCGAAGGCCTCGGCCATTGCGGTGAGTGCCATACGCCGCGCGACGCGCTCGGCGGCCTGAAGCCCGACCTGTGGCTGGCAGGCGCGCCCAATCCGGAAGGCGAGGGTACCATTCCCAACATCACGCCGGGCTCCAAGGCGATCGGTGAATGGAGCGAGGCCGACATCGCCAACTATCTCGAAACCGGCTTCACGCCCGACTTCGATTCGGCCGGCGGTTCGATGACAGAAGTGCAGCAGAACGTCGCCCATCTACCCAAGGCTGATCTCGAGGCGATCGCCGCCTACCTGAAGGCGGTTCCCCCTCATTAATAAGGGAAAATCTCAAAATCGCCGCATTGCAGCAATTCTTTAGCACTCTCTACTGAATGCCCCGCAACGGCGTCTGCCGCTGCCGAACGACGAGCCCTCAACGTCTTTTGAAAGGCCAGCTGCATGCACAGCTCATCAGTGACACCCTCCAATGATCTCGAAGCGATCGCCCGCAAGGGTGGCAAGTTCAGACGCATGGCGGTTCGCATCCCGACCTATATGGCCGACATCAGGGAGAACCCGGCCTGGCTGCCGATGTTCCTGCTCGCCCGCACTATCCCCGGTCGCCGCGCCCACTGGCTGACGGCAAGGCGCGGTGATGGCGCCAGCGAGACGCTGCCATCGATGTTTGAAGGCGTGGATGCGCAGACCGCCGTCAACGCACTGAAGGGCGACGGCATCTTCCCGGATCTTCAACTGCCGGCCGCGATCACGCAGGAGATATCCGCCTTCGCCCACGAAACCCCATGCTTCGGCAATTTCGATCGCAAGGTGGAATTCGCAGCCGCCGACCACCGCGCCACCGAAGACCGGCTCGGCCGCCCTATCCTCAGCGGCCACCATTTCGAGCGGGCGCTGGATTGCCCCGCGGTTCTGGCCGTGCAGCGCGATCCGCTGCTGTCTGAGATCGCCCGTCGCTATCTCGGCGCCCAGGCACAGTTGATCACCACGCGCACATGGTGGAGCTTCCCGACCAAGGCCAGCGAGGCGGATCGAAGCCTTGCCTCACTCGACAAGTATCACTTCGATCTCGACGACTGGCGGATGATCAAGTTCTTCTTCTATCTCGTCGACGTCGATGCAGGCACCGGTCCGCATGTCTATGTGCGCGGCAGCCACAACAAGCGGCGGATGAAGCACCAGCTCACCCTGCTGGTCGGCCACCCCGCCGACGAGATCGTCGAGTATTACGGCGAGGACAGCCCGATCACGCTGACTGGCAAGGCCGGCTCCGGCTTCGTCGAGGATCCCTTCGGCTTCCACATGGGCACCGTCGCCACCGAAAAACCGCGCCTGATGATGGAGATCGGCTTCGGCGTCTCCAAGCCCTCACGCCGCCGTTTTCACGGCGAGCCGGTGCTACGCTGATAGCGCCGCCTCTATAACCGACATTGCGGACTATACGGAAATCCCGTATGGTCGCCGTCATGACGACAGACAGGTTCGATCCCAGCAAGGACGCGGCCAATCTCGAAAAGCACAAGCTGTCATTGGCCTTCGGTGACAGAATCTTTGCCGAGGACGAAAACCATCTGATCATTCCGTCAATCCGCGAGATTGATGGCGAGGAACGGTTCAAGGTGGTCGGGGTTGTCGAGCGGAAACTGTTCACCGGCGTCTTCGTCTGGCGGGGCAATCTGCCCCGCTTCATGTCGGTGAGAAGGAGCAATGAAAGTGAAGAACGAGCCTATCGTGCTGCCGGCTGATCCCTCAGACGCCGACGATTTCGGCGCAACCGCCGAAGCGATGGATCGCGCCCAGCGCGCCCGCCTCATTCGCCGGACGAGAACCCAGCTTGGGCTGTCGCAATCCGAGTTCGCGCGCCGTTTCCGCGTGCCCGTCGGCACGCTGCGCGATTGGGAGCAAGCGCGCGCGACGGCACCGGAATTCGCCGTCGCGTACATGCGGGTGATCGAGCAGTTTCCCGAAATCGTGGCGAAGGCCGTTGCATGACCACGGTCACGGACACATCCGCTTGACGACCGCCCAGCCGCCTACGCCAGCGCCTGCAGATAGCGCATGCCGGTTACCGGACGCGGCACGAAGTCCATGTTTTCATAGAAGCGGTGCGCCTGCACGTTGCCCGTCGCGGCGCTGACCGAGAGGTAGCCGCAGCCGGCGCTGCGGGCGGTGTCGCGCGCGCGGTTGACGAGGTGCTGGCCGACGCCGTGGCCGCGATGGCCGTCACGCACGAACAGATGATGCAGATCCATGCCGCGCGCGCCTTCCTGCGCCCTGTAGAGCGGCACCAGAATGGCGTAGCCGATCAAGCCCGCATCCGTCTCGGCGACCAGCGCGGAAATCCAGGGCAGGGGGCCGAACAGGTCGCGCTCGAGCTGCTCCGGCGTCGAGCCGGCGGCGTCGCCGTGGTGCTTGGCGAGCAGGGCGATCATCTCGTTGAGTTGGGGGAGGTCGCGCGGCTTGGCGGCGCGGATGTTGATCACCGGAGGGCGGATCAACGAGATTTCACTGTCTTCGATGTCGGTCATGTCTCTGCGTCCTGTCTGACGATTGTTTGTGGTGTTCTGCCGTCAGGACGCTTGAGATACAACAAAGCCGCCTGACGGCGGCTTGTTGACAATAAGATCTGTCCAGCCGCCCCTTACAGGTACAGCCAAAAATACGAGCTGGTGATGTGCGCGTTCTTGATCATGCCGAGATACTTCCTCCCAATCGCCGCGTTTGTCAAGCGACGCCATCGCTTCCAATTGATCCGTTCTTCATGTAGGGTACCCCCCTATCCTATATTGAGAGCAGCATGTCCCACACCCAGCACAACAAGAAAAAGCTGATCGCCCGTATCAACCGGCTGAAAGGCCAGATGGACGCGGTCGAGCGCGCGCTTGATGCCGGGCGCCCCTGCGGCGAGGTACTGCAGTTGCTGTCCTCCATTCGCGGCGCGCTGAACGGCCTGACCGGCGAGGTGCTCGACGACCACCTGCATGAACACGTCCTGCACGCCGCCGACGACAAGGCGCGCGGCGAGGCCGTTCAGGAAATTTCCGAAGTTCTGAGAACCTACATCCGCTGATCCATGACCTTCGATGACACAGCCTTGGCCAACAAAGAGGAGCGTGCGATGAGCGCACCCACCCAAACACTGCAGCACGAACACGTCTTCCTCGGCGAGGACCATGATCGCAACACCCGCCGTATCTGGCTGGTCATCGCCCTGACAGCGGCCATGATGGTGGCCGAGATCGCCGCCGGCACCTGGTACGGATCGATGGCTCTGGTCGCCGATGGCTGGCACATGTCGACCCATGCCAGCGCCATGCTGATCTCGGCGATCGCCTATCTCTATGCCCGCCGGCAGGCGCACAATCCGCGCTTCACCTTCGGCACCGGCAAGCTCGGCGATCTCGCAGGTTTCGCCAGCGCCATCATTCTGGCCCTGATCGCATTGCTGATGGCCTATGAAAGCCTGTTGCGCATCGTCAATCCGGTGCCGATCAGCTTCTCCCAGGCGATCGGCGTCGCCGTCCTCGGCCTCGTGGTCAACGTCGTCAGCGCCTGGCTGCTCAAGGATGGTCACCACCACGGCCACGATCATGGTCATCATCACGCTCCGGCGAAGAGCCGCAAACCCGACGCTGGCCATTCGCATGGCGATCACGCTCACCACGGTGGGCACGCCCATCATGGCGATCACGCCCACGGCGACCATGGCAGCCACGCCCCTCGCATCACCGACAACAACATGCGCTCGGCCTACGTGCATGTCATCGCCGATGCGCTGACATCGGTGCTGGCGATCGCCGCCTTGCTGCTCGGCAGCCTCTACGGCTGGCTGTGGCTCGATCCGCTGATGGGCATCGTCGGCGGCCTGATTATCGCCCAGTGGGCATGGGGCCTGCTGAAGTCGTCTGGCGCCGTGCTGCTCGACACGCTGCCGTCTGTCGGCGACCTGCCGCGCGAAATCCGCGCCAAGGTCGAGACGTCAGAGGATCACATCACCGATCTGCACGTCTGGCAGGTCGGTCCCGGCCATCACGCGGCGATCGTCGCCGTCGCTACGTCCGCGCCGCGCGCGCCGTCCTTCTACAAGGACAAGCTTTCGTCACTGGACCAGCTGTCTCATGTCACGGTAGAGGTGACGGAGGTGGCCGCGCGGCACGCGGCCTGAAGGCAGGCATGAGCGACGCAAGCGGGCCACAATCCCGCTCTACCTCTGTCTGCTGCTGATTCAGACAGAGGTTTTCATGCATCGCTTTTCACTCCGCCGCCGCACGCTTCTCGGCTCCGCATTGCTTGTGCCCGCGCTCTTCCTGCCAGTCGTCGCCGGCGCGGCGGACAGCGACGAGATCGACCGCCGCATCGGCGCACTGGAAAAGCGCATCGGCGGACGCATCGGCGTTTCGGTCATCGACACGCAGACCAACATCTCCTTCGGTTATCGCGAAACCGAGACCTTCCCGATGTTCTCGACCTTCAAGGTGTTGGCCGCTGCCATGGTGCTCAGTCGCGTCGACAAGGGCGAGGAAAATCTCGAGCGCCGTGTCGTCTATGACAAGGCCCAGCTGATCGACTATTCGCCCGAGACCGAAAAGCATGTCGGCGGCGAGGGCATGAGCGTCGGCGAACTCTGCAAGGCGGCGATCACGCTCAGCGACAACACCGCCGCCAACCTGCTGCTCGAAACCCTTGGCGGCCCGAAGGAGCTGACCAACTGGCTGCGCACGCTGGGCGACGGCTCCACCCGTCTCGACCGCATCGAGCCCGATCTCAACGAGGCGAAGAAGGACGACCCGCGCGACACCACCACGCCGGACGCCATGCTCGACACCCTCGGCAACCTGACGCTCGGCACCGTGCTGTCGGAACCCTCGCAGAACACGCTGGTCGAATGGATGGTCGCCAACACGACAGGCAGCGAACGCCTGCGCAAGGGCTTGCCCGACGGTTGGAAGATCGGCGACAAGACCGGCACCGGAAAAAACGGCTCCGCCGCCGACATCGCCATCTGCTGGCCCCCCGGCCACGGCCCGATTCTGATCGCGGTCTATATCAACGAAGCCACGGCGACGACCGACGAAATCAACCCTGTTTTCGGCGAGGTCGCGACGATCGTGGCGGAGATGGTGTGAGGAACAGGGATCGAAAGCGCGGGATTGCTGGAGGGATATCCCTGAACTATACTGGGATATCTCGGAGGGATATCCATGCCCCTTTATATCAAGAACGACGACGTCGATAAGCTTGCGGAAAAGCTTGCGACGTCTCGCAGGCAAAGCAAGACGGAAGTGGTGCGACAAGCTCTTTTGCGCGAGATCGAACGCGAGGAGGGAGGCGAATCGCTCGTTGAGCGTGGACTTGCTTACGGCCGGGCATTGCGAGCCCGCGCCGGCGCGGATCGAGGTCCGCCTGCCGACAAGGAATTTATCGACAGCCTCTATGAGGAGTAGCCGATGTTTGTGGATGCATCGGCGCTGACATCAATCCTTGTTCAGGAGCACGACGCGAGCGATTTGCTTGCTCGCCTGAATAGACATGAGCATCGCGTCACCTCGCCAATGGCGGTATGGGAAACGGTCGTTGCTGTAGCCCGGGAACTCAAGCTTCCTGTTCCCGACGCGCACGAGGCGGTTGAAGGCTTCCTTGCGCTCGCGGCAATCACCGTTATTTCCATACCTGCGGAAACGCGAACCTTGGCAATTCACGCATTTGATCGTTACGGAAAATCACGCCATCCGGCGGCGCTGAATTTTGGCGATTGTTTCGCCTACGCATGCGCCAAGCATGGCGGAATGCCGCTGCTGTACAAGGGAAACGATTTTGCGCTGACGGACATAGACGCCGCATGATCAGAGAAAGCTGGTTCAAATTCAAATAGATGTTCCAGAAACGCGAATCTGTTTCGTATCTCCTTGAATCCGTTTCTGAGCAGGATCACACCCCCCAAACGCAAAATGGCCGCCCGAAGGCGGCCATCCCGATTGTCAAAACCCCGCCGGTTACGGCAGCGTGTAGGCGATCACGTAGTCGCCCGGCTTGGTGCCGACCGAGCCGTGGCCGCCAGCGACCATCACAACATACTGCTTGTTGTCGGATGTCGTGTAGGTCATCGGCGTCGACTGGCCGCCGGCCGGCAGGCGGGCCTGCCACAGCTGCTGGCCGTTGGTCACGTCGTAGGCGCGCAGGTAGTTGTCGACGGCAGCACCGAGGAAGGCGACGCCGCCCTTGGTGAGCATCGGGCCACCGATGCCGGGAACGCCGAGCTTGAAGGGCAGGGGCAACGGGCTCATGTCCTCGACGGTGCCGTTCTTCAGCTTGTAGGCGATCTTGCCGGTCGTCAGGTCGACGCCGGAGATGTAGCCCCATGGCGGCGCCTGGCAAGGAATGCCGAGCGGGCCGAGGAACGGTCCCATGACAACGCCGTAAGGCGCGCCGTCGTTGCGGTTCAGGCCCTGCTCGCTGCCCTTTTCGCCCTGGCCCTTGGCCGGAATGTCGGCGGCGGGAACGAGACGCGAGGTGAAGGCGAGGTAGGTCGGCATGCCGAACATGATCTGCCGTTCCGGATCGACCGAGACGGAACCCCAGTTGAAGGTGCCGAAATTGCCGGGATAGACGATCGTGCCCTCAAGCGACGGCGGGGTATAGCGGCCTTCGTACTTGTAGCGGTGGAACTCGATGCGGCACGCCAGCTGGTCGAACAGCGAAACGCCCCACATGTCCTTCTCCTGCAGCGGTGGCGGCGAGAAGGTGAGGTCGGAGATCGGCTGCGTCGGCGAAGCGTGATCTTCCGGAATGGTGCCCTGCGGTGCCGGGATTTCCTTGAACGGAATGATCGGCGCGCCGGTGCGGCGGTCGAGTACGTAGATATCGCCCTGCTTGGTCGGGCCGACGAGCGCCGGAACGACCGTGCCGTCTGCCTTCTTCATGTCGAAGAGAACAGGCTGCGCCGGAACGTCCATGTCCCACAGATCGTGGTGCACGGTCTGCTGGACCCACTTCACCTGGCCCGTCTTCATGTCGAGCGCGGTGATCGAGGAGGAGAACTTCTCGACGCTGGCGCTGCGGCCCATGCCGAGCTGGTCGGGGACCATGTTGCCGAGCGGCACGTAGATAAGCCCCAAGCCTTCGTCGGCGCTGAACACGGACCAGCTGTTCGGCGAGTTGGTGGTGTAGGTCTGGCCTTCGGGAAGCGGCGTGGTGACGTCGGGGTTACCCGTATCGAAGTTCCAGACCAGCGCGCCGGTGTGGATGTCGAAGGCGCGGATGACGCCAGACGGCTCCTGGGTGGAGTAGTTGTCGTTGACGGCGCCGCCGATGATCAGCTTGCCGTCGATCGCCACCGGCGGCGACGTCGAGTAGTAGTAGCCGGCGGGATTGTATTTCATGCCCTTTTCCAGGTGAAGCGTGCCCTGGTCGGCAAAGCTCGTGCAAACCTTGCCGTCAGCCGCGTCGAGCGCGATCAGGCGGGCGTCTGCGGTCGGCAGGAAGACGGTATCGACGCAAGGCGCGCCGGCGGCCGCTGCCGTGTCGTGGAAGTAGGTGACGCCGCGGCACGTCTGGTGCTGGCGGTCCGGGTTCATGCCGGAGTTGGCGTCGAACTTCCACTTTTCCTTGCCGGTCTTGGCGTCGAGCGCGATGGCGAGGTTATGCGGCGTGCAGATGTAGAGCGTGTCGCCGATCTTGAGCGGGGTGACCTGGTAGGTCGTCTCACCGACGTCGTCGGGACGCTTCACGTCGCCGGTCTGGTAGCGCCAGGCCTCTTTCAGGTCCTTGACGTTGCTGACATTGACCTGCTCGAGCGGCGAATAACGCTGGCCGAACGGCGTTCGGCCATACTGGTGCCACTCGCCATCGGTGACCGTGCCACCGAAGGTGGTGCTGCCGGTCATGGCCGTCGGCAGGTTACCCTGCTGGTCGTGCGGGCTCGTCGTCATCGAATAACCGGCGATGACGATCGCGGCCAGAACCGGTACGGCCAGCGGCCATGGGCTGGCCGCATAGGCCGTGCCCGTCGTGCCGGAGAAGCCGAGAGGGCGGCGGATCCACGGCGTCAGCAGCCAAAGACCGAGCAGGATGATCAGGCCGCCGCGCGGTCCGAGCTGCCACCAGTCGAAGCCGACTTCGTAGATCGCCCAAACGAGGGAGACGACGATCAACGCCGCGTAGACCCAAAGGGCCGATGCCTTGCGCTTGAGCAGGAGGAAAGCTGTCGCCAGGAACATGAGGCCGGCGAACAGGTAGAAGAAACTGCCACCGAGCATGACGAGCCAAAGCCCGCCTCCGCCAAGTGCCAATCCGATGAGGATGAAAAGTAGGGACGTAAAGACGATCGCCATAAGGGCCGGTCTCCAACTGAAATGCATAAGGCTCCCGGGGGAGGGAGCGATCAGGAATACACGCAAGCGGCGAAGGGGGCATATTGCCGCAAGCGTTACAGGCGGACATAGAGCGATGCCCGCTGCCTTTCAACCGCCACAATATGGGGGGTGCGGTCAACCTCGAGAATACAATGGGTTAGACGAGCGCTGGTGTTTGAAATACGGCAGATCCATCGTGCAAGGCCGCGCAGATGCCATGATATACAGCGGTTCCGGGCGACGAAGCGCCGCATGTCGGTTAGCGTCATGGTAGTGGCGAAGGTGCCGCCGTCACGTTCCGCAGAAGGTCTTGAGAACCCGTTCGTCCGCTTTTGGCGGTTGCGTGTATCCAGTAAACTCTGCGTGATCCTCATAGGGTCTGGCAAGCGCGTCGAGCAGCGCTTCGAACATCGAGAAATCGGCGTCTTCGACAGCGGCGACGATGGCCTGTTCGATGCGGTGATTGCGTGGAATGACGGCAGGATTGACGCCGAGCATCGCGGCGCTGCGCTCCGCGTCCGTCGTCATCTCGCGCCATAGTCTCTGGCGCCAGCGCGAAAGCCATTCCTTCGGCGCCTCCGGTTCGCGGAAGGTGGCGAGGAATTCCGCCTGCCTGCCGTCGTCTCCCGCCAGATGCGACAGCCGCCGGAAGGCCAGCGTGAAATCCGCCTGTCCGGTCTGCATGATAGAGAGCAGCGACTGGATGAGATCGAGATCGTCATCCTCGACGCTGGTGAGCCCGATCTTCTCGCGCATGCCCCGCAGCCAGTGGATTTGAAAACGCTCGCCGTAATCCTTGATGACGATGTTGGCGGCCTCGACGGCCTTGTCCGTATCGGTGTCGATCAGCGGCAACAGCGTTTCGCCCAGCCGCGCCAGGTTCCACTGTCCGATGCCGGGCTGGCTGGCATAGGCGTATCGGCCGTTCTGGTCGATCGACGAAAACACCGTCGCCGGGTCGTAGTCGTCCATGAAGGCGCAGGGCCCGAAGTCGATCGTTTCGCCGGACACCGTCATGTTGTCGGTGTTCATCACCCCGTGGATGAAGCCGACATGCAGCCATCTGGCGATCAGCGCCGCCTGTCGCTCGCAGACGGCGTCGAACAAACCGAGATACGGATTGGCCGCATCCTTGAGCTCGGGATAGTGGCGCTCGATCACGTAATCGGAAAGCGCCTTCAGCCCATCGACATCGCCGCGCGCCGCGAAGAACTGGAAGGTGCCGACGCGGATATGGCTCGCCGCGACACGGGTAAACACCGCGCCCGGCAGCACCTGCTCGCGATAGACCGGCTGCCCGGTCGAAACCGCCGCTAGCGCCCGTGTCGCCGGCACGCCGAGCGCATGCATGGCCTCGCTGACGATATACTCCCTGAGCACCGGCCCGAGCGCCGCCCGCCCGTCGCCGCGCCGTGAGAACGGCGTCGCCCCGGCGCCCTTCAGCTGGATGTCGCGGCGGTTGCCGGTCCGATCGATCACCTCGCCAAGTAGGATCGCCCGCCCGTCGCCGAGTTGCGGGACGAAGCTGCCGAACTGGTGTCCGGCATAGGCCATTGCCAGCGGATCGGCCCCGTCGGGCAGCAGGTTGCCGGAAAAAATATCGGCCCCGTCGCGCTTCAGCGCCTCGACATCAAGGCCGAGCTCTTCGGCCAGCGGCTCGTTCAGCTTGATCAGCCACGGCTCCGCTGCATGCGACGGCGTCTGGCGGGCAAAGAACGCCTGCGGCAACCGCGCATAGCTGTTGTCGAAGGGGAAAGGCGCACGGGGGCTGGCAGCGGGTGTCTGGGTCATGCTCCATAGGTAGTGCCCGCGGCCGATTGCGGCAAGCGGCGCTTGGTGGTAGGATTTGATCCTACTCGCAGCGAGGGCTTATCATATGTCGATGGAGAAGCTGAGCATCACCTTGCCGACCGAGATGGTCGACGTGATCAATGCGGAGATCGAGACCGGCGCCTTCGCCTCGACCAGTGAAGTCATCCGCGCCGCGATGCGAACATGGATGCGCCAGGAGGAAGAGCACCGGGAGCGCATCGCCGCCATCCGCGCTCGGGTACAGGAATCGCTGGATGATCCGCGCCCGGACCTGACCGGCGACGAAATGGATGCATGGCTTGAGACGCTGACAGTCGAGCCACGATAGCAATGAAACCCTACCGCGTTACGTTTCGAAAGGTTGCGCAGCGCGATATGAAAGCGATCTTCGATTACGTGCTCAATCAGAGTGCGAATCGCGCGACGGCGTTGCATTACACTAGGCGACTGCGTGCTCGTTGCGAGCGCATTGGTGATGCGCCATTTGGTGGCGTCGCCCGTCCCGATCTCGGCCCGGATCTGCGTATGGCCGTCTTCGAAAAAAGCATCGTTATTCTCTATCTTGTTGAGAACGAAAGCGTGCGCATCACCAACATCATCTCCGGCGGCCAGGACTACGAAACCCTGCTCCGCCGCGATCGCTAAAACAGGCATACGCTGAGCTCACATCAGCCCTGCCATAAAAGCATAACGCCGCCACATTTGCAGGCGTATATAAAAACTCAATTCACCCTTGGCATTTGCCATTTCATGCCGCGACAGATCGCCCCGGCGTTTGCCGCATCTTTGCGAGTGATCCCTGACAATGTCGGATCAGATCTTTCAGGCCGCCGTCGTCAGGCGCGCCCCGCCTAATTTCCGCGTCATCGCGATGATCGTTGCCAGCGCCATGTTCATGGAGCAGCTGGACGCCACGGTTCTGGCCACCGCCCTGCCGACCATGGCCCGCGATTTCGGCGTCAGCGCCCCATCGATGAGCATCGCGCTCACCTCCTATCTCCTCAGCCTGGCGATCTTCATTCCGGCCAGCGGCCTGATCGCCGATCGTTTCGGCTCGCGCACCGTGTTTCGCTCGGCGATCGCCGTCTTCGTCGTCGGCTCGATCTGTTGCGCGCTATCGCCCAATCTTCTGTGTCTGGTGCTCGCACGGTTGCTGCAGGGGCTCGGCGGCGCCATGATGATGCCGGTCGGCCGCCTCGTGCTTCTGCGCAGCGTCGCCCGCAAGGATATGGTCAACGCCATGTCGTGGCTGCTGGTGCCGGCGCTGATCGGACCGATCCTCGGCCCCCCGGTCGGCGGCCTGATCGTCACCTATCTGGACTGGCGCTGGATCTTTTACATCAACGTGCCCATCGGCATCATCGGCTTCACGCTGGTGTCGATCTTTATCGAGGATTTCAAGGGCGAGACCAGAAAGCGCTTCGATACCGTCGGCTTCATCCTGTCAGGCATCGCGCTGGGTTCGCTGCTCTTCGGTTTCGAGAGCTCCAGTCGGCCGGGCGAGGGAACGTTCGCGCTGTTCCTGATCGCCATCGGCCTGCTCTTCGGGATCGCCTATCTCCGTCACGCCCGCCGTCACCCGTCGCCGATCATGGATTTCTCGCTGATGAAGGTGCCGAGCTTCGGCACCTCGGTCATCGCCGGATCGCTCACCCGCATCACCCAGGGCGCGCAACCCTTTTTGCTGCCGCTCTATTTCCAGCTCGGCTTCGGCCTCTCGGCCGCCAAGGCCGGCCAGCTCGTCACCGCCGCGGCCATCGGTTCGATGGCCATGAAGGCCGTTGCGCCGCGCATCCTGCGCCGCTTCGGCTTCCGCAACGCATTGATCGTCAATGGCTTCACGGCAACCTTCGGCTACGCGCTTTGCGCCTTCTTCCGTCCCGATTGGCCGCTCGGCCTGATCTTCGCGGTGCTTGTGATGTGCGGCTTCTTCATGTCGTTCCAGTTCACCGCCTATAACACCGTCGCCTATGACGCCATCGAGCGCGACCGGATGAGCGCCGCGACCAGCTTCTATACGACGTTCCAGCAGCTGATGCTGTCACTCGGCATCTGCGTCGGCGCCTTCGCGCTGCACATGTCGATGACCTTCAGCGGCAGCGCTGGAGACACGCCGCAACTCGCCGATTTCTCCGCCGCCTTCCTGTTCGTCACTGCGATCTCGCTGACCGCCACGTTCTGGAACCTGCGCTTCTCGCGCACGGCCGGCGACGACATCAGCGGCCACGGCGGCGAGAAGGCTGTGCACGCCGAACATTGAGGCGCGCGCTTGGATAGGTCAGGCGCTTGCGAGTGCCGGCATGCAGGCCTCGCAGATCGCCGCCACATGGCGGTGATCGGTGCCGCAGCAGCCGCCGATGATCCTGATACCGGGCATTTCCTGCAGCAGTTCGCGATAGCGCTGTCCGAGATCGGCGGGATCGCCGGCATCCAGCGTCTCGCTGTCGTCGAGTTCCGCATGGCTCATCCGTGACGCGTTGGCCCGCAGCCCCGCAATCCGCCTTGTCCAGTCGCCGCCACGCTCGAGCACGGGAGCAAAATGTGTCGGGTGGGCGCAGTTGATCATGTAATAGGCCGGCGATCCCCCGGTCGCCTCGTCCGTCGCCTCGATTGCTTGCCGCAGGCCGCGGCCGCCGACGAGCCTCCCGTCCGTCTCGACGGTAAACGAGATCGCACACGGCATCCCATGCGCCGCCGCCGCCCTTGCCACGCCGATCGCCTCGCCGACGCCGGTCAGCGTGAAGGCTGTCACCATGTCGGCGTCGCTGTTGGCGAAGCTTGCGATCTGTTCGCTGTGATAATCCTCCGCCTCGTGGGCCTCCATCCGGCCGTCCTTATAGCCATCGCCGCGCGGTCCGATCGCGCCGCTGATGACGATCGGCCGGCCCGGCTCTTCATGGCGTTCCCTGAGTTCGCGCATCAGATTGACGCCCGCCACGTTCGCCATGTGCAGCGCCTCCGTGGTGTAGCCGAGTTTCGAGGCCCAGTCGGGATTGGCGCGCCAGGTCGGCGTGTCGAGAA
Organism: Hyphomicrobiales bacterium; assembly: GCA_900470805.1. Lineage (GTDB taxonomy): Bacteria > Pseudomonadota > Alphaproteobacteria > Rhizobiales > Rhizobiaceae > Rhizobium. The sequence continues at coordinate 4,374 of UCCA01000006.1, read as the reverse complement.
TGAAGCCGGCGCCATGTTTGCGAGCGATGTCGAGATAGCGCCGATAATAGGCTCTCAGCCGATCGCGCCCGTCCTCGGAGGCCAGCATCACGAAGGATGCGAAATGCGGCAGTTGAAGTCCGTCATGAAAGATGAAGGTCGTCTCCATGCCGCCATCGGTCACGAAGAGCCCGCCGCCAGGCTGCGGCAGTGCATGTCTGTAGCTCGCCATATCGCCGTCTCCCGAAAGGATGAAATCGAATGCGATGCAATGTGATTGATTAGGGAAATCTAAAATGAAGATGTGGGGGTCGTAAAGTGAAATTTCGGAGACGGGTGTGAGGGGATGATCGGGGAGGATAGGGCAGCAGGTGCGGCCCCCCTCATCCGACCCTTCGGGCCACCTTCTCCCCGATGGGGAGAAGGGACCATGCCGCAACGTTTTTGTTTCCCCTCTACCCTTGGGGAGAGGGTGGCCGAGCGCAGCGGAGGCCGGGTGAGGGGGCCACAGGCGCTGATGCATCAATTTGGGGCCGCACCCGCCGGACGGTACGATATCTAAGCTTGCTCAAGGAGCTTCACATCTTCCCCGCCACCTTCAGCGCGAACGCATATTCGAACGCGATCTCCTCCAGCCGCTGGAACCGCCCGGACGCGCCGCCGTGGCCGGCGTCCATGTTGGTCTTCAGCAGCACCGGCGCGCCGCTGCTCGACTGGTCGCGCAGCTTCGCCACCCACTTTGTTGGCTCCCAGTAGGTCACGCGCGGATCGGTAAGGCCGCTCAGCGCCAGGATCGGCGGGTAGGGCTTGGCCTCGACATTGTCGTAGGGCGAATAGGCGGCGATTTGCCTGTACTCGTCCTCGCTGTCGATCGGGTTGCCCCATTCCGGCCATTCCGGTGGGGTCAGCGGCAGCGTGTCGTCGAGCATGGTGTTGAGCACGTCGACGAAAGGCACCGCGGCGATCACGCCGGCGAATTTCTCCGGCGCCATGTTGGAGATCGCCCCCATCAGCATGCCGCCGGCCGAGCCGCCCTCGGCGATGATGTTCGCGTAGGAGGTGAACTTCTCCTGATTCAGATAGTCCGCCGCCGCGATGAAGTCCTTGAACGTGTTGGTCTTCTTCTCCATCTTGCCGTCTTCGTACCAGGCAAAGCCCTTGTCCTTGCCGCCGCGGATATGGGCGATGGCATAGACGAAGCCGCGATCGACGAGCGACAGGCAGTTGGTGTTGAAGCCCGCCGGAATGGTGACCCCATAAGCGCCATAGCCATAGAGCAGGCAGGGCGCCGAGCCGTCGAGCGGCGTATCCTTGCGATAGAGCAGCGTCACCGGCACCTCGACACCGTCCCAGGCCGGCGCGAAGACGCGACGGGTGACGTAGTCGTCGATATTGTGGCCCGACGGCACTTCCTGCGTCTTCAACAGCGTGCGCTCGCGCGTCACCATGTTGTAGTCGTAGAGCTGCGACGGCGTCGTCATCGACGAGTAGCTGAAGCGGATGATGTCGCTGTCGTATTCGGCGGCCCCCTGCAGGCCGAGCGAATAGGCCTCCTCGTCGAAGCCGATCGCGTGCTCTTCGCCGGTGTTACGATCGCGGATCATGATCTGCGGCAGCCCGTCCTTGCGCTCCAGCCACAGCAGGTGGCGGGCATAGGCCATGTGGCTGATGATAAGCGTGCCCGGCTTGTGCGGCACCACTTCGCGCCAGTTGGCTTTCTCTGGGTTGGCAGCCGGCGCCTCCACGATCTTGAAATCCTTGGCGTCGCGGTCATTGGTGAGGATGTAGAACACGTCGCCGCCCTCGGTCAGCGTGTACTCGATGCCCTCTTCGCGCTTGGCCACCAGCTTCGGCTTGGCCGAGAGATCGCTGGTCGGGATCAGCAGGTATTCCGATGTCTCGTGGTCGTGAATGTCGATGAAGATGAAGTCATCGAGCAGCGAGGCGCCGACGCCCATGAAGAAGCCGGCATCCTTTTCCTCGTAGACCAGCCGGTCCTCCGCCTGCGGCGTGCCGATGATGTGATGGAAGACCTTCGACGGGCGGTGGTTCTCGTCGAGCGCCGAATAGAAGAAGCTCTTGCCATCGGGCGCCCATGCGCCGCCGCCGCCTGTGTTCTCGATCACGTCGGGCAGGTCCTGCCCGGTCTTGAGATCGCGAACCTTGAGCGTGTAGAACTCAGAGCCCTTGTCGTCATAGCCCCAGATGCCGCGATCGTGATCGGTCGAGTGGTCGATGCCGGCCAGCCGGAAATAGGATTTGCCCTCGGCTTCCTTGTCGCCGTCGAGCAGCACGGTGCGCAGGCTCTCGTCGGTGATGTCGGCGTCGCGCGGAATGCGGAAGTAGCGCGGCTGCTCACCGCCGGTCACGAAGAACGTGCCGTAGGCGAACGGCCCGTCCTTCATCGGGATCGAGCTGTCGTCTTCCTTGATGCGGCCGCGCATCTCGGCAAACAGCAGCTTCTGCAACGGCTTGGTGTCTTCCATCGCCGCGTTCATATAGGCGTTCTCAGCCTCGAGATGCGTGCGGATCTCGGGGTCGAGGATCGAAGGATCCTTGAACATCGCCTGCCAGTTGTCGGCGCGCAGCCAAGCATAATCGTCCGTGCGGGTGATCCCGTGGCGCGTGTCGGAATGGGGCTTCTTCGGTGCGACGGGCGGGTTCGGCAGGTTCTTGAAGACGGACAAGGAGGGCTCCGGGGTCGGAATTTCAGGTGGGGAAGAGATAGAGATGCGGGCGCGAGGGATCAAGCGCCAACAGCGGCGGGCGGCTGTGCAAAACCTGGGGAATGCTCACCTTGCCTTGAAGTCACCACATTATGTGACAAAGTCCGCTCTCATCGTGCAGAATTCTGCCATTTTCCGGCGGGGCTTCCCAAAGTCTGGCCGTGCAGGATTCCGAAATGAGCTTGCAAAGGAATTCGCCCTCAATGCCAAAACGCATCGTCCTGCTTCTGTCCGTTCTAAGCCTTGCCGCCTCGACCTTTGTCCCAACAGCCTTCGCCGTCGATCCCGCCATCAAGAAGCAGCTCGAAAAGCTCGACCCGGCGACCCGCCTCGAACAGAGCTGCGATACCGAAGCGATGAGCCGCATCAACAAGGACGAGACCGGCTACAAGCCGGACAAGGTGATCGCCTACACCTTCAAGGACCCGGTCCCGAGCGACGACCGGCTGGAAGCCCCGGGCGCGGTCTTCCGTAGCAAGGGCGACTGGTACCACCTGTCCTACAGCTGCATCACCGGCCCGCAACACATCAATGTCCGCGAACTCGAGTACAAGATCGGCGACAAGGTTCCGCGCGACAAGTGGACCAAATATTATCTCTACGACTGAGCGACAAGGGCGCCAGACCCATGGCGTCGCGCCGGTTTTGGCCTTATCTGATGCTCGAACAAGCAACGGTTTCCGACTGTTATGAATCGCCTTTTTATCGCAGCCGCAATGGTCGGCGCCTGTCTGTCGCTCGCCTCGGCGGCGGCGGTCGAATCTGTGCCGACGGCAGACTATTTCCCCGCGGCACCGCAAGCCGCTGCGCCGGTTGAGCCGGGCGCCCCGGCCGCCGTGCCGCAAAAGCGCGTTACGCCGCAAAAGCTTGCCGCGATGCCGAAGCCTGCTCTCTCTCCGAAACTCGTCGAGCCGCACCTGCGCGTTGCCCGCTCCGGCATCATAGCGCATCAGCGCGTGGCGCTGACCTTCGATGCCTGCATGGGCCAGGCTGATGAGCGCATTCTCTCGGTACTGGTTTCCGAGCACATCCCGGCGACGATCTTTGTCACCGCCCGCTGGCTGAAGCGCAATCCGCAGGCGCTGAGTGTCTTCCTCGCCAACCCTGATCTGTTCGAGCTTGAAAACCACGGCCAGAACCACATCCCGGCGGTCGACACGCCCGTCTCGATCTACGGCATCGCCTCGGCCGGTTCGCCCGAAGCGGTGCGCCAGGAAGTGCAGGGCGGGGCGGACGCGATGCGTGCCGCCGGCATCGCCGCACCCCGTTGGTTCCGCGGCTCGACCGCCAAATACGACCTCTCATCCGTCGCCGAGATCCGCGCCATGGGCTACCGCATCGCCGGCTACTCGCTGAACGGCGACGGCGGCTCGCTGCTCGGCGCGACCATCACCGAAAAACGGATCGCTTCGGCCAAGGACGGCGACGTCGTCATCTCCCACATCAACCAGCCCACCCACGCCGCCGGCGAGGGGGTGGCCCGGGCGATCGTGGCGCTCAAGGCGAAGGGCACCGAGTTCGTGCGGCTGCAGGATGTCGAGGACACCGGCGACGACAGGACGACGGAATAGGGGCTGGGCGTTCTGGCGCGTGGCGGATTTTTACCGGCGTCATTGACGTGGCCGACTGCATCGCCAACGCTGCGGTCCGCGATACCCCCCTCTGCCCT
>UCCA01000004.1 GCA_900470805.1 Hyphomicrobiales bacterium | reverse complement strand
CCAAACTCAAACATAAAACACTCAATCCGCTCAAACCATAAAACCCGCTCTGGCGGGCTTTTGGCGTTTCTGTAGCGCCGTGAAGTGCCGCCCGCGCGCCACGCCGCACTCGTCTTCCATGTCGCGGTTGTATAGAACCACAGGCATGACCATTCCGTTTCTGATCACCGGCCCCGACGATGCGACCGTCACCGTGCTTCTCGCGCATGGCGCCGGCGGTGCAATGGATGCGCCTGCCATGGCGCGCTCGGCGGAAGCGCTGGCTGCCGTCGGCTTGCGGGTGGCGCGGTTCGAGTTCGACTACATGGCCGAGCGTCGGCGATCGGACCGGCGACCGCCGCCGCCGCGGGCGGAAACGCTGGTGCCTGAGTATCTGGCGGCGGTGCGGGCGATCTCGGGCGGGACGCTCGTCATCGGCGGCAAGTCGATGGGCGGGCGCATCGCCAGCATGGTGGCGGACGATCTGCATCGCGGCGGCGAGATCTCCGGGCTGCTTTGCCTCGGCTATCCCTTCCACCCGATCGGCAAGCCGGAACGATTGCGCACGGCGCATCTCGAGCGGCTGCAAACGCCGACGCTGATCTGTCAGGGAACACGCGATGCATTCGGCACGAGGGAAGAGGTTGCGGCCTATGCGCTTTCCGACCGCATCGACATCGTCTGGCTCGAGGATGGTGACCACGACCTGAAGCCGCGCAAGGCGATCTCCGGCTTCTCGGCAGCGGACCACATGGCAACCATGGCGGGGCGTGTGAAGCTATGGACCGATGGCTTGGGTTCGGGACAGTTGGCCGGCAATCGCTGATGCGTTGGCCGCGCAGGGTTTCTCGCGATCGACACGCGGGGTCGCTGCAAGAATTGGCTTGCAATTCAATGGCTGCCTGCTGATCTGGCGAAATAGGCCTGCAGATGATGGCGCGTATGGGCTCAATCTGAGGCGATGGAGCGTCGCACGGCTGAGTTGGCCTCAGGCGGTGTCACAGCGCGGGCCGGCCAGCGACCATTCGATCCCGATTGAGCCAACAGAAACGTTTTCATTAAACGGGGCGGCTCAAGCGGAGCCGCCCTCTGCCGGTTTCAGACCGCTGCCATCTCGAGCGTGACGGCCGCAAAGCGGGCGCCGGTCGCCCGAAGCGTGATATTGCCGGTGAGACCCGTGGTCTCGATCCAGAAACCGGCGGTTCCGCCCTGCAGCGGGATCGCCGCCGGGCCGATGATCTTCGCCGGGCCGGTGATGCTGAGCGAAATTGTCTCGTTCAGGAACGGCAGGCGCTGGCCCTCTTGGTCGAGCGCGCGCAGGATGACGCGGGTGGTGTCGCGCTCGCGGGCCTTCAGCCGGCTCGCGTCGGCCATAATCTCCAGCGTGGTCGGCAGCGGATCGGCGACCAGCGTCAGATTGGCGACCGGCACACCATCGACATAGCCGGTAAAGCTGCCGTCGATCCACTTCATGCCCCACAGGCCGAGTTCGTCCGCGGTAAAATGCCTGTGGTCGAAGACGACGGGCGGGTGCGGCAGATGCGGGAAGTTCTCGTAGTCGGGACCGACGCGCTTGGTGACGCTTCCGTAGGTCAGTTCGACCTCGTCGCAATTGGTCAGCACGATCAGCGGCAACACGCCGCCGATGTTGCGCTCGCCGCGCGCCCAGAAGGTCACCGGCTTCATGACGACCTCGTCCGACGGTTCGCACTGGCTCATATAGACGTAAGCGGCGAATTTCGGTTCGCGGAACATATCGAGGACGCCGTGGTAGCAGATGCGGTCGCCGGAGCCGAAATCCTTGTGGGTGTTGTAGTCGAACATGCACCAGCCTATGGCGCCCGAGATATCGGGATCGCCATAGGCGGCGTTCAGCACTTCCAGGTGTCGGCGGACGTGTTCGGCCTGGCGCGCTTCCTGGTCGTAGATCTTGGTCGGGTACATGTGCCCGCCGAACTCGGTGATCATGTAGGGCACCTTGCGTGCGAGCCCGGTGCTCTCCTGTTGTGGGCGCAACGCCGTGCGCGGGCGGTTGACGCCTGGCAGTTCCTCGTTGCCGAGGATGAAGTCGTTCATCGTGTAGACGTCTTCGAGCAGCTCGCTGTCGGTGATGTAGCGAACGCCGCCGGTCTGGCGGGTCGGGTCGAGTTCGCGGGCAAGTCGATTGGTCTCGGCGTAGAAGGGATGATTGTCCTGCGATTCGTTGATGCGAACGCCCCAGATGACGATCGACGGATGGTTCCAGTCACGTTCGATCATGCGGCGAACGTTGCGGATCGATTCGTGCTGCCATTCCTGGTCGCCGATGTGCTGCCAGCCGGGGATTTCCTCGAACACCAGCAGGCCGATGCGGTCGCAGCGGTCGAGGAACCATTTCGACTGCGGGTAGTGCGAGGTGCGGACCATGTTGCACTTCAGCACGGATTTCATGATGTCGGCGTCGCGTTCCTGGGCGGAACGGCCAGCGGCATAGCCCACATAGGGGAAGGATTGGTGGCGGTTGAGCCCGCGCAGCTTCAGCGGCTTGCCATTGAGCAGGAAGCCTTCCGGCGTGAACTCGGCGGTGCGGAAGCCGAACTGCGTGGTCAGCCTGTCGGCGCCGTGGCTGGTCTTCAGCTCGACGGTGATCTGATAGAGTTCCGGGTTGGCTATGTCCCAGAGCGCAATGCCGCTTAGACCGCGGAACGAAAGTACCCCATCGTCGCCTGTCGTCTCGGCCGAGGCTGTTGCCAGCACATTGCCGTCGATATCGCAGAGCGATGCTGTTAGCGTCCCGAAGAAATCGACGGCCCGAGGATTGGAAAGATCGACGCGGACGGACGCCGACTTCTCCTCTGCCAGGACGTCCGATGTCTCGATCTTGAGATTGCCGATCGACACCGCGTCTGTGACCTTCAGCCAGACCGCACGGTAGATGCCGGCGTAGGTCAGATAATCAATGGCGCCGCCGAAGGGCGGGATCTCGGGGTTTTCGCTGCCGTCGATGGTGACTGTGATCAGATTGTCGCCGCGCTGAAGTCCATCGGTGAGGCGCGCCTCGAACGGGGTGTAGCCATCCTTGTGGGCGACGATCTCGACGCCGTTGAGATAGACGACGGCGTCCGCCATGGCGGCATCGAACACCAGCGAGACTTCGCGGCCCTGGAATTCCGGCATCCAGCGCAGCAGCTTCTGGTAGGTGAAGGCGCGCTGATAGCTGGTTTCGTCGAAATAGTTGAATGGCAATTCCACCGCCGTGTGCGGCAGGCTGACGGTGATGCGGCCGTCGAAATCGCGCAGAAGATGCTGAGCGGTGCCTTGGTGGAAGGCCCAGGATTCATTGTAGGGAACGATCGAACGCATGTCAGGCTCTCGCTGCAGGGATAGTGTGAGGGATGAAAAGGGCCTCGCTGGCGCGTGAGAAATCGAACATCAATCTGTCCTCCTGAAAATGCTGTCGGCGTGACAATGGGCAGAGACCGGACGCGAACGGTCTCTGTCAGCAATGGCTTACGGGTACTGGGCGCCGTTGGTCGTCGTGTAAATGGCGTAGACCGATTGCGTCGCGGTTATGAACAGGCGGTTCTTCTTCGGGCCGCCGAATGTGAGGTTGGAGACCGTCTGCGGCACCTTGATTTTTCCTAGCAGCGTGCCGTCAGGCGCAAAGCAGTGGATGCCGTCGGCGGCGCTGCTCCAGAGATTGCCCGAGATGTCGAAGCGGAAGCCGTCTGGGTTGCCGGTGTCGATCGAGCAGAAGTACCCCTTGTCGGCCAGCGTGCGGTCGTCGATCACGTCGAAGACACGGATGTGGCGGGGGAAGTCGTGCTTCGATGAACCGGAGTCGGCGATATAGAGCTGCTTTTCGTCGGGCGAGAAGGCAAGGCCGTTCGGCTGGATGAAATCGGTTACGACAGCCTCGACCTCTCCGGTTCCGGCGTCGATGCGGTAGACGTTGCGGCTCTGCTGTTCCGGCTCGGCCTTGTGGCCTTCATAGTCGGACATGATGCCGTAGCTCGGATCGGTGAACCATATCGATCCGTCCGAGCGGACGACGACATCGTTGGGTGAATTCAGCCGCTTGCCCTGATACTTGTCGGCAAGAACGGTGATGCGGCCGTCCGGCTCGGTGCGGGTGACGCGGCGTCCGCCGTGCTCACAGGAGACCAATCGGCCCTGGCGGTCGCGGGTGTTGCCGTTGACGTAGTTCGACGCGGCGCGAAAGACCGATACGCCGCCATCGGGAACCCAGCGCATCATGCGCTCGTTGGGAATGTCGCTCCAGAGCAGGCAATTCAGATCGGAAAACCAGACGGGGCCCTCGCTCCAACGGCATCCGGAATAGAGCTCTTCGAGCCTGGCGCTGCCGGCGATCAGGCTGTGAAAACGGTCGTCACGGATTTCGTAAAGCGCATCTTGCGACACCAGCTGCTCCTCCCAAAGCGATTTGATCTCCTTCGTAAACGTAAACGGCGGAGCGTGCCAGAGCCCTATCTGGCAAAAGGATCGGGCTCCGGCATTTTTTCGGCGTGGCACGCGAGCGCGCAGCCGGCGGCTATTTGCGTTGGCTGCCGTGATCGTTGCGCCCTACATATTCGGGGGTGTCAGCGCGCGGTTTGTCGTTCCTTCGAAAGCAAAATCGCGATATGGGTTGCGTATCAGGCAAGGTGAATTTGGCATGGAATACAAGGATATCGGCACAGTCGCGTCGTGGCTGACGGAGCAGGGGCTGAAGGGCGCCACCGAGTCCGAGCTGCTGAACGGATTCTGCGAGACCTGTCGTGGCATGGGCCTGCCGCTCGATCGTGGTCTGGCGCTGATGGATACGCTGCATCCGGTGCATGAGGGGCGCGCGTTTCGCTGGGACAGCCAGGAAGAGGTCGAAAGCGAGTTCGCCTACGGCCCGACCGGCAGCGACGGGAACTCGCTGGCGAGCTGGCAGACATCCGCCTTCTACTATCTCTGGGCCGGTACCGACAACGAAGTGCGCCGGCGCATCGGCTTCGGCGACCCCACCGATTTCGCCATGCTGGAAAAGATGCAGGGCGAGGGGCATACGGATTTCATCGCCATGGTGCATCGTTTCGCCAAGGCTGGGACGATCGGCGAGATGGATTGCTTCTTCTCGCATTTCACCACGCGCCATGCCGAAGGATTTACCGATCATCACCTGATGATCCTGCGCAAGCTGGTGCCGGTGCTGGCGCTGGCGATCAAATGCATCGCGCTCGGCCGCATCGCGCGCACCATCGCCGAGGTTTATCTCGGCGAGGATGCGGCCCGGCAGGTGCTGGAGGGCAAGATCAGCCGCGGCAAGTCGGAGCGGATATCGGCGGTTCTGTGGTTCTCGGACCTCGTCAACTACACGAAGATTTCCGACAGCGCCTCGCCCGAGGAAATCCTGCCGATGCTGAATGCCTACAGCGATCTGGTGATTTCGGCGGTGCATGAGGCCGGTGGCAACGTGCTGAAGCTGATCGGCGACGGCGTGTTGGCGATCTTCAAGGCGGATGCCCCGGCCGATGCCTGTTCGGCGGCGCTGACGGCCGAACGGCTGCTGCATGAGCGGCTGGTGACGCTGAACGACGAGCGGGCGTTCGAGGAGCGGCCGACCACCGACGTCTATATCGGCCTGCACATCGGCGACGTGTTCTACGGCAACATCGGAAGCCAGGAGCGGCTTGATTTCACCGTCATCGGTCCTGCGGTCAACGAAGTCAGCCGCATTGCCTCGCTCTGCCGCTCGGTGGATTTCAACGTGCTGATGTCGTCCGATTTCGCCGCTGCCATTCCGGAAGACCAGCGCGGTGCGCTTGCCTGTATCGGCCGCTACGCTCTGCGTGGTGTGCAGCGGCCGCAGGAGCTCTACACGCTCGAAACGGCCGGTGCCCTGCGCTGATCAGCGCAGCAGTCCCTGTCCGCCATCGACCCAGACCGGCGTGCCGGTGATGTGGCGGGCGCGATCGCTGGCGAGGAACAGGATGGTTTCGGCGACATCCTCGCTATGGCCTGCCTTGCCGCCGGTGATCGGGATTTCGCCATCCGGCCAGACCACGGGGATTTCCGCTTCCTGGCGATGGCGGGCGCTGGTGTTGTCGTCGATATCGGTGTCGATGGCGCCGGGACAGACGGCGTTGACGCGGACGCGATGCTTGCCGAGCTCGAGCGCCAGCTGCTGCACCATCGCCACTTGGCCGGCCTTGGTCGCCGTATAGGCAGTGGCGCCCGGGGTGGTGAAGGTTCGGGTGCCGTTGATCGACGAGACCACAACGATCGATCCGCCGCCCGACGATTTCAGGTGCGGCACGGTGAGATGCAGCGTCATGTAGGTGCCGCGCAGGTTGATGGCGATGGTCTTGTCCCATTCGTCCGGCTTGAGGTCGTCGATAGGCGCCCATACGCCGTTTATGCCGGCATTGGCGACGACGATGTCGAGACCGCCGAAGGTGGAGACAAGCGTGTCGACGGCGCGGCGCATCTGGCCTTCGTCGCTGGTATCCGCCGTCAGCGCGATTGCCTCGCCGCCGGCGGCTGCGATCTCGTCGCGCGTTTCTGCCACTTCGCTCTCGGTCCGGCTCAGCGCTGCGACCTTTGCGCCTTCGGCCGCCAGCGCAAGCGCGGTTGCCTTGCCGATGCCGGATCCGGCGCCCGTCACCAATGCGATCTTGCCCTGAAGTTCCATGGTCTGCTCCTCGTTGCGGTGGACCATGGGGCAATGTCTGGCGGTGGGCTTGGTTCCAGAGAGGTTAGTCCACCACATCCGTTCCGCGTGTCGGCGGCGCGCCGATGCCGCCCTCCGCTTCAGGCCCGTGCGGCTGTTCCGGATTGTGCGAATGGGTGGATCGATCGGCCGTGGCCGGGCCGACATGGCCATTGGGGCCGTAGAAGGCCACGTGCATGCCCCAGTAGGAAGAGACGAACAGCGCAAGGGCGCAGACGAGGCCGACGGGAATGTTGCGGGGCAGGCTCTTGAAGCGGCTTAGCACGTGGCTATCGCGGCTGTGGTCGGCGGCGACGGCCAGCAGGATCGCCATGATCAGCCCATGGCCGATGATCTCGATGCGGCCGAAGGGCCAGACGGCGGCGGTGAAGATCACGAAGAGGGCGATGGCCGAGAGACGGCGGATCAGCGGTGTCCAGAGCATGCCGAAGCCCATGGTGAATTCGGCGACGCCGGCCATCGGAATGAAAGCGTCGCGGGGCAGGCCGAAGGTCAGGAACGGCCGCTCGATGACAAGGGGATAGAACCATTCGGGATAGGCGAATTTTTCCAGGCTCGACCACATGAGCGCGATGGAAAGCCCCCATCGCAGGATCTCGAAGCGGTGGGCCTGCCAGGTCTCGCGCCTGGAACCGGCGGTGATGAGATAGCCGGCGACGCCGACGCCAAGGGCGAGATAGTCAAAGAGATGGAACAAATCGTAGTCGCGCAACGCCAGCAGCCAGAGCGCGATAATGCCCACGCCTGCGATCGGCATCGTCGCACGCCAGAAGATCAGCGCGGCAATCAGCAACTGCATCCACGAGACCCATTCGGCCGGCGTCTTCAGGTCCGGTGTCAGGTAGATGCCGCCGACCGAGAAGATGGCGACGAAGAAGGCTGCGATCAGGGCGCGCATATAGTCGTCGATGCGCTCCCATAGAAGTCGGGTACCTGTATCCAGCATGTCGAGCAGACGGGTGCCGAGCGGGCTGCGTTCGATCATCCCGAAAATGAGGAAGAAGGCGAGCACAAGCGCGATGCCGAGCCAGAACCAGCCGTCGTGCAGGGTGTAGCCCACCGGCTTTGGTGCGGCGCCGACGATGTAGGGAGCGAACCATTTGACGTGAGCGGCGGCAGGGCTGGCAGTGGTGACTGCGGCCGCAATGGCCAAGGGCAGGACGATGCGACCGGGCAGAGCAAGACGTTTTTGCGAAAACATAGCGACACTCTCTCTGTAGCTGACATGCAGGGGGAATGGGCAGGGATCAGTGGACTGAGGGGGATACGAAGAAGGAAGGGGTCAGGGGGTGCCGGAAGCGAACGAGCATCCTGTGTCCCGTCATATGCGTTTCAGGCAATGCGGTTTGATGAATGACATATAGATGTATGGCTATATTACCGGCGTTGCCGCAAAAGAAAAGGGGCCGTATCCACGACCCCTTGTCCCGTTGAATTCATTAGTACTGGCAACCTACCATTCGGCGACGCTGCCGTCCTCGTGGCGCCAGATCGGGTTGCGCCAGCGGTGGCCTTCCTTGGCCTTTTCGATGACGTATGCCTCGTCCACCTCGATGCCGAGACCCGGCCCTTGGGGGATGCTGACGAAACCGTCGGCGTAGTGGAACACCTCCTTGTTGGAGATGTAGTCGAGGATGTCATTTCCCTTGTTGTAGTGGATGCCGAGGCTCTGTTCCTGGATGAAGGCGTTGTAGCTGACGGCATCGACCTGCAGGCAGGCGGCCAGCGCGATCGGGCCGAGCGGGCAATGCGGGGCGAGCGCGACGTCATAGGCTTCCGCCATGGTGGCGATCTTGCGGCACTCGGTGATACCGCCGGCGTGGCTGAGGTCGGGCTGCAGGATGTCGACATAGCCTTCCGACAGGATGCGCTTGAAATCCCAACGCGAGAACAGCCGTTCCCCGAGCGCGATCGGCGTCGAGGAGTGGTTGGCAATCTCCTTCAGCGCTTCGTGGTTTTCCGACAGAACCGGCTCCTCGATGAACAGCAGCTTGTAGGGTTCGAGCTCCTTGGCGAGAACCTTGGCCATCGGCTTGTGGACGCGGCCGTGGAAATCGACGCCGATGCCGATATAGGGGCCGATCGCCTCGCGGATTGTGGCGATGGTCTCGACCGCCTTCTCCACCTTGTCGTAGGTGTCGACGATCTGCATTTCCTCGCAGCCGTTGAGCTTGATCGCCTTGAAGCCGCGGGAGACGACCTCGCGAGCATTGTTGGCGACGTCGGAGGGGCGGTCGCCGCCGATCCAGGAATAGACCTTGATCTTGTCACGCACCTGGCCGCCGAGCAGCGAATGGATCGGCTGGCCGAGCGCCTTGCCCTTGATGTCCCACAGTGCCTGGTCGATGCCCGAGATCGCGCTCATGTGGATGGCGCCACCGCGATAGAAGCCGCCGCGATACATGACGTTCCAGTGGTCCTCGATCAGGAACGGGTCCTTGCCGATCAGGTAGTCCTCGAGCTCGTGGACGGCGGCCTGGACGGTCAACGCCCGGCCCTCGACGACCGGCTCGCCCCAGCCGACGATGCCCTCGTCGGTCTCGATCTTCAGGAACAGCCAGCGCGGTGGAACGATGTAGGTGGTGAGCTTGGTGATCTTCATGGGGTTTCCTCTTTCTCAGCTCCGGTGGCCCCGGCCGATTTTTGTCTCAGTTGCGATATCAGCATCCTGGATCGTGCCGGCAGTTTTCAGGTTGGCGCGGCAAGATCGAGAATGCTGCTCATACAGTGGCGGCCGGCCGGTCCGTTGCGCATCGTTAGAGTCTCGATCAGATCTTGCTGTATCACCAAGCCTTCGCGCTGGTGTCGCATGTCGATATTGGGAGCTTGGATCGCATTTTTCATGGCGGCCTGGATGGAGCTCAAGAGTCGCTGGGAAATCCGGTTGTCGCGGCGGGATTTCGGATGAATCATCATACAATATGATTTTTCAAGTGCGATCATTCTAAGGCGCGAGAGTCACGGGATGCAATCAATTCCGCGGTCTAATTTCGCAGGACTGTCGCCTTCCTGATTTAGAGGATTATATCCATCGGCGAAGAGGTCGGTTGCGCCTCTTGACCGAACGACGCGGCAAACCCGCTGCGTTGGAAAGACACTCAATTCAACAGGAGAACGGCATGCAGATCAATCGCACAGGTTCCGCACAATGGTCGGGCGGCATCAAGGACGGCAAGGGCGCGATCTCGACGCAGAGCGGCGCGCTGAAATCCTATCCCTATGGTTTCGCCAGCCGCTTCGAAGGCCTCCCGGGTACCAATCCCGAAGAGCTGATCGGCGCCGCCCATGCCGGTTGCTTCACCATGGCGCTATCGCTGATCCTCGGTGATGCCGGCTTTACCGCCACCAGCATGGAGACGACGGCGAAGGTGACGCTCGAAAGCGTCGAAGGCGGCTTTGCCATCAGCGCCATCCTGCTGACGCTGCGCGGCACGGTTCCCGATTGCGACGAAAAGACCTTCATCGAGCTGGCAGGCAAGGCCAAGGCCGGTTGCCCGGTCTCCAAGGCGCTGTCGGCCGTTCCGATCACGCTCGACGCCCAGCTCGTCTGATCGATCGGCCTTCACCATCATCTCGATGCCGCGGCCTCAGTGCCGCGGCATTTTTTTATGCCCGAAGCGGGTCGTGGAGGAAGGCCAATCGGCCAGTGTCGCACTGCAAGAGATTGACTCCAGACGCCTGATGTCTTACGACTGACGAAATTCGAAAATCGTCAGTCGTAATTCAGGCGAACCAGATCAATGGACGACCTTGCAGAAAATGCCCTCGATGCAGCTCGGCAGGAGAATGTGACGCGCATTCTCGATGCGGCCGAGCGCCTGTTCCGGCACTATGGTTATTCGAAAACCACCGTTGCCGACATTGCCCGCGATCTCGGCATGTCGCCGGCCAACGTCTATCGCTTCTTCTCTTCCAAGGTCGAGATCCATCAGGCGATCTGCGGCCGCATGCTGGGCGCCAGCTATCAGCAGGCCTACGACATCCGCCACCTCCCGATCAGTGCGTCCGAACGGCTCCGGCGCTATGTCCATGGCCAATACACGATGACTGTCGAGACGATGCTCGATCAGGAAAAGGTGCACGAGATGGTCGTCGTGGCCATCGAGCGTGACTGGCATGTCATCGAAAAGCATATCGACAGCATCCAGGACCTGATTGCCGAGGTGATCCGCGAGGGCATCGATGCCGGCGAATTCGTCGAGCAGGATCCGACGGTCGCATCGCGCTGCTTCGGTGCCGCGACGATAATGCTCTGCCATCCGATCATGGTGGCCGAATGCCTCACCAAGACCAACCGCGCATCGGTCGAGGATCTGATCGAGTTTTCGATCCGGGCGCTGACGAAATAACCGGGCGGTCTCTCCGCCACGCCATTCAACACGCAAACATACCGGGAGTGCGAAAGATGATTTCGCTGAAGACAGTCAAGTTGCCGTCCGTTGTCACCTTCGCGCTATTGGGCGCCGTGTCGCTCGCCGTTTCCGGCTGCAGCGAAGAGAAGAAGGCGGAGACCAAGGAGATCCTGCGGCCGGTCAAGGTGGTAGAGATCGCCAAGGCAGGCGACACGCGTGTTCTTGATTATTCCGGTGCCGTGAAGGCGCGGGTCGAGACCAATCTTGGCTTCCGCGTTGCCGGCAAGATCACCGAACGGAAGGTCAATATCGGCGATCGCCTGCATCCGGGCGATCTGATCGCGCGCATCGATCCGACCGACTACGAGCTTGCGGCCAAGACGGCCGAAGCCAATCTGGCGGCCGCCGAAAAGGGTGTCGGCACCGCCGATCTCGCCAACAAGCGCGCCCAACAGCTGTTCGACAAGAGCGTCACCGCCAAGTCGCAGATGGAGCAGGCGTCGCTCAGCTACGATCAGGCCGTCTCGACGCGCGATGCGGCCGTGTCCTCGCTCGATCAGGCGAAGAACCAGGTGAGCTATGCCGAGCTGAAGGCCGACCAGAGCGGCATCGTCACGGCGATCAGCGCCGATGCCGGCGCCGTTGTCGCCGCCGGCACGCCTGTGGCTTCCGTCGCGCTCGATGGCGAGAAGGAAGTGCTGATCGCGGTGCCGGAGAACGACATCGCCGAGTTCAAACTGGGCAAGACGGTCAAGGCCAGCTTCTGGTCCTCGGACAAGCTGGTGCTCGACGGCAAGGTGCGTGAAGTTGCCGGTAGCGCCGATGCACAGTCGCGGACCTTCGCCGTGCGCGTCAGCCTGCCGAACGACGATCGCGTGCTGCTCGGCATGACGGCGACGATCGAAGCCAATGTCAGCAACGCCAAGACCCATGTCGCCATTCCGCTGGCGGCGCTGGCCGAAAAGGACGGCAAGAAGATCGTCTGGGTCGTCGATCGCGATGCCGCGACCGTGCACGCCCGCGACGTGACGGTCGTCGATTTCACCGGTGATGGCGTCAACGTCTCCGACGGCCTGAACACCGGCGATCTCGTGGTCGCCGCCGGCACGCAGTTCATGACCGAGAATCTCAAGGTCAAGCTGCCCGGCCAGCAGTCGGCGTCCGCCGAAGGAACCGACGTCGTTCGTTGAGCGCAGGCAGAGGGAACGGGACAATGGACAATTCCACCACCGAGAAGAAGCCCTTCAACCTGTCGCGCTGGGCGATCGGCCATCCGAGCATCGCGCGCTTCCTGTTCGGCCTCATCCTGATCACCGGCGTGCTCGGGCTGATGCGCATGGGGCAGAAGGAAGACCCTGATTTCACCTTCCGCGTCATGGTCGTGCAGGCCGTCTGGCCGGGCTCGTCGATCCAGGAGATGCAGGACCAGGTCGTCAACAAGATCGAGCGCAAGCTGCAGGAAACCCCGCATATAGACTGGGTGAAATCCTATACCCGCGCCGGTTCGGCCGTCATTACCCTGCAGGTCAAGGGCGACACCAACGCCGCCGAGGTGGCCGACGCTTTCTATCAGGTGCGCAAGAAGGTCGGCGATATCTCCGGCGATCTGCCGAGCGGCCTGCTCGGCCCCTATTTCAACGACGAGTTCGGCGATACCTTCATCACCCTGCAATCGATCAGCGGTGACGGCTACAGCTATCCGGAGCTGAAGAAGTTCGCCATCCAGGCGCGCGACATGCTGTTGACGACGCCAGGCGTCGAAAAGGCCGTGATCATCGGCGACCAGCCGGAGAAGATCTATATCGACGTCTCTTCCAAGGCATTGGCCGAGCGCGGTCTGACGATCGTCAATCTGCAGGATGCGATCAAGGGCCAGAACAGCGTCGATCCCGCCGGCTCGATCGATACCGGCACCCGCTCGGTGCGCATCGCCGTCGAAGGTGACGTGACGCGGGCGGCGGATATCCGCGAACTCAGGCTCAACGCCGGTGGGCAGGTGACGCGTCTCGGCGATATCGCCACCGTCTATTCCGGCCTCGAAGATCCCTATCAGAAGAAATACCGCTTCAACGGCCACGAGAGCGTCCAGGTCGGCGTCGTCATGGCCAAGGGCTTCAAGGTCACCGATGTCGGCAAGGATGTCGAGGCGACCTATCAGCGTTTCGAGGACTCTCTGCCCTACGGCGTCGCCGTCGACCAGATTTCCAACCAGCCCGACGTGGTGACCGACGCCGTCAGCGAGTTCATGCATGCGCTCGGTGAAGCGCTGGTGATCGTGCTGATCGTCTCGTTCCTGTCGATCGGCTGGCGCTCGGGTCTTGTCATCGCCATCGCCATTCCGCTGGTGCTGGCCGCCACCTTTGCCATCATGTACGAGCTCGGTATCGACCTGCAGCGCATCTCGCTCGGCGCCTTGATCATTGCGCTCGGGCTGCTGGTGGACGACGCGATGATCGTCGTCGAGCTGATGGAGCGAAAGCTCGAGGAAGGCCTCGTCAAGATCGAGGCGGCGAGCTTCGCCTATTCCTCCACCGCCTTCCCGATGCTGACAGGCACGCTGATCACCACCGCCGGCTTCATTCCGGTCGGGTTCGCGGCTTCGACGGCCGGTGAATATGTCCGCACGTTGTTCTACGTCGTCGGTATCGCGCTCGTCGTTTCTTGGTTCGTGGCAGTCTACTTCACGCCATGGCTCGGCTACATGATCCTGAAGCAGCGGCATCATGCCGGCGGCGATCATCACGATGCGTTCGATACCAGCTTCTACCGGCGCCTGCGCGGCACCGTCGGCTGGGCCGTGCGGCACCGGATCATTGTTGTCGCATTGACGCTGGTCACTTTCGTCACCAGCCTCTGGGCCTTCCAGTTCATCCCGCAGAACTTCTTCCCGCAGTCCTCGCGTCCCGAGATCCTCGTCGATCTCTGGCTGCCCGAGGGCACCAGCATCAAGGAAGTCGAGACGCAGGCCAAGGCGCTCGAAGCCAAGATCATGGACGACACCGACAAGAAGTTCGTCGCCACCTATATCGGCGAGGGCGCCCCGCGCTTCTTCCTGCCGCTCGACCAGCAGCTTCCGAACCCGAACTTCGCGCAGTTGCTGATCATGGCAAACGACGAGCCGGCGCGTGAGCGCATGATCGTCAAGCTGCGCGCGATTCTGGCCGAAGACTTCCCTGACATCAGGGGCAAGGTCGATCGTCTGTTCCTCGGTCCTCCGACCGGCTGGCCGGTGCAGATGCGCGTCATGGGCCCGGACCGCCAGGAAGTGCGCAGGATCGCCGACGAGGTGAAGGCGAAGTTCCAGGCCAATCCGCTGCTGGGCGCCATCCATGACGATTGGCTGGAGCAGGTGCCTGCCATGAAGCTGGTCATAGACCAGGACCGGGCGCGCGCGCTCGGCGTCACCTCGCAGCGCGTCCGCCAGATGCTGCAGACCGCCATGTCCGGCGCGCCGCTCGACGACTTCCGCGATGGCGAGGAGACGGTCTCGATCGTCGCCCGCGAGCCGGATGCCAACCGCTCGCTGCTGTCGGCCGTCAACTCGGTCTATGTGCCGACCGATTTCGGCGGCTTCGTGCCGGTGTCGCAAATCGCCAAGGTCGTGCCCGTACTCGAACAGGGCATCGAATGGCGGCGCGACCGGTTGCCGACGATCAGCGTGCGCGCCACGCTGCCTGACGGTGTGCAGTCGAACGATGTCGTGATGAAGATGTATGCCGACCTGCAGCCGCTGCGCGACAGCCTGCCTGCCGGCTACAAGGTCGAAATCCAGGGCGGTGCCGAGGATTCGGCCGAAAGCCAGGCCTCGATCGCCGCCAAGGCACCGATCATGCTCGTGGTCATCGTGCTTCTGCTGATGGCGCAGCTGCAGCACTTCGGCAAGGCGATGCTGGTGCTGGCGACCGGCCCGCTGGGGATCATCGGTGCGGCTGCTGCGCTTTTGATCTCGGGTGCGCCATTCGGCTTCGTCGCCATTCTCGGCGTCATCGCGCTGCTCGGCATCATCATCCGCAACTCGATCATCCTGATCGACCAGATCGACCAGGACATCAAGGCGGGGATGCACCGGCAGGAGGCGATCGTCGGCGCGGCCGTGCGGCGTTTCCGACCGATCATGCTGACGGCGCTGACGGCGGTTCTGGCGCTGATCCCGATCTCGCGCGGCGTGTTCTGGGGGCCGCTCGCCTACGCGATGATGGGCGGCATCCTGGTGGCGACGGTGCTGACCATTCTGGTTCTGCCGGCCGCTTACGCGCTGTTCTTCGGCAAGGAGCCGAAGGCGAAGGAAGGCGATGCCGAAGGGCATTCCAACAGCAACGACGCCGAGACGGATCACCGGCATCCGCCGGCTGTTGCGGCCGAGTGAAGATGCGAATGGCGCGGTGTGAGCCGCGCCATTTTTTGTGTGGTGAAAAACCCCTCCTCAACCCCTCCCCACAGGGGGGGAGGGGCTTGCTTGGCGCATCCTCGGTCGCAATCGATACGATTTGACGCGGAAGATGCCGCGAGCTAGTCCCTCCCCCTTGTGGGGAGGGGTTGGGGAGGGGTCTTTGATCGAAAAGCAAACGTCGGCGGCTTAAGCCACCATCTCCGCTTCCGCCTTCAACCCCAGCAGCGCCGCGCCGATCAGGCCGGGCTCGACGCGGCATTCGCTGCGGACCACCAGCGGGCGGTCGAACTTGCGGAGGATGCGCTGGCGCACGGTCCTGTCGAGCTCCTGCAGGAGCTGTTCGACATTGGAGAGGCCGCCGGCGACGGGGACGATGGTGGCGCCTGTTATGTTGATGGTCAGCGCTAGCGGCGAGGCGAGGAGGTCGATGAAGACGTCCATGGTGCGGGTCGCCTGTTCCTCGCCCTTCAGCCACTTGCCGATGATTTCCTCGCTGGTGAAATCGAGGTCGTGCAGGGTCTTGTGCAGGCGCTCCATGCCGCGGGCGCCGCCGACCGAATCGACGCAGCCGCTCTGGCCGCAGCCGCAGGCATAGTGCGGGATTTCCACCGGCGGGTGGCCGGCGCGGAGCGCAACGATCGGGCCGTGGCCCCATTCGCCGGCAAAGCCGCCGGCTTCGTTGATCAGCCTGCCGTTGGCGATGACGCCGCCGCCGACGCCGGTGCCGAGGATGACGCCCAGCACGATGCGGTGGCCACGCCCGGCGCCGAGACCGGCTTCGGCCATGGCAAAGCAATCGGCATCATTGGCGACGAGCACCGGAATACCAAGTTCGGCTTCGACATCGGCCGCGAAGGTGCGGCCGTGAATGCAGGGGATGTTGGCGCAGGTGAGCTTCTGGGTATCAGGATCGACGACACCGGCGATCGAGATGGAGAGCAGCGTCGGTTGGCCCCCGGCTTGCGTGATGAAGCTCTTCAGCGTGTCGACGAAAGCGCCGAAATCGTCGAGCGGTGTCGGCTGGCGACCGAGCGGGGTGATGTCGGTTTCGGAAATGGCGATGCCACCCTTGATGGCCGAGCCGCCGATGTCGAAAGAGATGATCATTCGTGTTCTATCTGTTCGAGACGCTTAGCGTCTGCTCGCACCGTTCCGGATGATTTGCAAGTCCAAACCGTGCCTGGCCCGAAGAGGCTCAGGCCGGCAGGGTGATGCGTGCTTCGAAGCCCGATGTCTCGCCGCTCGCCGGGGAGCGCAGCTCAAGCGTGCCGCCCATCTGCGAGACGATGCGGTCGGCGATCGCTAGGCCGAGCCCGGATCCTGACGCGCTGGTCTTGCCGCGCCGGAAGCGCTTCTTCAGCGTGGCGAGGTCTATTTCGGTCACAACAGGGCCGCCGTTGACGACGCGCAAAATGCCGCCGGGCTCGAGGCTGACGCTGACGGGACTTTCGGGATCGCCGTGGACGAGTGCGTTTTCGATGAGGTTTCGGATGATGATGCCGAAGGCGTCCATGTCGGCGTTGCGGATCAGCGTGGTCTCGGCTGCGGCCGTATAGTGCAGACGTCCCTCTGAACGGCTGTCGCGCTCGTAGTCGGTGACAACCATGTCGAGCACCGGACGCAGATCGGTCGCCGTGGCGCTGCCGCCGATGCCGGCCTCGGCGCGGGCGAGTTGCAGCAGCTTCTCGGCCAGGCGCCCGAGATTGACCAGCGAGGTCTCGACCTGGCGGGCGCGTGTCCTTGTCGGTCCGTCGGGGAGCTCTTCCGCCAGTCGCTGGGTCTGCGCCAGCGCGCCGGCGATCGGGGTTCTCAGTTCATGGGCGCTGTTGGCGGTAAATTCGCGCTCGGATTCGAGCGCCGAACGCAATCGGCCGAGCAACAGGTTGACCGAGCGGGCGATCGGTTTCAGTTCCTTCGGCAGGCCGGTTGCCTCGACCTCCGCCAGATTGCCGCCGTCCTTGGTGCCGATATCCTGTCTCAGCGCATCGAGCGGCCTCAGGGCGCGACCGACGATGAACCAGATGGCGAAAATGCTGGCGGGGACGAGTGCGATCAACGGGATGAGCAATGTGACAGCGCTTTCGCGTACGGCCTCGCGGCGGTTCTTGAAGCGATCGGCCACCTGCAGGAACAACGCTCCGTCGTTGGTTTTCTCAGTGTAGATGCGTGCGACGTCGGTGTCATGGAAGCCCGTCGCCAGCGGTGCCGAGAACGGCTCCGATGGGGCGTCATTGGAGCGGAGCACGACCTTTCCGGTGGCGTCGCGGACCTGATAGGTGAGGTATTCGCGATTTGCCGCGGTGTTCAGCATCGCGATGCCGCGCGGGTTGGCGACGTCGTGCTGGTCCATGTCGTCGAGGATGAGCGCCAGAAGCCGTTCGGTGGTTTCCTGCTGGGCACTGTCGAAGATCTCGTCGAACTCGTGCTGCATCACGCGGATGCTGAGGCCGATGGCGATGAGCCAGAAGACCACCATGAACGTCGTCAGGGCAGTGATCAGCGGGCGGGTGATGCTGGGTTCGCGTTTCATTGTGATCCGAGTGTGTAGCCGATGCCGCGGGCGGTGCGGATGCGTTCCTTGCCGATCTTCTTGCGCAGACGGCTGACATAGACCTCGACCGTGTTGCTCTCGATTTCCGAGCCGAAGGCATAGAGCGCCTCCTCGATGCGGTCCTTGGAGACGATGGCGCCGGGGCGGGCGGTCAACAAGTCGAGCACCGCCCATTCGCGGCTGGTGAGGATGACCGATACGCCGTCGACGGAAATCTTGTGCTGCGGCCGGTCGATCTCGATGCCGTCGATCCGCAGGACCGGATGCGGGCTGGCCTCGTAGCGGCGGGCGACGGCCATGATGCGGGCTTCGAGTTCGCCGAGGTTGAAGGGCTTGACGAGATAGTCGTCGGCGCCGGCGTTCAGGCCCTCGATGCGGTCTGAAATCTGGTCCCGCGCGGTGAGAATGATGACGGGCGTTCGGATGTCGCGGGCGCGCAGGCGCCTCAGGAAATCGACGCCGCTGCCATCGGGAAGTTGCAGGTCGAGCAGGATGAGGCCGTATTCCACCGGGCCGGAGGCCGCGTCGGCATCCGCGAGGTTCTTCACCCAATCGACGGCATGAAACGATGCGGCGACGTGATCGCGCACCGCTTCGCCAATCATCCTGTCGTCTTCAACCAGCAGAATTCGCAAGGCTTGTCCCTCTCGGCCACAGTTAGCGTGCCTGTCGATCGCAGGTCAAGCGAAGGCTTCGGGGGCAATGATGGCGCGGCGATGGCGGGTGTTCCAGAAGCGCGGGCGCTAAAATAGATTGTGCAATTTCTCAATGCACTCGACATTTGCCCGAATTTTGTTTTGATCTGGCGAAATGGGGAGTCAATGGCGATGTTCGCCGGCGAAGAGGGCCCGCGCGATGGACATTCGATGGTGAAACGATCAGAAACTTCCGCCCGTCTCGACGACGCAGCCCGCGCCGGCTGGCTCTACTATGTCGCCGGGCGGACGCAGGACGAGATCGCGTCGGCGATGGGAATTTCGCGGCAGTCGGCGCAGCGCCTCGTCTCGCTTGCCGTCGCCGAGCGGCTGATCAAGGTGCGTCTCGATCATCCGATCGCCGCCTGTCTCGAGCTAGCCGATGCGGTTCGCAGGAAATACGGCCTGCGCCAGGTCGAGGTGGTGCCGAGCGATCCCGGTGCCGGTGTCGCCACTGTCGGCATCGCCGAGGCGGCTGCGGCGGAGATCGAGCGCTGGCTGAAGAAGCCGGATCCGATCGTGCTTGCCGTCGGTACGGGGCGAACGCTGAAGGCCGCCGTCGATCAGCTGCCGGCGATCGAATGCATCAATCACCGCATCGTCTCGCTGACCGGCAACATCACGCCGGACGGCTCTGCCGCCTACTACAACGTCATCTTCAGCATGGCCGATGCCGTCAAGGCGCGGCATTTCCCGATGCCGCTGCCGGTGCTGGTCACCTCCGCCGAAGAGCGCGAGACGCTGCATGCGCAGCAGCTGGTGCGCTCGACGATCGAGATGAGCGCGCAGGCCAATGTCACCTTCGTCGGCATCGGTGAGCTCGGCATCGATGGACCGCTGTGTCTCGACGGCTTTCTCGAGAAGGACGAGATGATGGAGCTGATGCGCAGCGGTGCCGTCGGCGAGATCTGCGGATGGGTGTTCGACAGCGAGGGAAGGCTGCTTGACAACCCGATCAACGAGCGCGTTGCGTCCGCTCCGATCCCGTCGCGCGAAGCATCGGTGGTGATCGGAATCGGCAAGGGAAAACGCAAGATGAAAGCCATCCGCGCCGCAGTCGTCGGGCATCAAATCAATGGTTTGATCACCGATGAAGAGGTTGCTGAGTATTTGCTCAAGGCTTGAGCAAAAATTTATTTGTTTTGAATTCAGATAGATAGGCAGTCGTTTCGCTATTGCAGCAACGATTGACGATTGACATTTTCTGCGCAGGGATGAGTAATTGCCCATGAGCAAAGCGAATGCTCGCTAACATCTTCTGGGAGGAAGATCATGACATTTAAAACTTTTCTGCTGGGCGCCTGCTCGGTATTGGCGTTCGCCGGTATGGCTTCGGCCGAAACGCTGACGATCGCAACCGTCAACAATGGCGACATGGTTCGCATGCAGAAGCTGACGGATGACTTCAAGGCCAAGAACCCGGGCATCGACCTGGAATGGGTGACGCTCGAAGAAAACGTTCTGCGCCAGAAGGTCACGACCGATATCGCGACCAAGGGTGGCCAGTACGACGTTCTGACGATCGGCAACTACGAAGTTCCGATCTGGGCCAAGCAGGGCTGGCTCCTGCCGCTCGACAACCTAGGCGACAAGTATGACAGCAAGGACCTTCTGCCGGCCATCAGCGCT
This sequence comes from Hyphomicrobiales bacterium, assembly GCA_900470805.1. Classification (GTDB taxonomy): domain Bacteria; phylum Pseudomonadota; class Alphaproteobacteria; order Rhizobiales; family Rhizobiaceae; genus Rhizobium. Next base: position 78,159 of record UCCA01000004.1, on the reverse strand, counting down.
GCGCTGACCGTCGACAGCAAGCTCTACGCCGTGCCGTTCTACGGCGAAAGCGCGATGATCATGTATCGCACCGACCTGTTCGAAAAGGCCGGTCTGAAGATGCCTGAGAACCCGACTTGGGAATTCATCGCCGATGCGGCGAAGAAGATCACCGACAAGGACAAGGAAGTCTACGGCATGTGCCTGCGCGGCAAGGCCGGCTGGGGTGAGAACATGGCGTTCCTCACCGCGCTCGACAACTCGTTCGGCGGTCGCTGGTTCGATGAAAACTGGAAGCCGCAGTTCGACAGCCCCGAGTGGAAGGAAGCACTGACCTTCTACGTCAACCTGATGAAGGACTCCGGCCCTCCAGGCGCCTCCTCGAACGGCTTCAACGAAAACCTGGCGCTCTTCCAGACCGGCAAGTGCGGCATGTGGATCGACGCGACCGTCGCCGCTTCGTTCGTCTCCAACCCGAAGGACTCGACGGTTGCCGACAAGGTCGGTTACGCGCTGTTCCCGACCAAGGGCGAACTGAAGAACCATGGCAACTGGCTGTGGTCCTGGAATCTCGCCATTCCGGCAACCTCGACCAAGGCTGAAGCCGCGCAGAAGTTCGTCGCCTGGGCGACCGACAAGGCTTACGGCGAACTGGTCGCCGGCAAGGAAGGCTGGGCAAACGTTCCTCCGGGCACGCGCACCTCGCTCTACGAAAACGCCGACTACCAGAAGGCCGCTCCGTTCGCCGCCAAGACGCTTGATGCGATGAAGGCAGCCGACACGCAGAAGCCGACCGTCAAGGCTGTTCCGTACACAGGTGGCCAGTTCGTGGCGATCCCTGAATTCCAGGGCATCGGTACGGCCGTCGGTCAGCAGTTCTCGGCAGCGGTTGCAGGCCAGCTCTCGGTCGATCAGGCTCTGCAGAGCGCGCAGCAGTTGACGACCCGCGAAATGACCAAGGCTGGTTACATCAAGTAAACCTCCTGAGAACGGCGGAGTGCGCTCGCGCTCCGCCCCCCTAAGGCCGCCGAATTGCCCGAACTGCATCGGCGGCCCTTTTTGTCCCAAAGGCCTTGCAGCCATCCGCTTTCAGAAAAGACGGTGAACCATGGCAACCCTACACACCCGCTCCGCTGCGCGCATGATGATGGCACCCTCCGTGCTGCTTCTCTTCGCCTGGATGATCGTCCCGCTCGTGATGACGATCTACTTCTCGTTCATCGACTACAATCTGCTGATGCCGAGCGACAATCGCTTCGTCGGCTTTCTCAATTACAAGTTCTTCCTGACCGATCCGGCATTTTTCGACGCGTTGATCAATACGCTCGTGCTGGTGCTCAGCGTTCTCGTCATCACCATCGTCGGCGGCATCGCGCTGGCGCTGCTGCTCGACCAGCCGATGTTCGGCCAGGGGATCGTGCGCATTCTCGTGATCGCGCCGTTCTTCATTATGCCGACGGTCGCGGCGCTGGTGTGGAAGAACATGTTCATGAACCCGGTCAACGGGTTGTTCGCCTACCTCGCCAAGCTGTTCGGCCTGCAGCCGCTCGACTGGCTCGCCAATGCGCCGCTGTTTTCGATCATCCTGATCGTCGCCTGGCAGTGGCTGCCCTTCGCCACGCTGATCCTGCTGACCGCGCTGCAGTCGCTGTCGGAAGAGCAAAAGGAAGCGGCCGAGATGGATGGGGCCGGTTTCTTCTCGGTGTTCGTCTACATCATCCTGCCGCACATGGCGCGCGCCATCACCGTGGTCATCCTGATCGAGACGATCTTCCTGCTCTCCGTCTTCGCCGAAATCCTCGTCACCACCAATGGCGGACCCGGCACCAGCAGCACCAACCTCACCTACCTCGTCTACAACAGGGCACTGCTGCAGTTCGACATCGGTGGCGCGTCGGCTGGCGGTATCATCGCGGTCATCCTCGCCAATATCGTTGCTATCTTCCTCGTCCGCATCGTCGGCAAGAACCTGGAGGCTTGAGATGGCTAGAAAGATCACAACCCAGCGCAAGGTGATCGTCACCGCTGTCGCCTGGACCATCGGCATCATCATCTTCTTCCCGATTCTCTGGACGTTCCTGACGAGCTTCAAGTCGGAAGCCGATGCCATCGCCTCGCCGCCGCAGTTCCTGTTCTTCCACTGGACGACCGAGAACTATCTTGAGGTGCAGAGCCGCTCGAACTACTTCAGCCACTTCCTGAACTCGGTGATCATCGCCTTCGGCTCGACGCTGCTCGGCCTGATCATCGCCGTTCCGTCCGCCTGGGCCATGGCGTTCTCGCCGACCAAGCGTACCAAGGACGTGTTGATGTGGATGCTGTCGACGAAGATGATGCCGCCGGTCGGTGCGCTCATCCCGATCTACCTGATGTTCCGCAACACCGGCCTGCTGGACAGCCGTCTCGGCCTCGTCGTGGTGCTGATGCTGATCAACCTGCCGATCATCATCTGGATGCTCTACACATACTTCAAGGAAATCCCCGGCGAGATTCTCGAGGCGGCCCGCATGGACGGCGCCTCGCTGATGAAGGAAATCATCTACGTGCTGACGCCGATGGCCGTGCCCGGCATTGCCTCGACGCTGCTCCTCAACATCATCCTGGCCTGGAACGAAGCCTTCTGGACGCTCAACCTCACCGCTTCCAAGGCGGCGCCGCTGACCACGTTCATCGCGTCCTATTCCAGCCCGGAAGGACTTTTCTACGCCAAGCTTTCGGCAGCATCGACCATGGCAATCGCCCCGATCCTGATCCTCGGCTGGTTCAGCCAGAAACAACTCGTCCGCGGCCTGACCTTCGGCGCGGTGAAATAAGAACTTAGGGAGAGAGACATGGGCAGCATTACCCTTGAGAAAGTTTCGAAGGTCTTCGGCGAAGCCAAGGTTATCCCTTCGATCGACCTCGAAATCAAGAACGGCGAGTTCGTCGTGTTCGTCGGCCCGTCCGGCTGTGGCAAGTCCACGCTGCTGCGGCTGATCGCCGGCCTCGAGGATGTCACCTCAGGCAAGGTGGTGATCGACGGCAAGGACGCCACCGACAGCGCGCCGTCGGAACGCCGGCTCGCCATGGTGTTCCAGTCCTACGCGCTTTATCCGCATATGAGCGTGCGCAGCAACATCGCCTTCCCGCTGAAGATGGCGGGCATGCCCAAGGCCGAGATCGACAAGAAGGTGGCGGATGCCGCCCGCGTGCTCAATCTCACCGACTATCTCGATCGCAAGCCGCGCATGCTGTCGGGCGGCCAGCGCCAGCGCGTCGCCATCGGCCGCGCCATCGTGCGCCAGCCATCGGCCTTCCTGTTCGACGAACCGCTGTCCAACCTCGATGCGGCGCTGCGCGTCAACATGCGCCTTGAGATCAGCGAGTTGCACCAGCAGCTGAAGACGACGATGATCTACGTCACCCACGACCAGGTCGAAGCCATGACCATGGCCGACAAGATCGTGGTGCTGAACCGCGGCAACATCGAACAGGTCGGCTCGCCGCTGGAGCTCTACTCAAAGCCGCGCAACCTGTTCGTCGCCGGCTTCATCGGCTCGCCGAAGATGAACTTCGTCACCGGCCAGAACGCGGCCGCCCACAACGCCCACACGATCGGCGTGCGGCCCGAGCACATGCAGCTGTCGATGCAGAGCGGCGAATGGAAGGGCAAGGTCATCGTCGCCGAGCACCTCGGCTCCGACACCTTCCTGCATGTCGATGTCGAGGGCATCGGCCAGATGACGGCGCGTGGTGACGGCAACTTCCCGGCCAAGGCCGGCGACACCGTCTACATGACCGCCGACGCCGCGCGCATTCACAAGTTCGGCCAGGATGGTCTCGCCATCTGAAGCCGCTTGCCGGGGTGGGGACAACAGTGCGTGCCGGACACGGTGCCCGGCGCGCCGATACCGGGGTCTCGTGACCCCGAAGACCTTCAAGAGGACTGAGACATGACGTGCAAACTATCGCTGGCAACGCTTTCCGACGCGGCAAAGACGGCCACTGTGCCGGCCTATGAGCGGGCGTCGCTGAAGGCGGGCATCGTGCACTTCGGCGTCGGCAATTTCCACCGCGCCCATCAGGCGATCTACCTCGACGACCTGTTCAACAAGGGCGAGGACCATGACTGGGCGATCATCGGCGCCGGCATCCTGCCGTCCGATGCAGCGATGCGCGATAAGCTCGCCGCCCAGGATTTCCTGACGACCGTGGTGGAGCAGGACAACAACAAGACCTCGGCACGCGTCACCGCGCCGATGATCGACATCCTTCCGGTCGGCGATGCAGCCATTATCATCGCCAAGCTCGCCGACCCCTCGATCCGCATCGTCTCGATGACGATCACCGAGGGCGGCTACTTCATCGACGCGTCAGGCAGGTTCAACCCCGCGCATCCGGCGATCGCGGCTGATGGCCAGAACCCCGCGGATCCGAAGACCGTGTTCGGCCTCGTCGTTGCCGGCCTCAAGGCGCGCAAGGACAAGGGCCTGGTGCCGTTCACCGTGATGTCGTGCGACAACATTCCGCACAATGGCGTCGTCACCAAAAACGCCGTCGTCGGCACCGCTGCGCTTTCGGATCCCGCCTTCGCCGATTGGATCAAGGCCAACGTCGCCTTCCCGAACGCCATGGTCGACCGCATCACGCCGGCCACCGGCCAGCGCGAGATCGACCTCCTGAAGGACGTCTTCGACATCGAGGACAATTGGCCGGTCTATTGCGAAGAGTTCAAGCAGTGGGTGCTCGAAGACAAGTTCACTGCCGGCCGTCCGGCGCTGGAGAATGTCGGCGTCACCTTCGTGCCCGACGTGACCCCCTACGAGCACATGAAAATCCGTATCCTCAACGGCGGCCATGCGGCCATCGCCTATCCGGCGGCGCTGATGGATATCCACTTCGTGCACGACTCGATGGAAGACCCGCTGATCCGCGCCTTCCTCGCCAAGCTCGAGACCGACGAGATCATCCCGATCGTGCCGCCGGTGCCGAATACGTCGCTGACGGATTACTTCGCGCTGATCGAACATCGCCTGCTCAACCCGAAGATAGCCGACACCATCCCGCGTCTGGCGCAGGACGGCTCCAACCGTCAGCCGAAGTTCATCCTGCCCTCGACACTCGACAACCTGAACCAGGGTCGCGATGTCGTCGGGCTAGCGCTGGTCTCGGCACTCTGGTGCCGCTACTTCGCCGGCAAGACCGACAGCGGCCAGGACATCGTCTTCAACGATGCCAGTGCCGACCGGCTGCATGAAGCGGCGCTGAAGGCCAAGGACGATCCGGCCGCCTTCCTCGCCTTCGACGATATTTTCGGCGAGGTGGCGAAGTCCGAGCTGTTCCGCAAGCGCTTCGCGCATGCGCTGAAGACGCTCTGGGAAAAGGGCACCCGCGAGACGCTGCAGCTTTACCTCGACAACAAGCTCTCGGCTTAGGGTGGTGAAGCATGGCTGACAGCGAGAAGCGCCTGGTCATTTTCGATTGCGATGGCGTTCTCGTCGATAGCGAGCCGATTTCCGTCAGCGTTCTCGTCAAGGCGATGAACGATCTCAATGTGCCGATCACCGAGGAGGAGGTCTATGGCCGCTTCCTCGGGCGCAGTCTCGCCACCGTGATCGACACGATGAAGACCGAATATGACGTGCATCCGGGCGAGGCGTTTCTTGAGCAGATCCGAACGGACCTCTACGCACGCTTCCGCACGGAGCTGAAACCGATCGGGGGCGTTGGTGCGACCATCGATGCGCTCGATATTCCCTGCTGCGTGGCGTCGTCCAGCCAGATCGAGCGCATCCGCCTGTCGCTGACGGTGACGGGTCTGATCGACAAGCTGCCGCATATCTTCAGCGCCTCGATGGTCAAGAACGGCAAGCCGGCGCCGGATCTCTTCCTGCACGCGGCCCATGAAATGCAGGCAGCGCCGGCCGATTGCGTGGTCATCGAGGACAGTCCTGCCGGCATCGAGGCGGCGAAGGCGGCTGGCATGACGGTGTTTGCCTTCACCGGCGGATCGCACGCCAATTTTGCCGGCTATCGTGCTGAACTGGAGCGACTTTCTCCCGATGCGACGTTTGACGTCATGCCGGAATTGATACACCTTGTCCGCACCTTCAAGCAGGACGGGATTCACCTTTAATGCCTCAGCATGTGGTCGCGGTCGATATCGGCACGGGCAGTGCGCGCGCCGGCGTCTTCGATGCCGGCGGCCAGTTGCTCGGCAAGGCCGAGCATCCGATCATCATGAACCGGCCGCGGGAAAACCATGCGGAGCACGATTCGGAAGATATATGGTCGGCCGTCAGCATTGCGGTGCGCAAGGCGATGGAGCAATCGGGTATTCCGCCGGAAACGGTTGGTGCCATCGGCTTCGATGGCACCTGCTCGCTTGTGGTGCGCGACATCGACGGTGGCCAGATCAGCGTGTCCACCGGCGGCGAGCGGCGCTTCGACACCATCGTCTGGCTCGATCACCGGGCACTGAAGGAAGCCGATTTCTGTACGGCGACCAAACATGAGGTGCTGGAACATTCGGGGCATTTCATGTCGCCGGAGATGGAGATGCCGAAGCTGATGTGGCTGAAGCAGAAGCTGCCCGGGACCTGGATGAACACCGGCTATCTCTTCGACCTCGCTGATTTCATGACCTGGAAGGCGACCGGTTCGCTGGCCCGCTCGCGCTGTACGCTGACCGCCAAGTGGAACTACCTGGCGCATCAAAAGCAGGGATGGCGCAAGGATTTTCTCGAGCAGATCGGTCTCGACGACCTGCAGGCGCGCGGGCGATTGCCCGATGAGACGGCTGCCGTCGGCAGCAGCGTCGGAACGCTGACGCAGGAGGCCGCATCGGCGCTCGGCCTGACGACTGCCTGTCACGTCTCCGCGGGGATGGTCGACGCCTATGCCGGCGCGCTCGGAACGCTTGGCGGCGATGCGCATGATCCGGAGCGGCTTGAGCGGCAGCTGGCGCTGATCGCCGGCACGTCGAGCTGCATCGTGTCGTTTTCGCACGAGCGCCGGCCGAGCCACGGCATGTGGGGGCCTTACTACGAGGCGGTGTTTCCCGGGACCTGGCTGGTCGAGGCCGGCCAATCCGCCACCGGCGCTTTGCTCGACCATGTGGTCAGGATGCATGCGGCCGGCGGTGAGCCCACGGCGGCGCTGCATCAGAAGATCGTCTCGCGGATCTCGCAACTGCGTGCGGAGGAGGGCGACCAGTTCGGTGCCCGTATCTTCGTGCTGCCCGATTTTCACGGCAACCGTTCGCCGCTGGCCGATCCGCATGCGGTCGGCGCCATCAGCGGCCTGACGCTCGACACCTCGTTCGACGGGCTCTGCACGCTCTACTGGCGCACGGCCGTCGCCATCGCGCTCGGCATCCGGCACATTCTCGAGCGGATGAAGGAATACGGCTACGGGCCGGACACGCTGCACGTCGCCGGCGGGCATGTGAAGAACCCGGTGCTGATGGAACTCTATTCGGATGCGACCGGCTGCAAGGTGGTGGTGCCTAAGATGAACGAGGCGGTGCTTCTGGGTACCGCCATGGCGGCGTCGGTTGCCTGCGGATTGCATGCCGACCTGCCGTCGGCGGGGGCAGCGATGTATCCCGGTGGCGAGGTGAGAATACCGGATGAGCGCAAACGGGCGCTTTACGACCGCGAGTATCGCCGACTGCTGGCAATGTACCGGCATCGCGCCGAGCTCGAGGCGATGGAATAGAGGAGGTGGACGCTGATATCCGTCAGGCGTGACTGACGTTCAGCGGCTTGCATCCTCGCCGAGCATGGCGCTGAATTCGGCCATGCGTCCGGCCCGCAAGGTGGCCTCTTCGCCGACGGCCGCAATCACCGCCGAGGACAGACAGTCGAGCAGGGCGATGACCGGTGGCAGGTTGTCCGCCTCGCCGGATCGTGCCGGTGGCAAGGGCAGGATAAGATTGGCCTGATCCGGCATCCAGTTTGCGCTCTGGGCGCTGATCAGCACGACCCGGTAGCCGTAGCGACGCGCGATCCGGGCCAGCAGCCGGGCCTTCTTGAAACGCTGGCTGTCAATGATGACCACAAGCGCTTCGTTGCCGTTGACGCGGGCAAACAGTTCGGCAAAGCGATTGCCGGATCCGTCAAGCGCATGCACGCCGTCGCGCGCCTGGGTCAGGCGCTGGCTGAAATGGGTGGCGAAGCTCGCCTGCGATACGTGCGTGGCGATGAACACTTCGCGGGCGTTGCGGATCGCCGCGATGGTTTCGCTCCACTGCGGCTGCCCGGTCAGATGATAGATATGATGCAGGGCCTGGATCTGCTCGGAGACGAGCACCGCAAGCGGCTTGCCGTCGGACGCATCGACCTGCAGCTCTGTCATCGATGCCTGCATCTGGGTGGCCGAGACGCTGGAGACATCACGGATCTGCACCTTGACGCTATCGAGCCCCTGATAGCCCAGCGCGCGCAGGAAGCGGCCGACGGTCATCGGGCTGAGGTCCAGCCGATCGGCCACCGAGGCGGCCGTCTCGAACGGCAGGTCGCTCAGATGTTCGGTGAAATATTTGGCAATACGACGCTCGGCAGGCGTGCCGGATTTCGAATATTGGCGGAGCTTCTGAACAAAGTCTTCCACGGTCGCTGTCCCGATGTCAGGAGTATTTTCTCATCTTCTAAAGAAACGCTTGCGCGGACAGATAGTCCAAACGCAATGCAAGTATGCCAGAATGCTTATAAAAATATATATTAACAAACGCTTTTAAACAACAATTCCGTTAATTTAGCGAAATAATTTCAGCCTTGCCGTTCAAAGATCAGATTCCTACATCATTGGCACAACCGGAGACGTCACAATGATCCTTGAAGCAGCCCGCCTGTCGGCTTCCAATCTTTTCGCCGCCGAGACGCGGTCGGTCTTCTGGAAGGTGCTGGGGCTGACGGTTCTGGCGCTGATCGGCCTGTGGCTGGCGTTGCGCGGCGTGTTCATGGCCTTCCTGTTTCCGTGGCTGGCGAGCTTCTTTCCCGACCTGCCGGACTGGGCTGGATGGCTAGGCTTCGTGTTCGCCATCATGGCCGGCATCGGGCTGGCGCTTGGGCTCGCATTGTTGCTGTCACCGGTTACGGCGCTGATTGCCGGGCTGTTTCTCGACGATGTGGCCGAGGTGGTGGAAAAGCGCGACTATGCCGAGGACGTGCCCGGCACGCCGATGCCGCTCGGGCCGGCAATACTGAGTTCGGTAAAGTTTCTCGGCGTCGTCATTGCCGGCAATATCGTGGCGCTGTTCCTCCTATTCATCCCGGGGATCAACCTCGTCGCCTTCTTCCTGGTCAACGGCTACCTGCTCGGCCGCGAATTCTTCGAGTTCGCCGCCATGCGTTTCCGGTCGCCCGACGAGGCGCGGCTGTTTCGCCAGAAGCACGCGTCGACGGTGTTCATGGCCGGCCTTGTGATCGCCGTGTTCCTGGCCATCCCCATCGTCAATCTGCTGACGCCGCTGTTTGCCGCGGGCATGATGGTGCATCTGCACAAGCTGTTGTCGCGCAGGGAGCTCGGCGTCCGCGTCTGATCGCTAGAGCAGGTCCGCTTTTCTTCGAACCGCGGACCTGCTCTAGGCTTTTGTTTTCACGCAATTCCGGACGGAAAACCGCTTCTCACTTTTCCTGGAATTGCTCTAGTCGACGCCTTCGCCGATCACCTGTGGCGGCAGTTCGACCAGCGGGGCCGGGATGTCGCAGCTCTTTTCGGGCGAGCGACAGAGATCGGCGATGACGCAGTGCTCGCATTCGGCGCGCCGCGCCTTGCAGGTGTAGCGGCCGTGCAGGATCAGCCAGTGGTGGGCGTGATAGAGATAGTGCTTCGGGATCACCTTCATCAGCCGCGCCTCGACCTCGTCGGGCGTCTTGCCCGGCGCCAGCTTGATACGGTTGGCGATGCGGAAGATGTGCGTGTCGACCGCCATGGTCGCCTGGCCAAAGGCCATCGATAGAACGACGTTGGCGGTCTTGCGGCCGACGCCGGGCAGCATCACCAGCTCGTCGCGTGTCTGCGGCACGACGCTGCCGAAGACCTCCACCAGCATCCGCGACAGGGCAATCACGTTCTTCGCCTTGTTGCGGTAAAGGCCGATGGTCTTGATGTAGTCGCGCACCTTGTCCTCGCCGAGGGCAAGCATCTTTTCCGGCGTGTCGGCAACCTTGAACAAGGCACGCGTCGCCTTGTTGACGCCGGCGTCCGTCGCCTGCGCGGACAGCGCCACGGCGACCACCAGCGTGAACGGGTTGGAATGCTCCAGCTCGCCCTTCGGCTCCGGTCGCTGGATGGAGAATCGGCGGAACATCTCCTCGCGCTCGGCCTCGCTGTAGACGGACCGGACCGTCGCCGGCTTCTTGCGGCGGACGACGGGTTTCTCTGGTGCTTTCGCAGACTGCGACGATGTGGCGGCGGATTTGAGTTTCGGAGTGGACATTCCGAATCTATACTCGGCAGCCATGATGGAAAGCAACGCCGACAACGCCGTTCAACAGGCGGTTTTCGAGCAGCCCGTGTTTGCAGCCGAGCTCTTTCCCCACCGGTCGCTGGGCCGCAAGGGGTTTCGGGTGATGCTGCTGCTGACGGGCGGCTTCTGCCTGTTCTACGGCCTGTTCTTCGTTGCGACAGGCGCCTGGCCGATCGGATTGTTCTTCGGGCTGGATTTCCTGCTGCTCTACGGCGCCTTCCGGCTGAACTACCGCTCGGCGCGGACGCGCGAGCTGGTCACGGTGTCACGCACCGATATCGCCGTACGCAAGATCGCTCCTTCGGGCCGGACCATCGAGCATCATTTCAATCCGTTCTGGACCCGGTTCATGGTGCGCCGTGACGACGAGATCGGCATCCTGTCGATGCATATTTCGGGGCAGGGGCGCGGCACCGATATCGGCTCGTTCCTCAACCCGGATGACCGTGAAAGCTTCGCCAAAGCATTCAAGCGGGCGCTGGCGACGGTGACGCAACGTATCTGAGAGATCTCTTGCATGCCTGCAAGAATCGGGTGGCTCGGCGGATGCCACTTGACTATCTCCTTGTGACAAGGAGAAAGATCATGAACATGATAGCCAATCTCAACACAGACATCACGCCCGATGGTCCGGACTACGAGACCGTGCGACAGGTGATCGAACTGATCACCGCGGATTATCGCGACCAGCCGTCGCTGGAGACCATCGCCGCGCGCCTCAACCAGTCGCCGACGCAGCTGCAGAAGACGTTCACCCGCTGGGCCGGACTGTCGCCGAAGGCATTCCTGCAGGCGGTGACGCTCGATCATGCCAAGCGTCTGCTGCGCAAGGAAGAACTGCCGCTGCTGGAAACGTCTCTGGAGGTCGGTCTTTCCGGCCCGAGCCGGCTGCACGACCTGTTCGTCACCCACGAGGCGATGTCGCCGGGCGAATGGAAGGCGCGCGGCGGCGGGCTGACGATCCGCTACGGCTTCCATCCATCGCCGTTCGGTATCGCGCTCGTCATGATCACCGACCGCGGCCTTGCCGGCCTTGCCTTCAGCGATATTGGCGACGAGGCGGCCTGCCTTGAGGACATGACCTGCCGCTGGCCGAACGCGGACTACGTCGAGGACGTCAAGGCGACGGTGCCCTATGCCGAACGCATCTTCACGCCCGGCCGCTGGACCTCGGACCAGCCGCTGCGGGTGGTGCTGATCGGCACCGATTTCCAGGTTCAGGTGTGGGAAAGCCTGTTGAAGATTCCGTTCGGCAAGGCGGTGACCTACAGTGATATCGCCAGCGACATCGGCCGCCCAACGGCGATGCGCGCGGTCGGCGCCGCGGTCGGGGCGAACCCGATCTCGTTCGTGGTGCCGTGTCACCGGGCGCTTGGAAAGAGCGGCGCGCTGACGGGGTATCACTGGGGGCTGACGCGCAAGCGGGCGATGCTGGGATGGGAGTCGGCGCACGCTTGAGGGTGGTGTTGTAGAAGATGGGTTGAAGGTTGTGGCCCCCTCATCCGCCCTTCGGGCACCTTCTCCCCGTGGGGGGAGAAGGGGATGTTTGATCGAGCGGCCCGCTCCCAGTCCCTTCGCCCCATAGGGGAGAAGGTGGCCCGAAGGTTTCAGGTGCAACAAGTTGCACCGGGGATGAGAGGGCCTCACCCGAAAACCTCTCTACAAAATCAATACTTCGACGGCACGTACAGTTCGGGCGGCAGGACCTTGCGTTCGTAGTCCGGGTTGAAGACGCGCTCCGGCAGGGCGATTTCCTGATGCGGGACGTCCTCGTAGGGGAACTGCGAGAGCAGGTGATCGATGCAGTTGAGGCGGGCGCGCTTCTTGTCGTTGCCTTCGACGATGTGCCACGGCGCTTCCGGGATGTTGGTGCGGGCGAAGGTCTCTTCCTTGGCCTTGGTGTAGCCTTCCCAGCGGATGCGCGACTGCAGGTCCATCGGCGACAGCTTCCACTGCTTGAGCGGATCGTGGATGCGCACGAGGAAGCGCATCTGCTGCTCCTCGTCGGTGATCGAGAACCAGTATTTGACGAGACGGATGCCGGAGCGAACGAGCATGCGTTCGAACTCGGGCACGTCGTTGAAGAACTGCTCGACCTGATCCTCGTCGGCAAAGCCCATGACGCGCTCGACGCCGGAGCGGTTGTACCAGGAGCGGTCGAACAGCACGATCTCGCCGCCGGCCGGCAGATGCGGGACGTAGCGCTGGAAATACCACTGCGACTTCTCGCGGTCGGACGGCGCGGGCAGCGCCACGACGCGGGCGACGCGCGGGTTGAGGCGCTGGGTGATGCGCTTGATGACGCCGCCCTTGCCGGCGGAATCGCGGCCCTCGAAAATGACGACGACCTTTTCCTTGTGATAGGTGACCCAATCCTGCAGGCGGATCAGCTCAGACTGCAGCGCGATCAGCGCGCGGAAATACTCGATGCGCGGCATCGAAGGCGGATGCGCCTTGCGATAGATCTTGCGGATCTCTTCCGACAGTGCCGGTTCGGACAGCTCAAGCTCGTAATCCTCATCGAGCGTATCGGCCAGTTCGGCTTCGAGCCAGTCGTGAGAAGGCGTGCCGTTGGTATTGGTCATCTCGAGTCCCTGTTCAGATGTCCGGGGGTGTTGGTCGCCGGAGCGGGTTTGGTCGCCATGCATCGCGCTTCGGACGCTGTCGCCATGAAGACTATCATGAAAACCGGCATGAAGAGGGCGACTCATGCCGCCAAATAAGCAGCGTCTCATGAAGGATATATGACGTAGCTGCGGGCATGGCAAAATCGCCGCCGAAAATCGACGGTGGCGCTCAGTGCGGCGGCCTTCGAGTTTGGACCAGAACGACTGCTCAGCTGACGGAGCGGGGGCGGGGGGCTTGCTTGACGTGATCGTCGCTGTGTTTGCTGCGGATGCGCCGCACCGTCAGCCAGACGCCGAGAACGACGATCGGGACCGCCGCGCCGGTCAGTGTTTCCGGCGCGACCGCGATGCCGACGCCGTGTATCAGCTTGGCTAGATAGCCGACAAGACCGATGACGTAATAGGAGATGGCGGCGACCGACAGGCCTTCGACCGTCTGCTGCAGGCGCAGCTGCAGATGCGCGCGCTTGTCCATCGATGCGAGGATTTCCGTGTTGAACTTCTGCAGTTCGACATCGATCCAGCTGCGCAGCAGAGCGGTGGCGCGGGCGAGCTTGCGCGACAGGTCGGCCTGCCGCTCCTCGACCGACTGGCAGGTGCGCATGGCCGGCGCCAGGCGGCGCTGCAGGAAGGCCCCGAGCGTCTCGTTGCCGGGGAGCGCTTTTTCGGCCAGCATGGCAACGCGCTCGAGCACGATGTTGTAATAGGCGCGGCTGGCGCCGAAGCGGTAGAGACTGAGCGCCGCATTGGCTTCCAGCTCGGCGGCAAGACGGGTGATTTCCGACAACAGGGCATCGGCTTCGGCGCGCGCATGCTGCTTCATGCCCTGGGTGATGGCGGTGAAGCTGTTTTCGATCTGGCGGATCTCGGGCGACAGCGTCTGGGCGAGGGGCAGGCCCATCATCGCCAGCGTCCGGTAGGTCTCGATGTCGAGCAGACGCTGGGCAAGCATGCCGCGAGCCCCGTCGGTCATGCCATGATCGAGCACCAGAAACTTGGTCAGGCCGTCGCCGTCCTGGCGGAAATCGGTAATCACGGTCGCCTGGCTGTCTGCGACCATGCTCTGACAGAGACTGGTCGGATCGAAATTGGCGATGACGTCGCCGACATCCTCGCTATCGGGGCGGATCTCGATGCGGACGCCGGATATGAAGGCGCCCGGAGCCGCGAATGAGACACCGAAGGGGTTGATCGGGATTTCGGCGCCGAATTCGGCCAGCGCCGGCGTATCCCAGAAATAGGTGGAGAATTCAGTGTGCCGCTCCCAGCGCAGCGTGCCGTTGCCCCAGGTCATGGTGTGATGGCTGGTGTCGGCAGCCGGCGCCGGCACGCCCTGAGCGAGAGATAGGTCGGACAGCAATGCCTGATCGGCGGCGAAATTGGCTTCGGTCAGGAACGCGACCTGGAAGATGACGCGGGGCAGGGGAACGAGGGTGTAGGGGCGCGAGTGGATTTCGCCAAGCGCGCGGGCGCGGACATCGGCTACTGGAAACGAAAAGCTGCGCTTCGACAAATTATGTGCCCCCGACTGTGCCCCGTCGGCCAGTTCTTCATCTGGCTATTATCAAATGATTTTGCGTCCGCGACGTGGCGGTTTGACGCATAACGGCTGGAGAGCGGGATTTTATCCGCTCTCGTGTCGTCGAATGACGGTCAGCTTTGCGCCGCGAACGGCCAGCGGGTTACCCTGCCGGCAAACAGCGCCCACCAGACGATCGCCGGCTGAAGGGCAAGCCGCGGCAGGTGATACCACCAGCCCAAGGGCGCCGTCGCCGAACCTAGGTCGTGGATCGCGTGCTTTATGTTGGCCGGGAAGACGCAGACGGCGTAGACGGCCAGACAGATGCCGGCGACGCGGCGGAAGCGCCTCGTCATCAGTCCGATGGCGCCTGCTATCTCGCAGATTCCGGTCAGGGCGATGATGGTGGCCGGAACGGGGACCCACCCCGGGGTGATCGAGAGGAACGCGTCGGCGAAGAGCAGGTGTGCTAGGCCGGCGAGGGTGTAAAGGGCGGCCAGGGCATATCTGCCGATCCGGCCTTGGGTCGTCTCCGTGCATTGGGTCATCAAGCCTATACGTGGACGAACTGCCGCCGGATGACGCCTGGGTCTCAGATGACGCCGATGTGACCTGTGGTCAGGCTGCGTCCGCCAACTCCAGCAGAGCGCGGGCGGCGCTTTCGTCGGTGATCAGCGTGTTGCAGCCGATACGCTTGATGGTGGCGCTGATGGCGATGGCGCGGTGGGCGCCGCCGGAAGAGAGCACGATGTGCCTGGCCTTCTTCAGCGTGTCGAGATCGACCGACATGACGCGGCTGTTGATCGAATGATCGACCGTGTTGCCGTCTTTGTCGAGGAAGTTGAACATGGTGTCGCAGACGCAGCCGGCGTCGATCAGTTCCTGCAGTTCGGCCTTGGAAATCCAGCCTTCCGACAGCGATGTCGAATGCGGGCCGATATCGCCGCAGCTGACGATGGCAAGATCGAGCGTTTCGGCAAGGCGGTAGATGGCGTCGAGGCCGCACTTCTCGATCAGGTTGCGCTTGGTCTCGGTGGAATCGACCAGTAGCGGCGCCAGGAACATGTAGCACTCGGCGCCGAGCTGGCTTGCCAGCCGCCAGGTGTAGTCGATCGGGTTGGTCTGGTGGACGGCAACGATGCCGCCGAGCAGCGAGACGACCTTGCAGTTGTCGCGCCGTGGCGGCCGGAAGCTCGACAGCGACGCGGTCATGGTGCGGCCCCAGCCGACGCCGATGGTATAGTTGTCGGGTATGGCTTCGGAGAGGAACTGGCCAAGAGCCAGGCCGACGCTCTTGGCCAGCGCGTTGGCATCGCTGCTGACCGGCGCCGGCACGACGATCGCTTCGTCCAGCCCATAGGCACGCTCCAGCTTCACCGACAGTTCGACGCAATCGCCGATCGAGTCGTTGATCCAGATCTGCACCTCGCTGCGCTTCATCGCTTCGTCGAGCAGGCGGATGACGGTGGTGCGGCTGATGCCGAGTTGCTCGGCGACATCTTTCTGCGTCAATCCCTGGTTATAGTAAAGCCAGGCCGCCCGCAGGCGGAGGGAGGAGGCTTCCGAATAAGCGGTGTGCGTGCCGCGTTTGAGCTTGACCACATCTCCTCCTCAGCGAATTGCGCCCTATTTGCGTGTTCTACGCAGGGCATGCGCTTGAACCGCACCTATCGACCGGCGGCGCCTTGAAGCCCGCGATAATGACGGGTGTGACACTTATGTCAATTGAAATGCACAAATGTCCTTGACATAGTGCGGTCGGAATAGTGATAGTCTTGCCAATAGTCGCTCCCTCCCTTCGAGGAGGCCCGTTCGAGGAGGCAATGTGCGGGCATATGGGTCGTCACGACACGCTTTGGCGCTGCGGGCTGATGAAGCCCGGCGAGGCGCCTTGCCGATTGGCGATGCCGGAACGACGATACCTTCACCAGCGTTTATGGCCTATCGTTGAGAGACGGCCGACATTCACCGTACGGACGCTTCCGTAGATCACCTCTTTGCCGGTCGGCAAACGCCCCGGTCCGCAGCTCAAGTCAGAAGGACACTCGATCATGACATCCAAGCTTGACCAACTCCGCGAGATTACCACCGTCGTTGCCGACACCGGTGACATCGAAGCCGTTGCCCGCCTGAAGCCGGTGGATTGCACCACCAACCCGAGCATCGTTCTCAAGGCACTCGGCACGCCGATGTTCGCCGACGCGATCAAGGAAGCCGTTGCCTGGGGCAAGAAGCAGGGCGGCAATTCCGAAGCCGTTTCGGCTGCCGTTGCCGACCGCCTCGCCATCTCCGTCGGCGCCGCGCTGTCGAAGCTCGTTCCCGGCCGTGTATCGACCGAAGTCGATGCCGACCTCTCGTTCGACACCAAGGCGTCGGTCGAAAAGGCCCACGGCATCATCGCCGGCTACAAGGAACGCGGCATCGAGAAGGATCGCATCCTGATCAAGCTGGCATCGACCTGGGAAGGTATTCGCGCTGCCGAAATCCTGCAGAAGGAAGGCATCGACTGCAATCTGACCCTGCTGTTCTCGCAGGCCCAGGCGATCGCCTGCGCCGATGCAAAGGCCTTCCTGATCTCGCCCTTTGTTGGCCGTATCCTCGACTGGTACAAGAAGTCGACCGGCAAGGACTTCACGCCTGAAGAAGATCCGGGCGTT
Organism: Hyphomicrobiales bacterium; assembly: GCA_900470805.1. Lineage (GTDB taxonomy): Bacteria > Pseudomonadota > Alphaproteobacteria > Rhizobiales > Rhizobiaceae > Rhizobium. Next base: position 60,924 of record UCCA01000004.1, on the reverse strand, counting down.
CTGTCGGTTCGCGAGATCTACAACTACTACAAGGCCAACGACATCAAGACGATCGTCATGGGCGCCTCGTTCCGTTCCGCCGGCGAAATCGAAGCGCTGGCCGGTTGCGACCGCCTGACGATCGCGCCGAACCTGCTCGACGAACTGGCCAAGGACGAAGGCAAGCTCGAGCGCAAGCTGTCGCCCGAGGTCATCAAGCCGGTCTCCAAGATCGCCGTCGATGAGAAGACCTTCCGCTGGATGATGAACGAAGATGCAATGGCGACCGAAAAGCTCGCCGAAGGCATCCGCGCTTTCGCCAAGGACCTCGGCATCCTGCGCACAATGGTCACCAAGGAACTGCAGCTCGCCGCCGCTTAAGGCTTTGCGGGTGATTTGATCTGGAAGGCGGTGCCGGTGGCGCCGCCTTTTTTGCGTTTTGGCTGTTCTTGATGGGTGGCCCACTGGACGCTCTCGCTCGCGACCTTCTCGGCCCTCATTCCCGCCACAAGGGCGAGAATGAGTGAGGGTGGGGTGCGCTCACATTATCAAAGCAGGCGTTGAGGGACGTCGTGTTATGTTGATGGGCGGCGTCCGACCTCGGCTACTCCACCGCCCAAATGCGTTTCGCATTGCCCTGATACAGCTTGTCGCGCTCCTCGGCGCTGCAACCGGATGTCAGCGCGTGTGTCGCCGCGACCCATGGTGTCAGTCCGCCGCCGAGCGTACAGACCGGCCAGTCGCTGCCCCAGACGACGCGGTCCCAGCCGAAACTGTTGATAACGTGTTCGACATAGGGGCGCAGGCTGTCGACCGACCAGGTTTCGAAATCGCCATAGGCGATGACGCCGGAGATTTTGGCGGTGACGTTGGGGCGGCGGGCGAATTCGGTGATGCCGTGGTGCCAGACGGTGCTCATGCCATCCTTGATCGGCGGATTGGCGCAGTGGTCGAGGATGAAATGGACGCCGGGGTTGAGATCGACCAGATCAAGGATACGCTCGAACTGGTGCGGGAAGACGCAGAGGTCGAAGGTCAGGCGGGTGTCCGCGAGCTGCCGGATGTTCTCGCGAAACAGCGGTCGCTCCGAGGTGTCGTCAGGCGCGACGTGCAGCACCCGGCGAAACCCCTTGACGAAGGGGTCGGCGAGACAGCGTTCGAGGTGGGCCGGGAAGCCCTCGTCTTCCGGGCGGCAGGCGGCGATGGCGCCGCGCACGAGGCTTCCCGGTCGCTGGCCGATCGTCTTGATATAATCCGTCTCGGCGTCGATCTGCTCGGGCGCGACATCCACCTCCATGTGCAGCACGTTGGAGATACCGCAACGCAGGGCGTCGCGGGCATAGTGCTCATAGAGACTGTCGCGATCGAGCGCCGGCACATCCGGCAGCCAGGGATAGTCTAGCCGCGTCCTGTCCATGACATGCAGGTGGGTATCGAAAAGCATGCGGTTCCTCCCATTCATGCCGGGTCGTCGTATCGTCAATGTCTCCGCGCGCCGGATTTTCGAATGCTGAACAGGCCTCCTCTGCCTGGGTCGGCGTCCGGTGTCGGACAATGTCATTGACGGCATAATGAATATAATGTTTGCATATGAATGAGGGCACCGCAAGCGCGATGCAGCATGGGAGGAAGTATGAGCCACGGTCTGGAAGGCAAGACAGTCGTCGTTACGGCGGCCGGACAGGGGATCGGGCGCGCCAGCGCCGAACGGTTCATTTCGCTTGGCGCGCATGTGCATGCCACCGATATCAACCAGGCGACGCTGTCGACGCTTCAGGGTGCCACGACGCGGGTGCTCGACGTGCTCGATGGCGATGCCGTGCGCGCCTTCGCGGCCGAGATCGGCCCGATCGACGTGCTGTTCAACTGCGCCGGTTTCGTCCATTCCGGATCGATCCTCGACTGCGAGGAAAAGGACTGGGACTTCTCGTTCAATCTCAACGCCAAGGCGATGTATACCACCTGCCGCACCTTCCTGCCCGGCATGCTGGAGAAGGGCAAGGGCGCGATCGTCAACATGGCGTCGGTCGCTTCAAGCGTGAAGGGCGTACCGAACCGCTTCGCCTACAGCGCCTCCAAGGCCGCCGTCATCGGTCTCACCAAGTCGATCGCCGCGGATTTCGTCGCCCGGGGCATCCGCGCCAACGCAATCTGCCCAGGTACTGTCGATAGCCCGTCGCTGCATGAGCGGTTGCGCGCCACCGGCGATTACGACAAGGCGCTGAAGGATTTCATCGGCCGCCAGCCGATGGGCCGGATCGCCACGCCGGAGGAGATCGCGGCGCTGGTCACCTATCTCGCCGGCGACGAAGCCGGGTTCACCACCGGGCAGATCCACGTCGTTGATGGCGGCTGGACCGGCTGACGCCGTCTTGCTCTTGCCGGTATCAAGCTGATATCAAAGGCAATCTCGCACCGGCGGAGCAGGCGATGGCAGACGACAGACAAGGCGAGACAAGCCGCATCCTGCAGCTGCTGCGCAAGCATGTGATCTTCGCGATCGCCATTCTGGCAGGCCTTTTGGTGTTCCTGCTGTTGACGACGCGCGAGGTCAACGCTCGCAACCTCTTGGCCGGCTGGAACGTCTCCGCCCTGCTGTTCATCGCCGCTACATGGCGCCGCATGCTGAGGGCGAGCGTCGCGACGATCCGCAAGCGATCGGCGGATCTCGATTTTTCCGATACGCTGCTGATGTTCCTGTCGATCGCGGCAGCCCTTGCCAGCATTGCCGGCATCGGTCTGGAACTGCATCAAGTGAAAGATGCGGCGCCCGGCGCGGCGCTGGCGCGGGCCATGGTGGCGATCGCCACCATCCTGATTTCCTGGGTGTTCCTGCACACGCTGTTCACCCTGCACTATGCGCACCGCTATTATGGCGGAGACGATGACGGCGACGGCGTCAAGGGCGACGGGTTGAAGTTCCCGGAGGGGCTCGACGAGCCGGTCTACTGGGATTTTCTCTACTATTCCTTCACCATCGGCGTCGCCTCGCAGACAGCCGACGTGGCAACCAGCTCGACCGTCATGCGCAAGCTGACATTGCTGCATTCGGTGCTGTCCTTCCTGTTCAACACGACGATCCTGGCGCTCGCCATCAATGTCGGCGCAAGCCTCCTTTAGAGGTAGCGGCCAGGAATAGAGCCTCGATGCATTTTGGTGTATGAGAGGTTTTATTCACCTGGGGTTGTTTCATGGATGTCTTGTCCCGTGAAATGTTGGCGTCTCTGGCCGGCTGCGACGATGATCGGCTACAGCAAATCGAGCAGTTGCGGATCATCGAGGCGGGTGCGGCCGGTTATGCCGGTAGCGACGTCAGCCGATTGCGGCTGGTGCTGGCGCTCAATGATGCCGGTATTGCGCTGGAGACGCTGGCGGAAGGGCTGCGGCGGCAGGTGGTATCACTGGATTTCGCCAGCCAGCTGATGTTCGAGCCGGTGACGATCTCGCAAACGCCGCTCTCGGCGGCGCTGGAACGCTCGCCGCTCGATATCGAAAAGCTCAATGCCCTGCACTCCAGCGCCGGCCTGCCGCCGATGTCGCCGGCGCGAGCGCTGCGGGAGGACGACCTGGAGTTCATCCGGCTGGTCGCCGAATGCGCCGCTCTCGGCGCCACCGGCGATGGGATGCACCGGGTTCTCCGGGTGTTTGGACAATCCATGCGGCGCTGCGTCGATACCATGCGCGACCTGTTTCGCTCCGAGGTCGAGGCGCCGATGCTGCAGGCGGGGCTCAGCCATCGCGATGTTTTGGCGGCGGGTGCCGCGAAACGGCTGGAATTGCAACGGATCGGCATGCGCATGCTCTTCCTGCTGCAGCGGCGCCTGCTTGAAGAAGCGGTGTTCGACAATGTCGTCGGCCGGCTGCAGGAGGCGCTGCGCGGTGTGGGACATGGTGGAGGGTTGGATGCCGATACAAACCGGCCGCTGCCGGCTGTGGCCTTCGCCGATCTTTCCGGCTTTACGGCGCTGACGCAGGATATCGGCGACCTCAAGGCCGCAGAAAAAGCGGCTGGCTTCGAGGCGCTGGCACAGCGGCTTTGCAGCGGTTTCGGCGGTCGTATCGTCAAACCGCTTGGCGATGGGGTGATGATGCTGTTTCCCGATTCCGGTGCGGCGCTGCGGACCGCACTGTCGCTGGTCGAGCAAAGCGCCGCGCATGACTTGCCGGATGTCAGGGTCGGCGTGGCGACCGGACAGGTGGTGCCGCGCGATGGCGATATCTTCGGACAGACGGTCAATCTGGCGGCTCGTATCGCGGCGGCGGCCGCACCGTCACAAATACTCGCCTGCCGCAGCACCCATGGCGACGCGGCAGGTAACTTCGATGCGGCCGATTTCACTCCACTTGCGCCGTTATCCCTGAAAGGTCTGCCGGAGCCGGTGCTGCTCTATTCGGTCACGCGCAGATTATAGGATCGCCTGTCCGGCCAGCAGCGCCAGCACCAGGAAGATCAGGAAGATCACCAGCGCGATGCCGAAGAGGACGCGGGCGACGGTCGCGGTCGCGGCCGATATCCCGGAGAAACCGAAGAAGCCGGCGATCAGCGAAACCACGAAAAAGATGAGAGCCCATTTCAGCATGGAAGTGTTCCTTCTTGTTGGTGCGTAGAAGACGCTTCAAGTGGAAAAAGGTTCCATATCCAATGAGATAGCGGCCGACTTTTTGAACGGATCACCGCGCGTTGATGCCTGCCGCCAGGCCTTAATAATTTAGTATTGACTCAATAACCGCTGTGGTTCGAAGCTGGTTGCCGGGCAGCCATCGCGAACCCGGCATCGAAGCTGATTGGAGGAGAAAGCATGAACGCGTCCTATACCGGCGGCTGCGCTTGCGGCGCCATCCGCTACGAAATATCAGGCGAACCGGTGGTCATGCTTCACTGTCAATGTCGGCAATGCCAACGCGACAGCGGTACGGGGCACCAGTCGCACCTGACATTCGTTGCGGCGGAGGTGAAGGTCGACGGCCAGGCATCATACTGGCAGACCGTCGGCGATGGCGGCACCGTGAAGCGACGGGCGTTCTGCCCGACATGCGGCTCCTCCGTCCAGCTGACATTTCCCGATATGCCCGACGTGTTCATCGTTCCGCCGGCAAGCCTCGACGACCCGAGCCGTTTTGCGCCGCAGCTGGTGTCGTGGACGGCTGCGGGCTACGCGTGGGATCACCTCGATCCGGCGCTGCCGACATTCGAGCGGATGCCGCCGGGCTGACCCGCGCCTGTCTGGAAGGGCAAGCGCCGCCATGGTTTCCCTCGGCGGCGTGCGTGGTCGAGCCGAGATCCGCTCAGCCGTGATTGATCATCACGTGGCGGACGGCCGTGTAGTCTTCCAGCGCGTAGACTGACATGTCCTTGCCGTAGCCCGATTGCTTCAGGCCGCCATGCGGCATCTCGTTGGTGAGCATGAAGTGGGTGTTGATCCAGGTGCAGCCATATTGCAGGCGGGCCGCCGTCTTCATGCCGCGGCTGATGTCCTTGGTCCAGACCGAGGAGGCGAGCCCGTAGTCGCTGTCGTTGGCCCAGGTGACTGCGTCCTCGACGTCGGTGAAGCGGGTGACCGAGACGACGGGACCGAAGACCTCGCGGCGGACGATCTCGTCTTCCTGCGTGGCGCCGGCGATAACGGTCGGCGTATAGAAGAAACCCCTGTCGCCTGACGTCTTGCCGCCCGTGGTGATCTCCATGTGCTTGTGCTCGCCGGCACGCGCCACGAAGCTTTCGACGCGGTCGCGCTGGCGCTTGGAGATCAGCGGGCCGATCTCGTTTTCGCTGTCGTCGGCAAGGTTGAACTTGATCGAGGACACGGCCGAGGAGAGATCGGCGACGAATTTGTCGTAGACCTTGGCGTCGGCATAGATGCGGCAGGCGGCGGTGCAGTCTTGGCCGGCATTGTAGTAGCCGAAGGTGCGGATGCCTGAGACGACGGCGTCGATGTCGGCATCGTCGAAGACGATGACCGGGGCCTTGCCGCCCAGTTCGAGATGGGTGCGCTTGACGGTCTTGGCGGCGGCGGTGAGCACCTTCTTGCCGGTGGCGACGTCGCCTGTGATCGACAGCATCGCGATTTTCGGGTGGTTGATCAGCGCGTTGCCGACGCTTTCGCCGCGGCCGAGGATGACGTTGACGACACCCTCGGGCAGGATGTCGGAGAGGAGCTTGGCCATCTTCAGCGCCGTCAGCGGCGTCTGCTCGGAAGGCTTGAAGACGACGGTGTTGCCGCCTGCGATTGCCGGCGCCAGCTTCCAGGCCATCATCATCAGCGGGTAGTTCCAGGGCGCGATCGAGCCGACGATGCCGATGGCGTCGCGGCGGATCATCGAGGTGTGGCCGGGCAGATATTCACCGGCGACGGGGCCATGCAGGTTGCGCACGGCGCCGGCGAAGAAGCGGTAGCAATCGACAATGGCGGGGATCTCGTCGTTCAGCACCGCGTTGATCGGCTTGCCGCAGTTCAGGGCTTCCAGCGTGGCAAAACCTTCTGCGTCCCTTTCGATGGCATCGGCGATCTTCAGGAGGTAGTTGGAGCGTTCGCCGGGCGTCGTCTGCGACCATGCGGTGAAAGCTTTCTCTGCGGCATCGACGGCGGCGTCGATCTGGCCGAGCGAGGCCTCCGGCAGGTTCAGCACGGTTTCGCCGGTCTTCGGGTTGAGGATAGTCTCCTCGTTCTCGGTGCCCGCTTCGAAGCGGGATCCAATCAGCATCGCGGTGTCCATGATATTCTCCCTTGTCTGATGTAGGCGGGATGGGGGTTATCCCGCGTCCTGTTTATTTTCCGGCGCCGGCGACCTGATCGCCGTCGCGTGTGAGGTAATAGGCCGCCAGGATCGGCAGGAAGGTGACGAGCACGACCACCATGGCGACCACGTTGGTGACGGGGCGCTGGCGTGGGCGGATGAGCTCTTCCAGCATCCAGATCGGCAGCGTCGACTGCTGGCCGCCGGTAAACGTGGTGACGATGACCTCGTCGAAGGAGAGCGCGAAGGCCAACATGCCGCCGGCCAGCAGCGCCGTGCCGATATTCGGCAGGATGACATGGCGGAAGGTCTGGAAGCCATCGGCGCCGAGATCCATCGAGGCTTCGATGAGCGAGCCCTGGGTGCGGCGGAAGCGGGCGACGGCGTTGTTATAGACGACCACGACGCAGAAGGTGGCGTGGCCGAGCACGATCGTCCAGACCGAGAAGGGGATGTCGAAGAGGCTGAAGGCGGAGCGGAGCGCGATGCCGGTGATGATGCCCGGAAGCGCGATCGGCAGGATGACCAGCAGCGAGATCGCCTCGCGGCCGAAGAATTTCGTCTGGCTGACGGCGGCGGCGCAAAGCGTCCCGAGCAGTAGCGCGATCGCGGTGGCGATGCAGGCGACCTGCACAGAGAGGCCGAGCGCGGCCCAGACGTCAGGGCGATTCCAGGCGACGGCCAGCCACTGCGTCGTCAGTCCCGGTGGCGGCCATTGGTAGCTCTTCTCCTCCGTCGTGAAGGCGTAGACGAAGATCAAGAGGATCGGCAGGTGCAGGAAGAGCAGCCCGCCGGCGGCGGCGATCTTCAGAAGCAGCGGCGAGCGTTGGCCACGGTTAGAGCGCATCGAAGGCTCCCTGTTTCTTGGCGAGCCAGAGATAGACGGCCATGATGACGATGGGCACGACGGAGAAGGCCGCGGCAAGCGGCACGTTGCCGGCCGTGCCCTGCTGCGCATAGACCGCCTGGCCGATGAAAAGGCGTGAGGAGCCGATGATCTGCGGGATGATGTAGTCGCCCAAGGTCAGCGAGAAGGTAAAGATCGAGCCGGCGACGATGCCGGGCAGCGCCAGCGGGAAGAGCACGGTGCGGAAGGTCTGGCTCGGCGTGGCGCCGAGATCGGACGAGGCCTCGATCAGGTTGCCCTGCACGCGCTCGAGTGCTGCCTGCGTCGGCAGGATCATGTAGGGCAGCCAAACATAGACGAACACGAGGAATGTGCCGATATAGCTGACCGACAGCGAGTTGCCGCCGATGACGGGGAGCGAAAGGACGCCGTCGAGCAGCCACGAGAGGTGCAGCTTGGCGAAGATCCAGGTGAGGATGCCTTCCTTGGCGAGGATCAGCTTCCAGGCGTAGATTTTGACCAGATAGCTCGACCACAGCGGCAGCATCACGCCGAGATAGAACAGCGCCTTCCATTTTCCCCTCGCGTAACGGGCCGCGTAGTAGGCGATCGGGAAGGCGACGACAGCGGAGGCGAGCGTTACCAGCGCTGCCATCATCACCGTGCGGACGATGATGTCGAAATTGGTTGGGCTCAGGAGTTGGGCATAGGTCGCCAGCGTGAACTCGTAGTTCACCAGGCCGGAAAAATCGTCGATCGAGAAGAAGCTCTGCAGCAGGAGCGCGATCAGCGAGCCGATATAGATGATCCCAAGCCAGAGCAGCGGCGGCGTTAGCATCAGGAACAGCAGCAGCTTCGGATGCCGCCAGAAGGCGTCCGACAGGCTGCCGAAGAAGCCGCCGCGGCCGGGCAGGATCGATGTGGCCTGTTCGGTCGGATTGAGCGCCAGCGCCGTCATGCGGCGTCGTCCATGTAGTGCACGTCCAGCGGCTGCCAGGCGAGGCGGACGTTGGCGCCGACCTCGGGCACGGCTGCGCCCGCAGGCAGCATGACGTGGAGGCGGGTGCCCTTGGCGGCGACGGTGAGGCGGGTGGCGGCGCCGAGGAAGCTGGCGTTCTCGACCCGGGATTCGACGCCGTCGCCCGCGAGGCGGATCGCCTCGGGCCGCAGGCTCGCCCAGCGCTTCTCGCCGCCGAGCGCGTTCATCAGGTCCGGGGCGATGACATTGGAGGAGCCGACGAAATCGGCGACGAAGCGGGTCTTCGGCCTGTTGTAGATATCCTGCGGCGTGCCTTCCTGGACGATGCCGCCATCGTTGAAGACGGCGACGCGGTCGGCCATCGACAGCGCCTCGCCCTGATCGTGGGTGACGAAGACGAAGGTGATGCCGAGCGCCCGCTGCAGGCTCTTCAACTCCTCCTGCATCTGCTCGCGCAGCTTCAGATCGAGCGCGCCGAGCGGTTCGTCGAGGAGGAGCACCTTCGGCTTGTTGACGAGAGCCCGGGCAAGCGCCACGCGCTGCCGCTGGCCGCCGGAGAGCTGGCCGGGCTTGCGGGCGCCGTAGCCGGGGAGTTTGACGAGTTCAAGCGCCTGCTCGGCGGCTTTGGTGCGTTCGAGCTTGGCGACGCCCTTGACCATCAGTCCGTAGGCGACGTTTTCGAGGATGTTGAGATGCGGGAACAGCGCGTAGTCCTGGAAGACGGTGTTGACGTTGCGCCGATAGGGCGGCACGCCCTCGGCTGTCTCGCCGAAGATCTCGATGTGGCCCGACGTTGGCTGCTCGAAGCCGGCGATCAGGCGCAGGCAAGTGGTCTTGCCGGAGCCGGAGGGGCCGAGCATGGCGAAGAACTCGCCGGGCGCGATCTCGAGATCGACGGCATCGACGGCGCGCACAGGGCCGAAGTGGCGGGAGACCTGCTGGAAGCGGACGGCGGGGGTCATGGTGGGCTCCTCGGGGTATTAGTGTGGGCGTTGTGCCGTGGGGTGCACCCCCCTCTGTCCTGCCGGGCATCTCCCCCTCAAGGGGGGAGATCGACTCGCGGTTAGGTCAGCGTCAAACAATCAATGTGGAGCGAGCGGGCGCCTCTATTCGATCTCCCCTCTTGAGGGGGAGATGCCCGGCAGGGCAGAGGGGGGTGCCACAAACGCAAGGCCGACGATCACCGCCCCCCAATCACCCCAATATAATCCGACACCCAGCGATGATACGGCACGCACTCGCCCTGCTCGCACTTGGCGGTCGGCGTCCGCCAGAACTTGATCTTGTCGAAGTGATCGTAGCCGTTGGTGGCGCAACCGGTGTCGGTCATCAGCTCGTTACCCTTGCAGGCTGCCGGAACCGAGGGCACGGCGCCGAACCAGGCGGCGGCGTCGCCCTGCGTCTTGGCGGAGAGAGAATGCTCCATCCACATGTAGGCGCAGTTCGGATGCTCGCTGTCGGCGTGCAGCATTGTCGTGTCAGCCCAGCCGGTGACGCCTTCCTCCGGAAAGGTCGAGGCGATCTTCTGCTTGTCTGCCTGCATCAGGTTGACCTGGAACGGCCAGGAACCGGAGGCGACGACGCCCTCGTTCTTGAAGTCGTCGATCTGGATCATCGCGTCGTGCCAGTAGCGCGAGACGAGCTTGCGCTGGCCGCGCAGCAGATCGAGGGCTGCCTTGTACTGGTCCTCGTTGAGCTCGTAGGGGTTGGTTATCTTGAGTTCCGGCTTGTGGGCCATGAGATAAAGTGCTGCGTCGGCGATGTAGATCGGGCCGTCATAGGCTTGGACGCGGCCTTTGTTGGACTTGCCGTCCGGCAGCGTTTCTTCCTCGAACACCACCTTCCAGCTCTTCGGCGCCTCGCCCTTGAAGGCGTCGGTGTTGTACATCAGCACGTTCGGTCCCCAGAGATAGGGAACGCCGTAGTGGACCTTGTTGACGGTGTACCACGGCGCGTTCTGCAGGCGCTCGTCGACCTTCTTGAAGCTCGGGATTAGATCGGTGTTGATCGGCTGGACGCGCTTGCCGGCCACCAGGCGCAGCGAGGCGTCGCCCGAGGCGGTGACGAGGTCGAAGCCGCCTTCATTCATCAGCGACACCATTTCGTCCGACGTGGCGGCGGTCTTGACCGAGACCTTGCAGCCGGTTTCCTTCTCGAAGCCGGTAACCCAGTCGTAGTTCTTGTCGGTTTCGCCGCGCTCGATATAGCCGGCCCAGGCCACGATGCTGACGGCACCCTCGCCCTTGCCCAGCGTCTTCAGCGGCTCGGCCGCCACGACCTGCGTCACGAAGCTCAGGCTCGCGAGCGCAACCGTGCACGATTTCAGAAGATATTTCATCTGATGTCTCCCGGTTTTAGGTGCCACTTCGTGGCGTTTTGTTCCCGCCGGAAAAGGTGACGCGAAAAAGCCGCTTTCGCAAATCCATTTATCAGAATGGCGTTATCGGAAATTCCGATATCGAGACGATGGCGGCGTCAGCGTGGACGTCCCGAACGCATCGCCTCGGCGATGCCGACGAAATCGCGCGCCGCCTGTGGCAGGCTGGAGCCCTTGCGCCAAACCATGCCGACCTGCACGACGGGCAGCGCGCCGGAGACGTCGCGGCTTTCGATACGGTCGCCTTCCAGCGACCAGGGGCGGTAGACGAGATCAGGCAGAAGCGCCACGCCGGCGCCGGTTGCGACAAGGCTGCGCACCGCCTCGACCGAGCGGGTCCGGAAGGCGACATGCGGGCGGGCGCCGAGCGCCGAGAGCAGCTTGCCGGTGTTCTCCTCGATTTCGTCGACCGTCAGCATGATCAGCGGTTCGCGGGCGATGTCGGCGATCGAGATGATGTCGGCGGAAACGAGCGGGTGGCCCATGGGCAGCCACAGGCGGTAGGGCGAGGTTTCGAGGATTTCGGCCTGCAGCGCCATGCGGTCGCGCAGGTTGGAGATGACCATGACGGCGACGTCGAGCTCGCCGCCGACAAGCAGATGTTCGAGATAGCCGCCATTGTCCTCGATCGCCGAAACCTCGACGCCGGGGCAGGCGCGACGGTAGCGGGCGAGCAGGTCCGACAGCACGTAGCCGGCGACCAGCGAGGTGACGCCGATGTTGAGCTTGCCGGACAGTTCGTTCTTGTTGCCGGAAAAGCTGGTGCGGGCGTCGGAGACGCTCGACAGAATCTTGGTGGCGTGACGGAGGAACTGGTGGCCGTTGTGGGTGATCGTCAGGCCGCGCGGGTGGCGGTCGAAAAGTTCGACGCCGAGGTCGGTTTCCAGTTCCTTCAGCGCTTCTGTAACCGAGGATTGCGAGATCGACAGGTTCTGCGCGGCCCGCGTGATCGAGCCCTGCTCGGCCACTGCGATGAAATACTGGATCTGGCGAAGCGTGAAGGCCATGCCACGTTAGAGCATGGCGGCCGGCGCTATTGCAAGCGTGCACCGGCAGGACCTTTTTTGGGATAAGTCCCTGACTGGCACAAACTTATTTGCTCTATTTAAGTATTCCGAAACGTCATTTCTCTAGCGTCGAAACCAGTTTGTTGCGTTGGAGTTACTTGATGGCGGAGCAGTTGGCGTGAAGGCCTTACTGCGCATTTTCCGGCCTTCCCGGAAACTGGTTCTGATCGTCGGCGGAATTGCCCTCCTCGGGGGTGTTTCCGGCGGCGCAGCGCTATTTGTCGGAAAAGAAGCGATCTTCGGTGCGCCAGCCGAGACCGCGAACGGGGCTTCATGCACCGACGTCAACCTCGTGACCATCAAAAAGCAGAAGCGGGTCTGGATCCGCAAGTATATCAAGACGGAGCCGACAGACGGCATGACCCGTGTCAAGACGGCGCTCCGGGTGGCCAAGGCCGTGTACGAGGCGCAGAAACCCGATCTGGTGCAGGTCGTGGTTCTCGACGCCAACGGCCCGACGCTGCGCTCCGACATTCGCGGTCGGGCGATCGGCGCCGACGTCGTCTATATTCCTCACCCCGATCCCATCGTCGAAAGCATCGAGGGCAACAAGACCTTCACGGCACGCTATTATGACGGAACAGCGGCCGCCAACGGCCTGTTCTTCGGCGAACGCGTCGATCTTCCGGAAGACGAGATCACCACGCTAAACGCGTCCTTCAAGGACGTCTCCGACTGTATCGATCCCATCGCGGTCGCGGCGACCGAGGGTGGGGAGGGCAAGTCGGAGAAGCCGAAGGGCGAGGCGAAGGCGGCCGAGGGCGGGCACGGCGCAGCGCCGGCTGAGGCTGAGGCAAAGCCATCTGGAGGGCATTGATCGAGTAGCCGGTCTTGAGGCCGCCAAGCGCTCTCCACGAATTCCAGCGCTTATGATGTAGCACAGACGTCCCCACATTTTCCCTCATGCCTGTGCTTGTCACAGGCATCCAGCGCGATCAAGTCCTTGATCGCAATAGGCTCTTTTCACCGCGCGGACGCGCGTTGGCTGGATCTCTGTGACAAGCACAGAGATGAGGGTCGTGGGGAGGTGAGCGAAGAGGGCACGCCTCAAGCCCGTTCCCAATCCTAGCAAACAAAAAAAGCGGCCAACCCTCTCGGACGGCCGCCTTTGTCTGAAACCAATCCCGTGTCAGTCCGCCTTGGCGCGGCGGGCCGGGAAGAGGATGACGTCGCGGATCGACGGGGCGTTGGTCAGGAGCATGATCAGGCGATCGACGCCGATGCCGAGGCCGCCGGCGGGCGGCATGCCCTGGTCGATGGCGTCGAGAAACTCGTCGTCCAGCTGCTTTTCCTTCTCGCCGCGGGCATGCGCCTGTTCGAGCTGCTCGACCATGCGCTTGCGCTGCTCTTCCGGATCATTGAGCTCGGAAAACGCGTTGCCCAATTCCCAGGCGTTGCAATAGGTCTCGAAGCGCTCGACCAAGCGCGGCTCGCCCGGCACTTCCTTGGCGAAGGGCGAGATGTCCTTCGGGAAGTGCGTAACGTGGCTCGGCTGGATCAGCGTGGCCTCGACCTTTTCTTCGAAAATGAAGGCGAGGCATTCGCCCCAGGTCCAGTCCTTCTCGACTTCGAAGCCGGCGGCCTTGGCAGCAGCGCGGGCCTCCTCATCGGTCTTGATTGCCAGGAAGTCGATGCCGGTCACGTCCTTGACTGCGTCGGGCATCGGCACGCGCTTGAACGGACCCTTGAAGGAGATCTGCTTGTCGCCGAAGGCGAAGTCGGTGGTGCCATGGATCGACAGCGCCAGCGTCTCGAACAGCCGCTCGACGAGGTCCATGATGTCCTCGTAGTCGGCATAGGCCCAGTAGCACTCCATCATGGTGAACTCGGGATTATGCCGGGTCGAGACGCCTTCGTTGCGGAAGTTGCGGTTGATCTCGAACACCTTGTCGGTGAGGCCCGAGACCAGCGTGCGCTTCAGGAACAGTTCCGGCGCGATGCGCAGGTACATGTCGAGCTTCAGCGTGTTGTGGTGGGTCTTGAAAGGCTCGGCCGTGGCGCCGCCATAGACGGAATGCAGCATCGGCGTCTCGACTTCCATGAAGCCGTCGTTTTCCATGAAACGGCGGATGCCGGAGACGATCTTCGAGCGCTGCTGGAAGCGCAGCTTGGATTCCTCGTTGCTGAGGATGTCGAGGTGGCGCTTGCGGTAGCGGATCTCGACGTCGGCGATGCCGTTCCACTTCTCCGGCATCGGCAGAAGCGACTTGGTCAGCATGGTGATTTCGCGGGCGTTGATCGACAGCTCGCCGCGCTTGGTGCGGCGCACGGTGCCGGTGACGCCGATGATGTCGCCGATATCGATCATCGCCAGGAGATTGCGCGCCTCTTCCGGCGTCACGTCCTTGTGGCTGAAAATCTGGATCTTGGCGCCGGCGTCATGGATGTCCATGAACATGCCGGAGTTGCGCGAGGAGTAGACACGACCGGCGACGGTGACGACATCCGAAGTCTCGACGTCGGCTTCCAGGTCCTTGTACTTCTCGACCAGCTCGGCATTTGTCATCGTGCGGTGGAAATGCGCCGGATAGACGTCGCCAATCGTCTCGCGCAGCTTGGCAAGCTTCTGGGCACGCACTTCGGTGGCGTCGGAGGAGAGGGTGGTTTCGGTCTTGTTCTCGGACATATGTTCGACCTCTTTGGCGGCACTGCCGCAGATAGATTTATTAACTCGGAGGCTGTGGCCCCCTCATCCGCCTGCCGGCACCTTCTCCCCGAGGGGAGAAGAGACTCCGAACTGGCAGCTCGCTCCCCCTCTCCCCCCGGGGAGAGGGTAGGGTGAGGGGGCTCCGCGCCCGTGGTTCCCTATTTCCCGCTTCCAACCAGCGCCGCGACGGCCTGCGCCGCCAGCTTCAGACGCTGGCGCACGACCGAGCGGCCGAGGATGGCCATCGAGTCGAACAGCGGCAGCGAGCGCGATGAGCCGGAGACGGCGACGAAGAGCGGCGCGACGATGACCTTGAGCTTCTTGCCCATGCGGTCGGCGATGGCGCGCAGTTCGGCTTCGATCGCCTCGACGTTCCATTCGAGGATCTTTTCCAGATCCGGCTGCACGGTGTTCAAGATCTCGAGAATCTCTTCCGGCGGCGACTTGATCTTGGCGAAGGCCGAAGGATCGAGGTTGAGATCGGATTTCAGCAGGAAGCCCATCAGCTCCGGCAGTTCGCCGAGCTTGGAGATGCGCGACTGCGACAGGCCGAGGCCGGCCTTGAGGCGGTCGTTTTCCATCGCCCAGGTCAAGACGCGGTCGCGGAACTCTTCTTCCGACATCTTCTCGCGGATCCAGCGGCCGTTCAGCCAGTCGAGCTTCTGGATGTCGAAGATGGCGCCGGCCTTGGAGAGATTCTCGGGGTCGAACTTTTCGACGAGGTCGGCAATGGTCAGCAGTTCCTCGCCTTCGGCGATCTGCACGAAGAACAGGCCGAGGAAGTTCATCAGCGCTTCGGGGATATAGCCGAGCGCCGAGTAATAGGATATCGAGGTCGGGTTCTTGCGCTTCGACAGCTTCGACTTGTCGGCGTTGCGCATCAAGGAGAGGTGCATGAACACCGGCTCGTCCCACTCGAAATAGCGATAGAGCAGGATGTGCTTCGGCACCGACGACAGCCACTCCTCGCCGCGGGCGACGTGGGTGATCTTCATCAGATGGTCGTCGATGACGTTGGCCATGTGATAGGTCGGCATGCCGTCGCCCTTGATCAGCACCTGCATGTCGACCGAATCCCACGGGATCGAAACGTCGCCGTAGACGCCGTCGGTGAAGTCGCAGGAGCCTTCGGTCGGGATCTTCATGCGGATGACCGAGCTCTCGCCCGATGCCATCTTGGCGCTGACTTCTTCCGCCGAATATTTCAGGCACAGACCGTCGTACTTCGGCGGCTTGCCAGAGCTGCGCTGGGCCTCGCGCATTTCGGTCAGGCGTTCGGGCGTGCAGAAACAGCGGAAGGCATGGCCCTTGTCCAGCAACTGCTGGGCGTAGGGCTGATACATGTCCTTGCGGTCGGACTGGCGATAGGGGCCGTAGGGGCCGCCGACATCGGGGCCTTCCGACCACTCCAGGCCGCACCACTTCAGCGCATCCAGAACCTTGGTCTCGAACTCCGGCGTCGAACGCGTCGCGTCGGTATCCTCGATGCGCAGGATGAACTCGCCGCCGTGCTTCTTGGCGAACAGGTAGTTGAAGAGTGCGATATATGCGGTGCCGACATGCGGCTCGCCGGTCGGCGAGGGAGCAATGCGGACGCGGACGCCGGAAGCTGTCATTTTATGTGCCCGTCAAATAAATGCCGGACGGCTTTCAAAGGAGAAAGCGACGCTCGGCCGGAAAGAATGCAGATAACTGGATCAGGAAACCGGCCGGAAAAGGGTGTCCTGCGCGCTTGCCCGGCCAATTGCCCGTTTGGCTGGCTTTAAGGCCATATTCGGCCGCGGACGTCAAGGAAAATGCCGTCCGCGGGCATGGGCGGCATCGTTAGGTCACCGGGTCAGGCGACTGGCCAGACCCAGAGCAGCAGCGGTACGCTGACGAGGATGATGAGCAGCGACAGCGGCAGGCCAAGGCGGGGGTAATCGCTGAAGCGATAGCCGCCCGGGCCGAAGACAAGCGTATTGCACTGGTGGCCGATCGGGGTAAGGAAATCGCAACCGGCGCCGATCGCCACCGCCATCAGGAAGGCGTCCGGCCTGTATCCTAGGGTCTGCGCGAAACTGGCGGCGATCGGCGCCATGACCAGCACGGTGGCGGCGTTGTTGAGGAAGGGCGTCACTGCCATGGCGGTGATCAGGATCAGCGCCAGCGCTCCGTAATGCGGCATCTGCGCGGCAAGGTGGCCGAGCCAGCCGGCGATCAGCTCGCTGCCGCCGGTCGTTCGCAGCGTATCGGAGACCGGGATCAGGGCTGCAAGCATGATCAGGATCGGCGCGTCGAGTGCCTTGTAGACGTCAACCAGCGGGATGACCCGGAAGACGACCATGGCGAGTGCCGCGCAAAAGAAGGAGACGGCGACGGGTACGATGCCCGTCGCGGTGGCGGCCATGGCGGTGATGAGTATCAGGAGCGGCACGTATGCTCGGCGCGAAGTGCCGAGCATGATGTCGCGCTGCGCAAGCGGCAAGCATGCGAATTCCTGAAGGAAGGCGGGGAGATTGCGCCGGCTGCCTTGCAACACCAGCACGTCGCCGGCGCGCAACCTGACTTCGCTTAGTCGTTCGTTCAGCCTGTGGCCTTTGCGGGAGACGGCGAGAAGATTGACGCTGCGGCGGTTGGAGAGCGACAGCTGCCGCGCCGACCAGCCGACAAGCTGCGACTCGGAAGCGACGATCGCCTCGATCGAGATCAGGTCGTTGCGCTCGGCGGGATCGGCGATCGGCTTGCCGGAGAGTTTGAGCTTGGCGTTGGAGACAATGCGGTCCAGCGCGTCGGGACTTCCTTCGAGCAATAATGTGTCGCCGTTCCTGAGCTCGATATCGGGAAAGGGCGAGAGGCGGGTATGGCCGCGCAGGATCGCGGTTGCCACGGCATCGCCGTCGCCGAGTTTCAGCAAGTCGCTGAGCGGCTTGCCCTCGACGGTCGATTCCTCTGCCACCGTGGCTTCGGAAAAGTAGGCCTTGGCGTCGAGAGCTTCTTCCAGAGAC
This sequence comes from Hyphomicrobiales bacterium, assembly GCA_900470805.1. Taxonomy (GTDB): domain Bacteria; phylum Pseudomonadota; class Alphaproteobacteria; order Rhizobiales; family Rhizobiaceae; genus Rhizobium. Next base: position 43,306 of record UCCA01000004.1, on the reverse strand, counting down.
GGGTTTTCGTTCTTCCGCTCGGGTACCAACCAGTGGAAGAAGATCAGGAAGGTAACGCCAACAAACGCCAGCGTCGCGCCAACGGGGGTGAAGTCGAACATGGTGAAGGGTGTGCCTGTTATCTCGCCGCGAAGGCGCGAGACGACAATGTTCGGCGAGGTGCCGATCTGCGTCATCAGGCCGCCGAGCAGGGCCGCGAAACTCATCGGCATCAGATAAAGCGAAGGCGACTTGCCGCTCTTACGGGCGAACTGGAAGGCGACCGGAATCATGATCGCCAGCGCGCCGATGTTCTTGATGAAGGCCGAGAGCAAGGCGACGACGATCAAAAGCAGCGCCAACTGGGCATGCAGCGTGTCCAGATTGGGAAAGAAGCGCTTGATCGCGGTATCGACAATGCCGGAACGGGCGACGCCGGCGCTGACGACGAGCGCGCTGCCGACGATGATGACGATGTCGTCGCTGAAGCCCGAAAAGGCCTGCTCAAATGGCACGAGCCCAACGGCAACAGCCAGCACGAGTGCGCAGCAGGCCACAAGATCGTAACGAAACCGGTCCCATATGAAGACCGCCATCATCAGGCCGATGACGCCGAAGGCAAGGAGCTGCTGTGTTGTCATGCTGTACCGGGGACAGGGATCTGGAGCCGGGAAGACACCCGGTGTCAGCGGATAACTGGACCGCGTCCGATACACTTCAATGGCTTTGGCCTGGCAAATTCACGAGGCACCCGGCGTTTGGGGCCTCGCTCGCATTGAGATGTTGTTCCCTGCAGGTATATGGATGCTTGCAGGCGACGGCGCCGCCGAGGAGTGAGCATGGGCAGTAAAAAGCGCGAGACCGCAGTGACCAACAACAGACCGAATGAGGGTGCACCCGATACGGTCGCGCTTCTGAGAGCGATTGCCGATAGTCCTAGACGCGACAACTCCAGTTATCACGAGGCTATGGCACAGGCGCGCCAAGCATTCGAGGCGGCTGAGGCCGCCCTTGGTCGCCCGGTACGGGTCAAGACCAAGAGCCGCCGGAAACGCAACGGCGACTATGTCTTGAAGCTGACCTTCAAGCCGGTCAAATAAACGGCGTTATGCCGAGCCGGGCGTGAACGCCAGCAGGTAGACCGCCGCCATGACAACGGCGATGACGAAGATGATGGGGACGAACCGCGACATGCCGCGGCGGGCTTTTTTCTCTGTGCTCTTCATGCAGACCAAACCGCCGAACCGCGGAAATTGTTCCACATTTTCTGATCGCGATGTTTGATCGGCCGGTGTCTCAGCGGATCTCCAGCGCCTTGCGCTGGGTCAGCCAAACGATCAGCGCGAAGGCGACGATCGCCATGCCGCCTGCGGCAACGAACACCCATCCGCCATGTTCCCACAGCACGCCGGCCAGCGTCGAGCCGATGGCGCCGCCGACGAAGTTGCTGGCGACGAAGGCGGTGTTGAGCCGGCTTCTGGCGTTCGGGTCGATCGAGAACAGGCGCGTCTGGTTGAGGACGTTGAGGCCCTGGATGGCGATATCGAGCAGCAGGACGGCGACCAGAATCGGGATGATATGGGTGGCGCCGAAGCCGGCGATCACCAGCGAGACGAGGGCCAATACCAACGCCGCTCCGGTGGCGTTCACCGACCAACCTCTATCATGCAGCCAGCCGGCGCGCTGGGCGGCAAGGGCACCGGCGAGGCCGACGAGGCCGACGAGGCCGATCTGGCTGACGGAGTAATTGAAGGGGGCGGAGCTGAGAAGGAAGGTCAGGCCGGTCCAGAACATGGTGAAAACGGAAAAGCCGCTGGCGCCGATAACGAGCGTGATCTGCACGGCGCGGTGTTGGCGCACCGTCGAGAATACCGATTTGAGCAGCGTGCCGTAGGCGACGGCCGGGCGTGGCCGTTCGGCGGGAAGGGCACGGGCCACGAGGGCGGCGAGCAGCACGATGAAGATGGCGGCCGCGATGTATATGGCGCGCCATCCGAGCGCGTCGGCGAGGAAACCGCTGATGGTTCGCGACAGGAGGATGCCCGAGATCAGGCCGGAGACGATGGTGCCGACGACGCGGCCGCGCTGCTCCGGTCTGGCGAGATCGCCGGCAAGCGGGGTCAATAGCTGTCCGGCGACGGTGGTCAGGCCAAGCGCGGCCAGCGCCGCGAGGAGGGCGCCGAAGCTTGGGGCCAGCGCGCAGGCGGCCAGCGCCACGGCGGAACAGAGCATGATTGCCGGGATCAGCCTGCGCCGGTTGAGCGTGTCGCCAAGCGGCACGATCAGCAGAATGCCGAGGGCATAGCCGATCTGGGTCATGGTGATCAGCGTGCCGGCAGTGCCGATCGAGATGCCGAGCGAGCCGGCGATATCCGAAAGCAGCGGCTGCGCCCAATAGAGATTTCCGACGGCGGCACCTCCCGAAATCGCAAACAGCAGCGTCAGCGGGCGGGACATGCCGGGTGCTACCGGGCGTTCGGTCTGGGAGATGGTCATGCCGTCTCTTTAGGGGCGGGTCGAAGGAGCGACAAGGGCAATTCCCGGCGCTGCGCGATCAGTCGCGCCCTCCGGCGATCAACAAGTCGCGAGCGGCTTTGCCTCGCTACCGCTGGATTTCCGCCAGCGCCCGGCGCAGCGGCAGGTCGGAAATCTGGATCAGACCGGAGAAGGGAATGTCCATGTCGAGCACCAGATAGATGGATGCCGAAATCAGGAATGCGGCGATGATGAACATGGCGACGATGATGATGTTGCGGGGCGCGCGATAGCCGAAGCTGGCGAAGATCAGGATCAGCCATGCCAGCAACATGACGATCAGCGGCCTCGGGATGACGCCTTCCGACTGCTCGACCAGGATCCAGCGTTGCTCGACGATTTTCTGATAGTGCTGGCGGGCGTCGTTCCAAAGCGCGATGTGTCCGGGGTCGGTGGGGGTGAGCAGCCCCAGGCTGTTGCCGACCTCGTTGAGCGCGAATTCGGAGGTCGGGTCGCCCTTGACGAGCGGGTCCGTGTTCTCGGGCGCAGCCCCGAGCGCCTTCTCGACATAGACGGCCAGCCGCTGCTTGGTCTCGTTGGCTTCCAGCCCGTAGGTCCTCAAGGTCTGGTCGAACAGGATGATCTGGGTGGCGAACGAGTGGACGTTGCTGTCGATGCCTTCGAACGTGTTCTTCGCCGAGTTGATCATCAGGCTGAACACCAGAGAGGTCATGACCACGAAGATGTTGGCGACCAGCCGCACGACGGCGTTGGTCTCGTCCTGGCGGTGGTGGATCGGCAGTTTCGAATAGGTGAGCAAGGTGCCGATCGAGGCGGCGATCAGGCAGACGCAGATGAAGGCCGCCAAAAACACTTCCCGAGACATTGCGCTCTCCCCGCTGCCGTCACGATGGAAACTATATGCTTTGCAGGATTTTGCCAGCGCGCGTCCATCGGCGCTGGACAAACAGAGCGGCGGGTATAGCTTCCGCATCGCAATTTCATATTGGAGAACTGTTATGACCGATGTTTTGAGTGTGCCGGTGAAGCTTGCCGATGGCCGCGAAACGACGCTGGACGAATACCGTGGCAAGGTGGTGCTGGTCGTCAACGTCGCCTCCAAATGCGGGCTGACGGTGCAGTACGAGGGTCTGGAGAAGCTCTACGAGGACAAGCGCGAGCGCGGCTTCGAGATCGCCGCTTTCCCGGCCAACAACTTCAAGGGCCAGGAACCGGGCACGGACGCGGAGATCGTCGAATTCTGCACGCTGACCTATGACGTGAAATTCCCGATCTTCTCGAAGATCTCTGTCAAGGGAGACGATCAGCACCCGCTCTACAAGCTCCTGACGGGAACCGGCCTGCCGACAACGGGCGAGGGCCCGATGCGCGAGAAGCTGAAGGAGCGCGGTCTCGTCGACGGCAGTGACGCAGACGTGCTGTGGAACTTCGAAAAATTCCTGATCGGCCGCAACGGCAAGATCGTCGCCCGCTTCGCGCCCGATGTCACCGCCGACGACCAGCGGCTGGTGCAAGCGATCGACAAGGAACTGGCGGCCGGTTGATAGCCATTGTGTTGAATGAGAAAGGGCGCGGTATGCTGGCCGCGCCCTTTCTCATTTGTTGTGCTTACCGCTGCTAGTGAACGGTATCCTGCTTGGCCGCTTCGCGCTTTCGCTTCTTGGCGTTGCGGGCAAACATGTTGAGTACCTCGACCAGCGCCGAGAAGGCCATGGCGGCGTAGACGTAGCCCTTGGGAACGTGGAAGCCCATGCCTTCGGCGATCAGCGTCGTGCCGATCATCATCAGGAAGCCTAGCGCCAGCATGACGATGGTCGGGTTCTTCTCGATGAAGTTGGCAAGCGGCGTGGCGGCGACCAGCATGACGGTGACGGCGGCAACCACGGCGACCACCATGATCGGCAGATGCGGCGTCATGCCGACGGCGGTGATGATGCTGTCGACCGAGAAGACGAGGTCGAGCACCAGGATCTGGCCGATGACGGCGGCGAAGCTTGTCGTGACCGCGTTGGCCGCCGCATCGTTCTCATGTTCGGCGGGGTCCACCGAGTGGTGGATTTCCTTGGTCGCCTTCCAGAGAAGGAACAGGCCACCTGCGATCAGGATCATGTCCTTCCAGGAGAAGCCGTGGCCGAACAGGTCGAAGACCGGCGTCGTCAGCTTGACGATCCAGGCAACGGTGCCGAGCAGGGCCAGACGCATGATCAGGGCCAGGCCGATACCGACCTTGCGGGCCTTTTCACGGTGTTCCGGCGGCAGCTTGTTGGTGAGAATGGAAATGAAGATCAGGTTGTCGATCCCGAGGACCACTTCCATTACCACCAGGGTAACGAGGGCCACCCAGGCGGCCGGGTCCTGAACGAGCATCATGATGTCTTGCATTTATGTATATCCCCTTGCGCCACATTAGCGGTCGCTCGAATGTAATGTTGCGCTGCAGCTTGGCAAGCGCGCAAGGGGGTATACGAAAGCTGGGTGGGTTTTATTCCCGCATCGAAACGGCCGGCGACGCTTCAGCGGTCGCCGCGGATGCCGTAGGTCGCCATGAACATACGCACGGCGCCGTTGATGACGCGTTCGACGTCGGGCCTCGATGGCGGCTGCTCCATGCTGCCGAACAGACGGAACTTGAAGAAGCTGCCGCTGGCAAGATCGAGAAACTGCGCGGCAGCCAGATCGATGTCGTCGATCTCGACCTTGCCGGCCTCGACGTAGCGGGAGAGATAATCATGCAGGATGGTGCGCAAATTTTCCGGGCCGTTGAAGAAGCGCTGACACAGCGCCGGCATGCGATCTCGCACGCCGAGGACCGTGCGCATCGCAGTGATAATCTTTTCGTCCGTCATGTGGGCAACAAAGCCGACGCCGAAATCATGCAGGCCGGTTTCGATGTCTTCGTGCTCGGCAAGCGTCGTTCGCATGGCCGCGACGAACGCGGCGCGCTCGCTCTCGATCATCGCCGCGAAGAGCTCTTCCTTATTGGCGAAGTAGACGTAGAGCGTTCCCTTCGAGACACCGGCCTCGCGCGTGACGTCGTTCATGCTCGCGGCATCGAAGCCGAGCTTCATGAAGACGCGTCGGGCGCCGTCGAGAATCTGCTTGCGCTTGGCAGGGTCTTCTCCTGCAGCCCATCGGCCTCCGCTCGATGGTGAATCCCCCACGGACATATCGGAAAGCTCTGTCATAGCTCCTTAACCATATTCGCACATGCGAATGTTTCGTTAACAAAATCGAACCGGGTGGTTCGATACATCTTGATATGAACGTTAAAAGGTTCTATGTCAACTAAACCGAACCGTTCAGTTCGATCTGTTTCACTCGTTTATACCGGTAGTTTCTCATGTCGTCCAACCAGAACGCCAATGTCGCCCGCATTGTCAGCAAGACAGCTGATGCCGAAGGCGAGGCACAGGAAGCCGTCGTCACCACAGCGGAAGCGCCGCGCACACCGCAGACGCCTGCCGCCGTGCAGGCCGCACCCGCGCCCGAAGTCACGAAGAAGAAGCGCAGCCCGGTGCTTCCGATCCTCGGCCTCGTGCTCTTGGCCGGTGCCGCATGGTACGGCTACCAGTGGTTCACGACCGGCCGCTTCATGGTTTCCACCGACGATGCCTATATCGAAGGCGATATCGCCACGATCTCGCCGAAGGTGACCGGTTACGTCGCCAAGGTGAACGTGGTCGCCAACCAGCAGGTCAAGGCCGGCGACGTTCTGGCGACGCTTGATGACGGCGACTACAAGCTGGCGCTGGAACAGGCGCAGGCCTCGCTCGACACCGAAAAGCTGTCGCTGCAGCGCATCGACGCGCAGATCGCCGGCGGCGAGGCGAGCCTCGATCAGGCCAAGGCGCAGAAGGTCGCGCTTGAGGCGACCGTTCGCGGCGCGCAAATCACCCAGACCCGCGCGAGCGACCTGCAGGCCAAGTCGGTCGGCACCACCGCATCGCTCGATACCGCCAATATCTCTCTCGATCAGGCCCGCGCCAATCTCGTCGGCGGCGACGCCGCGATCGCGTCGGCCGAAGCCAATGTCACGCTGCTGCACGCCCAGCGCCGAGAAGCCGAAGGCACGATCCGCCAGCTCGGGCTTGCCCGCGACAAGGCCGCGCGCGACCTGTCCTTCACGATTCTCAAGGCACCATATGACGGCGTCGTCGGCAATCGCTCCGTTCAGGAAGGCGACCTGGTGTCGCCCGGCCAGCGTCTGATGGCGCTGGTGCCGACGCGCGAGCTCTATATCGACGCGAACTTCAAGGAAACGCAGATTCAGCACCTGGTTCCCGGTTCCAAGGTCAACGTCCATGTCGATGCCTATGACGATCACGCGATCGTCGGCACCGTCGAGTCGATCTCGCCGGCTTCGGGCTCGGTGTTCTCGCTGCTGCCGCCTGAAAACGCGACCGGCAACTTCACCAAGATCATCCAGCGCGTGCCGGTTCGTATCGCCCTGCCGCAGGATGCGCTCGACACCGGCCGCCTGCGCGCCGGCCTCAGCGTCGTCGTCGACGTCGATACGCGCACGGCGCCCGACGCTTCCAAGTAATCGCTTTCAAGTAATCCTGCCGCAAGCAATTGCAGCGGCACGCAATATCGTCTGACGAGGTGGGCCCATGGCCACGAGCGTAACAGCAGGATCCGTTCCGGCCCCCCCGGCCGCAGCGGATGCGATGGACCCACGCAAGCTGATCGCGTTTTTCGCGATGGTGGTCGGCATGTTCATGTCGATTCTCGACATCCAGATCGTGTCGGCGTCGCTCTCCGAAATCCAGGCCGGCCTCAGCGCCGGCTCGGACGAGATCGGCTGGGTGCAGACATCGTACCTGATCGCCGAAGTCATCATGATCCCGCTATCGGGCACGCTGGCGCGGATCATCTCGACCCGCTACCTGTTCGCCTTTTCGGCGGCCGGTTTCACCATGGCCAGCGCGCTCTGCGCGACGGCGACGAACATCGACCAGATGATCGTCTACCGCGCCATCCAGGGCTTTATCGGCGGCGGCATGATCCCCTCGGTGTTCGCGGCGGCCTTCACCATCTTCCCGGCCTCCAAGCGCTCGATCGTCTCGCCGATCATCGGCCTGATTGCGACGCTGGCACCGACCATCGGGCCGACCGTCGGCGGGTATCTCAGCCATGCGTTCTCGTGGCACTGGCTGTTCCTGGTCAATATCATTCCCGGCATCATCGTCACTATCGTGACCTGGAATTTCATCGATTTCGACAAGCCGGAATTCTCGCTGATCAAGAAGTTCGACTGGTGGGGCCTGGTGTCGATGGGCGTGTTCCTCGGTGCGCTGGAATACGTGCTGGAGGAAGGCAACTCGAACGACTGGTTCAACGACAGCCATATCGTCATGGGCGCCATCGCGTCGACGATCGGTTGCGTTGTGTTCTTCTATCGCGCCTTCAAGGTGGATTTCCCGGTGGTGGATCTCAGGGCTTTCAGCAATCGAAACTTTGCGGTGGGCTCGCTGTTTTCCTTCGTCATGGGTATCGGCCTCTACGGGCTGACCTACATCTACCCGCTCTATCTCGGGCGGATCCGCGGCTACGATTCGCTGATGATCGGCGAGACCATGTTCGTTTCTGGTCTTGCGATGTTCGTCACGGCTCCGATCGCCGGAAAGCTGTCGACCAAGATGGATCTCAGGATGATGATGGTGCTCGGCTTCGTGAGCTTTGCCGCCGGCACCTGGATCATGACCGGCGTGACCACGGACTGGGACTTCTACGAGTTGCTGATACCGCAGCTTTTGCGCGGCTTCGGCCTGATGATGTGCATGGTGCCGATCAACAACATCGCGCTCGGCACGATGCCGCCGGCCCGCATGCGCGGCGCCTCGGGCCTGTTCAACCTGACGCGTAACCTCGGCGGCGCCGTCGGTCTGGCTGTCATCAACACGCTGCTGACCAACCGGCAGGACGTCCACTACCAGCGCATCCGCGAGGGTCTCGACTGGGGCAACCCGATGGCGAACGACCAGATCAAGTCGATGACCTCGAACTACGATGCCTATGGCATGGATGGGGCCACCGTCGCGATCAAGCAGATGGTCGGCATGGTGACGAAGCAGGCGATGGTGATGTCGTTCAGCGATATCTTCGTCATCCTGACGGTGCTGTTTACCGCCATGATTGTCGGCATCGTGCTGATCGACAAGCCAGCGCCGCAAGGTGGCGGCGGCGGTGGCGGCGGCCACTGACGCAGACCGTTGGAATAATGACGCCGGCTTTGGAAACCAAAGCCGGCGTATCTGCGTATAGTCGTCGATATCACCGGGATCGACGCTGCTTCATGATCAAAGCCTCCGCCAAACTCCTCGCGCTTCTCTCCGTCGTGTTCTCCATCGCCGTCAGCCAGGTCCTCGCCGTCGCCCCGTCGGCGGATGAGGAGCGGATCGATGTTGGCGGCTACAGGATGAACAGCCTCTATCTCCGCGCGAAGAAGCCTGAGCTGCCGCCCATCATCTTCATCCACGGCGCCAGCGCCAATCTCTACGATCCGGTGTTTTCGTTCCGCGAAAAGCTGGAGGGCCGCGCCGACCTGCTGTTCGTCGATCGCCCCGGTCACGGCCGATCCGATCGGGGCGGGCCGGAGAACGCGTTTCCCGACGGGCAGGCGGATGCGATCGCGGCGCTGATGAAGAAGCGCGGCATCGGCAAGGCTGTTATCGTCAGCCATTCCTTCGGCGGCGCGGTGGCGGCGGCCTTCGCGTTGCGTCATCCCGACATGGTGCTTGGCCTCGTCTTCCTGTCGCCGGCGGTTTACCCGTGGCCGGGCGGCATCGCCTGGTATTACGACGCGGCCAAGGTGCCGGTCACGGGCGCGCTTTTCAGTGCTCTGGTCGTGCCGCCGGTCGGGTTGGCGATGATCAATGGCGCGACGCGCTCGGTGTTCGCGCCCAATCCGCGACCGCCGGGCTATGTCACCGAGGCGCGGGCGCTTCAGGCGCTAGGGCCCAGGGCGTTCCGCGACAACGCCATCGACGTCGCCAACCTGCTGGAATGGACGAAGACCAATTCGCCGCAATACGGGCGCATTGCCACGCCGACTGTCATCATCACGGGTGATACCGACAGCGTCGTTTCGCCCGACATCCACTCGCGCCATCTCGCCCGAGTCATCAAGGGCGCGCGTCTGCTCGTCATCCACAACATGGGCCACAAGTCCGATTACGTCGCCCGCGATCTCGCCGTCGCGGCGATCGAGACGGTGGGCGGCAAGCCGCGCGATCTCAGGAAAATGGCTGCCGCGCTGGAAACCAGCATCGCTGGCGACCATGAGAAGTAAGCCTCCGGCAGGACGAAATATCGGCCTCGCCGAATTTCTGATTTACGTACATCAAATTTAGCGTTAAAGGTCTCGTCAGGAGGAGTGATGAGGCCAACCGTTCACGATATCGCCGCTGCAGCGGGCGTCAGCCTTGCGACCGTCGACCGGGTGCTGAACCAGCGTCCTGGTGTGCGTGGCGTGACGCGGGATAAGGTCGAGGCTGCCATTCGCGAGATCGGCTATGTCAGGGACGTTGCCGCCGCCAATCTGGCCAAGGGCCGCACGTATCCGTTGGTCTTCATCGTTCCCGCCAGCGACAATTCCTTCATGCACGGGCTGAACGCCGAGGTCCGGGCCGCCGTGGCGCGCTCACCGGTGGAGCGGACCGATATTCGCACCGTCGAGGTTCCGGCTTTCGATCCGGCAGCGCTGGTCGCCGTGCTCGATCAGCTCGGTGAGGAACGGCCGGCCGGCATCGCGCTGGTGGCGACCGACTCGCCTGACGTGCGCGAGGCGGTCGATCGGCTGGTTCAATCTGGCATTCCCGTCGTTACCGTCGTTTCCGATCTCACCGGTTCGCTGCGCTATCACTATGCCGGCGTCGATAATATTGCGGCCGGCCGCACGGCAGCGCGGCTGCTCGGGCGGTTTCTCGGTGGCGCCAAGGGCGACATCGCGGTTCTCGCCGGCTCGATGCTGGTGCGCGACCACCGCGAGCGGCTCGAGGGGTTCGCCTCGCTGATCGCCGAGGAGTTTCCGGATCTGACCGTTCTGCCCGTGATCGAAGGTCGTGACGATCCCGATATGGCGCACATGCTGGTGGCCGATGCATTGGCGAAGCGCGACGCGATCATCGGGGTCTACAGCCTCGGCGCCGGCAATCGCGGGCTGATCCGGGCGCTGAAGGACAAGGCGGCCGACCGGCGGCTGACCGTCGTCGCGCATGAGCTGACCGCGCATACGCGCGCCGCCCTTCTCGACGGTACGATCGACGCAATCTTGAACCAGGATGCGGGCCACGAGGTGCGCAGCGCCATCCGCGTGCTGAAGGCGAAAGCTGATGGGCTGTCCGTCATCGACGCGCAGGAACGCATCCGTCTCGACATATTCTTGAAAGACAATCTGCCGTAACGGCAAAGGGAGAAACACATGTATCTGGGTCTCGATCTCGGAACATCAGGCGTCAAAGCCATGCTGATCGATGGCGATCAGAAGATCATCGGTTCGGCCAACGGCTCGCTCGACGTGTCGCGTCCACATCACGGGTGGTCTGAACAGGAGCCGTCGCACTGGATCCGCGCCAGCGAAGAGGCGATCGCGGGGCTGACGGCGAAGCATCCGAAGGAGCTGGCCGCCGTGAAGGGCATCGGCCTCTCCGGGCAGATGCATGGCGCGACGCTGCTTGACGCCGACGACAAGGTGCTACGCCCCTGCATCCTCTGGAACGACACGCGCAGCTACGCGGAAGCGGCGGCGCTCGACGCCGATCCGAAATTCCGCAAGCTGACCGGCAACATCGTTTTCCCCGGCTTCACCGCGCCGAAGCTCGCCTGGGTCGCCAAAAACGAGCCTGAGATTTTCGCCAAGGTGGCCAAGGTGCTGCTGCCAAAGGATTATCTGCGGCTTTGGCTGACCGGCGAGCACATTTCCGAAATGTCCGACTCGGCTGGCACCTCCTGGCTCGACACCGGCAAGCGCAAATGGTCGTCGGAGTTGCTCGAAGCCACCGGCCTTGACGAGACGCATATGCCAACGCTGGTCGAAGGTACCGAGCAGGCCGGCAAGCTGCGCGGCGAACTGGCGTCGCAATGGGGCATTACCGGTTCTGTCGTCGTTGCCGGCGGGGCAGGCGACAACGCGGCGTCGGCCTGCGGCATGGGCACCGTCAGCCATGGCGCGGCCTTCGTGTCGCTTGGCACCTCGGGCGTGCTGTTTGCCGCCAACGGGTCCTATCTGCCGAAGCCGGAGAGCGCCGTGCACGCCTTCTGCCACGCACTGCCCAACACCTGGCACCAAATGGGTGTGATCCTGTCGGCCACCGACGCGCTCAACTGGCATTCGCACGTGACCGGCAAGTCGGCCGCCGATCTGACGGCCGAACTCGGCGAGACGCTGAAGGCGCCCTCCGGCGTCACCTTCCTGCCTTATCTTTCCGGCGAGCGCACGCCGCACAACGACGCCGCCATTCGCGGGGCCTTCATGGGCCTGGAGCACGAGAGCAGCCGCGTGGTGCTGACCCAGGCGGTGCTCGAAGGCGTGTCGTTTGCGATCCGCGACAATCTCGAAGCGCTGCGGTCTGCCGGCACGGACATCTCCCGCGTCACCGCCATCGGCGGCGGCTCGCGCTCGCGCTACTGGCTGGCGTCGATCGCCACCGCGCTCGGCGTGCCGGTAGACCTGCCTGCCGACGGGGATTTCGGCGCAGCGTTCGGTGCGGCACGGCTGGGGCTGATCGCGGCCACCGGGGCCGATCCTGTGGCGGTCTGCACGCCGCCTGAGACGGATGGGACGATCGAGCCGGTTGCGGCGCTGAGCGGGGCGTATGAGGAGGCTTATGGCCGCTATCGTGAGCTTTATCCGGCGATCAAGGCTTTGGCGCATTGAGGAAAATTCACTGGGAGGTGTCGTAAGGCCCCTCCCCGACCCCTCCCCACAAGGGGGAGGGGCTTCGTGCCCCCGCGCTCTCGCCTTTCGAGGTGAGGGGCGGTGCCACCAGCTTTCTCCCCCCTTGTGGGGGAGATGTCGGCAGGCAGAGGGGGTCTCGAGCCGCAGGCTCTACGGAACACCATCACCATCGAACCACACCCAAGGAGGAGTACCCCATGAGCACCGGATTTTTCGGCGATATCCAGAAGATCAAGTATGAAGGCCCCGACAGCACCAATCCGTTGGCCTTCCGCTACTACCAGCCGGACGAGATCGTTCTCGGCAAGCGGATGGAAGACCATCTGCGTTTCGCGGTCGCCTACTGGCACACGTTCACATGGCCGGGCGGCGACCCCTTCGGCGGGCAGACGTTCCTGCGTCCGTGGTTCGAGGACACGATGCAGGCCGCGAAGCTGAAGGCCGACGTCGCCTTCGAATTCTTTTCGCTGCTCGGCGCGCCGTATTACTGCTTCCACGACGCGGACGTGCGTCCCGAGGGCAAGAATTTTGCCGAGAATACCAGGAACCTCAACGAGATCGTCGATTACTTCGCCGAGAAGCAGGCCGCGACAGGTACCAAGCTGCTCTGGGGCACGGCGAACCTGTTCTCCAACCGCCGCTTCATGTCGGGTGCGGCCACCAATCCGGACCCAGACGTCTTCGCTTTTTCGGCGGCGACGGTGAAGACCTGCCTAGACGCAACGCAGCGGCTTGGCGGCGAGAACTATGTGCTGTGGGGCGGGCGCGAAGGCTATGAGACGCTGCTCAACACCGACCTGAAGCGCGAGCTCGACCAGATGGGCCGCTTCCTCAACCTCGTGGTCGAGTACAAGCACAAGATCGGCTTCAAGGGCCAGATCCTGATCGAGCCGAAGCCGCAGGAGCCGACCAAGCACCAGTACGACTACGACGTCGCGACGGTCTACGGCTTCCTGAAGAAGAACGGCCTCGAGAACGAAGTGAAGCTCAACATCGAGCAGGGCCACGCGATCCTCGCCGGCCACTCCTTCGAGCACGAGCTGGCGCTTGCCAACGCGCTCGGCATCTTCGGCTCGATCGACATGAACCGCAACGACTACCAGTCCGGCTGGGATACCGACCAGTTCCCGAACAACGTGCCTGAAATGGCGCTCGCCTACTACCAGGTCCTGGCCGGCGGTGGCTTCACCTCGGGCGGCACCAACTTCGATTCGAAGCTGCGCCGCCAGTCGCTCGATCCGGCGGATCTCCTGATCGGCCACATCGGCGGCATGGATTGCTGCGCCCGTGGCCTGAAGGCTGCGGCGAAGATGATCGAGGACAGGGCGCTGTCGCAGCCGCTCGCCAACCGCTATGCTGGCTGGGATTCGGCCGAAAGCCAGAAGATGCTGCGCGGCGAGTATTCGCTGGAAGCGATCGCGGCCCGCGTCGAGAGCCAGGACATCAACCCGCAGCCGCGCTCGGGCCAGCAAGAACTGCTGGAGAACGTCGTCAACCGTTACGTCTGATCGACGCGCGGTTGCTGAAATCAAAGGTCGGGAAGCGCATGCTTCCCGACCTTTTTCTTTTTTGAAGCAAGGCGATAGGTGGCAATGATCCGCGATTGCGGATGTCTCGAATATCAGCTCTATTGCACCAGATATTTCGCATGCATGATCGGGAGGGATCACCATGAGTTCGCCGTTCCAACTGGCCGCCTGCGCCGAAATGATCTGGCGCGACCGCCCTATCGAGTGGCGCGCCTCCAGGTTAACGGAGATGGGTTTTGGCGTCGGGCTGTGGAACTGGCCGGAGCATGACCTATCCAAGCTTGAGGCGTCAGGCGCGACCTTCACCATCATGAACGGCTATCTCAGCGGCCGCCTGACTGACGACGAGGGCGCGGCGGAGTTGCTGAAAACCGCGCGCGAGACCGCCAAGGTCGGCAAGCGGCTCGGCGTGCAACGCCTCAACCTTCATGGGACCGGTCTCGGCGACGGTGGCCTGCCGGTGCAGCCGATCGAGGTGGTGACCGGTCCGATGTGGCTGAAGGCGCGCGACACGCTTTGCCGCATCGTCGATATGGCCGAGGAGGAAGGCGTGACCTTCACGCTCGAAAACCTGAACCTCCCGGTCGATCACCCCGGCGTGCCGTTCGGGCGGGCGGAGGACACGCTGGCGCTGGTCTCCAGCGTCGACCATCCGCGCCTGCGGCTCAATCTCGATCTCTATCACGCCCAGATCGGCGAGGGGAACCTGATCGAGCTCTGCCGCAAGAGCCTGCCATGGATCGGCGAAATCCAGGTCGCCGACGTTCCCGGCCGCATGGAGCCGGGAACGGGCGAGGTCAACTGGAAGGGTATCGCGCGGGCGCTGAAGGCAATGGGCTATGCCGGTCCCGTGGGGATGGAGGCGTTTGCGTCGGGCGATCCCGAGTTGGCGCTTGAGGCGTTTCGCGAGGCGTTTACGGTCTAGACCGGGCGGTTCACTCGCTGGCGACGATCACGCCGGGCCTTCACGTCCCGGCTCAGAGTGCACCTTTGCGGTCAGGCTGACACCCAGCGCCTTCATGACCGATATCGTGGTTTTCAGTGTCGGGTTGCCGTTTTCGCTGAACGAGCGATAGAGCTGTTCTCGTGACAGTCCCGTCTCGTTGGCAATCTGGGTCATGCCTCTGGCACGCGCGACGACGCCAAGAGCGTGGGCGATATAGCCGGCATCTTCGGTCTCGAATGCCTCGGCCATGAAGATCGCCGCGGAAGCGTCGGACGTCAGATCTTCGGCCGGATCGTAAGGAGTCAATTTCTCAGCCATTTTTCCTCATCGCATCTCGCTGAGCAGGCGCTTCGCCATCCTGATATCGCGTGCCTGACTGCTCTTGTCGCCGCCACAAAGGAGGATGATCAGCGTATCTCCGTCCTTCGTGAAATAAATTCGATACCCCGGACCGTAGTGAATTCGCAGTTCGCTGATTCCGTCGCCTACGGATGCCGCATCTCCCGCATGACCAAAGGCAAGTCTGTCGAGCCGCGACGCAATCAGGGCTCTGGCGCGCTCATCCTTCAAGCGCGTCCTCCACTTTCGGAATGTTTCGGACTGCCGGAGTTCGAACATTGGCGATTTGTAGTTTATAAACGACATTGCGTCAAGGTTCGAGATACTTGCCGCAGCCCGCAATTCTACGGGATCAGCTTGTCGGCTCGCAGTTGCTGGAACAGGTCGAAGAATGCGTCGTCGGTGGGTTGGTAGTCGAGGAAGCCGAGGCGGCGGCTTTTGGACATGTCGGTGACCACCTCGATCGGACGGCCGAGATCGGCGTCGGTGTGCCAGGGGGAGGCGAGCCGGGTGATATCGGGTTCGGCTAAGCCGTGGCGGGCGGCGATGTCGCGCCAGAGAACGGCGTCATCCGCCATCTGCAGCTCGAGCGGGCGAACCACGCCGTCGAAGGCAACCGCCTCGATACCGAACCAGTCGGCGATGCGGCCCCACATCCAGCTCCAGCGGAAGACATCGCCGTTGACGACGTTGAAGCCCTCGTTGGCGGCGGTTGGCGTGGTCGATGCCCATTCGAGGTGGCGGGCGAGCAGGCGTGCGTCGGTCATGTCGGTCAGGCTGTCCCACTGCGCTGCCACGCCGGGAAAGCGGAATGGCCGGCCGGTTGCCCTGCAGATGCTGGCGTAGACCGCCAGCGTGGTGCCCATGTTCATGGCGTTGCCGACCGCCTTGCCGACGATGGTGTGCGGGCGGTGGATGCTCCAGGTGAAGCCGTCGCGGGCGGCGGCGGCGAAGACCTCGTCTTCCTGCGCGTAGTAGAAATTGTCGATGTCGAGCCGCGCCTGCTCCTCGCGGAACGGCGTCTGCGGCAGGGCGCCCTTGCCGTAGGCCTCGAACGGGCCGAGATAGTGCTTCAGCCCGGTGACGAGGGCAACATGGCGGACGGAACCGGACGGGCTGACGGCGTCGAGCAGGTTGCGGACCATGGCGGAATTGACCCGGATGTTTTCGGCTTCGGTCGCCTGCCGCAGCCAGCTGGAGATGACGATGTGGGTGGGCTGGAGATTGGCGAGCGCCGATGCCAGCGAGGCCGGATCCATGAGATCGGCGGCGACGGGCCGCATGCCCGGGATCGGTTGCGGCTTGCGCGCCAGGCCGTGGACCTCCCACCCCTTGCCGCTCAAAAGTTGCGCCGTGGCGCTGCCGACGATGCCGCTCGCGCCTGCGATCAATACCTTGTTCAAATGACTGTCTCCTGTCTGTTTCGACGGATGTAGTCATTTCGATCGTTTGCGGCTAGAAGGCACCCATTCGAGACATAGACACCCTGAGGTAACCACATGCGTATAGGATCGCCCGACCACGAATGGCGCGAGGATTGCGCGCCGCGCCGCGTGCTGGAGATTTTTTCCAGCAAATGGACCAGCATGATCCTGCATGTGCTGGACACCCGGCTGGACGGCTGCGCCCGCACCGGCGTGCTGCAGCGCAGCCTGCCGGGTATCTCGAAGAAGATGCTGACGCAGACGCTGCGCGACATGGAAGCAGATGGCCTCGTCACCCGTCGCGTCTACGGCACGGTGCCGCCGGCGGTTGATTATACGCTGACGTCGCTTGGAAGGCGCTTCGTCGAACCGATCGAGTTGCTTTATGGCTGGGGCCGGGCGAACGCCGATGCGCTCGACGATCTGGCCGAGAGGCGCAACGCCCGGACCTGAGCGGCTCCAACCTCAAAACCCTATCCTGATTGGGTTTCGACCTTAGAACACCTGCCGGAGGATGAGGAAGAGCACAAAGGCGATGGCGATCGACGCGGGCAGGGTCAGCACCCAGGCGACCAGCATGTTGCGCACGGTCGACCATTGCAGGCCCGAGCCGTTTGCCGCCATGGTTCCCGCCACGCCGGAAGACAGCACATGCGTCGTCGACACCGGCAGGCCGAGATGGTCGGCCGCGCCGATCGTCACCATGGCGACGACCTCGGCGGCGGCGCCCTGGCCATAGGTCAGGTGTGTCTTTCCGATCTTCTCTCCCACGGTGATGACGATCCGCTTCCAGCCGACCATGGTGCCAAGGCCAAGGGCGATGGCGACTGCGATCTTGACCCAGAGCGGGATGAACTTCGTCGCGTTGTCGACGGCCTTGTGGTAGGCGGTGACGGCCTGGAGATCGGCGGCGTCCATGGCAAGAAGCTTCTGCTTGTCGATCAGTTTCAGCGCTTCGCCGATCAGATAGATGTCGTTGCGGACGTTGCTGACGAGATTGGTCGGGACGGCCTCGAGCGTCGGGAAGCCCGCAACTTCGGCGCTGGTGGCGTGGATGAATTGCTGCAGGGCCGGGGTGGTTGCGTCGGTCCATACCTTGTTTTTCACCGCGTTGCTGACCTCGACGCGGTAGTCGCCAGCGGCTGCGCCTGGCTTCACATATTTGCCAAGCGCGGTTTCGACCTGTGCGGAGGCGGACTTGTAGGCCTCGAGATAGTTGATGTCGGGAGTGCGATTGAGCGCGAAGGCTGTCGGCACGAGGCCGATCAGGATCAGCATGATCAGGCCCATGCCCTTCTGTCCGTCGTTCGATCCGTGAGCGAAGCTCACGCCGGTGCAGGTGAAGATCAGCAGTGCCCGGATCCAGATCGGCGGTGGGTTGTTGCCCTTTGGCTCCTCGTAAAGCGCCTTGTTGCGGACCAGATACTTCATCACCAGCAGCAGCACGGCGGAGAGGCCGAAGCCGATCAGCGGCGAGATCAGCAGCGACAGTCCGATATTGGTTGCCTGCGACCAGTCGACGCCGCTGGTGGCGCTGCCAGCCGGCGCCAGGAACTGGTTTGCAAGACCGACGCCAATGATCGATCCGACCAGCGTATGCGAGCTGGAGGAGGGGAGCCCGAGATACCAAGTGCCGAGATTCCAGATGATCGCGGCGATCAGCAGCGCGAAGACCATGGCCAGGCCCGATCCGGATCCGACCTGCAGGATCAGCTCGACCGGCAGCAGGGCGAGAATGCCGAAAGCGACCGCGCCGCTCGACATCATGACGCCGAGGAAATTGAAGAAACCGGACCAGACGACCGCGAATTCCGCCGGCATCGACCTGGTATAGATGACCGTCGCCACGGCATTGGCGGTATCGTGGAAGCCATTGACGAATTCGAAGCCCAGCGCGATCAAAAGCGCCAGACCGAGCAGCAGCCACGGCACGGCGACGGCGCTGGTCAGATCGCGGCCAAGCGCATAGGCGACATAGCCAAGCCCGGCGAGCAGCAGCACGACAACCACCGGCAGAAACCACTTGCCCGAGCCAGATCCATGTAGCGGGTGGCTGTCTCGATTTGTCTGAACAGTATCGTTGGTAACGTCCGCCATGTCCGTCTCTCCGCTTCCAAGCCGCCCTGCTGGATTAAGCTTGCTAGATGAACTTCTCATGACAATCGTCAGGTGTGGTCTTATCCGCTCCGCGCGGCCGCCGCCATAATCAGATCAGCCGTGGACCGGCGATACCCGAGTTTGCCGACGTCCCCGGTCGCATGGCGCCGGGAACGGGTGGCTGCATCGGAAAGGCATCGCGCCCGCACGGAAGGCGATGAGAGCTGACGCTTGCGGCCTGCCGCAAGGCATTCTCTGTTCAAGTCATGCCGGTGAACGGTTCTACTGCGGCGCCAGCGTTTCCAGTTCCTTGAGCCTGTTGAGCGCCGCCTGTTGTCGCAGCGTGCCGTAATTGATGTTGCTGGCGTTGAGCGTGCTGCCACTCTGCGACGGGAACTGGTCGAAATCGGCGAAGAACTCCTTGATCTTTCCCTGGATGGGCACAAGCAGCCACATGTTTCGCGCCAGGAATTCAACCGCGCCTCCGCCTTCCTCCATGCCTTTTTCGTAGGGATCCATGCGAAGGTTGGCGATCAGTGCCCAGGCGGGGGTTTCCCTGACGCCGGTGGCGATGTTGCCATGCGCGACGGCGAAGCTCAGCTTCCAGTCGTTCCAGCGGATCGCATTGAGATTTCCGCCCTGGTCAAAATAATAGACAGTATCGCGCGGCGGCTCCTTCGTTTCCGCTTTCAGGAGAGGCGTCAGGTCATAGCCGTCGAGATGAACCTTGAAGTTCTTCCCGCTGGCGGCAAAGCCCGTTTTCATCTGTTCCTTGAGATCGGGGATACCCGCCGCGGCCGCCAGCGTCGGCATCCAGTCCATCAGCGTGACGATCTCGTTGATCTGCGTGCCCGGCTTCACCACGCCCGGCCAGCGCACCATCATCGGGATGCGGAAGCCGCCTTCCCATGTCGTTCCCTTTTCGCCGTGAAAAGGCGTCATTGCGCCATCCGGCCAAAGGGCGATCTCGGCGCCGTTGTCGGTGGTGTAGAGAACGATGGTGTTGTCGGCGATGCCGAGATCGTCGAGCTGTTTCAGCAGGTCGCCGACCATGCCATCATGCTCGACCATGCCATCGGCATGGATGCCCTTGCCGGTCTTGCCCTCGGACTCCGGTTTCAGGTGGGTGAAGACGTGCATGCGGGTGGCGTTGAACCAGACGAAGAAAGGCTTGTCGGCCTTGTGCTGCCGGTCGATGAAATCCTTGGCCGCCGTCAGGAATTCCTCGTCGACCGTTTCCATGCGCTTGGTCGTCAGCGGCCCGGTGTCCTCGATCTTGCCATCGGCCTTTGAGTGGATCACACCGCGCGGGCCGAACTTCTTCCTGAACTCCGGGTCCTTCGGATAGAAGTAGCCTTCCGGCTCTTCCTCGGCGTTCAGATGGTAGAGGTTGCCGAAGAATTCGTCGAAGCCATGATTGGTCGGAAGATGCTCGTCGCGATCGCCGAGATGGTTCTTGCCGAACTGCCCGGTGGCATAGCCTTGCGTCTTCATGACGTCGGCGATCGTCGGCATCCACTCCTGGATGCCATGCGGATCGCCGGGCATGCCGATTGTCAGAAGGCCGGTGCGAAACGGCTCCTGGCCGAGAATGAACGAGGCGCGGCCGGCCGTGCAGCTTTGCTGGCCATAGCTGTCGGTGAAAATCGCGCCTTCGGCGGCGATACGGTCGATGTTCGGTGTGCGGTAGCCCATGAGGCCCATCGTATAGGCGCTGATCTGCGGCACGCCGATGTCGTCGCCGAAGATCACCAGGATGTTGGGCTTGCCGGTCGCCGACGGCGTCGCCGCCGCCTGCGCCCGGGCAGCGGTCGAGCTGACCACGTTGGCGGCCGCCATGGCGCCGGCCGCGAGCGCCGTCGAGCCGATCAGCAGATTGCGGCGCGTGACGCTCTTGGCGTCGGCGCCAGATGTTTCATAAAGCGTGTCGGGGGTCATTTCGCATGTCTCCCATTGAGGATTGGGCCGACGATCCTCGGCCACGGTGAGATGCACGGCTGACGCCACAACAGTGCACTCCGTCAGAGCGCGCGTAAGTACGTTACGGTAAAACAGGATGACGTTTACGTCGCCAACGCGCCTCGATCTGCCGACCTGTCGGGATGCTGCGGCTGTGGCTGGCCTTGAAATAGGCGGTGAGGCTCAGACGGTCGGTGCGCGGCGCGGTGGAGCCGATACCGAGTTGCGGACCACCAGATCCGGGCGCAACAGGATCTCGGTTTCGGTCGGCTGGCCGTCGCCGAGAAACTCCAGCAGAAGCGCCATCGCCTGTTTGCCGATCGCGGTGCGTGGCTGGCGGATTGTCGTCAGCGGCGGCGACATGAACGTTGCCTGCGGGATGTCGTCGAAGCCGGTGACGGAGAAGTCGCGGGGGATGTCGTAGCCGCGGGCGTTAAGGCCGATCATCACGCCGATTGCCGTCTGGTCGTTGACGCACATGAAGGCGGTGGGCAGCGTGTCGCGCATGAACAGCTGCTCGACGGCATGGCGGCCGCTTTCCAGCGTGCCGTCGCCTTCGAGGATGATGCGATGGTTGGGCGCGACGCCGGCGGCGTCCAAGCCGTCGTCATAGCCCTTTCTGCGCCGGGTGTAGGCGAGCCTAGTCCTGTTGTCGCCGATGAAAGCGATCTTGCGGTGGCCTTCGGCGATCAGCAGGTCAGCCATCTTGCGGGCGCCCTCGGTGTCGTCGACGCCGACATAGGGAATGCCGCCGTTGAACACCGGTTCGAAGACGCCGACGCTGGGCGGAAGCCGGGCCGTCATGGTCTGGTGGCCGAAAGGCAGGATGCCGGTAAAGAGAATCAATCCTGCCGCTTGGTTTGAATTTAGAAATTTGAGATATTCGAGGCCGCGCTGGGCGTCGTTTTGCGTATGGCCGATGAGAATGCCGTAGCCATGGGCGCGGGCTTCGTTCTCCAGGCCGATCAGGATGTTGGAAAAATTGGGATCGCCGATGTCAGGAGCCACGACCAGGATCATATTGGACCGGCCGAGCCGCAGGCTGCGGGCCATGGCGTTCGTCGTATATCCCGTGATGGCGATCGCCTGGTTGACCTTAAGCCGCGTCGAGTTGGCGACCTTCTCCGGCGTGTGGATCGCCCGCGACACGGTGGCGATCGACACTTCCGCGATCCGGGCAACGTCTTCGATGGTGGCGGGTGATGAATTCGACACTGCGTCCTGCCTTGAGGCTCAATTCGCGGCGACACTACACAGACTGCGGCTTACGTCAAAGGGCGAAGCTGCAACATCCGCCTGAAGCAACGATGTAAACCTTTACATCGCACATGTAAAGGTTTACACAAGGGTCAAGCGGGTGGGAGTCCGCATTGGAGGGCATCATGAATTCGGAGATTGTCGAGGCTGCGCCGGTGGTGTTGTCGGCTCGACGCATATGCAAGTCGTTCAACGGCGTGCAGGTGCTATTCAGCGTCAACTTCGAGCTTCGCGCCGGTGAAATCCACGCGCTGATGGGCGAGAACGGCGCCGGAAAATCGACGCTGGTCAAGGTGATGTCCGGCTTCGAGCAGCCAACGTCTGGCGAGATAGTCTTCGACGGCCAGCCGATCGTGCTGCCGCCGAATGGTGCGGCCGAAGCGCTCGGCATCGTCATCATCCACCAGGAATTCAATCTTGCCGACCACCTGACCGTCGCTGAAAGCCTGTTTCTCGGCCGCGAGGTCACCCGTTTCGGCGTGCTCGACCGCAAGTTCATGCGCGCCGAGACCCGCAAGGCGCTCGATCTGCTCGGCTCGCATGTCGACGAGAACGCACTGATCAGCACGCTTTCCATCGCCGACAAGCAGATGGTCGAGATCGCCAAGGCGATCAGCCGCGACGCGCGCGTCGTCTTCATGGACGAGCCGACGGCGGTGCTGTCGCGCGAGGAAACCAACTTCCTGTTCAAGCAGGTGCGCAAGCTGCGCGACAAGGGCACGAGCTTCGTGTTCGTGTCGCACAAGCTCGATGAGGTCATGGAACTGACCGACCGGGTGACCGTGCTGCGCGACGGGCAGTGGGTGAAGACGGCGCCGACGGCGCTGCTCGACGGCGAGTCGATCGCCCAGTTGATGGTCGGGCGCGAGCTTTCCAGCCTCTATCCGACCAAGGCCGAGCCCGATGTCGACGAGGAGATCGTGCTCAAGGTCGAGGGTGTCTCGACCGGCTACGTTCAGGATGCCAGCTTCGAGGTGCGCAAGGGCGAGATCATCGGCTTTTCCGGGATGATCGGCTCCGGTCGCACGGAGCTGATGGAGGCGATTGCCGGCTTGCGTGGTCGTACGTCCGGCGAGGTAACGATCCACGGCGACAGCGTTCCCTCCGGCGATGTGCATGCGGCCAATCGCGCCGGGCTCGCCTATATGACCAAGGATCGCAAGCACAAGGGCCTGCTGCTCGGTTCCAACATGATGGCGAACCTGACGCTGCAGTCGCTCGACCAGCATTCGCGGCACGGCTATCTCAGCCCCAACAGCGAGGCGGCGGCGCTGGCCAAGGCACGGCGGCGCTTCGATATCCGGGTGCGGGATGCGAACATCGTTGCCGGGCGCATGTCGGGTGGCAACCAGCAGAAGCTGCTGCTCGCCAAGGTGATGGAGACGGAGCCGGATATCATCATCATCGACGAGCCGACCCGCGGCATCGATGTCGGCACCAAACAGCAGGTCTATCATTTCATTTCCGCGCTCGCCCGCGATGGCCGCTCGATCATCGTCGTCTCCTCGGAGATGCCCGAGGTGATCGGGCTCTGTACCCGCGTGGCGGTCATGCGCGAGGGGCGGATCGTCGGCGTGCTGGAGGGCGACGAGATCTCCGAACAGGAGATCATGCGCTACGCGGCGGGGCTGAAGAAAAAGGCTGCCTGAGGCGGTCGACGGGAACATACCGCTCTGAGGGCGGAACGATATATGCGATGCCGGCAGGTGGAGCTGAGGCATGACGGGAGGATGGCATTGGACATGAGCATGAATGAGGAGACCAGGGAGATCAGGCGGCGTTCCTGGCGGGATATCGACCTCAGGGCGGTGGCGCCGTTCGCGGCCCTTGCGCTGCTCCTGGTCGTCGGCGCGCTGGTCAACCCGAATTTCATCGGCATCACCAACCTCGCCAACGTCGCTACCCGCAGCGCCTTCATCGCCATCATCGCGGTCGGCGCCACCTTCGTCATCTCGTCGGGCGATCTCGATCTGTCTGTTGGTTCGATGGTGGCCTTCGTCGCCAGCCTGATGATCCTGCTGATGAATTCCGGCATCATCGCCAATCCGGTGCTGATGCTTGTCGTCGCGGTTGTCTTCACCATCGCCGCCGGCGCGCTCTGCGGTCTCGCCAACGGGCTGATCACCACGCTTGGGAAGATCGAGCCGTTCATCGCCACGCTTGGCACCATGGGTATCTATCGCGGCCTGACGACGTGGCTGTCTCAGGGCGGGGCGATCACGCTGCGCTCGGCCGAGCAGCAGGCGCTCTATCGCCCGGTCTATTTCGGCTCGATTGCCGGCATTCCGGTGCCGATCGTGGTCATTCTCGCCGTCACTGCCGTTGCCGCCTTCATTCTCTATCGCACCCGCTATGGCCGCCATGTGGTCGCCGTCGGATCGAACCGCGATGTGGCGCGCTATTCCGGTATCGCCGTCAACAAGGTGCGCACCATCGCCTTCGTCATCCAGGGGCTGTGCGTTGCCATCGCCGTGCTGCTCTACGTGCCGCGGCTCGGCTCGACATCGGCCACCACGGGCATCCTGTGGGAATTGCAGGCGATCACCGCCGTCGTCGTCGGCGGCACTGCGCTTAAAGGCGGGGCGGGGCGTGTGTGGGGAACGATCTGCGGCGCCTTCATTCTGGAGCTCGTCGGCAACATCATGCTGCTGTCGAACTTCATCTCGGAATACCTGATCGGCGCCATCCAGGGCTCGATCATCATCATCGCCATGCTCGTGCAGCGGTCGCTGGCGCGCAGGTAAAGGGATTGGCTGGGTCGACGGGGCGCCCCAGCCTGGAGGTAGGAAAGCCCTGACATTCAATGGGAGGAGAATAGACATGCGTAAGACAATGTTCAGCCTGGCGATCCTGACGGCGGCTCTGCTCGCCGGCGTCGCGCAGGCGGCGGACAAGAAGACCATCGGCGTATCGATCCCGGCGGCCGACCACGGCTGGACCTCCGGCGTGGTGTTCCATGCCGAGCGCGTCGCCAAGCTTCTGATGGCCGAGCATCCTGACCTCACCGTCATCGTCAAGACGTCGCCGGATGCGGCGAGCCAGGCGAACGCGGTGCAGGATCTGGCGACCCAGGGCATCGACGCCCTCGTCATCCTGCCTTCGGATCCGGATCCGCTGGTCAACGCCATCAAGGAAGTTAAGGACAAGGGCACCTTCGTGGCGCTGGTCGACCGCGCACCGAGCACCAACGACGATTCCGTCCGCGACATCTACATCGCGGGCAACAACCCGGCGCTGGGCGAAGTCGCCGGCAAGTACATCAAGGAAACCACGCCCGACGCACAGGTCGTCGTCATCCGCGGCCTGCCGATCCCGATCGACCAGCAGCGCCAGGACGGCTTCGACAAGGGCATTGCCGGCTCCAACGTCAAGGTTCTCGACCGCCAGTTCGGCAACTGGAACCGCGACGACGCCTTCAAGGTGATGCAGGACTACCTGACCAAGTACCCGAAGATCGACGTGGTCTGGTGCCAGGACGACGACATGGCCGTCGGCGTGCTGCAGGCGATCGAGCAGGCCAAGCGCACCGACATCCAGTATGTCGTGGCCGGCGCCGGCTCCAAGGACATGGTCAAGAAGGTCATGGACGGCGACAAGCTGATCCCGGTAGACGTTCTTTATCCGCCGGCGATGGTCGGAACCGCGATGGAGCTCACCGCTGCTTCGCTCTACGACCAGGTTCCGGTCCGCGGCACCTACATCCTCGACGCCACGCTGGTGACGAAGGACAACGCCAAGGACTTCTACTTCCCGGATTCACCGTTCTGATATTGAATTGGTGGGACAGGGGGTACCCCCCCTCTGTCCTGCCTGATATCTCCCCCTCAAGGGGGAGATCGACTCGTGGTTGGGTTACGCCAAACAATGAAGGTTGGAGCGAGCGAGTGCGCCCAGCCGATCTCCCCACCTGTGGGGGAGATGCCCGGTAGGGCATAGGGGGGCGCCACGCGGCATGCGCGTCCCATTTTAACTCCCCCGGGCCCGCCGATCACAAAAATGCCGTACGTACCTCTTGCCGTCTCGCCACCGACATGATTAGTTCGCTTCGCATTGACTTCCAGCGTTCAGGCGAAATGTAGGAGTGCGGCGCCAGAGCCATCTGAACCCGTAAATCGCGCGCCGGAAGTTCACATAAACGTTTACGGTCGATCTCAAGGGAGGAATCCGACATGAAAACGATCAAGGGCCCCGGACTGTTTCTCGGGCAATTCGCGGGCGATTCCGCTCCTTTCAATTCCTGGGATTCGATCACCAAATGGGCGGCCGAGACCGGCTACAAGGGCGTGCAGGTTCCGACCTGGGCGAGCCAGCTGATCGACCTGAAGAAGGCGGCGTCCTCGAAGGATTATTGCGACGAGCTGGCCGGCGTAGCACGCCAGAACGGCGTCGAGATCACCGAGCTTTCCACCCATCTGCAGGGCCAGCTGGTCGCCGTGCATCCTGCCTATGACGAGGCTTTCGACGGTTTCGCCGCGCCCGAAGTGCGCGGCAATCCGAAGGCGCGGCAGGAATGGGCGGTCGAGCAGGTGAAGATGGCGCTGACCGCGTCGAAGCATCTCGGCATAAAGGCGCATGCGACCTTCTCCGGCGCGCTGGCCTGGCCCTACATCTATCCGTGGCCGCAGCGCCCGGCCGGTCTGGTCGAGACCGCCTTCGACGAACTGGCCAAGCGCTGGACGCCGATCCTCGACCATGCCGACGCCAACGGCGTCGACATCTGCTACGAGATTCATCCCGGCGAAGACCTGCATGACGGCGTTACGTTCGAGATGTTCCTCGAGCGGGTGAAGAACCACCCGCGCGCCAACATGCTCTATGATCCCTCGCACTACGTGCTGCAGTGCCTCGACTACCTCGACAACATCGACATCTACAAGGACCGGATCAAGATGTTCCACGTCAAGGATGCCGAGTTCAACCCGACGGGTCGGCAGGGCGTCTATGGCGGCTATCAGGGCTGGGTCGAACGCGCCGGCCGCTTCCGCTCGCTCGGCGACGGCCAGGTCGATTTCGGGGCGGTGTTCTCGAAGATGACCGCGAACGATTTCGACGGCTGGGCCGTGGTCGAATGGGAATGCGCGCTGAAGCATCCGGAAGACGGGGCCCGCGAGGGCGCCGAATTCGTCAAGGCGCATATCATCCGGGTGACGGAGCATGCGTTCGATGACTTCGCCTCGGGCGGTACCGACGATGCGGCCAACCGGCGGATGCTGGGGCTGTAAGCGGCGTGGATATGGTGGCCGCCCCCCTCTGCCCTGCCGGGCATCTCCCCCTCAAGGGGGGAGATCGGTTGGGGCGGCCGCTCGCATTGCCTAAGAGATAGCGCGACGTTCGCGGTCAATCTCCCCCCTTGAGGGGGAGATGTCACGATAGTGACAGAGGGGGGTGTTCCGCCCCATGCCATCAAACCCAATTCAAGGAAAAGACTAATGGCAATCGAAGCATCAACGCAACAGACGCGCCAGCCGCGTATCCGTCTTGGCATGGTCGGTGGTGGCGCCGGCGCATTCATCGGGGCGGTTCACCGCATCGCGGCGCGCATCGACGACCAGTACGAGCTGATCGCGGGCGCGCTGTCGTCGACGCCGGAGAAAGCGATGGCCTCAGGCGCCGATCTCGGGCTCGATCCATCTCGCACCTATTCCAGCTATCGCGAGATGGCGATCCGGGAAGCCAAGCTGAAGAATGGCATCGAGGCGGTGTCGATCGTGACGCCGAACCATGTTCACTACGACGCCGCCAAGGAATTCCTGCGTCGCGGCATCCACGTCATCTGCGACAAGCCGCTGACCTCGAACCTCGCCGACGCCAAGAAGCTGAAGAAGGTGGCCGACGAGAGCGGCGCACTGTTCATCCTGACGCACAACTACACCGGCTATCCGATGGTGCGGCAGGCGCGCGAGATGATCGCCAATGGCGAGCTCGGCGATATCCGCCTGGTGCAGGCCGAGTATCCGCAGGACTGGTTGACGGAGGCCGTCGAGCAGCAGGGCGCCAAGCAGGCGGTGTGGCGTACCGATCCGGCCCAGTCGGGTGCAGGCGGCTCGACCGGCGATATCGGCACGCATGCCTACAATCTCGGATGCTTCGTGTCGGGGCTGGAACTCGACAGCCTGGCTGCCGATCTCGACAGCTTCGTCGAAGGCCGCCGGCTCGACGACAACGCCCATGTAATGCTGCGCTACAAGGCCAAGGGCTCGGAAAAACCGGCCAAGGGCATGCTGTGGTGCAGCCAAGTGGCGCCGGGTCACGAGAACGGGCTGAAGGTGCGCGTCTACGGCACCAAGGGCGGCATCGAATGGGTGCAGGCCGATCCGAATTATCTCTGGTACACGCCGTTCGGCGAATCCAAGCGGCTGATCACCCGCAACGGCGCCGGTTCCGGCCCCGCCGCCGCCCGTGTCTCGCGCATCCCGTCCGGGCACCCGGAAGGCTATCTCGAGGCGTTCGCGACGATCTATACGGAAGCGGCGCTCGCCATCAACGCCCACAAGCAGGGCAAGGCGGTCGATAAGGCGGTGGTCTACCCGACGGTCGACGACGGCGTGAAGGGCGTGGCGTTCGTCGAGGCCTGCGTGGCATCTTCGAAGCGCAATGGGGCATGGGTCAAGGTCTGATCACCGGTAGACGGGTCGGCCCGGTGCAGCTTTTGGGCGCATCCCTTCAGACTTTGGGGGATGTGCTCATTGCGGTTTGGCATCGGGCCATTCCATAGTGTCTTCTTACCGAGGAGAGACCCGATGCGATTTTTTTCAAGGTTTTCGACATGCGTGATTCTGGCTGGACTGGGCGTCATGCCCGTCCAGGCACAGCAGGAAATGCCGACGCGCATGAACAATCCGGGCGTCGTGCCCGGTGGACAGAGGCAGGTCGGAACGATCAATATCCAGACCACCGTTGCGATGGGCGTGGCCGTTGATGCGGCAGAAGCACCTGACGCACAGATCAATACAGCGCAGAAGGCGTTTTACCTGATGGCGCAGGGGCAATGCAAACTGGTGCTGGAGACGGTCGGCGAGACCTGCCAGATCGTCAATCTCAACAGCAATGCCGATCTCAACCGTACGATGAGAAGCGAAATCACCATTCGCGGAACGGTCACCATGGCGGTGAAGCTGAAAGGCAATCCGCAGAACCCCTGAGACTGCCTCTCATGCGCATCAGCGATCAGGCGGCGACTTCCGCCGACTTCCGCTTCACCATCGCATCGACGCTGAGCGGGCCGGCGCCGGCGGCGACGAAGTAGAGCATGACGAAGCAGAAGAGGATGGCGGCAACGCCGCCGTTCTGGGCGGGGTAGAAGCCGCGCGGGGCATGGCTGAGGAAATAGGCGAAGGCCATGACGCCCGACAGAACAAAGGCGGCGATGCGGGTCTTGAAACCGATCAGCACCAGGAAGCCGAGGATCAGTTCGAACATGCCGGCAATCCACGGCAGCGAGCCGGCTTCCGGAACCCGTTCGGCAGCCGGAAAGTGCAGGATCTTCTGGGTGCCGTAGCTGAACAGCACAAGCGCCGAGACGATGCGCAGCAGGCTGAGAAGATGCGGCTGCAGGGAACTGACGGAAGCGAACATCGAAGACCTTTCTTAGGTTGAAATCAGCGTCAGCCTTTAGTGATCGCCGATGCAATGACAATTCACGAGTTCTGACATCATCGTTATCGCGGAATAGCCCGCGGTGACGCTTGTTCACGCTGCATCGTGAGCCGGCTCAGATGTAGAGCGTCGCCATCTTGCGCCATTCAGTGGCGCGGTGGGCGCGACCGTCCCACAAATGCAGCTGGTGGCCGACGTGCTTGTCGGCGAGCAGGCGGCTGAGATGCTGGTTGTTGTCGAGGAACGGGTCGTCGCGACCGATGGTGAGGACGATCTCGACCTCACGCAGCCGCTCAAGCTGCCAGCCGTCGCCAAGTCCCGGCAGGAAATGCGTCGGCGTGTGGAAATAGACCGAGCTGTCGTAGTAGCCGTTCAGCAGGTTGCCGAACGATTCGACCTCGATCGTCAGGTCGTAGCGGCCGGAGAAGGCGACGAGCTTGCGGAACAGATGTGGGTGGCGAAACACCAGGCTGGCGGCCTGGAAGGCGCCGAGGCTGCAGCCGTGGACGATGGTGCAGTCATGGCGGTTTCTGTCCGCCATCAGCGGCAGCACTTCGTGGAGGATATAGTCTTCGAGCGCCTCGTGGCGGTGGATGCGGTCGGCGGGGTGCCGGTCGAAGCCGTAGAAGGTCTCGCTGGCCAGCCCCTCGATGCAGTAGAGCTGCAGCTGGCCGGCCTCAAGCTTTTGCGACAGGCTGGCGACGAGGCCGAGCCGCTCATATTCCCAGAACCGGCCGTCGCGCGTCGGAAACACCAGCACCTTGGCGCCGGCATGGCCGAACACCAGGAGCTCCATGTCGCGATCGAGGCGCGGGCTATACCAGCGCAGATAATCCCGGTTCATGAACCCTGAAAAAACCTCGCACCTTCTGGCGGAGCGCAAAATTCTGCTCCGTCATGCCAGGATAATCGAAATGTCCGGCGTCGAGGATGAAGATTTCATTATATTTCGAGGCCGGCAGGGCGTTGGCGACGGCGAACTGGCAGGGCGGGGCGACGGCGGGATCGAACTGCGCCGGGGCGACCAGCATCGGCACGGTGATGCGCGTCGCGGCAATCGCGGCATCGAACAGCCGAAGATGCTCGAACACGTCGGGATGGGTCTTCTGGTAGGTTTGGGCGGAATCGGCGCTGCCGACGGTCGGCAGCGTCAGCCATTTCTTGCGGTCGCCGAAGGTCGGGACGATCAGGTGGCCGCGATCGATGCGGTTGTCGAAAGGGATCGCCAGCGCGCCGATGCCGCCACCGAAGCTGCCGCCGATATAACCGATGGCGCCGGCAAGCCACGGATAGAGCGCCAGCAGCGTCGAGACGGCAAGCCACAGGTCCTCGACGCAGCCGCCGATGACGTAATCGTCGGGCTTGTCGATGCCGTGGAGCACATGACCCGGTGCATCGGGCGGGATCGGCGGGTGGGCGCTTTTCGACATGCCGCGAAAGCAGGGGAAAAGAATGGCGGTCTCCTCGACCGGCAGGTCAAGATCCGGCGCGTCGCGACCGCCGTAACCGTGGCCGACGACAAGGCCGCGTCGCACCGGCCTCTCGCGCGGCAGGAGCAGCCAGCCGCCGATCTCGATGCCGTCGGTCGAGGCGTAGGTGATGTCGAGCACCTGCCAGGCGGGGTGGGTGATCTTGCTCCCGCTCAATGCTGGTTTTGGATCAATGGCGCACGCGCGTCTGTAGCGCTTTTGCCAGAAGGCGTCGAAACCGGCGGGGGCTTCTGGCGGCACGATCGATCGCAGCTGTTCCAGCGTCATGCCGTAGGTTGGGTCGAAGGGGAATGGGTGTGTCTTGGGAATGCTCATGGCCAAGTTGTTTCGTGGAAATCGGGGCTTTGCAAGGCAAAGTCGACCAAAAGCGTGCACCGGTCGCGTGACCCGTTTGGGAAGGGAGCAGGCTGAATGCGCCAGGCCAATTATCCGGTAGCGAACACCGTCGATATGGCGACCAAGCCGTAAACCTTGATTTGGCCGTTGCGCATGTCTAGATTGCATCCATCTGCAATACCTACAGGATGGTGCACCATGGATTTCACCCCGATCGCAACGCCGCTTCGCTTTGCCTTCAGGGAGTTCCGTGTCCATGCCTGCATCCATTACCCTTTCCAATCTTTCCTGGTCCACGCCTGACGGGCGTGCACTTTTTTCCAATCTCGATCTGAGCTTCGGGGCCGAGTGCGCCGGACTGGTCGGTCGAAATGGCGTCGGCAAGACCACGCTGCTGCGGCTGATCACGGGAGAGGTCGTGCCGCAAACGGGTGGCGTCGCCGTCAATGGTCGGATTGGCGTGTTGCGTCAGGCCGTTCAGGTCGATGCCGACATGACCGTTGCCGATCTGTTCGGCGTGCGCGAGAGGCTTGATGTCGTCGCGCGTTCGATTGACGGAGATGCCTCCGCGGATGAAGTCGCCACCGCCGACTGGACGCTCGAGACGCGACTGGCCGAAGCGCTGGAGCGTGTCGGTTTCGCTGCCGAGCCGGGCACGGCGCTGACGGCGCTCTCCGGCGGACAGCGGACGCGTGTTGCCATTGCGGCGCTGATCTTTTCCGAACCTGATTTCCTCATTCTCGACGAGCCGACCAACAATCTCGATCGCGACGGACGCGAGGCGGTCATCGCCCTGATCGAACGCTGGCGGGGCGGTGCGCTTGTCGTAAGTCATGACCGCGAGTTGCTCGAGCGGATGGATGCGATTGTCGAGCTGACAACGCTTGGCGCCAAACGCTACGGTGGCAACTGGAGCGCGTTTCAGGCGCGCAAGTCTGTCGAGCTTGCGGCAGCGGAACATGATCTGGCGGATGCCGACAAGCGGGTGGCCGATGTGGCGCGCAGCGCGCAGCTTGCAGCGGAAAGGCAGGCCCGCAGCGACGGGGGAGGCGCCAGGAAGGCGGCGCGGGGCGACATGCCGCGCATTGTCGCCGGCGGGTTGAAGCGGGCGGCGGAAAATACCAGGGGGGACAGGGTCCGCCTTGGCGAGGCGCGGCGGGGGAAGGCGATGGAGGATGCCGCCGCTGCACGGGAGCGGATCGAGGTGCTGCAGCCATTTTCCGCGCGGCTGGGATCTTCGGGATTGGCTTCTTCGCGGGTGGTGCTGCGGCTGGACAGCGTGGCGGCGGGCTATGAAACTGGCCATCCGATCATCACGGATCTGTCGTTCGCGATCACCGGGCCGGAGCGGGTGGCGATCGAGGGAGCGAACGGGTCCGGCAAGACCACGCTGCTATCGCTGATCACCGGGCGGATCGCGCCGTGGGCCGGCACGCTTTCGGTTCCCGTCGATTTCGCGTTCTTTGATCAAAGCGTCAGCCTCGTCGATCGGTCTCTGTCTATCCGCGAGAACTTCCGCAATCTCAATCCCGACGCCGACGAAAACGCCTGCCGTGCCGCCTTGGCGCGCTTCATGTTTCGTGCCGACGCAGCGCTCCAGCAGGTGTCGACGCTCAGCGGCGGGCAATTGTTGCGGGCCGGTCTCGCCTGCGTGCTGGGCGGCGTGGCACCGCCGCCGCTGATCATTCTCGACGAGCCGACAAACCATCTAGACCTCGCCTCGATCGCGGCCGTGGAAGCGGGGCTCACCGCCTATGATGGCGCGCTCATCGTCGTCAGTCACGATGCCGTCTTTCTGGAGAGCATCGGCATCACGCGGCGGCTGTTGCTACCTGGGGGTGCCGACATCAGTTGATCGGGAGGAATGCGATTGGCCGTGGAGCAAGCGGTGTTTCGCTGCAACGTTGCAGATTTGACATTTCCGGCCTGTACAAGGCTTTCCAGCTTGTCTAAACCGCCGCCACATAACGGCCTTGCCGACCGACCTGATCACCAAGGATGGGTACATTCATGATCGATGCGAAGACCCTTGATGCCAAGACCTTGGCCACCCGCTTTCCCGGCGATTTCACATTCGGCGTCGCCACCGCCGCCTTCCAGATCGAGGGCGCGACCAAGGCCGATGGCCGCAAGGCGTCGATCTGGGATGCGTTCTGCAATATGCCGGGCCGGGTCTATCAGCGCCACAATGGCGACGTCGCCTGCGATCACTACAACAGGCTGGACGAGGATCTCGATCTCATCAAGTCGATGGGCGTCGAGGCCTATCGCTTTTCGATCGCGTGGCCGCGCATCATCCCCGACGGCACCGGCCCGGTGAACGAGGCGGGTCTCGATTTCTACGATCGGCTGATCGACGGCTGCAAGGCGCGCGGGATCAAGACTTTCGCGACGCTCTATCACTGGGACCTGCCGTTGCTGCTCGCCGGTGACGGTGGCTGGACGGCGCGGTCTACGGCCTATGCGTTCCAGCGCTATGCCAAGACGGTCATGTCGCGTCTCGGCGACCGGCTCGACAGCGTCGCCACCTTCAACGAGCCGTGGTGCATCGTCTGGCTCAGCCATCTCTACGGTATCCACGCGCCGGGCGAGCGCGACATGCAGGCCGCCCTTCACGCCATGCACCACATGAACCTTGCGCATGGCCTCGGTGTCGAGGCGATCCGTTCGGAAGCGCCCAATGTGCCGGTGGGGCTGGTGCTCAACGCGATGTCGGTGATGCCGGGGTCAAACAGCGATGCCGACCAGGCGGCGGGCGAACGGGCGCACCAGTTCCACAACGGCGCTTTCTTCGATCCTGTCTTCAAGGGCGAATATCCCGCCCAGTTCGTTGAGGCGCTCGGCGATCGCATGCCCGTCGTGGAAGACGGCGATCTCGCGATCATCAGCCAGAAGCTCGACTGGTGGGGGCTCAATTACTACACGCCGCTGCGCGTCGCCGACGATCCCGCCAGGTCAGGCGATTTCCCCTGGACGGTCGAGGCGCCGCGCGTCAGCGACGTCAAGACCGATATCGGCTGGGAGGTCTATGCGCCGGGGCTGAAGAACGTCGTCGAGGATCTCTACCGCCGCTACGAACTGCCGGAGTGCTACGTCACCGAGAACGGCGCCTGCGACAATACCGGAATCGAAGAGGGCGAGGTCAACGACACGATGCGGCTCGATTACTATGGCCAGCATCTCGCCGTCGTTGCCGACCTGATCAAGGACGGCTACCCGATGCGCGGCTATTTCGCCTGGAGCCTGATGGACAATTTCGAGTGGGCGGAGGGTTACCGCATGCGCTTCGGCCTCGTGCATGTCGATTACGACACCCAGGTGCGCACCGTGAAGACCAGCGGCAGGTGGTACGCCGAGCTCGCCGCGGAGTTTCCGAAGGGCAACCACACCAAGGGCTGATGCAACGGAGCCGCAGGAATATTTTTTCTGCTGCAGCGCACAAACGGAAAATCATCCCTGTGCACCTGCAACCGCGGGCGGCATAAGCGGCATCAACCGGAGAGGCGGATGCGCCTCTCAAGACCTTCAGCAACGAAAGCCGCGTCGCATGCCTTTCCTCCGTGTTTGTCTTCGAATGTGCTGCCCGATTGGCTAATCGGCGCATCGGCGGTATAGAACCGCCAGTTTCTGAAGACCAACGCCTGAGAGTATAGCATGACGATCGAACAAGCGGGCCAGCAAGCGGGTGCCCGCGCCGCACCGGCCAGTCACCCCGCGCCCGATCCTTCCACCGCAACGCCAGCCGTGCCGATGGTTGCCTTTCAGGCTGCCGGCAAGCGCTATGGACCGGCGGGCGAGGGCGGCTTCACGGCCGTCGAGCATGTCGATCTAACCGTCGCGCGCGGTGCCATCACCGGCATCATCGGCCGCTCGGGCGCCGGAAAATCGACGCTGATCCGCATGGTCAACGGGCTGGAAACGGCCACCTCGGGCAAGGTGCTTGTCGATGGCGTCGATGTCGGCGCGCTTGGCGAGGACGGCTTGCGCGGCCTGCGCCGGCAGATCGGCATGATTTTCCAGCACTTCAATCTTCTGTCGTCGCGCACCGCCTTCGACAACGTGGCGCTGCCGCTGGAGATCGCAGGCGTCGACAGACAAGCCATTCGCGCCAAGGTCGGGCCGCTGCTCGATCTCGTCGGCCTCGGCGACAAGGCCGGCAGCTACCCCTCGGAACTCTCCGGCGGCCAGAAGCAGCGTGTCGGCATCGCGCGGGCGCTGGCGACCGATCCGAAGCTGCTGCTCTCCGACGAGGCGACCTCGGCGCTCGACCCGGAAACCACGCAGTCGATCCTCGAACTGTTGAAACGGATCAACGGGGATCTCGGCCTGACCGTCCTTCTGATCACCCACGAGATGGAGGTGGTGAAGACCATCGCCAGCCACGTGGCGGTCATCGATGCGGGGCGCATCGTCGAGGCCGGACGCACCTTCGACGTCTACACCAACCCGCAGCACGAGACGACGCGGACGCTGCTCGCGGCATCGCTGAAGCTGCCGCAATGGCTGCGCTCGACGATCAAGCCGCAGCCTTCTTCCGGCGATCGCGTGCTGGTGCGGCTGGTGTTCTACGGCGACACCGCCTTCAAGCCTCTGACCGGGCGGCTGGTCGCCGAGCTCGGCTCCGACGTCAATATCCTTGCCGGCGCGATCGAGGAGATCGCGGGCGAACCGTTCGGCTCGCTTGTTGTCTCCTATTCGGCCGATCCAGAGGTCGTGGCGCGCGCCAGCCGCTTCTATGCCGAAACCGGCCTGACCACGGAGGTGCTCGGCTATGTCGCCTGATATGATCTACAACCTGCTTTCCAAGGCGATGATGCAGACGCTGCAGATGGTGTTGGTCGCCGGCATCATCGGCTCGATCATCGGCCTGCCGATCGGCGTGTTTCTCGCCACCTCGGGCAAGGGCGAGCTGTTTCCGGCGCCGAAGACCAACCGCGTGCTGGGGCTGATCGTCAATGCGGCGCGCTCGACGCCGTTCATCATTCTTGTTGTCGCCATCGTGCCGCTGACGCGGTTCATCACCGGTACGTCGATCGGCACGGCGGCGGCGATCGTGCCGCTCACCATCGCCACCATCCCGTTTTTCGCGCGGCTGGTCGAATCCGCCATCCGCGAGATCGACAAGGGGCTGATCGAGGCGGCCCGCGCCATGGGCGCGACACCGGTGCAGATCGTCTTCAAGGTGCTGCTGGCTGAAGCGCGACCGAGCATCCTGATGGCGCTAACGATGACCATCGTCAGCCTGATCGGCTACTCCGCCATGGTGGGCGCGGTCGGCGGCGGCGGGCTCGGCGATCTCGGCATCCGCTATGGCTACCAGCGCTTCAATCCGGAGATGATGGTCATCGTGGTGCTGGTGCTGATCGTGCTGGTGCAACTGGTGCAGAGCGCCGGCGACGGGCTTGCCCGGCGCTTCGACAAGCGCAACCGCAAGAGCTGAATTCAAGAAAAAACCGATAAACGCAAAGGAGACACCCATGAAGAAGTTCATCATCGCAGCCGCACTCGCGGCCTTCGCCGCCGGATCGGCGCTCGCCGAGGACATCAAGGTCGGCGTGACGCCGGGCGAACACGCGCAGATCATGGAAAAGGTCGCCGAGGTCGCCAAGACCAAGGGCCTCAACATCGAGATCGTCGAGTTCTCCGACTATGTCGTGCCGAACCAGGCGCTGAATGACGGCGATATCCAGGCCAACTCGTTCCAGCACCAGCCCTATCTCGACAACCAGATCGCCGATCGCAAGTTCGATCTCGTCAGCATCGGCACCACGATCACCACGCCGATGGGCGTCTATTCGAAGAAGGTGAAGAGCCTCGACGAGCTGAAGGAAGGTGCCACCGTCGCCATCCCGAACGATCCGACCAATGGCGGCCGCGCGCTTCTCGTGCTCGCCTCCAAGGGCCTGATCAAGTTCAAGGATGATGCCGGCATCAAGGTGACGGTTGCCGATATCGTCGAGAACCCGAAGAAGATCGAGTTCGCCGAAATCGACGCCGCGCAGCTGCCGCGTTCGCTCGAAGACGTCGATGCCGCCGTCATCAACACCAACTACGCCATGGAAGCCGGCCTGCACCCGAAAACCGACGCCATCGCCATCGAAGGCGAGAAGTCGCCTTACGCCAACGTCATCGTCGTGCGCACCGCCGACAAGGACGCCCCGTGGGCGAAGACGCTGGTCGAATCCTACCATGACGACAGCATCCGCAAGTTCATCAACGAGCAGTTCAAGGGCGCGCTCATCCCGTCCTGGTAAGCGCTTGCTGCCAAACTTATGACGAAGAACGGTCCGGCTCTGCCGGGCCGTTTTTCGTTGAAGGCGCCGTTATTGCACGCGCGGGCAAAAAAACTTTGTCCGCTACCGTACGGCAACGGTCTCACCGGCCGCCGGCCGACCGGACAAGAAATTGAAATCTATAGATTTTCACCCTTCACTTTCGCAGATTAACGGTTGCGAATGATTAATCGTTCAATCCTCTTTTAACCGTTTCTTGAAGGCTTCCGGGCAGTATTTCCTCTACTGGGGAGAATGCATGCCATCGAGTTCCAAGCCGAGAACCGCGATACTGGGGGCCGGCCGCCACGCCACCGTGGCGGCGGTGCTGTTTTCATTTGCCGTGGTGGTCGCCGTCGTGACGATGATGGTGCTGAGCGCGCTTGACCACGTGGCGCAGAAATCAAACATCCTCGACGACGAGCGGTCGCGCGAAACGGTGTCCGGCGCGCTGCAGAACTTTGTCTCGCAGCTTGGTGCCACGCTCAACGACTACGCAGCCTGGGACGATGCCGCGACCAATGTCTATGCCACCGAGGGCATGGACTGGACAGTGTCGAACTACGGCGAGATGTCGGTCAACAGCGCCTTGTTCGACATGGCCGTCGTCATCGACGACGACAAGAACCCGATCATGGTCTACCGCGACGGCAAGCCGATGGACGGTTCGCTACAGGCGTTCTTTTCGCCGGCCTTGTGGACGCTGTTCGACAAGGCGAAGGCCGCCGGCCCTCAGGACCTACCCGAGGCCTCCGGCTTCATCAGCACGCAGGTCGGCATCGCCGTGGCCGGCGTGGCGCTTGTGCGCGAGAAGTCGGGCGCGCTGGTCACCGCTGCCGGCAAGCATCGCTATCTCATCTTCAT
This sequence comes from Hyphomicrobiales bacterium, assembly GCA_900470805.1. Taxonomy (GTDB): domain Bacteria; phylum Pseudomonadota; class Alphaproteobacteria; order Rhizobiales; family Rhizobiaceae; genus Rhizobium. Next base: position 4,824 of record UCCA01000004.1, on the reverse strand, counting down.
CCGCCACCTCGACGCTCGCAAGATAGACGAGATCGGCGCGACCTATGTTATCGGCGGCCTGAAGCTGGTCCCGGCCGAATACACTGCGGCCTATTCCGTGCCGATCGCGGATGCGCTGGGCGCGTCGCTCGGCAAGCTGATCTGGACCTCGCGGGCGCCGGGCGATATCGGCTATGCCGACGTGCGACGCCAGGTGGTGCAGGCGATCTGCCTGGTTGGGCTGTTCTTCGTGGTGCTGCTGATCATCGGCTGGATGACCGGCCGCAGGCTGAAGACCGAGGAGGTCAATGCTCGCGAGGAGGCGCATCGCGACCGGCTGAGCGGGCTCCTGAACCGCGATGGCCTGCGCGTCTCGGTCGACGCGCTGGTGGCAGCGGCAAAACAGACGCAGGACAACGTGCTGCTGCTTTATCTCGATCTCGACGGGTTCAAGGAGGTCAACGATTCCTACGGTCACGGAACCGGCGACCAGCTGATCCGCGCCGTCGCCGCAGGGCTGAAGGTGCTGATCCCCGATGGCGCGGTGCTGGCCCGCATCGGCGGCGACGAGTTCGCGATCGCCTTCACGTCCCGTGATGGCGACGCTTCGGCGCTGCAGTTGTCCGAGCATATTCTCGATTTTCTCGCCGAACCGCTGGAGATCGGCCGCCGGGTCGTGGTCATCGGTGCCAGCATCGGCATTGCCGTTTCCGCCGGCGGTGGCGTCGATCGCGAGGAACTCGTACGGCGCGCGGATCTCGCCATGTACAAGGCCAAGGAAGCCGGCCGCGCGCGTATGACACTCTACGATCCGGCCATGGATGCCGATCGCGAAGAACGCAACGCGCTCGAACTCGATCTGCGCATGGCGATCGAGGGCGGGCAGCTGACGCTGGCCTACCAGCCATTGGTCGATGCCGTGACCAGCGACATGGTCGGTGTGGAGGCGCTGGTGCGCTGGAACCGCCCGGGCCATGGGCCGGTTTCGCCTGAGGTCTTCATACCGGTCGCAGAAACCAGTGGGCTGATCGAGGCGCTCGGCCTGTTCGTGCTGCGCACGGCCTGCGAGACGGCCAAGGAGTGGCCGGAATTGCGCGTTGCTGTCAACGTCTCGCCCGGCCAGTTTCGCAATCCCGCCTTCACCGATTATGTACGCCATGTGCTCAGGCACACGGAGATCGAGGCCAACCGGGTGACGCTTGAAGTGACCGAAGGCTACATGATCCAGAACCCGAAGCGGACGCGGCAGGCGATCGAGCAGCTGAAGACGCTCGGCGTCAAGATCGCGCTCGACGACTTCGGCTCGGGCTTCTCGTCGATCGGCTACCTCCGACAGTTCGGTTTCGACCGCATCAAGATCGACCGGTCGCTGGTCAAGGATATCCAGGAGAGCGAAAGCCAGCGCGAGATGCTGAAAGCAACCGTGGCGCTGGCGCGGTCGCTCGACATTCCCGTTACCGCCGAGGGCATCGAAACGCCGGAACAGGCGTCCGCCGTGCGGCAGTTCGGGTGCGATACGCTGCAGGGCTTTTTCTTCGGCAGGCCGATGCCGGCCGAAGACATCACCGAACGCCTGCTGGACGCACGCGCCCGGATGTCAGGCGGACGGCGGGTGAGCGCGGCCTGATTGCCGGGCCGTGATCAGGTGCCGATGTGCTTCTGGCCGCGCTTCCTGGCAAGCGCGATCTGCAGCTGGCGCTGGCGGTAGCGCAGACGGTCTTCCTCGGTGCGGCTGTCGTAGCAATGGCTGCAGGACACACCTTCCTCGTATTTCTCCGAGGTGATCTCTTCCGCGGTGATCGGGTTGCGGCAGGCGTGGCAGAGCTTGTGCTCGCCTTCCTTCAGCCCATGCTCCACCGAAACGCGCTCGTCGAAGACGAAACAGGCGCCTTCCCACAGGCTCTCTTCCTCCGGCACTTCCTCAAGATATTTCAGGATGCCGCCCTTGAGGTGGTAGACCTCGTCGAAGCCCTGATCCTTCATGAAGGCTGTCGCCTTCTCGCAGCGGATGCCGCCGGTGCAGTACATGGCGATCTTCGGCTTGTTGTGCAGGCCGGTGTTGTTCTTCACCCAGTCCGGAAACTCGCGGAAGGTCTTGGTGTTCGGATCGACGGCACCCTTGAAGATGCCGATCGCCGTCTCGTAGTCGTTGCGGGTGTCGATCAGGATGGTGTCAGGGTCGGAGATCAGCGCGTTCCAGTCCTTCGGCGCCACGTAGGTTCCGACGATCTTGTTGGGGTCGATGTTCTCGACACCCATCGTCACGATCTCTTTCTTCAGCTTCACCTTCATGCGCACGAAAGGCATCTTCGAGGCGCGGCTTTCCTTGTGCTCGAGCCGGGCGAACTCCGGCATGGCGCGCAGATGGGCCAGCACGGTGGCGATGCCGGCGTCCGGCCCGGCGATGGTGCCGTTGATGCCTTCATGGGCGAGCAGTAGCGTGCCCTTGACGCCGTTGTCCTCGCACAGCTGCTGCAGCGGCGCGCGCAGGCTCTCGAAGTGCGGCACGGAAACGAAATGGTATAGCGCCGCGACGAGAAAGGGCCTCGCCGCCTGTTGGGTCGATGTGTCGGTCATGGCGGTGGAAATACAGCTTTCGCGGGCCAAGCGCAATCGTCCGGAGCAGCGCCTGATATTCACGCACCGAAGGCGATCCACAGCAGCTCGATGCGGGTGGCCTCGTCGTCGGCATCGACGCCGAAAATGTCCTCGGCGCGCAGCAGGGCATCGTGCCTGTCGTGCTGTTGGTGGAAGATGATGGCGTAGAGCAGATGCGCGAGGTCGTCGGCGTTTTCGAAATGGTGGTGCTCGGTCTCGACGAGATCGCACAGCAGCTCCAGGTCGCAGACCCGGCCGAGCAGGTCGATCAGGCCGCTGGAGGCATTGTACTTGGCCGTCATCGCCGCCGGCCAGAGCGGATGGAGCAGCAGATGGCAGGCGCGGTAATCCTGCGTGCGCTTGCGCAACGTATGAAACGCCTCTGCCGAGGCTTTGCCCTCGCAGGCGGTCAACGCCCGGCGCGCCCTGCGGATCGTGTCGTCCCAGCCCTTGGCAAGCATTTGCCCGTGCCTGCGATGCCCACCCTTGAAGCTGATATCGTCGAGGGCCTTGCTCGCTTTGCGCAGGGCGACGACCGCGTCTTCCGCCGTCTCGGCGGGGTCTTTCCGTGTTGAGGAGATCTGGTCGCGTCGCGCCGTCAATGCGGCTACGATGCGATCGATCGACGCTGCCTCTTCGCTGTCCCGGGCGCGACCATGCAGGTAGCGGGCGGTTTCGACCAGGGCAGCAGCATCGCGGAGCGAGGACAGCGACCGGGCGATCTTGCGCAACCGGGCATTTTCACGGGCAAAGAATTTCGGCTTTTCCCGCGAGACCAGCCGGTAGAGCGAGCGAACACGTTTCAGCCGCTTGCGGGCCTCGTGGATCGCCTCGTCGAGGCCCGATGGCTGCTGCTCGAGTACGTCGATCGCATGGCGCAGCTGTCGCTTGGCGACCTTGTGAAATTCGGATTTGAAGGATCGCTCAGGCCGTATGCTGAAGGGCATGGCGGTCGTGCTCGAATTCCGTTGCCAGTGCCTGATTGGAATATCTGAAGTCGCCGGTGACCTCGCGACCAAGCCATGTCGGTAGCGCCGGCTTCTCGGTTTCGGCACCCATTTCGACCTCGGCGATCACAAGACCGCGGTGCTGGCCGGCAAAAACGTCCACCTCCCAGATGTAGCCTTCGTAGGGAACGCGATACCGTGTCTTCTCGATCACCACACCGATTGCCGCACCCAACATCTCTTCGGCGTCGGCGACCGGGATCTCGTATTCGAACTCGTCACGGGTCATCGTGCTGCGGCCGATCTTGGTCGTCAGCCGCGCGGTTTTCCGGTCGATGATGCGCACGCGAACGGAGCGATCCTCCATCGACGCGATGTAGCCTTGCCTCAGGACGGACTTCGTTTCAGCCCCGGAACGCCAGCCATCGCTGCGAACCAGAAACTTCCGCTCGATCTCTTTCGCCATGACTGAAAGACCTTTTTCTGTGACCGTGCCAAGCTAACGCATATTGTTTCGGGTTGGTACCCACCCTGTACCAAAGATGGTGATGGGCTCGACAAAGTCGACCCTTAGGGTTATTCCGTGGCGGAATTTCAATCGTTTCAAAGGAACCACGGCCATGGGCGAAAAGACAGAAAAGCTCCTTTCCATCCTGAAACTCCAGCCTGTCGTTCCGGTCCTGATCGTCGACGACGTCAAATCCGGCGTGCTTCTGGCCCGCGCGCTTGTCGCCGGCGGCCTGAAGGCGATCGAGATCACCATGCGCACGCCGGCCGCGCTCGATACCGTGCGCGCCGTGGCCAACGAGGTCGAGGGTGCGGAGGTCGGCGCCGGCACCATTCTCAACGTCGCCCACTGGGAGGCGGCGGTTGCGGCCGGCTCGAAGTTCATCGTCAGCCCGGGCACGACGCAGGAACTGCTCGATGTGGCGCGCGATTCCTCCGTACCACTTTTGCCGGGTGCCGCCACCGCCAGCGAAGTCATGGCGCTGCGCGAAGAGGGCTACCAGGTGCTGAAGTTCTTCCCTGCCGAGCAGGCTGGCGGTGCCGCCATGCTCAAGGCATTCTCCTCGCCGCTCGCCGGCACGCTGTTCTGCCCGACCGGCGGCATCTCGCTGAAGAACGCCAACGACTACCTGTCGCTGCCGAACGTCATCTGCGTCGGCGGCTCGTGGGTCGCGCCGAAGGAACTGGTTGCCGCCGGTGACTGGGCCGGCATTACCAAGCTCGCCGCCGAGGCGGCGGCTCTCAAGGCCTAGTAGCAGCGAACTCCCCTCCCCAACCCCTCCCCACAAGGGGG
>UCCA01000009.1 GCA_900470805.1 Hyphomicrobiales bacterium | reverse complement strand
CGGCGTGGTGGTCTATTGACCACGCTGCCAAATTACACGGTCGATGCGCGGAGGCTCGAAGAGTTCTCCGCCGTCGAACTCTACGCTTTGCTGAAGATGCGCATCGACGTCTTCGTCGTCGAGCAGAACTGCCCCTATCCTGAGCTTGACGGCAAGGATGCGGACGCTCTGCACCTGCGTCTTCTGCAGGACGGCGAACTGCTGGCCGCCAGTCGCATTTTCCCACCTACGAAACAAGGCGCACCGGCCAAGATCGGCCGCGTCGTGGTCTCTCCCGACCATCGCGGCAAACGCCTTGGCGACGCTGTCATGCACGAGGCGATCGCCGCCTGCGAGGAGCGGTTTCCGCGACATCCGATCTATCTGTCGGCGCAAAGCCACCTCGCCCGCTTCTATGGCGGCATGGGGTTTGTGGCGACATCGGAGGAGTATCTGGAGGATGGTATTCCGCATGTCGATATGGTCAGGCCGGCGGGGTGACGCGCGCTTGAATGTAGATGCAATTGTAGCTACAATTGCATCTCATGTACGAGTGGGACGGTGCCAAGAATGCTGCAAACATTGCAAAACATGGCGTCGATTTCCAGACGGCCGTGCTGATCTTCGATGGTCCGGTGCTGACAGCTGAAGACAGTCGATTCGACTACGGTGAAATTCGCGAAAATAGCATCGGCCTTGTCAAAGGTGTTCTGTTTCTCGTTGTGACGCACACCGACCGCCGGGATATCAGGCGCATCATTTCCGCCCGACCCGCTAAACGACAAGAAAGGGAGCGCTATGTCGCGGAAATACGACAAGGAACTCAGCCTTGAGGAACTGGCATCTCTGCCTGACGCGGATATCGACACCAGCGACATCCCGGAACTCGACGATAGCTTTTGGAGCAAGGCCCGTCTTGTCGAGGGAGAAGGCACCGAGCAGATCACATTGCGGATTAAGAAATCGGTCTTGCAGGTCTATCGCAGTTCCGGAAAAGGCTACCAGACGCGCATGAACGCTGTTCTCGAATCTTACGCGCGCAGTCTGAAAAAGTAGACTCAGAACGCTAACACCCCATGCGCAACCATGCTCGCATCATGCTAACGCAAATGCAGCGGGCGCAGGACGATGGCGTAAACAGGAACCCCACCGACACATGCACCACATCTACGTTGACGCCGACGCCTGCCCCGTAAAAGCGGAGGTTCTCAAGGTCGCCGAACGCCTCGGCATCGAGGTCACCTTCGTCGCCAACTCAGGTCTGCGGCCCTCGCGCGACCCGATGGTCCACAACGTCATCGTCTCCAACGGCTTCGATGCCGCCGACAACTGGATTGCCGAGCATTGCGGCTTGGGCGACGTCGTCGTCACCGCCGACGTGCCGCTCGCCGTGCGCTGCGTTGCAGCCGGCGCGCAGGTCACCGGTCCGACAGGCCGCGTCTTCGACGACACCAACATCGGCATGGCCAGCGCCATGCGCGACCTCGGAGCCCATTTGCGCGAGACCGGCGAAAGCAAGGGCTACAACGCCGCTTTCAGCCCCAGGGATCGCTCGCGCTTTCTCGAAACATTCGATCGCCTCTGCCGTCGCGCCAAGGCGGTTGTGCCACCACCTGGAGAACAGACATGAACATCCTATCCCAAGCGACCGCCTTCGGCGGCATGCAGGGCGTTTTCACGCACACGTCGGAAGCCTTGAAGTGCGACATGACCTTCGCGGTCTTCATTCCCCCGCAGGCGATCGAAAAGCCCTGCCCGGTGCTCTGGTATCTTTCCGGCCTCACCTGTACCCACGCCAACGTCATGGAAAAGGGCGAATACCGCCGAATGGCCGCCGAACTCGGCCTGATCATCGTCTGCCCGGATGTCAGCCCGCGCGGCAACGACGTGCCCGACGAGCTAACCAACTGGCAGATGGGCAAGGGCGCCGGCTTCTATCTCGACGCCACCGAGGCGCCATGGGCCGAAAACTACCAGATGTACACCTATATCACCGAGGAACTACCGGCTTACGTCAGCCAGCACTTCCGCATCGACATGGACCGGCAGGGCATTTTCGGCCACTCCATGGGCGGCCACGGCGCCATGACCATCGCGCTGAAGAACCCCGACCGCTTCAAGAGCTGCTCGGCCTTCGCCCCGATCGTCGAGCCTTCGACCGCCGACTGGTCGGCCCCGGCGCTAGAGAAATACCTGGGCGCCGATCGCGCCGCATGGCGGCAATACGATGCCTGCGCTCTGGTAAGCGACGGCGCACGTTTTCCGGAATTCCTGATCGATCAGGGCAAGGCCGACGGCTTCCTGGACAACGGCCTGCGGCCCTGGCTGTTCGAGGAAGCGGTAAAGGATACCGGCATCAAGCTGACGCTGCGCATGCACGAGCGCTACGACCACTCCTACTACTTCATCTCGACCTTCATGGACGATCACCTGAAGTGGCACGCCGAGCGGCTCGGGTGATCGCACCGATAGGCTGAAACACGATCGGCCCCCGAAGGAGCCGATCGGTCGATGCGCTCGTCCCAACGCATCAAGCATGGGAAGCAGGACAAACCCGCAGCAGAGATCAGGCCTTGCGATTATCGACGGAGAATGCGCCGGCACCTGCGAAGACCAGGAACAGGAAGATGAAGCAGTAGAGAATCGCCTCGCCGCCATGGTTGACAGCCGGGAAAAAGCCGCTCGGGAAATGCGCCATGAAGTAGGCAACTGCCATTTCACCCGACAGGATGAAGGCAACCGGGCGCGTCAGGAAGCCGACGAGGATAGCCAGACCACCGATGACTTCGAGCAGTGCCGCAATCAGCGCTATGGCCGAAAGAGGACCGCCGTCACCCTGGGGGATCGGGAAGGCAAACAGTTTCATCGTGCCATGCTCGATGAAGAGCAGAGCGGTGATGATCCGCAGCGCGGCCAGTGCGTAGGGCTGGTAGACACTGAGGCGTTCGAAACTTGGCATAAAGACTCTCCTTTGGTCAAAAGACAGTCGAGCGTTAGCTGCAGGACAAGAGGGAAAGAAGTCACGTTTGAGCTATTGCTGATCACGTCCGCTTGATTCTCGTCGTCTTTCCCCAATTTCTTCACTTTAGAGGGGAATGTTGTCGTGTTTCTTCCAGGGATTGCTCAAATCCTTGTTTCGCAGCATCTTCAGCCCGCGCGCCAGCCGCCGTCTAGTTGAATGGGGCATGATGACTTCATCGATGTATCCGCGCTCCGCGGCCGCGAATGGCGACAGGAACCGATCCTCGTACATTTTCGTACGCGCCGCGATCTTGTCGGCGTCATCGATATCCTTGCGGAAGATGATCTCCACCGCTCCCTTGGCGCCCATCACGGCGATCTGCGCCGTCGGCCAGGCATAGTTCAGGTCGCCGCGCAGGTGCTTGGAGGCCATCACGTCGTAAGCCCCGCCGAACGCCTTGCGGGTGATGACGGTGAGCTTCGGTACGGTCGCCTCGGCATAGGCGAACAGCAGCTTTGCCCCATGCTTGATCAGACCGCCATATTCCTGCGCCGTGCCCGGCAGGAAGCCCGGCACGTCGACGAAGGTGACGACGGGAATGTTGAAGCAGTCGCAGAAGCGCACGAAGCGGGCCGCCTTGCGCGACGCGTCGCTGTCGAGCACCCCGGCCAGCACCATCGGCTGGTTGGCGACGAATCCCACCGTCGATCCGTCGATCCGCCCGAATCCGCAGACGATGTTCTTGGCAAAGCTTGCCTGGATCTCGAAGAAGTCACCCTCGTCGACCGTCTTCAGGATCAGCTCCTTGATGTCGTACGGCTTGTTGGCATTGGCGGGCACCAGCGTGTCGAGGGATGCATCGGCCTCCGTCACCGACTGGTGGCAATCAATCTCCGGCAGCGGCGATGTGTTGGATTGCGGCAGCAGGTCGATCAGCCGTCGCACCTGCAGAAGCGCCTCGACATCGTTGTCATAAGCGCCGTCGGCGATCGAGGATTTCGTTGTGTGCACCGATGCACCACCGAGTTCCTCGGCGGTCACCGTCTCATTGGTTACCGTCTTCACCACATCCGGACCGGTCACGAACATGTAGGACGTGTCGCGCACCATGAAGATGAAATCGGTCATCGCAGGCGAATAGACGTCACCGCCGGCACACGGTCCCATGATCACCGAGATCTGTGGAATGACGCCGGAGGCCAGCACGTTGCGCTGGAACACCTCAGCATAGCCGCCGAGCGCCGCCACGCCTTCCTGGATGCGCGCCCCGCCGGCATCGTAGATACCAATGATCGGCGCGCGGTTCTTCAGCGCCATGTCCTGGACCTTGATGATCTTCTCGGCATGCGCTTCCGAGAGCGAGCCGCCGAACACCGTGAAATCCTTGGCGAAGACGAAGACCGTGCGTCCGTTGACCGTGCCCCAGCCCGTCACCACGCCATCGCCGGCGATCCGGCTCTTCTCCATGCCGAAATCGCTCGACCGATGCTCGACGAACATGCCGAACTCCTCGAAGGACCCCTCGTCGAGGATGAGGTCGATGCGCTCGCGCGCCGTCAGCTTGCCGCGCTTGTGCTGCGCATCGATGCGCGCCTGCCCGCCGCCCTTGCGGGCAACCTCACGGCGCCGCTCCAGCTCCTCGAGAATGTCCTTCATCGGCGCCTCCTCCGTCAAAGCGGCAATCGTCTGATTTATTCGGAACCGGCGCTAAGGGTGAAAATCGATCGGATGCGCGCGGAAATGTTTTCGGCGAGGATTTCGTCGCTCGCATCGGCATTGTTAGACCGGCTGAGAACGGTAAACGAGCTCACAGCGATGACGGTGCCGTCGTCGACGGAAGCGGCATCGACCGTCACCTTCGCCGATGTCTGGCTCTTGTCATAGCCCTGATCGCGATCCACCTGCAGGATTCGGATGGTCAGCACCACGCGCGGATAGACTTCGGTGCGAACCGTCGCGTTGATCGCCTTGTTGACGCGATCGCCGACGCCGGAGAGCACCACCGGCGGTACCTTCGGTCCTGAAAGAACGACGGCACTTCTGATGTCATAGACGGGCCCCGGCGGCTCCTTGGAAAACATGCTGCCGCAGGACGCCAGAACGGCGCACGAAAAAATCGTGATAAAAAATAGAAAAAACCTGGAAATTGCCGACTGAAACAAATTCATGACGAAAAACCGCATCCACCCCACTGAGAGTCGCGATCTTCGCCATAAAGACGGTCAAGGCAACATGATTCAGCCCTTCAGCGCCAAAAAAGCACGGGTAGCGGCATTGAAATCCGCAAACCGCAGCACGCGCCGCTCTTCGGCTTCCTCGTCACTGCCCCAATGCTCGTTTGTCCAGTCCTCGTCGAGATGCGCGAGCGACCAGGCCTCGTTTTCGGTCAGCTCGCCTTCGGCGAACGCCAGCGACAGCAGCGCCGACCCCGTCAGCGTCGTGATCGTGTGCAGCACGGCAAGCGATGTGGCGTTGTCATGCTTGCGCAGCGCCGCAGAGAACGCCGCGATGGCGCTCTGCGGCTGCTGCTGGTGGACGATGCCTTCGGCGAGAATGAAGCGCGCGCCGAGCGCGTTCGATGCCCAGTCGAGCACCGGGTCCCAGCGTTCCGTCTGTCGCTCCACCAGGCCTTCCGGGCTCTCGGCGCGGTAACACAACAGGTCGGTGCCGGCAAAGCGCAGGATATCCTCGAACACAGCCTGTGTATCGGTGGCGACGCCATCGATCGCGGTGTTGACCAGCTTGGTCACCGGCATCGTCGCGGGGTCGATCTCTTCCGCCTGCGCCTGCCATTCAGCAGCGATCAGTTCGGCCAGCTTGCGTGTGGGTGCGGCAAGCGGGTTTCGGGCCGGGGTGCGCACGGCCTTGCCGTCGAGCGTCACCACGAAGCCGCCCTCACCTTCGGTCACCGAAACATCGGTATAGAAGCGCTTCGGCAGCGGCTTCTTCATTTGAATCTGTGCCCGGCGGATCGGGTCGGGATGGCTCAACCCTTCGGTCAGGTCGTTTAACAGATCACGCATGGCTCACCTCAGGAAAAATGCTTCAGAATGTCGGCAGGCCGGTAGACGATCGTATCGGCACCCGCGGCCACCAAGTCCTCGACGCTGGCATAGCCCCAGGATACGCCAATCGCGGTGGCGCCTGCGGCCTTTGCCATCTGCATATCGTAAATCGCATCGCCGATGACAATGGTGTCGGCGGGATTCATGCCGGTCTCGGCGCAGCATTCCGTCACCATGGCCGGATGCGGCTTCGACGGGCAATCGTCGGCCGTGCGCGAGACGATGAAATCGGACGTGAAGCCGTGCGCCTCCAGAACATGCACCAGCCCGCGCCGAGACTTGCCGGTCACCGCCCCGATCAGCACCTCGTCCTTGGCCGCCAGCGTGCGGATCAGGTCTGTAATGCCGTCGAACAGCGGCACATCGACGCCCGCCTCATCGCGCACACCGGCATAGATCGCCTTATAGTGCGCGGTCATCGCTATCGCTTCGTCGTCGATATGCGGCTTGCCCTGCATGCGGGCGATGGCGAGATCGAGCGTAAGGCCGATGATCGACTTGGTCAGCGCGATATCCGGTCTCGGATAACCGAAATGCACGAACGTCCGCGCCATCACCTCGTGGATCAGCGCCGCGCTGTCGACCAGCGTACCGTCGCAATCGAACAGTGCGAGCTTCATTACCAAGCTCATTCAAAGTCTTCCCGATCCGCCTCTGCGAGGTCGAGGCCGAGCAGGTTCCAGGTCTGCACCATGTGCGGCGGAAGCGGCGCGGTCACCCGCAGGCGCCCGCCGTTCGGATGCGGAACGTCGATCTTGCGCGCATGCAGATGCAGCTTCTTCTGGACACCGCCGGGGAAATCCCAGTTATGGTCGTCGTCGAAATACTTGGGATCGCCGATAATAGGGTGGCCGATGTGCAGCGCGTGCACGCGCAGCTGATGCGTACGCCCGGTATAGGGCTCCATCTCCAGCCAGGCGAGGTTCTGCGCCGCCGTCTCACGCACCTTGTAATAGGAGATCGCGTGGTCGGCGCCCTCCTCGCCGTGCTTGCAGACCCGCATACGGTCGCCATCAGGCGTCTGCTCCTTGACGAGCCAGGTCGAGATCTTGTCTTCGTGCTTGCGCGGCACACCCTTCACCAGCGACCAGTAAGTCTTCTTGGTGTCGCGCTCGCGAAACGCCGCCGTCAGCTTCTGCGCCGCGCCGCGGGTGCGGGCAATCACCAGCACGCCGGAAGTGTCGCGGTCGAGGCGATGCACCAGCCGCGGCTTCTCGCCCTTCGGGCTGGTCCATACTTCCAGCATCTTGTCGATATTTCGCGTCACGCCCGATCCGCCCTGCACGGCAAGGCCAGCCGGCTTGTTGAGCACGATCACCTTGTCGTCCTCATGCAGCACCATGCGCTGCAGCAATTCGTAATCGCCGCCATGCTTCAGGTCGTGGCCGGCGATCGGGGTGTTCTTCTTGGCATCGACGTCCATCGGTGGCACGCGCACCACCTGGCCGGGCTGGACGCGCGCATCGGTCTTGACGCGGCCGCCATCGACACGCACCTGCCCGGAGCGCAGAAGCTTCTGCAGCGGCCCGAAGCCGAGGCCCGGAAAATGGATCTTGAACCAGCGATCGAGCCGCATGCCCGCCTCGTCCGGTTCGACGGTGATATGTTCAATGCCAGCCATGAAAGTACTTTCGGAAAGAGTTGCCGGCGCCAGGCGCGGCCTTTGCCGGTGGCTTTAGAGCATTTTTGTCAAAAACGGAAACCCGAATCTCAGATCAGCGCCCGCATTAGCGCCAGACCGGCCATCACAGCCGCCATCGACACGCTAACGCTGGCGATCATGTAGATCGCGCCCGACGCCGTCGCGCCCCGCTCGAATAGCGTGATCGCATCCAGCGCGAAGGCCGAAAACGTCGTGAACCCGCCGACCAGACCGGTGATCAGCAAAAGCCGCAGTTCCACCGAGCCGCCGAAACGCCGCGAGATGACCTCGGCAAACACGCCGATCACGAAACACCCGACGACATTGACCGTCAGAGTCCCCCAGGGAAAACTCGGCCCCATCAGACGAATCCCGGCCAAGCCGACGAGATATCTGAGAACCGAACCGATGGCGCCGCCGACGGCGACGAGAAGAACTTGAATCATCTGGCTTGTGTAGCGCAGGCGGGATGCGTTGCCAATTGACCGATATCCCTTGGTTGCCGGCATTTTCTACGAACGGTTCACCTCAATTGCAATTTTGCCTTTGATTGATAACACCGAACTGGCAACGTATGATTGCATGCTCCGAGCGTTCAAACCTCGAGGAACCGCGATTGGCGATACGACGAAAATGGCTATACGCCGTCTCAGCGTGGACGGTGTTTGTGATCGCCTCTGTCACCTCGATCGTCCTCTACGACACATCCGAGAGGACACTGCGCTCTGTTCTGCAGATTGAGAAGCTTCCCAAATCGGTCAACAACGTAAAATGCGTGGTTCCGCTGGTGATGACGGACGACCTCGCGTCTTGCAGCTTTCAGGTTGAACCGTCCGACCTGGTCTCGACGCTGGCTGGCTGGCGTTTCTCCGGGGCGAAGGAGCGCGGCAACAGCCTCGATTTTGCCTCTGACCCCAGCGATCTAACCCAATTCAAGGTCGATTACATCTATCGCGCCGACGGAGATCAATTTGGGCCTGCCGGAGGACATGTGATCGTGGTGATCGACAAGGACAGGCGCAACGCATTGGTAGACCTCTATATCGAATAGCCGGCGGGCAGCTCACCCCTCGCCTCAATAACTGCAAGGTCGGTCATTATTGAAGCCATAGGCGCAGGCCGAGTTCAGCGGCATGCCGGGATTGCGGCTTTGCTCAGTCGAGGTGCAGGCCGTGGCAACGACGGTGGTCACGATCAACGCTCCGACTATCACAAGCGAGTGAAAACGGCGCATCTGAACTTCTCCTTCGAAGGATCCGCAAGATCTTGCTGTCGAGTACGCAAGAAGCAATGACGCAATGACGCAATGACGCAATGACGCAATGAGACAGATATAGTGGCGCATTCCATTTGCACTATAGCTTAAAAAGCCTGATAAAGTACAAGAACCGCCGCGTTCACTCACATTTTAGCGATATTCTTAGCGGCACTTGAAGGTGCGCCGTCCTAAATCTGTCACATGACAGTTCTGGTTGGCACCATATCAGCAAGCACGGCAGCCGCGGCGTTTGAATCGCTGCGTATCGCGCCACGCGTTTCCACGGCCGCGGCCGCCAAGGAAGCCCGCAAGATCGCCGACAACACGCGCAAGGCCGATGCCGGCCAGGATACCGATGAATCGGCAGCCGTCATCAACTCCACCGAGGTCGCCCTCGACCTGATGACCATGGGCCAGCGCCAGCCGCAGGCCGGCCTTCGGCAGGCGCTGAAACTCTACGAAGAAGACTGACCCGACCACCCGCGTCCTCCTTGACGCGTCGGAGCACCGCGACAAAAATTTGTTCGGTGGCGACATTCCCCCTTGCCAAGACCCGTCGTGGCCAGATAATTGCGCTCAACCTTGTTGGGAGAAGCCGGTCTTCACGATCGGTGCCGAAGGAGCAACCGCCCCGGAAACTCTCAGGCAAAAGGACCAGCAAGGGGCAGACGGAACTCTGGAGAGATGCGCTCATCGAGGCGCGCGCCGAAGGGATAACAATCTCAGGCAAAGGGACAGAGGGGGCTCGAAAGACAAGGCGCAGCTGCGCCTGAATATTTGAGCCCGCGCATGGTCACCACGCGCAAACACCGGAGGCGTCGTTGGACGATACTGCTGCCCTGAAGAAAACCCCGCTGCATCAGTTGCACGTGTCGCTTGGCGCCCGCATGGTTCCTTTCGCGGGATACGACATGCCGGTGCAATATCCAGCCGGCGTCATGAAGGAACACCTGCAGACCCGCGCCGCCGCCGGCCTGTTCGACGTCTCCCACATGGGCCAGGTCGTCATCAAGGCGAAGTCGGGCAAATACGAGGATGCGGCACTTGCGCTCGAAAGCCTCGTTCCCGTCGATATTCTCGGCCTCGCCGAAGGCCGCCAGCGCTACGGCTTCTTTACCGATGACAACGGCGCCATCCTCGACGACCTGATGATCACCCATCTCGACGACCACCTCTTCGTCGTCGTCAACGCCGCCTGCAAGGATGCAGACGTCGCGCATCTCAGGAAGCACCTCTCCGACACCTGCGACATCACCGTCCTCGACCGCGCGCTGATCGCGCTGCAGGGCCCGCGCTCGGTGGATGTGCTGGCCGAACTCTGGGCCGACGTCGCCGCCATGAAGTTCATGGACGTCCGCCACTGCCGCCTGCACGACGTTTCCTGTCTGGTCTCGCGCTCCGGCTACAGCGGCGAGGATGGCTACGAGATCTCGATTCCATCCGACATGGCTGTAGACGTGGCCAATCGCCTGCTCGAGCATCCGGATGTCGAGCCGATCGGCCTCGGCGCCCGTGACTCGCTGCGCCTCGAAGCCGGCCTCTGCCTCTACGGCAACGACATCGACACCACCACAACCCCTGTCGAGGCGGCCCTCGTCTGGGCGATCCAGAAGGCCCGCAAGACGGGCGGCGCCCGCGCCGGCGGCTTCCCGGGCGCGACCCGCATCCTCTCCGAACTCGACAACGGCGCCACCCGCCGCCGCGTCGGCCTGAAGCCCGATGGCAAGGCGCCGGTGCGTGGCCACGCCAAGCTCTACGCCGATGCCGAGGGTAAGACCGAGATCGGCGAAGTGACCTCAGGCGGCTTCGGCCCGAGCGTCGAGGGCCCTGTCGCCATGGGCTACGTGCCGGTCGCTTTGGCCGAGGTCGGAACGGTCGTCTACGCCGAGGTGCGTGGCAAGTACCTGCCGGTAACGGTGGCGGCACTCCCCTTCGTCACGCCGACCTACAAGCGGTAAATCCATGAGCGCGGTCGCGGCACATATTCCCGGCTCGGCGTCTGTGGCACCCCCCTCTGTCCTGCCGGGCATCTCCCCCTCAAGNNCCTCAAGGGGGGAGATCGGATGGGGGCAGCCACTCGCTCTGACCATTATCGTTGGCCGCAAACCCAACCACGAATCGATCTCCCCCCTTGAGGGGGAGATGTCCGGCAGGACAGAGGGGGGTACCGCACGGCAAAACGCCGGCGACGGCTCCCCCACCCAACACCAAAACACCACCACCCATTCCCCAGAGAGGACCTTCCCATGCTGAAATTCACCGAAGAACACGAATGGCTGCAGATCGAAGCCGGTGTCGCCACCGTCGGTATCACCACCTACGCCGTCGAGCAGCTCGGCGATCTGGTGTTTGTGGAACTGCCTGAAGTCGGCGCAACCTTCTCCAAGAACGACAACGCCGCCACCGTCGAATCCGTCAAGGCCGCATCGGACGTCTACTGCCCGCTCGATGGCGAAATCACGGAAGTGAACCCCGCCATCGTCGCCGATCCCTCGCTCGTCAATTCCGATCCGCAGGGCGCCGGCTGGTTCTTCAAGCTGAAGCTCGCCAATGCAGCCGACGTTGACGGCCTGCTCGACGAAGCGGCCTACAAGGAGCTGACCGCGTAATGACGACGCCGACGGAATTCCAGTTCACCGACTACCAGCCCTACGACTTCGCCAATCGTCGTCATATCGGCCCCTCGCCGGCTGAAATGACCGACATGCTGAAGGTCATCGGCTACAGCAGCCTCGACAACCTCATCGACGCCACCGTGCCGCCATCGATCCGCCAGAAGGCGCCGCTCGCCTGGGGTCCTGCCATGACCGAGCGCGAGGCGCTCGACAAGCTGCGCGAGACCGCGAACAAGAACAAGGTCCTGACCTCGCTGATCGGCCAGGGCTATTACGGCACCATCACGCCGCCGGTCATCCAGCGCAACATCCTGGAAAACCCGGCCTGGTACACGGCCTACACGCCCTACCAGCCCGAGATCTCCCAGGGCCGCCTCGAGGCGCTCCTGAACTATCAGACGATGATCTGCGATCTCACCGGCCTCGACGTCGCCAACGCCTCGCTGCTCGATGAAGCGACGGCCGCCGCCGAAGGCATGGCGATGGCCGAGCGCGTCTCCAAGTCGAAGGCCAAGGCCTTCTTCGTCGACGCCGCCTGCCATCCGCAGACGATCGAGCTGATCAAGACCCGCGCCGAGCCGCTCGGCTGGAGCGTCGTCATCGGCAATCCCTTCACCGATCTCGACCCGGTCGATGTCTTCGGCGCCATCTTCCAATATCCGGGCACCCACGGCCACGTGCATGATTTCACCGGCCTGATCTCGCGCCTGCACCAGACCGGCGCCATCGCGATTGTCGCGGCCGACATCCTGGCGCTGACGCTGCTCAAGTCTCCGGGCGAAATGGGCGCCGATATCGCCATCGGCAATTCGCAGCGCTTCGGCGTTCCGGTCGGCTATGGCGGACCGCACGCCGCCTACATGTCGGTAAAGGATGCCCACAAGCGCTCCATGCCCGGCCGCCTCGTCGGCGTTTCGGTCGATGCCCGCGGCAACCGCGCCTACCGCCTTTCGCTGCAGACCCGCGAGCAGCACATCCGCCGCGAAAAGGCGACGTCGAACATCTGCACCGCGCAGGTTCTGCTCGCCGTCATGGCCTCGATGTACGCCGTCTTCCATGGTCCCAAGGGCATCAAGGCGATCGCCCAGCAGGTTCACCAGAAGGCCGTGCTGATGGCCAAGGGCCTCGAAAAGCTCGGCTACACCATTGAGCCGGAGACCTTCTTCGACACCATCACCGTCGATGTCGGCCACATGCAAGCCGTCATCCTGCGCTCGGCCGTCGCCGAGGGCGTCAACCTGCGCAAGGTCGGCGCGACGAAGATCGGCATGTCGCTCGACGAGCGTACCCGCCCGGCGACGCTGGAAGCCGTCTGGCGCGCGTTCGGCGGCAATTTCGAAGTGGCCGAGTTCGAACCGAGCTACCGCCTCCCTAAGGGCCTTGCCCGCACCAGCGAGTATCTCACGCATCCGATTTTCCACATGAACCGCGCCGAAAGCGAGATGACCCGCTACATCCGCCGGCTCTCTGACCGCGATCTCGCGCTCGACCGCTCGATGATCCCGCTCGGCTCCTGCACGATGAAGCTGAACGCCACGGCCGAAATGCTGCCGATCACCTGGCCGGAATTCTCCGATATCCACCCCTTCGTGCCAGCCGACCAGGCATTGGGCTACCGCGAGATGATCGACGACCTGATCGCAAAGCTCTGCGCCGTCACCGGCTACGACGCCTTCTCGATGCAGCCGAACTCCGGCGCGCAGGGCGAATATGCGGGCCTCTTGACGATCCGCAACTACCACATCGCCAACGGCAACGGCCACCGCGATGTCTGCCTGATCCCGACCTCGGCGCACGGCACCAACCCCGCCTCGGCACAGATGGTCGGCATGAAGGTGGTGGTCGTCAAGGTTCGCGAAAACGGCGACATCGACCTCGACGACTTCCGCGCCAAGGCCGAGCAGCACAAGGACAACCTCTCCTGCTGCATGATCACCTACCCCTCGACGCACGGCGTGTTCGAGGAGACGGTGAAGGAGATCTGCGATCTCGTGCATGAGCGCGGCGGCCAGGTCTATCTCGACGGCGCCAACATGAACGCCATGGTCGGCCTGTCCCGACCCGGTGACATCGGCTCCGACGTCAGCCACCTGAACCTGCACAAGACCTTCTGCATCCCGCATGGCGGCGGCGGTCCCGGCATGGGACCGATCGGCGTCAAGGCGCATCTGGCAGCCTATCTCCCCGGTCATCCGCAGACCGACGGTCGTTCCGGCGCCGTCTCGGCGGCTGCCTTCGGTTCGGCCTCGATCCTGCCGATTTCCTGGAGTTACTGCCTGATGATGGGCGGCGAAGGCTTGACGCAGGCGACCAAGGTGGCGATCCTCAACGCCAACTACATCGCCGCTCGCTTGAAGGGCGCCTATGACGTGCTCTACAAGTCCGAGGCCGGCCGCGTGGCGCATGAGTGCATCATCGACACGCGTCCGCTGGTCGACAGCGCAGGCGTCACCGTCGACGACGTCGCCAAGCGCCTGATCGACTGCGGCTTCCACGCGCCGACCATGAGCTGGCCGGTCGCAGGCACGCTGATGATCGAGCCGACGGAGAGCGAGACAAAGGCCGAGCTCGACCGCTTCTGTGAGGCGATGCTGGCGATCCGCCAGGAAGCCCGCGACATCGAGGAAGGCCGCTCCGACCGCACCAACAACGCGCTGAAGAACGCCCCGCACACGGTCGAGGACCTCGTCGGCGAATGGGATCGCCCCTATTCGCGCGAACAGGCCTGCTTCCCGCCCGGCGCTTTCCGCGTCGACAAGTACTGGTCCCCGGTCAACCGCGTCGACAACGTCTTCGGCGACCGCAACCTGATCTGCACCTGCCCGCCGCTGGAAGACTATGCCGAGGCGGCCGAGTAAGGATCGACGATACGAGACGCCCGGCTTTGTCCGGGCGTTTTGCTGTTTGCGACAGGCAAACAGCGAAGCTGCATGTCGGTGACGTGGTCGGCATAACATGGAAGATGCCGCGGCAAAGCGTGCAGCGCGTTCTTTGCCTACATGATGAAACGATACGTTTTCTTCGGCATCATCCTCGAACCTGTCTGGAAGATCGACGCAGCTTACCGAAGATACGATGATGGATGTCCGGCACGACGCCGCGCATGAACCTCCTCATGGTCGCGGCATCCCGCGAATACAAAAAGGGCGGCCCGTGAGCCGCCCCTTGTTTAACTACTTCTTTGGAACCCTTGGCACCGCACCGCTCTTTTTCGGCGCGCTTTTCACCTCGGGCTCGGCCACTGTGGCCTTCGCCTTCTTGGCGATGGCCGTCGCCTTCTTCGGCTTGGCCTTCGTCTTCAGCTCGCCATCATCGACATCATCCGCCTCCGGATGAATGACCTCGGCTTCCGGCTTCGGCTTGATCGGCGCCGTTTCGGATACCGATTCGAGAATGATGCCAGTGCTGCCGTCTTCCTTTGGTCCGACAGTGACGCTGACAACGCCGCCCTTCTTCAGCTTGCCGAAGAGGATCTCGTTGGCCAGCGGCTTCTTGATCACGTCCTGGATGACGCGCGCCAGCGGACGAGCGCCCATCTTCTCGTCGTAACCCTTTTCGGCCAGCCAGGAGATAGCATCCTCGTGCAGGTCGAAGGTGACGTTCCTTTCGGAAAGCTGTGCTTCGAGCTGCATGATGAATTTCTGCACGACCTTGTGAATGACGATGGTCGGTAGCGGCGCGAACGGGATGACCGCGTCGAGACGGTTACGGAATTCCGGCGTGAAGATGCGGTTCAGCGCCTCTTCGTCCTCGCCCGTCCGTTTGGACGAACCGAAGCCGAAGGCGGCCTTGGCCATTTCCGACGCGCCCGCATTGGTCGTCATGATCAGGATGACGTTGCGGAAGTCGATCTTCTTGCCGTTGTGGTCGGTCAGCGTGCCATGGTCCATCACCTGCAACAGGATGTTGTAGATGTCTGGGTGGGCCTTTTCGATCTCATCGAGCAGCACCACGCAATGCGGGTGCTGATCGACACCATCGGTCAACAGACCGCCCTGGTCAAAGCCGACATAGCCGGGAGGTGCGCCGAGCAGACGCGAGACCGTGTGCCGCTCCATGTATTCCGACATGTCGAAGCGCAGGAGCTCGACCCCAAGCGACGAGGCCAGCTGCTTGGCAACTTCCGTCTTGCCGACGCCGGTCGGGCCGGAGAAGACGTAGGAGCCGATCGGCTTATTCGGTTCGCGCAGGCCGGCACGGGCCAGCTTGATCGAGGTTGACAGCGCTTCGATGGCCAAATCCTGACCATAGACGACCGAGCGCAGTTCCTTCTCGAGATTGGCGAGGACGGCTTCGTCGTCCTTCGACACGCTCTTCGGCGGAATGCGGGCCATCGTGGCGATGGTCGCCTCGATTTCCTTCTCGGTGATCAGCTTGCGCCGCTTGGACGGCGGCAGCAGCATCTGGGCCGCGCCGGTTTCGTCGATCACGTCGATCGCCTTATCGGGCAGCTTGCGGTCGGAGATGTAGCGCGCTGACAATTCGACCGCCGTCTTGATGGCGTCGTTCGAATAGCGCAGGTGGTGATATTCTTCGAAATAAGGCTTGAGGCCCTTCATGATCGCGATCGCGTCTTCGATCGAAGGCTCGGCGACGTCGATCTTCTGGAAGCGACGGACAAGCGCCCGGTCCTTCTCGAAGAACTGGCGATATTCCTTGTAGGTGGTCGAACCGATGCAACGGATCGCGCCAGAGGACAAGGCCGGCTTCAACAGGTTCGACGCATCCATTGCGCCACCGGAGGTGGCGCCGGCACCGATCACCGTGTGGATCTCGTCGATGAACAAAACCGCGCCCGGATACTCCTCGAGTTCCTTGACGACCTGCTTCAGACGCTCCTCGAAATCGCCGCGATAGCGGGTGCCGGCGAGCAGCGTGCCCATGTCGAGTGAGAAGATGGTGGCATCGGCCAGCGCTTCCGGCACCTTGCCTTCCATGATCCGCTTGGCGAGACCTTCAGCGATCGCGGTCTTGCCGACGCCAGGATCACCGACGTAAAGCGGATTGTTCTTGGAACGGCGGCACAGGATCTGGATCGTGCGGTTGACTTCGGCGTGACGGCCGATCAGCGGATCGATCTTGCCGGTCTTGGCCTTTTCGTTGAGGTTGACGCAATAGGCCTTCAGCGCATCCTGCTGCTTCTTGGCGCCGGCCTCTTCCTCGCCGCCGCGCGATGCGTTCGGCTTGCTCTCGGGTTCACCGTCCTCGGCGCCACGCGGGCTGCGGGCTTCCGAGGTGCCGGCACGCTTGCCGATGCCGTGGGAGATGTAGTTGACCGCGTCGTAGCGGGTCATTTCCTGCTCCTGCAGGAAGTATGCTGCATGGCTTTCGCGCTCGGCGAAGATGGCGACGAGCACGTTGGCGCCGGTCACTTCCTCGCGGCCGGACGACTGGACATGGATCACCGCACGCTGGATGACACGCTGGAAGCCGGAAGTCGGCTTGGAGTCCTCGTCATAACCGGTGATCAGGTTGGAGAGTTCGTTATCGACGTATTCGACGAGCGTCTTGCGCAGCGCGACGAGGTCGACATTGCAGGCACCCATGACCGCGGCCGCATCGGCATCGTCGATCAGGGCAAGCAGCAGATGCTCGAGCGTGGCATATTCGTGGTGCCGCTCGTTGGCAAAGGTCAGTGCCTGATGGAGCGCCTTCTCTAAGCTAGGCGAAAATGTTGGCACGTTCAGATCCTCACTTCTTTTCCATGACGCATTGCAGCGGATGCTGATGCTGCCGGGCGAAGTCCATCACCTGGCTCACCTTGGTCTCCGCTACCTCGTATGTAAATGTTCCGCATTCGCCAACGCCATGATTATGGACATGAAGCATGATGCGTGTGGCACTTTCACGGTCTTTCTGGAAAAATCGCTCCAGAATATGGATGACGAATTCCATAGGGGTGTAGTCGTCGTTCAGGATAAGCACACGGTACAGGTTGGGCTGCTTGGTCTTCGCCTTGGTGCGCGTAATGACCGAGGTTCCGCGATTTCCGTTGTCCCCGTTCCTTTCGCCGTCGTTTTGCATCCGGATCGGCTTTACGATCATTTTCATCCGTTCCTCGATCAACCCGACGGAGCATGGGAGGTGTGCTTTACCCGTCGAATGTCTTCATCACTAACTTAGTTCATAATCGTGCGATTTTAAGCCCCTTGCTTCACACTGCAATCACAATTCGCCCTCGCGGGGTCCAAAGACACAAAAATAGAGAATAGCGTGAAACGAGTTTCGACAAAAAACGAAGGGCCGGCTGCAAATGCGTAGCCGGCCCTTCGTTTTCAAGTGGCATGGTGCATGCGGCGTGTCGCTTCACGACACACCGGCGCGTGGTCAAGCCCGAATCTACGCCGCGGCCGACGTCGCCACGGATGCCGGCTTGGACGGCTTGGTTGCCGCTGCGATCGGTGCCTCGTAGGGCTTGTAGGCGCTTTTGGCGATGTCGGAATACATCTCGCCGAGCTTGGTCGCCTCGGAAATGAAATTCTCGTAGGCAGACTTCAGGAAGCTGGTCTGCAGTTCGAACACGGTCTCGAAGCTGCGCGCGCCCGACAGCGTCTCGAAATGCGTCACCGCATCCTGGAACGACTTCTTCGAGTACTCGGTGGTTTCGGTTGCGATCGCCTGCAGTCCCTTGGCCGTGTCCGAATAGCTTTTCAGCATCGTGTCCATGGCTTCCTTGCTCTTGCGATTCGTATCCTCAAAATTCAGCATGACTGACTCCTCCTTGCCCTGCGGAGCACCAGAATTAGCCGCGCCCGAGCCGAAGTCAAGTAATCTTGTGCAGCGCAAAACAACCAATGATTGCACTCTGAAATGCACGCGACGCGAGATTTCGGAGCGACGTACGTCTTTAATTGATTTGTCTAAAATATATCAGAGCGACGCAACCGGAAGCTTTGAACCAAAATCCGGTTGCGTCGCTGATTTTACTAGTCGAGAAGGTCGGCCGGCACCTTTCCGCCGTTCTCGGAGAGGCGCTTCATCAGTGCCTTGTGCAGGAAGATGTTCATCGTGGCGCTGTCGTGCGTATCGCCGGTATAGCCGAGTTCACCGGCGAGTTCCTTGCGCTCGGCAAGGCTGGCATCCATCCCGACGGCTTTCATCAGATCGACGATGGAGCGCCGCCAATCGAGCTTCTGACCGCTCTTCTTCACCGCCGCGTCCAGCAGCGGCACGATATCGACGGCCGCGGCCGGTGCAGAGGTTGCCGGTGATGCGCTCGGCGTGGCCGCAGGTGCGGCGGATGGCGATACCGGAGCCTGGGCTGGCTCGATCTTCGGCGCTGCGGCCGGCATTGCCTCGGCAGCCTGCGCCTCACCCCAGATCGCATGCTTGATCTTGTCAAAGATACCCATTCTCAACGTCCCCTTGCTGTCGTTTGAGCACATGCTCATCAAACAAGATGGGGCAGAAGAGCGGCCGGTCCAGATCGGAACGGCATTTTCCGGCTGCATGGGCGGTCCGGAGAGACAAGCCGCATCCTTGCGGCCTGGGTGATCGCAGGCGCGAAATCAGTGTCGCGCCTGATGTCTCGGCAGATCAGCCGAGATCGACGTCGAGGATCGCCATCGAGAAATTGTAGGAACGGTCGCCGTCCTCGTCATCGATATAGACGACGCCCAGAAATTCCTCGCCCATGTAGACTTCAGCGGAATCGTTCTTGCGCGGACGTGCCTTGACGATCATCTCCGGGTTGAACGTACGTTTGAAATAGGCGTCGAGTTTCTTGATTTCTTCGGGCTTCACACTGCATCTCCTGAGCGGTCTCAATGGCCGCTTGTTGCATGGTGGGGACGGCGCTGTAAAGTCGCGAGCGCCGCGGCGAGGCCGCTTTCCCCTGCCGTTCTGGTATCGTCGTGTCGCTTGCGGCGACGTGAATTGCCTATATGCCGGCGCCCATCACCTGATCGAGAACGACCTGCTCAAGAGTCACCTGATCCATGACCCTCGACGGCTCGGAGCAGCCCGCCGTACCGACCACCTTGGCAGGCACGCCGGCCACCGTGGTGTTGCGCGGAACCGCCTTCAGGACCACCGATCCGGCGGCGATCCGCGAGCACTGGCCGATCTCGATGTTGCCGAGGATCTTGGCGCCGGCGCCGATCAGAACGCCGCTGCCGATCTTCGGATGACGATCGGCCCCCTCCTTGCCGGTGCCGCCGAGCGTCACCCCGTGCAGGATCGACACGTTGTCGCCGATGACGGCGGTCTCGCCAACGACGAGGCCGGTCGCATGATCGAGGAAAATGCCGCGACCGATGCGGGCAGCCGGGTTGATGTCGGTCTGGAAGATGCTGGACGAACGGCTCTGCAGGTAGAGCGCCAGATCGCGGCGGCCGCGGTTGAGCAGCCAGTGGGCGAGACGATGGGTCTGCAGCGCGTGGAAGCCCTTGAAATAGAGCAGCGCCTCCATGAAGCGCATGCAGGCGGGATCGCGGTCATAGACAGCCTGGATGTCGACCCGCAGGATCGAACCCCATTCCGGCCAGTCTTCCAGCATCTGGTCGAAGGTCTGCCGCAGCAGGATCGCCTGCATATCAGGATGGTCAAGGCGCTCGCAGATGCGGTAGATCACGCACTCCTCGAGCGAACGATGGTTGAGCACGGTCGAGTAGAGGAACGCCGCCAGAACCGGATCGCTCTCGGCGGCAAGACGCGCTTCCTCGCGCAGACTATCCCAGATCGGGTCCATCGCCTTGAGCGAGCCTGTCGTCTCAAGAGGACGAATGTCTGTCTTTGCGACCATCAAAGGTCTCCTTTATCCAGTCCGGACATGCTTGGGATCGTCACCCTATATAGGGCAAAATCCTCTCGACATAAATGGGTCGGCGGGAACGGCGTTTCGCTATTTCCGCGTCTTGGTGAATAAACGCGCTTGCGTCGGCTGATTTCAAACGCGCTAAATTGCGCGTTCTGCGTAGAAGTCGAGAACGGCGGCCTTGAACACCCTGTCCCCCACGGCCAGCATATGGTCGCGCCCCGGTATATCGAGCGCACTCGCATCCGGCATAAGGGCTGCCAACTCCTGAGGAGAACCGGCGATATCGTCCTTGGTTCCGACGGCCACAAGCGTCGGAACCTCGATCTTCGCCATATCGCTTCTGGCAACCAGATCGCGCGATCCCCTGATACAGGCGGCGAGCGCTTGCCGGTCGCTCTTGGTCTGCTCCGCAAAGGCGCGAAACATCCGGCCACGGGCGTGCTCGACACCGTCGATCGACGGCGCCAACAAGGCATCGGCGATCGGATCCCAGTCGCCGACGCCATCGGTCATGCCGATGCCGAGGCCGCCGAGCACCAGCGAGCGAACGCGGTGGGGATGGCCGAGCGCGGTAAAGACCGAAATGCGCGCACCCATGGAGTAACCGATGAGGTTCGCCTGCTCGATGCCGAGATGATCAAGCAGAGCGACGGAATCGCCCGCCATGATCCAGGGACGATAGGCCTCCGGATCATGCGGCTTGTCGCTGGCGCCATGCCCCCGGTTGTCCATGGCGATCACCCGATAACCCGCCTCGCCTAGCGTCTTCAACCAGCCGGGATAGACCCAGTTGACGCTTGCCGTCGAAGCGAAGCCGTGGATCAGCAGAACGGGCGCGCCGTTCGGATCGCCTTCGTCGAAATAGGCGAGTTCGAGCCCGTCGTGGGTGAAGGTGGAAAAGGCAGGCGTATTCAAGTTCATGGAGGCAGTCCTGTTTTGACCGGACCATATTTTATCGTCAGCCGGACGGGAACCCCTGCCCCGTCCAAAAACTGTCTCGCATGCGTCTGTTTGGCTCTACACATTTCCGACGAAGGGCGATAAGGTCCGCGCGTGTTTCAAAGGCATTCGGAGATCATCATGGCCGGTCACAACATTCCCCACTTCCAGAACGACGGCGGTCATCGCGTGATCGAAGTCGGCGTGAAGGAATTCATGTGCACCGGCGCCTCGATCCCCTTCGACCACCCGCATATCTTCATCGATATGGGGGACGAGGATGAGAAGGTCTGTTCCTACTGCTCGACGCTTTACCGCTTCAATGGCGCGCTGAAGGCAACGCAGACGAATCCTGCCGGCTGCGTATTCCACTTCCAGGCCGCCTGAATCACCTCAAATTAGATTGGATCGACGATGTCGGTCGAACATGTCGCCATCGTCGGCGCGGGCGTCGCGGGGCTGACAGCCGCGCTGGCGCTCGCCAGACATGGCATCAGCTCGGAGATTTTCGAGCAGGCGCCGTCGCTCGATGAAGTGGGCGCCGGCCTGCAGATATCGCCGAACGCCTCCCGCATCCTCGGCAAGCTCGACGTTCTGGAGCGGCTGACGGCGCTATGGCTCGAGCCGCAAGCCATCCGGCTGATTTCAGGAACGACGCTGCGTGAACTGGCCTCGGTGCCGATGGGCGACACTGCGCGCCTGCGCTGGAGCGCTCCTTACGGCGTTCTGCATCGCGCCAGCCTGCAGGGCGCGCTTCTCGGGGCCGTTCAGCAGAACCCGCTCTGCACCCTGCGTCTCGGCGTCCGCCTGGAAAGCGGCGACATTCCCGATGGCAGCCGCAAGGCGGATGTCGTGATCGGCGCCGATGGCGCGTGGTCGAAAATCCGGGACAAGGTGGCAGACAGTCCTGTCTCACGCTTCTCCGGCAATATTGCCTATCGCTTCACGGTTTCGGCGCCCGACGCACGGGGAGCACTCGATCAGCACAGCGTCGCCGCCTATCTCGGCCCCTCGGCGCATCTGGTCTGCTACCCCCTCAGGGAAGCCGACCGTTTCAACATGGTGGCGATCACCTCGGGACATTCGACGGCGCAAGCCTGGTCCGGCCAGCCGAGCGCGGGCCAGCGCCAGCAGCTTCTGTCGCGGTTCTCGCGCTGGAACGGCACGCTACTGTCTCTGCTGGAAAAATCGGAAGAGATGACCTTCTGGCCGCTCTACGAGGCGACGCATGGCAAGTGGCAGAATGGCCGCGATACAGTGCTGATCGGCGATGCCGCGCATGCGATGATGCCGTTTGCGGCGCAGGGCGCTGCCATGGCCATCGAGGATGCCTACGAGTTGGCGTCGTTTCTGGCCAGAAGGCCGGTCGCCGAGGCGTTGCGGCTGTTCGAAGCGCGGCGGGTCCCGCGCATCAACCGCCTGCGCCAACGCGGCGCGTTCAACCAGTTCGCCTATCACGCCCGCGGCCCGATCCGCATCGGCCGCGACATCGTGCTGTCGCTGAAATCGCCGCAGAGCCTGGCGGCCGATCTGGACTGGATCTACGGTTACCACACGATCGATTGACCCAAGGCGACCGATAGGGCGATTGGACGCGCGCGACCGGCAAGCAGCCACGCGCCGTCCATTCAGTCCAAGCCGGTCAAACCGCGTTGGCGGCGGTGAAGCCGCGTTCGATATCGACCTTGATATCGGCAACGTCCTCGAGACCGATCTGCAGGCGGATGACCGGTCCTTGGGTCGGCGCCTTGGCGACGCGGCGATCGTTCAGGCCGACATGAACCGCAAGGCTCTCGAACCCGCCCCAGGACCAACCGAGGCCGAAGATACGCAAGGCATCGAGGAAGGCATGCGCCTTCGGCTTGAATGCCGCCGCCGTTTCCGCCTTCAGCACGAAGGAGAAGATGCCGCTGGCACCCTTGAAATCTCGCTTCCACAGATCGTGGCCGGGGAAGCTCGGCAGTGCCGGATGCAGCACGGCCGCGACCTCTTCCCGACCTTCCAGCCACTTGGCGATATCAAGCGCGCTTTCATAATGACGCTCGAGACGCACGCCCATGGTGCGCAGGCCGCGCAGGATCTGGTAGGCATCGTCGGGCGCGCCGCAGATGCCGAGCGTGATGTTTGCCTCGTGCAGTTGCTCCCAATGCTTGGCGTTGGCCGAAACCGTGCCCATCAGGATGTCGGAATGGCCGGACGGATATTTGGTCGCCGCGTGGATAGAGATATCGACGCCGAAATCGAGCGGCCGGAAATAGACCGGCGTCGCCCAGGTGTTGTCCATGGTAACGACGGCGCCGTGCTTGTGGGCAATCGCCGAAATCGCCGGAATGTCCTGCATCTCGAAAGTATTGGAGCCTGGGGCCTCGGTGTGGACCAGCCTGGTGTTCGGCTTGATCAGCGTCTCGATGCCGGCGCCGATGGTCGGATCGTAATAGTCGATCTCGACGCCGAGGCGCTTCATCATCGTGTCGCAGAAGTGGCGGGTCGGGCCGTAGACGGAATCGACCACCAGCGCATGATCGCCTGCGGACAGGAAGGCCAGGAACGGGACGGTGACGGCGGCGAGGCCCGACGGAACGAGGATCGTTCCGGCCGATCCCTCCAGCGCATCGATCGCCTCGCACAGCGCATCGGTGGTCGGGGTGCCGCGCGTGCCGTAGGTGTATTTCTGCGCCCGGGTCTCCATTGCCTTTGCGGTCGGAAACAGCACGGTCGAGGCATGAACGACGGGCGGATTGACGAAGCCGTGGTAGTCGGCAGGATCATTTCCCAGGTGGGAAAGGCGGGTGTTGATGCCGGCGTTCTGCAGCAGACCGTCTCTGTCTTTCATGTCCGAATAAGCCTTTAGAATGAATGCTCTTGGCGAAACTCTTGAACCGGGCTTGGCGTTGGGTCAACCCTGATGAAACGCATGACCGCTGTGCAGGCATGACCGAAGAAGAGCAATTCATCAGATATATCAGAGAGTTTACGCAATTTTTTCCGCCAAACGGTGCCTTTTGGATAATCATTTGCCTATCCAGTGAGCTGCGCTTTCTAAATTGCCGAAATATCACGCAATCTTGTGGCCCAACACTTGACCGTGGTGATATTTCCGACTGTGATAGGACCACTCGCGCCGGGAGGGTTCGGGTCGCTTGGGAGGTCAGCCCGCTTCTGCCGACGCTCCCACAAGAAAACATAAGATAACGGAAAAAGGTTGGGAAAAATGAAGATTAAGCTTCTGTCGGTCGCCATTGGCGCAGCAGTTTTCGCACTTGGCGCTTCGGCAGCTTCGGCGACGACTCTGGAAGACGTAAAAGCAAAGGGTTTCGTTCAGTGCGGCGTGAACACCGGTCTTACCGGCTTCGCTGCACCTGACGCTTCCGGCAACTGGGCCGGCTTCGACGTGGACTTCTGCAAGGCCGTAGCATCCGCCGTCTTCGGCGATCCGACCAAGGTGAAGTACACGCCGACCAACGCCAAGGAGCGCTTCACGGCGCTGCAGTCCGGCGAAATCGACGTCCTGTCGCGTAACACGACGTGGACGATCAACCGCGACACCGCGCTCGGCTTCAACTTCCGTCCGATCACCTATTACGACGGTCAGGGCTTCATGGTTCGCAAGAGCCTGAACGTGAAGTCGGCTCTCGAACTGTCCGGCGCCGCCATCTGCGTCCAGTCCGGCACCACGACCGAGCTGAACCTCGCCGACTACTTCAAGGCCAACAACCTGCAGTACAATCCGGTGGTTTTCGAAAAGCTGGAAGAAGTCAACGCCGCCTATGATTCCGGCCGTTGCGACGTCTACACCACCGACCAGTCCGGCCTCTACTCGCTGCGTCTGACGCTGAAGAACCCCGACGAGCACGTCATCCTGCCGGAGATCATCTCCAAGGAGCCGCTCGGCCCGGCCGTTCGCCAGGGCGACGACCAGTGGTTCGACATCGTATCGTGGACGGCCTACGCGCTGATCAACGCTGAGGAATTCGGCGTTACCCAGGCCAACGTCGACGAAATGAAGAACTCGCCGAACCCCGACGTCAAGCGCTTCCTCGGTTCCGAGGCAGACACCAAGATCGGTACCGATCTCGGCCTGACCAACGACTGGGCTGCAAACGTCATCAAGGGCGTCGGCAACTACGGCGAAATCTTCGAACGCAACATCGGTCAGGGCAGCCCGCTCAAGATCGCACGCGGCCTGAACGCGCTGTGGAACAAGGGCGGCATCCAGTACGCTCCTCCGGTTCGCTGATCCCACGCATAAAGCCCGGAAAGGCGGCCTCGCCGCCTTTCCCTCTTCCAAAAAAGAAAGCCCAAAACGGGCACACAGGGGATTGGCTCGGCATGGCGCAAGAGGCGGCTAACACCACACCTATATCCGAAAACGGCTGGAGCTTCCGCTCGGCCATGTACGACCCGAAATACCGGGGTATCTTTTTCCAGGCCCTGACCATCGTGGTCCTCGTCGGCCTCGTCTGGTGGATTGCCCACAACACCGCCGCCAATCTGGCACGCAGCAACACGGCCTCCGGGTTTGGCTTCCTGCGCGGCCGCGCCGGCTTCGAAGTTGGCCAGTCGCTCATTCCCTATTCCAGCGATTCGACCTATGGGCGCGCGCTCATCGTCGGTATCCTCAACACGATGCTGGTCGCCATTACAGGCATCATCACGGCGACGATCATCGGTTTCATCGTCGGTATCGGACGCCTGTCGCACAACTGGCTGATCGCCAAGCTCTGCCAGATCTATGTCGAGGTGTTCCGCAACATTCCGCCGCTGCTGGTCATCTTCTTCTGGTATTCCGGCGTTCTCGCCGTGCTGCCGCAACCGCGTGAATCGCTGCATCTGCCGTTCGACATGTTCCTCAACAATCGCGGCCTCGCCTTCCCGCGCCCGATCTTCGAAAACGGCATGCTGGCCGTACTGGCAGCCTTTGTCATCGCCATCATCGCCGTGGTGTTCATGTCGCGCTGGGCGCACAAGCGCCAGGCCGCGACCGGCCAGCCGTTCCACACCATCTGGGTGTCGATCGGCCTGATCGTCGGCCTGCCGCTGATCGCCTTCTTGGCAACCGGCACACCGATGTCGTTCGACGTGCCCGTTGCAGGCAAGTTCAACCTGACCGGCGGTTCCGTCGTCGGCCCGGAATTCATGTCGCTGTTCCTGGCGCTCTCCTTCTACACCGCCTCGTTCATCGCCGAAATCGTGCGCGGCGGCATTCGCGGCGTCGCCAAGGGCCAGTCCGAGGCGGCCGGCGCGCTCGGCCTGCATCCGTCGGGCATCACCCGGTTGGTTGTCGTGCCGCAGGCGATGCGCATCATTATCCCGCCGCTGACCAGCCAGTATCTCAACCTCACGAAGAACTCGTCGCTGGCGATCGCCATCGGCTTTTCCGATCTCGTCGCCGTCGGCGGCACGATCATGAACCAGAGCGGCCAGGCGATCGAGATCGTCTGCATCTGGGGCATCGTCTACCTCGGGCTCAGCATCCTCACCTCGCTGTTCATGAACTGGTTCAACGCCAAGATGGCACTGGTGGAGAGATAAGATGTCCGTATCCAATCATTCCTTCGTCAGAACCGAAATCCTGGCACCCGAGCCCGCTCCGGCGGGCGAAAAGGGGGCCAACGCCTGGATCCGCAAGAACCTGCTCGCCACCCCCAAGGACGTCGTGATGACGGTCCTGGCGCTGGCGTTCCTCGTCTGGTCGGTGCCGCATATCGTCAACTGGCTTTTCATCCAGGCGGTGTGGACAGGCCCCGATCGTACCTTCTGCGCCACTACCGTTCAGGGCGGCATCCAGCCGGATGGCTGGAGCGGTGCCTGCTGGGCGTTCGTCACCGCCAAGTACGACCAGTTCCTGTTCGGCCGCTATCCGCTTGCCGATCGCTGGCGTCCGACCATCGTCGGCATCCTGTTCGTGCTTCTGCTCGTGCCGATGCTGATCCCGTCGGCGCCGCGCAAGGGCTTGAACGCCATCCTGCTGTTCCTCGTCCTGCCGGTCGTCTCCTTCTGGCTGCTTTACGGCGGCCTGGGTCTGGAAGTGGTGGAAACATCGCTCTGGGGCGGCCTGATGGTCACCCTGATCCTGTCCTTCGTGGCCATCGCGGTCTCCCTGCCCTTCGGCATCATGCTGGCGCTCGGGCGGCGATCGAAGATGCCTGTCATCCGCATGGTCTGCGTCGCCTTCATCGAGGTCATCCGCGGCGTGCCGCTGATCACCGTTCTGTTCATGGCGAGCGTCATGCTGCCGCTGTTCCTGCCCACCGGCTGGACCGTCGACAAGCTGCTGCGCGCGCTGATCGGGGTGTCGATCTTCACCTCGGCCTATATGGCGGAAGTGATCCGCGGCGGCCTGCAGGCCATTCCGAAGGGCCAGTTCGAGGGGGCGGATTCGCTCGGTCTCGGCTACTGGCAGAAGACCCGGCTGATCATCATGCCGCAGGCGATCAAGCTGGTCATCCCCAGCATCGTCAACACCTTCATCGGCACGTTCAAGGATACGTCGCTGGTCTCGATCATCGGCATGTTCGACCTGCTCGGCATCGTGCGGCTGAACTTCTCCGACGCCAACTGGGCGAGCGCCGTGACGCCGCTGACCGGCCTGATCTTCGCCGGCTTCGTCTTCTGGATGTTCTGCTTCGGCATGTCGCGCTATTCCGGCTTCATGGAACGCCATCTCGACACCGGCCACAAACGCTAAGCCTGACGCAAAAGAAAAGAATTGAGGAAATCATCATGGCTGAACCCAAGAAACTGAAAGTCTCCGCCACCGAAGTCGCGATCGAGATCGTCGGCATGAACAAGTGGTACGGCGATTTCCACGTGCTGCGCGACATCAACCTGAAGGTGATGAACGGCGAGCGCATCGTCATCGCCGGCCCGTCCGGCTCCGGCAAGTCGACGATGATCCGCTGCATCAATCGCCTGGAAGAGCATCAGAAGGGTCACATCTTCGTCGACGGCACGGAGCTGACCAACGATCTGAAGAAGATCGATGAAGTGCGCCGCGAAGTCGGCATGGTGTTCCAGCACTTCAACCTGTTCCCGCACCTGACGATCCTCGAAAACTGCACGCTGGCGCCGATCTGGGTGCGCAAGATGCCGAAGAAGCAGGCGGAAGAGATCGCCATGCACTTCCTCAAGCGCGTCAAGATCCCCGAACAGGCCAACAAGTATCCGGGACAGCTGTCCGGCGGCCAGCAGCAGCGCGTGGCGATCGCCCGCTCGCTCTGCATGAACCCGAAGATTATGCTGTTCGACGAGCCGACCTCGGCGCTCGACCCTGAGATGATCAAGGAAGTGCTCGACACCATGGTCGGCCTTGCCGAAGAGGGCATGACGATGCTGTGCGTGACCCACGAAATGGGCTTCGCCCGCCAGGTCGCAAACCGCGTCATCTTCATGGACCAGGGCCAGATCGTCGAACAGAACTCGCCGGCCGAGTTCTTCGACAATCCGCAGCACGAGCGCACCAAGCTGTTCCTCAGCCAGATCCTCCACTAGGACGGCTGGCCACTGCTCAACGAGAAACCCGCCCGGCAATGCCGCGGCGGGTTTTTGTTTATCGGTGGATATGGCCTTGCGGCGTCGTCTGAGATCTAAACGCCGACCCCACCTGTGAGGCGTCTGTCGGCAGATGCTCGGGACGAGCCCACTGCTGTCCGGTTTAAATTCAGTGGACAAGGTGCACGGTGTTGATTCTACTCGTATTCGAGCGTTTGGCGACGATCTCGGACACGAAAGAGGAGCAACCCCGTGCGGCACCAGAATAGCGTTTTTCATGATCTTTTGAAGCGTGTTCCCTGGGCTGCCTTCGATCGGCTTGTGGATGAGTATGGGGCCGACAAGCATGTTCGCCGGCTCTCGACCAAAAGCCAGTTCGTCGCACTTCTCTACGGGCAACTGGCCGGCGCGGTCAGCCTGCGCGAGATCGTCGGCGGTCTGGAAAGCCATTCATCGCGGCTCTATCATGTCGGCGCAACGCCGGCATCACGATCGACGCTCGCCGATGCCAATCGCCTGCGCCCAAGCGCCGTTTTCGCCGGCCTGTTTTCGCGGATGGTGGCCGGTGCGGGACGCGGTTTGCGCCGGGCGGTGGGAGAAGCAACATATCTGATCGATGCGACTGGTGTCCGCCTTTCCGGCGCCGGCGCACAATGGGCGCGGTTTTCCCACCAGGCCTGCGGCGCCAAGGTCCATATCGTCTACGATGCGGATGCCGAACGGCCGATCTATGCGGCCGTGACGCCTGCCAACGTCAATGACATCACCGCCGCCAAGGCCATGCCGATCGAGCCCAGCGCCACCTATGTCTTCGATCTCGGCTATTACGATTTCGGCTGGTGGGCAAAAATGGACAAGGCCGGATGCCGGATCGTCACCCGCTTCAAGTCGCATACGCCCTTGACCGTGACATGCGAGCAGGAGGTCACGGCCGAAGGCGTAATCCTCTCCGATCGCATCGGCCTGTTGCCGGCGCGCCAGGCCGCCAACAGAAAGAACCCGTTCGGTGATCCGGTCCGCGAGATCTCCGTCAGGACCGAGAGCGGAAAGGTGTTGCGCCTGTTGTCAAACGATCTCGATGCGCCGGCTCAGGAGATCGCCGATCTCTACAAGCGTCGCTGGGCGATCGAACTGTTTTTCCGATGGGTCAAGCAGACGCTGAAGATCCGCCATTTCCTCGGCAACTCCGAGAATGCTGTCCGCATCCAGATCGCGGTTGCCCTGATCGCCTACCTCATCCTGAAAATGGCAATGGCCGACCAGACGATCGTTCCAAGCCCGCTTGCCTTCGCCCGCCTCGTGCGCATCAACCTGATGCACAGGCGCGCCACCGATCAACTCCTCAAGCCACCGTCAAGCAGACACAAAAGCCAGAACCAAATGGAATTCAAGTGGTGCGCGATTTAAACCGGACAGCAGTGGGACGAGCCCGAGCATGACGATGGAGAGGGTTGCCGCAACCCCACGCCTTCGCAACCAAGGGCTTCCACACTCTCCGCGTCATCCTCGGCCATCGTGCCGAGGATCTAATCACAGCGCCGAAAATTCAACGTGGCAGCTTGTCGGGACAGCCCCACGGATGAAGGCGGAAAGCCTTCCGCTCCCGCCACCAACGGCTGCCGCGATCACACCCGCATCAGGTCTTCAGCTTGGCGTTGCACAGGCTGTAGAACCCGCCACCCTTCTGGATCCACTTCAGGCCGTTCAGCGTGTTGGCGTCCTTGTTGGTGTGGTAGGAGTCGACGCAGGTGTGCATGCGGCCCTTGCCGGGTGTTTCCTTTGCGTATTTCGGCGAGATCGCCGTCGGGAAAGTCACGCCCTTGGGGGCTGCCGTCGTCGGCTTTTCAGGCTCTTCGCCCGTTGCCATGGTGACCTCCGGCTCGGCGGTGGCATCCGGACCGCACTGGGCCTTGCGGAAGTCGTTCCACTTGATGTCCTTGGCCGAACCGTCGGACTGCGCGGTCTTGTACTTGGCGCTGCACTCTTTCATGCTCAGTGCCGCGGAGGGACTGGCGAAGGCGAGAGCGCCGAGCAGCGATACGGAAGCAAGAAGTGTCAGATGCTTGATCATGGTCATTCCTCCAACGCCTGATCTGCAGGCTAAGCCACTCTTATCCCGGCTCATTTTGTTGTCAACGCGGCATTATCGACGGATGAGCGAATATTCCATCCGGCCGACGCCAACCCTTCCCGACGCGCCGGAGCCGCCTGAAGGCCCGCTGTCATCCGTCCTTCCGTCGCGCCTCAGCCGGGTGTATAGTCCGGCCGCTGGTTCTTCCCTGCATTCGATGGAGGATGACATGCGCCAACCCGACATGCAAAAAGTGGATGCCCTCGTCGGCCGACTGGTCGGCGACATCGGCGCCGCCGTATCCG
The DNA here is from genome assembly GCA_900470805.1 of Hyphomicrobiales bacterium. Classification (GTDB taxonomy): domain Bacteria; phylum Pseudomonadota; class Alphaproteobacteria; order Rhizobiales; family Rhizobiaceae; genus Rhizobium. The sequence continues at coordinate 55,097 of UCCA01000009.1, read as the reverse complement.
GCTCCCTGGTGGTGCTCGGCGACGACGTCGGACTGTTCAAGGCGATGGCCGACGGCGAGCCGGTGACGGCAGCCGAGCTGTCGAGAAAGACCGCCGTCAAAGAGCGCTACCTGCGCGAATGGCTCTCGGCACTGGCCGCGGCCGACTACCTGACCTACGACGAAAAGACCGACCGATTCCAGCTGACGCCGGAGCAGGCGCTTGTCTTCGCCGAGGAAAACAGCCCCGCCTTCTTCACCGGCGCGTTCCAGCTGGTGCAGGCAATGTGGACCGACGAGCCGAAGGTGGCCGAGGCGTTCCGCAGCGGCAAGGGGCTCGGCTGGCACGAGCACAGCAACTGCCTGTTTCGCGGCACCGAACGCTTCTTCCGCACCGGCTACAACAACAGCCTCGTCGCCGAATGGATTCCGGCGCTCGAAGGCGTCGAGGCAAGGCTGAAGGCCGGCGCCAAGGTGGCGGATGTCGGTTGCGGCCACGGCAGCTCGACGATCCTGATGGCGCAGGCCTATCCTGCCTCCACCTTCGTCGGCTTCGACTACCACATGCCGTCGATCGAGCGGGCGAAAGCCGCCGCCAGGGATGCCGGCGTTGCCGACCGGGTGACCTTCGAGCAGGCCTCGGCCGCCAGCTTCCCGGCCAGCCGCTACGATCTGATCGCGATGTTCGATTGCCTGCACGACATGGGCGATCCTGTCGGTGCCGGTAAACACGTCAGAGAGGCGCTGGCGCCCGGCGGCACCTGGATGATCGTCGAGCCCTTTGCGCACGACCAGCTCAAGGACAACCTCAATCCTGTCGGCCGGGTCTATTACGGCGCCTCCACGATGATCTGCACGCCGGCATCGATGTCGCAGGAGGTCGGGCTGGCGCTCGGCGCCCAGGCTGGCGAGACGCGGTTGCGTAAAGTGGCGCTCGACGCCGGCTTCACGCATTTCCGGCGGGCGACGGAGACGCCGTTCAACATGGTGTTCGAAGTGCGCGCCTGAACCCCACGCCACGCAAGCGCCCATGAAAGCTGCTCCCGGCGCCGGAAGCAGTGTGATCGGGAGGAAAATATTGGATAACTATCAACCAGATAGGGAAAAGATCAGCACATCCCGATTTTTCTTCGTTTTGCCGCTTGCGGGATTCAAAACCCCTGATTATAAGGGCGCCACCACGAAGGAGCGCCCTTCGTCTATCGGTTAGGACACCAGATTTTCATTCTGGGAAGAGGGGTTCGACTCCCCTAGGGCGTACCACTTCTCTCCTCCATTGCATTGCAGTTCACGGCATCGCGCGAGAGTTTCTCGCGGCTTCGCCGGTCGCCTCCTTGTCGCCGCAGGCTGCCTGCTCGATGGCCTGGATGGCCGTCTCGAGTCTATACGGCTTCGGCAGGAACTGCGCTTCATCAGGCAATGCCGATGGCGAAACCTCCCTCCCCGACGTCACGACGATGCCGATGTGCCGCGTGCAACGGCTGACCATTCCTGCCAGATCCAGCCCCGTCAGCCCGCCGGGCATGTCGACATCTGTGAACACCGCCGCCACCTCTTCATTCTGGCCGAGAAGACCGACCGCCTCCAGAACGCTGGCGGCCTCGAGAACGACAAAGCCGGCGTCCTCGAGCGCGTCGGCTATGTTGATGCGAATGAGCGGTTCGTCCTCGACAACAAGAACAATGCGCGTTGGTCTGTCCATGCCCGTTCTCCTTCAGCTTCGAACGACAAACGTGCCGAAACGGGAAAAGGATGCATCATCCCCAGGGAAGAATGCAGACATGTTTAATAAAATGCGAACGATCCTCAGCCGCGGTACTCCGGTTCCTCGGCATCGAGCCGGCGCTTGATCGCCTCCAGATGCAGCCGCGCCGATTCGGGATCGCCCTCGCGCATCTGTCGGTAGGCGGCTTCGGCGATAGCGGGATCGACCGGCAGCACCTGTCGGCCCGTCGACAGCGCCAGCGTCTGCACCTGGCAGGCGCGCTCGAGATAATAAAGGTCGTCCCAGGCCTCGGCGATATTCGGCGCCAGCACCATGACGCCATGATGCTTCATGAAGACGATGTCGGCATCGCCGATGGCGCCGGCAATGCGGTCGCCTTCGCGCTCGTCCAGCGCCAGGCCGTTGTAGTCGCGGTCGTAGGCGGTGCGGCCGTAGAATTTCAGCGCCGTCTGGCCGGCGAAGATCAGCGGATCGCCCTCGGTCATCGACAGCGCCGTGGCATAGGGCATGTGGGTGTGGAAGGCGACACGGGCGCGCGGCACGCGGCTGTGGATGCGCGCGTGAATGTAGAACGCCGTCGCCTCCGGCTGGCCCTCGCCCGCCACGACGTTGCCGTGGAAATCGCAGATCAGCAGCCTGGAGGCCGTCAGTTCGCGGAAAGCGTAGCCGTAGGGATTGACGATGAAGAGGTCGTCATAGCCGGGCACCAGCGCCGAGAAATGATTGCAGATCCCCTCCTCCATGCCGTAATGCGCGGCCATGCGGAAACAGGCGGCAAGGTCGGCGCGGGCCTGCCAGATTTCCGCGCTGCCGAGCTCCGGCTGGTTCGGGCCGGGGCGATCGGTGTTCGGGGATCTGTCGAGGGAATGCGCCATATCGATGCTCCATGCAATTGTCGGGACTGGCGCGGTCGGGAAGCCGCGCCGGGCAATGGTGCATGGTAACCGGTGCGAGGCAGAAGGCCAGCATGGCAGGCGTAAAAATTGCCCCATCGAAAATGTCACCGGTCGCTGACATCCGCCAGATATCGATCAATCTCCCGACCGATCGATGGAGAGCGCATCAGCGCGCCGGCGCCCCGTCGATGACGCGCAGCTGAACGCGGCGCGAGCCCTGGTAGTGGTTGTCGCCAAGCGTGCCGGCGATGTGCAGGTTGGCGCCGCGCGAGTTCAGGAGCAGGTTGCCGAGCTGGCTGTCGGCGGCGCGAAAGGCAATGCCGTCGAGCCGGGCATTGTCCATGGCCTCGAGCGTTACCTTGACGTGCTTCTCGCCGACGATCCTGGCATCGCGGACGCGGTGCGCGGGGATGGCGAAGATCGGCTGCGAATGGCCGGAGCCGTACGGACCCGCGGTTTCGAGGCGGTCGATCAGGTCGATCGTCGCGCCGCTGGCGCCGATGGCACCGTCGATCTTCAGCGTCTCATTGGCCACCAGCGTCGCCACGGTCTTTTCGGCGCGCTCGGTGAAGAAGCCACGGAGCTTTCCGAGCTTGTCGCGCTCGACGGTGAGGCCTGCCGCCATCGCATGGCCGCCGCCCTTGACCAGCAGGCCTTCATCGACGGCGGCGCGCACCATCTTGCCCATGTCGAAGCCGTTGATCGAGCGGCCGGAGCCGGTGCCCTTGCCGTTGGGATCGAAGGCGATGGCGAAGGCCGGGCGCTTGAATTTTTCCTTCAGCCGCGCGGCGATCAGGCCGACGATGCCGGGGTGCCATTTCTCATGGGCGGTAACGATGACCGATGCGCCGGTGCCGTCGCCGTACTCCGCCAGCGCCTCGGCCTCGGCCTCCTGCAGCATGTGGGCTTCCATCACCTGGCGGTCGCGATTGAGCTCGTCGAGACGCTCGGCGATCGCCTCCGCCTCGTTGGGATCTTCGAGCGTCAGCAGCCGGCTACCGAGTGCGGCATCGCTAATGCGGCCGCCGGCATTGATGCGCGGGCCGATGAGGAAGCCGAAATGATAGGGCGTGACGGGCCCGGCCAGCCCCGCCTTGCGAAACAGTGCCGAGAGACCGGCATTGCCCTGGTGGCGGGCGGCGATCAGGCCCTTGACGACGTAGGCGCGGTTCAGCCCCTTGAGCGGAACGACGTCGCAGACGGTGGCGAGCGCCACGATATCCAGCCATTGCAGCAGGTCGATGCTGCGCGCCTGGGGATGGCCAGCCTCCCGCAGCAGACGCAATGTTGCAACAAGCACGAGGAAGACGACGCCGGCTGCACAGAGGTGGCCCTGCCCCGACAGATCGTCCTCGCGGTTCGGATTGACCAGCGCGTGGCACGGCGGCAGATCATGTGTCACCTGATGGTGATCGATGACGACGACGTCGATATCGCGCCTGGCGGCGGCCGCCAGCGCCTCATGGCTGGTCGAGCCGCAATCGACGGTGACGATCAGTTTGGCGCCGTTGTCGATCAGCTGGTCGATGGCGGCGGGATTGGGGCCATAGCCCTCGAAGACCCGGTCGGGAATGTAGATTTCCGACGTTACGCCGAAATGCGAGAAGAAGCGGTACATCAGCGCCGAGGACGAGGCGCCGTCGACGTCGTAGTCGCCGAAGATCGCCACTGGCTGGCGCGTCCTGATCGCCTCTGCGATACGCTTGGCGGCTTTCTCGCAGTCCGTCAGCTTGTAGGGATCGGGCATCAGGCTGCGCAGGGTCGGATCGAGGAACTCGACGGCTTCATCGACGGTCACGCCGCGGCCGGCAAGCACGCGGGTGATCAGATCCGGCAGGCCGTGCATTTGCGACATGGCAAGCGCCCGGTTTTGGCCGGCCTGGTCCAGCCGCGAAATCCAGCGGTTGTCGAGCACGGATTTTTCCACGCCCAGAAAGGCGCGCTGTACCGGATCGGCCGGAATATCCACCATGTCACACTCCGCTGCCACTATCAGGCGGTTCTACAGAGCCGAGAGGCCAAACGAAAGACGGCGGAGTGCGTTCGCGCCCCGCCGCCCACAGAATAGATCACCGGACGGTGACTCGAATTCAACCCTCATCCTCGCCCTTGTGGCGGGGATCCAGCAACGGCGCGTCCGCGTCGTTAGAAGACTCCTTTCAGCCCAAGGACTTGGGCTGGCTGGATTCCTGTGACGAGCACCGGAATGAGGGCGAGGTTGATGCACGCACCATCGTCCCTCACTCTCGTGTTCGACAGGAGTGAAGGCCGGACCGAACCTCAGTCTTCCTTCGGCCGCTCGATGCGGATCACCTGCGGTTCGCCGACGAGGTAACCCTCGGCTTTGATCGCATCGACGGCCTTGCGCACGGACTCCTCTGTCGTCGCATGGGTGACGAGGATGATCGTCTGGTGGTGCGACGGGGCAAGGTGCTGCTTGGAGCGTTGGACGATCGATTCCAGCGAGATGTGGTTTTCCGCCATGCGGGTGGCGACACTGGCGAAGACGCCGGTGCGGTCGAGGACCGTCAGGCGGATGAAATAGCCGCCCTCGTGGCTCTGGATCTGCGCCTTGCGGTAAGGCTCGAGCTTGATCGCGGGGTGGCCGAGCACTGGCACCTGCTGGGCGCCCGGGCGGCTCTTGGCGATGTCGGCGATGTCGCCGAGCACCGACGAAGCCGTGGCGTTGCCGCCGGCGCCGGGGCCGACCATCAGCAACTCGCCGAGGATGTCGGATTCGATCGCCACGGCGTTGGTCACGCCATCGACCTGCGCGATGACGCTGTCAACCGGCACCATGGTGGGATGCACGCGCTGCTCGATGCCGGTATCAGTGCGCTGGGCAACGCCCAGGAGCTTGATGCGGTAGCCGAGGTCTGCGGCGGCGTGGATGTCCTCGATCGAGATGTTGGTGATGCCTTCGAGATAGATGTCGTCGACGGCGATCTGGTTGCCGAAGGCGAGCGTCGTCAGGATGGACAGCTTGTGGGCGGTGTCGTTGCCCTCGATGTCGAAGGCCGGATCAGCTTCGGCATAACCGAGACGCTGGGCTTCCTTCAGGCAATCGGCGAACGACAGGCCTTCCTTCTCCATCTTGGTCAGGATGTAGTTGCAGGTGCCGTTCATGATGCCGTAGACGCGCGAAATCGTGTTGCCGGTCAGCGATTCACGCAGCGCCTTGATAACGGGGATGCCACCGGCAACGGCCGCTTCGAAGTTGAGCAGCGCGCCCTTCTCTTCGGCGATCTTCGCCAGCGCAACGCCGTGATAGGCAAGCAGCGCCTTGTTGGCTGTCACCACATGGAGACCGCGGTTCAGCGCCGCGTGCACGGCAACATTGGCCGGGCCCTCGGCGCCGCCGATGAGTTCGACGAAGACGTCGATGTCGCCCTTGGTGGCCAGATCCTCGGGCCGGTCGAACCATTCGATGCCGCCGACGTCGATACCGCGGTCGCGGGTCTTGTCGCGGGCGGAAACGCCGGTAATCAGGATCGGCCGGCCGCATGTCGCGGCCAGCACGTCGCTGCGCTGCTGAATGATACGAACGAGAGAAGCACCAACGGTACCCAAGCCCGCAACGCCGATTTTAAGGGCATCTGCCATGGATCGATCCTGAAATATGTCATGAGAGGCAGCCGCCGCAGCGGCTGCCGTCGAGAGATTGAATTATATCAACGGTGAGCGTTCAGCGAGACGACGTTGTGCATCGTTTCGTCGGCCGTCGACAAGAACTTCTTGATGTTGCGCGCCGCTTGACGGATGCGGTGCTCGTTCTCGACCAGCGCGAGGCGGACGTAATCGTCGCCCATCTCGCCGAAACCGATGCCGGGTGCGACGGCAACGTCGGCCTTCTCGACCAGCAGCTTGGAGAACTCGAGCGAGCCGAGATGGCGGAACTTCTCCGGGATCTTCGCCCAGGCAAACATCGTGGCAGCCGGCGGCGGCACGTCGAAGCCGGCCTTGCCGAAGGTATCGACCATCACGTCGCGGCGGCGCTTGTAGACGCTGCGGACCTCGGCAATATCGGTGCCGTCGCCATTCAGCGCATGCGTCGCCGCCACCTGGATCGGCGTGAACGCGCCGTAATCGAGGTATGACTTGACGCGCGTCAGGGCGGCAATCAGGCGCTCGTTGCCGACGGCAAAGCCCATGCGCCAGCCGGGCATGGAGAAGGTCTTCGACATCGAGGTGAACTCGACGCAGACGTCCATGGCGCCCGGCACTTCCAGAACGGACGGCGGCGGGGCGTTGTCGTCGAAGTAGATTTCCGAATAGGCGAGATCCGAAAGCACGATGATGTCGTGCTTCTTGGCGAATGCGATGACGTCCTTGTAGAAATCGAGCGTCGCGACGTAGGCCGTCGGGTTCGAGGGGTAGTTGAGGATCAGCGCGATCGGCTTGGGGATCGAATGCTTCACCGCGCGCTCCAGCGGCGGGAAGAAGCTCTCATCCGGCTCGACCGACATCGAGCGGATCACGCCGCCAGCCATCAGGAAGCCGAAGGCGTGGATCGGATAGGTCGGGTTCGGGCAGAGGATGACGTCGCCGGGGGCGGTGATCGCCTGCGCCATGTTGGCGAAGCCCTCCTTGGAGCCGAGCGTCGCGACGACCTGCGTATCCGGGTTGAGCTTCACGCCGAAGCGGCGGGCATAGTATGCGGCCTGGGCGCGGCGCAGGCCGGGAATGCCCTTGGACGAGGAATAGCGATGGGTGCGCGGATCCTGGACCACTTCGCACAGCTTGTCGACAATCGCCTTGGGTGTCGGCAGGTCAGGGTTTCCCATGCCGAGATCGATGATATCGGCTCCACCCGCTCGCGCGCTTGCTTTCAAACGGTTGACCTGTTCGAAAACATAAGGCGGCAAACGCCGGACTTTGTGAAACTCTTCCATTTCTTTCCCCACGGAAACGCGGCCACCATGACCGCCAATCGAAGTTCGTCCTAACTCCCGGCAACTGGCGATACGAACTTCAGAATCGCCAACGCCGTATTCATCAGACTTTCAGCGCACGGCGATTCTTTGACGAACGCCGGGCAGGCTCAAGCATTATCAGGAAAATTTCATCTTCCGCTACTTCAGGAAGGCTTTGCTTCCAAACGCCCGAGAAGGCAAGGGCTTATTTGGTGATTTCGGACAGCGTCTCTTGGCCGTGATCGGCGGCGAGCTTGCGGTATTCCGCCACCCGGCGCTGGTACTCGGCCTCGGAAATCGTGCCGGCCTTGCGACGATTGCTCAGCGCCGTCAGCTTCTGCTGCAGACCGGCGGCCTCTTCGTCGTTCATCTGCACGTTGGCGGCCGTCAGCGGCGCCCCGAAGCCCGGATAGCCGTCACGCGAGTGCGACAGGCCGCCCTCGGTCGGCGCCTCGCCCTTGGTGGCGTCCATGACCACGGCGGTGGGTGCTGCGCGTCTGGCGGCGAAGTCGGCCTTTTCCTGCGGCGTACGCATGCATCCGGCAAGCGCCATGGCCGCGGCGGCGCCGATCAGCGCGATGCGGGTCACGTTTGCGATGGTGCGAATGCCTGTTTTGGTCATGCCGGAGGTTCCAGATCCTTAAGCTGCATCGACTTGTTAAATTCGACGTCCGAACAAAGCAATAGCATGAAGCGGGCTTGGCAGAACTTGTTTTCTTGATCGCACCGGTTACAACTTGATTTGGAGAAACATGCTGCCGCCGGAGGAACCGCGTGACCGACAGCAAGCAGGAGACCGGCGACAAGGCCAATGCCCCGGAGTTCGATGCCAGGGAATTCGACCCGTTCCTGCTGAAGGACCCGGAAACGATGGCGATGAACGTCGCCCGCGCCCTTGAGAACCTCGGCAAGGCAGCGTCCGCCTGGCTCGCCCCGCGCGAGAGCGGCGAAATCCGCGACAACCCGGCCGACCCGATGACCGACATGGTCAAGACTCTCTCCAAGGTCAGCGAATACTGGATTTCCGACCCGCGCCGCGCCTTCGATGCGCAGACCAAGCTGATGACCAGCTTCTTCGGCGTGTGGATGCGCTCGATGCAGCGCATGCAGGGCGAATCGCCCGAACCGGAGCCGGAGCGCAAGGACAAACGCTTCGCCGACCATGACTGGGAGAAGAACCCGTTCTTCGAGTTCCTGAAGCAGGCCTATTTCATCACCTCCGACTGGGCGGAAAAGCTGGTCACCGAGACCGAGGGGCTCGACGAGCACACCCGGCAGAAGGCGAATTTCTACGTCAAACAGATCACCGCCGCGATCTCGCCGACCAATTTCATCGCCACCAATCCGCAGCTTTATCGCGAGACGATAGCGAGCAGCGGTGAGAACCTTGTGCGCGGCATGAAGATGCTGACCGAGGACATCATGGCCGGCCATGGCGACCTGAAGCTCCGCCAGACCGACATGACGAAATTCGCCGTCGGCCGCGACATGGCGCTGACGCCGGGCAAGGTGATCGCGCAGAACGAGATCTGCCAGATCATCCAGTACGAACCGGCGACGGAAACGGTGCTGAAGCGCCCTCTCCTCATCTGCCCGCCGTGGATCAACAAGTTCTACATCCTCGACCTCAATCCGCAGAAGAGCTTTATCAAATGGTGCGTCGAGCAGGGACAGACGGTGTTCGTCATCTCCTGGGTCAACCCCGACGCCCGCCACGCAGCCAAGGACTGGGCAGCCTATGCCCGCGAAGGGATCGATTTCGCGCTCGACACGATCGAGAAGGCCACCGACGAGAAGGAGGTCAACGCGATCGGCTACTGCGTCGGCGGCACGCTGCTCTCGGCAACGCTCGCCCTGCACGCCAATGAGAAGAACAAGCGCATCCGCTCGGCGACGCTGTTCACCACGCAGGTCGACTTCACCCATGCCGGCGATCTCAAGGTGTTCGTCGACGAGGAGCAGTTGGCGCGGCTTGAAAGCTACATGGACGTAACGGGCTATCTCGACGGCTCGAAGATGGCGACCGCCTTCAACATGCTGCGCGCATCCGAGCTGATCTGGCCCTATGTCGTCAACAACTACCTGAAGGGCCAGGAGCCGATGCCCTTCGACCTGCTGTTCTGGAACGCCGATTCGACCCGGATGGCCGCCGCCAACCACGCCTTCTACCTGCGCAACTGCTACCTCAAAAACGCGCTGACCAAGGGCGAGATGGTGCTCGATGGCCAGACGGTGTCGCTGAAGAGCGTGCGTATCCCGATCTACAATCTCGCCACGCGCGAGGACCATATCGCGCCGGCGAAGTCCGTGTTCCTCGGCAGCCGGTTCTTCGGCGGCAAGGTGGATTTCGTGCTCGCAGGCTCCGGCCATATCGCCGGCGTCGTCAATCCGCCCGACAAGAAGAAGTACCAGTTCTGGACCGGCGCCGCGGCCAAAGGCGAATATGAGGACTGGCTGACCACCGCCGAGGAAACCGCAGGGTCCTGGTGGCCGCACTGGCAGGCCTGGATCGAAGCCAAGGACGGCAAGCGGGTACCATCACGCAAGCCCGGCGGCGATGCGCTCAACGCGCTCGAGGAAGCGCCGGGCAGTTACGTGCTGGAGCGGGCGTAGGTCGTTTGCCGCTTACGCATCAGCTAAACACGATCAGGCTCGCCGGGGACGGCGGCAGTGGCGAGATGGTCGCATCGCGAAAACCCGCCATCTCTCCCATGCGGCGCAAATCGGCAGCGGTGTAGGCGTCGCCGCTGGGCGTGGTCGCCAGCATCTCCCAGGCAAAGGCGGCGGGGAAGTCGGGCGAGACCCGATCCTCGTTGGGCACGAACTCGACGGCAATCAGCTTGCCATCAGGCGCCAGACTGCCGCGCGCCTTGTTCAGCAATGCGGCGCAGCCGTCGATGTCGAAATGATGCAGGAAATTCGGCAGCATGATCAGGTCGTAATCCCTGCCCCAGTCGACATCGAAGGCGCTGCCAGCGATGAAGTCGAAGCGGGAGGCGACGCCGGCGGCCTGCGCATTCTCTTGCGTCAGCGCCAGCACCGGCTTCCAGTCGAGCGCGACGACTTTCGCCTGTGGGATCGCCCTGGCGATCTCGATACCGAAATAGCCGGGACCGGCGGCGATATCGAGGACCTTTGCCGGCAGCACCGGCCACGCTGCAACCTCTGCCGCCACGCTGCGTCCGGCACCGCCTGTGAAGGCGCCCATGGCGCGCGCGAAGCGGACCCAGACGGGATTGTCCGGCGACAGGTTGGCGAGGCCCTTGGCGCCGCCGTTGCGCACGCAGGCGGCGGGATCGTCGAGGAACTGCGAGGTCATCTCGGGTGCTGCGATGAAATCGATGGCGGCGCCCATGTAGCCGGGCGAATGGCGATCGAGAAAGACGGCGCTCGACGGCGTGAGTGCATATGTGTTGCCACTCTTGGTCAAGAATCCGTGGACCACGAGATAGTCGCAGAGAATGCGAATGCCGCGTTCGGCGCAACCTGTCTCGGCAGCGGCAGCCGCCGAGGTGCGGCCCGTGCCGATGGTGGTGAACAGATCGAGCTCGATGGCCGCCTTGATTGCCGCCGTCTTGCGAACGGCGAACATCGCATCCACAAGCAAGGCCGGCGAGACATCGCCTGCGGGCGCATTCTGTTGAGAAGACATCAGCGTTCCCCCTCAAAAAAGCCGAGCGGGATATCCATAGCACAATCCGAATATGATTTCCTGCTAATACTTATCCCAATTGCGGCACATGTGATCGCGCCGACGCGTCCTTTTGCGCTCTCACAAAAAAACCGAACGACATCAATGGGGATAGCAGCCGGCGTGGCGAATTTTGATACAGCGATCGTTCACGTAAAGAAATTGGTTACCATAATTTGTCATTCTGAGAGCCAATCGGAAATGACGCCGGGCCGCATTTTGGCCCCGATGCTGCATTACCGGCCCCGGCGTAGAAGTATCCATCTATCAGTACCGCCGGCCTTAGTAACGAGTTGTGAAAGACGAGTATCATGGCGTTTGCGGTCGATGTGTTTGCCAATACCAGGCCAATAGGTACGTCCATAACTCGTTTCAGCCGCTCATTCCGCCTTATCTCGGGTGCAGGTCTCATCGGTGCAAGTTTTGCCGCTTCTGCGTGGATCGTCACGACAGTCGCGACCATGCATGCCATCGCACCGGCTCCGTACAAGAATACCTTCAGCGACATTTCGCTGGTGCCCCGTGTGGCCCCGACAGCGGCGCCGAAGGAACGCAACATCCACGTCAGCAAGTTCTCGCGCCTGCAGGTGCTGACGGCCGACAATACTCACGCCGCCGCCAAGGGCAGCCGTGTCCTGACGCCTGCGGTTCTGAGGGCGGCATTCGTCGGGCAATCCGGCCCCGTCATCGCCGACGCGGTGCCGGCAACGGCCCCCGCGACGGTGGCCAGCGTGGTCGAAGCGCCGACGCACAAGATTATCGACGATCACGTGGTTGCCGTGGCCAAACCTGCTGCCGGAACAGGCAATTCCGACCGCATCATCATTCCCTCGAAGGCCGAGATCGCCGCGATCGAAGGCCCTGCCCTGCTGGCGCTGGCCGCGATGCCGCGCCCGACGCTTCCCTCGCAGCCCGAGCCTCAGCAGCAAAGCCGCACGACCGCCATTCCTGCCAAGCCGGCAGCCGTGGAAGTGGCCAGCGTCGATGTCGAGAATGACGCGAGCGGCGACGCCGCCACGCAGCCTTTCGGCCTCGTGCTTAACGACAGCGATGCCGCCGTACCCCTGCCGATGGCCCGCCCCGATGGCATGAGCAAGCGAGCGCCCGCCACCGACCGCGCAAGCCGCCCGGCCGAGCCGGTGCTGGCCTATGCGCGACCGGATGTCGGTGATGACGAGGGTGAAATTCCTGTCGTTCCGAAGCGCCAGGCAAGCCCCGTCGCCCGCGCCGGCGTGGCCATTTACGACATCTCCGCCAATACCGTGTATCTCCCGAACGGCGAACGTCTCGAAGCCCATTCCGGCCTCGGCAAGATGCGCGACAATCCGAAATACGTTCGCGAGAAGATGCGCGGCCCGACGCCGCCGCACACCTACCAGCTGACCATGCGCGAAAGCCTGTTCCACGGCGTCGAGGCGATCCGCCTCAACCCGGTCGGCGGCGCCGGCAACATCTTCAATCGCGTCGGCCTGCTGGCACACACCTACATGCTGGGCGCGCGTGGCGATTCCAACGGCTGCGTGTCCTTCAAGGATTACAAGCGCTTCCTCGCCGCCTTCAAGCGCGGCGACGTTCGCCAGCTGATCGTCGTCGAAAGCATGCCCGACAAGCCGCGCTCCACCTTTGCCTCGTTGTTCTCGTCGCGGTCGTAAGCCGGACCGCGACGTCACCCGCCTCGTATCAACTCAGCGGTCGCCGGCAGCCTCGATGATCAACTGCGCGATCTCGTCGGGATGCGAGATCAGCGAAAGGTGGCTGGATTTGAGCTCGATCGTCTTGGCGCCCATGCGCTTGGCCATGAAGCGCTCCAGATCCGGGTTGATCGTCCGGTCCTCCGTCGACACCGCATACCAGCTCGGCTTCGAGCGCCAGGCCGCCTGCGTGGTCTTTCCCGTCAGCAGCGCCTTGTGGAACGGCTCCTGCACCGCGTAGAGCACCCTGGCCTTCGCCTCCGGGAGATCGCCGGCGAAGTCGCGCAGGAACGCCTCCTCGGTCAACCGTCCCTCATCGCCATCGAAGACGATCCCGGCCGAGGCCGGCGGGATCGGGTAGGTCTTTGCCAGCGCCGCATAGTCCTCGCCCGCATCGGGTGCACGGGCTGCGATATAGACCAGCGCGGAAACCTTGGGGTGGACGCCGGTCTCGGAGACCAATACGCCCGAGAAGGAATGGCCGACGAGAACGGTCGGGCCATCCTGGCGATCAAGCACCTTGCGAACCGAGGCGGCGGCCTCCTCCAGCGTCGTCAGCGGGTTCTGCACCGCGGTGGCATTGTAACCCGCCGCCTGCAGCCGCCCGATCACCTCCGTCCAGCACGAACCGTCGGCGAACAGCCCGTGCGCCAGCACGATATTCTTCGCCTTGACGGGCGTGGGCGTGGTGGCGGCCATGCCGCGGGTGGACACAAGAGAGGCGGCGGCGCCGGCAAGCAGGGCTGTCGAGAAGGTACGTCTGTTCATCATCATCGTCTTTTCCTTCGGCTTTTCATGCGGACAAGCGAAAGGCTCGCGGCCCGCGCATGGACGGGACCGGTCGACATACATCGGCCTGCTGGCTGTGTTCCGCTCGGTGGCGGCACCATGCGTGGCGCTGCCTTATCCGGGCAAAGACCTGCAGCCGCGGCATGATCGCCGGCCGGCGTGCAGGGCCTTCGCTACAGGCATGCCGTTATGCCTGATTTTCCCTGACGCGATCACTATACGCAGGTCTAGGCGGCTTTGTTACAGGCCGCGCACCGCAGAAAAACGCGCAGCCCAGACGCAGCCGCCCGGCTGCCGGCAAGCGCTCAGACTTCCTTGAGCGCCGTACCGTTATCCAGCCGGCCAATCAGGGTGGCGCTGGCCTCGTTGAGACCGACGACATCGACCGCCACGCCATGCGCCCTGAAGCGCTGGACGACGCGGTCAAGCGCCGCCACGGCGGTGATGTCCCAGAAATGCGCTTGCGATACGTCGATCGTCACGGCCATTCCCTCTGCTTCGGCGATATCGAAGGCGTCGATGAAGACGTCTGCGGAGGCGAAGAACACCTGGCCGGAGACGCGGTAGGCGACGCGGCCTGCCGCATCGTCGGCCTCTGCCTCGACCTCAAGCAGCCTGGCGACCTTGAAGGTGAAGAACACCCCGCTCAGGAGCACGCCGACGGTGACGCCGAGCGCCAGGTTGGCGCTGAACACGGTGACGACGACGGTCGCGAGCATGACGATGCTCGAGGTCTTCGGGTGCACCACCATGGTCTTCAGCGACGACCAGTCGAAGGTGTCGATCGACACCATGACCATGATCGCCACCAGCGCCGCCACCGGCACCTCAGACACCCACGGCTTCAACAGCACCATCAGGATCAACAGCAGCGCGCCGGCAAACAGCGTCGAGAGACGGCCACGGCCGCCATATTTCACGTTGCTCACCGTCTGGCCGATCATGCCGCAGCCGGCGATGCCGCCGAACAGGCTGGCGGCGGCGTTGGCGATGCCGAGGCCGGTGCACTCGCGGTTCTTGTTGCTTGCGGTGTCGGTGAGATCGTCGACGACACTTGCGGTCATCATCGATTCCAGCAGGCCGACCATGGCGATCGCCAGTGCCGGGCCGGCGATGATCTTCAACGTCTCAAGGTTCAGCGGTACCGACGGCCAGCCGAAGACCGGCAACGAATCCGGCAGCTTGCCGAGATCGGCCACGGTCAGCACCGGCAGATGCAGGCCGACCGAAGCGACCGTGAGGATGAGGATGCAGATCAGCGGCGACGGGATGGCGGTGGTGATGCGCGGCGCGATATAGATGACCACGAGACCGGCCGCCAGCATCAGGTAGGCGATCCAATCGCCGCCGATGATATGCGGTAGCTGCGCCCCGAAAATCAGGATCGCCAGCGCGTTGACGAAGCCGGTCCGTACCGATTTCGACACGAAGCGCATCAAGACGCCGAGCTTCAACAGGCCGAAGACGATCTGGATGACGCCGGCGAGTAGGCCGGCTGCAAACAGATAGGGCAAGCCGTGGGCATGGACGAGCGGAGCCGCGACCAGCGCCACCGATCCGGCCGCCGCCGAAATCATCGCCGGCCGTCCGCCGGTAAAGGCGATGACGATGCCGATGACGAAGGAGGCGAACAGGCCGACCTGAGGATCGACGCCGGCGACGAAGGAGAAGGCGATGACCTCGGGGATAAGCGCGAAGGTGGCGACGGCGCCGGCGAGCATTTCGCGCGTCGGATTGGCAAACCAATCCCGGCGGATGGAGGATGCGTGCATGGGGTGATGTCTTTCGCAAAGCGTGGCCGAACGCCGCGTGTCGGGCGTTCATGGTGGCGTGCAGGTTTTGCGTTGTCTGGCGGATCGGCGGCCAGAAGAGCCACCCGGAGTTTCACCGGGTCCGTGGTGAGTGAAACCGTTATAAGCGCCATGGTCGCTGCGATGCAATATGGGGTTTCGGCTTTTGTCGGTAACGAGGGGACTGGATGTGGTGACTGAATGCTCTACGCGCCTGGCTACTGACCTCTCCGCCGCAGTCTACGCCCTCACCGCCCTCATCCTCACCCTTGTGGTGGGAATCCAGCCACGGCGCGTCGGCGCCGTGAATGACTGATGTCTCTTTGGCGGAAGGAGGAGTCTTCCATGCCCCATGACTTGGGCATGCTGGATTCCTGTCACGAGGACGGAAATGAAGGAGGTTGCGGGGGTGGCTTCCGTTCGAGATCAATGGCTTACGAGAAATTTCCGTTTCGATTTTCCCCGTCGCCCCGCCCTTCCCTAAACTAACCCCGTCCCGTTATCGGATACACCGGCAGGCGTGCCGGCGAGGCGGGATCGGCGCGGGGTGTGAGGGTGAGACGCAAAACCTCACACACCGGGTTCGAGAAAATGGTCTCCCTCCGTGGCTGGCGGATCCATGTCGACAAGACGTGTTCCCGTTGCAGAGCCTGGACGTGCCTGTGAGGCACACAACGCCGTCGCGAAGGTTGGAAGACGGTCGCAGAGAGACCGGAGTTCGGGCATAAACCGCCGAACGGGACGCTGGAAGGCGCCATATTATTTAAACTCTATCGAGGTGGTTTCCAGCGCCCCGTCCGAGTGCAGTGCATGGTGGAGACACGGGCCGAAGGGCTGCGTGGGGTTTTGGCGTGTGATGTGGTCTGGTAAATATCTAACTCAGCTTTTAGCGTGCGGCACAACCAAGCCGCGCCAAGCTCCCTCAGCTCTCCAGCGTCTCCTTCACTACCACGGCCAGTTGCTTCAGCGAAAATGGCTTCGGAAGGAACCCGAATTTCGATTCCGGCGGCAGGTTGCGGGCAAATGCGTCTTCGGCATAACCCGAAACGAAGATGAACTTCATATCCGGATATTTCTTGCGCAGTTCGCGCAGCAGAGACGGCCCATCCATCTCCGGCATGACGACGTCGGACACGACGATATCGACCTTGCCGTCGAGCTCTTCCATGATGTCGAGCGCCTCGACGCCGGAGCCGGCCTCGTGCACGGTGTAGCCACGCGTCTCGAGCATGCGCTTGCCGCCGCGACGCACCGCCTCCTCGTCCTCGACCAGCAGGATGACGGCCGATCCGGTCAGATCTTCCGGCTGCTCGGGCTTGACCGGCAACAACGGCACGACATTGTCGGCATTCGGCGTCACCGCGTCGGCTTCGGCGGCAATCGACGGCTCGACGATATGGCGCGGCAGGAAGACCCGGAACGTCGTGCCCTTGCCGACTTCCGACTCCGGCTGGATGTAGCCGCCGGACTGCTTGACGATGCCGTAGACCATGGCGAGCCCGAGACCGGTGCCCTTGCCCACTTCCTTTGTAGTGAAGAACGGTTCGAAGATCTTGTCCATGATCTCGGGCGCGATCCCGGTGCCGTTGTCGGACACCTCGATCAGCACCATGTCTTCCGGCGGCATGTAGGAATAGTTGAAGGCCGCGACTTCGGCGGCCGTCGCGTTCTTGGTCCGCACCGTCAGCTTGCCGCCTTCAGGCATCGCATCGCGGGCGTTGACACAGAGGTTGATCAGCACCTGCTCGAACTGCGACAGATCGGTCTTCACGGGCCACAGATCGCGCCCGTATTCGACGTCGAGCTTGACGTTGGTGCCCGACAGCAGCCGGTCGACCAGCATGCGGAGATCGCCGACCACGTCGGTGAGGTTCAGCACGGTCGGCCGCATCGTCTGCTTGCGCGAGAAGGCCAGCAACTGGCGCACCAGGACGGCGGCGCGGTTGGCGTTGCGCTTGATCTCCATCAGGTCGGCAAAGCCCGGATCGGCCGGACGGGCCTGCAGCAGCAGGTGGTCGGACGACAGCAGGATGGCGGTCAGTACGTTGTTGAAGTCGTGCGCGATACCACCGGCAAGCGTACCGACAGCGTTCATCTTCTGGGTCTGCGCCATCTGCGCCTCGAGCGCCTTCTGCTCGGTCACCTCGACGGCATAGACGATCGCCGCCTCTTCAGGCGCCTCGTCGCTCTGGTCGATCACGGCGTTGACGTAGAAGCGGAAATGGCGGGCGTCGTCCGCCTGGGTCTTGGAATCGAGCGGCGGAATATCCCCCTGGCGATCCTTCGCCGCCGCAAGCGCGCCCTGAAGCCGCGGCTTGTCGATGTCCTGCACGATGGTTTCGAACAGCGCGCCGTTCTCGACGTCATCGCGCGAAACGATGCCCGAGAACAGTTTCAGGAACGGCGCGTTGGTGCGCAGGATCCTGCCGTCGCCATCGACCGAGGCGATCGCCATCGGCGTGTTGTTGAAGAAGCGCGTGAAGCGCATCGAGGCGGCCGAAGCCGACTGATCGCCGTCCTTGCTGTCGCGACGCGTCAGCACGATCGAACGGCTTTCGCCCGGCGCGCCGTCGCGCATCGAGGTAACGCTGTGAACGATCTGCACCGGAACGCTCTGGCCGTTGGATTTCTTCAGGTCGAGATCGAGCGTGACCGTCTTCTTCAGACCTGGATCGGCCTGCACCGACTGGATCAACGCCAGCCCCTCGCCGGCCACCATGTCGCCGATCGTCATCGAACCCGGAATGAACTTGGTGAGATCGATGCCCAGCCACTCGGCCAGCGTCGCGTTCAGATAGAAGATCTCGCCTTTGCGGCCGGCGGAGAAGAACCCGGCCGGTGCGTGATCGAGATAATCGATGGCGTTCTGCAATTCCTTGAAGAACCGCTCCTGGTCGTCCCGCTCGGAGGTGATGTCGCTGATCTGCCAGATATGCAGCGGCTTGCCGCCGCTTTCTTCGCCCTGCAGCACCCGTGCCTTCAAGCGGTACCAGTGGGCGCCCGATCCGTTGAGCGATGGACCCAGCGCGCGAAGCAGCCGGAACTCCTCGCGGCCCTCCCGGCCTTCCCTCAGACCGTTCGACAGCCGGTAGAGCGCCTCGTTCGATTCGCGGTGACGCGACAGCAGCGCTTCCAGCGTCTGCACCTCGGTCGATTTCCGCGCGCCGGTCAGCGCCCCGTAGGCCGCGTTGGCGTAAACGATCCGACCCTTGTCGTCGGTGATCAGCGATCCATCCGGATGGCTGTTGAGAAAGGCCCGCGCCAGGCTATCGGACTGATGCTGCGGCATGACCTCGATGAAGCCGATGATCGACGATACCAGAAAGAAGATGCCAACCATGGCGAGCACGCCGAGCACGCCCAGAACCATCTCGTTGTCGAGCGACCGCTTGAACACGACAAAGGCGGCCGCGGCGCCGATCAGGACGAGCGCTAGCAGCAGGATCCGCAAAGCCGTACCGGCGCGTCCTCCACGGTCCACGAGCGGTTCGCTGAAATTGTCGGCCTGACGGGATTTCGTCATGTAGTTCCTCGCATTGCCTGCCGGCCTTCACTCAATGACTAAGAGACGAAGCAGGAATCAGGCGCTTCTTCCTTCTTAGCAATTTGCTGCCTCGTCAAAAACACCAGTAACCATGAAGAGTGATTGAATTCACAAGCTACAGCGCCACTTTTGCCGTTAAATGTCGAATAAGGCGATGCCACGGAAGAGACTTGCGGCTTTCGATGACTGGACAAGGCGCCTTCCCCTTGTCTACGAAGTCTAAAAGTCGTCATGTGGTTGAGAGCCGCAAAGGAGTAGGTGAATATGTTCGATGACCTCATGGGAGCTTATGGCAGCCGCTTCTTCATTGCCGCAGGCGGGGTGGCCATCGCATTGGTGCTTCTCGTCGCGATCCTCTGGATCATGCGCAACCGGGCGCCGTCGCCCTTCGTCCGCGGCGGCCGCAACCGCCAACCACGCCTTCAGGTGCTTGATGCCGCAGCCGTCGACGCCCGCCGTCGCCTTGTTCTCGTGCGCCGCGACGATGTCGAGCATCTGATCATGATCGGCGGCCCGACGGACATCGTCATCGAAAGCAGGATCCTGCCGATCGACGATTCGCAACCGGAGCAGCCGCCGGTACAGAGTCAGACCATCGAGCAGCCGGTGATGATCGCAGCCACTGAACCTGTCGCGCCTCCGACCAAGCCGATCATCGCCCGCACGCTGTCGCCGATCGACGAATATGCACCCGAACCGGAACCGGCCCCGATCGACGTCGAGCCATACGCGCCACAGCCCGTGCAGCGCCAGCCCGTCTTCGAAACGGAGACGGAACGGGCGCCCCGCCCCGCACCTGTCGCCACGCCGGCGCCCGTTCCTACCCCCATGCCGGCACCGATCGAAGCACGCCCGCAGCCGCCCGTCGCCTCGCAGCCGATCAATGTTCCGCCCGTCATCGCCCAGCCGGTCAGAACGCCGCCTGTCTTCACCCAGCCGGAACCGGCACCGATCGAGGCATCCGCTGCTGCCGATATTCTCGATTCCGGCCGCCAGCGCGTTCTCTCGCCGCAGCGGGTCGAGCCGCAGGTGATGGCTGCGCCCGTGGCGCACACGCCGAGCCCTTACCCGACCGCACAGCAACAACCGACCGCGCCGACGCCTGTTGCCCCGAGCATTGCACGCCCGATCACCCCGTCCGCGCAGCCGAGCGACTTCCAGCGCGTCCTCGAGGAAGAGATGAACGTCAACCTCTCCGCCGAACGAATCGTGCCTCAACCGCAGCAACCCATGGCGGTTCGCCCGGCACCGAGCAACCTGCCGCGCCGTGATCCGGAGATGGCGCCGATGACAGGTGCCGACGCCGCCCTTCAGAACGAAGTCGCGCGCATTTTCGGAGAGATGAGCGTCAACCGCGACAAGTGATTGCTGACGCCCGGAAGGCGGCCACTAAAGGTCGCCGATTCTGGAAATGGCGATCTCGCAAACAAAAAAGGCACCGCGATAAAACGGTGCCTTTTCAATGCATGGTCTTAGCAGTTCTATTCGTCCCGATAGACCTTCTCGCGGCGCTCGTGACGTTCCTGCGCCTCGATGGAAAGCGTTGCGATCGGGCGAGCGTCGAGACGCTTGAGGCCGATCGGTTCACCGGTTTCCTCGCAATAGCCGTAGGTTCCTTCTTCGATCCGCTGCAGCGCTGCATCGATCTTGGAAATCAGTTTTCTCTGGCGATCACGGGCGCGCAGCTCAATGGCTCTATCCGTCTCGGACGACGCCCTGTCGGCGAGATCCGGATGGTTTGCGCTTTCCTCGGCAAGATGCTCGAGGGTTTCGCGTGCCTCTCTGAGGATGTCGTTTCTCCAGGCAACAAGCTTGGCCCTGAAATAGGCCCGCTGGTTGCCATTCATAAACTCTTCCTCTTCCGAGGGCACGTATTGGCTAAGATCGATCTTCTCACT
The DNA here is from genome assembly GCA_900470805.1 of Hyphomicrobiales bacterium. Classification (GTDB taxonomy): domain Bacteria; phylum Pseudomonadota; class Alphaproteobacteria; order Rhizobiales; family Rhizobiaceae; genus Rhizobium. The sequence continues at coordinate 34,181 of UCCA01000009.1, read as the reverse complement.
CAACGCGATTCTCCTGAAGAACATCTCATCTGGCGGCTGTATATCCCGACCGACGCGTGTGATTCAAGTCGAATCCGTTAGGTAAACACATTTTTAAATCTGTCACAATTTTGAGCTAACAGGCTATTTTTACGTCACTATTTCTCGCGTTTGCCGCTTGGCGCCTTCGGCGTCACGAAAGCTTGCGCTGGACTTTGGCCGCAGGAACAGTCGACACGGTTGACGACAGCACCACGCTGACGTTATTGAAAAAGGCCACTCGACCGGGGAAACGCCGATGAACGCAATCACGCCTCCGCCTTCCCGGATCTACCTGCTGCGGCACGCCGAAGCATCTCCGCCGACGGATGGACAACGCGATTTCGACCGGCCGCTGAGCGAAAAAGGCTATGCCGATGCCGAAATTCTCAGCGAGAATGCCGCCGACAAGGGATACCGCCCAGATCGCGTCCTGAGTTCGACGGCGTTGCGCTGCCGCCAGACCGCCGAGGCCGTTCATCGCGCCATGGGCGAAAACCTCGACATCCGCTTCGTCGATGCGCTCTACAACGCCACGGCAGAGACATACCTCGATATCATCGGCGCTCAATTGGATGTCGGCTCGGTCATGCTGCTCGGCCACAACCCTGTCATCGAGCAGGCGCTGGAAACGCTGATCGGCCACCAGGCGATTGCCCAGACCTTGCCGAACGGCTTCCCGCCCGGCGGCCTTGCCATCCTCGATTACAATGTCAGCCTCGATGGATGGCGCCTGATCGACTTCATGAACGGCTGACGCTGTCGCCAGGCGTCTTTTTCTTCGGCCTGCCGGTTCCTATATGGCGTTAAGCCCAGAAACTGGAATTTCGCCTTGCCGCCCAGCATGACATCCTTCGCCGACGACGCGCGTATCGCGCTCGACAACTTGACCGACCGTGCGGCCGGCCTCGTCAATCCGACGATACGGCTCGGCGTCACCGGCCTGTCGCGCGCCGGCAAGACGGTGTTCATATCCTCCCTGGTGCACAATCTTCTCCACGGCGGCCGTCTGCCGCTGTTCGAACCCGTGCAGTCCGGTCGCGTATCGGCGGTGCGCCTCGAGCAGCAACCGGACGACGGCGTACCCCGGTTCCAATACGAGGATCACATAAGGGCACTGGTGAAGGACCGGATCTGGCCGGATTCGACGCGCGCCATCTCCGAATTGCGCCTGACGATCGACTATCAGAGCGCCAGCGGCTGGAACCGCCTGTTCTCACCTGGTCGCCTGTCGATCGACATCGTCGATTATCCCGGCGAGTGGCTGCTCGACCTGCCGCTGCTGGCCAAGGACTTTCGCACCTTCAGCGAAGAGACCATCGCACTGGCGCGAACCGGAATCCGTAGCGAGCTGGCGCACCCATGGCTTGAACTGACGGGCGCCTGCGACATCACCGAACCTGCCGACGAGATGCAGGCGCGCGCGCTGTCGACCGCGTTCGCCGATTACCTCAAGGCCTGCAAATCCGACGAGCGCTCGCTGTCGACGCTGCCGCCCGGTCGGTTCCTGCTACCCGGCGACCTCGATGGCTCTCCAGCGCTCACGTTCGCGCCGCTGATCCTGCCGCCGCAAGGTCGACCGGAGAAGGGATCGCTGTGGGCGATGATGGAGCGTCGCTACGAGGCCTACAAGTCGGTGGTGGTGAAACCGTTCTTCCGTGAGCATTTCTCTCGCATCGACCGTCAGATCGTCCTGATCGACGCGCTGCAGGCGATCAATCGCGGCCCCGAGGCGGTGCAGGACCTGGAACGGGCGCTCACCGATGTTCTCGCCTGTTTCCGCCCCGGTACGAACTCGCTGTTGTCCTCGCTACTCGGTCGCCGCATCGACCGTGTTCTGGTGGCCGCCACCAAGGCCGATCACCTGCATCACGAGAGCCACCACCGCCTGGACGCCCTGACGCGCCGTCTCGTCGATCGCGCCATTCAGCGGATCGGCATGGCCGGCGCCGGCATCGACGTCATGGCGCTGGCCTCCGTGCGTGCCACGAGGGAAGCAACCGTCAAGCGAGACGGCCTTGAACTGCCGGTCATCGTCGGCACCCCGATCGAGGGCGAAACCATTGCCGGCGAAACCTTCGACGGACTGAAGAAGACCGCGATCTTTCCGGGCGATCTTCCTGAGAATCCCGAAGCGCTGTTCGCCAGCCTCGAATCGGGTGATGGCGATGTCCAATTGCCTGAGGTCAGCGTCGTCCGCTTCCGCCCGCCGGCACTCGACGAAACCGGCGGCGGCATCAAGCTGTCGGTGCCGCACATCCGCCTCGACCGCGCCATGCAGTTTCTGTTCGGAGATCGCCTCGCATGATCAAGCCGCCATCGGAACAGCACCCGCGCCGCACACCGGCAGCCTTCGCCTTCGAGGATGATGGCTCCCCGGGCCGGACTCAAACCGATCCGCAGCCTGTGCAGCCACGCAAGCCGGCAAGCTTCTCCGGCGAGGTCGTGCTGACATCGGATGAGGACGATCCTTTCCTCAACCCGGAAAAGGATATACCGCCCGTCCCGGTCGCCCTGCCCCGCCAGCGCAGGACGTCCTTCGCCAAGATTGCGCTCGGCGCTTTCGGCCTGCTGTTCTCGCTCGCCTTCGGGCTGTGGACCGACAGCCTGATCCGTAACCTCTTCACCCGCGCCGACTGGCTGGGCTACACCGCGCTCGCGGCGCTGGGCATCGGTATTCTGGCCGTCATCGCCATTGTCGTCAGAGAAACCGCCGGCATGATGCGTTTGGCGGCCGTACAGACCATCAAGGCAGAAGCGGAAGCGGCGATCCTCGAAACGAAGCCCGCCAAGGCGCGTGCGCTGGTCAAGAGCCTGGAACATCTTCTGGCCGCCAAGCCGGAAACGGCTCGTGGCCGCGCCACGTTGAAGGCCGCCGAAACGGATATCATCGACGCGCCGCATCTGGTGGCGCTTGCAGAGCGGGAGCTGCTGGCGCCCCTCGATCGCCAGGCCCGAGGCCTGATCCTCAACGCCTCGAAGCGCGTCTCGATCGTCACCGCCGTCAGCCCCCGCGCGATCGTCGATCTTCTCTACGTGCTCTACGAGGCCTCAAGGCTGATCCGCGCCATGGCCGAACTCTATGGCGGCCGGCCGGGCACGCTGGGGATGATCCGGCTGATGCGCGACGTGCTGGCCCATCTCGCCGTTACCGGATCGATTGCCGTCGGCGACAGCCTCGTGCAGCAGGTGCTCGGTCATGGACTGGCATCGAAGCTCTCGGCACGGCTCGGCGAAGGCGTCATCAACGGGCTGATGACCGCGCGCATCGGAATCGCCGCGATGGATCTCTGCCGCCCGCTGGCGTTTCGCGCCCTCAAGCGCCCGGGAATCGGCGACTTCATCGGCGACCTGACGCCGTCGATGACGCCGAAGAGCAACGGCGGGCAAGGTTGAATCGTAAGCCACGACCATGTGGCGCTCCGGCCACAGCGCCGTACGATCGCCAGTCGATTCAATGGCTTATATCTAGTAGGCCAGACATCAGCGCAGCGTGAAATAAGCTTGGCACGCATGGCTTTCGACCACTCGGAAACCAAGCATTAACCATTTTTCGGCAAAACTTGGCATCAGTTCAGCGATATGGTTCGCCAAGGAAATTCCATGTACTCGCGCAAGTTTCTCTCTCTCTTCGGCCTCGCGGCGATCGCTCTTTCGCCAGTCATCGACATGGCTCCGTCCGCAACCGCTGCAACGCGCGACAAGGCATTCTTCGAGTCGGTCGCCGGCTCCTGGAAAGGTCCCGGCGAAATCGTTGCCGGCAAGTACAAGGGCACCAAGTTCACCTGCAATCTGGTAGGCGAACCCGTTTCCGACGGCACCGGCGTCAAGCTTGACGGCAGCTGCCGCGTCGGCGTCTTCAAGCAGCCGATGAGCGCGCTGATCACCCAGTCCGGCAACAGCTACAAGGGCAAGTTCCTGGATGGTGCCGAAGGCAAGGGCCTCGACGTCATCTCCGGCACGGTCACCGATGACACGGTCGTCGTCGGCCTCAACCGCGCCAAGCTCAACGGCGCGATGATCGCCCGCGTCCGCGACGACAAGACGATGAACGTGACGGTATCGGTAAAGGTCGAAAGCCAGATGATTCCGGTCATCGGTCTCACGTTGTCGCGCCAGGTCGACGAGATGACCGTCGGCTCGGTCGAGTAGGACAGATCCTTAAAAAATGCCTTGCGAAGCGGCCGTCTCGGCCGCTTTTGCGTTTCAGGCGTCGCGCCACCATCGCGGGTTCTGATCGGCCACCTCGATGCCTGTGATATCGGCCCTGGCAAGCCATTCGGCCACAGCAACACCATCGACGCGCATGTCAGCAGCGAAATCAGCGAGCGGCATCAGCACGAACCCGCGATCCGTCATGCGCGGATGCGGCAATTGCAGCCGCGGCGCATCCTGAACGAGATCGGCATAGGTCAGCACATCGATATCGAGTGTCCGCGGCCCCCAACGCTCGATCCTCTCCCGCTTCATGCCGCGCTCGATGTCAAGGCAGACATCCAGCAACGCCTCCGGCGACAGCGATGTCGAGACCGCGGCACAGGCGTTGAAGAAATAGGATTGATCGGTCTTGCCCCATGGAGGCGTCCGATAGAGGCGCGACACCGCGATCACCCGGGAATCCGGGCGCGCATCAAGCGCTTGCAGCGCCACCGCCATGGCATGCACGGGATCGCCGATATTGCCGCCGAGCCCGAGGGTGGCGGTCTGGAATGCGATCTCAGACAAAATGTTCGACGCTCACCTGAACGAAATCCAGCACGCCAGGGACCGGCGCATTCGGCTTGCGCACCGTGATCTTGGCGCGGGTGATCTGCGGAAATTTCTGACAGAGACCCTTGGCGATATCGAGCGCCAGCGCCTCGATGAGATAGCGTCGCTTGCCGGTCACGATCTCCTCGATGACGGTGAAGGCGATACCGTAATTCACCGTGTCGTCGATCGAATCGCTCTCCAGCGCCGTGCCGGCCACCACGTCGAGTACAGCATCGACGAAAAACCGCTGGCCCAAGAACTCCTCTTCGTCATGAACGCCATGACGGGCAAAGAAGGCGCAGTTCTGCAGGGTGATTGTGTAGGTGGTGCTCATGCCGTGCCCTTCCGCTCGAACGCATCGCGTGCCGCCAGCATAGCATCGGTGACCGCAAGCGCGTCCCTGTTGATTGCGACATCGTGTACTCGAAAAATCGCTGCCCCCTTCAGGCGCAGCAAGACGCTTGTTGCAGCCGTTCCGGCATCGCGATCGGCGGCTTCGCGCCCGGTCACCGCGCCGACGAAACGCTTGCGCGACGTCCCCGCCAGCAATGGGAAGCCCAGACGATGAAGTTCGTCGCTACGCGCCATCAGCTCCAGGTTTTCCTGTGTATCCTTGGCAAAGCCGAACCCCGGGTCGAGAACGATGCACTCCCGCGACACGCCAGCACGACCGGCGATCTCAAGCGATCGTTCTAGGAATAGGAACTGGTCGGCGATCAGATCGGGCAGCTTATCGCGGTCGCGACCGGTATGCATCACGCAGAGACCTGCGCCTGATGTTGCGGCGACAACGGCGATGTCAGGTTCTTTCTGCAATCCGAAAACGTCGTTGACGATGTGGCCGCCCGCCGCAACCGCAAGCCGCGCTGTCTCGGCGCGATACGTGTCGATCGAGATCAGCGCCTCGGTCTTGGTCCGAAGCGCCTCGATGACAGGCAACACCCGCGCCTGCTCTTCAGAGGCGGTAACGATCCCGGCATCCGGACGCGTGGATTCGCCGCCGATATCGATAATCTCGGCGCCGTCCTCAACGGCGTTCAGCGCATGCGCGACAGCCCTATCGACGCTGTCATACCGGCCGCCGTCGGAGAACGAATCCGGCGTCACATTGACGATCGCCATGATCACCGACCGGCGACCGAGTTCAATCTCGCGGCCGTGTCCGACGCGCCAGAAACTGCTCCCAAGCTGTGCCAACGGCATTTGTCCTATCGATCGAAAAAACCGCGCAATCATATTGCGCTCGCGGTGGCTATGCCCCAAGCTCCGGCAAACTTCAACATGAGTATTCGCAGAATGCCGTCCGTACCGCGTTATATGCCGCTCCTCCTCGCCATTTCCATTTCGCTTGCGACCGGCAATCCCGCGGGAGCCGCGGTCGTTGCGACGAAGAGCTATTCCTACTTCGACATCAAGGGCAAAACCGCCGACGAACTCGACGACCAGCTGAGCACCCGCGGCCCGACGGCCAACGGCTCGTCCGCCCGCCATCCCGGCGCCACCAAGATCCGCTTCGGCGGAGATGCGACGTATGTCGAGGAAAACGGTCGCTGCCGCGTCGGCGGGGCGCGCGTCACCGTCCACACGCAGATCATCCTGCCGCGCTGGAAGAACCGGCGCGGCGCCAGCCCCGAATTGTCGATGATCTGGGACACGCTTTCGAGCGACATCAAGCGCCACGAGGAACGCCACGCCGAGATTGCCAGAACGCAGGCACGGGCGATGGAACGGAGGATCCTGGCGCTGCCGGCCCAGCCGAATTGCGAGCGCATGCAGGAAATGGTCACCGAGGTATCGACCGACGGCATCGCCGAGCATGATCGGCTGCAGGCGCGATTCGATCAGGTCGAGGCGGTCAATTTCCAGAAGCGGATGCTTCGCCTGCTGAACAACCGGATCAAAGCATCCGGCGGCGAAAAGTAGCTGATTCTTGGCGCAAAAACGACCAAGAAAGCTTAGCCGCGCAACGAAACCTGTGCGAAACTTGCAACGCCCCAGCCATTGAATGGTGATTTCTCACCATAGCCTTATGAAACACAACGCGCTAATATTCAGGCATTCGAAAGTTCAGCTCGGTCAGCCGGAGCTTTCGTTTTCTGGGTTCTCCTGGCGCGTTGCGAAGCCTCGGTCGATCCTCCCTCGACCATAGGTAACGCGCCTACCTCGCCTCGCTCGTCATCTCGGCCAGCGGGGCTTTTTTTGTCTTGCGATCAGTGTTTCGATCAGGCCTGTCGCTCGGGCACATGCACGGTCAGCCCATCGAGCGCCGCCTTCATCTTGATCTGACAGGAAAGACGCGACGTCGGGCGCACGTCGAATGCGAAATCAAGCATGTCTTCTTCCATCGCCTGCGGCGGACCGACGCGCTCGGTCCACTCGTCATCGACGTAGATATGACAGGTGGCACAGGCGCAGGCGCCGCCACACTCGGCATCGATGCCCGGCACGGAATTGCGCACGGCGTTTTCCATGACGGTCGATCCCTGATCGACATCAAGATCGAAGCGCGTACCGTCGAAGGCGACAATGGTCAGTTTGGGCATGGTGATTTCCGGTGATCATCAGTGGGATGGGTTTGGAATTTTACTTCCAACAAATAAGCCAGGCAGTCAACAACGACAGCCCTCGGCATCTTCATTCCAGATTTATAAGCGACACGCTTGTCAAAATGCGCCACCCGACCTGCCGTAAAAAGACCCGCTGCTCCGGAATGGACCAGCGGGTCTTGTCGGTTTCGACACAGTTGCCGGTGTGTCGCAAATAAATCGCTTTTCAGCCGTTGGTCAGCGGCAAAGCTTGAGGATGAAGTTTTCGGCTTCAATGACGGCCACGCCGACGCCGGCCATGGCGGCCGCATCGCCGCAATTGCCTTCCAGCATTTCCGCCGCGTCGCGCACCTTGAAGGCGCCGACGGCGCCTGCGGCACCCTTCAGCTTGTGGGCGGCCGCTTCCACAGCCTTTGCATCGCCGGCCGACATCTCGTGCAGGCAGGAGCGCGCCTGCCGCGCGAACATCTGCAGGACTTCCAGCTCCAGGGCCTTGTCGCCCATCGTCTGGTTTGCCAGATGAACAAGATCAATCGGCCGCAACTGCGAGGGCGCCTGCCCCTTGCAATTATCTGGCGCTGCGAACGCGATACTGACTGCTGCCATGATACCAATTCTCCCGTCTAAGTCCCGCCGTTGGATCGATGATGTGCGGGCGCAGTGCCAATCGCGTTAAATTCGGGCGCATTGAGGGCGAATTTCTCGTCTTATGGTTAACGCCCGCAAAACACTTCTAACGCATTGGATTTCAATGCCCTGCTCCCGTTAAACTCGATTAATGAAGCGTTAACAACCAGGCATTCGACCGAACGCGTTAATTGTCTAGCAGGCCCGGATGTGTCACTACGATACGACTGGGAGAGCTGGGTTGTGTATGCCTTTGCTCGCCAAGTGGATAATGGTAATGTTTTGATACCTTATGTGTGGGAAAGCAGCTATCCACTCTGAAATGACATACTTATCCGCTCTCTAATCCGGAGTGGACGGGTTCAGAGGCAAGGTTTGTTCGGGCGACGCGGAAGCCCGGATGCGTAGTGAACCGGCTGAGATGTAACGAGGCGTAACGGAATGGCGAACAACAAGTACAACGAATCGATCGAGGACAAGGCGTTCAAAGCATTGGACGAAGCCCTGCAGATCGACTTCGACGACGAACCCACGCCGTCTCTTCAAGCTAAGAAGCCCGACGCCTCGGAGGCAAAAGTGTCCGAAAAAACCCAGATCCGCAATCAGCGTAAAGACGATGCCAAGCAGCCGCAGCGCAGCCCGGCCGCAGCGCGCCCTCCGGAACAGGCATCGCGGGCGCCGGCCTACGCCGCCAATGACGGCAGTCGGGTCACCCCTGCGTCGCTTTTGAAATCGCTCGACAACGGCTCGGCTCGTCCAGCCCTCCGCAACGCCACGCTTGTTTCGCTTCTATGGGTCGTCGGCGGCCTCGGCCTGATGTCGCTGCTCTATTCGCCGCAGATCTGGCAGATCCGTTCGCTGGCCGACATCATCGCCCTGCCCGGCGTCATCGCCGGCCTCGTCGGCATAATCATCCCCGTGCTGCTCTTCTACGCATTCGCCATCATGATGGCCCGCGCCCAGGACATGCGCAATGCGGCACGCTCGATGGCCGAAGTCGCGCTGCGTCTCTCCGAGCCGGAAACAATCGCCTCCGAACGCATCATGACCGTCGGCCAGGCCGTGCGCCGCGAAGTCTCGGCCATGAACGAAGGCATCGAGCGCACCATCGCTCGCGCTTCCGAGCTGGAGACGCTCGTGCATTCCGAGGTCAACGCCCTCGAGCGCAGCTATGCCGACAACGAACTGCGTGTCCGCGGTCTCGTCCATGAGCTGGGTTCCGAGCGCGAGGCGATCGTCAACCACGCCGAGCGCATCCGCACCTCGATCGTCGGTGTCCACGACCAGCTGCGCGAAGACCTGTCGCTCGCCACCGAAGAAATCGCCGTACGTCTTGCGACCTCGGGCGAAGCCTTCGCGTCGATGATCGACACGCGCGCCGCGACGATCACCGAAAAGTCGGAATCCGCCATCCAGTCGCTCGGCAGCTTGCTCGCCGCGAAGACGGATTCGCTGCTGCAGACATTGACGTCCTCCGGCTTCGCGCTCGCCAACGAATTCGACAATCGCCTGGACTCGCTGACCTCGAACCTCAGCACCCACGGCAACACCATTCTCAGCCAGTTCGAAACGCGCGCGTCCACCATGGACAGCAACGCCGAAAAGCTGAATGCGGCCCTGAACGACCGCGCCCGCCAGCTCAACGAAATCCTGATTGCCCGCACCCGCGAGATCAACGAAAGCCTGACCGGCGGCGAACGCACCATCTCCACCACCCTGGACGACGTCCTGGCCAAGCTGAACAGCACCCTCGACGAGCGCGGCACCAGCTTCCGCCACAGCCTGCAGTCGAGCGTCGACGACACGATCATGGATCTCGACCTGCGTTCGGGCTTCTTTGACGAGCGTCTGCAGGCGACCGTCGCGCAGCTCTCGACCTCGTTCGACGAGCGCGTCGCCGAATTCACCAACGCTTTCGATCAGCGCGCCGGCACCCTCGACAACAAGCTGATGGAGAGCCTCAACCGCATCAACGATACGCTGAGTGGCGGATCGGATTCGCTGAATGGCATCTTGAGCTCGAGCATCGAGCGGATCGGTTCGGAGCTTACGGATCACTCCTTCGCGCTGACCACGGCGCTTTCGACCGGTCGCGAGATCCTCGAAAGCACCCTGACCGACAAGGTCGAGGAGGTCGCCGGTGCCATCGGCGCCCGCACGACGGAAATGACCTCGGCGCTGAGCCACGCTACCTCCGAAATCTCGCTGGCGCTCGCCTCCGGCACCTCGGAGCTGCACAACAACCTGTCCGCCCGGGCCACGGAATTCCGCGACACGCTTCTGTCGACGACAACCGATCTCAGCTCGGCGGTTTCGGCTGGCACCGACCAGATCACCTCGGCCTTCGGCCGCGCCGACGAACTGAACACCACGATTTCCCGGCGCGCCCAGGATATCACCCAGGCGCTGGATTCCGCGCACGAGCGCATCGACGACGTCATGTCGGCCCGCAGCGGCGCGTTTGTCGGCGCCCTGTCGGACAGCCAGTCACGCTTCGAGAACACCCTGGCAAGCCGTTCGGATGCCATCATCGAGGCCGTTACCAGCAGTCACGACCGCCTGGCCGACACGCTTGATGACAAGGCCATGAGCCTGGCGATCTCGCTCAACGAGAGCCAGAACCGCTTTGAAGAAACGCTGGGCACGCAGGTCGACGCGATTTCCAGCTCGATCGCCTCCGGCCATGATCGCCTTGCCGAGACCCTTGACGACCGCGCTATGGCGCTGGCCATCTCGCTGAACGAAGGCCACAGCCGCATCGACGACACGCTCGGCAGCCACGCGAGCGCCATCTCGCAGTCGCTGGCCGGCGGCCAGGAAAAGCTTGCCGACACGCTCGCCGAGCGCAGCGCAGCCTTTGCCGCATCGATGAACGAAGGCCGCAGCCTGATCGAGAACAGCCTCGACACCCGTGCGCAGGCCATCTCGCAGTCGCTCGCGGCCGGTCATGAAAAGCTGGCCGAGGCGATCGACGACCGCACGATGGCTTTCGCCATCTCGCTGGACGACAGCCAGAGCCGTTTGGCCAATACGCTCGCGCACCACGCCGATGGCATTGCAAGCTCGCTTGCATCCGGCCATGACAAGATCAACGAGACGCTGGAAGACCGGGCGATGGGCCTGGCGATCACGCTCAACGAAGGCCATTCGCGCCTTGAAGACACGCTTGGGCATCACGCCGAGGGCATCGTTGGCTCTTTGGCCAGCGGTCACGATCGCATCGCCGGTGCGCTCGAGCAGCGCGCATCTGCGCTCGCCGCTTCCCTGAGGGACGGCCACGACCAGATCGAAAGCACCCTCGCCCGCAACGCCGAGGGCATCACCGCATCGATCGCCGACGTCCACGACCGTCTGGCCGACACGCTGGCCGAAAAGTCCATGGCGCTGGCGATCTCCTTCGGCGACAGCCAGAGCCGCTTCGACGAAGTGCTGGACGCCCGCACCAACGCCCTGCTCGATTCCGTCGCCGGAGCCGAATCCCGCGTTGCGGGCGCCTTCACCGACAAGGCCCAGGAAATCCGCAACGCCTACACCGATAACCAGCAGCGTCTCGAACGCGCGCTGGCCGATCACAGCCTGACCATTTCAGGCACGCTCGCAAGCGGCAGCGACCGCATCGAAGACGGCCTCACGGCAGCCGCCGATCGCTTCGAAGCGCTCACGGGCAATGCCGCAACCCGTCTTGAGGATGGCCTTGGCTCGGCTCATGAACGCATCCGCGCGACGCTGGACGACCGCACGCAGGCGATCAACCTGACACTGAGCGAGGCGCAAGCGCACATCGGCGACACGCTGGCCGATCAGGCAACGACCATCGGCGCATCGATCGCCGCCAGCGTCAGCATGCTGGAAATGTCGCTGGAAGATCGCGAGGCCTCAATTCGCCAGACGATCGACAACAGCGCCCAGTCGCTCGAGGATCGCCTTCGCGACAGCACCGGCAACATCGCCGGCCGCTTCCAGAATGCCGCCGACGAAATCTCCCGATCAACGGAAAGCTTCGCCTCGAACCTCGATCAGTCGATCGAGGGCATGACCGGCCGCTTTGCCGATACCGGCTCCCGCGTCGAGGCCGGCCTTGCCGCCCTTGAAAACCGTATCCGCGATGGCGTCGGCGGCGTTGCCGAGCAGGTCGACGCGGCAGGCGAGCGCCTGTCCAACACCCTGACCGACGGCATCGCCCGTCTCGGCACGCTCAGCGACGAGACCTCGGGTCGCATCGCCAGCGCAGTGGATGGCAGCATCGCCAAGTTCTCTGAAACGATCGACGACCGCACAAGCCATCTGGCGTCCGAGATCGACAGCCGCGCCGCAAACCTTGCCTCCGGTATCGACGCCCGCACGGCAGGCATCGGCGAAGCCATGGAACGCGGCACCGCGCATCTTGACGAACGCCTGTCGACCATGGACCGCGCCTTGAACGTCGGTCTCGACGCCGTCAACCGCACCATCGAGGGCAAGGCAGCCGGCCTCGCCGCCTCGCTGCGCAGCGCCGTTGCCGACACCACCCAGGAAATGGATGGCGAAGCAGCACGCGCCGCCGCCAGCCTCAGCCAGACCGGCCAGCAGTTCGCCGAAGGTCTCGATGCCAAGAGCAACGATTTCGCCCGCGCCATGGGTGATCGCTCCGAACAGATCGTCAGCCGCGTTTCCGAGGCGCAGAACCGCCTCGCCGGCCAGGCCGCCGCGGTCGCACAGACATTCTCCGAAGCCGGCAATGCCATCATCAACAAGGTGGCCGAAGCCGAAACGCTGGTCAGCGGCCAGGTCGGCGCGATCTCCAAGGCGCTGAGCGACGCTCAGACCACCTTTGCCGGCCACGGCACCGACATCCGCGCCACTATCTCGACTGCCAGCGAAGAGATTGCCTCGACGATGGCGGATGTCGACCGGGCGCTCGAAGCCCGCGGCAAGGCCATCCGCAGCGGCCTTGAAGACCACTCGCGCGAACTCGACAGCACGCTTGGCACTGTCGAGCAGGCACTCGAAGCGCGCGGAAATTCGATCCGCGCCGCGCTCGACGACCGCACCCGCGAACTCAACTCGATGCTGGCGGGCCGCTCGACCGAACTGTCGCGCATCCTCGACGAGACAGCGCGCCCGATGATCGATCGCTACGCGCAGACAGGCAAGGAAGCCGCCGCGCAGATCACCTCGGCCGGCGAACGCACCGCCGCCCAGATCAACGCCGCCACTGAGCAGAGCGCGGCCCAGATCGCGGCTGCGACCGAAGAGCGTGCCGAACGCCTGCGCGTCGAGAACGCCGCGCTGATTGACGCCATCGCCGCCCGCACCGAGCGTGCCGCGTCGGCCGTCGATGCGATCGAGAACAGCCTGCTCTCCAACGTCAACCGCCTGATCGACCGGCTCTCCGACAACAGCGCCGTCATGGGCCAGATGATGAGCCGCGCAGCCGAAGATCTGACCGCCGTCGACAGCCGTCTCGGCGATACCACCTCGCGCTTCACCGACTCCGCCTCCAAGGCGGCCGAGATGGTCGCGGCCTCGACCCGACTTCTCGAAGGCAAGGTCGATCGCCTGTCGGACATCTCAGGCCAGACGCTGTCGCAGGTCGGCAGCATCATCGGCCGATTCGACGAACACTCGAAGGTGCTCACCCAGGCCTCCAGCCTGTTGGGTGCGGCGCAGTCGAACCTGGTCTCGACGCTGGAAGATCGCGAGTCGGCGCTACAGACCCTGTCGGTCGGCCTCGTGCAGCGCTCCGAAGACATCGAAAAGACCATGCGCGCCCTCGGCAGCATGGTGGACTCGGCCTTCGACCGCGCCGAACAGCGCTCAAACCAGGTCAGCCACAACCTCCGCGAGGGCGTCCAGTCGTCCTTCGCCGACATCAATAACACGCTGTCGGACGCCGAAAAGCGTGCCGCGGAAGCCGCCGAAGCCATGCGCAGCAGCGTCAGCAAGGCTGGTGAAGACGTCAATGCGACGCTCGACAACGCCTTCGGCAATGCCGAACGCCGCTCCGGCGAACTGGCCAATCGCGTGCGTGGAGGCTTGACGGCATCGCTGTCCGACGTCGAACGCATGATGGGCGATGCCGGTCGCGTCTCCGACGGCGCTGCCCAGCAGATGCGCGAATCGCTCCGCGAAGCGGTCGACGAGGCGGTTGCCCGCTTCTCGGGCGCCACCGAGGAAATTCGTCGCTCGGCCGGCGATATCCGCAAGGAACTCGACATGACCCGCAGCGAGTTGAAGCGTGGTGCATTCGACCTGCCAGAGGAAGCCAAGGAAAGTGCGGCCGCGATGCGCCGCGCCGTCTCCGAACAGATCAAGGCGCTGCAGGATATCTCCCACATCGTCGGTCGCTCGACGCAGCAGCTCGAAATCTCGGAACCGGCAGCACGCGCGATGGCGCAGGCCCAGCCAGCCCCTCGCGCTGCACCGCAGCCAACAATCCAGCAGCAGGCACCCCAGCCGGTGGCTCCGGCCCCCGCGCCGACGCCGGCTGCAGCAGCCATCCCGCCATCGTCGATCCCGCAGCCTCAGGTTTCCCAGGCTCAGGTTACACAGTCTTCGATCCCGCAGGCTTCGATGGATGGCTTCGGTCTGCGCGGCACGCTCGCTCCAACAGCCGCTGCACCGGCCACGCCGCAGCGCGCGCCTGCCGTAACGCAGCCTTCTGCTTCACCGGCGTCCGGAGGTTGGATCAGCGATCTCTTGCGCGGCGCATCGCGTGACGAGGCCGCCGAGCAAGCGCCGGTACGTCAGCCGGCTCCGCGCGCCGAGGCGCCGGCCCCTGCAACGGCCCGCGCGCCTGACAACCGCAATCCGCGCCATGTCGTCGAATCGCTGAATTCGCTGTCGGTCGATATCGCACGTGCCATCGATCACGACGCCTCCGTCGATCTGTGGCGCCGCTACCAGCGCGGCGAGCGCGACGTGTTCACGCGCCGCCTCTACACGCTCAAGGGCCAGCAGACCTTCGACGAGATCAAGCACAAGTACGACCGCGAGCCGGAATTCCGCACCGCCGTCAACCGCTACATCGCCGACTTCGAAAAGCTGCTCGCCGACGTTGCGCGCACCGACCGCGACCGGACGATTACCCAGTCCTATCTCACCTCGGATACCGGCAAGGTCTACACCATGCTCGCACACGCGGCAGGCCGACTGAGCTAAGACCGCAAGCAGACGACAATCATGACAGGCCGCATTGGAAATGATGCGGCCTTTTTCGTGCGCGGATGGAAGGTTACGACAGGATCGTGGCTACTGGGCACGAAGCATCGTCAGACACTATATCCGAAGTCGGAATGTACCGACGCTGCCACCTCTCGCCAGGAGGCCTATTCCATATCGCCGTTTTCGGTCAGCAGGTCGCACAGCGTCATCATGACGGTCCCGGCCTCCCTAAGCCCGGACGCGACGATGTGATCGGGGACACCGTCATCGAGCAGAGTGGCAAGTTCGGCGAGGTCGTAGACGATGTTGCCGCGCTGCGGATCATTCGCGGCAACAAGCGGGACGCCAAGTTCGAGATGCATTTGGTGGATTGCCTTGGCAGCAGAGATGATCAGCGCCCGTTTCTGTTCGATATCGATGCTCTGGAGCGTGTCCGAGGCCTGAAACGTTTCCAGCGACTGCATCAAATACGATTGCATCAATTCCTCCTAAATCATCCTTAGATAGATATTGGAGTCGGAGCGTTTCGCCAAGCCGGAGAATCGCCAAAAAGTTGCATCAAGTGGAATTTCTATTCTATCCGCCCCCGGCCGCCTGGCGACCACGGAAACTCTTCGACAAATCAAGCACATCCTCCAAATTGTACTTTCGTCTAAGAAGCGAGTTGATGTGGTTTCTATGCCGCTCTGCACGTCAACTGAGCTGTTTTGCTCTCGCAAGACGCGACCGTGCTAGCGAATGGCTAGCCCATAAAGCCTCGACCACTTGAAACGAAAAAAGCCCCGGATCTTTGCAGATCCGGGGCTTCCAATTCTGATTTCAACGTGAATGGTCGAGCTTATGCCTCGGCGTCGGGCGGTGTTTCATCGGCCGCATCTGCCGATGGCTCGTCGCCCGGCACGACTGCGGTTTCATCACCGTTCTCCAGCACCTCGTCGGTCTCTTCCTCTTCCGGCTCGCTGATGCGCTCGACCGACACGACCTTCTCATCCTTGGAGGTGGAGAAGATGGTGACGCCCTTGGTGGCGCGGCTGGCGATGCGAATACCGCCCACCGGCACGCGGATCAGCTGACCGCGATCCGACACCAGCATGATCTGGTCGCCGTCGTCGACCGGGAAGGCCGCGACCAGTTCGCCGATCTCGCCGGTCTTCGAGGTGTCGGTGGCACGAATGCCCTTGCCGCCACGGCCGGAGATGCGGAAGTCGTAGGACGAGGAGCGCTTGCCGTAGCCCTTCTCGGAGACCGTCAGCACGAACTGTTCGCGCGCCTTCAGCTCCTCGTAGCGCTCATCGGTCAGCTGTCCTTCTTCGGTGACTTCTTCACCGACAAGCGCGATCTCTTCAGCTTCACCCGTCGTCAGGCGACGTTCGTTGGCCGCGCGCTTGAGATAGGCGGCCCGCTCCCATGGCTCGGCATCGACATGGCCGACGATCGTCATCGAGATGATGCGGTCGTTGTCGCCGAGATTGATCCCGCGAACGCCGATTGAGTTGCGGCCCGCGAACACGCGGACATCGTCCACGGCAAAGCGGATGCACTGGCCAAGCGCCGTCGTGAGAAGCACGTCGTCATGCTCGGTGCAGGTCTCGACGGAGAGGATTTCGTCACCCTCCTCCTCGAGCTTCATGGCGATCTTGCCGTTGCGGTTCACCTGGACGAAGTCGCTGAGCTTGTTGCGGCGCACTGTACCGCGCGTGGTCGAGAACATCACGTCGAGCGTCGCCCAGCTATCCTCGTCCTCGGGCAGCGGCAGGATGGTGGTGATGCGTTCGCCGGGTTCCAGCGGCAGCATGTTGATCAGGGCCTTGCCGCGCGATGTCGGCGTGCCGATCGGCAGGCGATAGACCTTTTCCTTGTAGACGATGCCGCGCGACGAGAAGAACAGCACCGGTGTATGCGTGTTGAGCACGAATAGCTGGCTAACGAAATCTTCGTCGCGCGTCGTCATGCCCGAGCGGCCCTTGCCGCCACGGCGCTGCGCCCGATAGGTGGTCAGCGGTACACGCTTGATGTAGCCGAGATGCGAGACCGTCACGACCATGTCTTCGCGAGCGATGAGGTCCTCATCGTCCATCTCAAGGCCGCCATCGAGGATCTCGGTGCGGCGCGGCGTGCCGAACTCTTCGCGAACCGCGGCGAGCTCGTCCTTGACGATCGTCTGGATGCGAACGCGTGACGACAGGATATCAAGGTAATCCTTGATCTCGTCGCCGATCTTGTTGAGTTCGTCGCCGATTTCGTCGCGTCCAAGAGCCGTCAGGCGGGCCAGTCGCAATTCGAGGATGGCGCGCGCCTGCTCTTCCGAGAGGTTATACGTCAGGTCCTCGTTGATGCGGTGGCGCGGATCGTCGATCAGGCGGATCAGGCTTTCAACGTCGGCTGCCGGCCAGCGGCGCGTCATCAGCTGCTCGCGAGCCGTCTGCGGATCCGGCGCCTGCCGGATCGTGCGGATGATCTCGTCGATATTGGCGACCGCGATCGCCAGACCGACCAAGACGTGGGCGCGTTCGCGCGCCTTGCGGAGAAGGAACTTGGTACGCCGGCTAACCACTTCCTCGCGAAAGGAAACGAAGGCGCGCAGCATGTCGAGCAGCTGCAGCTGTTCCGGCTTGCCACCGTTCAGCGCCACCATGTTGCAGCCGAAGGAGGTCTGCAGCGGCGTGTAGCGGTAAAGCTGGTTCAGGATGACATCGGCATTGGCGTCGCGCTTCAGCTCGACGACGACGCGATAACCCTGGCGGTCGGATTCGTCGCGCAGGTCGGAGATACCCTCGATACGCTTGTCGCGCACCAGTTCGGCCATCTTCTCGATCATCGTCGACTTGTTCACCTGGAACGGGATCTCGGTGATGATGATCTGCTCGCGGTCGCCGCGCATCGGCTCGATGGTGGCAACGCCGCGCATGATGACGGAACCGCGGCCGGTCTCGTAAGCCGAGCGGATGCCCGATCGGCCAAGGATCTTGGCGCCGGTCGGAAAGTCCGGGCCCGGAATGATCTCCATGATCTCCGGCAGCTCGATCGCCGGATTGTCGATCAGCGCGATACAGCCGTTGATGACTTCGACGAGATTGTGCGGCGGAATGTTCGTGGCCATGCCGACGGCGATGCCGCCCGCGCCGTTGACCAGCAGGTTCGGGAACTTCGCGGGAACGACGACCGGCTCGGAGAGTGTGCCGTCATAGTTGTCGCGGAAGTCGACCGTTTCCTTGTCCAGATCGTCGAGCAGCGAATGCGCGGCCTTTTCCAGGCGGCATTCGGTGTAGCGTTCGGCCGCGGGCGGATCGCCATCGACGGAGCCGAAGTTGCCCTGACCGTCGATCAGCGGCAGGCGAAGAGACCAGTCCTGCGCCATGCGCGCCAGCGCATCGTAGATCGCCGAGTTGCCGTGCGGGTGATACTTACCCATCACGTCCCCGGTAACGCGGGCGCACTTGACGTATTTCTTGTTCCAGTCGATGCCGAGTTCGGACATGCCGTAGAGGATGCGCCGATGCACAGGCTTGAGGCCGTCGCGCACATCGGGAAGTGCGCGGCTGACGATAACGCTCATCGCGTAATCGAGATACGACCGCTGCATTTCCTCCATGATGGAGATGGGCTCGATGCCTGGCGGGAGCTTCCCGCCGCCGGGGGGTGTTTGCTCAGTCAAAACGGATCACGATCTCTTCTAGAATCACTTGAAGATTTATAGCGGAAAGGCTTGCGGGAAGCCAATTTCGGCGGGAGTTTTGAACAGGCTTTTGCGGCTCAATAACGGCAAGCCCATCCCTTTGTCGTGGCAGTAGGCGCCGTCCTAGCAGACTTGCCGGAAATAATACAGGGAATGCATCACGAGAGACGAACACGCCGGCCGCAAGCGCGGCTGAAGCGCGCCCATGATGGTCATGGAAAGCATTTTTCTCGTCCTGATCACTGGCCGAGCTTGACGAGGGCCGGCGGCCAGTAGGTGCCGTTGGAAACGCCGTCCAGCGGACCGTAGAAACGGAATGTCAGCCGATAGTCCTGCCCCTTCTGCGTCGGCAGCCAGTTTCCACCCGGCGCGCCCTCAGGTTTCTCGGCGGCGAAATAAAGCGTCAGCGAGCCGTCGTTGCCGAATTGCGGATGTGACTGCTCGTTGATCAGGTAGCGCTCCAGCGAATTGGGCAGGACTCGGAAGTGTGCGGTATCAACCGCGATCACCGACCAGAAATACTTGGCGAAACGCGGTGGCAACGCGTCCTTGGGGAAGGTCAGTGTATAGACGTTGTCACCGCTGAGCTTGGCCCCGGTCTCGTCGGTGCTTGCCCTGTAATACATGACCTCGGGCGCGATGTTGGCCCAGATGCCACCGTAGTTGATCAGGGTGCGGGCGATGTAGTCGATGTTGTAGATTCCAACGGCCGCTGGCCGCGCCCAGCCGTTGTGAATGGTGCCGTGCCCGATCGGCGGGCCCGCCCTGGCGAAATCCGCCAAGGCCCGATCATGAATGACGGCGTCGATGCGCGCACGCTCGGCGGGATCGCTCACGGCAACGCCGATGGCGCGAGCGCGATCGGCGAGCCGTTGCAGACCGGGATTGAGATCGGGCTCACTGTCGAGCGCAACGGCTGCAGCCTCGAACGCTTCGACGCCCGGCAGCATCTCCAGCGCGAAGATCGGCGTCTGAAGAATCTCTGGCACCTTCGGATCGGACGTCGCCTTGAAAACGAACTGGTGCTGCAGCGCGACGGCCTTGTCCCTGTCGTCGCCAAGCGCAACGCGCACCAGCACACGCGCCTGCCTGACAGGTAGATCGATACGCGAGGTAACATTTGCAGGGAGACTGACCTTCGCATCCCGAAGGCAAATCGCGAAATCGCCGGATGATTTTCGTGGAAAGACGCGCTCGTTGATATCCGCCAGCGTCTCTCCCCAGCCATTCAGAATCTGGACGGTGAAATAGCGGTCGCTGATCTCGGGTACGGTCGCGATCGTGCAGCTCGTTTCATCGACGGCGATCCAGGCCTCCGAATAGGCGACATCGAGATTAGGATTGGGCCAATCCACTTTCCCCGGCTCCCGGTGAACGATCTCGTTCCACTTGAAGCCCTCCTGAAAATCAAGCTGCTGCTGCCGCGTGACCAGAAGGCGGCCAAGCAGATAGATATAGGCCTCGCTGACATCCTCGTCCGAGAATTGGTTTGCCGCGCCAGCGGAACCGCAGATCAGGAGTTCCATGGCGACCACCAGACAGATGGTGAGGTGCTTGCAAGTCATCGACAATCTCCGCTCTTGGCGGCAGCATGCGCATGTCTTGGGATGGAGGAAGTACGTTACAGTAAATCCCACGCTACTGATGATCGATTCGCTCTCACCGCCAGGCGTAACCGCCGCCGACCCGGTCAACCTGCCTGCGAAAATCGCGAACCCGTTTGCCAAAGCGGTGCCTTCGCAGCACAATGAATTGCCGCCACGCCGCCATGCGGCTTCAGGGAGAGACGATGGCAAGCGCCGACCAACTGATCAATGCATTCACCACGCTGCTCGTCACCATCGATCCACCAGGCCTCGCGCCGATCTTTCTCGGGCTGACGGTCGGTATGAGCCGCGTCCAGCGCAAGCAGGTGGCGATGCGCGGATCGATCATCGCCTTCATCATCCTGGCCGTCTTTGCACTGTTCGGCGCCAGCGTTCTCGGTGTGCTCGGCATATCGATCGGCGCCTTCCGGATCGCCGGCGGCCTGCTGCTGTTCTGGATCGCCTTCGAAATGGTGTTCGAGAAGCGCCAGGACCGCAAGGAGAAGACAAGCGAAGTGGCGATTACCAAGGACCACATCCAGAACATTGCCGTCTTTCCACTGGCCATCCCTTTAATAGCGGGACCAGGCGCGATCTCGGCCACCATCCTGTTGTCCGGATCGATGCAGGGCTCGCTTGAGCGGGCCCAGCTGATCATCGTCATCGCCGCCAGCCTTTTGCTGCTGTTTCTGGCTCTGCTGATCGCCGAGCGCGTCGATCGCTTCCTCGGCGTTACCGGCCGCGTCATCCTGACCCGCCTGCTCGGCGTCATCCTGGCGGCGCTGGCCACACAATTCGTGGTCGACGGCATCAAGTCGACGATGGGCATCGTCAGCGCTGGCTAAGCCGAAACGAAAAACGGCGCACCACAAGGCGCGCCGCTCTCCAAGCATAAATCCATCCGCGGATCAAAACGGGATATCGTCGTCCAGATCGCGCGAGAAGTTGCCACCGGCACCTGCACCACCACCGGAGCCGCCGCGACCGGAAGACTTGGACGGTGCGCCGTAATCGTCGCCATAGCCGCCACCGCCGCCACCGAAGTCGTCGCCACCACCAGCATTGCCGCCGCGACCGCCGCCATAGCCACCGCCAGAACGATCGCCGCCACCTTCGCCGCGACCGTCAAGCATGGTCAGCGTCGAGCCGAAGCCCTGCAGCACGACTTCCGTCGAGTAGCGGTCCTGGCCCTGCTGGTCCTGCCATTTGCGGGTCTGCAGCGCACCTTCGATGTAGAGCTTGGCGCCCTTCTTGACGTACTGCTCGATGACCTTGCACAGACCTTCGTTGAACACCACGACGGTGTGCCACTCTGTCTTTTCCTTGCGCTCGCCGGAATTACGGTCGCGCCAGGTCTCGGACGTCGCGATGCGGAGGTTGGCGATCGGCCGGCCGTCCTGCGTCCGACGGATCTCGGGGTCTGCACCCACGTTTCCGATCAGAATTACCTTGTTTACGCTGCCAGCCATACTTTTTACCCTACCTGCCGCCCTGCCCGGCGGCGTTTGAAACAATCGGTGCACCTTAAACCATAGAGCAGCGGCAATGGACGTCCATGGCCGCGTCATCCACAAGGAATTTTGTTCTTTATTTGTTCTATTTTATCCCTATGATCGTGTCAACAGAATCGAAAACCTTGCAACATCTGGACAATCAGCCTCGACTCGCCCGCCGGCATCACTAAATAAGGGGCTTGTTCCAGCACAGAAGCAGAAGACGATGAGCGAACTGAAGACGATTTCCATCCGTGGCGCGCGCGAGCACAATCTCAAGGGCATCGACCTCGACCTGCCGCGCAACAAGCTGATCGTCATGACCGGCCTGTCCGGATCGGGCAAATCCTCTCTGGCCTTCGACACCATCTACGCGGAAGGCCAGCGGCGTTACGTCGAGAGCCTGTCGGCCTATGCCCGCCAGTTCCTCGAGATGATGCAGAAGCCGGACGTCGACCAGATCGACGGTCTGTCGCCAGCCATCTCGATCGAGCAGAAGACAACCTCGCGCAACCCGCGCTCGACGGTCGGCACGGTCACCGAGATCTACGACTACATGCGCCTGCTCTTCGCCCGCGTCGGCGTTCCCTATTCTCCCGCCACCGGCCTGCCGATCGAGAGCCAGACCGTCAGCCAGATGGTCGACCGCATCCTTGCCTTCGAGGAAGGGACGCGCCTCTTTATCCTCGCGCCGCTCGTGCGCGGTCGCAAGGGCGAGTACAAGAAGGAGCTGGCGGAGCTCATGAAGAAGGGCTTCCAGCGCGTCAAGATCGACGGCCAGTTCTACGAGATCGCCGATGCGCCGACCCTCGACAAGAAGTACAAGCACGACATCGATATCGTCGTTGACCGCGTCGTCGTGCGCGCCGATGTCTCCGCGCGCCTCGCCGACAGTCTCGAGACCTCGCTGAAGCTGGCTGACGGCCTCGCCATCGCCGAATTCGCCGACAAGCCGCTCCCCGTCGAAGAGACATCGGCCGGCGGCTCCGCCAACAAGTCGCTGAACGAGACGCATGAGCGGGTGCTGTTCTCGGAAAAATTCGCCTGCCCGGTCTCCGGCTTCACGATTTCCGAGATCGAGCCGCGCCTGTTTTCGTTCAACAACCCGGCCGGCGCCTGCCCGACCTGTGACGGCCTCGGCGCCCAGCAGAAGATCGACGCCAACCTGATCGTGCCCGAACCCGAGCGGACCCTGCGCGACGGCGCCATCGCGCCATGGGCCAAGTCGTCCTCGCCCTACTACAACCAGACACTGGAAGCGCTCGGCAAGCATTTCGGCTTCAAGCTTGGCGCCCGCTGGAACGACCTGTCCGCCACCGTGCAAGGCGTCATCCTCAATGGGACCGACGAGAAGATCGAGTTCCACTACGCCGACGGCGCCCGCTCCTACACCACCCACAAGAATTTCGAAGGCATCATCACCAATCTCGAGCGTCGCTGGAAGGAAACCGACAGCGCCTGGGCGCGCGAGGAGATCGAGCGCTATATGTCGGCCGCACCCTGCCCGTCCTGCAACGGTTTCCGTCTGAAGCCGGAAGCGCTGGCGGTAAAGGTCAACAAGCTGCATATCGGCCAGGTCACCGACATGTCGATCCGCATCGCCCGCGACTGGTTCGAGACCCTGCCCGCCAGCTTCAACGCCAAGCAGAACGAGATCGCCGTTCGCATCCTGAAAGAGATCAGGGACCGCCTGCGCTTCCTCAACGACGTCGGCCTCGAATATCTCAGCCTGTCGCGCAACTCGGGAACGCTCTCGGGCGGCGAGAGCCAGCGCATCCGGCTCGCCTCGCAGATCGGCTCCGGCCTGACGGGCGTGCTTTATGTGCTCGACGAGCCGTCGATCGGCCTGCACCAGCGCGACAACGCCCGCCTGCTCGAAACGCTGAAGCACCTGCGCGACATCGGCAACACCGTCATCGTCGTCGAGCATGACGAGGACGCCATCCTGCAGGCAGACGACGTGGTCGATATCGGCCCGGCCGCTGGCGTTCACGGCGGCGAGGTCATCGCCCACGGGACGCCTCAGGATATCATGGCGAACCCCAAGTCACTGACTGGTAAATACCTGTCGGGCGAACTCGGCGTGCCGGTTCCCGACGAACGGCGCAAGATCAAGAAAGGCAAGGAAATCAAGGTCGTCGGCGCCCGCGGCAACAACCTGAAGAACGTCACCGCCTCGATCCCGCTCGGCGTATTCACGGCAGTCACGGGCGTTTCCGGAGGCGGCAAGTCCACCTTCCTGATCGAGACGCTCTACAAGTCGGCGGCCCGCCGCGTCATGGGCGCGCGCGAAATCCCTGCCGATCACGACCGCATCGACGGCTTCGAGCATATCGACAAGGTCATCGATATCGACCAGTCGCCGATCGGCCGCACGCCGCGCTCGAACCCGGCCACCTATACCGGCGCCTTCACGCCGATCCGCGATTGGTTCGCCGGCCTGCCGGAAGCCAAGGCGCGCGGCTATCAGCCGGGCCGCTTCTCCTTCAACGTCAAAGGCGGCCGCTGCGAGGCCTGCCAGGGCGACGGCGTCATCAAGATCGAGATGCACTTCCTGCCCGACGTCTACGTCACCTGCGATGTCTGCCACGGCAAGCGCTACAACCGCGAAACGCTCGACGTCACCTTCAAGCAGAAGTCGATCGCCGATGTTCTCGACATGACGGTCGAGGAAGGCGTCGAGTTTTTTGCGGCGGTGCCTGCCGTGCGCGACAAGCTGCAATCCCTGAAGGATGTTGGCCTCGGCTACATCAAGGTAGGCCAGCAGGCGAATACGCTGTCGGGCGGCGAGGCGCAGCGCGTCAAGCTGGCCAAGGAACTGTCGAAGCGCTCGACCGGCCGCACGCTCTACATCCTCGACGAGCCGACGACCGGCCTGCACTTCCACGACGTCGCCAAGCTGCTGGAGATGCTGCACGAACTGGTGAATCAGGGCAATTCGGTTGTGGTCATTGAGCACAATCTCGAAGTCATCAAGACCGCCGACTGGGTCCTCGACTTCGGCCCGGAAGGTGGCGACGGCGGCGGCGAGATCGTGGCATCGGGCACGCCGGAGGCGATCGTCAAGGAGAAACGCTCCTATACGGGCCACTTCCTCAAGGAACTGTTGGAGCGTCGGCCAGTGAAGAAGGTGCAGGCGGCGGAGTGAGCGACCTTTTCTCCAAGGTGTGCGCCTTGATCGCTGACGACAAGTTCAGGGTTTCGGCGCATGCATTGGGGGAACTGATGAACGATGGGGTGCTGCTCGAGCCAATAATCGAAGGAATTGCGTCGGCGATCATCGTCGAGGAACATCCGAACTATCACAAGGGACCATGTGTTTTGGTTCTGCAGCTTGACGAGAGACGAAGGCCTATCCACCTTCTTTGGGGCATACCGGCAGGAGCAGATGAGCCCGCGGTTTTGATTACGGCCTATGTGCCAGACCCAGACCGCTGGAACGAAGATTTCACTAGGAGAAAGCCGCAATGACCCGACAAGTGGCGCAACTCATTCGTGAAGGTGGCTATGCTGCGGAAGTGATCGTCGATCTGCGTGAAGACGGAGGCGAGTGGTCACCCGTGATCGGCCCGGAGGACGTCCGTAAATTGGATCGGGTTCGCCGTGCGTTGCGCGACGGGGACTTCGAACAGGCTGAGCAAGAGGCGCGTGTGTTCGAATTGGTGCCACGAAGATCCGAGCATACGGCTGCCGGTTTTGGCGAGAGCAAACAGGGTGAATTCAAACCATGACAAAATCCGGCCATATCCGCGTCGGCATCGGCGGTTGGACCTTTGAGCCATGGCGCAATCATTTCTTTCCGTCCGATCTCAAGCAGAAGGACGAACTGAACTACGCCAGCCGGCAGTTGAAGGTGATCGAGGTCAATGGAACCTATTACAGCTCGCAGAAGCCCGAAACCTTCGCCAAGTGGGCCGCCGATGTGCCGGATGGTTTTGTCTTCTCGCTGAAGGCCAGCCGCTACAGCACCAATCGCAAGGGGTTGGCCGAAGCCGGTGAATCGATCGAGCGGTTTCTTGGCCAGGGCATCGTCGAACTCGGCCCGCATCTCGGCCCGATCCTTTGGCAGTTTGCGCCGACCAAAAAGTTCGAACCGGATGATTTCGAGGCGTTCCTGAAACTGCTGCCGAACAAACAGGACGGCTTGCCGCTGAAGCATGTCATCGAGGTCAGGCATGATAGCTTCAAGGTGCCCGAGTTTGTGGCTCTGCTGGAAAAATATGGTGTCGCGCCTGTCGTCGCCGAGCATTTCGACTATCCGATGATTGCGGATGTCACCGCGGATTTCGTCTACACGCGTCTGCAAAAAGGCTCTGACGACATCAGGACCTGCTATCCCGAGGACGACCTCAAGGCCTGGGCGAAGCGGCTGGAAAGCTGGGCGGAAGGCAAGGTGCCGGACGATCTGCCCCTGATCGATCAACAGCGCAGGGTCGACGTCAAACCGCGCGACGTCTTCGCCTTCATCATCCATGAGGGCAAGGTCAACGCCCCGTTCGGAGCCATTGCGCTGCAGCAGGAAGTCGGCGGCTGACGCGCCTTATAGCGGTAGCACGTGTCCGACAAGGTCCTCTGCGGTGAGCCCCTTGCCGGCCCGCATTCCCGCCTCGCCGTGCAGATAGACACCGGCAGCGGCGGCCTCGAATGCGGGTAGCCCCTGCGCCATCAGCGCCCCGATGATCCCCGCCAGCACATCGCCCGATCCGGCGGTGGCCAGCCAGACGGGTGCATTGGTGTTGATCAGCGCCCTACCATCCGGCGATGCGATCACGGTGTCCGCG
This sequence comes from Hyphomicrobiales bacterium, assembly GCA_900470805.1. GTDB lineage: Bacteria > Pseudomonadota > Alphaproteobacteria > Rhizobiales > Rhizobiaceae > Rhizobium. The sequence goes on along the minus strand of UCCA01000009.1, from coordinate 7,559 downwards.
CCCTTATAGACGATCGCGGCATTGGCACGCGCCGCCGCCGCCAGCGCCTTTTCCACCTTGCCCATGCCGGCGTCGGCGGCGATATCAGGAAACAGTCGCGAAAACTCGCCTTCATGCGGCGTAAGCACCAGCCGCGTTTGCCCCCCGGCAAATAGGGAAAACAGCTCATCCGGCTTCTCGCGAAACGAAGTGATCCCGTCCGCGTCGAGGACGAGATGGCGCTCACGCAGGGCTGCAACGAAACGGCGGGCCTTCTCGCCGGCACCAAAACCGGGACCGAGCACGAAGCTGCGCAGCCGCTCGTCCGCCAGCCAGTCCAACAGGTCTGATTCGTTGTCGATCGCGTGCAGCATGATGGCCGTCAGATGCCCGGCGTTCTCCGCCAGTGCCTCGCCGGGCGAGGCGATGGTCACCAGTCCGGCGCCCGCCTTTAGGCTGGACATGGCCGACATCCGCGCAGCCCCGGTCTTTCCTGTCTCTCCGGAGAAAACCACGAGATGGCCGCGCTTGTACTTGTGTGTCTCCTGCCCTTCCGCCCGCAGCAGATGCAGCCATTGATCCGGGCGGTTCTCCGCGACCAGTTCGGACGCCTGCGCCCGCACGATGCGCTGGGGTATGCCGATGTCGAGCACCTCAAGTATGCCGCTCAGTTCCCTGCCCGGCATCAGCACATGGCCCGGCTTGCGGGTCATGAAGGTGATCGTCCGCTCGGCTCGGAAAGCGCTTCCGAGCACCATCCCCGTCCGTCCGTCGATACCGGATGGCAGATCGACGGCAAACACCGGCGTTCCAGCCTCCGTGACACGCGCAATGACGTCGCGGACCGCATCAGGCACCGCGCGGGCCAACCCAGCGCCGAACAGCGCGTCGATCACCACGTCGCCGGCCAAAGGTCGGTAGCCATCCAGCGGTTGGCTCGTCCCTTTCCATTTCGCCCGCGCCCGCGCCGCATCCCCCTTCAGGACCGCCGGATCACCAAGGTGGAACAGCGCCACCGAAACCCCGCCCTCCTGAAGGCAGCGGGCCGCGACATAGCCATCGCCACCATTGTTGCCCGGACCGCAGAAAATCACGGCGCGTGTGGCCTCGGAATAATAGCGCAGGAAGCTTGCGGCCACGCCGGCTCCGGCGCGCTGCATCAGCCCGAAACTGTCGATGCCCGAGGCCGCCGCAGCGGCATCGACGGCGGCCATTTCGGTAGGCGAAAGAAGAAGGCGGGACAAATCCTGAGTCATGCATCCATTCAACCAGAAACCGCCTAAAAAACAACCTGTTGAACGCAAATGCGAAAGCCCACAAAATAGTCATTTGCACATTTATTGACCTAACCTCCTGGAGCCAGATCGAGCATGAACCAATGCGAATATTCTCGATTTGGCTCCAACTTTAAGCTTTTCGCGCGCATTTCCTCTGTATTTTGACAAAAAAATCGTTGAGAATGCTGAAAATTGCTCGACTTTCCGCGTCTGTGGTCCATTTTGACAAAGATTCCGCTTTCCAACTGGCACGATAACTGCATCATGTCGGGGGGTGGGTATGAGCCTGCTATAACGGGAGAAGCGGAGAGTCATTTTCTCATGAAAAAGATCGAAGCGATCATTAAGCCCTTCAAGCTGGACGAAGTGAAGGAAGCCCTTCAGGAAGTTGGCCTGCAGGGGATCACAGTCACGGAAGCAAAGGGCTTCGGTCGCCAGAAAGGCCACACGGAATTGTACCGTGGTGCGGAATATGTCGTCGATTTCCTGCCGAAGGTAAAGGTAGAGGTCGTCCTCGCCGATGAGAATGCGGAAGCCGTCATCGACGCGATCCGCAAGGCCGCCCAGACCGGCCGTATTGGCGACGGCAAGATTTTTGTCTCCAATATCGAAGAGGTCATTCGCATTCGCACCGGTGAGACCGGCGTCGATGCGATCTGACCTTTTTGGTCTATCGGCGGGACCAACGTCTCGCCATCACACAATAAAGGAACCAGTTAATGGCGACCGCAAGCGAAATCCTCAAGCAAATCAAGGATAACGACGTCAAGTTCGTCGATCTGCGCTTCACCGATCCGAAGGGCAAGCTGCAGCATGTGACGATGGACGTGGTCTGCGTCGACGAAGACATGTTCGCCGATGGCGTCATGTTCGACGGATCCTCGATCGGCGGCTGGAAGGCCATCAACGAATCCGACATGGTGCTGATGCCCGACACGGAAACGGTCCACATGGACCCGTTCTTCGCGCAGTCCACCATGGTCATTCTCTGCGACATCCTCGATCCGGTCTCCGGCGAAGCCTATAACCGCGACCCGCGCGGTACCGCCAAGAAGGCGGAAGCCTATCTGAAGGCCTCCGGCATCGGCGACACCATCTTCGTCGGCCCGGAAGCCGAGTTCTTCATCTTCGACGACGTTCGCTACAAGGCCGATCCCTACAACACCGGCTTCAAGCTCGACTCGACCGAACTGCCGTCCAACGACGACACCGAATACGAGACCGGCAACCTCGGTCACCGTCCGCGCGTCAAGGGCGGCTATTTCCCCGTCCCGCCGATCGACAGTGCCCAGGACATGCGCTCCGAGATGCTGACGGTCCTGTCGGAAATGGGCGTGGTCGTCGAAAAGCACCACCACGAAGTGGCGGCCGCCCAGCACGAACTCGGCATCAAGTTCGACACGCTCGTTCGCAACGCCGACAAGATGCAGATCTACAAGTACGTCGTGCACCAGGTCGCCAATGCCTACGGCAAGACGGCCACCTTCATGCCGAAGCCGATCTTCGGTGACAACGGTTCGGGCATGCACGTTCACATGTCGATCTGGAAGGGCGGCAAGCCGAGCTTCGCGGGTGACGAATATGCGGGCCTGTCGGAGAGCTGCCTCTATTTCATCGGCGGCGTCATCAAGCATGCCAAGGCGCTGAACGCCTTCACCAACCCGTCGACGAACTCCTACAAGCGTCTCGTCCCGGGTTATGAAGCACCGGTGCTGCTCGCCTACTCGGCCCGCAACCGCTCGGCCTCGTGCCGCATTCCCTTCGGCAGCAACCCGAAGGCAAAGCGCGTCGAGGTCCGCTTCCCGGATCCGATGGCAAACCCGTACCTCGCCTTCGCCGCCATGCTGATGGCCGGTCTCGACGGCATCAAGAACAAGATCCATCCCGGCAAGGCCATGGACAAGGATCTGTACGATCTGCCGCCGAAGGAACTGAAGAAGATCCCGACGGTTTGCGCCTCTCTGCGCGAAGCACTTGAGAGCCTCGACAAGGACCGCAAGTTCCTGACCGCCGGCGGCGTCTTCGACGACGACCAGATCGACTCGTTCATCGAGCTGAAGATGGTGGAAGTCATGCGTTACGACATGACCCCGCATCCGGTCGAATACGACATGTACTATTCTGCCTGATAACAATAGAAGCCCCGGTCAGCCGGGGCTTCTTGCCTTCCCGATGTCACCGATGTTTTCCACGGATGTGACGCTCATGTGACGAGTTCTCGCACAAATCTTGATTTGCGTGAGACCAATCACCAAATCAGGTGATGAAAGGAAGTCGTACCATGAAAGAAAGACTAGCTAAGTTCAGTATCGGCGAAGTGGTCCGGCATAAGGTCTTCCCGTTTCGCGGCGTCATCTTCGACGTTGACCCGGAATTCGCGAATACGGAAGAATGGTGGAATTCTATTCCCGCAGAAGTGCGCCCAAGCAAGGACCAGCCCTTCTACCACCTGCTCGCCGAGAACGAAGAAAACGAATACGTCGCCTACGTGTCCGAACAGAACCTGATGAACGACGAAAGCGGCGAACCGCTTCGCAACGAGCAGGTCTACCAGATTTTCGATATGGAACCGACGGGGCAGTTCAAACCCAAGATGAGCTTCACCCATTAGGATCGTTTCCAGGTCGCATTTGAACCCCGCCCTAACAGGCGGGGTTTTTCTTTGCCAGGATTCCGTCGAACGGAGCCTCACACGGGGTTTCGGCCAAACACATGCACAACAAAAAACCCGGCATTCCGGCCGGGTTTTTCAACGAAATCAATAGGCTCGGAATTACTGAGCCTTTGCAGCCTTCTGGGCGTCTTCAAGCTTCTTGCGCGCTTCGTCTGCCTTCTTCTGCATGCTGTCCTGCAGGCTCTTCTGGCTTTCGGCCAGCTTGGAAGCGGAAACTGCCTCGCCGTCGAACGAGCCGGTGAAGCCTTCGAGCGAAATCTTGATCGGGTTCGGCGCGCGGCGGAAGTTGATCGAGGTCAGGACCAGATCGGTGCCCTTCTTCAGGCTGGCGACCATGGCATCCGTCAGCGGGATCTGTGCAACGCAACGGTCAGGCATGCACATCAGGTAGTCGATCTTCTGCGGCTTGCCGCCATCGATCTGCATGCCGATGCCCGGAGGGATCAGGCGTGCAGGAGGAACCGAAACTTGCAGGCTCTTGTTGTTGACCTTGCCCGAAACGGTGATCAGGCCAACGCCCGTGACAAGCTGTCCGCCGGCGGCCAGCACGACGTTCTGAACGACGCAGACGTCGTTGTCTTCCTGCTTATTGCAGGTCTTGTACCAGCCCATGCGAGGCGCGCCGGCAGCCTGAGAGCCGTCGGCGGTCGCGTCCTGCGCAAAAGAAGACACCGGAGCCGCTGCGGCACCAAGCATCACTGCCATGACGGACAGAGCTGCCCGTGTTTTCTTTTCAGACTTGAACATCATAACGAATTCCGTCTCCTGATATCCCGTTGGGACAGCGGATATGCCATCCTCACCAACAGGGTTGTTCGCATCTGACCTCTTAAAACAATGAGGCAAATGCATGACCCCCCGACTTCGGGGTCCCTGTTACATCGCACCGACGCAGATTTCCAGTGTTTCTTTGGCGTTTTGGAGATCGTCTCAAAGAATTTGCTACGCATGGTGAATTGCGCGGCTGGCGTGATAGTCTTCCGCCGAATCGTGCCGTTTTCCGGAAAGGATTTCAACTATGCTCCGGATCGTCGTCCCCCTTGCCTTCTCCCTGTTTTGCGGAGCCGTTCACGCTGAACCGGTCCACGGGATAGCCATGCACGGGACCCCCGCCCTGCCCGCCGATTTCACCCACTTTCCCTATGCAAACCCGGATGTGAAGAAGGGCGGAAAGATCGCCTATGGCGTTGTCGGCACCTACGACAACCTCAATCCCTTCATCCTGAAAAGCATGCGCACGACGGCGCGCGGCATGTGGGATCCGGAATACGGCAACCTCGTCTACGAAACCCTGATGCTGCGCTCGCGCGACGAGCCGTTCACACTCTACGGGCTGCTCGCGCAGTCGGTCGAATGGGACGATGACCGTACCTACATCCAGTTCAATCTGAATCCGGATGCGAAATGGTCGGACGGCCAGCCGGTGACGCCTGACGACGTCATCTTTTCCTTCAATATCCTCAAGGAAAAAGGCCGTGTCCCCTTCAGCACCCGCCTCAACGCTGTCGAGAAAATGGAGAAGGTCGGCGATCACAGCGTCCGCTTCACCTTCAACGACAAGGCCGACCGCGAATTCCCGCTGATTCTCGCCGGCTCCACCCCGATCCTACCGAAACACGCCATCGACGCCGAGACGTTCGACCGCTCGACGCTGAAGCCGCCGATCGGATCCGGTCCCTACAAGATCAAGTCGCTGAAACCGGGGGAAAGCATCACCTTCGAGCGCGATCCGAACTACTGGGGCAAGGAAATTCCGGCCAAGGTCGGCCTCGACAATTACGACCAGATATCAGTGCAGTATTTCCTGCAGGACACGACACTGTTCGAATCGTTCAAGAAGGGCGACGTCGATGTCTACCCTGATGGCAGCCCCGGCCATTGGGCGAGCGCCTACAATTTCCCGGCTGTCACATCAGGCAATGTCGTCAAGGACGTGTTCGAGCCGAAGCTGCCGTCAGGCATGTTCGGCTTCGTCTTCAACACCCGTCGCCCGGTCTTCGCCAACGCCAAGCTGCGCGAAGGTCTGTCGCTGATCTTCGACTTCGAATGGGCCAACAAGAATCTGTTCTCCAGCGCATACATCCGAACGCAGAGCTATTGGCAGAACTCCGATCTCTCAAGCTTCGGCGTGCCCGCGGACGAGCGTGAACTGAAGCTGCTCGGGCCGATCAAGGACCGGATCGATCCGGCCATTCTCGACGGCACCTACAAGCTGCCCGTCACCGACGGCTCCGGCCGAGACCGCAACGTGCTGAAGCAGGCGGTGGGACTGCTGAAGCAGGCCGGCTACACGATCAAGAACGGCAGGATGAGCGACGCCGAAGGCCGGCCGCTCGCGTTCGAGATCATGACGCAGAATACCGACCAGGAAAAGCTTGCGGTCTCCTACCAGCGCTCGCTGCAACTGCTCGGCATCACCGCCTCGATCCGCACCGTCGACGATTCGCAGTATCAGAGCCGCACCAACACCTTCGACTACGATATCGTCGTCAAATCCTTCACCTCGTCGCTCTCGCCGGGCATCGAGCAGGTCGGCCGCTGGTCGTCGCAATCGCGCGATCGTGAGGGCACCGACAATTTCGCCGGGGTCGCCGATCCCGATGTCGATACGCTGATCCAGCATATCCTGACGGCCCGCTCTGCCGAGGACTTCACCGCCGCCGTGCGCTCCCACGACCGCCTGCTGCTGTCCGGGCATTACGTCCTGCCGCTCTACCACGTCGACAAGCAATGGGTGGCGCGCAGCAAGCGCATCGGTCATCCGGATACGGTGCCGCTTTATGGCTATCAGCTGCCGGCATGGTGGGATGAGAGCGTCCAATAACAGGTGGTTCCCTTTTCCTGCCCGGTTGAACTTGGCCGTGGCAGCGCTTAGATGGCTGCAAACGCCTGACGATCAGGCCAGCAACCCCGGAAAGGAAAGCCCATGGAACGCATAGTCATAGACGTCGTCTCGGATGTTGTCTGCCCATGGTGCTACGTCGGTAAGGCACGGCTCGAACTGGCAATCGCCGAGGTTCAGGATGAAGTCGGCGTCGATATCAACTGGCGCCCCTACCGCCTGAACCCCGATTATCCGCCTGAGGGCGTCGATCACAAGGCAGCACTGGAAAAGAAGCTGGGCGGGGCCGCGCGCGTCGCAGAAGGCCACAAGATGCTGACCGAACTCGGCCGCGAAGTCGGCATCAACTTCGATTTCGACGCGGTCAAGATCAGCCCCAACACGCTCGACGCCCACCGTCTGATCCACTGGGCGATGGTCGAGGACCGCGACAAGGCGGACAAGGTCGTCAACGGCCTATTCAAGGCGAATTTCGAAGAAGGCCGCAATGTCGGCGATCACGCAGTGCTGCTCGACATCGCCGAGAAGGCGGGCCTCGACCGCGCGGTCACTGCGTCGCTGCTCGCTTCCGATGCAGACAAGACCCTTGTCGTCGAGGAGATCGAGTCGGCACAGAAGATGGGTGTCAACGGCGTGCCGTTCTTCATCTTCGACCAGCAATACGCCGTCAGTGGCGCACAGACACCCGACGTCATTGCCGGCGCACTCCGCGATATCGCCAAGGCCAAGGCCGAAGCCCGCGCTGGGATGAACTGAGCCTTTTTCTTTTCCCTCATCAAGTCAGTCG